>NZ_JBEUWT010000001.1:989332-1694042 GCF_045517775.1 Microbacterium deferens
GACGTAGCAACGCCCCCGGACCACGTCAGCCCGGGCCTGGCGACCTGAGGCCTGCGCGGTCGCGGGCGCGCTGCACGAACTCAGGATCAGCCGATCGTCCCGGAGTTCCGACCGCGGAATGGCGGGCATCGCGGGGGCGGAGCGCGCATCCATCCTGAGTACGGTCGAGAAGCGCGCGAGCAGCGCGGGTCGGAGCCGCCCCGCGCCGCCTGCACGACCGACGGGCGCCTCGCAAGCCGTGGACCGACGCGGCACGGTGGGTACCGTGGAGGCATGAGCCGCGCACCCTTCGCCCGCACGCACGACGTGGTCATCGTCGGAGGGGGCCACAATGCGCTCGTCGCCGCCGCGTACCTGGCACGGGCGGGGCGCAGCGTCGTCGTGCTCGAGCGCCTCAGTGCAGTCGGCGGAGCGGCGGTGTCGGAGCGCCCGTGGGCGGGCGTGGATGCGTCGCTGTCGCGCTACTCGTACCTCGTGAGCCTGCTCCCCCGCCGCATCATCGACGACCTCGGCCTGCGCATCGACCTGCGGCGCCGACGGTTCTCGTCGTACACGCCCGACCCGGCCGACCCGGGCCGCGGCATCCTCGTCGACACGGCGGATGCGGCGGCCACCGAGGCCTCGTTCGCCCGCACCGTGAGCGACCCCGACGAGGCCGCCCGCTACGCGGCGTTCACGTCGCGGATGGGGCCGCTGGCGCGCGCGGTGTTCCCGTCGATGACCGAACCCCTCACCACGGCGACGGCCATGCGCGAGCGGCTGGGTGACGACGCCCTGTGGACCGACGTCGTCGAACGCCCGTTGGGCACCGTGCTGCGGCGCTCGCTCGAGTCGGACCTCGCCCGCGGCATTGCCCTCACCGACGGGCTCATCGGCACCTTCGCGTCGGCCGACGACCCCTCCCTCGACCAGAACCGATGCTTCCTGTACCACGTGATCGGGGGCGGCACGGGCGACTGGGACGTACCCGTCGGCGGCATGGGACGCGTCTCGGCCGAGCTCGAACGCGCCGCGCGCGAGGCCGGTGCCGAGGTGCGGGTGAACGCCGACGTGACGTCGGTGACCCCCGACGGCGAGGTGCACGTCGACGGCCGCGATCCCGAGGTTCTGCGCGGACGCCTCGTGCTCAGCGGCGTCGGGCGCGACGTGCTCGAACGCCTGCTGGCCGCGGGCGCCGCCGCCCACGTCACTCCCCCGCCGACTCCCGCACCCCCGGTCGCCGAGGGGGCGCAGGTCAAGGTGAACATGCTGCTGCGGCGACTTCCTCGGCTGCACGACGCGACGGTCGCCCCCGAGGCGGCGTTCGCCGGCACGTTCCACGTGAACGAGACGATGACCCAGCTCGACACGGCCTACGCCCAGGCCGTGGCCGGTCGCGTACCGTCACCGCTTCCGGCCGAGATCTACTGCCACTCCATCACCGACCCTTCGATCCTCGGCCCCGAGCTGCGCGCCGAGGGCGCTCAGACCCTGACCCTGTTCGGACTGCAGGTTCCGCACCGACTGGTCGAGGGAACGGATGCCGCGGCGAGCCGCGCCGCGCTGCTGGCCGCAGCGCAGCGCTCGCTCGACTCGGTGCTGGCCGAGCCGATCGCCGACGTCGTCTACGAGGCGCCCGACGGCAGCCCGTGCATCGAGGCGCGCACGACCGCTGACCTCGAACGGTCGCTCGGAATGGTCGGGGGCGACATCTTCCACGGCCCGCTCTCGTGGCCGTGGGCCGACGACGGCGCCGATCTCGACCGCCCGGCAGCCCGCTGGGGCGTCGAGAGCGGACACGAACGTGTACTGCTGTGCGGGTCATCGGCCCGTCGCGGCGGCGCGGTGAGCGGCGTCGGCGGTCACAACGCGGCGATGGCCGCCCTAGAGCTGCTGGGCGCCTGACGCCCACACGCGAGGTGCCCCGTTCCGGACCTCCCGCTCAGCGGTGGGCCCGGAACGGGGCAACGGTCGACGGCGTTCAGCTCGGGGGCATCGGGGGCGGCGGCGGGAAGCCCTGGTAGCCGGCCGGCGGGGCGGGCGGCTGAGGAGCCTGCTTCTGCTCGACCGGCGGATGCTGCGGCGCGGGCTGGCTCGGCTGGCCGGTGTAGTACGCGTTCCAGTCGGGCGAGCCGTCGGGCAACACCGGGAGCGGGGTGACCCCGTCGGCGTAGGTCGGCCACGGCTGCGCCGCAGGCTGCGCGGGGTGCGCGTACCCCGGGGTCTGCTGCTGCGGGTAGCCGGGGGCGTACCCGGGCGCCTGCGCGACCGGCGCGTACCCCGACGCGTCGGGCACCGGCCGCTCGCGCTTGGGGGCGAACAGCGCGTTCACGAGCGGCACCAGCGCGGTGCCGACGGCAGCGAGGATCGTCACGGCGACGACGATGCGCCAGTAGAGGTCGCGGAAGTCGATGAACTCGTGGAAGGTGAGCGGCAGCACGAGCAGCACCGCGAGGACGGCGACGAGGCCGATGGTGACCAAACCGGTGGCGCGGGTGAAGGCGGTGCGGTTGCGCGCCATCGCCTTGGCGAACAGCCGGACGTGGAGCACGGCGAGCTGCAGCACGAGGATGATCGCGAGGAACGATACGAAGCGCCCGAAGCCGCCCGTGTAGTCGAAGGGGTCGACGGGCATCCAGATGAGGAATGCTCCGAGCAGCAGCGTCACGACCCAGACGACCATGCTCGTCAGGGCAAACCAGTCGGGGCGGCGCGGGGCGAGATGCGTCTCGAGGATCGCCACGCCGGCGAACGCGGCGAGCAGCAGGATCGTGAGGAACGCCCGGCCGATCAACCCGTTCTCGGGGCCGACGAGCACCCAGATGACGCAGACGACGGCCGCGGCGATGAGCGCGAAGATCGCCACCCATATCGCCCAGCGCAGAAGCTGTGGGCGCGGTGCGCCCTGGTCGGCCGCTGGAGCGGGCTGCCCCGAGTACGGGGACGGTGAGTGGGGAGCGGTCATAGTGTCCTCCTCCGCGAGGGAATCGCTCCCATCCTGTCACGCGCCTCGTTCCGCGACCGGTGCCGCACGGCATCCGTGAAGTCCGGCGCGCGAACGTCGCCTGGGGAGGAGACGACGCGCCGTCGCTTCGCGCTCAGAACCCAGGAAGAAACGGCTGCGACGACGCGCACGCCGACCGCCGACCGCGTTCCTTCCTGGATTCTGGGCACCACGGGCCCCGAACGGCCGGGAGCGACGCGCCGCTCGCGACGGGGATGCCCCCGGCCGAAGGGGCGTCAGCCCGCGGCCACCGCGATCTCGTTCGGCGTCACCGCGAGCTCGCCCGTCGCGACGATCTCGCCGGTGGTGAGATCGACCGCGTGCACGGCGTTCGCGGCGGGCTCCGTCACGTAGGCGATGTCGCCCGCGACCACGATCGCCGGGTGCGCGTCCTGCCACTCGGCGGGGCCGTCCCAGGGCTCGACGACAGGGAACGCGTCGGTGATCTCGCCGGTGGCGGGGTCGAGCACGTGGATCGATCCGTCGGCCGACAGGATGTAGGCGAGGTCGCCGGGGCCGCGCGCGACGTCGCGGAAGGTGTACTCGACGCCCTCGGGCAGGTCGACGACCTCGTAGGTGCCGGCGTCGGTGTCGATCAGCGTCACCGCGTGCAGCAGGTATCCCTCCGCGTCGGGGTCGTTCTTGTAGTCGCCGACGACGAGCGGGCTCGTCTCGCTGACGTACGCATTGCCCATCCGGCCGTACGGCTGGTCGGGCGCGGTGAGCTTCGTGATCTCGCCGTCGCGGTACAGCAGCGCGCCGTCCTCGCAGCCGAAGACCACGGCCTCGTTCACCGCGGTGCCCTCGCCGTGCACGCCCGGGCAGTCGGCGCTCTCGGCCACGGTGGCGCCCGACGCGTCCTTCGCGATGATGCCGGTGCGCCCGTCGGCGTCCCCGACCGTGGTGAGCAACGTGCCGTCCTCCAGCACGAGCGACACACCGTGGTGCGCGTCGACGCCCGCGATCGTCTCGACCTCGGGAAGGGCGTCGGATGCTGCGAGCTCGGCGGTGTCGAACACGGTCGTGTCGCTCGTCCCGTCGGCGTACAGGATCGTCTTGCCGCCGTGGCGCACGACGTGACCGGGCTTGTCTGCCGCGAACACCCGGTCGGTCAGCTCGGCCTGATCGGTCGAACCCGCACCGGTGTCGAGCACCTGGAAGCCCTCGCTCATCGTGACCATCACGTGCCGGCCGTCGCCGGCCGGGTTCAGGCGGGTGAACTCCTCGCTGGTGAGATCGGCGACGGTCTCGAGGGTGTCACCGTCGAGAACGAGGATGCCGCCCTCGTACGCGACGGCGACGCGCGCGCCCGCCTCGGGGGTAGCGCTGGAGGCCGCGCCGGGGCCGCTCGCGGTCGGCGTCGAGCAGGCCGCCAGCGTCACGGCGGCGCCGAGCGCGACGGCCGTCAGGCCGATTCTTCGTGCGGTGGGGAGGTGCATGGATGCTTCTCTTTCTCTCGGTGTGCGGATTCTCAGGGCGAGAGTCCGCCGGCGATGCGCTGCGTGTTGACGCGCATCATGGTCAGGTAGTCGGGGGCGGCGCCCTCCGGCTCGGTGAGCGACTCGGTGAAGAGCTCGACGACGTCGACGTGCACGTCGGCCTCGCTCGCGAGGGCCTGCACCAGCCGGTCGGGCGACGACGATTCCGCGAAGATGGCGGGCACGCCGGTCTGCTCGACGGCCTCGACCAGGTCGGCGAGGTCGGACGCACTGGGCGCGGCCAGCGTCGTGCCGCCGGGGATCACGGCCCCGATCACGGCGAAGTCGAACCGATCGGCGAGGTAGCCGAACACGTGGTGATTGGTCACCAGCGCCCGCCGCTCGTCGGGGATCGCCGCGAACGCCTCCGCCATCTCGGCGTCCAGCTGTTCGAGCTGTGCCCGGTAGGCCTCGGCGCGCACGGCGAGGGCCGCCGCATCCATCCCGTCGATCTGGGCGAGCGCGGGTTCGAGGGCGTCGACGACGTCGATCATGCGGGCGGGGTCGGTCCAGAAGTGCGAGTCGGGCGTGCCGTGCGCGTCGGCTCCGGCGTAGGCGAGCACGTCGATCGCGTCGCCGGCGACGAAGGTCGGCACACCGTCGGCGGCGGCCGCATCGAGGTGCTGCTGCAGCCCCTCCTCGAGCCCGAGGCCGTTCGAGACGACGAGGTCGGCCGAGCGCACGCGGGCCGCCTCCTGCGCCGAGATCTCGAACGAGTGCGGGTCGGCGTTCGGCTTCATCAGGGTGAGCACCTCGCCCTGGTCCCCGACGAGTTCGCCGACGACGTCGCCGAGGATGTTCGT
The DNA here is from genome assembly GCF_045517775.1 of Microbacterium deferens. Classification (NCBI taxonomy): domain Bacteria; kingdom Bacillati; phylum Actinomycetota; class Actinomycetes; order Micrococcales; family Microbacteriaceae; genus Microbacterium; species Microbacterium deferens. The sequence continues at coordinate 994,597 of NZ_JBEUWT010000001.1, forward strand.
CGACACCACGACGAGCGGCCGGTCTGCGCCGCCACCCGGCGCGCACGCGGAGAGGACGGCCAGCAGGGCGACGGCGGCGAGCGCGCCCATCCGACGCACGGTCATCGCCCCGTCTCCGCGACGAACGCCGGGGCCGAGGCCGTCTCGAACGTGCGGGCGAGGCGCGCGCCGTCGGCGAAGTCGATCTCGAACATCCGGTGCTCGGACGGCGCGCTGAGGTAGGCGCGCTGCTGGTCGGCGATCAGCACGGGCGCGGCCCCCGTCGAGAGCGAGTCGGCGACGAGGGGTTCGGTCGCGGCGAGCTGCGCGCCCGTCGCGGCCTCGAGCACCAGCATCCGTCCGTCCTTGGCGAGCGCGAGCACGTGCCCGTCGGCGTCGTCGACCGCGGTCACCGCGGCGAGCGGCGCGGGTGCGGTCAGCAGCGTCCACTCGCGCGCGCGGGTGTCGAGCAGCCAGACGGCGCTGTCGCCGGCGAGCGCGGCGACGGTCGGCCGCCCCTCGCGGTTCGCGAACGCCTCGGCGCGGGGCGCGGTCGTTCCCTGCGGGTAGGGGATGCGTTCGATCGCCACCCCGCCTGTGGCGGCGGTGGCGAGAAGCGCGCCGTCGCCGCATCCGACCACCGCGCCGACGCGGGTCGTGATGGTGCCCCGGGGGTCGACGCACGCCGCACTCTCGCCGGTGGGCGCACCGTCGGCCGACCGCACGGCGACCTCGTCACCCCGCGCCACGAGGGCGAACGAGCCGACCGGCACCACGAGACCGCCGTCGTCGTCGCGGAACCGCTCGACGATCTCGCCCTTCGACAACGCCTCGGTGTCGAGCAGCACCGACTCGCCCGAGCCCGCGAAGAACAGGCCCGTGCCGCCGGTCGTTGACGAGTTCGTCGTGGCGACGGTGACCGGCCCCTCCCCCTCGACGGTACCGAGCAGGCGAGGTTCGGCGCGGTAATAGTGGAAGTGGTCGACGTGGTCCCAGGTCCACACGCCGCTGTCGACGATCTGCACCCCGTCGGCCGTCTCGACGAACAGGTATCGCCCGTCGGTCGTCATGCCGACCGGCGGCGCGGTGGAGCCGAGGTCGGTGACGCTCTCGTCGAGCAGGTCGAGGTGGCGCACGGCACCGTCGGCGGCGACGGAGGTGAGCCCGAGGGCGGGCTCCGCGAGCTCGACGGCGCCGGCGATCTCGCCGTGGCCGTCGCCGGTCTCGGTCGAGGCCGGCTTCCCGGGCGCGGCGCCCGCGCAGGAGGCGAGGGCGAGAGAGCCGACGAGGGCGAGGGCGAGGGGAACGATGCGGGAGCGCACGGGGTCCTTTCGGGAGGGGATGACGGATGCTGCGCCGATCACGCGAGCGCACCCGTCCGGTGGGCGTCGACTCCGGCTCGACGCGGGCGGGCACCCCGCGAGCGCATCGCGTCGACGGCGGCACGAGCGACGCCCGACAGCGCCGCGAACGCGATGGCGGCGGCGGCGATCGAGGCGCCCGCCGCCGTGGCTGCGTGCCACGACACGAGCAACCCCGCGAACACGGCGACGACCCCGAGGGCGGCGGCGAGCAGCATCCGCGTGGGGATGCGCGTGGTCCACGGACTCGCGGCGACGGCGGGGGCCAGCAGCAACCCGACGACGAGCAGCGACCCGACAGCCTGGTACGAGGCGACGACGGCGAGGGTGACGAGCCCGACGAGCACCGCCTGAGCGAGGCGGGGGCGCAGCCCCAGCACCGCGGCGACCCGGGGGTCGAGCGCGAGGGCGACGAGAGAACGATGGAACGCCGCGGCGACGATCAGGCCGACGACGGTCGCGCCGGCCAGCAGCGCCAGGTCGACCGGTGCGATCGCGAGGATGTCGCCGAAGAGGATCGACGTCGCATCGGTGGCGAAGCTGCCCGAGTGCGAGATGACGATCACTCCGAGGGCGAGCATGGCGACGAAGAGCAGGCCGATGCTCGTGTCGTACGACAGTTTGCCGCGGCGCTGGACGGCGGCGATGCCGAGACTCATCGCGACAGCGCTGAGAGCCCCGCCCACGAGCACCGGGGCCCCGAGCACGGTCGCGAGGGCCACGCCGGGCAGCATGCCGTGGGCGAGCGCCTCACCGAGGAAGGCCATGCCGCGCACGATCACCCACGTGCCGACGATGCCGCAGAGGATCGCGACGAGGGCTCCGCCGGCGAAGGCGCGCTGCACGAAGTCGAGGGCTAAGGGCGCGAGGAGCGCGTCGGTCGGAACAGTCACGAGTCACGACCGTAGCTTTATTGAGAACGATTCTCAAACTCATATGATGGGCGAATGCCTCTCCTCCCCACGCTCACCGAGCACGTCGCCCGACTGCGCGCCGTGCACGTCGTCTTCGGCGGCCGCGAAGCCCTCTGCCACGTCGACCTCGACATCGCCCCCGGCGCGATCACGGCGATCGCGGGGCCGAACGGCGCCGGCAAATCCACGCTGATCGAGGTTCTCGCGGGCACCCGCCCGCCGTCGTCCGGCGAGCGCGCCGTTCGGGGCACCATGACTTTCGTCCCGCAGCGCACGACGGCGTCCGACCGCCTGCCGGTATCGGTGCGCGACGTCGTCGTGGTGGGCACCTGGGGTGCGCTCGGCCCCTGGCGCAGACCGGATGCGGCGGCCCGCGCGGCCATCGACGAAGCCCTTCGGCGGCTCGCGATCGAGGGCCTGTCGCAGCATCCGTTCGCCTCGCTCTCGGGAGGGCAGCGCCAGCGGGCGCTGCTCGCGCAGGGCCTCGCCCGCGGCGCCGACCTGGTGCTGCTCGACGAGCCGACCACCGGGCTCGACGCCGAAAGCGGCACGCTCATCCGGGCCGCCATGCGCTCGGAGGCCGACCGCGGCGCGGCAGTGGTGTGCGTCTCGCACGACCCGGCGGTGCTCGCCGCGGCCGACCGGGTGGTGCGCCTCGACGCCGGTCGCATCGTGTGACCGCACCTAGCGGTTTCCGGGCACCACCGCAACGGCCGCCGTACGCCCTCGCGCACCCCGCACAATCGCAGCATGCACTTCGCGGACCTGCCCACCGAACCGATCGATATCGCCGAACTCATCGCCTCCGAGCAACCGCGCTGAGTTCGCCCCCTCACGAAGACCCTCGACCATGAGCCGGGGGTCTTCGTCATTTCCTGGCGAGTGGGAGCGCACCGCCCGACCGCGCGAGGCCCGCGCCTAGGCTGGGTCGGTGAAAGACTCCCGAGGACGCGTGTGGACCGGCGTCCTCCGTGTCGCACCCCATCAGGGCGACCACCGAGCCGCTTTCCGCGCGGCGGTCAGCATCGCCGTGCCCCTCCTCGTGCTGTGGGGTATCGGGCGACTCGATCTCAGCATCTACGCGAGCTTCGGAGCCTTCGCCTCGCTCTACGGCCGCCACGATCCGTTCCGCGATCGCATTCGCATGCAGGCGGGCGCCGGCGCCATGATGATCGCGGCGATGCTCTGCGGAACGACCCTGTCGGTGATCGGCGCCCCCGCCGTCGTCAGCGTCGTCGTCGTCGCGGCGATCGCCTCGGGGGTGACGCTGCTCAGCTACGCGCTGAGATGGCACCCACCGGGCGCCCTGTTCCCGGTGTTCGCCACCGGCGCCTGCGCCACCATTCCCGCCACCGCGTCGTCGTTCCTCTCGGTGCTGGGGGTCGCCTCACTCAGCGTGCTGTTCTCCCTCGCGGTCACCTCGACCGTTGCGCTCGCCCTTCGCCGCGCACCCGTCACGGGCGGGAGGGAACGCCAGACCGTGGGCGCGGTCGCGTGGGAGATGACGCTCACCGTCGGCATCGCCACGCTCGCGGCCGGGATCGCCGCGCTCCTCATCGTGGGGTCGCACTGGTACTGGGCGATGGTCGGCGCCGTCGCCGCCGTGAGCGGGGCCCGCACGTCGGCGCGTGTGATCCGCGGCATCCAGCGCCTGCTCGGAACACTGCTCGGAGTTCTCGTCGCCGCCGCCGTCCTCGGTCTCGCGCTGCCCCCACTCGCGGTGATCGCGATCGTCGTGCTGCTGCAGACCGCGGCCGAGCTGTTCATCGGTCGCAACTACGGAATCGCGATGGTGTTCGTGACCCCGCTGGCCCTGCTCATGGTGTCGCTCGCGTCGCCGACGCCCGCCGACGTGCTCCTTCGCGACCGTGTGGTCGACACGATCATCGGCGTCGCGATCGGAACGGTGGTCGCCGTGGCCTCGGCGGCACTCCGCCGGGCGCACGGGAGCAGCACCCGGCCCGCTTGACGCCGAGCCCGGGCCGGGGCAGGTTGGGGAGACCATGCGCACTCCCCTCCTCGCCGCGACCTGCGTCGTCGCTCTCGCGGTCTCGCTCGCCGGGTGCACGGTTCCGGCCCAGGTGAGGCCGACGGCGAGTGCGTCTCCGGTCGCCACGGCGCCCGAGCCCGAGGTGACGCAGGATGCGGCTCCCGCCGTCATCACGAGCTACGCGGCCCTGCCGTGGCAGGCGTTCAACGCGCTGCCGTCTCAGGACCGACTGCAGTACGTCGACTACCGCATCGACAGCCGCCGGGACGAGCACGCGCAAGTGCTCGGAGCGGGGCGACCGGGCTTCGTCGCACCGTCAGCGAGCAGCAACCCGCAGCAGATCGTCGACCATTTCGTCTATGTGCTCGACGAGGCGGACTACCAGTTCCGCATCGATCCGAAGACGGGCGCCCAGCTGCACGACGCGACCGAGGGCATCAAGTACCTCAGCGCGGCGTTCCTGCGGGTGGAAGGCGAGGGCCTGTCGACCATCTTCGACGCCGAACTCGAGGCGCACCGCAGCAACGCCACCGGACCCCCGTACACGACCGACACGCGTTTCACGGCGACGGCTTACGCCGCGAAGACGGTCGAATCCAACGGCACGATCATCGACTACCAGGACATCACGTTCACCACAGACGACGGCAGCGAGTACGTCGGCCGGTGGGTGCTCATCCCCTTCGTCGCCGTCGACGGCACAGAGAAGTCGACGTGGCTGCTCGATCAGACCTACTTCCCCGACCAGCCGATCGAGGACTACTAGATCGTCAGTGCGCCGCGTCGGCGGGAGCGCGTCGACGGCCGAGGCGGGAGATACCCGTGATGATCGCGACGATGACGAGACCGACGGCGAGACCGAAGACCGCCGACAGGGCGGTGTCGACGATCCACAGCACCACCGCACCCGCGGCCTCGATCGTGTGCGTGATCGCGTGGATCACGTCGTAGGGCCCGTGCCAGAAGGTCTCGGCGAGATTCGCGATGAGAAGGTGGCCACCGACCCAGAGCATCGCCACCGTGCCGATGACGCTGATGACGCGGAACACCGCGGGCATCGCGGCCACGACGCGTGCTCCGGCACGACGGACTCGCCGAGCCGGACTCTTCATGAGCCGGAGCCCGATGTCGTCGATCTTCACGAGGAGGGCGACGGCGCCGTAGACGAGGAGCGTCATTCCGAGGCCGATGACGACGAGCGCTCCGAGCGTCATCCACGTGCCGAAGCCGGGGTCGAGGCTCGAGAGCGCGATGAGCATGATCTCGGTGCTGAGGATGAGGTCGGTGCGCACCGCGCCGAGCACGAGCTTCTTCTCGTCACGGGGGCCGTCGTCGGCGTGGCCGTGTGAGACCCCGAACCACTCGAGCACCTTCTCCGCCCCCTCGAAGCAGAGGAACCCGCCGCCGATGATGAGCAGGAAGGGAAGCACCCACGGCGCGAAGGCCGACAGCAGCAGCGCGATCGGGATGATGATGACGAACTTGTTGATGAGGCTGCCGAGGGCGATCTTCCAGACCACGGGCAACTCGCGCGCCGGCGTGATGCCCTGCACGTACTGCGGCGTCACGGCGGCGTCGTCGATGACCACGCCCGCGGTCTTCGCACTCGCCTTCAGCGCCGCGGTCAGGATGTCATCGACAACGGCGAGCAATCCGACCGACATGTGCGCTTCTCCTCATGCTGCGTCGCACGGACTGTGCGGCTGCTCACCGAGGGTACCGGCCGCCGGGTGATGCGCAGCATCCGGCCTGCCGCACCGCCCCCGCCGCTGCGTCCGGTGAACGAAGAAGGGCACCCACGAGGGGTGCCCTTGTTCGTTCGGTGGCGAGTGAGGGATTCGAACCCCCGAATGCAATGCAGTCTGATTTACAGTCAGATCCCTTTGGCCGCTTGGGTAACTCGCCAGGTGCGCACCCGCCCGGCTTTCTCAGTCGACCGGAGGCGCGAGAAACCATATTACTCTGCCGCGCGACCTGCTCAGAACCACGTCGGCAACCGGGGTGCGGGTCAGGAGGCGTCGGCGCCGGCGGGCTCCAGCACGCGCTCGACGAACGCCTCGGTGCGGCGCCGGGTGCCGTCGATGCGGCGGTCGACGCTCGCGCGCACCTCGCTCGGGGCGAGCGGCATCGCCAGCCGCACGTTCTCATGGCACGAGAGATCGGCGCAGATGTAGGTGCCGATGCTGTCGCCGGCGACGCCGGCGCGTCCGGCCTTGCGCGCGCTGAACAGCGACACCTGATCGGCGGGCTGCATCGTGTGGCACAGGTTGCACATCGCCGATCTCGCGCGAGACGAGCCCTCCGCACCCCGCAGGACGACGCCGACCGGCTCGCCCTCGTGTTCCATCACTATGTAGCCGCGACCCCGGGTGTGCGGGTCGCGCCACGCGAGGAAATCGAGGTGGTCCCAATCCAGCAGCAGGAAGTCGATGGGCACCGCGGCGACCCGGCGCTCGTCGGTCGTCGCGTTCACGAACGAATCGCGTACTTCTTCTTCGGTCAGGGCTCGCACGGCCACCAGTCTACGAATCCCCTCCGCCACCCGGGCCGGCGCGCGCCCCGCGCCCCCTCCCTCCCCCCTCTTCCCCCCTCCTTCCGCCCTCCGTCCCCCTCTTCCCCCTCCTTCCGCCCGAACTCAGGATCGTTGCCATCGCCACCGCCCTCCCACCCCGGAAAGACGCGGAACGCGACGCACCGCCCCCGCTTCTTCCTGAGTTGTGGCGCGGAGCACGACTCACAGCCCGGGCCACCCCCGGCGCTCGGCCCCACGCCGTGGGCCGCCGCGCCCGCCCGGTTCCCTTCCTCCGCCTGCACGAACTCAGGCTCGTTCCCGCCGGCGCCCGCCCCAGACGCCGGTTTTGCGGGGATCCGCAGCGGTCCGGGGCGCAACCATCCTGAGTACGGGCGCAGCGGCGGCCGACAGGCGCCGGCGGGCGACAGGCGCAGCGGCGGGCGACAGGCGCCGGCGGCCGGGCCCCGGGCCGCCTCCGGTCGACGAACCGCTCCCGGCACTCGGCTCCACGCCGTGGGCCGGCCCGCCCGCCTCGCCGCCGCGCTTCCGCTCCCCGGCTGCACGAACTCAGGCTCGTTACCGCCGGCGCCCGCCCCAGACCTCGATTTCGCGGGGATCCGCAGCGGTCCGGGGCGCAACCATCCTGAGTACGGGCGCTGCACGGGCGCACAGGGGCACAGGCGCAGGGGCGCACAGGCGCACGGGCGCACGCGGCAGCGAACCGCCGGGCAGCGAGCGCCGGGCCTCGGGCTGGCGCTGCGCGGGCGGTCGTGGGCAGACCGTAGGGTGGGCGGGTGGTCGACGACGCGGATGCCGGGGGCTGGTCTGACGTGGCCGCCGGCTGGTCGGAGTTGTGGGCCGACGCCGCCCGACCGGCGCACGCCGCCATCATCGCCGCGGCCGGAATCGGCCCGGGCGCGCGCGTGCTCGACGTGGGGTGCGGCGGCGGCGAGTTGCTGCTCACCGCGCGCGACGCGGGTGCGCAGGCCACGGGTGTCGACCCCGCGCGCGGCATGCGCGAACTGGCGCGCAGCCGGGGTCTCGACGTGCGCGACGCGGATGCTGCGCACCTCCCGTTCGCCGACGGAACCTTCGACGTGGTCACGGCGGTGAATGCCCTCCACTTCGCCGACGACACGACCGCGGCGCTCCGCGAGTTCGCGCGCGTGCTGGCGCCAGGAGGACGCATCGCCGTCGCGAACTGGGCGGAAGGGGCGCGGAACGACGTCGACGTGATCGAGCGCGCGGTGGCGGAGGCCGACGAATCCGACCCCCTCCCCGACGGACCCCTCCGCCCCGCGGGAGGACTCGAGGCCGCGTTCACTGAGGCCGGCCTCCGCGTCGTCTCCTCCGGCGTGGTCGAGGCGCCGTGGACCGCGCGCGACGATGAGACCCTCGTCCGCGGCATCCTGCTCGGCGAAGACGCCGCGACCCTCGACTTCTTCCGCGCGACGATCGTCGAGGCGGCTGCTCCCTTCCGCACCGCGGACGGCTACCTGCTGCGCAACGCCTTCCGCTGGGCGGTGGGCAAGGTCTGACTGCGAGCGACGGCAGGCCGCCGCATCCGCCGCTCTCGAAGAGCCGCGGCTAAACTCGCTCCATGGCTGATTCCTCTTTCGACATCGTCAGTAAGGTCGACCACCAGGAGGCGGAGAACGCCCTCAACCAGGCCCGCAAAGAGGTCGAGCAGCGCTACGACTTCAAGGGCACCGGCGCCTCCATCGAGTGGAGCGGCGAAGCGGTGCTCATCAAGGCCGGCACCGAGGAGCGCGCGAACGCGGTGCTCGACGTCTTCCAGTCGAAGCTCATCAAGCGCGGTATCTCGCTGAAGAGCCTCGAGAGCGGCGAGCCGACGCCGAGCGGCAAGGAGTACCGCATCACGTCGACGCTGAAGGACGGCATCTCGTCGGAGAACGCGAAGAAGATCGGCAAGATCATTCGCGACGAGGGCCCGAAGGGCGTCAAGTCGCAGATCCAGGGCGACGAGCTGCGCGTGCAGTCCAAGAGCCGCGACGACCTGCAGGAGGTCATCCGCGTGCTGAAGGCCGCCGACCTCGACCTCGACCTGCAGTTCATCAACTACCGCTGAGCGAGTCCTCTGACCTGGGGTTTTCCGATACCAGTCCGCTGAGAGTCCGCATCGGCAGCAACCTGAGACATGAAGTCCGCGGTTGCAGCTCGAGTGCGGTCCTCGGCAGTTGGCCACAGGTGGGAGTACACGTTCAGGGTTATGGACGGTTGCGAGTGCCCGAGAGCCCGCTGCACGGTGACGACGTCGCAGCCCGATGCGATCAGGTTCGATGCGAACGTGTGACGCAGCGCGTGTAGCGTCACATCGTCCCCGAGCTTCGCCGCCGTCCGAATGCGCCGCCATTGTTCGCCCGCGCTGTTCCGGTTCCACATCTGCCCGAGAGGGTTCGCGAACAGGGTCTCCCCCGGCTCGGTAATCCGGCCGTCAGAAACGTGTGCCGCGAGAGTCTCGATCAACGCATCCGGGACGTAGATCGTCCGCTCCGACCCATACTTCGGGGGGACGACACGTGTCGTTTTAATCGTCGAACCCTGGACCTGACGCGCTACGCGGATCGACCGAGCGAGGAAGTTGACGTCACCTAGCTCGAGGCCCGCAGCCTCACCGAGCCGCAGACCGGCAAATAGGCACACCGCGATGAACGGTCCGAAGTCGCCCGCGACGTCGAGAGCGGCGCGAGACTGAGCGACGGACAGCAGCTTCATCGCCGCGTCCTGACGCCGAGATCTCGGTGCTTTCACGCCCGACGCCGGATTGTCGGGGATGACTCGATCGCTCACCGCGGCGCGGAAAGCCATCTGCACGTAGTTCAGGCGGGTCTTTACGGTATTGGCGGCGAGCCCTCGCTTGATCTCCCCGGAAACCCATCCCTGCACGTGTGAGGGCTTCACTGACCGGATTGACTGGTCGACCCACGACACCGACTCGACGGCGGTCGTAGCGGCCTCCACCGTGCCATCCGCCCACGACTGACGACCCATCCACGCTTTCACCCACACCGACCATGTCTCACGGCCGGCGCGAGGGTCGACGTACTGACCGGTCACCATTGCGGCCGTGACCTCGTCTAGCCACCGCTGGGCGTCCCGTTTGAGCTCGAAGTGACGCGCGTGTTCCCGCCCCGAATCGTCGCGGTAGCGGGCGCGCCAGGACCCATTGGGGCGCTGCCGCAAGCTAGCCACGACTGCGCCGGGTGGCAGATGAGTTCAGGAACCGGCCGGCTTTCGTCGTCTCGTTCAGTTCAAATCCAGCCCTAACCTGATCGACGATGGCCTGGGCTTCTTCTGCCAGGTTGATCGCCTCGAAGTTGTTCACGTTGAGGGTGAGCATCTCGAGCTCCTTCAACAGCGTCTCGTCAGAGTCGGCCTCGTCGATGATCTCGTCGAGAGTATCGACGAGTTCCGGCATCTTCACTTGCCATCTCGCGACGTTCTCGGCCGCCTGCCTGAATCTCACGAATTCCTCGCGCGCCGCACGATGCCGCGCCTGAACGATCGCCAAGGACTCTGATTCCGAAGTCATGGCCTCGATCGTCACCTGAAAGATCCGAGCAACCGCCCGCGCCTCGCTGAGACGAACAGGACGCCCACCCATCTCTATGCGAGAGAGGGTCGAAGTGTTCATGTAATCAATGCCCCCCGCGCGCATCTTGTCGACCAGCTGCGCTTGAGTCCACTCGCGTTCCTCACGCAGGAAACGAAGTCGCGAGCCGAAAGCGGCATCGACGGAGAAGGGAAGATCGGCCATGCTCCCAGGATGCCAGTTCTCAATTCTGAAAGCAATCAGGTCCCACGGTTGACAACGACCCCCACCGTCCCGATACTGGGAGCAGATGCTCGCAGAAATGAGAGGACAGAGATGCCAACAAAGCTCCTGACGGTAGCTCAAGCCGCGACGCGGCTGAGCACCACCGAGAACGGCTTGCGGTGGATGCTCCACCAGGGAACCGCGCCGAGATCGGCGAAGATCGCCGGGCGACGCATGTTCCGGGAATCGGACGTGGACGACTTCATCGAAGCCGCATTCGCGAAGGCCGGGTAGATGCCACCAGACGACGCGCGTTCGGTTGCTTCGGGCCCGAACGGATCTCTACTCGGGAGGCTCTGGTACTCCGACCCGACTGGCCAAGCCGCAGTCCAGAACATCCTCGCTCTATCCCGAGCCGACGACCTTCGAGTCGTTGATGCCCAGGGCAACCCGCTTTTTCTAATCAGGAAGGACGTGCTTATCGACGCAGTCGTGCCGCACTTGCAGTTCTCGATCACCCGCCGCGGACGGTCGAACATCCGCGCACACAAAAAGAAAGCCCCCGCTCCGGTAGCAGCCGGAGACGGAGGCGAAGTCACCAGGAAAGGCAACAAACTCTCATGACTACTGTACAGAAAGCGACGCCTCGCGTCGAGACGCTCATGAACCTCGAGCACAAGATCGCCGACCTCCGGGGCGAGCAGAAGAGCATCCTCGAGACCATCGTCCAGGACGCCGAGTTCATGGACGTCCCGATCTACCGCCTCTACTACTTCGACGTCGACGACGACCGCGAGGTGACCCCCGGGACGCCCTGTCACCTTGTGTGGGTCGAGCACGAATGGTCGGAGACCATGGATCGCTTCCGGGTCCACGCCGCCAGCAAGTGTGACGGTGACGACTGGTGCCAGAAGCCCGGCGCGACCGTGAAGTTTCCGAAGTACTGCCATGTGGGGTCGCGGACGTTCTACACCCGCCACACCGACGTCGTATGCGTCGGTGTCGAGGACGTCGTGGAGGAGATGATCTCCGGGAAAAGCCCGAAGAAGGTCATGACCTTCGTGTCCGTCTCGACCGGACGGCAGGCAGCAGCATGACCGGCCAGGAAGTTCTGCGCGACGCCGCGGAATCGTTCGCCCCGTGCACCGTCCACACCTGGTGCCAGGTCGATCACTCGAAGGACGACGACGCGATCGACGCGCAGTACCACAAGCGGTCCCGCCACGGTCAGATCATTGAGTACGACCTCGTCATCTCCGAGGGACGCCCGTACGTGTACTGGCAGGAGGACTTCGCCGTCTCGGTAGACCGGGGGAACGAGGTCTACTTCGATCAGCTCATTGTCGACCTCATCGACATGAAGACCGCGTGGATCGAGTTCGAGCGCGACTTCCGATCTGAGTCAGACCACTCACCTGCGGATCATCTCGTTGAACCCGACAAGATGATCCGCCGCCGGCCCGAGGTCGACGAGCATCTCCGAGAACTGGACGCTTGAACTCCCCTAATCGTGTGCCCCGCAGCCCGGCCGCTGCGGGGCACACCCCTTTCCGCCACGACCCCAGCAGAGGCGGTGTCCATGGGAGCACGACTTGTAGCGAAGGCCATCGCGTACGCCGTTGACGTGCCACTGAAACCCAACGAGTTCCGGCTTCTCGTCGGCATGTCTCTGACCGCGCTCGATCAAGACAGCCCACCCCGGTACTTCGACTCACGTGAGGCGTCCTCGATCACTCTCGGACGTCGTGTGCGTGACGAAGTTCACCCGGATGACCCCGAACATGCCGAGATCGAGTTGGAGCGTAACGCGGCTTTCAGCGCGGTGAAACAGGCGGTCTCTGGGCTCGTCAAGCTGCAGGCTATCCGGCGGCTGCGGATGGGCAGCCGATACGCCGGCCGCACCGAATTCGCACTCACCCTCGATGTCGATCAGACCCGTGCCACCGATGAGTTTCGGAAGCGGAACGAGGCTTCTAGGGGCAGGAAATCCCTACCCCTAGCCGGTAGGGAATCCCTACCCCTAGAAGGTAGGAAATCCCTGCTTCTAGGGGTAGGAGATCCCTACCCCCTAGGAGAAGGAAGGAACCACAAGGAACAAGGCGCAGGAGAAATGGGCACCAACGCGAGCACCTCACTAGACCCTGTGGACAACTTCGAATCAGTCAACTGAGACCGACCCGAGAGGAGATTCCAAATGAAGACAATCAACGCCCCGAAGCCCCAGAACTTCGACGCGCTCGCACGCACATGGAACGACCCCGAGGCTCACGCGAGAGAACTCGCGCGCTACTACGAGCAGCTGCGGTCCGAAGACGCCTTAGAGGTTCCGGTCGACCGGACGGAGCCTCGCCGTGGCCGCGACTAGCTCCGCGCCCACCGCACGCCGAATCGGAGGACTGACGAAGACCGTGGTGCAGGGATGGCCACCCGAGTACGGCGGTCCCGTCGATGTCCTCGACATGCGCCGTGTCCGATGGGTCGCCGGCGCTCGCATCGTGCAACGCGAATCGGGCGCGTGGGAATGGACATGCCGCCCCATCTACCTCCGAAACGACGCGATCGCGGACCTCGCCCGCCTGATCGAAGCCGGTTGGGACGTCCGCATCAACCCACTCGACGCAGGCCGGTTTCGCGTCGACATCCGCGAGATGTCCGAAGCCCCCCAGTCCGCACGCCATCCCTAGCGAAAGGCACCCCCATGACCGACACCGAACAGACCCGATCCGAGATCGCAGACCGATACGGGATTCCCGCGGCTGTCCTCCGCGGAGACACCCGCGAGCAGCTCGAGGCCCACGCCGCAGAGCTCAAAGGTGTGCTCGCCGAGCCTCGCGAACTCACCGCCGCGGAGATCGTCGACCACATCGTCAACGGCGACCGCGACGCCGAAGACATCGTCACCCAAGCCCTCAGCCACTAACCATCCACCCAGGAGATCAACATGAAGACCCCAGACCTCATCGGATACGAGCCCAACGAGTCCAACCACATGGACATGATCGGTTGGCTCAACACTCTCGAAGACCTTGGCGTGAACATCGCCAAAGAGTTCCCCGCCGTCCACAGCGCGAACGAACGCGTCGACCGTCTACTCAGCATCAGGGCACAGCACGCCAACGCCGCAACCGACATCAACATCGCGGCACGCAAGATCGGCATCGCCGACGATCTCGACGACACGGACGCTGTACTCACCTACGCCGATCACTACGCCTACGCCGACAACCCCGACCACCGCGCCCGCGTCTCCGTTCTGCTCACCCGCGCAGCAGACTTCGCACGCGGTGACGCGCTCCGCCGATTCCGACGCGCACCAATCCTCGACATCATGCGACCGGCATTCGACACCCTCGCCCACCGCATCGTCACCGCAGCAGCGACCATCCCTCAGGGCGTCATGAATGTCGGAGACGCCGCCCGGCTCGGTCACTCCGACGCCTACCTCCAGCTCGAGCGCGACATCGCACAGTGGAAAGACACCGCCGACCTCATCGGTGCCCTGCACGACGCTGGCGTCCTCGTCGCCGTCCGCCCCGAACGCTGGCCCGCCGAGTTCATGATCGACAACCTGGACGCGCAGCGCGAGGCAAGCGGCTCGATCGACCATCCGATGCGGCGAGCGGCAGGAATCGCCGCCGGCATACCGAACCTGCACATCCCCACCGAGGGAGAAGTCATCCCGGCCGCGCCCCTCGGATCCGCTGAAGACACCAAGACCATGTGGGCAGCAGCGGACGCCAACGCAGCCGACAAGGCGGCACGCGAAGACCTCGGCCTCGTCTCCCGATAGAGACAGCCGACACCATGCGTCGCGTCAACGTCACCCCAGCGTCCAACACCCGCGGGCTCCTGACGCTGAACCGGGAACGAAGGTCACACCTCGCCATGAGGGAGACCTGCGCGACAGCGCCGGCACCGAGCGTCACAGCGCCCCGGTGCCGGCGCACACCCCACCCCACCACCCCTCCCCCCGGAGGAGGCTTGCGCGGGGAGGAGCTGACCAAAGCAGCGCGTGCAATGCGATGAAGTCTGGTTTCCGCGGGCCTCGGCACCGCCCAGGCAGCCTCAACCAGTGCTGCAGTGGGTCCGCGAGGTCTGAGATTTCAAATGCGCGTCAGAGCGGCGCTGGCCGCGAGAACCGTTACATGCTCGAAGGAGCTGAGAAGTGACCAACACGACCCAAGTCGTCAGCGACCCTCGACAGGTGCTCGAGGCGGCTCTGCCGGAAAACATGGAGTGGGACGAACGCGAGCTCGTGCTCCTGGGGATCCTCGATCGCCAGGCGAAGCACATCGCCGAGCTCGAAGCGGCTCTCGCGACAACTGGGTACCTCGACACCGGCTCGCGTGGGCAGGTGCGCGTCAATCCGCTCGTGTCTGAGCTGCGACTGCAATACGCGGCTATGGCTCGCGTGGCCGAAGCCATCCGTCTCCCGGAAGAGGCGGGAAACCCGAAGAGCATCCGCCACCAGCGAGCCGCACGCCGGCGCTGGGGCCAGAACGGAGAACAGACCAGTGCCTAGATTCAAGCCCAGCCATGCCACGCGGCCTTCGACTGGTGTCGCGGCCGCCTTCCGAGATGTAGGGGGCCGCCGGTTCACCGACCTCGCGGACGCGCTCGACCTCGGTCAGCCGGTAACGGTCCTCGGCTACACCCTCTACAAGCACCTCGGTTCGGAGTACCGCGGCCACGCTCGCCACATGCGTTGCACCGTGCGCCCAGACGGGGCCGTCACCTGCCGGTCGCCACGCTTGGCGGACGCTGGGGGCCGGCGATGAGTATTCCCCCGACGCGGTGGTTTCGGATGGCACAGAGCTGGCATCTCATCGCTGCCGCACTCAAGACACGAGCGGCAAACGGTCGGCCTCAGGCCATCCGAATCATCGGGGTCGCCACCGGGCAAGAGGCGTACTCGCTCGCAATGATTCTCGAACACCTTGAGATCCCCGGGCACATCCTCGCCACGGACATCAACCCCGAGCTGATCGACTACGCAAGCGCCGCTGTCTACACCGACGAGCACGTGCGCGAGGCCATGACGGCCGGGGTACTCGGGCCCGTCGAGGTCTTGAACTTCTTCGCGAACCTCGCCTCCAACGTCTGGACCGTGACACCTCCTGTCCGTAGCCGTGTCACATTCGGTGTCGCCGACGCGGGCTCGGATCCGCTTGAGACCTGCGACATGGCTCTCGCGCGAAACGTGTGGACGTACATCGGCGCGCGCGGTCGCGCACATCTACTCGCAGAACTCCGTTCAGCGATCCCCGCGGGCGGCATCGTCGCCACGGGCGGGTCCGACTTTTCAACGCACGACAGCCCTCACGATGCGCTCCCAGGATTCACGTACGCGGGCGCCGCCGGACTGTACGTACGCGATTAGGACGCTGGCTGGCGCCTGGGCCGGTCCGCTTACGGACGGCTAGGCCCAGTACGGCGGTTTTGTGAAGGTCTGCCCGTCCGCCGTGAAGCTTTGCGGAAGCTGCAGGCGCTTGATGCGTTTACGGTCGACATTGAACGAAGCTGGCATGAGTTGCTTGAGATGCTTCGATACCCGGTTGGGCGGAAACGCAGCGGCGACGAAGAGGTGGGCGCCAATACTGCCGACCGCACGCACGGCGGGGGCGAGGTCGCTGTCTCCGCTAACGATAATCGCGGAGTCCATCTCGTGACGAGCAGCATCGGCCACCAGAGTGACCGCAATGTTGACGTCGGTTTCCTTCTCCTCATAGTGCTGATGCTGTCGGCCGCACCCAAAGCAGGTGATCGTCTTCTTCTGGTAGCGACCCATGATTGGGGTGAACTGCTGGGGGTACTTCGCGCTCAATGCATCGATGTAATGAGCTTGACGGCCTTGGGCCGCCGGATTGTCCAGAACCGGTGCTGAGAAGTACTTGACGCCGATGAGACGCTGGGCGGGACGGAACGTTTGGGCGAGTTCAACGACGTCGAGCCATAGAGTTGACCGCCCAAACTCTTGATGCATACCGTGGTAGAGGTTGTACCCGTCG
This sequence comes from Microbacterium deferens, assembly GCF_045517775.1. Classification (NCBI taxonomy): domain Bacteria; kingdom Bacillati; phylum Actinomycetota; class Actinomycetes; order Micrococcales; family Microbacteriaceae; genus Microbacterium; species Microbacterium deferens. The sequence continues at coordinate 1,011,139 of NZ_JBEUWT010000001.1, forward strand.
ATGTAGACCATGAGGCGCTCAGCGGGCTTCGACGGTATCGGCGGGCGCATGCAGAAACCATAGACCAGCCCGGGCCGGGATAGCCGAAGCGGGAGCGACACGCCCGGGATGCAACCTATTGACAGACGTCCAGCTACGACGCCTAATATGTCTCATACCACCCCTGGTTGCCCAACCTCAGCCAGGCCCGACGCCCCGCCACCGTGCGGGGCGTCTTTGTTTCCCAGCCCGGGCGCGACGCGCCCCTCAGGAGCTGGGCGGGATCCCTGCCGCCCGGTGAGAGACCGCTTGCCGCCACACGGTGATCTCCCACCCACCACCCGGCCCGTCGACCCACACAACGCAGACGCGGTCGTTATGGCCCTTCACGTACCCGCGTCGACGTTCCGCCATCTCATGCGGGAACTGCACCCACACCCACACGGGAGGGCGTGCTGTCGTCCACTGGAGAGGTTGCGGCCCGTATGCCTGCATAGGTAGACCCATCGGCGCGGCCCCGTCCTCACCTGTCCGCTCCTCAATCCTCGCGTCGATCTTGCCCGCGTACCGTCTGTTCGTTCCCACCAGCCAGGTGCCCCTTTCCCCGGCCCGAGGCGATGAGCTTATGACTGGCCGCTGACACCGCACCAGAGCTAAGGCGGTCTGACTATCACCCCCGCCACCCCTCCCCCGAGAGGGTAGGCGCGCGGGGAGGAGCTGTGATTCTGCCCGCCCCCGAGTCTGGGGATTTCGGGCAAGCGGTAGCCTCAGCGGCATGAACGTCACCCTGCTCCTGATTCTCGCCGCCGGCGTCATCGGACTCGTCGCGCAGTACTTCATCATCCAAGCCGCGGTGCTTAGCGCCCTCCGTCAACACACGATGAACAGCACGGCTGCCGTCTCGGTCGTGTCGTCCGTCCCGCTACGTGTAGAAGCGCAAGACGCTGATGGAACTATCTAGCGACGACGTTTCGCGACTCGCGGCGCAGATCGCACAGCACCTCCGGGGCCATGCGAACAAAAGAGCCTTCACCCGCGAGCAAGCTGCCGAGTACTGCGGCATCAGCTTCTACAAGGTCGCCAACGCGATACGCCGCAACCAGATCCCCGCCAAGAGGCACGGCAAGGACATCGTCGTTCTCCGAGAGGATCTTGATACCTGGATGGACGGGTGGGAGCCCGCCTGAGTCCGCAAGGAGTCCGCAGAAAGTCCACCCGAGCTCGATCGAACCCAACTAGGCTCGCCTCCCCATGCGCGGAATCACGCGGAATCCAACCGAATGCGTTCAAGTACACTCAGGTGCTGGCAGTTCATCAACTACCGCTGAGACAGCCCGCTGAGCCGGCGCTCGGCGCCTACGCCTTCCCGGCGCCCCAGCGTCCGAGCGCCTCGATCGTCTCGCGCAGGGCGAGGCCGTGATCGGTCAGCGCGGAAGCCCGCGTGTTGTGGCGGAGGGGCAGGCGCGTCAGCACGCCGGCCCCCTCCAGCTCACGCGGTCGAATCGGCGTCGGGTTTGATCCAGAACGGCGAGTAGTGGTAGCCGTCGGGGTCGTCGAACTGCCGCTGGTACATGAAGGGGTAGTCGTCGGTGTCGCCGATCCGTCCGCCGGCGGCCCCGGCGCGCTCGACGAGCTCGTCGACCGCCTCGCGGCTGGCGAGATCGAACGAGACCGTGGCCTTCGACGGTGCGCCGGGTCCGCCGATCACATCCTTGGTGCCGCCGACGCTCGCGTACATCTCGCGGCTGCCGAGCACGACGTACTGCTCGGGCGCGATCGCGAGCACGACACGTTGTCGCCCGACACCTCGGCGTTGAGGGTCCACCCGAGGGCGGTGCAGAAGGCGTTCGACGCCCTCGACCGGGCAGGTGAGCAAGAGGCTCATGCGGCTCACACGTGCACAAGACAAGTGAGCCGTCACGACCCCTGTCGCGTCACGCCGTCTCCGGGTCGTCGCATTCGTAGGCGGAGGCCTTGCGCTCGAGGAACGAGCAGAGCTCCGAGACCGTGGCGAGCTCGCGGGAGAGCCACATCACCGTCTTCGCGTCGAGACGCAGCGGATCTTCGCGCGCGTCGAACACGGTCACCCACCGGTTCGAGCCGACGAACTCCGGCTCGATCGTGGTGACGGTGGTGGCGTTCACCATGCGGATCTCGACGAGACCGGTGTCAGCGCCGTCCTCACCGTCCTGGATGAGCACGACGACGTCGCTGACGAACGGCGCGTGCAGGTCGCTGAACTCGTCGATCCACCCTTGAAGGGTGGGAAGCGTGTGGTACGTGATCGGTTCTCCTGGGGGCACTCGAGATTGTTGATCGCCGCCCAAAAAGCCAGACAACGGCCCCACAATTATTGCAGTCCTTCCGACACTGAACGCGTACGTCTGCGGGTCGGGTTTCTCTGTTCGATCCGCGGAACGACCCGGGGGTGTCGCCGACGCACCCACGGAATGCCCGGTGGAGACCGGATGCGGCGCCAAGCCGACCGATGTCGAACGACCCGTGTTTCGTCCGTCGTCAAGCCGGTGTCGCCCAGTGCGCGGAAACGACAGTCTGAAGGGGTCACCGCCGGCCCGAGGTGCCCGTTCCGGCGGTGACACCACCGCGTCAGCCGCGCGGCAGACGCGCCAGCGTGTGCAGCAACATCCGCGCCGTCGAGTTCGACGGCTTGCGCCACGACTGCCCGCCCACCATGACGACCCGGCCGCGCAGCAGAACCCAGAACGACAGGCGATCGGCGCAACCGGTCGCCACGGGCACCACCTCGAACTTCGGCGCGTCGCCGAGCAGCTCGACCGCGTCGCGACGGGCCGACAGCGCCGTGGCGAAGTTGGCCGTGCGCAGTGCCAGGGTCAGACCGTTCGGTGAGTGCACTCCCCAGAATGCTCCGTCGGGCCGGCGCAGCGGCCCGGGCAAGAGGGGCTCATCGCCATCCATGGGGACCATCGCGAGGGCGGCCGCTCGAACCGCCGTCCGCCCGGCGTAGCGAGCGGCGTCCTGCTGAACGTCGAAGACCTCGACCGGGAGCGGGGCGAGGCTTCGTGCCGGCTCCGGCCTGTCCTCGAGCGGCTCGGAATCGGGGGTCCACAAGGAGCTCATCATCGTCCTCCGGTTGTCAGTCGCCGGCGTCCGCCGTGCGCGAGGGAGTGATCGACCTTCGACGCGGCAACGGTGACCGGCCACCCGCCGGTCACGGGGCACCCGGCGTAGCGGTCTGAGTCGAGGTCGGGGTGGGGGTCGACGGCGTCTCGACGGCCACCGTGACGGTGACGCCCACGCGAAGAACGGTCCCCGCGCCGGGCATCGACCCGGTGACCAGCGACGAGGCGGGCGCGCCGCTGCGGTCGGATGCGGCGACGAACCCCGCGGACTGCAGTGTCGCGGTCGCCGTGGCCAGGGTCATCCCCGCGACCTGGGGCACCACGTTGCTTCCCGAGGCCACCGTCACATTCACGGCCCCGCCGACGGGTAGGCGTTCGCCCGGCGCGGGCGACTGCGACAGCATCCGGTCGACACTCTCGGCCGATTCGACCCGGGTGACCGCCCCGAGAGCGAGGCCGGCGGCCTGCAGAGCGCCCTCCACTTCCGCCAGCGACCCGTGAAGAATCGGCACCGCGACCTCGGCGGGTGTTTCGACGCGGGCGATCTCGGTCGGTTCGACCCGCGGAGCCTCCGGGGGAAGCACCGCCGTCTCGGTCGGCACGGGCGCGGCCGTCGATGCCGTCGGGCTCGCGGACGCACTCGCCGGAGGCTCCGCCGACGACCCCGACGGCGCGGCCGCCGCAGCGACAGCCCAACCGGCGAGCCCGAGGATGACCATCCCGGCCACGACCGCCGCGGCGCCGCTGCCCCCGCGGGGACTGGGCGCGGGAGCGGGAGCGTCGTCGGTACTGCCGAGGTAGGCCAACGACCGATCCGGCGCCGCGCTCGGCAGCACCCGGGTGGCGGGATCGGCGGCGGACACGTCGGCCTCGGTCACGGGCAGAGCGGGTGGGACGGCGCGGCGCACCGCATCGCGGAACTCCGCCGCGTCGCGGAATCGCTGGCCCGGGTTCTTCGCCATCGCGCGCGTGACGACGCGGTCGAACGCGCGCGCCGCCGGTGCGATGACCGAGGGCACGGGCGGCGGCGCCGACAGGTGGGCGTGCAGGGTCGCCTCGGTGCTGTGCCGGAGGAACGGCACCCGGCCGGTGAGGGCGAAGTACAGCACCGCCCCCGCCTGGTAGAGGTCGCTCGAGGCCCGCATGGGCAGACCCTGCGCCTGCTCGGGCGACATGTAGGCGGCGTTGCCGACGACCCCCGAAAGAGGCGCCCGCCCCGACGACGCGGCCTGCGGCTCGGTCAAGAGCACGTCGTCGCCGAGAGTCGTCCGACCGCTGAGATCGGCCAGCCCGAAATCGACCAGTCGCACCATGTCCGGCGTGAACGGAGAATCCGTGGGAACCTCTGACGCGCCGTGGAGGATCACGTTCTGGGGCGAGACATCACGATGCACGATGCCCCCGGCATGGGCCGCGGCGAGGCCGTCGAGAAGGCCGATCGCCAGCACGGCGGCGTCGTCGGGCGTGAGCGGCCCCGTGGCGTCGACCCACTCGCGAAGAGTGGGCCCCCGGAGCAGGTCGAGCGCGATCCAGGGCATCGTGACTCCGGCCGCGTCGTGGAGGCCGGCGCCGTGCACCCGCACCACGTTGGGGTGCCGGAGCGCCATGACGTGCGCGGCTTCGCGCAGGAACGCGTCACGCGACGACTCGTCGTCGCACAGATGCGGATGCAGCAGCTTCACCGCGACGCGCTCCCCCACCGCAGCACCTGCGCTGGCGTCGGCCGTGAGGTCGACCGCGGCGAAGACCGACCCGGTACCGCCCACCCCGAGCAGCTCGCCGAGCGCGTAGCGTCCGCCGATCGCTTCGCCGGAGGTGTGCGCGCCCACGCTTATCCGAACCGCCCGTTGACGTAGTCGTAGGTGCGCTCGTCCTGCGGTTCGGTGAACATCGCCTCGGTGTCGCCGTGTTCCACGATCGCCCCGGGCGTGCCCTGCGACGCGAGGAAGAACGCGCACTGCTGCGACACGCGCTGCGCCTGCTGCATGTTGTGCGTGACGATCACGATCGTCACCTCTTTCTGCAGCTCGCCCATCGTCTCTTCGATGACGCGCGTCGAGGTGGGGTCGAGCGCCGAGCACGGCTCGTCCATCAACAGCACCTTCGGTTTGATGGCGAGCGACCGCGCGATGCACAGACGCTGCTGCTGACCGCCCGAGAGGCCGCCGCCCGGCGCGCGCAAGCGGTCCTTGACCTCCTTCCAGAGTCCTGCGCTGGTGAGGGAGCGCTCGACGAGCTCGTCCTTCTCATCACGCGATACGCGCAGCCCCGTGAGCTTGAGACCCGCGATGACGTTGTCGTAGATCGACATCGCCGGGAAAGGGTTCGGCTTCTGGAACACCATGCCGATGTGTTTCCGGGCGTCCTGCAACTTCTTCTTGCGGTCGTAGATGTCGTCGCCGTCCAGGCGCACCTCGCCGGCGAGCGAGGCCGAGGGCACGAGCTCGTGCATGCGGTTGAGGATGCGCAGGAAGGTCGATTTGCCGCATCCCGACGGTCCGATCAGCGCCGTCACGTGACCGGCGGGCATGTCGAGCGAGACCCGCTCGAGCACCTTGTGCGAACCGAACCACGCCGAGATGTCGCGCGCCTCGAGAGACGAGAGCGGATGCTGCGGGGCCAGAGCATGCTCCCACGCCTGCGCGATCTCGGCGTCGGCCTCGCGCACCGTCTCGGGTGCGGCAGCCGGGAGCACCGTCGCCTGGTCGCGGTCGTCGGTCACGACCGGGAGCGCCGTGGTGACGTCGTCCATGGGCACGCGCGCGGCGATGAGCTGCGCCTCGGCCGCGACGATCGAGCCGTTCTCCCGGCGGGTGCGCGCCTCGGGGGCGGGGTGGACGGTGGTGATGTCGTCGGGTTCAGTCATTCTTGTCGGCAATCGTTCGAGCGGTCAGAGGAGATTGGGAAGGGCGGTCATCACGAGGTCGCTCGTGATCACGCCGAGTGCCACGAGCACCGGCACACCGACGACCCAGGCGTGCCAGCGCCCCCACGAACGCCAGAGCCACCACACGCCGATGGCGGCGGCGGCGAAGAAGACGAACGAGAAGAACGCGGCGAACCAGCCCTCGTCGTTCTGGCCCATCGCACGCTCGTCGGGCGGGAGCGCGGGGTAGCTCATCACCCGCGAGGGTGTCTGCTGCGCGGTCGAGACGAGCTCGGCGTCGACGTGCAGCACCCCCGAGGGGAAGAGCGCGAGCCCGTCCGCGGTCTGCAGTTCGAGCCGCCCTTCGCCACGGCCGAGCGGCTGCGGCATCGGGTCGCCCGCGCGTCGCAGACTGATCACGCGGAAGGTGTTCGCGCCCTGCCCCGTGGTGACGGTGATCTCGTCGCCGGGGACGAGACGGTTGATCTGGGCGAACGGACCGCCGTAGGCGAGCTGGCGGCCGAGCACGACGGCGGTGCCGGCCTGCCCCGGCATGACGCTGTCACGGCGATGGCCGATGCCCGAGCGCAGCACGTCCGAGTCGGAGCCCTCGAGCACGACCTCGGAGAGTCCGATCGCGGGAGCTTCCAGAAGGGCGACCGGCACACCGACGGCTGTCATCTCGTCCTCGCCGACGAGCTGGCCCACGGGGGTCTCGGCTTTCGCGAGCCCGGTGCGCAGTTCGTCGTAGGCGAGGGTCTGTGCGCGGTGGTGCTGCGCGGCCGAGAGCGCGGCGACGTGGACGACGAACGAGAGCAGCAGCAGCGAGACCGTGAGGACCACCGCCCCCGCCCACCACCGCCCGTCGCGGGGAGCCTTCGGCCGCGGTCCGGGGAGGGGCAGGCGCGACCGAGCCGGCCGGGCCGCGCGCGGTGGGCGGGTCGGCGTCGAGGGGCCGCGCGGAGCGCGAGGAGTCCGCGCCCGGCGGATCACCTCCGTCACCGCGCCGCTCCCCCGCTCGAGCGTCGGGCGCGGCGAACCGTCGTGCCGCGACGGCGGTGCCGTGGTCGCGTGGATCTCTGTGACGGCCGACACCGTCTGCTCCGCCGTGTCGACGCTCACGCGAGCACCGCCTCGGTCGACGCGGGCGCGCGCATCACGCGCACCGCCCACCAGGTGCCGATCGCAAGGACGATCAGACCGAGGCCGCCGCCCACCCACCACAGCCACACCGGCACGCCCTGCACGCCGGTGGCTCCCGCGGCGTTCGCGACACCGACCAGCAGCTGGGCGGTCGACGTCGACCCGCACCACCCGGTGAACTGCACGGTGTGCGAGCCCGCGAGGGTTTCGGCCGATACCGCGAACTGGGCCACCACCGCCCCGGTCGCGTCCGCCGCGAACGTGCCGATCAGCACCGGCTCGCCGAAGAACACCAGCTGCACCTGCTCCTCGGCACCGAAGCCCGATGCGATCGCGGTGACCGTGTCTCCGGCGGAGTACACCTCCTTGTCGACGGATGCGTCGCCCCCACCCGTCACCGGAGCGGTCGGTACGACCGGCTCCTTCGGCACGCACGCGGCGGGAGCCGGGGCCGCGGGCTCGGTCGCGGGAGCGCCGGCGCCTCCCGCCTGGGCGCCGGTGCCACCGGCCGCCCCTCCGGTGGCACCCGTGCCGGCGCTTGCGGCCGGAGGTGCCTGCGGCGGGATCGGCGGGTAAGACATGGGCGGGGCGGGGGTGGGAGCCGGAACCGACACGGCCACATCGCTCGTGGCGGGGGCGTTCGTCGCCGTCGGGGCGGCGACGGCGACGCCGAGACCGCCGGCCCAGCTCACCACGGCGATCACGGCGACAGCTGCCGCCGCGAGGAGACGCCGGAGGCTCATCGCACGGCCTCGCTCTCGAGTGCGGGCGACGAGTCGTGGCCGTCGGGGTGGCGGGACACGACGGATCTCGCGCGTTCCTCGGCGCGGATCTGCTCTTCGTAGTCGGCGAGATCCTCGGCGAGCAACCGCCGCGACCGGCGACGAACCGTGATGACGACGGAGAGGACGACCCCCAGCGCGAGAAGGATCGCCAGCAGCATCCAGGGCACCGCCCACGCCACGGTCGACGCGGTCACAGCCGCGGGGAGCGGGTCGGTCGCGGCTACGCCTCCGGCCGGGATCGGGGTGAGCGTGATCTCGCTCGAGAGGAGGAACAGGGGCGCGACGCCCGGCATCTCGGCCTCGACGTGAGCCGTGCCGCCCGGCACGATGTTCTGCACCGCAGGCAGGGTGAACGACCCCAGGGCGATACCGAAGGGACCCACGAGAGCGACCTCGGGCTGTACCGAGATGCGCGTGTTGCCGAGGTTGCTGATGTCGAAACCGGTACGCGCCGTGCCGCCCCCGACGGGGTTCAGCGAGGGTTCGTAGCCCGCGACGGCGCCCTGCACGCCCATGCCGGGCGAGAGCGGGCCGTCGACACGCAGGTAGATGCGCGTGCCGACGCGCTGCTCGACGGCGACGGCGGCGCCTTCCCCCACTGCTGCGTCGGCGACGTACGACGCCACGATGCCGGCGGCGTGGTCGCCCGGCGTGGCGTCGACCGGGACGGTGAGGGTGAACGGGATGTCGGCGCGGGCGCCGGGATCGAGGGTCACCGTGATGCCGACCGTGGCCGCACAGGCGCGCTCGGCGTCGTCGTCGGTATCGGGGCATGCGGCGGAAGCACCGTCGACCGAGGTCCAGGAGCCCGCACGCGTGGAGGTCTCGTCGGCGTTGACGAGGGTGAACGCGGCGGTGTCGTAGTCGGTGACGGCATCGGCGGCGTAGACGCGGAGGGTCGCGGCCACCGGCGAGTAGTTGGTCACGGCGACCCAGTCGCTGACGACGGTGCCGGGTGCCACCTGGTACGAGAGCTCGGAGCGTCCATCGGGCCCGGACGGCGTCGAGGGCTGCACGCCCCATGACATGTCGCCCTCGGCGGCCACGGCGGTGGGGGTCGCGGCGCCGAACAGCGCCGCGGCGATGGCGGCGGCGGCGAGCAGGGCGAGCGCGGAGCGTGATCGAGAGGTCATGCGAGCTTTCATGTCGAGTGTCGGGTCGGAAGAAGAGTGAGGATGCGGGCGACTCCCCCTGGTGCCCGAGCCTGCCGAAGGGCCCGAGGGAGTCGCCCGCGCGGGGTCAGATCAGCGTCAGCGTGAGCGTCGCCTTGTAGCTGCCCGCCGGTGCCGTTGCGGGCACCTTGAGCTCGAGCTCGGCGTTGACGGTGGTCGTCACGTTCTTGTCGGCCGACGCCGCGCCCGACGCGAGGGTCTGGCTGGTCGCCAGACTCTGTGCCGCACCGCCCGCTTCGCCCGCGCCCGATACCTTCATGGGGGTCCACGAAAGGGCCGAGGGGGCGATCTTGTCGCTGCCGCTGACGAACTCCGACGACGAGCCGCCGAGCGTCCATGCGCTCTTCGTCGCGTCACGACGGTCATCTTTCACCGTCACGTCGCCGAGCGGGCCCTTCGCCGACCAGACCTGGTTGTCGGCCCGCACGCCGCCGGCGAGCGTGACCGCACCCGGCTTGGTCGAGATGGCGAGGCCGGTGGGGCCGGAGTCCTCGAGAGTGGGAACGTTGACCGTCACGTCGGGAGTCGCGGTGTCGACGGGCGGCACGGCCGGGAGCGTCGTCACGGCGACGGCCGTCGAGGTGGAGGCCTCGTGCGTCGCGTCGCCCGAATAGGTGGCCGTGAAGCTGTAGTCCGTCGCGCCGGTCAGACCCGACACCGAGTAGGTCGCCGCGCCGTTCGTCACCGTCACCGGCTGACCGATCTGCGTGCCGCCCTGTCGGAAGGTGACCGTGCCGGAAGCCGCTGCCGGCGCCACGGTCGCGGTGATCGTCGTAGACGTCTCCGTCGTGCCCGACGCTGCCAGCGTCGTCGTGGTGGCCGTCTTCTCGACGGGCGTGGTGGGCGCCGGGACGACCTTCCACGAGTCAGCGGTCCTGTCGACCTCGAGGTAGGTCACGAAGTACTTCGACGTGCCGATCGGTTGCCCGTTCGGAATGAAGCCGCCGTCGGCGTTGGGCGCGTCGCACGTGATGACCAAGGCATTGATCCCGGTCGGGAAGGTGGTCTCGTCGAGGTTGGTGAAGTCGGCGGCGCGGTTGCCGGTCAGCTTGATGGCGTTGCCCTGCAGACCCCAGGCGGCGGCGTTCATGTTGGTGCGGGCGATGGCGATCTCGGTCTCGACCCCGGTCGGCGACACCATGAAGGTGCGCGACGAGCGCCGGAAGCCCTCCGGGCACCCGGTGCTGATGTCGATCTGCGCGGGCGCGTACTTCACTGCGGCGGTCCCGCCGGATTCGCCGGACCGCGCCTCGGGGCTGAGGGTGAGGGTGTAGGTGCCGCCGGCGATCTCGTTATCTGTGATCAGTTCGGCGGCCGAGGCGGGCGAGGCGATCGTGATCGCCAGCGCGGCCGCCAGGGAAGCGACGAGGCCCGCCGCGAGTGCGGACCGGACGGAGTGCTTTTTCATGGTGAGGGGTCTTACCTTTCGGGTAGTGGTGCTACTGGACGCGGAGGAGTTGTCCGCGTTGCGAGGAATGGTCTGCGGGTGTCTCGCTCGCCACGCCGTCGTGGCGAGATGCGTGTCTTCAGCCGGGGCCCGGTGGTACCCGCCGCGAGCGGGCGGGTACCACCGGTGAGCGTCACGCGATCGCGTCGTGTGGCGCTCGTGGTTGCGCTCAGTTCACGCGGTAGGAGGTGGTGTCTCCGGGCTCGTACGTGACGCCGTTCACGGTGACGCCACCGGCGAGGTCACCGAACCCGAAGTCGGTGATGACCAGGGCCGAGGAGCTGCCGGGGCGCGTCGCGGTGTACGCCTTCGCGGTGTCGCCCTGGAAAGCCGAAGCGAGCTCGGCGTTCGTGGCCAGTTCCGCGTACTCGACGACGGTGAACACCGGGCGAGCGATCGGGAACGCCGTGTTCAGCGCGTCCGAGACCACCGGAGCGATCCCGTTGACCTGCCCGAGCACCGCACCCTCACGACGATCGGAAACCGAGACCCCGTACTCGCTCTGGAGCACCGAGCTGTTGCCCTGAGCGACGTACTGCGCGATCGAGAACGGCACGATCGCGTTGGTCACGGTGGTGGTGATGGTTCCGTCGTGCTCCTGAACCGTGTTCGCGTTGTCGCTCACGATCGATCCGAACGAGCCGCCGACCGTGGTCTGCCAGAACGAGCGGGTGCCCGATCCGGACTGCGGGATGAACGGGACGATCTGCGCACCCGAGGCCTGGTTGCCGACGGTGTAGACGGCATTGGTCGAGGTCTCGAGCGTCGTCGTGGCGTTGCGCGTGTAGATGTTGCGCAGCGTCAGGTCGAGGATGCCGTCACCGTCGGTGTCCTGACCGGTCGACGTTCCCAGCGGGATGTTGCTCGGGGCAGCACCCGCGGGGTTCTTCGCGTAGGTCACCGCGTCGAGCGCCAGCGGGATGTACGAGTAGCGCCCGTTCGGGACGAAGCTCGCGGCACTGGAGGAACGAGCGAACTGCACGTCGGTCGGGCTGAGCGTGACGCCGCCGAAGGCCGTGCTCGTCTTCGCCGCCTTGAGAGCAGCGACACCGTTCCCGGAACCGTTCGGACGGTTGAACGTCGGGCCCGTCGCCTTGGTCTTGATCGTCGCCGAGCCGGTCGCGTTGTACGACCCGAGAGCGAGCGCGGTACCGGCGTTGTCGAGGATCACCGACGACAGACCGTTGTTGAGGTCCTGGGTCGTGTCGGAGCCCACTCCGGCGAGCGCACGGTAGGTCGGCGCACCGCTCGGATCGGCGACGGCGGCACCCGCCGCACCGAAGCTGCCCAGCGCGATCGCGGCAGCCGAAACGGCCGCGACGACACCGAAGCGACGCTTGTTGTTGATTTGCATCTCAGATTCTCCTTGGGATATGGTTTCCCTCTGTTATGCCCATGCGGGCTCTGGCTCCTCACCACTGACTTCCACGTTCTTGGTGAGGGGCCATTTCCGTTCGAGGAGGGTGCTCGAGCGAATTCTGTGGTCCGGTTCAGCGCACGATCGGGCACACATTCCGGATGGTCTTGAGCCACGACGTCATCGGTCCGCAACCCTTCGGCGAAGAAGGAAGGGCGACGCGACCACCCCGACGAGCCCGGCCACGAGGGCGCCGCCGAGCGCCGCGGGCGAGCCGGGCGCATCGGCGGTCGCAGCTGTCGCCTCGACCGCGAGCGACGAGACGGTCGTCTGCGCGTCCGCACCGACCGGCTGCCCGGGGTTCGGCACGGCCACCGCACCTGCGGGCGCACCGGCAGCCGGAGCCGCAGCGACACCCCCGGCGGGATCGGCGGGGGGCGGCCCCCCTCGGTCCAGACGCAAGAGTTCACTCACGGTGCGGGTTCGCGCGACCTGCGTGTCGGTCAGCGGAACGAAACCCGCGGGAAGGAGCCCGGGTTGTTCGCCCCGCGCGTTGCCCTCCGTCGTCACGAAGTCGAGCAGCTGTGCCAGCCTCTCGCGAACGTCGGGTTCGGGTGCGCGATCTCCGAGATCGGTGACCCCGTAGAGGGTGAAGGTGAGCGGGTAAGCCCCCTCGGGCAACGCTCCGAGATCGAGCTGTTCCGCGCCCTCCCCGTCTTGCGAGCTGATCGCCTCGGCGGCCGCGCCGAGCGACGCATCGTTGAGGGGAACGAACTGACGCGCCGTCGCGAGATCGCCCTTTCCGGTCGTCGTCCCGAGAGGGATGGCCAGCTGGGCGCTGTCGAGCTTGTAGTCGGCCGCGGTGGCGGCATCTGCGGGCCCAAGGGCGAACCGGCCGTTGATGTCGGTTTGGGGAACCGCCGGAATGAACGCTCCCTTGTCCTGCGGCGTCAGCACCTTGTTGGGATCCCATTCGTTCGTGTAGCGGGTATCTCCGCGGAAGATCCGGCCCGCGTTCGCGGCGAAACTGCCGGAATAGGGCAACATCGTCAGCGAGTCCAGCCGCCGCCCTCCCCACGCGGTCGCCTTCGACGGATCCTGCGGCGACACTGTCTGGTCCGCTCGGACGATCCCATCGATCGGGTTCGATGCGAGGTCGGTGCTGAACCCCGACTCGATCGCACGAGGATGCCCGGCCGGGAGGTAGTAGGGATTTATCGTGTTGCCCCACGGGTCGGGTTCGCCGCGCAGGAAGGCGACCGCATCGGCGTCGGCCTGGATGTACCGCCACAGCTGCGTGAGCGCGTCGTCGCCGAATGGGCCCACAGCCAGGAAGACACCGGACAACAACTGGAAGCGCGCCTCAGGGTTGAGCGCGAGAAACTCCGGGTCGTCGATCAGCGCGTGGGGCATGGTCGACCACGCCGGCTGTGCGGCCTCCTCGCTACCGGCGATATTCGCGACATCGGTCTTATACGACTGCGTGAGCATCTTCGCGATCAGCCGAGGCGTCAGCTTGAGGTCGCGGATCTGTCGCCCGCTCGCCGTCGACGCGACGTACGAGATAGACAGTGCCGTATTCGCCATCGGCGCGTAGACCAGACGCGCATCGTCGAGCAAGCCCGCCTGCTCGACACCGACGGAGCTCGGCCGGAAGGCCTCGGCGACCACGGTGAGGTCGGCCTGCCCGTTGAGCAGCTGTGCGCGAGCGAGGTCGCTCGAGTTGGTCACCATGCCGTACACCGTGCCGGTGGCGGGGCACAGCCGCTGCTGCCATGACGACATCGCGCCGGAGAGGAACTCGCTGCCGACGACGGTCTGCTCCGCCCCGCCCGCCGCGCACCCCCCACGCAGGTCGCCGAAGTCGAGCGGAACGACGACCCTGTCCGACCAGAACGAGCACGAGGGAATCACCGGGCTCCCGATCTGGAAGAGGGTCTGCTGACCATAGGGCTTTCCCCCACGGGCCGCGGTCGCGCAATCCCCCTGCGAGCTGGGGCTGAGTTCACCCGAGTGGGTACCGCGGGGAACCACGACCAACCAGCAGCGTTCCCCCGCCCCCTTCTCTGCGATGGGCCTGCCGCACCCGAGATACGGTTGCGAAACGGCTGTCTGCACCTCGAACCCGGTCGTCGTCGCCGAATTCGACGCGATGCGCACGAAGGGCTTCTCGTTCGCGTTGCTCGCGGCATAGAACTTCGCCGTCCCCGACGTCCACGACCCATCCACCATCTCCGCCGCAGAGGCGGCACCGGTCGCGGTGCGAAACGGAATCTCGATCTCCGAGTACCCGAACCCCGTGAGATTGCTGTACTGCCCGCGCGTGTTCGCCCCTGTTCCGAGCGCCTTCCTGATGGTCTGATCCGCCCGCGCATCGCCGGAGGTCTGAGACCACGACCCGAACTGGCACGTCTCGGCGAAGTCGGCGGCGAGAGGATCAGGACCCCAGCACTGGAACATCTGGAGGTAGTTGCTCGCGCTCCCCTCCCAGGTCTGTGACGAGGTCGGCGCCATCCCTGTCGCGGTGACCTCGATGACCTCGTCAACGAGACCCTGCGTCTTCGACACCGAGATCTTCAGATCCTTGAAGTCGTCCCAGTGCCCCGAGCCGGCGTCGTTGCCGCTCGCGTCGGTGAGGAGCTTCTCGTGATCGACCTGGAACTTCTGCAGCTCGGGATCGTTGCCCCCGCGCCAGGCGACGGTCACCGCGGAGCTCGCATCGTCGGCGGCCTCGGCGGAGGATGCCGGAAGCGTGACAAAACCGATGGCCGACACCGACGCCACCACGGCGCTGATGGCCAAGAGGCGCACACCGATGGCGCGGCGACCGCGACAAGTAAGGAAGGGCAGGTTCACGGGTCAGTCCTTCAGCGTGCGGGCGAACCGCGGGTCGGGTGGACGAGGAGGGCCGTTCGAGAGCGCCGCCCCAGCAGGGGCGGCAGCACGGCCGCGAGCAGCAGCCCCATACCCGCACCGGTGACCGCGATGGCGGGGAGCACCCCGGGGTGCGAAACGGCGAGGTCTTGGGGGGTACCCGCGAGCACCGTGCTCGCGGCGACCGAATCGACCACGGCCTCGCCGGTCGCCCCGGGATCGGCGATGGCCGCAGCATCCACCGCACCTGCCGAGTCCGACGCACCGGCGCCCGCCGATCCGCTCGACGCACCGCCTGCCCCCGACTCGCCCGTCTTCGACGCCGCGGTGGAGATCTCGCGAGCGCCTCCCGTGCCCGTGAGGCACTGCGGAACCCCGAATCGATCGCAGTCCTGGGGCATCGGTGCGCGCGTTGCCAGGGCGTTGCCGCGCGGGTCGTTCGGGTCGAGGGTGGGGTTGTTGCAGCTCGCGATCGCGAAGTTGGTCTTGGCGGGGTCTCCTCCGGGCACCTGTGTGATCTGCTGTTGCGCACCGAGCACGAGGTTCACAGGAAGCGGACTGTAGCCCAGCGCTTCGGCCTGCTGCTGTCCCTCGCAGAGGAAGTACGAGCCGAAGTCGGCGAGAGTGAGTCCCTTGTCCTGGGTGAAGTTCGACTCCTCCTTCGTGGGAAGGATGATGTAGCTGTAGCTCGATAGCGGATAGCTCCGCGCGTCGACGTTCGTGTAGACGTTCGTGAGGTCTTGCGTGAGGAAGTTCTGCGAGGTGCTGTCCTCGTTGATGCGCGCCTGCAGCAGCGCGACCGCGACATTCGATGCCGTCGGCTCGGTGTAGAACCCCGCGTCGTTCAACATCTTCACGACGGGGAACTTGGAGTTGAGCGCGTACGAGTACTCGACGAAGGTGATCGAGCCCACGGCGGCAGCCTGCGCGACGTATCCGGCTACCCCGTTGGCACCCGCTTTGGAGACGAATCCGCTGCCCGGGACCGTGGGGTAGTTGCTCGTGATGCCGCAGTGACCGTTGACGAACGGGCGCCCCACCTTGCCGCAGTACGCGTCCCAGAGACCGGTCTGCTCCTGGCGCATCCACGTGCTGAACTGCGCACTGGTGCCCGAGCCGTCCGATCGTACGACGGGCACGATCGGCGTCGCGGGCAGCGAGAGCGAAGGGTTGTCGACGACGATGGCGGGGTCGTTCCAGGTGGTGATGACGCCCGTGAAGATCTTCGCGATGTTCTCCCCGGACAGCCGGAGGTTGGTGACCCGTTTGCCCGCGATCTGCAGGTTGTACATGAAGGCCGTGCCTCCGGCGACGATCGGCATGTACCGGAACCCACGGGTCGGCGGGGAATCGGCCTCGTTGCTGTTGGCGATCCCGTAGGGGATCTCGCTGACGCCGAAGTCTGCCGTGCCGTTGGCGAAGTCGTTGCGACCCTGCGTAGATCCCGACTCGGAGTACGTGATCTTCCACTGGTAGTTGTTGAAGACGTTGCGGATCCACTGCTGGAGCGCATTCGCCGACCACGTGGAGCCCGAGCCGACGATGTTCGCATGAATCGAACCGACCGCCTGTGCCGGTGTGAGGGTGCCGAAGACGCCGAGCACGATCAGAACGAGACCGAGGGATGCGGCGACCGCGCGGGCGCGGCTCAGGCGGCGGATCATCGCTCCTCCCCGTTCGTCGGCCGGGTGGAGTCGCCGGACCCTTCGACACGCCCGGGGATCGACCGGACGGGATCGGCACCCGGCGGGTCGACCGCGGCAACCGACCGACGAGCCGCGTCTTTCGAGAGGAAGCGCTGGGCGTCGCGGGCCGAAGCCGCGAGCGCGCGGGCACGTCCGCGGGGCGAGAGGACGCCCGCCCCTCGCCCGCCGATGATGCGGGCGAGCAGGAAGAGCACGAAGACCAGCACCATCAGAACGGCTGCCGCACCGAACCCCCGCGCGATCTGCGTCGCCTCGGGGCTCTTGACGAGGGTGAACGTCGCGAACGGCAACGACACCATCGGGCCCGAGAACGGGTTGAAGTTGTAGAACGTCGTGTACCCGGCGGTGAGCAGCACGGGCGAGGTCTCGCCGATGCCGCGGGCCGTGCCGAGCACGATCGCGGTCATGAGGCCCGACTTCGACGTCGGCAGCACGACGTGCCAGATCGTCGCCCACTGCGAGGCGCCCGTCGCCAGCGACGCCTCCTTCAACGTCTGCGGCACGAGGCGCAGCACGACGTCGGCGGAGCGGATGATGATCGGCAGGATCATGATCGTGATCGCGAGCGACGCGGCGAAGCCCGACTTGTCGAAGCCGAACATCAGGATGTACGTCGCGTAGATGAACAGGCCGCAGACGATCGAGGGCAGCGCCGTCATCGCCTCGCAGACCGTCCGCACGATCCGGGTGAAGGGCGAGGGGAACTCCGCCAGGCACACCGCCGTGAGAAGCCCGAGCGGGATCGCTATGGCGAGCGCGATCGAGATCATGATGAGCGTGCCGACGGCGGCGTGCAGCATCCCGCCGACGTTCAGCGGGTCGAGGGGGCCGGCGAGCGAGAGGTCCTGCACCCAGAAGTTCGGCTGCAGGAAAGCGTCGGAACCCCGGAAGAGGGTGAAGACCACCACGACCGCCAGGGCGAGCATGAGCACGACGGCACCGGAGTGGATGAGCACCGCCACCACGCGGTCGCGGATCGTGATCTTGTCGTCGTCGAAGCTGATGAGCACGACGAAGAAGCCGACGAACAGCGCGTAGGCGATCAGGACGAAGGGCAGCGCACCCTCGAAGGGCAGGATCTGCGTCGACAGCCAGGTGGCTGCCCCGATCGCCGCGACGGCGGCGCCGACCACCCGGAGGATGTCGTCGCGGCGCACCTTCGAGAGGTTGCGACGCTCCTCGGGGCGCGCCGAGTGCGGGATGCGGCCGCGGCCCGGCACCTGCGTGCGGGTGATGTGGCCCGCGAGCGAGGCGCGTCGGTGCGTACGCCCGCGCGGGTCGCCGGTGACGGTGATCTGGTCTGTCATATCGGTGCTCAACTCGAGGCCCCCGAACGGGAGCGCTGAATGATGAAGCCCGCGACGAAGTTCACGAGCATGGTGATGAGGAACAGCACGAGGCCGGCGGCCATGAGCCCCGAGAGTTCGAACTGGGATGCTTCGCCGTAGCGCAGGGCGATAAGCGACGAGATGGAGTTCGTACCCGTCGACAGGACGTGCCAGTTGATGACGAAGATCGGGCTGATCACGAGGTAGACGGCGATGGTCTCACCGAGCGCGCGGCCGAGCCCGAGCATGGTGCCTCCGATGATGCCGCCGAGCCCGAAGGGGTAGACGACCGTGCGGATCATGCCCCACTTGCTCGACCCGAGCGCCAGCGCCCCCTCGCGTTCGCTGATGGGCGCCTGGCTGAACACCTCCCGCATGATCGACGCGGCGATGGGGGCGACCATCATCGACACGACGAGGCCGGCGAGGAAGGCCGACGCGGTGAAGACCGTCGGCGTAGCCAGCGGGTTGTCGGGGTCGAACTGCGGTACCGAGAAGATCGGGATCCAGCCGAGATGGGTGGAGATCCATTGCGAGACGGGGAGGATGCTGCCCTCCAGCCAGAACATGCCCCACAGCCCGTACACGACCGAGGGGATCGCCGCCATCAGATCGACGATGCCGATGAGGAAGCGGCGGATGCCCTCGGGGGCGTACTCGGAGATGTAGGTCGCCGTCGCCAGCGCGAGAGGCACGGCGACCGAGATCGCGATGAGCGCGATCGTGACCGTGCCGAAGAGCACGGCCGCGATGCCGAAGCGCCCGGAGTTGGGCTCCCAGTCCTGCTCGGTGAGGAACGCCGGCCCGGCCGCGGCGATGGCCTCCGCGCCGCGGACGGCGAGGAAGACCCCGACGAGGGTCATGATCGCCAGCACCACGACTCCCCCGCCGTGCGCGCCGACCCGGAAGATGTTGTCGGTCAGCCCGCGAACCTGGGGCAGGCTCCGAGGGCGATCCGTGTCGCCGGGACGCTCCGAGCGCGTCGGCTGCGGGTCGTCACCGTCGACCGGCGCATCGATCCCCAGATCGCGCAGCGCGTCGGCCTCGGCGATCACCCCACCCGTGAGGGGCGTGGCGGGATCGCGGGGAGTTTCTGGCACGGGCGAGTCACCAATCACATTCGAGAAGGAAGGGGTGCGATCCGGAGATTCCGTCGCGACAGCACAAGCATGCTCACCGTCGAGAGCTCGCCCAAGACGCGCCGAGGAAACGGTCAAGGCCGAATTCGAGGCGGTTCGGTGAACGTTTGCGTCGGGGGTAAGGATCGGCGATCAGCACACATATGTGCCGATCTGCGAACCCTTACCCGCGCGATGACCCCGGTTTCCGGGCGCGGCGAAGCGTGCGTTCCGACTCCGGGCCGGCCCTCGCGTGAGCGTCAGTCGGTGCGGGTGGGCGGCGTCAGACCGACGCTCGTGCACACCTCACCGGCCGCGACCCCGCCGAGAAGCGGGAACGCGGCGAGCGAACGGTCGGTGCGCTGGCACAGCACGAACTCGGGCGCGGTCACGTGCTCGACGCCGTCGACGAGCCCGTGCTTCCACAGCTCGCCGCACGCGGAGAGCGCGGCGGCGGTGCGGTCGTCGACCGCATCGGCATTCGAGCGCACGGCCGTCGCGAACGCGGCGTCCGTGTCGACGGCGGCGTAGCAGTCCACCCACCGTTCCTGCACCTCTTGCGGGGCGACCACGATCCACGCGGCGAGCCCGAGCACCGCGACGCCTCCGCCGACGGCGCCGGCGATCACGAACCCGCGACGGCGGCGGCGTCGGGCGTCGATCCGGCGGGAAAGCCAGGTCTGCATCGCGGCGCGACGCTCCGGGCTGAGGCGGGGGTCATCGCTCATCGCTCATCACCGAACCGATCGCGGATGCGCGCCCGCACGCGATGCAGGCGCTTGCCGACGGAGGGAACGGAGATCTCGAGCGACGCGGCGGTCTCCTCGTAGCTTCGGCCTTCGACGAGAACGGCCCGGTACACGTGCTGATCGAGAACCGGCATGCCTGCGATCTCGTCCTCCACCTGAGCGAGCAGCTGCTGATCGCGAGCCCGCTGCGCCGTGCGCGTTTCGAGCATGCTAGCCGCTGCATCATCAAGTCCCTCTACCGATGGCCTGCGCTGCAGGCTCCGTTTCTTGTTCGCCACGAGGTTGCGGCACGTGAGCATCAACCACGCCTCCGCCGAGCCTGCGACCATACGCACCTTCGATGCCTTGCGCCACGCCGTCTCGAAAACGTGCTGCGCGACTTCCTGCGCTTCGTCCTCGTCTGCGAGCTCATCGAGCGCGGCAGCGAAGACCACCTCGGCGTGCCGATGGTAGAACTCCCAGAACGCGTGCTCATTGCGACGCGACGAGGCATCGAGCAACTCGCGGTCGCTGCGCCGCTCGGTTTCCCCCACCACGAGGTGAGTGTAGACCGGCGCGGAACGCATCTCGGACGCGGCGCCGCGCCCATGACCGGGGTGACGCTCGGCGGGCGCAGCGGCTCGAAGATCCGGTGATTTCGCACTTCTCTAT
Source organism: Microbacterium deferens (assembly GCF_045517775.1). Lineage (NCBI taxonomy): Bacteria > Bacillati > Actinomycetota > Actinomycetes > Micrococcales > Microbacteriaceae > Microbacterium > Microbacterium deferens. The sequence goes on from NZ_JBEUWT010000001.1 coordinate 1,031,415, forward strand.
ATGTGCGCGCAGCCCGGTTCCTTACCCTCCGCAGTGAACGTCCATCGAGACGTCATCCGCGGGAGAAAACCTTCAGCAGACGGTCGACCGCCATGACTTTCGAGCGGGAGGTTCGTCGCGGTTGACTGCGGCCGTGACTATCACTCGCCGCATCACCGCCCTCACCGCCATCGCCGTGGGAGCGCTCAGCCTCTTCCCGATCTCGACCGCCCAGGCGGCCGAACCGACCCCGTCGTGCTGGTACAACGTCGACAACGACACGATGGGATGCTTCGACGCCTCCCTCGACCCGCACGAGCAGATCGAACGTGCCACCGGCACACAGCTCGTCGCCGTACCCACCGGGGCGCAGAGCCGTTCCGCGGCGACCGCTGCCGCGAGCGCCGCGACGTATCTGCTCGCGACCGGGTGGGACGCCACCGGACGGACGGGGGCGAGCGTCAGCTATTTCACGACGAATCCGGCGATCTGCACCGGCCTGATCCACAGCTTCCCCAACCTCGGCACGTGGAGCAACCGGTTCGAATCGTTCGAGGCGTACAACGGCTGCGAGGGATACCTCTTCGACGGTGTCAACTACGGCGGCACCGAGTTCGGCCCCCTCACGGTGTCCAACAATCTCGGAACGTTCAGCAACCGCGCCGAGTCGATGAGCATCGAGGGATGACGCGTCAGAGCTCGTTCGCTCGAACCTCGCGCACCTGGCCGTCGATTCGTATCGTGAGGACGGCGTCCGCCGGTGCAACCGGGGCGTTCGCTCGACAGTAGAGCGCACCCGCTTCCCACTGTGCGCCGCTTCCTCCGAGTCCGAGCACCCGCACCTTCGCGGTGCCGTTGTCGGGGAGCGCACTCCACGTCCACTCGCCCGTGTCCTCCGAGTAGGCGAGGTCTGCGAGCGTGAAGTCGAGCGAGGGCTCGGGTGCCGCGTGTTCGGTCCACGGACCGCACGCGGCATCCGCGCCCCACGGGGCGCACGCGCGGATGCGGAACGTCACCGTCTCCCCGAAGGCCCCGCCGGTGAGTTCGCGCGGCACGGCCGTTTCGGAGAAGACCCCGGTCGATCCTGTCGCCGCCCCGGCAGCATCCAGCCTCTCCACCTCGTAGCGGGGGGCTTGTCCGGGCGAGACGCGATAGTCCCATCGCGTACCGATCCACGCCATCTCGCCGCGGAGGTCTCCCACGGCACCGGGCACCGGCGTCGGTCGCACCTCGATCGGCGCCGATGAGACGCACGCGCCGTCGGTGTAGCCGGTCACGACGAAGCGGTAGCCGCCGTCCGGCGGCCTCTCCCCTCCGTAGAGCGTCGACGTGCCGGTGGTCGCGCGCACCTCGCCGCCGGCCACCGTCGCTCGCCCCTGGTCGATCGCGCACGTCCCCGCCTCGTCGCCGGGAGCCAATCGCTGCACGAGGTATCCGAGCACACCCGATCCGGCCGAGGTGAACGGCTGCCACGATACGGCGATCGTGCCCGCGCTCTCGTCGACCGTCGCCTCGACATCGCCGGCGCTCAGCACGGTGGGGCCCTCGGCGGCAAGCGGCCGCGGCTCGGACCGGACCGCAGCATCCGTCACCGTGCTCCCCGCGTCGGGCGCGGGGCGCTGCGGATCGGGCGCGAGGACGTCGCCCGCACGGGGCGGCGACGCCTCGTCGAGTACCCCCGTCTTCGGGCTCGGTCCCGAGAGGTCTACCTCGTCGGAGTCGTGACCGCCCGTCCAGACGAACGGTCGCGAGCCGTCGGGCGTGATCGCCCAGGTGTGACCGGTCGCCGCGTCGTTCGCGATGACCGTGTGCCCGTCGGTGCGAAGTCGCGGGCGCGCTTCGGGAGCGGGTGACCACGGCTCGGCATGACCCACGGTTGCCGGCCGAGCCGTCTGCGCGCACCCGACCGCGAGCGTGTGCGACTCCCACGCGCCGTAGACGCAGTCGCCCAGCCGGAGGGGGCGCACCGGCGACTCCCCGTCGACGCGCACGAGAGACCTCACCCGATCGATGGATGCTTCGACCAGCCCGTCGTCGGCGGCGACCAACGTCACGCTCGTGCCGTCGGCGGACGATGCCGTCGCGGGTGCCGATTCGATGGTCGGCGAGAGCGTCGTCTCGAGGGCGAGCTCGCCCGAATCGCCGGGGAGGTCGACGACACCGTCGTCGGTGATCACGCGTCTCGCCGCGCGGTCGAGCACGCTCCAGCCGCCGGCGCCGACCGAGACCTGCACCGGGTCGGACGCCGACCCTCGGAACGGGGTGAAACCCGCTCGGCGGTGGGCACCGTCGTGGTCGATCTCGTAGAGAGCTCCGTCGCGCGGCGATGCCACGTAGAGCCGGCCTTCTTCGCCCACCGCCGCGCTCGCGCCCGTACCGAAAGAGAACGCCGGCGGCGCGTCGGCGTCGAAGCGCCCGACGTCTCCGACGGGCATGATCCAGACGTCGCCGGCACGGGGCGTGAGCACGACCGCGTCCAGGAGGGGGTCGACCGGCTCTCTCTGATCGACCATCGCCAACGTCACCTGCGCATCGCGCGCGGGCAGGCGCACCTCGTCGCTGCGCGTCAGGGCAGCGGCGTCGACGACGGAGGCGACCGAACGCGTCCGGTCGATGACGACAGCGGTGTTCGACGACTGCACGATCTCGACGTCCCCGGCCGCCAGCTCCATCGTGGCGTCGACCGTTCCGGTACGCGGGTCGGCTCGACCGAGCAGACCCGCGCTCTCGTCGACGACCCAGATGCCGGCTGCGGGCTGATGATCGGTCACTCGCGACGGGCGGTCATACGACAGCGCGACGACACCCCCCACGAGCGCGGCGATGGTTCCTATCGCCACCGCCGTGGAAGCCCAACGCCCCACGGCATACCGGTGCTCCACCCAGGCCTCCCCCGCGCCGCGCTTGCGTCCGGTTCGGCGCTGTGCGCACCCCGCGGTCGAGCCGGACGGCGGTACTGTACCTCACCGATGTGACCGGCTGCATGCGTGTCGTCCGGCCCCGTGCACCCTCGGCGCGGACGCGCGGTGAGGCCCTACTTCCAGGCGGTGACGCCGTCGGGATCGGGCGGCAGCAGCGCGGCGACGGGAACCCCGAGCACGCCGGCCAGCGCGACGAGGGTGCGAAGGCGCGGGTTCGCGGGCGTGCCGGGGTTCGACTCGCCCTTCTCGAGCTTGCGGTACGAGAACGCGGCGATCCCGGCGGCGTAGGCGACCTGCTCCTGAGACAGTCCCCGCGTGGCCCGCGCACGCGCGAGCGCGACGCCCAGCGCCGCCGTGTACTGCTCCCAGGCCTGGTTCGGGTCGTCATGCATGCTTCGAGACTGACGCACATTACATGCGTGCATGCACAGGTTTACATGCTGAGAGATGCGTGATCCATCGAAGGATGCTGCGCGCTCAGGCCGCGAGCAGCGTTCCGACGGTCGCCATCGCGACCCACAGACCGTTGTAGACGACGTGAACGAGCACCGCCGGCCAGAGCCGCCCCGTCAGCAGGACGAGCAGGCTCGCGACGAGACCGACGAGTGCGAGCGAGACGACCGCGTCCCAGGAAAGGGGGGCGAGCAGGGCGTGCGCGACGACGAACAACCCTGTCGACACGATCGCCGAGGCGAACATCGCGACCTCGCGCCCGGCCAGCCGTCGCACCGCCGTGTAGACCGCGACGAGAACGAGCCCGCGGAAGAAGAACTCCTCGACGACGGGAGAGATCACGACGTCCGCGAGCAGGTCGTCGAAGAACCACGACGACGGGAGCGAGCCGCCCAGGCTCGGGTAGCTCGGCCAGCCGCCGTCGCCGCCGGCGCGCATCTGCACCCAGCCCTGGGCCAGGCGCAGCATCCCTCCCAGCACGAGGCCGAACAGCAGGTCGACCGGGCGGAACCGCAGCAGCCCGCGGGGCACCGATCGAGCGAAGGCCGCCACGACCACCGCTGCGAACGCGACCCAGAGCACGATCTGGGCGATGAGCGCGGCCGAGGCCCCGCCCATCGTCGCTGTCACCCCGGTCGCCCCGAGCACGCCGATGCCGAGGGCGAGCACTGCCCAACCGACGAATTCCCACCCCCAGCGATGGACGGACGTGCCGCCCTCGCGCCAGGTGCGCCGCGGCCTGGTCGCGTCGTCGCCACGGCGTCGGCGTCCGCGCGATCGCTCGTCGGATCGCTCCGACTCGGCGTCGACATCGTCGAGCGGCTCGTCGATGACGATCCCCGATGCCGGGGTGCTGCTCGGCGCATCACTAGACTCGCTCATCAGCGCCCACGTTACCGCTCTGCCACCCCGAGCACCGGTCCTGGGCCCACGTACATTCGCGCGCGCCGGGGGGTCGTCATGCTGGATCTGGATCTGAGTTCGTTGTTCCGAGGTGGGGGAAACGCCGAGGTGAGCCCGACCATCGAGATACTCACCGTCTGCACCGGCAACATCTGCCGTTCGCCGCTCGCGGAGCAGATCCTGCGCGCGGCGCTCACCCCGCTCGACGTGGAGGTCTCCAGCGCCGGCACCCACGCACTCGTCGACAAGCCCATGACCCGCGAGTCGGCGAAGCTCGCCGCAGCCTTCGGGGTGCCCACCGCCGATTCGAAGGCGCATCGCGCCCGCTGGCTGACCGAGCTGCACCTCACCGGGCCGGATCTCGTCCTGGCCATGAGCCGCGAGCACCGCTCGCACGTCGTCGCACTGGCGCCGGCTCGCGTGCGATCGGCCTTCACGGTGCGCGAGTTCGAGCGTCTCGCGAAGAAGGTGGGCGACGCCGAGATCCGCGACGAGGTCGAGGCCGCCGGAGCCGATCCCCACGCCCGGGTGCGCGCCGCGCTCGCTCTGCTGCGCGCGCACCGCGACGACGTCGACGCTCCGGTCGACCCCGCCGACGACGACGTGGTCGACCCGTACCGCCGCTCGTGGGACGTCTACCAGCAGTCCGCGACCGAACTCGCCCCCGGCCTGGCCGAGGTCGCCCGCGTGCTGCGCATCGCCCTCGCCTGAGGCCCGCCGCGAGCGCGGCTCAGTAGCGCGGGAGGCACAGCCGGAACGACGCGCCCTCGTCGACGTCTTCGGCGGTCAGCGTGCCGCCGTGCGCCGCGACGATCGGGCGGCTCACGGCGAGCCCGAGACCCGTGCCCGCGACGGCACCCCGCTGCGCGTTGCCGCCGCGGTAGAAGCGGTCGAAGATGCGCTCGAGGTCTTCGCGGTCGATGCGCGAGCCGGAATTGCTCACGTCCAGCCACACGAACGCGTCGTCCTCGCCGCTCGTGATCGAGATGCGGCCGCCCGGGCGGGAGAACTTCACGGCGTTGCCGAGCAGGTTGAGCAGCACCTCCGCGATGCTGCGGGGATCGGCCAGCACCCAGAGCTCGGGCGCGACGTCGAGGATCACCTCCCGATCCGTGAAACCCGGGGCGGCGTCCATCACCTCGAGCGCGTCATCGACGACGCGGCCGAGCAGGAGGCGCTCGCGCACCAGAGGAACCTCGCCGTGCAGGTCGTCCAGGAACGAGGCGGAGAGCGACAGCAGGTGCTCGGCGTTGCGCGAGATGATCTCGACACGGGCGGATGCTGCGACGCCCAGGTCGTCGGCGAGCAGCAGCTCGCTGTAGCCGACGATCGACGTCAGCGGGGTGCGCAGCTCATGGGCGAGCGTCGCGAGGGCGTCTTCACGGGCACGGTTCGAGCGCAGGATCTCGGTGACGTCCTGCACGACCAGGATCGCCCCGGCCGCTCTCCCGTCGGCGCGTTCGATGGACCGGCCGTTGGCGACGAGCGCGCGCTGCCCGCCGCGGGGGCCGACCCAGTAGAGGAAGTCGGCGAAGCTCTCGCCGCGCGTCATTCTCGCCAGCGGTTGGTCGTCGGGTGGCAGCGGCGTGACTTGATCGGCGGCGTAGACGCGTGATCCGGCGACGTCGCCCGCGCCGTGCCGCGCGAGCTCGCCGAAGCCGATGATCGCGTTGTTGTACAGCACCACCTTGCCCCGCTCATCGAGATACAGAAGCCCGGCGTCGACGCGCTCGAAGAACGACCGCAGGGCGGCGCTCGCACGCTCGGCGTCGACGACGGCGGCTTCGTTCGCGGCGTGGGCGGCCCGTCCGGCGGTGACGGTCACGGTCGCCGCCCAGACGATCACCGCGACGACGATGAAGACGATGGAGGCCGAGGCCCATTGCGCCGCGTGCTGCTCGACGGGCGTCGCCAGCACCGTGACGGCGGAGGCCACCAGGGCCCCGGCGATACCGACGACGGCGCCGCCTGCCCCGAACGACACACCCAGCCAGACGGCGGGGAACGCCACGAGCACACCGACGGAGTCGATCGCGCCCGACAGCGCGGCGGCCAGGACAGCAACGCCGACGATGTCGAGGAGGGGCATCGTCGCCTGCGCGATGGTCGGCAGCCGACGCCAAGGGATCAACAGCGAGGCGACCACGACGGTCAGGATGATCGCGGTGCCGGTCGCCAGCAACCCGGGGCGAGCGACGTCGACGCCCAGGACCAGCAAGAGCGCGAGGAGCAGCATCGTCGACGCGGCCACCGGAAATTGCATTCGCAGGAACCGTGTCCAGTGCTCTTTCGTTGCCGCGTCGCCTATCTCGTCCGCCATGGTGCTTCCCCCCGGAGCCGCGCGAATCCACGATCGCCCCGGCACGGGCACTCCCGCACACTATCGGACCGACCGACTCCCCCGGAAACAGCGAAACGCCCCGGCCATCGGCGCGGGGCGTTTCGGTGAGAGACGAGCTTTACTTGAAAGCATCCTTGACGTTCTCGCCGGCCTGCTTGACGTTGGCGGACGTCTGGTCGCCCTTGCCCTCGGCCTCGAGGCGCTCGTTGTCGGACGCCTTGCCGGTCGCTTCCTTCGCCTTGCCGGCGATGTCCTGGGCGGCGTTCTTGATCTTGTCGTCGAGTCCCATGTGGGCTCCCTCCGTCTTCGATCCGGGTGTCTCCCGAAAGGTGATTCCACCGTACGTGGAGCGGCCTCAGCGCGAGGGATGCTGGCGAAGCGCGCGGTTTTGAGGTAGTGCGCGCCCCTGCCCCGAGGCGCGGGCTTTCGGCCCGCGCGCGGGCATGACCGCGCCCTATGCCCGCGCCTGGGCCGACAGCCCGCGTCTCGCCGCACGCTCGAATGCCCCGACCGCGGGGTCGGGGCATTCGAGGGAACGCTGGCTTACTTGAAGGTGTCCTTGACGTCTTCGCCGGCCTTCTTCGCGTCGGCCTTCACCTGGTCGGCCTTGCCCTCGGCCTCGAGGCGCTCGTTGTTGGTCGCCTTACCGATGGTTTCCTTCGCCTTGCCGGCGATGTCTTCCGCGGCGTTCTTGATCTTGTCGTCGAGTCCCATGTCGGGCTCCTCTCTTCTGGTGATCCCGGTTTCCCGGTTGTGGCCCGGTTCCCCCGGGTGGTGGTCCCGGTGGTCCGGGGTGGTGGGTCAGGCCAACTCTCGGTGCTCCGTCGCGAGGCGCGCTCGGAGTCCCGTTCGAATCGACACGTAGGTGGGTATGTCCTCGCCGGTGAGCACGGCGAGGTTGGAGGCGAGTCGGTCGACCTCCACGGCGATCGCTCGCGGCGACGTGTTGCGCTGCGGAGTGACCGAGATGTGCAGCACCGTCTCCTTCTTCACCTCGGCGGCGGTGACCTTCGCGCTGACCACATCGCTGCGCGAGGCGAGCGAGTGGGTCAGCGCGTCGGAGGCGAACGAGTCCTTCACCAGGACGCGGCCGAGGGTGTTCTCGTCCATCGACGACTGCAGCACTGACCGGCTGCGTCCGCCGCCGAGGCGGGAGAGCACGACGATCAGCAACACGATGACGATGACGACGGCCGCGAGGGCTCCGACCGTGACCCACGAGACATCGCCGGTGCCGAGGGGACTCGCCTGTGCGGCGGCCACGAGCCCCGACTCGACCTGCTCGGCGGTGCTGCGCCACACGTCGCCCACCACCGGTGTCGCGGCAGCGGCGACCATCGCGGCGCCGACGGCGAGGAAGACGAGTCCGATCAGGAAGAGCAGAATGCGGTTGAGCGCACGATTCGTCTGGTTCATCGGCTGAACTCCTGCTCCTTGGGTGCGGCGATCTTCACGACGGTCTTCACCGGGGGCGTCAAGCGGTACCCCGCCATCTCCTCGTCGGCGATGAGTCGAACGCGGGCGGCGTCGATCGGCAGGCCGGCGTCGGGGGTGACGACGACGTCGACGACGCGGTGGGCAACGCCGACCGTGATGCGGTCGCGCGGGATGCCCGCTTCGTCGCTGATGCGCTGGGCGAGAGAGGCCGCGAGCACGCCGTTGTCGACGATGACGGCGCGGTCTCCGATGTCCATGCGGTGCTTCGAGAGCCGCCCCGGGGTCAGGGACAGCACGAGGAACACGAGTCCGACGACGGAGACGATCAGTCCGATGCCGATCACGGTGCCCGACGGCTGGAGGCCGGGCACCTCGGTCAGCTGCGCGAGCGCATCGGCCGGCGCGATCAGCAGCGCGGGCTGCGACAGGAGGTCGAGCACGATCTCGAGGCCGACGTAGATCAGCGCGAGGATCACGAGCACCACGGCGACGGCCATGGCGACCGTGCGCGGCGAGTGCGTCTCGCGTCGGGCGACGCGAGCGAGGACGCGATCGCTCATCGGACTCTCCTTCTGGTGGGGATGACCGCCCCGGTGACGGTGACGTCGACGCGGGTCACGGCGCGACCGGTGAGGTCGGCGACGGTGCGGCGGAGGTTCTGCTGGATGCTGCGGATGCGCTCCATCACGGTCGCACCCGCGTGCACGGATTCGGTGTCATCGAGGTCGGGGATCGGAAGCGGAGCGGACACCCGCAGGGCAAGGCCACCCGCAGCCGATCCGATCTCGACGGATACCTGGTCGCGGCCGACCCCGAACGCCAGCGCACTGGCCTGCTCGGTGACGGCGCGCAGCGCCCGGTCGGCAACGGTGATGCGGCCGGGCAGCGCCGTCGAGGCGGCGGCCGAAGCATCCGTCTCGCCCTGTCCCGCGGCGGCGGATCCGATGCCGCCGCGGGACACCGTTGCGATGCTCATGACGTCCGTCGTCCGGAGAAGGCGTTCGCCAATCCGCGTACGTCGAGCTTGCCCGAGGCGACGCGTCCGAGGAGTGCGCCGATGCCCATGAACAGGGCGACGAGCAGGAATCCCCAGAACCCGAACACGAGGGCGGCGAAGGCGAGCACGGCGCCGATCAGGGCGCCGGAGATCGTGGCGCTCATGCGACGCGCGACTCGTTCTGGTCGTCGTCGTCGTTGTCGTCACCGGGGAGGTGCACGTCGTTGACGTCGACGTTCACTTCGACGACCTCGAGACCGGCGAGGCGCGTGATGGCGGAGGCGACGGCGGTGCGCACGTTCGCGGCGACCTGGTGGATCGGCTGCGGGTACTCCACGACGATGGTGAGGTCTGCGGCGGCCTGGGTCTCGCCGACCTCGACCTTGACGCCCTGCGTGAGGTCGGTCTGGTTGATGGCGTCGCGGATGGCGCCGAAGGCGCGGGCTCCGCCGCCGCCGAGGGCGAACACTCCGGGAACCTCGCGCGCAGCGATGCCGGCGATCTTCGCCACGACGCTCTCGGCGATGCGGGTGGTGCCGCCCGATTCGCTCGTGGCCTCGCCCGGGGTGGTGCCGACGCGGTCGACGCGGCTCACCGTGGCGGGGGTGACGGGGGTGGTGTTCTTCTCTTCAGTAGCCATGCGATTTTCTCCTAGCTGTTTCGAGTAATGGACGCAACCACTGCCAGCCGACTTCGCTGCGCGTTAGCGTCGCTCGTGAATAGGAGGCACGGCGGTCCTCATTCGTCACAAAAAAGTTCGGCGGAGTTTTCATGGCACCACGTTCGGGGGGTTCGGCCTCCTCGCTGAGCGGGTTGTCCGACCGCATCCTGGTCGAACGTGCCAGCGACGGCGACGAGCTGGCGTTCGGTGAGATCGTGCGTCGGCACAGCGGGATCATGCGTGCCTACACCTCCCGCATCGTGGGCTCGCTGTCGGAGGCCGACGACGTCGTGCAAGAGGCGTTCTCGACCGCCTGGAAGCAGCTGCCGACGCTGCGCGACGGCTCGGCCGTCAAGGCGTGGCTGATGAAGATCGCCAGCCGGGAGGCGTTCGCGCTGATCCGCCGCAGGGGAACGGATGCTGCGCTCGACGACGGGATCGACGTGCCCACCCGGGAGTCGACGAACCCCGAGGCCATCGCGGTGCACAACGCTAGACTCGCGGCACTCTCGAAAGCGCTCGCGACTCTTCCGGAGGCCCAACGCACCTCCTGGCTGCTGAGAGAGGTCGGGGGTTTCAGCTACGACGAGATCGCTGAACAGACGTCTCTTCCTGTCAGCACCGTTCGCGGAAGCCTGTCCCGTGCGCGGGCGAGCATCATGATCCAGATGGAGGGATGGCGATGAACGAAGCCCACCCCGTCGCGCTGGAATGCGGCAAGACCGTCGATGAGTTGAGCGACTATCTCGCCGCGGACCGACTGCCCTACGACCCCGACATCGAGAACTGCCCGGAGTGCTTGAACGCGCTCGACGCCCTGGAGCGGGTCGGCATGCTCTCGCGCAGCCTTCTCGAGCGCGAGGCGAGCGAACTCCCCCCTCCCCCGGCGAACTGGTTCGACCGGATCATGGACGTCGTGCGCTCGGAGATGCGCGTCGGTCGAAGCCTTCCCGTGCAGCATCCCGACCCCCGGGTGCAGATCACGATCACCGAGGGCGCCGTGCGCGCGCTGGTGCGATCGGTCGGAGACGAGATCGAGGGCCTGTACATCGGACGCGTCGACCTCGACGGCGACGCCGAGGTGCCCGGTGCCCCCGTCGAGGTGAACATCACGGGAACGATCGGGTGGGATCGGTCGGTGCTCGACGCGACCTCGCTGCTGCGCGCCGCCGTGTACGACGCGCTCGCGCAGCACACCGACCTGAACGTCGTCGCGGTGAACGTGACGATCGAAGACGTGCACGGCTTCGCGAACACGGAGGACGAGTCATGAGCGCGCTCGAGAGCAACCGGATCACCGAGGTCATCCTCGGCGTCGAAGGAGTGGTCGACGCGTTCCCGCCGCCCTCGATTCCCCGCTTGATCGCCGCGGCGACGGGCGATGTGGAACGGGCCATCGTTGCGACGAACGACGGACTCCGCGTCGACGCGCGCATCGCGACGAAGCTCGACGCCCGCAGCGCCGACAGTGCGCGCGCGGTGGCCGACGCGCTGCTCGCCGCGCACCCGGCGCCCGACGGGGAGATCCGCATCCAGATCGCGCGCATCCGCTGAGCCCCCGCTCCGTGACGGACAAAGCGCCCCGTCACCGAATGGAAACACCCGGTGTGGCAGGATGATCCCGTACTGAACCCCGGAAAGGTGCCATGGAGCTCAGCGACTACATTCGCATCCTGCGTAAGAACTGGCTCGTGATCGTGGTCACCACCCTGGTGGGCGTCGCGGTTGCTGCCGGATTCTCTCTTACGCGCACGCCCCAGTTCGAGGCGACGAGCGGCGTGTTCGTCTCGACCGAGGGCGGATCGACGATCACCGAGCTGCAGCAGGGCTCCAACTTCACCCAGGCGCGCATCGCGACCTACGTCGAGCTGGTGGAAGAGCCGTTCGTGCTCAACCCCGTCATCACCGAGCTGGGCCTCAACATGAACGCCGACGGGCTCGCCGGCCGCGTCACCGCGTCTTCCGGGCTCGATTCGACGATCGTGCAGATCACGGTGACCGACGCCGACCCGGCCAGGGCGGCCCTCATCGCGAACGCCCTCGGAGCGAGCCTGGCGAACGCCGTCGAGACGCTCGAGACCCGCGACGGGCAGGAGGTGAGCCCGGTCAAGCTCACCCGCGTGCGCGACGCGCAGGCCCCGCGCACCCCGGTCAGCCCGAACGTGCCGCTGAACCTCGCGCTCGGCGGTCTCGTCGGCCTCGCGCTCGGCGTCGGCATCGCGGTGCTCCGCGCCGTGCTCGACAACAAGGTGCGCAACCCCCGCGACATCGAGAACCTCACCGATCGGCCGCTCATCGGCGCGATCCCCTTCGACCCCAAGGCGAAGGAACGGCCCCTCATCCTCGAGGCCGACCCGCACAACCAGCGGTCGGAAGCCTTCCGTGCGCTGCGCACCAACCTGCAATTCCTCGAGATGGACGGCGGCAACATCTTCGTCGTCACCTCCAGCCTCCCCAGCGAGGGCAAGTCGACCACCACCATCAACCTCGCCGTCGCCCTCGCCGACGCCGGCAAGCGCGTGGCGCTGCTCGACACCGACCTGCGCAAGCCGAAGATCGCCGAGTACCTCAACATCGAGGGTGGCGCGGGCCTCACCGACGTGCTGATCGGCCGCGCACGCGTCGCCGACGTGATGCTCCCCTGGGGCAAGCGTCCGCTCTACGTGCTGCCGGCCGGCAAGGTGCCGCCGAACCCGAGCGAGCTGCTGGGCTCGAAGCAGATGGGTCAGCTGCTCGAGGCCCTCGGCAACGAGTTCGACGTCGTCCTCTGCGACGCGCCGCCGCTGCTTCCGGTGACGGATGCTGCGGTCCTGTCGAAGTTCACCGCCGGGGCCCTCCTCATCGTCGCGGCGGGCAAGACCACGACCCACCAGCTCAGCGGTGCGCTCGACGCGCTCGAAACGGTCGGATCGAAGGTCGGCGGCGTCGTGCTGACGATGCTCCCCACGCGCGGCCCCGATTCCTACGGCTATGGCTACGGGTACGGCTACGGCGGATACGGCTCCTACGGCACCTACGGCGCCCCCGCCGAGAAGCCCACCCGGCGCGGTCGCAAGACCGCGGCGGCAGAGTCGTCCGACGACCAGCTGCTGCCCTGACGCGGAGCACGATGGCCCGCAGACGACGGCTCGACCCCGTCCCCGCAAAATGGATCGCGGGGACGTTGGTCGCCCTGCTGATCGTGGCGACGATCGTGCTGGTGGTTCTCGCCCTGCGGAGCGTGCAACCGACAACGGCCACCGACGCGCCCCCGACCGATCAGGACTACTCCTTCGAGGTCGACCCGACCACTTCGGCGAGCCCGACCGCGGCGGCCCCGTCGCCGTCGCCGTCGTCGTCTGCGAGCGCCGCCTACCCCGCAGCCGAGGCGCGGTTCTTCGCCGTCGGCTCGGAGGGGTGGTGGCGCGCCACCGCCGGTGACTGCGGCACCACCGCCCCGCTCGTCGAGCACTCCGCCGACGGGGGCCGCACGTGGCAGGACGTCACCCCCGCCTACCGCGGGATCGGTCAGGTCGCCTCGCTCGACGTCTTCGCGGGTTCGGAGGCCGAGATGGTCGCCGCCATGGGCGCCACCTGCGAGGTGCAGGCCCTCCGCACCTTCACGCAGGGCGAGTTCTGGCAGCCCTACCCCGAGGTGCTCGCCGCATCGCGCTACCTCGACCTCGCCGATCGGGCCGTCGTCGTGCTTCCCGGCGACGATGTCGCTGCCCCGTGCGCCGAGCCGCGGTCGTTCCGCGCCGCCGGCGACGTGGTCGCGGTGGAGTGCGCCGGCACCGTGTCGGTTCTCGGCTCCGACCGCGCGTGGCAGGCGCTCGGGGCGACGGACGCTGTCGCGCTGTCGATCGACGGCGGCACCGTGGTGACGGCCTCCCCCGCCGACGACTGCGCCGGCGTCGCCGTGACGCGGTGGTCGGGCGCCGGGTTCGACACCGCCACCCCGCTCGGCTGCGCCCCCGCGGCCGACCCCGCCGGCCCGCTCGCTCTCGCCGTGTCCGGCGGACGCGCCCTCGTCTGGTCGGGCGACGCGGTCGTCACCGCCGAGTAGATCCCCCGCTCCGCGCGGCGCACCGCCCGCGACACCGCTGTCACTCTCGTCAGGATGGAACCGGCCCGTCCATAGGGACCGCCGATAGAGTCACGGCGGCAGGAACGGTGACGAAAGGAATGTCGGATGCTGCGCACGCCGACGATGAATGCGAATCAGGCCGGAGTGCTCGTGCTCCGATGGTGCCGAGCGCGACCCGTGACGTTGCTGATCACGGCGGCGATCGTGGTGCTCAGTCTCACCGGTTTCATCCTGACCCCGTCGGGGTGGGGGTGGCAGGTCCTCAACGCGGAGGAACCCGGGGTCGTCTTCCAGCGCCACTGGTGGGGAACCGTGACATCGCTGTTCGCCGTCGCCGACATCGCCGCGCTGATCGCGATCGTCCCGGTGCTCCTGATCGTGCTGGGTGCCGCAGAGAAGACGATGGGAAGCATCCGCACTCTCGTCGCCTACGTCGTGGGCGGGGTGGCCGCGTCGTTCCTGGGGTTGGGGGTCGGCGTCGTCGAAGACCGGTACCTCGGCTTCCTCCCGTTGAACACCCCCGCCGTCGACACCCTCTCGCCCCTGGCCGCGGTGATCTGCACGGCGATGGCGGCGAGTTCGTTCGCCGGTGCCCTGTGGCGGCGGCGCACGCGCCTGCTGGCCTCGCTCACGGCGGTCACGCTGTTCCTCTACGAGGGTGCCGCGAACGACCTGTTCTCGATCCTCGCCCTGCCCATCGGACTCGGGCTCGGCTTCGCCCTCGGCGGGCGCCGGTCCGGCTTCCGGATCGTGCGGAGTTCGCACCACGAGACGCGGGTGCTGTTGGCGGCGCTGACGTTCGTGACCTCCGTCGGCCCGGTGATCGCCACGTTCTCTGAGACCGGCGCCGGCCTGCTGTCGATCTACGGCTTCCTCTCCGACGACCCGGTGACCCTCATCGACGGTCAGACGTGCGCCTACGGGTCGACGGCCGCGCCGTGCCCTGACACGTACGACGTGTTCCGCGAGCTGCAACCCGCGTCGGGGTTCATCGCGCTCCTGCCGATCCTCGTCGCCGTGCTGGCTGCCTGGGGCATCCTGAAGGGGCGCCGTGCCGCGCTCTGGATCGCGGTGGTGTTCAACGGCATCGTGTTCGCGGGCATGCTCTACGTCTTCTCGGTCATCCAGCCCGAGACGGTGGCGGCGATCGCGCAACTGCGCGACACCGAATCGCAGCAGTACGTGGCGCAGACGCTCTCGAGCAGCCTCATCGGTGCGCTCGTGCCGTTGATCGTGGCGATCGTGCTCGTCGTGTTCCGCCGCGACGTGCGCGCGTCGTCGACTCCCGCAGCACTGCGCACTTTCGGTGTCACCGTCGGTGTCGCGGCCGCCGCCAACCTGCTGCTGGCGTTCGTGGGCGGCCTGGCCGCTGCCGACGGGTACACGCCGAACCTCGACGTCGGCAAGGTGCTCGTGGGGCTGCCGCTGCGGCTGCTGCCGCCGACGCTGCTGCCCTCCGACATCCTCACGTTCGTGCCCTCGAGCGGGTGGGCGCAAGCTTTCTGGTACCTCCCGCCGTTGCTGTTCTGGCTGGCGGCGGCCATCGCGACAGCGCGGCTCGTGCTCGATCCGGGTACGGTCAGCGGCGCGTCCGATCGCTCGCGCGCCCGCCTGACGCTGGAACGAGGAGGCGGCGACACCCTGTCGTTCATGACCACGTGGGAGGGGAACGCCTACTGGTTCTCGCCCGACGTCGATGCGGCGATCGCCTACCGGGTGCACGGCTCGGTGGCGCTGACCCTCGGCGGGGCGTTCGGCCCCGATGCGCGCCGGCCCGAGGTGGTGACCGGGTTCGTGGAGTTCTGCGGCGACAACGGGTGGACGCCCGTCTTCTACAGCGTCGAGGAGGGCGACGACTCGCCCTACGCCCACCTCGGATGGCAGCGCATGCCGGTCGCCGAAGAGGCGCTGCTCGACCCGGCGACCTGGAACACCGCGGGCAAGAAGCGGCAAGACATCCGCACCGCCACGAACCGCGCCGCCCGTGAGGGCGTCACCGCGACCTGGACGAGCTGGCACGACCTGACGATCGCCGAGCACGCCCAGATCCGCGAGATCTCGGAGGCCTGGGTCGCCGACAAGAGCCTCCCCGAGATGGAGTTCACCCTCGGCGGGGTCGACCAGCTCAACGATCCCGCGGTGCGGCTGATGCTCGCCCGGAACGAAGAGGGCCGCATCCAGGCGGTCACGAGCTGGCTGCCCCTGTTCGACGGGGGTGCGGTCCGCGGCTACACCTTGGACTTCATGCGCCGGCGCGCCGACTCGATGAACGGCATCATGGAGTTCGTCATCGGCGCGGCCGCCGACCACATGAAGGCGGAGGGCCTCGAACGGCTCAGCCTCTCGGGGTCGCCGCTGGCATCGCGACCGGGAGACGACGGCGAGCGCGCGGCCATCACGCGGGTGCTCGACCGGTTCGGCGAGCTGCTCGAGCCCGCCTACGGCTTCCGCTCACTGCTGAACTTCAAGCGAAAGTTCCAGCCCGAGTTCGTCACGCTCTGGGCGGTGTACCCCGAGGCCACCGTTCTTCCCGCGCTCGCGGTGGCCCTCGCCCGCTCCTATCTGCCGCACCTCACGCTCGCGCAGGCAGCACGCATGGCCGGCACGCTGCGCGAGCCTCGCGAGCCCGTCTCCGCGAAATAGCCGCCGGTCCCTGAGCCCGTCGAAGGTCCCTGAGCCTGTCGAAGGGCCGACCACCTACCGGTTCAGGCCCCAGTGGTCGGCGATGAGCGGGAGCCCGACCGAGAACACGTAGCTCCACGCCGCCGCGTCGTGGGCGTTGCCCTCCGACTCGACGTACGTCGCCGTCATCCCCGCGGCCTGCGCGTCGGCGTACAGGGCCTTCACCCCGGGGAGGAACGTCGAGTCGGCGCTGCCCACGCCGAACACGGCGAACATGTCGGTGTACGGCGCCTTCGACGCCATGATCGCGGCGGGGTAGGCGGCGGCGTACCTCGCCGCGTCGCCCCCGAAGCCCTTCTCGATGGTCGTGGCGGGGTCGCCCAACGTGGGAAACTCCTCGCCCGAGGCGTCGAGGATCGCGCTGAAGAGCTCCGGATGCTGCGCGCCGAGCTGAATCGAACAGGTGCCGCCCTGTGACAGTCCCCCCACGCCCCACCCGTCGGGCGAGGGGAGTACGGGCAGGTGCGCGGTGATCCAGTTCGGCACGTCGACGGTGATGTACGTCGCCGAGTTGCCGAGCGGCGAGTCGACGCACATCGGATTCGCGTCGGGGTTGCCCAGCTGATCGGGTGAGACGACGATCGGGGCGAGCCCCTGGTGCGCCGCGGCGTAGGCGTCGAGCGTCTCGCGCAGGCGCCCGACGGTGAACACCTCGTCGGTCGAGCCCGGCTGCCCCGACATCATGATGAGCACCGGCAGCAGGGGCGCGTTCTCGGTCAACGCGGCGGGCGGCAGGTAGACGGTCGCGTCGCGCGCGGCGAAGCCCGACGCGGTCGCGGGGATGACCACCGACGCCATGCTCCCCTGGGCGGGCATGCCGGCCGGGGCGGTCCATTCGGCGATGGTCGGGCGATTGGCCGATCCGATGTGAAGATCGGGCAGCACGTCCCCGGCGTAGGCGCTCAGTCCGAGAGCGCTGCGGATCGTCGGGTATTTTCCGAACGCGATGTTGACCCCCATTCCCGCGGTGGCGACGAACAGCACGACAGCCAGCGGCACGGCCACGACCCGTTTCCAGCTCGCGCGCCAGAGCGAGGCGAGGGCGACGGCGGTCCCGGCGAAGGCCAGCGCGATCCATGAGCGCGACGCGAAGGTGAGATCGACGCCGAAAGCGTTCATCTGATCCGCGATCAGCCAGGTCAGCGCGGCGCCGATGAGGCCTCCGGCGAGGGCCGACCCGACGGCGGTCACGACCCAGGTGCCGCGTCTCCATCTCCTGCTCGGACGCACGAGCACGAAGAGAGCGGCGACGATGCCTGCGACGACGATGACGGCGATGACAGCCGGTCCGGAAAGGATGCCGATGTCGAGCAGTGCGTTCACGCGTACCTCGGTTCAGACGGATCTTCTAGCATGCTCTCCTCGGCTATGAGGTCGCTGCAACGCCGGCGTGGGCGTGTCGTCGATGCACGCTCCCGCCGCGCGCACCGTCGCGAGCGGAGGAGATCTCACGGGCGGAGGTGGGATCGCCGGCTCTCCGTCCTCCGCTCGCGAGATCTCCTCCGCCGGTGAGGCACACACGGCGGCGAAGGAGCGACTCAGCGGTTGAGGAAGCTCAAGAGCGCGGTGTTGAACTGCTCGGCGTGGCTGACGTTGAGGCCGTGGGGCGCGCCCTCGACGACCACGAGCTCGCTGCCGACGATCGCCTCGTGGGTGCGCTTCCCCGAGCCCTCGAAGGGTACGGTGCCGTCGCTGTCGCCGTGGATGATGAGCGCCGGCACGGTGACGTGGGGCAGATCGTCGCGGAAGTCGGTGGTGGCGAACGCTTCCATCGACTTCAGCGCCGCGTGGTGGTCGGCCTGGTTGGCGAGCCGCTCGGCGTCCGCCTGCTGCGCGTCGCTCACCCTCAGCGTGCCGTCGACCGAGAAGAAGGCGGTCGTGAACTGGTGGTAGAAGCTCTTCTCATCGTCGCGCAGCCCCTTCTCCATGCCGGCGGCGGTCTCGTCGTCGAGAGGGCCCTCGGGGTTGTCGGCGCTCTTCTTCAGGTACGGCGGCACGGCGGCGGCGAACACCACGCTCTTCACGCGATCGGTGCCGTGCTTCGTGACGTAGCGGGCGACTTCGCCCCCGCCCATCGAGAAGCCCACGAGCGTGACGTCGCGCAGGTCGAGGGCTGCCAGGACGGCCGCGAGGTCGTCGGCGAACGTGTCGTAGTCGTAGCCGGTGCGGGGCTTGTCGCTGCGCCCGAACCCGCGGCGGTCGTAGGTGATGACGCGGTAGCCGGCCTTCTCGAGGGCCGGAATCTGCTCCGACCACGACTCACCCGAGAGGGGCCAGCCGTGGATCAGCACGACCGGGCGACCCGATCCGCCGGTGTCGTCGACGTGCAGGTTGATGTCGGTCAGCAGTCCGTGGTGTGCGGTGATCTCTGTCATGCCCGACATGGTGCGCCGCGAACCTGGCCTCGAGCCGAGCGTTGACGAATTGCGGACGACCGGGTACATGCGACGGATGCTGCGTCCCGGGGCGCGCCGGACGCTTCGACAGGCTCAGCGGCCGGCCTGGAGGCGGTCCCTGAGCTCGTCGAAGGGTCCGCGGGCCTAGTCGGCGGACGCCAGCATCCGGTCTGCGGTGCGCAGCGACATCGCCATGATGGTCGGCGCCGGGTTCGCGGCCAGGGAGCTCGGGAAGACCGAGTTGTCGCTGATCCAGAGGTTCGGGATGTCGTGCGACCGACCGTCGGCATCGACCACGCCGTCGCCCGGGTCGCTCGACATGCGGCACGTTCCCACGGTGTGCGCGGTACGGGTCAGCACGATGGTGTCGCTCGCCCCGGCGGCGCGCATGATGCTCTCCATCGTGCGGGTGGCGTGAGCGTCGAGCGCTTTCTCGTTCGCACCGGCGGTGAAGTCGATTCGTGCGCGCGGGATGCCCCACTCGTCGAGTTCGTCGACGAGTTCGAGCCGGTTGGCCTCCGCCGGCAGGCACTCCCCGTTCATGCCGATGCCGGCGTAGAAGCGCGCGTCGAGGGCACGCTCGACGAGCTCACGGCCCCACACCCCACCCCCGCGCGCGAGGGTGGTCGCGTACGTGAGCGGCATGACTCCGAGGCTCTGCAGAAGGTAGCCGCCGGCGAAATCGGCATCCGCGGGTCTCAGCATGTCTTCGCTGATGAGCGACGACGGGTAACCGCGGTACGCGCGCACGGCCTCGTCGAAACGCCCCCAGACCTGAGTCGCCCCGTGAGCGAGGAAGTTTCGCCCGACCTGGCCGCTCGAATTCGCGAGCCCGGTGTGCAGCAGCAGGCGCGGGGTCTCGATGCCTCCCGCGGCGAGCACGAGGGCGCGGCAGCGCTGGCGCCGTTCGACGCCGTCTCGGCGGTAGACGACGGCTTCCACGTGACCGCGAGCGTCGAGCTCGATGCCGTACACCATCGACTCCGCGCGGATCTCGGCGCCGAGCGCGATCGCGGCGGGCAGGTACGTCGTCGCCATGGTGGCCTTCGCACTGAATCGACAGCCCTGATGACACGCGCCGCACGACTGGCAGGAGCCGCGCTCACCCAGGTACGGCTGCAGCCGGGCGCGCGTGAGCACCGCGGCCGGGGCGTCGGCGGTGCGGATGCCGAGGGCGTCGGCTCCGCGCGCGACGATGTCGGCCGAGCCGTTGCGGGCCGGGGCCTTGTACGCGTAGGCGCGGTCGGAGTCCCACGGGTAGGGCACGGGCCCCGAGACGCCGATGTCGCCCTCGACGCGGACGACGTAGCGCAACAGCTCTTCCGGGTCGAGCGGCCAGTCGCGCCCCTCGCCCGTTTCGCTGCGCAGGCGCAGGTCGCGCCGGTCGGGGCGGGGCGCGAAGGCGCCCCAGTGCAGGGTCGAGCCGCCCACCCCGATGCCGCTGTTGTTCGCACCGAACGCGGTGGGGCCTGCTCCCCCGCTCAGCCGCTCCGACATCCAGTTGATGCGCACCGCCTCGGTCTCGTCGGTCGTGAAGTCATCGAGGTCGAAGTTGCGGCCCGCCTCGAAGGCGACCGCGCTCAGGCCGCGACGGGCCATTTCGGCGAGAAGCGGGGCGCCGCCGGCTCCCGTTCCGACGACGACGACGTCGACGATCTCGTCATCGGCGTAGGCGCGCATGTTCTCGAGGTTCACGCGTTCACCCCCGCCGGCTCCCACGCGTCTCGCGTTCCGCTCCCGAGTTCGCCGAACCCGCGCAGCGGCAGCACGGTGCCGCCCGTGGCGAACCCGTCGAATCCCGCCTTCGCCGCGGTGGCGGGGTGGGCGAGCCACTGCCGCACGAGATCGACCCGCACGTCTTCCAGCCAGGCTGCCAGCTGCGTGGCGGAGAACGGTCCGCCCGCCTCGAGCTCACCCTCGATCGCGGCGCGGAGGGTCTCCTCCCCCGCCCAGCGGTCGGCGAGCGCCGTGAGCCCGGTGCGGTAGGCCTCGGGGTCGGGCGGCAGCGCTGCGTTCCGCCACCCGTCGCCCTCGCCGCGCGAGAGCTGGGCATCGACGCGAGCGGCCAGGTCGATCGCCGGGCCGTCCTGCGGCACCACGAGGTCGGCGATCTCGCGCAGCAGCGTCAGCTGCGCCGCATCCATCACCCGCGGGGCATACTCGGCGTCGTCGGGCAGAGAGCGCCGAGACAGGATGCTGCGCACCTCGACGTCGACGCGATCCGAGGCGATCAGGCGGGCCCATTCCTCGGGCACCGCCGGGGCCGGCGCGATCTCGCGCGCGACGAAGTCGGCGAGCTGCCCGGCCCGGGCTCGGGGGAAGGTGCGCGAGACCGCCCGTACATCTTCGGACACTCCTCGCTCGCGCGGGCTCCCGGTGCCCGTTTCGACCTCATCCGCCCGGTTCGTCCGAGGTTGTGCGCCCGCGAGAACGCACGTCGGGAGGTCGAACGCCTCGGCTCCGAGGTCGCCCTCGGGCTCCGCCAGCACCACCCCGACAAGCCCGAACACGGGCGCCTCGCCGCTGAGCAGCCGCTCCACGACCGCGGCGACGACCGCGGCCTCCGCTCCCGCACCGGCGACCACGAAGCGTCGGCCGTCATAGGAGGCCAGCTGCGCGATGACGTGATCGAGATCTGCGCGTTCGACCGGGCGCACGTCGAGTTCGCCGTCGGTCGACCCCGCCCACTCCGCGAAGCCCGGCAGGGCGCAGACGACGACGGGCGTACGCGTGTTCGAAACCACCATGGCCTCAACACTCGGGCACCGCGCGAGTTTTCGGGGCGGCTTGCGTTCGGCCCCGGCATCCCTCTACGCGTCTCCCGCGCAGCATCCGTCGCTATCCCCTGAGATGCCAAGACACCCGGAGCGCGCCCCCCACCCATCCGGGTGTCGTGGCATCTCGACGGGCGATACGCGGGTGCTACGGCGTGACCATCCCGCCGTTGACGTTGAGCGTCTCGCCCGAGACGTAGCTCGACTCGGCCGACGCGAGGAACACGAACGCGGGTGCGATCTCGGCGGGCTGCCCGGCGCGCTGGTAGGTGCTCTCGTCGTCGAAGGCCTTCATCTGCTCGTCCGAGACGCCGCCGCTGACCTGCAGCGCCGACCAGGTCGGGCCGGGCGCGACCACGTTCACCCGGATGCCGCGGGGTGCCAACTGCTGCGCGAGACCCTTCGACAGGTTGTTCACGGCGGCCTTGGTCGCCGCGTAGTCGAGCCGGTCGGGCGCGGGCTTGTACGCCTCCAGCGACGCGGTGTTGATGATGCTCGCACCGGCCGGCAGGTGCGCGAGCGCGGCCTTGGTGATCCAGAAGTTGGCGAACACGTTCGTGCGGAAGGTCTCTTCGAACTGCTCGTCGCTGAGGTCTTCCACGCGGTCGACGGCCACCTGCTTGCCGGCATTGTTCACGAGGATGTCGAGTCCGCCGAGCGCTTCGACCGCCTCGGCGACGAGCGCACGGCAGGCCGCCGCATCCGAGATGTCGGTTGCGATCGACACGCCGGTGCGTCCGGCCTCGCGAACGAGCTCGAGCACGTGATCGGCGTCGGCCTGCTCGTCGGGCAGGTGCACGATCGCGACGTCGGCGCCCTCGCGCGCGAACGCGATCGCCACGGCACCGCCGATGCCGGAGTCGCCGCCCGTGATGAGGGCCTTCCGGCCGGTGAGGCGACCGCTTCCGCGGTACGACGTCTCGCCGAGGTCGGGCACGGGGGTCATCTCGCCCTGCACGCCCGGCTCGCTCTGGTGCTGCACGGGCGGCTCGACGCGGGCGTAGCGGGTGACGGGGTTGTCGAAGGTGTACTGATCAGCCATGCCCGGAACGTTAGGCGCTCACCCCGGGCTCGGGCCCACCCTTGCGCTCAGCGGCGCGTGGTGCCAGTGGGCGGGGTCTGGCCGGCGTTCTTCGCCTGGCGCGAGCGCCAGAGCTTGCGCGCGATCGGGTACAGCACGGGGGCGAAGCGGAGCAGGAAGCGGAACATGCGTGACTCATCTCTCGGGGGAAGCCCTCACCGTAGGTCGCGACGATCCGGGTGACCCCGGGCTTGCGCTCGACCCGCCCCCGGCGTATCCCGCGAGACCGGATGCTGCGCAGCCGCGGCCGCCACGCCGCATCCGCCCCCGGCGTTCCCGGCACAGGAGAAGGCGCGCACGCAGGATGCTGCGCCGCGCATCGTCCTACGCCGGCGCCTCCTCCTACGCCCGCCCGCCCCGAGACGCCGAAGGGCCGACCCCGCACGGCGGCAGGATCGGCCCGAACGTGGTGACGTGTCAGCCGCGCACGGAGGGGCCGCCCCGCCAGGACGGCGAGGTCGGCCCCTCTGCGGTTTCTGCCTCAGACGCGCGGCAGCTGCGGGGGCTGCGGCGGACGCTGGGGCTGGCTGCGGGTGGCAGCCTGCGCCTGGTGTGCGGCCTGCGAGGCCTGGTCGGCGACCGAGGGAGCCTTCTGCGCTTCCTGCTGGATCTTCGGCGCTTCTTCTTCCGCCTTGGTCAGCAGAGCTTCCCATCGCTGCTGCATGGGCTTGATGAGGCCTCCGCCCGCGCCGACGATGATGACTCCGGCGATGATCGCGAGAACCGCGATGAGAATCGGCGTCGTCACGGTCGTGGCCACCTCGACCTGGTTCAGCGCGGCAGTGATGCCGAGGAACAGGATGAAGATCGCGACGATGTTGCCGAGGATCTTTCCGTACGACAGCCCGCCGAGGGTGTTCTGGATGAGCGCCTTGGCACCGGCCGCGATGGCCGCGGCGATCACGACGATGATGATCGCGACGATGATCTTCGGCAGGAACGCGATGATGCCCTCGAGGAGGTCGCTGACCGGGTTGGGCCCGAAGACTCCGAAGGCGAACTGCAGCACGAACAGCACGAGCGCGTAGTAGACGATCTTGGCGACGATGTCGGAGGCGTCGAGCTTCGACTTCGCGAGGGCCTTCTTGATGCCGCCGCGTTCGACGAGCCGGTCGAATCCGACCTTCTCCAGCAGTTTCTCGAGGCCCTTGGAGATCAGCTTCGCGACGACGAGGCCGACGACGAGGATGAGCAGGAACAGCAGAGCCAGCGGCACGAACGCGATGACGGCCGCAAGCCCCCCTTCCAGCGCTTGGGGAAAGTTCATGATTGTCCCTTCAGGACGAAGATGCGAAAACTTACAGCGTAAGTCTCTCCCGTCGGCGGATAGCCCACTCTCGGTAGACAGCGGTGCGCAAACGCGATAATGGGACGACCGCGAAGGAGGCGACTCGGTGGCACGTCAGACGAAGAAGCCGGGGCGCCCCTCGGAGCCGAAGCTGCGTCGCGACCTGATCCTCGCGACCGCGCTGGGCCAGATCGATCGCACCGGTGCCCAGGGGCTGTCCATGAGATCGCTCGCGCAAGAGCTCGGCGTCGAGGCGATGTCTCTCTATCGCTACGTGCACGGGCGGGAGGATCTGCTCGAGGGCGTCGTCGCGTTGCTGATGGCCGACCTCAGCGCGAACCTCGTCGGCGAGGTGACCGACCACTGGCAGGGGTTCTTGCAGACGGTCGCGCACCAGGTGCGCCGTATCGCGATCGAGCACCCGATGGCGTTTCCCCTCGTCGCCACCCGCCACCCCGCCGCCCCCTGGCTGCGCCCGCCGCTGCGCAGCGTCGAGATCGTGAACTCGTTCCTCAGCACGCTGATCGGGCACGGTTTCACCGACCAGCAGGCCGTCGACGCCTACCGATCGTTCAGCAGTTTCCTTCTCGGGCAGCTGCTTCTCGAATCGGCCGTACGCGGAGCCGAGACGGGACCCGTCGAAGAGCCGCTCGACGAGGGAGACGCGACGATTCCCGAGGGCGACGGCGAGATGAACCTGTCCGAGGCCCCGGAGGTGAGCCGGCTGCGGGTGCTGCTCAGCGAAGACCGCAGCGACGAGGAGTTCGAGGTCTCGCTCGAGAACCTGCTCGACCGTCTGAGTCGAGACCTCTCGCAGTGACGCACCCGACGCGAAACGGGGCCCATCGCGGTGATGAGCCCCGTCTCGCGGTGACGCCGCGTCGTCGTCAGTCGGCGGAGCGTCGGCGACGACGAACGACCAGCAGTGCCCCGCCGCCGAGAAGCAGCACCACGCCGAGGGCGAAGACCCACGGGGCGATCTGCCCGCCGGTGACGGCGAGGGGCGTGAGCACGGGGTGCGCTGTCTCGCTCGCCGGAGGGGTGATCGTGACGCCGCCCGGGGGTGTGGCCGTCGCCACGGCGACGTTCTTCAGCGTCTGTCCGGCGGCGTCGGCCTTCACGGTGACCGAGTAGGTCACGGTGACGGTCTCGCCCTCCGCGAGCGATCCGGTCCATGCCAGCTGCGTGCCCGTGCGCACCGGGGCGGCGACCGTGCGGTCTCCGACCGTGGCCACGACGTCGTCGGTGAATGCGGCGTGCGACAGCACCTGCCCGAGGTCGTCG
Source organism: Microbacterium deferens (assembly GCF_045517775.1). NCBI lineage: Bacteria > Bacillati > Actinomycetota > Actinomycetes > Micrococcales > Microbacteriaceae > Microbacterium > Microbacterium deferens. The sequence goes on from NZ_JBEUWT010000001.1 coordinate 1,056,678, forward strand.
GTGATGACGACCTCGTCGAGCGCGGTCTCACCGGTGTTCGTGCCGGTGAGGGTGTAGGTCACGACGCTACCGGCGGCGACGACCGCACCGGATCCCGGGTTCGACGACTTCTCGAACGCGAAACCGGGCGTGCCGACGGGGTGCTCGGTGCTCGTCGGAGGCGGCGTGATGACGGCTCCTCCCGGGGGCACCGCGACGCCGTCGACCACGTTCGTGATCGTCGTGCCGCCCGCGTCGCCGTTCACCGTCACCGAGTAGCTGATCGTGACCCGCTCGCCGACGGCCAGCGGCCCGCGCCATGAGAGCGTGTCGCCGTCGACCGCGGGGGCCTCGACCGCCGATCCTCCCACCGATGCGACCGCGTCGTCGTTGTAGGCGGCGTTCGCACGCACGGCCGAGAGGTCATCGCTGATCACCACCGGGTCGAGCGCGGTCTCGCCGGTGTTGATGCCGGTCACCGTGTAGGTGATGACGCTGCCCGGGTCGACGCGGGTGCCCGACGCGGGGTCGGCGGTCTTGACGAGCGCGAAACCGGGTTCCTTGACCGGATGCTGCGTGGTCGCCGGCGGCGTCTCGATCGGCGGCACGCCGCCCGGAGGCGTGGCCGAGCCGGTCGCGATGTTCTTGAGCACCGCTCCCCCGGCGTCGGCATCGACCGTCACCGAGTAGGTGACCGTCACGGTCTGCCCCACGGCGAGCGCACCCGTCCACGACAGCCGTCCTTCGGCGACGGAGGGAGCCGTGCTCGCCGAGCCGTCGATGGTCGCGGTCGCATCGTCGTTGTACTCCGCGTGGTCGAGCACGCCCGACAGGTCGTCGACGATCGTCACCGGGTCGAGCGCGGTCTCACCCGTGTTGACGCCGGTCACCGTGTAGGTGATGACGCTGCCGGGGTCGACGGCGGTGCCGGTCGCGGGGTCGGCGCTCTTCGACACCGAGAACCCGGGCAGGTTCACGGGGGTCTTCGTCGTGCTGGGTGGCGGGGTGATCTCCTCGCCTCCGGGGGGCGTGGCCGTCGCGCGGGCCGAGTTCGCCAGAACGGTGCCCGCAGCATCCGGCCCCACCGTCACCGTGTAGCGGACGGTGACGGCCTGGCCGACCTCGAGAGAACCGGTCCACGTGAGCTCGTCGCCGGCGACCGCGGGCGCCACGGCGGGCTCTCCGTTGATCGTCGCGACGGCATCGTCGTTGTACGACGAGTGCGCGAGTACGCCCGAGAGGTCGTCGACGATGTCGACGGGATCGAGCGCCGTCTCACCGGTGTTGGTGCCCGTGAGGGTGTAGGTGAGCACCTGGCCGGGGTCGACCGCGGTACCGGATGCCGGGTCGACCGTCTTCGCGAACGTGAAGCCGGGCTGGTTGACCGGGTGCTCGGTGGTCACGGTCGGCGGCACGACGGGAACGCCGGGCGTCGTCGGGCTGTCGGGGTCGCTCGGGTCTTCGGGCATGAGCGGGGTCGCTTCGCCCGACACCGAGTTGTCGATGAGTTCGCCGCCCGCGTCGGACGCCACGGTCACCGAATAGGTGATCACCACAGCGGCGCCCGGTGCGAGCGTTCCGTTCCAGGTGAGAGTGTTGCCCGTCACCGCTGCGTCGCCACGGTCGGCCGAGACGTCGCCGTTGTAGGCCGCGTTCGCGAGCACGCCCGACAGGTCGTCGGTGAGGTCGACGGGCTCGAGCGTCGTGTCGCCCGTGTTCGTGCCGGTCACCGTGTAGCGGATCACGCTGCCGGGGTCGACGCGCGTGCCGCTGGCGGGGTCGGCCGACTTGGCGATCTCGAAACCGGGGTTCACGACCGGGTGCTCGGTGGTCGCCGGAGGCGGCGTCACGGGCTCACCCGGGGTGGTCGGGCCGTCGGGATCGGTCGGGTCTTCGGGAATGAGCGGCGTACCCACTCCCTCGACGGTGTTGCGCAGCAGCACGCCGGTCGCATCGTCGTTCACGGTCACCGTGTAGGTGATGACGACCTCGCCGCCGGGGGCGAGGGTGCCACGCCAGGTGAGCGTGTTCCCGTCTGCGAGAACCTCGCCGACCGTCGCCGAGACGTCGTCGTTGTACCGAGCGCTCTCCAGAACGGCCGACAGGTCGTCGCTGATCGATGCCGGGTCGAGCACGGTGTTGCCCGTGTTCGTACCCGTCACGGTGTACGTGATCGTGTCGCCGGCCCGCACGGCGGTGCCCGAGGCGGGGTCGGCCGACTTGACGATCTCGAAGCCGTTGTCGACGACGGGATGCTGCGTCTCGGCCGGCGGCGGAGTAAGCGGCGTGCCCGGGGTCGTCGGGCTTCCGGGGTCGGTCGGGTCGACGGGGATCCGCGGCGTGGCGTCACCGGTCACGGAGTTGCGCAGCAGCGCGGTGCGCACCCCCTCGTCGACCGTCACCGAGTAGGTGATGGTCACCGACGCACCCGGCGGGAGAGATCCGTTCCAGGTGAGCTCGTCGCCCGCGATGCTCGCGTTCCCGCGATCGGCCGCGACGTCGTCGTTGTAGCGGGTGTTGTCGAGCACCGCCGAGAGGTCGTCGGCGATCTCGACGGGGTCGAGCAGGGTGTCACCGGTGTTGGTCGCGACGATCGTGTAGGCGATCGTGTCGCCGGCCTCCACGGCCGTTCCCGAGGCCGGGTCGGCCGTCTTGCTGATCGTGAAGCCCGATCCGATGACCGGATGCTGCGTCGTGACCGTCGGCGGCACGATCGGCTCGCCGGGGATCGGCGGACCACTCGGGTCTTCCGGGTTCGGGGTGGTGGGGGTGCCCGACCCCGTGGCCGAGTTGTCGAGCACCTGGCCCGAGGCGTCGTCGGCGACGGTCGCGGAGTAGGTGATGGTGATGATGTCACCGGGCTGCAGCGCGCCGGTCCACGTCAGGTCGTCCTGTGCGATGGCGGCGGCGCCCGAGGTCACCTCGACACCGTTGATGGCGGTGACGATGTCGTCGTTGTACTTGGCGTGTGCGAAGACGCCCGACAGGTCGTCGGTGATCGTCGCGGGGTCGAGCGCGGTGGCGCCCGTGTTCGTGCCGGTCACCGTGTATTCGATGGTCTGCCCGGGCTCGACGACGGTGCCGGATGCGGGGTCGGCGGTCTTGGCGATCTCGAAGCCGGCGACGGGGTTCTCTGTCGTCACGACGGGAGGGATGACCGGCGGGAACGGACCGGGAGGGGTACCCGAGGCGGTCACGCTGTTGGCGATCTTCTCGCCCGCGACGCCCTCGTTGACGATGACCGAGTAGGTGATCGTCACGATCTGGCCGGGTTCGAGCGCCCCGGTCCAGGCGAGGTCGTCGCCGGTGATCGTCGCGGCGTCGGTCGAGACGGGGGTGCCGTCGATCGCGGTCGCCACGTCGTCCTGGTACTCGGCGTGCGCTCGCACATCCGAGAGGTCGTCCGCGACGGTGACGGGGTCGAGCACCGTGTTGCCGGTGTTCTCCGCCTCTACCGTGTAGGTGATCTTCTGACCCGCGGCGACAGGCGTGCCGCCGGCCGGGTCCGAGGTCTTGCGCAACTCCAGGTCGGGCGTCAGGCGGTCGTTGACGAACGTGCACACCACCTCGGTGCCGAGGTCGCCCGCGGGCTGCACGACCCGGTCGCCCGAGAGCACCGTCACCGGTGTTGTCGTGCCGTCGGAGTTCTGCTGCACACAGCTCAACGACGATGCGTATCGGTCGAGATCCGTGGTGCCGGCGGCGGATTCGGACAGGGTGAAGGTATCGCCCTGGTTGGTGAAGACCGGTCCGGCGTATTCGGCCTGCACGCCCGTCGCGGTGCCGGTGGTGGTGGTGCTCGTGCGCGGCACGAGATACCCGCTCGGCGCGTCGACGGTGAGGGCGAACTGGTCGGTGGACGCGTGCCGTCCTCCCGGTACGTCCTTCTTCAGCGTGAGCGTGTTCGGGAACGTGCAGCTCGCCATGTCGGTCGGCGCGAAGCTGCCGAGGCTGGTGGTGTTGACCGTCACGCCTCGCCCGAGATCGACCTCGATGATGCGATTGCCGCCCCCACTGACCGAGACGAAGATGTGGCCCAGGTTGCCGAACGCGATGCCGTTGCCCTGGATCCCCGCGCCCATGTCGTGCACCTGCTTGGCACTGATCGTGGCCGTGCTCGGGGTGAGGGCGAGCGGCAGATCTGCGGAGTAGATGTAGCTGTCTGCGACGATGACGAGCTGGCCCGAGGCGCTGAACGCCATGTCGCCGTTCAGACCGAAGGCGCCGCTGCCGGCCGAGGGGCGCAACGTACCGACCTGCACGAAGGTCTGCGGCGAGACGCTCTCGTTCCACGCGTAGATGTTGATGGCGTTGTCGATGGTGCCGCTGGCGAAGTAGTAGACGCCGGTGGCCGGGTGCACGGCGCCGCGCAGCACGGAGGAGTTCAGGGTGAAGTTCGTGCGCGTCGTCGTGTCGGTGGCGCGGTCGTGCTTCGCCAGGGTCTTGTTCGCCGAGGAGTTCGTCACGGTGTAGGCGTACCGGCCTCCCGCCGACACCCCGAGGCCGTTGTCGGAGTGACCGGAGCCGAAGCTCGTGCCGCCGAGGGTGCCGCCGTTCGTGGTGACATCGAACTCGCGCACCTCCGTCGAGCTCTGCACGAACACCGATCCGGGGGTGCAGGAGAACGGATCGGCGGCGACGGCGGGCGCCGCCGTGACCGCTCCTGCGACGACGAGCGACGAGGCGACGACGGCGGCGCTGGCCAGCAGGCCGACGGCCTTCCTCCAGGCGCTCGGTCGCCGATCACCGGTCGAGCGGTGCGGATTCGCGAGGACGCGATGGCGCTTTTGGGCGCGACGAAATGACACGTGGCTACTCCCCAGATCGTCGACGAGGAGCACGCGGGCGCGCGAAATCGAGAATCGCCGCGCGACGTGGCCTCAGCCGGAGTGACTCAGCGCACGCCTCAGCGGTGTGCGCATCTACTTCGGCCACCGTACCTGTTTACATGCGGTCCACGCAACGCGAACCCGGCGCAACCCTCTCGTCCGGCACTCTGCGCGTCACCGGCGTAGGCGAAGACACGCAGGCAGGACGATCCTCCGCGAATCGTCCTACGTCGGCGCCATCGCCTACGCTCGCGATGCAGCGCGCACGCGAAACCAGAGGCTCAGCTCGCGCACGGCCCGCAGCGTGGCGGTGGCATCGTCGCCCACCTCGAGGTCGTCGAAGGTGTCGCGAAACGCCGGCGGCTTCTGTTCCCGTGGCTCCGAGATCGGCTCGTACCCCATCGTCCACGCGGCGAACTGGCGCTCAGTGATGGGCTCTTCGAACAGCATCCGCATCTTCGTGTGCCGCGGGTCGCGGCCGATTCTCTCGACCACCTCACGCACCGCCGACTCGGGGCCTTCGAGCACCTGCACGAACCGGCCGCCGCGGTACAGCAGCATCCCGGTGAGATCGTGGCGCTCGTTGTTCGCTCGGCTTTGCCGAAGCAGGGCGAGCAGCCTTTCGTCGTCGAAAGGTTCGACGGCGCTGCTCGAGTAGAGGATCGACAGCAACCCTGCGGTCATCGCCGGCGCGACCGCTCGGAGGCCTCCACCTCGGTCAGGGCCTCCATCGCCGCTGTCAAATCGGCGAAGAGCCCCACCTCTCGGGAGTAGAGGTCGCACGCCAGCCAGCGGCCGTCGCGCTGCCGATCGATGTAGCCGAGGAATTCTCCGCCCCTGCTGCCCACGTGAAAGCCGTCCTCCACGCGCGCCCAGACGGCCCCCGCTTCGGGACGATCGACCTCCACCGTGTTCACTCGCTTCTCCGATGCTCGAGACCCTCCGCTGAGGAGTCGTTTCCGAACATAATCGCGACATCCGACACCGAACGGGGCATACCGATCGAACGGGAGTGTGTGCTACGGGGGTCGCGAACGGATGCTGCGTCGGCAGCGCTGATCGAGTTCGAGCCCAGCGGCGACTCCGCCTCAGCCCCGCTCGAGCCGCGCCAGCGCGTGCTCCGGGGCCATGCCGTAGTTGTAGGCGTCGACGCGGTCGGCCCCGGCGGCGATTGCGGCGGCCTCCTTCTCGCGCCAGTGCGAGGCCGAGGTCGTGTCGGGGTGGCCGGGGCGCAGGATCACGCGCAGTTCGCACCTGCCGATCGCCGCCCGCACCGACGCGACGTCGACGTGCAGTCGCGCAGGGTCTTGCGCGTATCCGAGCACGGCGTAGGCGTCCACCGCAGAGGCGACGGCTGCCGGATCGATCGCGAGCCGCCAGGCCTGGTCGGCGGCGGGCGCGCCCTGCGGGCGTCCGTCGTCGTAGCCGAGCACGGCCCCCGTCAGGTCCATGAACACGAGCCGCTGCCCGCGGGAGCGCACGATGGCCGCGACCTCGCCGGCGAGTTCTGTCACCGCCCGCTCGCGGGCGGCGAGGAACCCGAGAAGGTCGTCTCCGATCGCGTCGACGAGGGCGTCTCGCGTGGCCGGGAGCGCCGCGGCACCCGCCCACGCCGCATCCACTCGCTCCCTGCAGCGCGCCGCGAGCGACGCGGTATCGACGTCGCCCGCACGGTCGATGCACGCCTCGCAGAAACAGAGGCTCATCAGGGTCTCGTCGCCCGCGCTCACCGGAGCGAAGCTGCGTTCGTGGTGGTGGCCGTGGCCGAAGGTCTGCTGGCTCAGGGCCTCCGCGACGACGTCGAGCCCGCGCGACGAGACGTCGTCGGCGAGCGCCCGCGCGTAGGCGCGGGCGAGGGGTGCCGCGGGGCAGAGGTTCGACAGGATCCGGTCGCCGAAGCAGTTCTCCGTCGCCGCAGACGGATGCTGCTCGCCGAGACCGGTGTTGTGCAGGAACACCGTCCACGACTCGACGGCGGGCCGGTCGGGCGCGGCGAGCAGCTCGGCCACCGCCGCCCTCTCTTGCGCGGACTGCACGGACGGTCGCATCGGCGAGTTCGCCCACTTCTCGCTGTCGGGTTCGAAGAACACTCCGTCGCGCCGATACCTCAGTCGCGGCCCCCTCGGATGGGGCAGCACGTCACGGGCCTGATGGTAGGCGAGAGCCACGGCGAGCGTGTCGAATCCGCCGGCCCGGGCGTCGTCGATCACGCGGGCGACACCGTCGTCGACGAGGTCGCTGGGAAAGGTGTAGAGGCTGGCGGAGCGGGTCTGCGGCGGCATCGTGCTGTCTCCTCGGCGTGTAAACGTAATGTTTCCGTACTTGACGGGTTGACCGGTCAAGTGCGAGTGTATGGCCACGCTCCACCCTCGCACCCACCCGACATCACCAACCCGAAGGGCAGCATGAACACCTTTACCTGGAAGCGCGCGACGACGCTCGCCGCGGTCGCCGCCGTGACCGCACTCACCCTCTCCGCCTGCACCGACGGCGCGAGCGAGACGCCCGCCGCCGACGGCACCTACGTCATCGGCTACGACTCGTACTTCGTCGGCAACACCTGGTCGGCCCAGCTCGAGGCGGAATTCACCGCGGCCACGAAGCGCGACGCCGATCAGATCTCCGACGTGATCATGACGCAGTCCGACAACGACGCGCAGAAGCAGATCTCCAACGTGCAGTCGATGATCGCCCGCAACGTCGACGCCATCATCGTCACCCCGATCTCGCCCGAGGGCATCGTCCCCGTGCTGCAGCAGGCGTCCGCTGCGGGCATCGACGTCATCCTCAACGCCTCGGGCGCCGAGACCGACGACTACACCTCCTACGTGAACGTCGACGACGAATCGTTCGGCGCGACCGGCGCCGAGTGGCTGGTCGACAAACTCGGCGGCTCGGGCCGCATCATCGCGATCAACGGCATCGCCGGCATCCCCACGAGCGATCTGCGCTACGCGGGCGCGCAGGCCGTCTTCGACGAGAACCCCGGCATCGAGGTCGTCTCCACGATCGACGGCGGCTGGGACCAGGCCACGACGAAGACGGCGGTCGAAGCCGTACTCGCGGCGAACCCCGACATCGACGGCGTGTGGTCGCAGGGCGGGTCGATGACCCTCGGCGCGATCGAGGCGTTCGAGGCCGCGGGCGTTCCGCTGGTGCCGATGACCGGCGAAGACAGCAACGGTCTGCTGAAGAAGTGGCAGTCGCTCGTCGCCGCCGGCGAGACCGGTTTCGACTGCATCGCGGTCGCCAAGCCCACGTGGATCTCGGCGCAGTCGCTCGAGAACGCCCTTGCCGCGCTCTCGGGCACCGAGGTCACCAAGGACGACATCCTCGACCCCGAGGTCATCACGTCCGAGAACCTCACCGAGTTCGTGCGCGACGACCTGCCCGACAGCCTGTGGGTCAACACCCGCATGACCGACGACGAGATCACCGCCCTGTTCGGCTGAGCGCCGCCCACCCCCACGAAACGAGGAACTCCCCCGTGTCTCAGCCCGCCCTGACGTGCCAACACGTGTCGAAGTCGTTCGGCGCGACCCGCGCCGTGGTCGATGTCGACGTGACGCTGAACCGCGGGGAGATCCTCGCCCTCGTCGGCGAGAACGGCGCCGGCAAGTCCACCCTCATGAACATGCTCTCGGGCCTGCTCTCCCCCGACACCGGATCGATCACCATCGCCGACCCTCCCGAGGGGGGCCGCGCGGTGTCGATGGTGCATCAGGAGCTGAGCCTGTTCGCCAACCTCACCGTCGCCGAGAACCTGTCCCTCGGCGACGGTGACACCACCCACCGGTCGGAGCGGGCGAAGCGCGACTTCGCCCGCTCCACCCTCGCGGGCCTCGGCGTCGACATCGACGTGGACGCGACGGTCGGCGATCTCACCGTGGGGCAGCGCCAGCTGCTCGAGGTCGCCAAGGCCATCGCGGTGACGCCGACGCTCCTCATCCTCGACGAACCGACCTCGTCGCTCGAGAATCCGCAGGTCGAGCTGCTCTTCGCCGCCGTACGGCGGCTGAGTGCCGCGGGGTCTGCCGTCGTGTTCGTCTCGCACCGCATGGACGAACTGTTCGAGCTCTGCGATCGCGTGCTCGTCATGCGCGACGGCCGACAGGTCGACGAAGGCCCCCTGGCCGAGCGCACCCGTGATCAGCTGGTCGCGTCGATGGTCGGCCGCGAGGCGAGCGACCTGTACCCGCCGCGCGACGCACGCGGTGACGAGAAGGATGCTGCGGGGCCGGCGGCCGTCGAACTGGTCGACGTCTCGCTCGACGGAAGCCTCTCCTCCGTCGACCTCCGCGTCACCGCGGGGTCGATCACCGCGATCGCCGGACTCGAAGGTCACGGCCAGTCGGAGGTCGCCGAGGTGGTCGCGGGCGTCCGCACGCCCACGAGCGGAACGCTCCGCCGCGCCGGACGCCCGGTGCGTCTGCGCTCCCCGCGTCAGGCGGTGCGCTCCGGCATCGGCTACGTCGCCCCCGACCGCCGCCTCGACGGACTGCTGCTCGACCAGTCCATCTCGGCCAACGCCCTCCTCGCGGCCATGCCCCGACTCTTCCCCTCCGGCATCGTCAGCCCGCGCCGCGCTCGCCAGGTCGTGCAGCGCGTTGTCTCTCACCTCGCGGTCAAGCACGCCGCGCTCACCCAGCCGATCGTCGAGCTGTCGGGCGGCAACCAGCAGAAGGTGCTCATCGGCCGCTGGCTCGTCGACGACGGCCTCGAGGTCCTCGTGCTCAACGACCCCACGCGCGGCGTCGACGTCGGCTCGCGCGCCCAGATCTACCAGAGCATCCGCGAACTCACCGAGCGGGGCGTGGCCGTGCTGCTCGTCTCGACCGACCTGCAAGAGATCCTCGGGCTCAGCGACGAGGTGTACGTCATGTACTCCGGCCGCATCACCGGTCGCCTCGATTCCCGCACCGCCACCGAGACCGCCGTCATGCACCTCGCCACCGGAGGAACCGCCGTTGTCTAGCACCACCAGAGCCTTCCGCCCGCAGGCCCTCTCGACCACGTCGCTGCGTGCGCTGTCGCGCGCGAAGTTCCTGTGGATCCTCGCCCTCGCCGTGATCGTCATCGCCTCGATCGCCCTCCCCGCCTTCCGCAGCACCGTCAGCGTCAACTCGCTGCTGGCGTCGCTGGCCCCGATCGTGCTGATCGCGGTGGGTCAGGGCATCGTCGTCATGTGGGGTGGCATCGACCTCAGCGTCGGAGCCATCGCCGGACTCGCCACCGTGGTGCTCTCGCTGAGCCCGGTGCTTCCCGGTGGGGCCGCCCTCGCCGTCCCGCTCGTGCTGATCGCCGGCCTCGTCGTCGGTCTCGCGAACGGTTCCGGAGTCATCGCGGGCATCAATCCGCTGCTGATGACGTTCGCCGCATCCGGCGTGGTGCAGGGTTTCGCCCTGCTTCTGCAGTCGACCCCGGGCGCCGGCATCCCTCTTCCCCTCCTGACCGTGCTCGGAACGAGCCTCGGTGCGGTCCCCCTGTTCGCGCTCATCGCGCTCGTCGTGCTCATCGTCGCTTGGGCGTGGATGGGTCAGAGCCGCGCCGGCCGCTACGTGCAGGCCGTGGGATACGACCAGCGCATCGCGACGCGCCTGGGCTTCCCGGTGCGCCGATCGGCGTTGCTCGTGTACGGCCTGTCGGGGGTCTTCGCCTCCCTCGGCGGCATGGCAATCGCCTCGCGCACGTACACGGCCGATGCGCTCGTCGGTGCCAGTTCGGTGATCGATTCGATCGCCACGGTACTCGTCGCGGGTATCGTCATCACCGGCGGCATCGGCTCGCTCCTCAGCATCCTCCCCGCCGCGGTCATCATCGCCGTGGTGGGTCAGGTGATCACGTTGACCGGCACCGACACGTACTACCAGACCATCTTCAAGGGCGTTCTGCTCATCGCCGCGATGGGCGTGTACGGCCTCGCCGATCGGGGGCTGAAGATCCCGTGGCGGTTGAGGCCGAAAGACAAGGATGCTGCACCCGCCCAGACCCGATCGGAGCCCGCGCGATGACCGCCCTCGATTCGCCACCGCTTCGCACCGACCGGCCCCGTTCGGGGTTCGGCTCGGCGCTCGGGCGCATTCCCACCTCGCTGTGGGTCGCTTACGGGCTCACGTTCGCGTGCCTGATCCTGCTGGGCGTCAGCACGTCCGACGGGTTCAACCCCGACCGCCTGCTGCGCATCCTCTCCAACGCCGCGCCGCTGGGCGTCGTCGCCATCGCGCAGACCATCGTCATCATCAACCGGGGTCTCGATCTCTCGGTCGGCCCGGTCATGAACTCCGCCGCGATCCTGACCGCCGTGCTCTCCGCCGCTCCCGGCGCGAGCCTCGCGACGACCGTGCCGCTGGTCATGCTCATGGGTGCCGCGATCGGTCTCGTCAACGGCGTGCTGCTCGCCTTCACCCGCATCCCCCCGCTCCTCGGCACGCTGGCGACGGCGACGATCATCGGCGGCGTGAATGCCCTGGTCACCCGCGGTCAGCCGCGCGGCATCGTTCCCGACGAGCTGCGCGTGCTGGCCGACGGGCGCCTCTTCGGCACCCCCTTCTCGGCCTCGCTCGTCATCTGGATCGTGCTGCTCGTGATCGTCGGACTCATCCTCACGGGCACCGTGGCCGGCCGGCGCTTCAAGGCCGTCGGGGCGAACCCCCGCGCGTCGTGGTTGTCGGGCGTGCCGGTGCGGCGCCACACCCTCGTCGCGTATACCGCCTCGGGAACCCTTGCGGCGATGGCCGGCATCCTGCTGATCGCCTACTCGGGGTCGCCGTCTCTCACCGCCGGTGACAGCTACGCGCTGAACTCCGTCGTCGCCGCGGTCATCGGCGGGGCGGCCCTCGCCGGTGGCACCGGTGGCATGGTCGGCACCTTCGCCGGCGTCGCGGCGCTGGCCTTCCTCACCACGGTTCTCAACTCGTTCAACATCCCCTCCCCCGTGCAGTTCATCGTCAACGGGGGTGTGCTGATCGGGATGCTGCTGATCAACGGGCGCCTGTCGGCTCGGCGAGGTGCGCGATGACCCGCTGGGCCGACCTCACCTGGCCCGAGGTGGCAGGCGCTGTCGAGAAGCAGCCGTGGGCGCTGCTGTGCCTCGGGGCGGTCGAAGAGCACGGTCCGCACCTGCCGCTGGGCACCGACGCGTTCGCTGCCGAGGCGTTCTCCGCGCGGCTCGCCGATGAGGCCGGCCTGATCGAATTGCCCGTGCTGCCCTACGGCCAGGTGTGGTCGCTCGAGCATTTCGACGGCAGCCTCTCGATCAGCGACGGCACGCTCGTCTCGCTCATCGTCGACCTGGCCGAGGGGCTTGCCCGCAACGGCGTGCGCGGGCTCGTGCTGTTCTCGGCGCACCTGGGCAACGCGGCCGCGATGAAGGCCGCGACGCGCGCCCTCGAGGAGCGCGGTGGCCTGCCCGCGATCGCGCTGACCTACCCGGGGTTGGCCGAGGTAGCCGCCGCGGTGGCCGAGAGCCCGCGAAGCCACCCCGCCATCATGCACGCCGACGAACTCGAGACCTCGATCATGCTGGCGCTGCGCGACGATGTGGTGCGCATGGATGACGCGGTCAGCGAATACCCCGACTACCCGGCGCATTTCGACGTCGCGCCGGTGCGGTGGGACACCATCAGCGAGAGCGGCGTGTTCGGCGACGCGACGGCCGCGACCGCAGAGAAGGGTCGGCGCATCGTCGACCACGTGGTGGCGACAGCCGTGCGCCTGATCACGGCATGGAAAGAGGCGCAGAAGTGAGAGACGACGAAGAGGCGCTGGGCGCCGATGTGCTGCGCGACCTCGACACCGACTCCCACGTGAGTCGCTACCGTCAGATCGCCGACCAGCTGGCGGCCGTCATCCTCGATCAGCGTCCGGGCGTGCGGTTGCCGTCGGAGTTCGAGATCGTGCAGCGGCTGTCGGTGAGTCGGGCGACCGCCACCCAGGCCCTCCGCGACCTCGAGCAGCGCGGGCTCGTCATCCGCCGTCAGGGCCGGGGCACGTTCGTGGCCGATTCGAGCCGAGCCATCCGGTCGAACCGGGCAGGAATCCTCCCGTCCTTCAGCGAAGACCTGCGCGCCGCGGGCCGCCAGACCCGCGAGCAGGTCATCACGCTCGAGGTCGTCGGTGCGCCGAGCGAGGTCGCCGCGACCCTCGGACTCATCGCCGGCGACGACGTGTGGCGCGTCGAGCGCCTCATCGTCAGCGACGGCGATCCCGTCGTGCACCTCACCTCCTGGCTCCCCTGCGCGCTCGTGCCGACGCTCACCCGCTCGGCGATCGAGCAGGGGTCGCTCTACGAGCAGCTCGAGAAGATCGAGGGCTCGCCCGGTCGCCCGTGCTCGGCCGACGAGCAGTGGACCGCCGCATCCGCCCTCACCGAGACCGCGACGCTCCTCGCCGTCCCGCGCCACACTCCCGTCATGCGGGTGTCCCGCACCGCGTACCTGCACGACCAGCGCGCGGTGGAGTACTCCATCTCGTACGTGCGGGGCGAGATCTTCGCGGTGTCGCTGCATATCGACGCCCACAGCCACCGCAGTCTCGCGCAGATCGCCGAGGCTCCGTGAGCGCGACGACCGCGCTCAGTCTGGGCATCGACCTCGGCACGACCAGCACGAAAGCGCTGCTTCTCGACGCCGAGGGAACCGTCGTCGCGGTGGCGAGCGCCCACCACGGCATCGACCCCGTCTCGGACGGCGTGCAGGTCGATCCGGCCGTGTGGATCGCCTCGGCCCGGCGGGCGGTGGCCGAGCTCGGCGCATCGATCGACCTCGGTCGGGTCTCGGCGATCGGGTTGAGCGGCAACATGAGCGCCGTCGTCCTGGTCGACGGCGCCCTCGATCCGGTGGTGCCCGCGCTGCTGCTCGCCGACCGCCGCGGTGCCGACGAGCTGCGCGCCCTCGACGACGACATCACGGCGCGGATGCTGCGCCAGTCGGGCAATCTGCCGAGTGCCGTGTTCTCGCTCTCGAGCCTGCTGTGGTGGCAGTCGCGCTACCCCGAGACGCTCGCACATGCCCGCGCCTATCTTTCGGCGAAGGACTACCTGCGCGCCACACTCACCGGCGACATCGCCACCGACTTGACCGATGCGTGGAACGCCTTGCTCCTGCGCCCGGACGGCCAGTGGGACGACGACCTGATCGCCGCCGTGGGGCTTCCCCGCCACCTCTTCCCCGCCGTGCTGTCGAGCTCGTCGACGGCCGGCACCGTGCACGAGGGCGCGGCGGCCGCGTTCGGCGTGCCGCTCGGGGTGCCCGTCGCGATCGGCGCGGGTGATGTCGCCGCGACGCTCGAGGGGCTGGGCGGCATCGACGGCGACGAGGTGGCCGTGGCACTCGGCACGTCCGCCGTGATGATGGCCGCCATCGATCCGGCCTCGGGTTCGGGTTTCGCCGACGGCGCCTTCACGCAGCATCCAGCCGTCGACGGCACGCGCTTCGCGCTGGCTTCGCTCCTGACCGGCGGGCTCGCGCTGAACTGGCTGCGAGCCACCGTCGGCGCCACAGCGATCGCGCAGGCACCGTCTGATCCCGACCCCGACGATCCTCTGTGTTTCCTGCCCTACCTCGCCGGCACGGGCAGCCCCGATTTCGATGAGCGCGCCACCGGGGCGCTCATCGGCCTCACACCGACGACGAGCGCACCGCGCATGGTGTCGGCGGCGCTCGAGGCGATCGCCTTCGACCTGGCCGATCTGATCGACAGGCTCGAGCGCGACCGCGCCACCCCGTACCGGCACATCACCGCGTGCGGCGGGGGGACGAACGTCGCCGCGTGGCCGCAGATCATCGCCGACGTCACCGGTCTTCCGGTGCGCGTCGTCGCCCAGGCCGACCTGGCCGCGGTGGGCGCCGCCCAGCTCGGGTGGGCCGCCGTCGGCCACCGGGTGCACTCGCCCCGCGCCGAGCACGCGGTGCTCCCCCGGCCCGCCTTCGCCGACGCGTGGCGTCGACGCCGCGACCGATTCCGCATCGTGCGCCGCTCGCTCCTCGAGCTCGAGCGGCAGCCCCACACCCCCGATCCCCCGTCACAGAAAGCAGCATCATGATCCGCACCGTCACCGGAGACATCCACTCCGACGACCTCGGCTTCACCTATTCGCACGAGCACCTGCTCGGCGCACCTCCCGTGCACAAGCGGGTCGACGAAGATCTCGTCATCCTCGACCCCGCGATGGCGAAGGTCGAGGCCCAGGCGGCCCTCGACGTCGGAGTGAGGAGCCTGTACGAGGCATCGGCGTGGGACTACTCGCGTCAGCCCGAAGACTTGCGTCGCATCTCGGAGGAGACCGGACTGCAGAT
Organism: Microbacterium deferens; assembly: GCF_045517775.1. NCBI lineage: Bacteria > Bacillati > Actinomycetota > Actinomycetes > Micrococcales > Microbacteriaceae > Microbacterium > Microbacterium deferens. The sequence goes on from NZ_JBEUWT010000001.1 coordinate 1,071,781, forward strand.
CATCGCGTGCGGCGGGTTCAACAAGGGCGAGTGGTTCGACGACCTGCTCGCCGACCACTCGATCGAGCAGCTCCAGGCGCAGATCGTCGCCGACGTCACCACCGGAATGAACGGCACGACCGTGCGCGCCGGCGCCATCAAGTACGGCACGAGCTACAACCGGGTCACCCCCGCCGAAGACCGCGTGCTGCGCGCGGCCGCGCGCGCCCACCGCCAGACCGGTGCCGTGCTGCACGGTCACACCGAGACGGGAACGATGGCGATCACCCAGCTCGACATGCTCGAGGAGGAGGGCGTCGACCTCAACCGGGTCGGCATCGTGCACCTGATGCGCAACCCCGACCCGTACGTGCACAAGCAGATCGCGAAGCGCGGCACCTACCTCTGCTACGACGGGTTCGCGAAGATCAAGTACTTCCCCGAGAGCACGCGCATCCACGTGATCCTCGACGTGGTCGAAGCCGGGTACGCCGACCGCATCCTCATCGGTGGCGATCTCGCACGTCGCACCGACCTCACCGCCTACACCGGGGGCCCGGGCCTGCACTACATCGCCGGCGCGTGGCTGCCCCGCTTCCGCGACGAGCTCGCCCAGCGCCACTACTCGCAGGCCGACATCGACGAACTGGTGCGCCTGTTCTTCGTCGAGAACCCGAAGCGCTACTTCACCTTCGGCGAGCCCTACTGAGCCGCGCTCCCGCCCGCACCCGCACCACCTCGAACGGAACCGTCATGCCTCACGCCTCCCTGCCCGCCATCTCCGACGCCGGTGTCATCGCGACCCTGCGCGCCCCCAGTGCCGACGCGGCCTACCGCGCCGTCGATGCCCTGGTCGAGGAGGGCCTCGTCGCCATCGAAGTCACGTACACGACGCCGGATGCGGGGGCGGTCATCGCCGGCGTCGCCGAACGGTTCGGCGATCGCGTACTGCTCGGTGCCGGAACGCTGACCACGGTCGCGCAGGTCGAGGAAGCACGCTCCGCCGGGGCGGTCTTCCTCGTATCGCCCGGGTTCGACGACGAGGTGACCCCCGCCATCATGGCGTCGGGGGCCCTGTCGATGATCGGCGGCTACACCCCCACCGAGGTGCAGCGCCTTCGCCGGATCGGCGTCGACGTGGTGAAGTTCTTCCCGGGCAGCATCGGCGGACCGGCGGCGCTCAAGGCGCTGCGCGGCCCGTTCCCCGATGTCACCTACATTCCCACCGGGGGCGTGAACGCTGAGAACCTGGGTGACTGGCTCGCCGCCGGCGCCGTGGCCGTCGGCGCAGGAAGCGAGCTGCTGCCCGCCGCCGCGGTGCGCGACGGCGACGCCGAGACGATCCGGGCGAACGCTCGCCACTTCCTGCAGGCCCTGCGCACTGCCCGCGCCTGACCGGTCGCCTCAGGTCGCTGAGCCTGTCGAAGCATCCGATCGCTGGGCCCGCCGATTCTCCCGGCGGCGCAGGTCGCTGAGCCTGTCGAAGCGTCCGCTCAGAACCCGTCGATGAACATCTGGGTCGCGGTGGGCACGTAGTCCGCGCTGGTCTCGGGATCCCATCCGACGAGCGCGATCGCCGTGCCTTCGTGCACGGCGGTGATGCCGACGAGCGTGAAGGGAGCGCCGGCGACCTCGCCGGTCGCCCGCCACGAGACCGACTCATCGGTGTCGGTCACGGTCGCGGGGATGGTCTCGAGCTGCAGGTCGATGGGGAGTCCCGACAGCTCGAACGACTGGCTGCCGTCGGCGCACGTCGCGAGCGCTTCTTCGGCGTCGGCGAACAGGGTCTGGGCCTGCTCGGGGTCGGCCGAGCTGACGACCACCGCGGTCATCGAACGGTCGTTGCTGGTCGCCATCTCTGCCGCGGCGTCGTCTGCGGTCGCCGCCGACTCCCATCCGGCGCCGAACGGCGCGAGGCACGAGGGGTCGGAAACCGTCAGACCCGGGTAGATCGAGCTCAGCAGCTCGGCGCTGGTCGCATACTCTCCGGGCGGAAACTGCAGCGTGTCGAACAGAGCGGTCAGCTCGTCCGACGAGAGGTGCTCGGCCGTAGCGGCGGTCTCGCTCGTGGCCGAGGCGTCGGAGGTGGCGGATGCGCCAGCATCCGGTGTCGCGAGCGTCTCTCCCCCGGCACAGCCGGCGAGCGCGAGGCCCAGCACACCGGTGAGCGCCAGGCCGACGACGGTGGATCGAGCGGAACGACGGCGAGTCGTCACCGCGCGCCTCAGCATTCCGCGTCGAGGTAGTCGCGGATGACGCCTGTGGGCTCGTCGAGCTCGCCGACGATCTCGACCACCCGCGAGTCCATGACGGGCTCGCTCGGGGTGGTCTGCTCGGCGATCTCGACGCTCTCGACGTAGAGGTCGCGCGTGGTCTGCCACTCGGTCGCGATCTCGTCGGGCGCGGTGACCGCGTCGAACACCGCGATGCGCTCGCTCAGGTCGGCGATCGTCTGCTCGGCGGGCAGCCCGAGCTGGAAGTTGCTGGGTGTCGCCAGCGTGCCGCCGACGTCGGAGTAGTCGGCGCAGAAGGTGTTCGAAGCGGATGTTTGCGACTCTTCGGCGGCGGGGGTGACCGGCGAGACTTCGACCTCGGCGGCTGAGCAGCCGACCAGCAGAGACAGGGCGGCACCCGCGGTGACGATAAGGCTGACAGGACGCAAACGCATGAATTTCTCCTCAAATGCGGACGTTTCGACCCTACCGACGCACCTCAGCCGAGCCACTTCACCCCCGGGGCTTGACACCCGGCACGTCGTTGAACTCACCGCTGGGCGCGGCGGGAATCTCGTCGCCGTCTTCCGGGCCGTGCCGTGAAACGTCAGCGCCGCGAGAACACCCTCATCGCCACGGCGAGCGCGGCCGCGCCGAACGACGCCGCCCACAGCGAGGCGGAGCCGACCAGCGCGTAGCCCACGGCTCCCCCGACTGCTCCCGCGAGCATCGCGCTCCACAGCACGAGGTAGGGCACCCATCCCCACCGGACTCCCCCGCCCAGGGCGAACGCCAGGTGCTCGCCGACCTTCACGAGCGCGCCGGTCATATAGGTGACGCCGAACGAGACCCTGCCGCGCTCCGACAGCACCGTGTTCGACGCTCCCATCGCGAGCGCGAGCACACTGCCGGTCGCCACGGTCAGCTGCCACGTCGCGATGACGGATGCTGCGGCCAGAGCGACGGCGATGAGCCACAGCACGGTACCCCCCGCACGACGCGCGGCGATCGCGGTTCCGGCGGCGGCGCCGACGACGAACGCGGCGATGAAGAGCCCCGCCACCGCCGCGCCCGACAGATCGATCTCGGCGAGCGAGACGCCGGCGCGGGTGGTGTTGCCGCTCATGAACGACACGAAGTACCCGCCGAGGAAGACGAAGCCGAAACCGTCGACGTAGCCCGCGAGCACGGCGAGTCCGGCGGCGAACGCGAGCCGCCGCTTCGTCAGCGTATGGACCATCTCCCACCACCCCTCAGCTGTGACGCTAGCCGCTCCGCCCGTTCGCCGAGCCCACCAATCCTGCCGCCCAGCCGGCGCCAGCCGCCCAGCCGGTCGCTGAGCCCACCCAGCCGGTCGCTGAGCCTGTCGAAGCGCCTGCCGCCGACCCCGCCCAGCCGGTCGCTGAGCTTGTCGAAGCGCCCGGCGCTGAGCCCGCCCAGCAGCCCAGCCTGCCGCCGACCCCGCCCAGCCGGCGCCAGCCGCCCAGCCGGTCGCCGAGCCCACCCAGCCGACCGCCGAGCCCACCCAGCCGACCGCCGAGCCCGCCCAGCCGACCGCCGAGCCCGCCCAGCCGGCGCGAGCCGCCCAGCCGGTCGCTGAGCCTGTCGAAGCGCCCGGCGCTTCCCGCTCTACCGCTTGATCGCCTGGTCGAACTCGCCGCGGCGCGAATCGACGATCTGCTTGCCCAACGGCATGAGCGAGACCGAGACCAGCTTGAAGTTCGCGATGCCCAGCGGGATGCCGATGATCGTGATGCACAGCGCCAGACCCGAGAGGATGTGCCCGAGCGCGAGCCACCATCCGGCGAGGATCACCCAGATCACGTTGCCGATCGCCGAGAAGACTCCCGACCTCGGCTTGTCGATCACGTCGCGCCCGAAGGGCCACAGCACGTAGCCCGCGATGCGGAACGACGCGATCCCCCAGGGGATCGTCACGATCAGCACGCACAGGATGACGCCGGCGACGACGTATCCGAGGAACAGCCAGAACCCCGACAGCACGAGCCAGAGGACGTTGAGTATGGTGCGCATTCTTCGATCATGCCCCCTCGCGCCCCCGCGCGAGAGGGCTTGCATCACACTTCGCCCTCGTCCCACTCCCCGCCGTCGGAGAATCACACCGCCGTCGGAGCTTTCGCCGACATTCCTCCGACCTGCGTGCGATTCTCCGACGGTCGCAACGCGACGCCGCCCACCGACGCCACGCCCGCACCTACGAGAACAGCTCGCGCATCGCCTCCCAGTGCTCCGACGCCACGAACACCGGCACGCTCGCGCGCTCCGCGACCTTGACGTCGACCACCCGGCCGCCGTCAAAGCGCTCCCCGCTGCGGGCCTCGATCCATTCGCCCGCCGGCAGGTACACCGGCCACGAGACGGCACCCGGCTCGAGCACGGGCGCGACGAGCAGCGCGTCACCCAGCATCCACTGCACCGGCTTGTCCCACACGCGCTCGTCGAGCGGGTGGTCGAAGTACAGCGGACGCATGAGAGGAACGGATGCGGCGACCGCCCGCTCGGCGGAGGCCGCGAGGTAGGGAACGAGCCGCTCTCGCAGCTCGACGAGCGCCCGCACCTCGTCGATCACGGCGGGGTCGTCGAAGCGCTCGGCGATGTTCCACGGCGTGCGGTCGTTCGAGGGCAGCCGGTGGTGGTTGAACTCGGAGTGGTACTGCATGATCGGCACGAACACGCTCGCCGCCATCGCGCGCACGTACAGCTCGGGATCGGGGATCGGTCCCGAGAAACCCGCGATGTCCCACCCCCAGTACACGATCCCGCACGAGCTCGCCGAGAGCCCGGCGAGCATCGACCACCGGAAGGCGTCCCACGTCGAGTTCTCGTCGCCGGCCCAGAACGCACCGTGCGCGCCCGAGCCGGTGAAGCCGGCGCGGCTGAACGTCACCGGCGCCTTCCCCGCCGAGGCGAGCAGCTTGCCGTAGGCGGCCGCGTACGCCACGGGGAAGCGGTTGTTCGACTCGGCGCCGGTCGACCCGTCGAGGTAGACGAGGTCTTCTCCCCACGCGTGCTCGCCGCCGTCGGTCTTGAACCCGTCGATGCCCACCTCTTCGACGAGGTAGCGCCGCTTCTCGGTCCACCACTCGGCCGCGCGCTCGTCGGTCAGATCGGGCATGAGCGACAGCGGAAACCACCACCCGCGGTTGCGGTACGGTCGCAGCTCGCCGCCCGGGGCGGTCTCGCGGATGAGCACCCCGGCTTCGATCGCCGCGCGCGCGTCGGCGGCGGCCTGTCCGGTCGGATGCGGGCGCAGTTTCATCAGCGGAATCTGCCAGAGGTGCACGCGAACGTCGTGCGCGTGCAGGTCGTCGACCATCCCCTTCGGGTCGGGCCAGGCGCCCTCAGCGGGGAAGGTGAAGTCGCCCAACCGCATCGGGGCGCCGTCTTCACGCACGGTGTACTCCGCGTCGCGGAAGATGGTGAACGTCTTCTCGTCGCTCCAGGCCTCGATCACGACGTTGCGCACGGGAATGCGGTGCTCCCGGTGCAGCGCCATCTGCCGCTCGACCTCGGCCTGCGTGTTCCACTCGTTGCCGCTCGCCCACAGCCCGAAGATCCAGTCGGGGAGGGCCTCGGGGCGCCCGGTCTCGGCGACGAACGCCTCGAGCACCGCGGCCGGCGGGCCGGCGTAGAGCCCGAGGCTCAGGATGCCGCGCTCCCCTGGCGCACCGTCGACCTCGGCCTCCACGGCCAGCCGGTCATCGCGCGAGCGCCCGACGTCGAACCACACGCGTCGCGATGTGCGCACGTGGAATCCCCATCCCTCGCCGCCGATGACGTGCGCGAACGGCATGGGAAGGTAGGTGCGCCGGTGCTCGCCCTGGCTCTTGTACTGCTCGAACACGACCGAGTCGAGCGTCTCGCCGCGGTGGTCGAGCGCGTCGTAGCGTTCGCCGAAACCGGTGACGTGCTCGCCGGGCTGCAGGGGCAGAGAGAAGCGGATGCGGTGGATCCGCTCGCCGTCGTCGAGCACGGCGACACTCGCCGGGTCGACCTCGACCACCGAGCCGTCGACCTCCAGCTCGTCGTTCGACGCGGGGCGCCACCCCGCCGCGCGGGTGCGGAACCACCGGGTCGCCTGCGGACGGTCGGCCGTGAGCGCGACGAGTCGGTACTCGATCGCGCTGCCCGCGGCGGGCGTGTCGAGCACGACCTCCCAGCCGCCGGCTGATCGGGCCGTGCGCGCCTGCGCCGAGGCGAGGTGCCCCCCGTCGACGGCCTGCCCGCGCGACGATCGCGCGACGCGGTCGAGCGGCACCTCCTGCACGGCGCCCCCGTCGATGCGCAGCTCGAGGGTGACGGCCTCCACGTCGGCAGAGGTGCGGGCGCCGATCCGCAGCGGTTCACCGGCGACCGGCTGCACCGGCGAGCGCTGCTCGGTGTCGTCTGAGTAGGGGTGCCCCGAACCCGACGGGCGGTGCCGGATCACGCGGCCACCTCCTCGCGGTTCGCGCCGAGCTCGGCGGCGAGGCGCAGCACCATCGCGTGGCTCCACAGCAGCGGATTCGCGACCGGCCCCCACCGGTCGATCCACTCCTGCTGGTGTGCGGAAGACAGGAGGTGCCCCGCGACCTGTTCGGGGAGGGTCCCCTCGTCGGTCGCGGTCGAGGCCGCCCAGTCGAGCAGCCGCTGCGCCGACTCGCGGTCACCCGATGCGGCGTAGGCGAGCCCGAGGAAGCACGACAGCAGCGGCCACCGACCGCCGCCGTAGAAGGTGTCGGCGAGGAAGCGGTGCACTCCCCCGTCGACCTCGAGATCTGCCGAGACCGCCCGCAGCGTCGCGACACCCAGCTCGGAGTGCGCGTCGATCACGCCGAGCGGCGCGATGAGGGCGCTGAGGCTGGCGTCGACGGCCGCCGATCCGAACCACTTGACCAGGTGGCCATCGACCACGCCCGACTGCTCGATACGGGCACGCACCCGCTCGGCGCCCTCGCGAGCGCGCAGCGCCCGGTCGCCCGAGACGAGCCCCGAGTCGGCCGCCGCGGCAAGGCCCGCGGCGATGCATCCGAGTGTCGAGACGTGCACCTCTTCACTGTGCTCTTCCCACCAGTCGAAGCAGGGGCGCTGCCACGAGCTCAGCAGGTAGTCGACGGTCAGTGCGGCCGCGGCCGACCACCGGCACACGTCGACGCCGTGCCGCGATGCGTGCTCTGCAGCAGCCCACAGCCACGTGCCGTATCCGTCGAGCTGGAAGTCCCACCAGTCGTCGTCGCCGAGCGCCCCGTCGAAGGTGAAGCGGGCCGGCAGCATCCGATCGTCGGGCAGCGGAGCACCCGCGGCGGCAGCCGCTACGATCTCGCCGATGCGCGAGCCGTGACGCTCGACGACCATCGCGCACCAGTCGAAGAAGGCCGACGCCGACGCGACCTCACCGGCGGCCGATGCGCCGTCGGCGATGAACGCGCCGTCGCGCAGCCAGCAGTACCCCCGGTAGGCCGAGAACGTCGGCGACGCCGGGTAGGCGCCGTTCGGCTGCTGCAGCGTCGTGATGACGGCGCGAGAACGGTCGAGAAGCGCGTCGAGGTCGACGCGAGGGGTGGTGGTCATGTGTCGTTCCTGTGTGAAGCGGATGCGGAAAGAGAAGCCGGTCGCCGACCCGAGAAGCCGGTCGCTGAGCCTGTCGAAGCGCCCGTCGCTGAGCCGAGAAGCCGGTCGCTGAGCCTGTCGAAGCGCCAGTCGCCGACCCGAGAAGCCGGTCGCTGAGCCGAGAAGCCGGTCGCTGAGCCTGTCGAAGCGCCAGTCGCTGACCCGAGAAGCCGGTCGCTGAGCCTGTCGAAGCGCCCCGCGTGGGCCTCGGACCCTTCGACAAGCTCAGGGACCGAGACCCACGCGACGCGTCAGCCGAGCAGCGGCGTGACGCGCTCTTCGGCGTCGGCCAGCGCCTGCTCGACGGTCTTGCGACCGGCTGCCGCTTCGGTCAGCTCCTCGGTGACGATGTCCTGCATCTCGGCCTGGCCTTCCCCGATCGACGGAGCGAGAGCGACCTCGTCGAGCGAGTCGAACACGGCCTGGCGGTTGGTCGGCGGCGCCTTCTCGAGGTAGGGCGCGAGGGCCGCCTGGTCAGCGATCGGCGGAAGCTCCCAGCCGGCGTCGAGCCGCACGTCGACGGTCGTCTGCGAGCTCGTGAGGAACTCGGCGAAGGCAGTGGCCGCCTCGACGTTCTTCGAGCCCGCCGAGATCGCGACGCCGTTGGAGAACAGGGCGCTCGCGTGCTGGGTGTCTCCGGGCTCGACGGCGACGTCCCAGGTGAAGGCGGTGTCGGCGAGGGTACCGAACATCCAGATGCCGGTGTGCCACATGCCGAGCTTGCCGTCGGTGAACAGCGTGCTGTCGAAGTCGGGGGTGCCCGCTCCCTGCTCGGCCGTCGGCATCGTCGTGCCGCTCTTGCCGATGAGCCACTGCGCGGCAGCAACGCCCTCGGGCGAGTTGAACTCGACCGAAGAACCGTCTGCGCTCAGAAACTCGCCGCCGGCCTGAGCCACGGTCTTGTAGAACTCGTTGTAGCTGATCGGCTGGTAGTCGCCCCAGACGCCGGCCGCAGCATCCGTCAGCTTCTCGGCGGCGGCCTGCTCGTCTTCCCACGTCCACTCCGACGTCGGGTATTCGATGCCGGCGGCGTCGAAGAGGTCGGCGTTGTAGAACAGCACGACGTTCGAGAACGAGCTCGGCAGCGCGTACTGCGTGCCGTCGGTCGCGTACGCGTCGGCGAGGGTCGACTGGTAGACGCTGGTGTCGACGCCTTCGATCGGCGCGAGCACACCGCTCTGCTGGTACGCGGCGTAGTTGGCGAACTCGATGTCGAAGACGTCTGACACCGTGCCGCCGGCGAGGTCGGTCTGCAGCGCCGTGAAGTAGTCGGCGTAGGGCAGCGTCGTGACCTCGACGGTGACGTTGTCGTTCTCGGCCTCGAAGGCGTCGACGATCTTCTGCAGGTTCTCTTCGTTGCCTCCGTTCGAGGTGAAGTTCGTATAAGTGATGGTGACGGGTCCGTCACCGGCCGGCGTGCCGCCGCCGGCGCATCCGGCGAGGGCGAGACCGGCGACGGCGACGATGCCGACTCCGACCAGGCGAGCTGTGTGAGCCATGGGTTATCTCCTTCGATGGTGAGGTGCGGGTGAGGTGCGGGTCATTTGATGCCGCTCGAGGCGACGCCCTGAATGACGAAGCGCTGAGCGAACAGATAGATGGCGAGCATGGGCAGGATGCTGACGACCGAGCCCGCCATCATCACGTCCCACTGGGTGGTGTATTGGCCTTGCAGGCCGGCGAGCGCGAGCGGCAGGGTCTGCAGTTCGCTCGATCGGAGGATGATGAGCGGCCAGAGAAAGCTGTTCCAGCTGTTCATGAACGCGAACACCGCGAGCGTCGCGATCGACGGGCCGACGAGGGGCAGCACCACGGTGCCGAAGATGCGGAAGTGCCCGGCGCCGTCGAGGGTGGCAGCTTCGTCGAGTTCGCGCGGCACGGCGTTCATCGCCTGGCGCAGCAGGAACACCCCGAACGCGCTGGCGACGCTCGGCAGCAGCACGCCCAGGTAGGTGTCGACGAGGCCGAGGTCGCGCATCTGCACGAACAGCGGCACGATCAGCACCTGAATCGGGATCATCATCGTCGCCAGGTACAGCGCGAAGACGACGCCGCGCCCGCGGAAGGGCAGACGGCTGAACGCGTAGGCCGCGAGCGCGCTCGTGACGATCTGCAGCAGCGCGGTGACCACCGCGAGCCCGAGCGAGTTGGCGATGATGCGGGCGAACGGCAGCTCGGCGAACAGCGTCTGGTAGGCCGAGAACGAGGGGTTCTCGGGAATGAGCTGCGGCGTCGCGTCGAGGCCCGCGCCGGGCGAGAGCGATGTCGTCAACGTCCACAGGAACGGGAAGAACATGATGAGCGCCCCGATGATGAGCACGCCGGTGAGCGCGATGCGCTGCGTCTTCTCACGCATAGATGACCCACCTCTTCTGGCCGATGATCTGCACCACGGTCACTCCGAGCACGAGCACGAAGAGCATCCACGACAGGGCGGATGCTTCGCCCGCGGCGCCGTAGCGGAAGGTCAGGTCGAAGATCTGCTGCACGACGACGGTGCTCGCCCCCGCGGGTCCGCCTCCGGTCATCGCGTACACCTGGTCGAAGACCTGGAACCCGTTGATGAGCGAGATGACGACGACGAAGAACGTCGACGGCGAGAGGAGTGGGAGGGTGACGTTGAACAACCGCCGCCACGCGCCGGCCCCGTCGACCTTCGCCGCCTCGTACATCTCCTGCGGGATCGCCTGCAGACCCGCGAGCAGGATGATCATGACGAAGCCGAGGTCTTTCCACGCCGAGGCGATGATGATCGACGGCATGGCCCACGCGGGGTCGGTCCACCACCCCGGTCCTTCGATGCCGAAGACGGCGAGCGTGGCGTTGACGATGCCGACCGAGGGGTTGAGCAGCCACCGCCAGACGAGGGCGACGACGATCCAGCTCGTGACGACGGGCAGGAAGTAGACGCCACGCAGGATGTTGCGGCCCTTGATGCGCGCGTTGAGTGCGAGGGCGAGGGCGAGCCCGCCGACGTAGACCAGCGGCAGGTACCCGGCGAGGTAGTAGAAGGTGTTGAAGAACGCCCGCTGGGTCGTGGGGTCTTGCGCGAGCGAGACGTAGTTGTCGAAGCCGACCCATTGCATCGGCGCGAGCAGGTTCCACTTGTGAAAGCTCGTCCACAGGGCACCGAACATCGGGTAGATCGTGAAGAACGCGAGCGGCAGCGCGCTCGGCAGCAGGAACACGAGCACTGTGAGCGCGTAGCGCCCCTTCTTGCGGCGGCGGCGCACGGGAGGGCTCTCGATCGCCTCGCGGCCCTCGGTGGCAGGGACCGGCCGGTAGGTCAGCGTCATTCCTTCGCCGCCTCGGAGTCATTCGCCGCGGTGTCGGGCGCGGCCGTGCGTGAGACAGCCAGGCGCTCGCGCACGAGGCGCCCCTGCTCCCCCGACTGCCCCTGCGCGTCGAACGGAGTGGAAAGCACGAGCGATGCCGCGCCCTGCGCCCACCGGTCGTCTTGCCAGGTCTCGACCGCGACAGGCACGGCCCGGTTGCGGGGAATGAGGCCCGCACGGAAGGCGGGTTCGAACCCGAACGACCAGTGGCTCCAGGCCTCCACGCCCTCACCCAGCACGATCACGATCTCGGGGTCGACCAGGTTGACCACCCCGGCGAGCACGCGCCCGAGCAGGTGACCCGCGCGAGAGAAGAGCTTCTGAGATGCTTCGTCACCGGCGTCGGCGAGACCGCGCAGCACGGCGATGCCGGCGTCTGCCGAGATGAGGCCGCGCTCACGCGCCTGAGCGACGAGCGCGCTCTGCCCGATGAGGGCTTCGAGGCAGCCGTGGCCACCGCACTGGCAGAGGGGCCCGTCTTCCTCGACGGGGGTGTGCCCGATCTCGCCCGCGCCGCCGCTACGACCGCGCAGCACGCGGCTGTCGCTGAGCAGGCCCGCGCCGACACCGGTTCCGATCGTGATGACCAGCACGTTCTCGTGCCCGCGAGCCTGGCCGTGCAGGGCCTCGGCGATCGCCAGCGCATTGACGTTGTTCTCCACGAGCACGGGCAGGTCGAGTTCTCGCCGCAGCGCCTCGCCGAGGGGAACCCGCAGCCAGCCCAGCTGGGTGGAGTCGACGGTGCCGACGGCCTGCTCGTCGACGTTGCCGGGAACGCCCACCCCGATGCCGAGCAGGGGCGCCTCGCCGCCACCGGCGATGAAGCCCCGCAGCATCTCGCCGAGACGAGTGACGGCGGTGCCCGCGGCGGCGTCGAAGGGCTCGGTCGCCGAGCGCACGACGGCCCCGTCGATGCCGACCTCGACCGCCGTGATGTGGTCGGCAACGATCTTCACCCCGATAGCGCGCCCGGCGTCGGCGACGAGCCCGAGCAGCCGTGCGGGGCGTCCGCCCTGTGAGGGGCTGTGCTCGAGCTCGACGAGCAGGCCGTCGGCGATGAGCTGCCGGGTGTGCTGCGTGATGAGCGCGGGCGAGACGCCGAGCTCGCGGGCGAGGTCGGCGCGAGACGTCGGACCGCTCGCCCCGATGTGAGCGAGAACGGCCGAACGCATGACGTCAGCGCGTGCAGTGGACTGGGCCAAGGGAACCCCTTTGTTCAGGACTGAATGAAGAGTATGGCGATTGTGCCCGAACGTCAAGCAGACATGCGGTCCCGCAGCATCCGTGCGCATCCGTTGCGAAGACGAAGCTTGACGCGTCCCGAAGTTCAGGCCATATTCATCACTAAATACAGACCTGAACAAAGGGGTTTCCATGTCTGATCTCGTCCGCGCTCCCCGCAGACGCAGCGACCTGCCGCCTCGACAGGCGCGGCCGGTCGGTCGCCGCCGTATCGCCGGCCTGGCGGTGGCAGTCGCATCGGCGCTGGTGATCGCGCTGTTCTCCGCGACACCCGCCCAGGCCGCCGGACTCGACGGGGTGTGGCACGACCCGTATGGCGCCGACGAGCTGTACGCCACGGAACCCACGGAGCGCGCGCCCCGCGATCCGATGGCGGGCGAGAACGTGACGGTGCGCGCCACGACGTGGCCCATTGCCTCGGGCCAGTCGGTCTGGGTCACGTGGTCGCTCAACGGCGTCGCACAGACGCCGAAGGGTGCCGCGTGGGACTACAACTCGGGCAACAACACCTACTGGAAGCTCGACCTCGGCACCTTCGCCCGCGGCGACGTCGTCGAGTACACCGTGAACGCCGACGTGAACGGCGGCGGCCAGCGCAGCACCGGTCCGTTCTCGTTCGCCACGACCTCGTGGAGCACGGTGACCAACGTGGTGTCATACGTCGATAACGGCACCTCGGTCGACGTCGTCACGGGCGACAGCGCGGGTGACTTCACCCCGAAGGTGCGCTTCGCCTTTCCCCGTCTCGACGGTTTCGACGTGCAGATCGCGCCGAACGGCGCGGGGCTCGACCTCAGCGGCGTGTCCGGTTACTCGGTGACCGACGGCGCATCGCAGCTCACGATCTCGACCTCCGAGCTCGTTCTGCGCATCGACAAGAATCCCTACCGGCTCTCGGTCTATAAGGGCGACGGAACGACGCTCATCACCCGGCAGTACGACCCCGCCACCTTCCGCAACATCGGATGGGCCAGTGACGGCGCCACGACCGTGACCAAGATCGAAGACCACTACCTGACGCCGACCGGCGAGCGGTTCGAGGGCTTCGGCGAGCGCTACGACCGGCTCGACCACCGCGGCACCGACGTGCACAACTACGTCTACAACCAGTATCAGGACCAGGGCGCCACGCGTCGCACGTACTACTCTGTGCCCTACTTCGCGAACTCCGCCGGCTACGGCGTGCACGTGCCCAGCACCCGATACGCGATGTTCAACCTCGCAACGCACCGCAACGACATGGCCGGCTTCACGGTCGACACCGGCGGCGCGCTCGACTCAACGCTGACGTACCAGTTCTTCACGGGCAACCAGACCGAGATGCTCGACGACTACACCTCCCAGACCGGCCGGCCGTTGCTGCCACCCAAGTGGGCCTTCGGACTCTGGGGCTCGGCGAACGAGTGGAACACGCAGGCCGAGGTCGACTCTTGGCTCGCACAGGTCGAGAGCTCCGACATTCCGCACAGCGCCCTGGTGCTCGAGCAGTGGAGCGACGAGGCCACCTTCTACCTCTGGAAAGACGCGCAGTACACCCCGACCGCCGGCTCCGGCGCGCTCGACTACAACAACCTCACCTTCCCGACGGGCGGCGCGTGGAGCGATCCCGAGCAGATGATCGCCGACGCGCACGACCAGAACATTCGGGTGATTCTCTGGCAGATCCCGGTGCTCAAGGAGAACTTCACCTCCAACCCGTCGACTGCGCCGCAGCAGCACCTCAACGACAAGGCCTACGCGCAGTCGCAGGGCTACCTCGTGAAGGACGGCGCCGGACAGCCCTACCGCATCCCCACCGGGCAGTGGTTCGGTGACAGCACCGTTCCCGACTTCACGAGCGCGGCTGCGACCGACTGGTGGATGAGCAAGCGCCAGTACCTGCTCGACCTCGGGGTCGACGGCTTCAAGACCGACGGCAGCGAGGCGCTCTTCGGACGCGACCTGCAGGTGGCCGACGGTCGCCGGGGCGACGAGATGCACAACGCCTACCCGAACGAGTACACCCGCGCCTACAACGACTACGTGCAGCAGCAGACGGGTGGCGACGGCACGATCTTCAGCCGCGCGGGCACCTCGGGCGGACAGAGCCAGTCGATCTTCTGGGCGGGCGACCAGGCGTCCACGTTCGGAGCCTTCCAGGAGGCCGTGCGTGCCGGGCTGAGCGCCGGGCAGTCGGGTGTGCCGTTCTGGGCGTGGGATCTCGCCGGGTTCACCGGTTCGTTCCCCACGGCAGAGCTCTACCTGCGCTCGGCCTCGCAGGCCGCGTTCTCGCCGATCATGCAGTACCACTCCGAGAAGTCCGACCCCAGCCCGTCCGAGGCGAGAACGCCCTGGAATGTGCAGTCCCGCACCGGCAACACCTCGGTCGTGCCGACGTTCGCGAAGTTCGCCAACGTGCGCATGAACCTCATCCCCTACCTCTACACCGAGGCCGATGACAGCGCGACGACGGGCGTGCCGATGATGCGGGCGATGAGCCTCACGTTCCCGGGCGACGCGGCCGCTGCTGGCTACGACCAGCAGTACATGTTCGGTTCGCAGCTGCTGGTGGCACCGATCACCACGCAGGGACAGACGGTGAAAGACGTCTACCTACCCGAGGGCGAGTGGTACGACTTCTGGAACGGCGGGCGGGCGACCGGCGCGGGCGTGAAGCAGTACTACGCCGGCACCGACGGCATCCCCGTCTACGCCAAGGCCGGTGCGGTCATCCCGCTCAACCTGAACGACGCGTACGAGCTGGGCGGCACCATCGGCAACGATGTCGACGTCTACGACAACCTTGCGTTCCGCGTGTACCCGACGGCCTTGAGCAGCTACGACTACTTCGAGGATTCGGCCGATGCGCACCGCACGATCTCGGTCGCGTCCGACCGCGTCGCACGCACGGTGTCGGTCTCGGCGCCGCCGCTGACCACCGCCGCGACCTACCAGGTGTCGGGCACCAAGCCCTCCACCGTGACGGTGGCCGGGTCTGCGCTCACCGAGGTGGGCTCGGTGAGCGCCCTGGCGACGGCCGGCACCGGCTGGTACTGGGATGCTGCGCAGCAGCTCACCTACGTGAAGGTCGACGCGAGCACGTCCTCCCGGTCGATCGTTCTGAACGGCGTCGACAAGGCGGCCTACGAGGCGGAGTTCGCCACGCAGACGGCGGTCAGCACGAACACCGACCACCCCGGCTACACGGGGATCGGGTTCGTCGACGGGTTCGCCACCAGCGGTGATGCGGTGCAGTTCGACGTGTGGGCCGACGCGAGCGCCACGCACCAGCTGCGCTTCCGCTACAGCAACGGCGCGGCCACGGCGGCGGTGCGCACCGTCCGCGTCGATGGAACGGTGGTCGGCACGCTCTCGCTGCCCTCGACCGGCGGCTCGTGGGATCAGTGGGCGACAGCGTCCATCGCCGCATCCCTGTCTCCTGGCCGCCATACCGTGCGCATCGAGTACGGCAGTGGCAGCTCCGGCGGCATCAACCTCGACAATCTCGTGCTCGCACGCTGACCTCACGAAGGACTCACACACATGCACACCGTTCCTCTGCGACGACGCGTCGCTGTCATCGTCACAGCCGCACTCGCGGCCGCGACCCTCACCGCCGTCGGGGGTGTCTACGACGTCGACCCGGCCACCGCGGCGCCCCTCGGCGTGCAGCGGGCGCAGTTCACCCTCGGGTCGAGCTACCTCGTGGTCGAAGTGCTCGACGACGATCTCGTGCACTTCGAGCTCGCCGGCGGCGGAACCCCTCCGGTTACGTCGAACCCGCTCTTTACGACCCCGCAGGTCGACAAGACCGACTACGCCGGACCCGATGTGTACTCGCTCACCGGTTCGGTCATCCAGACCTCCGATCTGCGCGTATCGGTCGCTCCCACGACGCTCTGCGTCACGACGACCGACATCACCCGCACGCCCGAGCTGGTGCTTCAGACGTCGTGCCCCGCCGACCTCAGTCAGGCGTGGAAAGGGCTGAACATCACGAAGTCGTCGATGGAGAACGCCTATGGCCTCGGCCAGCAGTTCTTCACGGGTGCGAGCTCCGACGGCGACTGGGTGGGCCGCACGCGCACACCCGGCGGCACGTACGGCAACGCGATGGTCTACGACGCCGAGAACGGCCCGGTGGGCAACACGCAGATCCCCGTACTGTTCGCGGTCGGTGACGCCAATGCCAACTACGGCCTGTTCGTCGACCAGCTCTACAAGCAGGAGTGGAACCTCACCGGAGACCCGTGGACGATGCGCACGTGGGGCGACCAGGTGCGCTGGTACGTGATGTCGGGCCCTGACCTCCCCGACCTGCGCCAGGACTACATGGAGCTCACGGGCACACCGCCCGTGCCGCCCAAGAAGGCGTTCGGGCTGTGGGTGTCGGAGTTCGGCTATGACGACTGGACCGAGGTCGACAACACGATCTCGGGCCTGCGGTCGGCCGATTTCCCCGTCGACGGCGTGATGCTCGACGTGCAGTGGTTCGGCGGCGTCACGGCGAACTCCGACAACACCCGGATGGGAACCCTCGACTGGGACACCAGCAAGTTCCCCTCCCCCGCCTCGAAGATCGCGTCGCTGTCGGCCGAAGGCGTGGGCGTCATCCCCATCGAGGAGTCGTACATCGGCAAGAACCTGCCCGAGCACGCCGACATGGCCGCCGACGGCTATCTCGTTCGGTCGGGCTGCGCCACATGTGCGCCGGTGTATCTCACCGGCAACCCGTGGTGGGGCAAGGGCGGAATGATCGACTGGACCCAGCCGGCGGCGGGAGCCGCGTGGCACGACGAGCATCGCCAGCACCTGGTCGACGAGGGCGTGACGGGCCACTGGCTCGACCTCGGCGAGCCCGAGATGTACGACGCGAACGACTGGACCGCGGGCGTGCTTCCCGGCAAGAACGCGCACGCCGATTACCACAACGCCTACAACCTGCTCTGGGCCGAGAGCATCGCCGACGGCTACGAGCGCAACGATGAAGACGCGCGACCGTTCCTGCTGTCGCGCGCCGCGGCCGGCGGCATCCAGCGGCACGGCACGGCGATGTGGTCGGCCGACATCGGTTCGACCATGAAAGCCCTGGCATCCCAGCAGAACGCGCAGATGCACATGTCGATGTCGGGCATCGACTACTACGGCTCTGATGTCGGGGGCTTCCGCCGCGAGATGCTCGACAGCGATCAAGACGAGCTATACACGCAGTGGTTCGCGAACAGCGCGTGGTTCGACACTCCGCTGCGCCCGCACACCGAGAACCTCTGCAACTGCCTCGAAACGAGCCCCGACGCCATCGGCGACGAGGCCAGCAACCTCGAGAACCTGCAGCGCCGGTACGAGTTGGCGCCGTACTACTACTCGCTCGCTCACCGGGCCAGCCAGTACGGCGAACCGCTGGCTCCGCCGCTCGTGTACTACTACCAGAACGACGACAACGTGCGGGAGATGGGGCATCAGAAGATGCTCGGCCGCGATCTGATCGTCGCGATCGTCGCCGGAGAAGGCGAGCGGCAGCGCGACGTCTATCTTCCGGCCGGCGACTGGGTCGACGTCCACACGAACGAGCGCATGGCGAGCACCGGTCAGTGGATCGAAGACGTTCCGCTGTGGCGCAACGGGGTGTTCACCCTCCCTGCCTATGCGCGGTCGGGGGCCATCATTCCGAAGGCGTTCGTCGACGCCGAGACGAAAGACATCACGGGCAAGCGGGCGGACACGACCGTGCACAACGAGCTCATCACAACCGTGTACGCCGATGACACCGCCAGCGACTTCACCCTCTACGAAGACGACGGTGCCACGACGGCCTACGAGAGCGGCGCCGTGCGCACGACGCAGATCAGTCAGGCGACCTCGGGAAGCACCGCATCGGTGACGGTCGGAGCCTCTTCGGGCACCTACACGGGGGCGCCGTTTTCGCGGCCCACCGTCGTCGAGCTCGTCACCGACGGCACACAGGCGTCGGCGGTGACGCTGGGCGGCGGAGCGCTGACCCAGCACGCGAACAAGGCGGCCTTCGATGCGGCGACCAGCGGTTGGTACAACGCCGGGGGCGGACGCGCGGTGGCGAAAGCGGCGAGCAGCGCGGTGACCAGCGCGAAGACGTTCTCGTTCACGCTGGGTCAGGATGCTTCGTGGGCCACGTTCGCGTGCGAGAACGCGACGACCACCTTCGGCCAGTCGGTCTATGTTGTCGGCAGCATTCCGCAGCTGGGCAACTGGTCGCCGGCTAGCGCGGTGAAGCTCAACCCCAGCGGCTACCCGACGTGGACCGGCGTCGTCGAGGGACTGCCGCCGTCGACCACCATCGAGTGGAAGTGCATCAAGCGGCAGGAAGCCGGGTTCCCCAACACTGCCGACGCGTGGGAGCCAGGCGGCAATAACGTTCTCGTCACTCCCCCGTACGGTTCAGCGGGGATAACCACCGGCGCGTTCTGAGCTGAAGGCCGAGGGCCGGGAGTCGCGATGCGGCGCCCGGCCCTCGGCCTTGTTCCCCAAACGTATCCGCGGCCGTTACTCGGTTTGCTGAGCCTGTCGAAACGCCCGGCGTGCGCCGCTCTACCGCTTGATCGCCGTGTCGAAGGTGCCGCGGCGCGAGTCGACAATCTGCTTGCCGAGCGGCGTGAGCGTCGCCGAGACCAGCTTCCGAATCATGCGGTGCAGTACGCAGCTCAGCCAACGCGCCATCCGACAGAGGAACACTCGGTGGGGCTCACTACTGAATCAGGGATCCTGGCGGCGCCCCGACCCGACTTAACGCAGGGTCGTTTTGGCACGAACTATCGGCCCCGGCGACGCCCTGTAAGCCGATCAGGTGCAACGATCGCCGCATCTCAGCTGATGCGCACTCCCTCGATGTAGAGGTGACGATCAGCCCGGGTGTTGTGCGCGGGCGCTCGTACCCAATCCACCGTGAAATGCTGGAAATGGCAAGCATGTCGTGGATTGGGTGACCAGTTCACTGATGCTGTAACCGCGGGCTGGCCTTTGCCACCCCCCGAGACGGAGATACCCCCGCATGGGTTGGATACCATCGGCGCATGGGGAGAAGACGTAGCCACCGCCACAACGACAACTGGCTCACCGCCAGTACGGGGGGCTTGGTGCACTGGGCGCTTCTCTCGTTGGCTGGCATTTTCGCGGTGTGCGCGGTGTTCGTTTTTGTGAACATCCCAGAGCGTGTGACGCCCTCCGAAGCTACGGACGTGGCCCCGACCTTCGCCTCATCCGACCCTCTCGTCGACCCGACGGTGGTGTTCATCGGCGATTCCTTCACAGGTGGTTCCGACATGGGGGGAAACGGAGACGCGAACTGGAGCTCCGTCGCCGCCAGTCAGATGGGTTGGTCGGCGTGCACCTTCGGTGTGGGCGGTAGCGGGTGGACTCGCGGATCGAATGATTGGACGTTCGGAGCCCGGGTCGACTGGGCTCTCAGCGTCCGGCCATCAATGATCGTTTTCGCGAACGGCATCAATGACATGAAGGAAGCCGACAACGGCGTCATCGTTTCGGCCGCGGACGAGGCTCTGAGATACCTCCGAGAACGCGATCCGAGTGTCCCCGTGGTCGTACTCGGAACAATCAAAATCAACGATCAGCAATCCCCCCGCATTGATGACCTCGACGCCGACCTGCGAGAGATCGCCGAGTCGCACGGTGCGTATTTCATCGACGGTGCCGCGTCGGATTGGTTCGCGGATGAGAAGTACTCCTACATCGGGGTCGACAACTTTCACCCGACCGACGAGGGGCACCAATATCTGGCTGCGAAGTTCGTCGAATCAATGGATGGCAGCGGCATTAGCCTGGGGCAGCGGCCGCGATCGGAAACGGGATTCTGCTATCTGCCGCGCTGGCAGAACACCTACCCCAGCGGCGCTGAGGTCATGCGGACCCCGGCCCCGACGGCACCCCCGCCCGCTTAGGCAGCGAGCGCAATGTCGCCGTACGTCGCGGGGACCCGTGACCCCCACCGAACAACATGGTTGCCCCGTGGACCTGCAAGACTTCGGTCGCTGCGCGGCTGTGGGCTCAACAAGCGTAACTACAGACGTGCCCGTCGACACCGCTCGGGTGCATACGTCGCCGGAGGGAGTAACTGTCCGACGAAGGGCGCGCAGTCTGCAGCACGGTCTCGCCGGGGCAAATCGTCGGGCTAGTCGAGACCGTGATTGTCGAGATATGGGCGGCTAGGGGTGACACGAAGGCTGCATTTCGACGACGCCGCGCCCGTCTACCAGTGACACCGCAATCTTGTGTTGTGAGTCACTGATCCCGCCCGTCCGCCAAACTGCTCACGTGGAGAACACTCATGTGGCTGTATGACCTGCCGATAGCCGTCGGACTGCCGCTCTTCGTCCTCGTCGTCGTCGGCGGATCGCTCGGCATCCTGCTGCTGCTTCGACGCTGGGTACGCCGGATGGCCCGCGAAGACGTCGAGTGGGATCGCGTGCTCGGCTACGCCGTCGGCGCCTACGGCGTGTTCTATGGCGTCACGCTCGGCCTCATCGCTGCCGGCGCCTACGGCAACCTCGTCGAGGTCGACGACGCCGTCTTGTCAGAGTCATCGTCGATCGCGGCCATGTACCGTAGCGCCGACCAGTTTCCCGAGCCGGCGTCGTCGGAGTTACAGGCCGCGCTGATCGACTACACGAAGAAGGTCGTCGAACTCGACTGGCCCCTGCAGCAGCGACTGATCGTGCCCGAGACGACGGATGCGGAGGTGGGAATCATCCAAGACGCGATCCTGTCGTTCGAGCCGACGACGACGACCGAGACGACCGTGCAGGCGCAGACGCTCTTCGTCTTCAACGACTTCGTCACCGAGCGGCGGCAGCGTGTCGCACTGACGAGCCTGGCCCTACCGGGAGTGCTGTGGATCGTGCTCGCGGTCGGCGCGGTGTTGAACGCCGTCCTCATCGGCCTGATCCAAGTCACGAACCTCCGGATACACCTGCTGATGGCCGGGCTGATTGCGCTCTTCGTCTCCCTGCTGCTCTACGCGGTAGCGGGGTTCGATCATGCCTACGCAGGACCGGTTGCCGTCGAGCCGACCTACTTCCAAGACCTGATCGACGGGCTCTTCATACAAGTGCCCTGAGCATCCCGCTCCACTCCGCTACCCGTCGTTACGACAGGTGTTATACGGCCGACACAAACGGGTGATAGCGTTCCCCCCACGGGGAGATTCTTCAGGGGAAAGGGATCGCACAACTGTGACGTCGCACCTTCGGGTCGACGCGACACCGGCGTCGCAGCGAGCCATTCAAATGAGTTCCAACCGTTCCGACGAGCTGAGCGACGTCGTCGCTGAGCCCACCGCTCACTCTCCTTCCGCACCTCCGCTGCCGACTCAGGCCGCTCCAACTCTGAACTGGCGCAAGCGCTATGCGCGGATGCTCTGGATCAGCGACCTGCTCGTCCTGGCATGGGTCGTGTTCGGTGCCCAGATTGCCTGGATCGGCATGGGCAACGTAGCTGTAGCCGTCCGCCAAGACTCCCGGATCAATGAGTTCTCATATTGGGCATTCTCGGTCATCCTCATTGCCGCCTGGATGTACACGCTGACCTTCGTCGACTCTCGTGGCTATCGAGTCATCGGCAGTGGGTCGACCGAGTACGTGCGCATCGCCACGTCAAGTTTCCGGCTCTTCGGGTTCATCGCCATCATCGCGTTTCTCTTCCGCATCGATGTAGCGCGCGGATTTCTCCTCATAGCCCTGCCCGTTGGCATTCTCGTCTTGCTCGCGGAACGCTGGTTGTGGCGGCAATGGCTTGGCGCCAAGCGCCGAAATGGCGAGTACGCCGCGAGAGTGCTTCTCGTAGGGTCGGAATCATCAGTGGCACAGATCGCGCGCGAACTGCACCGCTCCCCCGGTTCGGGATACCAGGTGGTCGGCGCATGCGTGCCGTCGGGCCAAGTGGCGGGGACAATCGCCGGCACGACGATCCCGATCATGGGCTCGGTCTCGGCAGTCGGTCGAGCGATTCAGGCCACCGGCGCTGACACGGTCGCAGTGACGAGCACTGACGAGCTTCCCCCCGACAAGGTCAAAGAGATCTCCTGGAACCTCGAGGCCGGCAAGCAGCATCTCGTGCTCGCGCCCAGCATCGTCGACATCGCGGGACCTCGCATCCACATGCGCCCGGTGTCGGGGCTTCCCCTCATCCACGTCGAGACGCCCCGCTTCACCAAGGGTCAGCTCTTCGTCAAGCGGATGCTCGACCTGAGCGCATCGATCATAGGCGTTATCCTAATTAGCCCGATACTCGCTTTCCTCGCCATTACTGTGCGACTCACGAGCCAAGGCCCCGTGCTCTTCCGCCAGACCCGCATCGGGCTGCGCGGTAAGGAGTTCACCATGATCAAGTTCAGATCAATGGTGACCAACGCGGAAGACCTACTCGAGCAGCTGCAACGCCAGCAACGTGACGCCGGCAACGAGGTGCTCTTCAAGATGAAGAACGACCCGCGCATCACCCCGGTAGGACGCATCATGCGCAAGTTCAGCCTCGACGAGCTCCCCCAGCTCTTCAACGTAATTGGTGGCTCAATGTCGCTCGTCGGCCCGCGACCACCGTTGCCTAGCGAAGTCGCCCAGTATGCTGACCACGTTCACCGGCGCTTTCTCGCGAAACCAGGTATTACAGGCCTATGGCAGGTCAGCGGACGATCGTCCCTCTCATGGGAAGACTCAGTTCGACTTGACCTTTCATACGTCGAGAACTGGACGCTCCTCGGCGACCTCGTGATCATGGCCAAGACCGCGCGCGCCGCGGTGGCGCCCGGCGAAACCGCACACTAGCTACAGGGCTTCAAAGCTCACAGCTCGACCCACGAGCTCTACGAAGGGAAAGAATTGCGCGCTCTCATAACTGGAGTAGCCGGCTTTATCGGCAGCTCACTCGCACGCGAACTGCTCGATCGCGGCGACCAGGTCGTCGGTATCGACTCGCTCACCGACTACTACTCCAAGGATTTGAAGCGAGACAATCTCGCTCGACTAGATTCGAACCGATTCACCTTCATTGAGTCCGATGTCCGGGACCTCGATCTTCCCGAACTGCTCAGCACCATAGACGTCATCTATCACCAGGCGGGCCAACCTGGAGTGAGAATGTCGTGGGGTTCAGACTTTGGTATCTATACCGAACTGAACGTCAACACCACGCAAGTGCTCCTGGAAGCAGCATCACGCTCTCAGACCGTAAAGCGATTCGTCTACGCATCATCCTCATCGATCTACGGTGACGCCCCCGATTTCCCAACTGGGGAATCAGAGCTGCCTAGGCCGCTCAGCCCTTACGGCGTGACTAAACTCGCTGCAGAACACCTCTGTGTCCTCTATGCGAAAAATTTCGGCCTATCGACGGTTTCTCTTCGGTACTTCACGGTCTACGGCCCCCGGCAGAGACCTGACATGGCATTTACGCGGTTCTTGCGCGCCGCCGAAGCCGGTGAAGCAATAGAGCTGTACGGCGATGGTTCCCAAATTCGCGACTTTACTTTCATCAGCGACATCGTCAGAGCCAATATCCTCGCCGCACAAGGCGACATCCCACCGGGCTCGGTGTTCAACGTCGCGGGCGGCTCAAGCGTCTCAGTCAATGAAGTGATCGACATCATCTCCTCGCTCACCGGCACAACAGTCAAAGTAAACCGCAGCGCTAGGGCTCTCGGAGACGTGAAGCGCACGGGAGGGAGCACGGATGCCTTCGCAACCGCGACAGGGTGGACTCCGACTCACTCTATTGAAGACGGACTACAGCGCCAGCTCGAATGGGTTCGACACAGCTGATCACGAAGGCTCCCCTGTCAATCACTTAGGCGTCAAAACCAGGCCTATCTGGCTTGCGGACGAAATTCGCACCGACGGTTTTCGGTGATGTTCTGCTCTAAACCTCGGAGGAATGAAATGCGTATCGCGCATGTAGTCACGTACGTCTCAGCAGACGGCGCTTTCGGGGGTCCGCTAACCGTCGCCACTCAGCAGTGCCGTGAGCTGGTGGCGCGCGGGCACGATGTACACCTAGTCGCCGGTTGGGACGGTAAACCAAGTCAGGAGATCCCCGGCGTCCAACAGCATCTGTTTCGAGCGACAAAAGTTGGACCTGGTTTGAGCGGCCTAGTTTCACCCGGACTCGTGCGGTGGGTCCGCTCGAATGCTGGCAGCTTCGACGCGATTCACATTCATTCGGGCAGGGACCTTGTCTCAACCTCCGCAATGCGGGCAATTCGCAGCTATCATGGGCGACTCATACTGCAAACGCACGGCATGATAATGCCGGACGAGAGACTGAAGGCTCAACTAGTGGACCGCCTCGTGATACGCGCAGCCCTGTCACAGGCCGCGTCGGTCTTATCATTAAGCGATGCGGAGTCGAACGGCCTGAGGAGCGTTGCGCGCAGTCCCATAAATCTCATGCAAATAACAAATGGAATCACCCGGGAGCTCAGCGAGTCCACCAAAAATCGGGAACAAGACTTAGTGATCTTTCTCGCGCGACTGCACCCTCGGAAGAGAGTGATGGCCTTCGTTTCTGCCGCGAAAGAGCTACTTGCGCGAGGTGATGCAATCAGATTCGAAATATGGGGCCCGGACGAGGGCGATCTACCGGAACTTGAGAACGCTCTGTCCTCCCCCGAAGCGAGTCGAAGTATCGTCTATCGAGGACCCGTCCAACCAGGCCTCGCCCGTGATGTCCTGAGTAGAGCCGCGGTCTATGTGTTGCCCAGCTACGGCGAGGTCTTCCCGATGACTGTTCTTGAAGCGATGGCGGCAGGCACCGCAGTCGTCACCACGCATGACAGCGCTATAGCGGACCGCCTAGCGTCTGAAAACTCCGCCGTCATCACAGACGGGACGCCTGAGACAATTGCGACCGCCATTCACGAGCTGGTAGCCGATCCGCTCCACCGTAGCCGCGTTGTCGAATCTGCGAACCACGCACTTGACACTTGGCTGGGTATCGGCCACGTAGTTGACCAGCTCGAGGCAATCTATCAGTGACGGTCAGTTCGGACTGACGCGAGGTTCCTACGCTCAGAATGTCTCCGCCCGTGGCTTAGTTGTCGCAAGGTCACGAAATGCACGACCAGGAGAAGCAGCGCAGTCCAAGCGAGTGCCCGAACCGGGAAATCGGCCGAGTAGCGAGGCAGTTCCGCGAACAGCGCAAGAGTCGAGATATAGAGGACAGCGCGAACGGGATTCAGAGGGTCCCTATTCAACCCCCGCGCCATGCTTCCCGCAAAGATACCCAGGATTAGAAGTATCCCTATAACTCCTGGGACACCGAAATCCATGTAGGCGTCAGAGATGACGTTACTCCCGGTGTTCCAAACCGCGTTCGGACCCAAAATTACGTCACCCAGAAGTTCAGCTGACGTGTAGTAGGGCGGATCGAAGTATGTCACGAAGAGTCCCCGCAACAAGGGAATAACCCCGAGCAGACCGACCATCTTGTATGTCCCGAACGCAAAGTCATAAGACTCAGGGACAGCAACCACGGATGCCCGTAGAGTAATCGTTGTGATGTTAAAGCTAGATTCGTCACTTTGGCTACTTGCCGCAACCGCGCCTGGATCCCCGCCCATACGCGCAATCTCAACAAAGTTGTATAGAAGCAGGCCTCCGGCGAGGCTAGCGAACAATACGATCAACGACGCCCTCTTCCACAGAGTGAAGACTCCACCTCCCAGAGCGATTGCAAGCAGGAGAAAGGAGTTTCGGTCTCCTAGGGTGAGCCACCGGAGCGCCCAGATGATGGCAATACTGAGCCCAAACCACATAGTCCAGGGAACGCGCCACTTCATCGATTTCGTGAAAACCCACACGGCGATGCTCACAATACTGAAGACAAGTATCAGAAGAGATATGCCCTCAGCGATCACCCCACCATCCGTTGAACCGGTGTATCGCCCTTCGCCCTCGGTCCGCCACCCAGCGCCCAAATAGATTGCGACAAGCGCGGCCAAGATCAGAGCCGAGATGCCGCCGAGTCGGACGCTGAAGACCTCGGAATAGTCATCCGTGCGCACAAACCAGGATCGCGTCTTGGCTGCGGCTGGGTTGCCCATCACCGCACTGTGCTGGACGACGATCCTGTAGCCGAAAGAGAAACAGATCGCACCAATCGTGGAGAGTGTAATAGCCTCATTCGATCCCAGAACAAACGTGTTGAGAACAAACCTGCTGACAGCTGGCTCTGTCCCCCGTAAAAGATACTCTTGGTAGGGAAGATAGAAGATCAAATAGTAGAATATGAAGAACAGTGTCTCCACGGTGAAGTATGTCGGCACCCACGGGACCACCCTCTGGGGAATGACAACGCACCGCACGGCAAGGAGAACAAAGACTGCAAGATTTATTCCTATTACGACTGGACTAATCCCACGATCCACCGTGACATAGATTAGAACAAATATCGCCAACGTGATCAATTCGAGCGCCCGCGCGGTCCAACTGGCTAGCATTGACGGATTTAGCATGTCAGCGCTTCCTTCCGAATCGCGACGAGGCCCATGCAACGAGCTGATGCCTCGACGACGCTTCAAACATGCCAAACCAAGTGGTGGCGGACGCTACCAGAAACCATGTCAACCCCAACGCGACTGTCGACCAGCCTTCTGCTCTTCCGATAGCCACGCCGAACCCCCATGAGGCACACAGGAGCAGCACCGCGAAGATCCATGTGCGCTTAGGGATGGATGCCTTCGGGATCACACCAGCCACCAACCTGGGATATGCGACACTCGCGACCAATCGAACAACGAAGACGCTCAACAAGCTCCAGATCAGGCTGCCTGTCATCTGAAAAACCACCACCGCGACAGTGAAGCCAACGACGACGACCAAGACGCCGATAAGCACTCGAGCTCGCATCCGCAGCGCGGCATCGAGCACCTGGGTGTCGAGACGTATAAGGGCAAGCTGAAGTCCTAGGACAACGAGCACGAGGTTCACTGCATCTCCCTGATACTGCGCCTCGCCCACCCAGATACTCACGAAGGTCCCATTCAACGCCAGCACCCCGGCCAACATAACGGCGGAAACTACGAGCACCCAAGTCCGCACCTGTTTGGCGAGCGCGCTGGCCCGCTCCCCATCGCCGGCGCCGATGAAAGCCCCCAACTGAGGCATGAAACCGCTGGCTGTGATCAAAGCGATCACAAGAACGAATTGCAGAACGTAGGACGTGAACGTGTACTGCGTCACCGCGGAGGCGCCGATCATAAAACTGATCAGCACCAGCTCGGTTGAGAGCAGCGCCTTCTCCACGGCTGCGCCGCCCAGCGTCCAAGCGCTGAATCCAGTTACACGGCCGATGTCCCGCCGTGTCGGGCGCTTCACACCCCACCACGCGACAGACTGTCGAGCAATGAACCAGGTGCCGGCACCATTCAGGATTGCCCCAGCTGAAACAATAATCGCGAGCTCGACGATACCGCCACCATTGAGCGCAGCGAGGATCATTGCGACGTTGCTGATAACGTAGATTACGGTTGTCAGCAGCATCGAACGATAGCCGAGATTCACTCCTACGAGTACAGAGTCGGGAATGGATAGAAGCCCACCAAGGACGAGACTCGCCATCAGAACTCCGCCCGCAGCGGTCGCGATGGGCACCTGCTCTGAAGACAATCCATTAATTAAAGCCGGCAGGAAAAACGTCACCGCCGCCGCGATGACGAGAAGAACCGGAAGCCAGAGAAGCCACACAACGAGTGCAGCCCCGATGTCACGCCGCTTCTCGTCCGAAGACAAGTGGTTTCTGTTGGCTACGACCCATTTGAGAGCCTGTGTAGACCGGCCATCGGCAACCGATGCCAAATCAAGATACCGCTGGATTGCCTTCCAAACCCCGAAGTTTTGAGACCCAAGGGCCGAGAGCAGAAGTGGATTTACCACCAAGCCGGCGAGTGCCACCACCGCAAAATTCGCGTAGTAGGAGAGTAGGTTCTTGCGCGAGGCACTAGTCACGTCAATGCCACCCATGAGTGATCTGTTCCCGCGGGCCGAATGGCGCCCTCAGGCCGGAACGGTAGAGGTTCAGTTCTGTGCGCCAAGCAGATAGGAAAGGTAGACCTGGGCTCTGTCGTCGAATTCACCGTCGTCTCGGCGACCACTGGAAATCAGCTTCGCGCTTAGC
The DNA here is from genome assembly GCF_045517775.1 of Microbacterium deferens. Lineage (NCBI taxonomy): Bacteria > Bacillati > Actinomycetota > Actinomycetes > Micrococcales > Microbacteriaceae > Microbacterium > Microbacterium deferens. Next base: position 1,100,294 of record NZ_JBEUWT010000001.1, read on the forward strand.
GAGATAATCACTCGAAGAGCCAATAATCTTCGCAGGATTGCCTGCACAGACCGTTCCCGCCGGTACATCTTTGGTCACTACTGACCCCGCGCCGACAATAGACCCGTCGCCTACCGTTACCCCAGGGAGTAGAGTCACGCCCATTCCAATGAATGCATAGTCTCCGATCCTGATTGGCGCACGTCGAGCCAGCTCGAGATCCGATTCACCCCTGTAGTGTTCCGCTACGCGGTCGAGACTGAAGTCGTGAGTCAAGAGCCGAACGTCATGACTTATTACACATCTGTTACCGAGCGTGATTCCACCCGATCGATCCCAGTAGACGCGCGGGCTCACCCAGAGCGGATTGCCCACAACAGTCACTCCGAATAACCGCAGAACTCGACGAGATGCCCGCCGATAAAGCCCCTGACTAAACCTGTCGAGGGGCGAAACCAACTTTAAGGCTGCTGACAACATTTCAACCCCCGCTGATACTTTCCTCGAATTTGCTCATGTAAGAACTTCCTACATTCTCGGGCGTCAGCCCGCGAACTACGTTGATCCCGTGCTGAAGATGAGCAGCCGCGTCCTGCTCAGTCAATGCTCGCCGAACCATAGCCGCCGCATCGTCTGGCGAGGAGTCCAGATCGATGAGGTACGGGTATTCTTCGCCCAATACCGCGGTGTGTTCTCGAATTCGGGAAGCCACAACGACGACACCCCGCGCAAGAGCCTCCAGTAGGACATTCGGCAGCCCCTCGTGTCGACTCATTGTAATCACCACTGACGCTGAATCCAATTCTGACGCGACATCATCAATAAAGCCGACGAATGCCACGTTTTCGCTCATCCCAACTTCGTCGGCGAGAGCCACCAGGTCCTCGCGCTTCGACCCTTCGCCGACTATGCGCAACTCGACACCCGACATTTCCGGCAGGAGCCTCGAACATGCAAGTATCGTAGCTTCGTGATTCTTCTGCGGTTCTAGTCGACCGACGCTTAGTATACGAGCAGGTACCGGCCTTTCTCGATATTTCCGAAATTCGGCGAGGACGATGTTCGGTATAACGTCGATTGGGCCTCGGTACCGAGCGTTGTTCCAATACGTGGCGCCAGGGGCAGAGTTGGCGATTATTCGATCTGCGCCTCGGCCAATGACCTTACGAACTCGATATGTCAGACCGGGTGGATATTTAGAGTCTCGCTCGGCCTGAATCCAAACCAGTTTCGGGAAGAAACGCGCGACGATGCCCATCAAAATGTCCGCCGGATGCAACCACGACATTACAACATTTGGCCGCACCTGGCGAACAGTCTGAAAAACGTGGACTAATGCCGAGACGCTGGCAAAGTTCTCTACTTGGAAACGGTGGATAGTGAGATTGCTCGCGTCAAGACGCCATTCATGCGCACCGCTCGCGAGAACCATCAAATGCAGATCTATCCCCGGCCTTCGCTGGAGTTCATTGAGGAGGGCGATGCACTGCCTCTGCGCCCCACCGTCTCCAAGGCTAGGTATGAAGAACATAACGCGCATCAGCGGACTAGTTCCCTTGCTCATTCATGTCCTTGTACCGCGCCTCTAGATACTTACGTTTGTCGAGCGGCGCAAGCCTCTTAGTACTAATGCCGGACGCGACGGATCTTTCAGAATATTCTTCTATCGACCGGATAACGCGTGCAGGAACCCCAACCGCAACACAGTTTGAGGGAATGTCTCGACTCACCACGGCTCCAGCGCCAACCACCACGTTGTCACCGATGGTCACACCGGGTAATACCACGCATCCGTATCCGAAGTAGACGTTCGAACCGACTTTGATCGGTTTGATTATGTCGAGATCGGGGTTGTCTCCCCGGAGTACCCAGACTCCTCCGTCGTGTGTCTCAAACCTGGTCTTCGTCGCGCTCACGTGGTCTCCGAGCGACACTAGGTATGGTTCGGTGCTGAAAGAGACGTCAATCAATCTGCAGTCGTCACCAACCGTGACTCCGATGGAGCGCGCGTAGTCAACAGGGCGAGCGCGCCGGTATATCGCCGCAAGTAGACGCCGAATCAAGACGCACCACCGTCCTCACTAGTTTGTTTAAATCTCTGTCCGGTGACTTTCGGCACGCCTGCAGAGAAGATCGCACCACTAGGTACGTTCTCTGCGACGACAGTGAGTGGGGTCACGAGTGCCGATTGGCCGATGTTGACCCCACCAAGAATCATGCATCGCGAGGTTACCCACGCCCCGTCACCGATGCGTACGGGTCGGGTGACGAGTGCCATATCCCGGCGATGAGCGTGGCTGCCTGTCGTCACGAAAGTCTCTTGGGAGATGACAACGTCGTGACCGACATAAATATGGTCCTGATTATGAAACCACACGCCCTCGCCGATCCAGGAGCGATCTCCAATATGGAGCTTCCACGGGAACTTGACGCGGGTGCGAGGGCGGAAAACGACTCCAGAACCGATCTCGGCACCAAATGCGCGCAGAACTCGAACGCGGAGGCTCGAACTGATCTGCCAGGGGTTTGTGACGAACAACAGCTCGCACACGGCCCACAGGTATACGACCCATGACGGGCGGTCCCAGGCGGCGCGTTCACCGGGGGCCTGCGAAAGGTCAATCACCGGAACTTCAGACATTGGGCACCTTCTGAAACGAGACGGAATCGTTGCCACACTAAGGTCGAGACCATGCCGCGTCTCGCCCCCGCAGTCACCTTACTGGGGATCAACTACCCGCCTGAACCGACGGGCATCTCGCCCTACACAGGCGCGATGGCCATCGGTCTCGCCCGCAACGAGCGCCGCGTCGAAGTGGTCACAGCGCACCCTCATTATCCGGACTGGAAAATCCGGGAAGGTTACGGCCAGTGGTCGCGCAGGGAACATCTCGACGGAGTGGCCGTCACACGGCTGCGTCATTACGTGCCGACCAAGCCCACCGGGGTGCGGCGCCTTCTCTCTGAGGTCAGCTTCGGCGTGCGTCTCGTCGGCGCTCGATGGCACCGCCCCGACGCCATCGTTCTGATCTCCCCCGCACTCTTCTCGTCCGCCTTCGCCGCGGTGCGTGCACGCATTTTCCACCGGCGCACACCCGTCGTCGTGTGGGTGCAGGATCTTTACACGCTCGGTCTCTCCGAAACCGGCCAGGGATCCGGCCTGACTGGCCGCGTGATCCAAGCGGTCGAGGGGTGGCTACTGCGCCGGGCCGACCGGGTCGTCGTCATTCACGAGCGATTCGCACGACGAGTCTCGAAAGACTTCTCCATCCCCCGAGACCGCATCGAGGTCGTTCGCAACTGGACGCACCTACCCCCGATGCCGCCGGTCGACCGCGCCGCGGCACGACGCGCACTCGGCTGGGGTGATGAAACCGTCGTCCTCCATGCGGGCAACATGGGCGTGAAACAGGGCCTCGACAACGTCCTCGCCGCGGCACGCCTCGCCGACGAGAGCGGTGCCAGCATCCGGTTCGTACTGATGGGCAACGGGGGCGAGAAAGCGCGTCTCTCGAAGGAAGGCGCGGGCATCGGCGCGCTGCAGTTTCTCCCCCCGCTTCCTGACGATGAGTTCGCTCAGGCCCTCACCGCAGCCGACGTGCTTCTGGTAAACGAGAAGCCCGGCGTCGCCGAGATGGCCGTGCCCAGCAAGCTCACGTCGTACTTCTCGACCGGTCGCCCCGTTCTCGCGGCCACCGACGAAACGGGCATCACTGCCGAGGAGGTCACGACCGCCGCTGCCGGCGTCGTGGTTCCTGCCGGCGACCCGTCGAAACTGTTGGATGCAGCACTCGCGCTCGGCGCAGACGCTGCGCGTTCGACCGAGCTCGGCGCCAACGGGCTGAACTACCGAAACACAGTGCTCGACGAAACATTCGCGATCGATCGATTCGCTACGCTTCTCTCGCTGCTCATCGACGGGGATGGCTCACGAACGTCCGATCTTCACCAACGTCCGAGCAAAACCTCCATCTGAACGGGGCTTCAGTTGACCAAGCGCGCACTCATCACCGGCATCACGGGGCAAGACGGCTCCTACCTCGCCGAGCTTCTGCTGTCGAAGGGCTACGAGGTGCACGGTCTGATCCGCCGCGCGTCGACCTTCAACACGCACCGCATCGACCACCTCTACGTCGACCCGCACGACCCGAGCGCGAAGCTCTTCCTGCACTACGGCGACCTCAGCGACGGCGCCCGCATGGTGACGCTCATGGCGCAGATCGACCCCGATGAGGTCTACAACCTCGCCGCGCAGTCGCACGTGCGCGTCTCGTTCGACGAGCCCGAGCACACCGCCGACACCACCGGCACCGGAACCATCCGCCTGCTCGAGGCCGTGCGCCTCTCGGGCGTGAAGACGAAGTTCTACCAGGCGTCGACGTCGGAGCTCTACGGTGCGACTCCCCCGCCGCAGGATGAGAACACGCCCTTCTACCCGCGCTCGCCCTACGGCGTCGCGAAGCTCTACAGCTACTGGATCACCAAGAACTACCGCGAGGCGTACGACATGTTCGCGGTGAACGGCATCCTGTTCAACCACGAGTCACCCCGCCGCGGTGAGACGTTCGTGACCCGCAAGATCACCCGCGCCGTGGCCCGCATCAAGGCCGGCGTGCAGAAAGACATCTACCTCGGCAACCTCGACTCGATCCGCGACTGGGGTTACGCGGCCGAATACGTCGAAGGCATGTGGCGCATCCTGCAGGCCGACGAGCCCGAAGACTTCGTGCTCGGCACGGGCGTCGGCTACACGATCAAAGACTTCCTCGAGACCTCGTTCGGTCACGTCGGGCTCGACTGGCAGGAGTTCGTGAAGTTCGACGAGCGCTACCTGCGCCCCACCGAGGTCGACGCCCTCATCGGCGACCCCTCGAAGGCTGCTGACAAGCTCGGCTGGGTTCCCACGATCGATGGCAAGGAGCTCGCCAAGCTCATGGTTGACGCCGACGTGGAAGCACTCGAAAAGGGCGCGGAGTGGATCGACACCGTCAAGCTCGCCTCGTGGGGCACCGCGTGACCGCCGTCGACGGAGTCGACTACTCCCCCGCCGAGCTCGACCGCGACGCGACGTTCTACGTCGCCGGGCACCGCGGACTCGTGGGTTCGGCGATCTGGCGCAAGCTCGAAGCATCCGGGTTCGAGAACCTGGTCGGCAAGCCCTCGGCCGAGCTCGACCTGAAAGACCGCGACGCCGTCTTCGCCTACATGGGCGAGACCAAGCCGAAGTACGTCGTTCTTGCGGCGGCGAAGGTGGGCGGCATTCTCGCCAACAGCACCTACCCCGTCGACTTCCTGAGCGACAACATGCGCATTCAGGTGAACGTGCTCGACGCGGCGCTCAAGAACGACGTCGAGCGCGTGCTGTTCCTCGGCTCCTCGTGCATCTACCCGAAGTTCGCCGAGCAGCCGATCCGCGAAGACTCGCTGCTCACCGGGCACCTCGAAGAGACGAACGACGCCTACGCGATCGCGAAGATCGCCGGCATCCTGCAGACCCAGGCCGTGCGACGCCAGTACGGCCTGCCCTGGATCAGCGCGATGCCGACCAACCTCTACGGCCCGAACGACAACTTCTCGCCGAAGGGTTCGCACGTGCTGCCGGCCCTCATCCGTCGCTACGACGAGGCCACGAAGTCGGGCGCTCCCACGGTGACGAACTGGGGCACCGGCACGCCGCGGCGCGAGTTCTTGCACGCCGACGACATGGCCGACGCCTGCCTGCACCTGCTCGAGCATTACGACGGACCCGACCAGGTCAACGTCGGCACGGGCTCTGACGTCACCATCCGCGAGATCGCCGAGACCATCGGCGAGGTCGTCGGGTTCGACGGTGAGACCGAATGGGACACCACGAAGCCCGACGGCACCCCCCAGAAGCTGCTCGACGTGTCGAAGCTGGCCGAGGCGGGCTGGACCTCGAAGATCTCGCTCAGCGAAGGACTCGACCGCACTGTCGCGTGGTACCGCGAGCACGTCGACACCCTGCGCGGCTAGTGCAGCGGCATATCGTTCTGTTCCGGGTTCGTGACGATGTCACGAGCCCGGAACTGTTCACGGCCATCGACACCCTGCGCGCGCTCGAGCCGGTCGCCGGCGCCGAGCTGTGGCGGGTCGAGCTGTCGACCGACGAGCGCAAGGGTCGCGTCATCGTCGAAGATGCGACCTTCGAGACGGATGCTGCTTTCTCACGCTTCCTCGCCCTGCCCGAACATCGCGCGGCCGGCGAGGTGATGGCCCGCATCTCGGACTGGTGGGTCGGCGACTACATCGCCTGAGCGACCGGGCCGCTCAGCGGGCAGCGGGCTTCATGTCGTAGGTGACCCAGGGCGTCGCCGCTGCTACCCGGTCGTACACGCGGCGTGCCGCGGCGTTGTCAGATGCCGTGATCCAGCGCACGACGCTCGCACCCTCCGCTGCGGCGAGCGCGGCCGCCTCCTCCAGCAGGGCCGTCGCGACACCCGAGCCGCGGGCCTCGGGAGCAGTGAAGAGGTCATCGAGATACAGCCCCATCGTCGCGGTCGACGGACGCGCGAATCGACGCAGATGAGCGAGCCCGACGAGCTCGTCATCGACGGAGGCGACCAGCCCGATGAAACCGTGCTGCGCGGTCGACACCCACTCCCACGTGGTGCTGACCGCTCGCGCATCATCGTCGAGTCTGTAGAACGCGCGATAGCCCTCATAGAGCCGCGACCACGCGGCTTCATCTGTCTCGAGAACGCGCCTGACCTGAACCACCATCAGCTCAGCCTAGGCAGCGCGAGCAGCCGCTCGAACAACACCGCACACCCCGGCCACAGGGGCCGCGGCAGGTCGTCGACGGCGAACCAGCCGAAGTCGAGCGCCTCGTTCTGCGGCTGCGGATTCCCGATCGCCGTGACCACGAACGACAACCCGATTGCGTGCTTGCGTGGGTCATCGCCGTAGCGCAGGTGCGCAGCATCCGCCGGCAGATCGTCAGGAGGAAACCACTGGTACACGTAGCCCGGCTGCGGATCGGCGGGTAGTTCGAGGTCGACGGCGATCGTGTCGCGTGCGTGACGGCCGAGCGCCTGGCGGATGCTCTCGCCCCGACCGATGCGTCCGCCGAGGTGGCACCACACCTGCCCGTGCGGAGACTCGCGCAGGATGAGGCCGATCTCACGGCGGCCGTTCTCGATGCGTTCGGGAACGAAGTCGACGCACGCCAGCGGCACCGATCTCTCGACCAGGGCGTAGGTGTCGTCGGGCAGGAAGAGCATGCGTCGAGCATCCCAGACCGGGGCGGCGGTGTTGGCCGGCGACAGCGCGAGCCGCGCGCGACATCGGTGCGGAGGAGATTCGCGCGCCTCCACGCCTTAACACGACCGTAACGAGCGCGACCTGTGTGCGCCTCACAGCCGCGGCAAGATACTTGTGATCACAAATCACGGAGGACTCATGGACTCACAGCCGATACAGGTCGCCACGGTGAGCGACGAGGTGTACACCCGTCTGCACCAGGCGATCACGAGCGGTGCGCTCATGCCCGGAATGAAGCTGACGATCCGATCGATCGCTGAGTCGTTCCACGTGAGCACGATGCCTGTGCGCGACGCGTTGCGCCGCCTCGAGGCCACCGGGCTCGTCGTGTTCGGCCGCCGCAGCGTGACCGTCACGTTGCTTTCGCCTGACGAGGTGGAACAGGTCTTCCAGATCCGCCTGCGGCTGGAACAGTTGGCGGCCGAGTGGGCAATCCCCCGGATTCGACCGCAAGATCTCGACGACCTCGAGCACATCCTCGCGCAGATGGACGACCCCACCCTGTCGGCCGATCAATGGCGAGTGCTCAATCAGCAATTCCACCTGCGCTTCTACGAGAGGGCTGAAAGCGAGCACCTGCTCAGGCTCATTCGCGACGTGTGGAACAAGGTCGAGCCGTACATGGCCATATACGCCTCTCGTGTCGACGATTTCGCCGAGGCGCAGCAGCAGCACCGGTTCATGCTCGACCTCATCCGTCGAGGAGACCTCTCAGGGCTCCTCATGTCGACCGCTCATCACCTCGATTACACGGCCCAGACCGTCGTCTCCGCTCTCATCGATCCATCCGTCTCCTGACCCCCCACGTGCCGGCGCGGCGTACCCGGCACGAGCATCACCGCTCTTTCCGCACCTGCGGGTGAGCGCTTCCACCCCTTTTGCAGGATCCCCCTGCCCACTGGAGGTCTACGTCACCATGTCTCAGACGCTTGAAAAAGAGGTCTTCCACGACGAGTTCGAGTCCACGCCCGTACCCGCAGACAAGCGCAAGTCGCTGCTGTCGGTGTCGTCGGTGTGGGCCGGATTCCCCATGATCATCACGGCGGCGATGACCGGCGCAACGCTGGTGCACGGCCTCGGCTTCGGCGGCGGCCTGGTCGCCATGCTGATCGGCAACGCGTTGCTCTTCGTCTACGTCGGCCTGCTGAGCGGCCTCGGCGCGAAGACCGGCTTCAACTTCTCGCTCCAGGCCTCCCGCACGTTCGGGCGCAAGGGCTACATCGTCTGCTCGGCGCTGCTATCGACGCTGGTCATCGGCTGGTTCGCCGTGCAGACAGGCCTCGTCGGCGCCAGCATGGAGAGCGCTTTCGGCCTCAACGCGGCTCTCGTCGCCCTGGTCGCGGGTGTCTTGTTCACGTTGCTCACCCTGCTCGGCATCCGTGCTCTCGCGATCATCGGAGCGATCTCGGTGCCGATGTTCCTGATCCTCGGCATCTACGCGGCGGCGCAGGCCGCCTCCGGCGGCGTCGACGTCTGGAGCTATGAGGGCGACGGAACCACCTCGCTCGCACTCGGCGTCGGAGTGACCCTCGTCTTCGCCCTGTTCGCCGACTCTGGCACCATGACGGCCGACTTCACCCGCTGGGCGAAGACCCCGCGGCAGGCCTGGATCGCCACATCGACGGCCTTCCCCATCGGCAACCTGTTCGCGATGACGATCGGCGGCATCATCGCCGCAGCCACCGCGGGCACCGGCGACCTCTTCGGGATCATCGCCGGACAGGGCGGCATCTTCCCGATCATCGCGATCGTCTTCCTCGTCATCAACCTCGGTTCCGTGTGCACACACTGCCTCTACAACGGTGCGGTGGGCTGGTCGACGATCGTCGGCGGCAAGATGCGCGTGCTGACCGTCATCCTCGGTGCCGTCGGCGTCATCGCCGCGACCTTGGGCGTGTGGAGCTTCTTCATCGACTGGCTCAACCTGCTGGGTGTCATCGTGCCGCCTATCGGCGCGATCATCATCATCGACCAGCTCGTCGCCCGTCGCGGCGCCGCGACGGGTGTCGCGCCCGCCTTCCGCTGGCAGCCCTTCGCGGCCTGGGCAGTCGGCTCAGGCTCGGCCCTCGCGGTGAACCTCGCCGCACCCGCATGGTCGACGGTGGTCGTCGGTCTGGCGGTCTCGGCGATCGTCTACCTGGCGCTCAGCCTGATGACGCGCTCGTCGCGCGAGCTCCCGACCCCCACCCACGCAACCGTCTAAGAACCCGCACCACTCTCCGAAAGGACTCCGCAGATGCCCGAGACCAACGACCTCGAAGAGCTCACCATCGCTCGATTCCACGAGGGGGTACGCGAGGGGAGCCTGAGCTCGCGCGAACTCACCCAGTGGTATCTCGACCGCATCGCGGCACACAACGTCGACGGGGCCGCGATCAACGCCGTGGTCACGGTCAATCCGTCGGCGCTCGCCGAGGCGGAGGCGCGGGACGCCGCGTTCTCCGCCTCGGGGCAGCTCACCGGCCCGCTGCACGGTGTACCCGTGCTGGTGAAGGATCAGGCCGAAACCGCCGGCATCCCCACCGCATTCGGCTCCGCGGCTTTCGCCGACTACGTTCCCGAGGCCGACGCACGCGTGGTCGAGCTGCTGCGTGCGGCCGGCGCCGTGATTCTCGCCAAGACCGCGATGTGTGATTTCGCCGCCGGCTGGTTCTCGTCGTCGTCGCGCACCGGGCACACCCTGAACGCGTACGACGCCACCCGCGACTCGGGCGGATCAAGCGCGGGCACAGGCGCGGGGGTGTCGGTGAACTTCGGGCTGGTGGGAGTGGGTGAAGACACGGGCGGGTCTATCCGCATCCCCGCATCGTTCAACAACATCTATGGCCTGCGCGTCACTACGGGCCTCATCAGCCGCACGGGCTTCTCGCCGCTGGTGCATTTCCAAGACACTCCTGGCCCGATGGCCCGCACCGTGGAAGATCTCGCAACCCTCCTCGAGGTGATGGTGGGCTACGACCCATCCGACGAATACACCGCGGTGGCGGCCACCGAGCAGAGCGCGGTCGGGTACGCCGCCAGCCTCACCGATGTTCCACCGCTGTCGCGGTGGCGCGTCGGCATCTTGGAGACAGCGTTCGGAGAGGGAGAAGAGGCGCAGGAGGTCAACACTGTCGTACGCCGGGCAATCGCGGACATCACCGCGGCCGGCTCGGCGATCGTCGAGGGACTCGAGATCGACGGACTGCCGCAGTGGATCTCCGACACATCCGTCTACGTGCGTCAATCGCGCAGCGACCTCAACCGCTTCCTCGGATCGCGGCAGGGCCCCGTCGCGTCCTTCGATGAACTCACCGCATCCGGTCGATTCGAGGCGCTGAACGATCTCATTCCCGAGATCGCCGCCGGGCCCGCCGACACCGAGGGCGATACCGAGGTGACGCGGCTGCGGCTCAATCAAGAGCACTTCCGGCGGATGCTGCGCACGCTGTTCGCCGAGGCGGATGCCGACTTCGTCGTCTACCCGACGGTTCAGGTTCCGGCACCCACGCACGAGGGTCTGCGGGCGGGACAGTACACAGCCCTGTCGTTCCCGACGAACACGGTCATCTGGCTATGTCAACTCAAGCCGAACCCACCAGGGCAGTCCAGTGAGGACCCACTTGCATTAGGTGATGCTGTTTCGCCAGGACGTCTTTGCTCTTTGCTGGGCGGATTATGGGGTCGGGTCGGTCTTGGCGCGGGCGGCTTTCCAGACGGCTCGGGCGGCGTCGGCGTTGAGGATGCCGATGCCGACGCCGACGATGATGTCGAGCCAGCCGGGGGCGAACCAGATCGTGAGGATGTCGACGAGGATGATGGCGAGGTTGGCGAGGGCGTCGTTGCGGGCGGATAGCCAGGCGGCTATTGGCCCCGCGGCAACCACAGCAGAGCCGACCATTTCGTTGCAGGCAGAGGCGGGTCATCCAACTCGAATGACAGCAATCCCTGTTGGCACGGATGATGCCCGCCGCTGGTGACCCAGCTCGCCCCGGTGGCAGCCGACGCGGTTCCTCGCCGGTAGGCTGGCGGGTGGCGCTGTCGCGCTTTACCAGGACCCCAGGAGACCAGGGTTGCCGGCGGCGTGGTTGATGAGAGGACTTCTCCTCGGTGGTCAACACGCGTCATGGTGTCGCCACGAACCAGACCAACTGTTCGACCGGAGAGGGCTGCGGCGGCTGAGAGGAGGCCACGGACCCCGACGTCGCCCGCAATGAGTTCATCGAAGCACGCGATGACGCGGAGGCTTTGGCTTGCTGCGGGATCCAGGCGCTGACAATCGTCCAAGTAGCTCTTGCACTGTTGACTCCATTGTCGAGAGGTACCAATTTTCTCATTCTCCGTTCACTCCACCAGCATGCGGCGAAGCCAATCTCGCCGCGCGCGGATCATGCGCCGCGATACGGTGGCGTGGGGCGCGAAGATGTCGCACGCGTGGAACGCGCCGGGCCAGACATGCAACTCGGCTTCGCCCCCGGCTTCCCAAATCGCTCTCGCGTAGTCGACGGCTTCGTCTCGAAAGATCTCGGTCGCGCCAACGTCGATGAACGCGGGCGGCAGTGCTCTGAAATCCATGGCACGGGCGGGAGCGGCGTAGGGCGACACGTCTGGCGCGCCCGCCTTACCGCGCAGCAATGAGTTCCAACCCGTTTCGTTGCTTACCCTGTCCCAGACCCCCATGCCGTCGAACGACCTGGTGGAAGGTGTGCCTCGATCATCGAGCATCGGGTAGTCGAGAAGCTGGCCACACAGACGGGGACCGCCGCGATCGCGGGCAGCAAGTGCCAAGGCTGCGGCGAGGCCGCCTCCTGCGCTCGCGCCGCCGACAACGATCCGATCGGGTCGGATCCCGAGCTCCTGAGCATGTTGAACGACCCACTGAAGCCCGGCGTAGCAATCCTCGAAGGGCACAGGATGAGGATGCTCGGGGGCTAATCGATACTCCACCGTGACGACCTTGATTCCTAAGTCCAAGACCCACTCGATCGCGTCATCGAGGCCACTAAACGCGTCCCCAAACATCATCCCGCCGGAATGCAAGAGATAGACACAGCCGACGAGACCTTGAGTCCCCGTGCGAGCGATGACCGAACCATACATGGAGGCCGCAGAGACGGGGATGTTGATGTCGACTATGTCCAGGGAACGCCCGCCGACCAGATCTTCCCGGGACGGCGACGCATACGCACGCCGCATGTACGGGATGAGATCGGGGGTGATGGTGGGTGGGAACACGCCGCCGATGACGGCCAACGCCGCTCGAAGTTCGGGATCGAACTCGGGACGCTGGGCTCGTGCCATATCACGCCCCTCTGCGACAGTCGCCAGATGATTGACTCTGCGACCACGGTAGTCGGTCTCCGGGCGCGAGTTGCCGCCCCCCATTCGCTGTGGGGCTGAGGCAACCATCGGTATCCGAGCCATCGAACAGACGGCAAACGAGTCACGGGTACCGCTGTCAGCCGGCGATCTTTGCCTCGGCTTGGGCAAGCCGTAGCCAGGTCTCCACGACGGTGTCGGGGTTGAGTGACATCGATTCGATGCCCTGTTCGACGAGCCATTCGGCGAGGTCGGGGTGGTCACTGGGTCCTTGGCCGCAGATGCCGACGTACTTGCCGGCCTTACGGCACGCGGTGATCGCCATCGACAGCATCTTGAGCACGGCAGGGTCGCGCTCGTCGAAGGTCGCGGCGACCAGGCTCGAGTCGCGGTCGAGGCCCAAGGTGAGCTGGGTCATGTCGTTCGAGCCGATCGAGAAGCCGTCGAAGTGCTCAAGGAACTCGTCGGCGAGGACGGCGTTAGAGGGCAGTTCGCACATCATGATGACGCGCAGCCCGTTCTCGCCGCGGCGCAGGCCGTTCTCGGCGAGCAACTCGATGACGGCATGGGCTTCGCCGACGGTCCGAACGAACGGCACCATGATCTCGACATTCGTGAGGCCCATCTCGTCGCGTACGAATTTTAGCGCCTCGCACTCCATGTCGAAGCAGTCGCGGAAGTCCTTCGAGATGTAGCGAGATGCTCCGCGGTACCCGATCATGGGGTTCTCCTCGTGCGGCTCGTACAGATCGCCGCCGATGAGGTTCGCGTACTCGTTCGACTTGAAGTCCGAGAGGCGCACGATGACGGGTTCAGGGGCGAACGCGGCGCCGATCATCGAGATGCCCTCGGCGACGCGCTGCACGAAGTAGTCCCGTGGTGACGGGTAGGCGGCAATCCGTTCGGCGATCTCGTCGTGCAGCGCCGGTTCGAGGGTGTCGAAGTCGAGCAGCGCTCGAGGATGGATGCCGATCTGCCGGTTAATCACGAACTCGAGCCGCGCGAGACCGACGCCCTTGTTCGGGAGCTTTGAGAACGCGAAGGCCTGATCGGGCGTGCCGACGTTGAGCATGATCTTGGTGGGCGACACGGGCATCTCGTCGAGCTTGGTGATGACCTCGTCGAAGCGGAGGATCCCGTCGTACACGAACCCGTTGTCGCCTTCGGCGCACGACACCGTCACGTCGCGGCCATCCGCGAGGCTAATCGTCGCATCGCCCGTGCCGACGACGGCGGGGATGCCGAGTTCGCGGGCGATGATCGCCGCGTGGCACGTGCGGCCGCCGCGGTTGGTGACGATCGCGGATGCGCGCTTCATGATCGGCTCCCAGTCTGGGTCGGTCATGTCGGCCACGAGCACGTCGCCTTCGTGGAACTGATTCATTTGCGCGAGGGAGGTCATCACGCGCACCGGGCCAGCCCCGATCTTCTGCCCGATTGCCCGCCCGCTCGTGATTGCCGTGCCGGACTCCTCGAGTACGAACCGCCGGGTGACGTTACCGTCCGTGCGCGAGACGACCGTCTCGGGACGGGCCTGCAGGATGTATAGCTTCCCGTCGACGCCGTCCTTGCCCCACTCGATATCCATCGGGCGCCCGTAGTGGTCTTCGATCACAAGCGCCTGCCGGCCGAGCTCCTCGACCTCGGCGTCGGTGATGCTGAACTGCGCCCGGTCGGCGACCGGGACATCAGTGAACACCGTGCTCACGCCGGCCGAGCGGCCGTCGGCATAGACCATCTTCAGCGCCTTCTCGCCCACCGACCGCTTCAGGATCGCGGGGCGCCCCTCGCGGAGCGCGGGCTTGTACGCGTAGAACTCGTCCGGGTTCACGGCCCCCTGCACCACCGCCTCACCCAGACCGTACGAACTCGTGACGAACACCGCGCGGTCGAAGCCCGACTCCGTGTCCACCGTGAACAGCACACCGGAAGCCCCGACATCCGACCGCACCATCCGCTGGATGCCGGCAGACAGGGCCACATCGTGGTGGTCGAAGCCGTGATGCACTCGGTACGCGATCGCACGGTCGTTGTAGAGCGACGCGAACACGCTGCGGATCGCGGCGAGGATGTTGTCGATGCCGCTGATGTTGAGGAACGTCTCCTGCTGACCGGCGAACGACGCATCCGGCAGATCCTCGGCCGTCGCGCTCGAACGCACCGCCCACGACACCGACTCCGGATCGGGGTCGCCGCCGACCAGCGCGTCGTACGCGGTGCGGATGTCTGCCTCAAACGCCGACGGGAGGGGCTGCTCCTCTATCCACTCGCGCACGTTCGCGCCGACCCGGGCGAGTTCAGCGACATCCGTCACATCGAGCTCTCCGACCGCGGAGCGGATGCGGTCGTACAACCCGTCCGCGAGCAGGAAATCGCGATACGCGTCGGCGGTCGTGGCGAAGCCGCCGGGCACGCTGACCCCGGCATCCGACAAATTGCTCACCATCTCTCCGAGCGAGGCATTCTTACCGCCGACCTGGGCGACGTCGTTCATGCCGATCTCGGTGAACCAGAGAATATTTTTCGTCATTTCGTGTCCCGATCTGTGGGTGGGGCGCGCTGGGCGATGGACGGAGGCGGTCAGCTGCGCAGTCGCATGGACTGCATGATGACCGCCGACATCTCCTCCACCGATTTGGTGGAGGAGTTGAGGAAGGGCACGCGGTTCCGCCGGTACAGGTCTTCCGCGCGGCGCAACTCGAGCATGCACTGGGCGAGGCTCGAGTACGTCGAATTAGGACGCCGTTCGTGGCGCACCTGGCTCAGGCGCAGGGGCGTCGTAGTGAGGCCGAAACACTTGTCGAGGTAGTGTGCGACGGCGGACGGCAGACCGTCCGACGGGAAGTCGTCGTCGGTCAGCGGGTAGTTCGCCACGAGCAGTCCGTACTGCAACGCGAGGTACATCGTGGTCGGGGTCTTGCCGCATCGCGAGGGCGCGACGATGATCACGTCAGCGATGTCGAGGGCTCGCATGCTCTGCCCGTCGTCGTGCTCGATCGCGTACTCGACCGCCCGCATCCGAGCGAAATACCGCTCGATGTCACCGACGCCGTGATACTGGCCGAGTTGCTCGGACGCGGTCGTCCCGAGGGCGTCCTCGAGCTCGGTGAGGTGGCCGCTCAGAAGGTCGATGAGGAATGCCCCCGATGCGCGCAGCTCGTTGAGAATGTCGTTTGACTTGATCGTGGTGAAGGCGATGGGTTGCCGGCCCGCTTGCACGTGCTCTCTGATGTTCCTCGCCACGTTTCGTGCGCCGTCGACCGTGTCGATAAACGGGATCGTGTACCGGTGAAATGTGACCCCAGGAAAGTTCGCGAGGAGCGCGCTTCCGAGGGTTTCAGCTGTGATCCCAGTGCTGTCTGAAACAAAGTAGGCGGCGCGGCCGCCTGTCTCATTGCTGATCGTGGAAATGTGCGCTGAGGTCGGAATGGTGGTTCTCCTGTTCGTCCCGACTGCTGTGCTGGGCGTTTGAGTCAGGCCGTCACCTCCGCCCCGGCGGCTGGGCGGAGGTGACGGCCTGAGACTGCGTGGCGGGCGCCGGATAGAAGTTCGCCGGTATTCCTAGCCGATGACAGGGAGCAAGACGGTTGATGCCCACCCGGCGAGGGCACCCCCAATCACTGGTCCTACGACGGGTATCCACGCGTAGGACCAGTCAGATGTGCCTTTTCCTCTGATGGGGACGAGTGCGTGAACGATTCGTGGACCGAGGTCACGCGCAGGGTTGATGGCGTATCCGGTTGGCCCGCCAAGGGATGCGCCGATTCCGATCACGAGGAGGGCGACGGGCAGCGCGCCGAGGGCAGCGAGCCCCGAAGCGTCGCCGTTACGGCCAAATCCCAGTACGACGAAGACCAAGATGAATGTGGCGATGATCTCGGCGACGAGGTTGGTGCCGTAGCTGCGTATGGCGGGTCCAGTTGAGAAGACGGCCAACTTGGACGCGGGGTCCGTCTCAGCGTTGAAGTGCTGGCGGTATATGACCCAGGCGAGGGTCGCTCCGATGATGGCGCCGATCATCTGCGCGGTGATATAGGTCAATATTGCGAGAGGGCTCACAGGCACGCCCGGAACGAACTCTGTGGCTCCGCTGGTGACGATACCGATCGTGACCGCGGGGTTCAGGTGCGCACCCGACTGATATGCGACGATGACTCCGGCAAAGACGGCCATGCCCCAGCCGATGTTGACGAGGAGAAAGCCCCCCGCGTTGCCTTTTGTTTTCGCGAGAGCGATGTTGGCGACGACGCCGCATCCGAGAAGGATCAGGACGGCTGTCCCGACGACCTCCGAGATGAAGACTCCTGTCAAAGTATCCAAGGTCTGTTTCCCTGTCGACGAGGCGGGTCAGTGCTTGGCCACGTAAGCGACCGGCTCCGGCAGCTTCGCCTCGGAACGCACTCGTCGAGCGAGTCGTTCGATGGACTTGAGCGCCGCAACGACCTCGCTCGGGCGTACCTCGAAAGGCATGCTGTGAATGGTCTCGCCGGGAACAGTGGCGAGTTCCGCGACCTGAGCAAGTTCAGCGGAATCGGCGTTCAGACCGATTTCGGTGAGCGTGGTCGGCAGGCCGACACGCGTGGTGAACTCGATGAAGTCGCGAATGTCGGCGCTGGGCGCCCCCTCCATCACCAGCTGAGTCACCGATCCGATGTTCACTTTCTGTCCGTGGGCTAGCCCGTGGGTCTGCGGCGCCGCTGTCAGTCCGTTATGGATGGCGTGGGCGGCCGCGAGACCGCCTGATTCAAATCCCAGCCCTGAGAGGAGAGTGTTGGCTTCGATGACTTTCTCGACAGCCGGGGTGACGACGTGGTCGCGGACGGCATCCAGAGCGGGCAGAGCGTTCTCCCACAGCACATCCCAGCTCAGTCGGGCAAGGGCGGTGCCGGTTTCGGTGGGGAGGCCGCCGGCCATGGTGTTGGAGTGGGACTGGGCGGTCGCGCGGGCTTCTAGCCATGTGGCCAGAGCGTCGCCTACTCCCGCGGCGAGGAACGCGGCTGGCGCATTGGCGATCAGTTGCGAGTCCACAAGAACCAGGTCGGGGTTCCTGGGGAAGAAGCGGTACTCCTCGAATGCGCCGTCCTCCGTGTAGATGACGGCGAGGGCGGATGTCGGGGCATCCGTTGATGCGACCGAGGGGACGGTTACCCAGCGGATGCCGGCGAGGTACCCGGCTGATTTCACCGCATCGATGGTGCTACCTCCACCGACAGCGACCACGACATCGGCGCCTGCGTCTTTGATCACCCCGACAAGTCGGTCGATTTCGACGGCACTGGGGATGCCGTTGAACTTCTCTTTACGGGCCGGCAGGCCAGCGGATGTAAGCGACGCCTCCACGTCGTGGCCGACGAAGCCCCACACAACGTCGTCGGCGACGATCAGAGGGTTCGACCCAATGGGGGCCAGGTACGTGCCGAGGCGAGTGATGGCACCGGGGCCCTGAACGTAACGTCCAGGGCTGATGACAGTGCGGATGGGCAGGGTGGTGGACATGATTGCTCCTTGCAGGGGTGATGAACGCGGCGTCTCTGCCGTGAACAGTTGAGTCAGGGAATGAGAATGGCCCGGCCACGCACACGACCGGCGGAAAGATCGTCGAGTGCGTTTTGGAAATCGTTGAGGTCGTACTTCGCTGTGTGAAGCTTCACGAGCCCTCGGGCGGCGAGCACCATCAATTCGGTGAGGTCGGTGTAGCTCCCGACGAGGTTGCCGATGAAGTTGATCTCGGCGGAGATAATGTCGATCGTGGGTACGTCGATGTTCTCGCCGTAGCCCACCACGTAGTAGTCGCCTGCCCGGCGGAGCATCTGCACACCTTGCGACGTTGACCCCCCTTCGCCGACGAAGTCGATAACCGCTTCAGCACCGAATCCGCCGGTGAGTTCGAGAACACGCTCGACCTGCGTGCCATCTGCGACGACGGTGTGGTCCGCTCCAAGTTCGGATGCCAGCTCGAGAGCAGCGGGACTGCGGTCGACCACGATGATCTCCGATGCGGTGAGAGCCTTCAGCACCTGGATACCAATGTGGCCGAGCCCTCCTGCCCCGATGACCACGCAGCGGTCGGCGGGTCTCAGTTTGCGGGCTGCTTTTGCTGCGGCGTGGTAAGCCGTGAGTCCGGCGTCAGCAAGCGCTGCGACATCGGCGGGTTCGAGCGTGTCGGCGATCCGCACCACACTTCGTGCGGAGGTCTTGAGGAACTCTGCGTATCCGCCGTGGGTGTCGATGCCGGGGAAGGCGCTGTGTTCGCAGTGCACGTCATCGCCCGACCGGCAAGCTCGGCAGAGCCCGCAGGTACTCAATGGGTGGACAATCACCTTGTCTCCGACGGAGACGTTGGTGACGGCGCTGCCGATCTCGGCGACCCAGCCGGCGTTCTCGTGGCCGATGGTGTAGGGCAGGGTGACGTCGGACTTTTCCGCCCACTGTCCTTCGAGGATGTGGATGTCCGTGCGGCATACCCCGGCTCCACCGATTCGGATGATCACGTCGAACGGTCCGGTGATCTCCGGTTTGGGGACCTCCGTCATTTGCAGGGGTTCGTGGTACGCGGTGACTTGAATGGCTCTCATCATGCTCATGAGGTCTTCTTTCCAGTGGTGCGCAGGACGGTAGTGAGAGGGAAGAAGGTCTCGTCTGCACGTGGTGATTGGTCCGCTTCGGACCCCGGGTATCGAGTGGCGAGCAGGCCCCGGCAGAAGTGGGCGTTGCCATCGATCGAGATTCGCGTCGAGCGTGCCCGTCGAAGTGTCAGCGCGGCCGATTCCTGTGGAACGGGGCTGCCATGATCATCGACGAGGACCTGTGCCGCCCCATCCACGGTGAGCCCAAGGCTGAGTCGACGTCGAACGAGCGCTGCCTTCGCGCTATCTTCGGGCAGGTCGCGGAGGGCGATGCTTGCCAGTGCCGAGTCATCCATCTCTGGCCGACTGCGAACGAGTGCGGTCAGGGCGCGTTCCATGGCCGCCGTATGAGCCTTGCGTTGGAAGGTTCGGCGGAGCTCATCGAGGTTGTCTTCTGCCTCATGGAGGAAGGTCCCCCGGTATCCCGCATCGGCCGCAAGGCCGCGATTGATGATGTCGGAATCGTGATGATCGTCCAGTTCCACTTTCACGACTCCCGATTCGGGGAGGGCTGTCAACGCGTCTTTGGCGTCCGCTGCCATGAGGTACGCGAAGTTGGGGGCGCAGAACGACGTGGGAAGGCGCAAGTGCACCTCGATCCCGTCGTCCGTGAAGCTGACGGATCGAACGAATCCGAGATCGGTGATGGGCTCGTCGAGCTCGGGGTCGATTACGGCGTCGAGCGCGCGCAGGACATCCTTTTCGGTGAGCGCGAGGAGACCTTCCTGAGGGCCGGCTGCGTAGACGGTTGCGGGCATTATGCAGTGGCGAGAACGGCGTTTTCGGCGCCCCGAGGTCCCGTCTCGGTTTCGTCGGCCTCGGGCAGTCGGAGTTCCTCCGGCACGGGGATTCCGTACATTTTGGCGGCGTTGAGACCCAGGATCTTGCGCTTCTGGTCGAGGGTGATGGGGGGGTACTCCGTCATGTCCTCGGGGATCTGGAAATCGACAAACGCTTCGATCAACCACCGAGGTGTCCACAGCGCGTAGTCGGAAGAGAACTGAATGCGGTCCTCTCCGATCCAGTACAGGAGTTCGCCGATGATCTGGGCAAAGTAGCGCGGTCGGGTGTGGATGAAGGGCATCGCGACGGCAAGGCCGCCGTGGACGTTGGGCTCCTGGGTGGCGATCCAGCAGAAGTCTTCGAGCCGTGGCAGTCCGACGTGTTCGACGACGAAGTTGAGGTCGGTGAAATCTGTGGCGGCCTGATCGACATCGGCCACATCGAAGGCATCGCGGTCCAGCGGGCGGATTGTCGGCCCCTTGTGCACATGAATGTTGCGGATGCCGACTTCGCGACAGACCTCGAAGTACCGGTAAGCCCACGGGTCGCTGAGCTTCCAGCCGCGCGAGTCTCCATGCCACTCCGCGGTGTACAGCTTGACTCCTTGCAGATTGAAGCGCTCCGCATCCGCACGGAGCCGGTCAAGACCCGCCTCGCCGTTTCGGGGGTCAAAGTTGTGGTTGTAAGTCAGTTTTCCGGGGTTCGCCTGCGTGAGAGCGAAGGCTTCCTCGGTCTGACCAAAGCCGCGCTTGTAGAACTCACCGAGCCTGGCCGGCTGGAAGATCGCATGGTCGACGTACCCGTCGGTGAAGATGTCCTTCATGAACCTCTCGCCGCCTTGGTAGAGGTACTCCTCGTAGGGCCACAGTTCCGATGCGGGGGAGAGGTTGGCGTGGTAGTCGTAGAAGCAGTCGATGAACTGCTTGCCGTGAATGTTTCGCTGGTTCTCCGGTCGCGCGTCCCATAGCGCGACGTGCGCGTCGACGATGAAGAACTTCTCGCCATCCTTCTGGTACATGTTTGCTCCTTTGCCTCATGTGCGGAACGCCGCCGTTCCTGGCGCAACGATAGGGCGGCGTCCCCCCCGCCTGAGCGTGGCGTTGGTCTCATTTTGAGATCCCTGCGTACGCGGCCACGCGTTGCCGCGTACGATAGGCGTACGATAGGCGCACGATCAACTGCAAAGGCGCTGATGAACGCTCCCGATCTGCCTGCTCGCGCTGAAGCGACTAAGCGAGAACCGCGGACTGTCGCGCCTCGACTCATGGCGTCGTGGCGTCGCAGCGAGACTTACGGTGTGCCGCTTGAGGACATCCAACCCGTATTTTCCGGCACGTACGACGATGACTCATTGCTCTTCGAGTGTGGGCGAGAGGTCATCGCCGAGTTGCACAGCACTCTGTCTGGAGAGCCGGTTGGGCTGATGCTGACTGACGCTAACGGTGTCGTGCTCAACCGGGTTAGCGGCGACAGTTCGCTGTTGCGGGCTCTTGATCAGGTGCATCTTGCGCCCGGATTCGCCTACGGCGAACGCGACGTCGGTACTAACGGTCTTGGGCTGGCACTTGCCGATCGCGTGCCTTCTCTCGTGCGCGCTGACGACCATTACGCGCTGAGCCTTCGTGGCTTCACCTGTGCCGCAGCCCCAATTTTCGATCCGGACCACGGGCGGCTGGAGGGCGGGGTCAACCTGACCACCTGGAGCGACGCGCGTCCTGACCTGTTGCTGGCGCTAGCGCAATCTGCTGCGACGTTGACCGCAAGTCTCATGCGGACCCGGGCGCGAGGGCAGCGTTCCGTTCGCGCGTCTCGCGGTCATGTGTACCGTGTGAAAGCTGTCCTCCCAGACTCCGCCGAAGGTTCCGTGGACGCGATGTCAGACTCATGGAATCTCGCGGTCGAGAGTGCCGCCGACGCATTGAAAGCTGGACGAATAGTTGCCGCTGTCGGTGAGCCGGGGTCGGGCCGGACCACGGCGCTCGCGCAGGCTCAGCGACTTGCTCACCCTCGTCGCCGGTTCCTGACGGTGCGTGCACCGGTTCCGCGCGACGTTGACGCGTGGCTTTCTCTATGGACGCCAGAGCTTCGTCATCCCGAGGAAGGGATTGTCGTTAGCAACGTGGACGAGCTACCCGATCCAGCGGCACAGCAGCTTCATGATCTGCTCATTGATGCCCATGCCACGATGTCAGGAAGCTACGCGTTCTCCGCTGAAAGCTTTGAGGATATTCCCGAAAGCCTCGCCGTGCTCGTGGACACCGTTGTCCACGTCCCTCCTCTTCGAGATCGTTCGGCGGATATTCATCTTCTCGCGGCTAGCTTCACGCGACGTGCTCGTGGACGGGACATTACTTTCACCCCGAATGCAATGCGCCTACTCACTGAGCATGAGTGGCCGGGGAACGTGGCCGAACTTCATGATGTCGTGAGGGATGCTGCCACTCGCACTGATGTGATCGACGTTCAGCACCTACCCCCTGCGATGCTCGCGCATAGTGCGCACCTGCCTCGGATACAAGCGTTCGAGCGTGAGGAGATGGTGAGAGTCCTCACGCGCCCAGGCGCCACAATCGGCAATGCCACTACCGAACTCGGGATGAGTCGGGCGACGATATACCGCAAGCTCGCTCAGTACGGCATACAGCTGCCGCGGCCCTGAGGCTTCGACCCCGTCCCGCGGCTCTGATCCCAGTTCTGAACGCGGACGCACGAGCGAGCTCGCACGGGTCAGAGGCCCACAGGGGGGCGACGCTGCAGAGTTGGATCTCGTCGGCGGCGGGATGGATCTTCCCGCTGTTAGACATGGCAACTCGGACTCGCGATCAGATGATCACCGCAGTGACAGGTGCGCCGGGGGAGACGTCGAATAGCCACTCGTCAACGGTGTCCATCGCGTCTTGGGTTAGTGCGTGCGCCCAGCGGGTACCGACCCGATCTCTGCGGACGATACCCGCGGCCCGTAGGTGATCGAGATGGAATGATGCCGCGAATCGGGAGATCTCGGCCCGGTGTGCCAATTCGAGCACACCGGGCGTCTCTCGCGTGCGGCGGCATTCCGCCAACAGCGTGACCAACTGCAGACGGATGGGGCTGTGGCTATGTCAACTCAAGCCGAACCCACCAGGGCAGTCCAGTGAGGACCCACTTGCATTAGGTGATGCTGTTTCGCCAGGACGTCTTTGCTCTTTGCTGGGCGGATTATGGGGTCGGGTCGGTCTTGGCGCGGGCGGCTTTCCAGACGGCTCGGGCGGCGTCGGCGTTGAGGATGCCGATGCCGACGCCGACGATGATGTCGAGCCAGCCGGGGGCGAACCAGATCGTGAGGATGTCGACGAGGATGATGGCGAGGTTGGCGAGGGCGTCGTTGCGGGCGGATAGCCAGGCGGCTATTGGCCCCGCGGCAACCACAGCAGAGCCGACCATTTCGTTGCAGGCAGAGGCGGGTCATCCAACTCGAATGACAGCAATCCCTGTTGGCACGGATGATGCCCGCCGCTGGTGACCCAGCTCGCCCCGGTGGCAGCCGACGCGGTTCCTCGCCGGTAGGCTGGCGGGTGGCGCTGTCGCGCTTTACCAGGACCCCAGGAGACCAGATATGTCACTCGCCCGATCCCTTGCCGCGGCTGGAGCCACGCTCACACTTATCGCATCGCTCGCCGCTTGCTCATCGCCGGCCGAGCCGGCCGGGTCGGCCGCGGCTGACACGCAGACCGAGCGGGTCGAGAGTCAGGCACCTGAGCCCGCAGCTGAGCCGACATGGACGCCCGTCGCGACTATTACAGGTAACGCAGATCAGCAGTCGGACACGATTGTTCTGACCGGTGGAAAGGTTCGCGTGACGTACGACTTCGTTGACAGTTCCGGCCAGGGCATGATCGTCGGCGCAGTCTACGTTCTCCCTGAGGGAACGGACCTCATGACGGACGGCGGCATTCCTGACGTCATGATTTCAGAAGCGGGCGCAGGTGAAACCATCCTCCGGAAGGACGCAGGCGAGTACTACGTCAAGGTGACCTCAGCCAACGCGAGCTATACCGTGACCGTTGAGGAAGAAAAGTAGCGTCACCCTCCTCTTCACGAACGGCCCCCCTTGAAGGCTGGTGTCTCGGTCGAAGACCATCAGCATCGAGGGGGCCCGCCTCATGCGCCGGAGCAATCCAGGGTGAGGAATTCCTCGAGCGAAAGCGGGGACTTTCAGTGAGCGCCGTCACGAGGTCACCCACTACCTGCTGTAGCGCTTCGACCACCGATCCGTCCGTGCGCTTGCGAAGGACCAAGACAACCGACCCCGAATCCCTCGGGCGACTTAATGAGGGGCGTCTTCGAGGAAGTCGACACTGTCCGCGAACAGCGACACCGACCCGATGATCAGCGCGACCGTGAACTCCACGAAGAAGTAGGCGAGGTTGAGGAGCGCGACGATATAGGGCTGGGTCACAGTGCGGGTTGTTGAGCGCGGGTGTGGGCGAGTCGGTAGGAGTCGGTGCCGGTCTCGATGATGGTGCCGTTGAAGGTGAGCCGGTCAACGATCGCTGCGCAGAGCCTGGGGTCGGTGAAGGTCTTCGTCCATCCGGAGAAGGACTCGTTCGAGGCGATCGCGATGCTGTTGTTCTCTTCCCTCTCGGTGAGGACTTGGAACAGCAGCTCAGCACCGCGGCGGTCCAGTTCCATGTATCCGAGTTCGTCGATCATGAGCAGGTCGACCCGGCCGTAGCGGGCGATCGTGCGGGCCAGGTTCTTCTCATCGGCCGCCTCGACCAGTTCGTTCACCAGCCGGGTCGCGAGCGTGTATTTCACCCGGAACCCCTTTTCGGCTGCGGCGGTGCCCAGCCCGATCAGGAGGTGACTCTTTCCGGTGCCAGAGTCGCCGATGAGGCAGAGCGGCTGCCCGCGACGCACCCATTCGCCGGTGGCGAGAGTGTTGATGGTCGCCGGGTTGATGTTCGGGTTCGCCGCGAAATCGAAGTCCCCGAGCCATTTATCCCGCGGGAAGCCGGCTGCTTTGACCCGGCGGACCGAGGAACGCCGGTCCCGGTCATCACACTCGGCCAGGAGCAGCTCGGCGAGGAACCCTTGGTAGCTGAGCTGCTCTTTCTGCGCGGCGGTGGTGGCTTCCTCAACGACCGCCCGGATCGTCGGGAGCCGGAGCCTTCGGCAGGCCTGATCGATGGCCGCGCCTGCTGCTTCCTCGGTCAGCCCGCGACGCCGCCGCAGGGTGGTGGTGATGCTGGTCGTGGTGGTCATGACGCTGTCCCTTCCTGGATCGCAACTGCGGTCTCGGGTGATGGTCGTTCCGGGAGGCGCAGCAGCTGGTCGTACGCGGCAACCGATGGCAACGGCCGCCGATCCGGCGGGAGACCGGCGATCACCGCCGCCGGGTCGGTCACAGCTAGCCGGCGCTGGGTCAGACTGACGACACGTCGCTCATGCCCGCGCGGAGGGTCGGCGGGATGACGGCCCAAACGAGACCCACCCAGTGTTTCGTGGCGGCGCGCCTCCACCGCAACAACATCAGCCGTGACCGCCCCCACGGTCAACGCCGCGGTGATCCCCCCGATGACATCCTCAGCGGCCATCGACCGATGCAAGAGAAGCACGTCGATGAGCGCCCGGGTGCCGCCGGCATCGCCGTCGGTCTTACGAGCTGCCGCCCAGAACGCTTCATGCGCTCCAGTGAACACCCCCGTCGCGCGGGCGTGTGCGAGAGCGGTGGACCCGGGAAGGGCGCCGGGCTTGTGCAGGAGAACCTCGAGGTAATGATCAAGATCCACGCTCTGCCCATGCAACGCCACCACCCGCGTGTGTCGGGCGATTTGAACCCGCCCGTCGAAGATGATCACCTCCGACGCGCGCAACGACACCCGGACGGTGCGGCCAATGAACCGGGCAGGGACCGAATACGATGCCATCCGCACCCGGACCAGGCTGGACCTGCTCACCCGCGGCGTCAACGACAGCCCCGGCTCGAACCGCTCGGCCGTGACGGGCGCCAGCAATTCTCGTTCACGGGCGAAGTCCTGCGCGACGGTGCGGATCCGGTCACCGATCCGACGATCCTCATCATCAAGATCCCACCGCCGTATCCGGTCGTTCAGCTCAGCGAGAGAATCGACGACCGGCATCGGAGACAGGTGTGTGCGCCGGAACCGGCCGACTTCCCCCTCAACACCGCCCTTCTCGTGAGCACCCTCAATCCCGGGGTGGCAGTAGAACGCGTCGAACCCGTAATGCGAACGGAACAGCACCCACCGCTGATTCTCGGTGCGCTGCCGGCCCGTCCCGTAGATCACTTTCACGACCGCGTCGGTGAGGTTGTCGTAACGGATGTGACGGGTCGGGACGCCGCCGATGTCCTCGAACGCGTCAATGTGACCCTCCAAGAACGCCTCCTGCGCCTGCGTCGCATAGACCCGGTGGATCGCCTTCCCCGAATGCGACAACCGGAACGTGAACATATGACACTTCGTCTTCACCCCCGCCAGGACAACCCAGACCTCACCGAAGTCGACCTCCGCTTCCGCGCCCGGTGCGTGTTCCTGCGGGACGAACACCTCCGGCAGCCGACCCGCCTCGATATCGATCTCTGGCCGGCGGCGACGGACATAGTCACGGACCGTTGAGTACGACAGTTCCGTCGCGTCATGCTCATCAGCCAGCCGCGCGAACACCCGCCGTGCGGTGTGCCGTTGTTTACGGGGGGCATTCAGATCCTGGCGGAGCATCTCGTCGATCGCGGCCTTGAACGCGTCCAGCCGAGGCGCTGTCCGAACGCGGGGTTTCCGTGGGGGTGGCTCCGCCTGCAGAAGGGCTTGCCGCACCGTGGGCCTGCCCACGCCGTGCCTCCTGGCGAGCTCCCGGATCGAGAGGCCCTCCACGCGCGCGTCCCTGCGGATCCGCGCGAACAACTCCACCCGAGACTCCATCCAAACCTCCACCATCAGCAACCGAGAACCTGTTGCGATCAGGGTGCAGGCGGGTACGGCTTAGATTGCCCGCAACACCCCGGCGCCCTCGAAGTGGGTCCCGCTTAGATCGCCCTGGTGGGTCCCACTAACCCTGCCAGCGCCAGTCATCGCCTCACAAGCGGGGTTCCCCGCCCTCTCGATCCCGGTGGGATTCACCCCGGGCGGATTGGCCGTCGGACTCGAAGTGCTGGGAACGCCGTTCACCGAAGCGCGCCTGCTGCAGTTCGCGGCCGCGCTGGAGCCTCTCTTCGATGCGCGGAAGGCGCCGGTCTTTGCCTGACGCGTCGCTGCGACCGTCGGCCGTATTCGAGCGGCCGGAGACGCGGCAGATGGACATCAACGCCGATCTCGGGGAGAGCTTCGGTGCGTACCGCTACGGCCACGACAGTGAGCTGATGCCGCTCATCACGTCGGCGAACATCGCATGCGGCTTTCATGCCGGTGACCCCGCGACCATGCGGCGGGCGGTGCAGAGCGCCGTCGAGCACGGGGTCGCGATCGGCGCTCATGTAGGGCTGCCCGATCGGCTGGGCTTCGGGCGGCGCGAGATGGCCATCACCGCCGACGATGCGTACGACTACAGCCTCTACCAGCTCGCTGCCCTCGACGGATTCGTGCGGGCGGCGGGCGCGCGCATGCGTCACGTGAAGCCGCATGGTGCGCTGTACATGATGGCGGCCGAGCGACCCGAGCTCGCCGCGGCGATCAGTGCCGCGGTGCGCGACTTCGATTCTTCGCTCGCGCTCTACGCGCTGCCGGGTTCTCACGCCGATCTCGCCGCCGTCGACGCCGGTCTCACCGTGCTGCGCGAGTTCTTCGCCGACCGCCCCTACGAGGGCACCGACGTCGTGATGTTCGGGTGGTCGTACGAGCAGCTCGGCGGCGCGCAGGGGGCGGCCGAACGCGTGTCTCGCATGCTGGCCGATCCAGCGTTCGACACCGTTCAGACCGTGTGCGTTCACAGCGACACGGTCGACGCGCCGGCACTCGCCCGATCGGTCAGAGGTGCGCTCCGCGCCGGCGGCGTGTCCGTTGAGGCGAGACCCGCCCTGGCAAGGTGACGAGCGCGTTGCTGTTGCTCATCGGATCAGGCCGCTTCGCTGAATGAGTTGGGGCGACGGCGGGCCCGGTCCGATGTCGGAGGTATCTGCGACACTAAAGCCATGACAACGAACCCGACCTTCGATGATCGCGACGATGCGGTCATCGACGACGTCGTGAGCACGCTCGTCGAGAACGAGCGCGCGGCCGCCGCTCTCGAGGCCGAGAACGTCATGGGGTTCGCGACGGCGATGCGCGTGGCCCTCTCTCGATCGGCCCACAAACCGAAGACCGTGCAGGTGCGCGAGATGCAGCTGCGGTCGATCGCCGCCGAGATCGGCATCGCACTGCGGTGGAACGACCGCGTCGTGCAGCGCCGCATGAACGACGCGATCGATCTCGTCGACAAGTGGCCCGCCACGCTCGACGCGTTGTCAGAGGGCCGCATCTCGATGCGTCACGCGAGCGTCATCCGCGAAGAGGGCGCCGTGATCGACGATCCGAACGAGCGGCAGGCCTTCGAAGAGGTCGTGCTCGAGCGCGCATCCACCGACACCGTCGCACGCACGCGCACCCTCGCCCGCGCGATCGCCGAAGAGCTGCACCCCGAGTCGATCACCGTCCGACACGCGCGCGCCGAGAACGACCGCCGCGTTTGGGTCAACGACGTCGGCGACGGCATCGGCGAGCTCGTCGTGCGCCACTCCATCACTCTGGTGCGCGCGATGCGCGACCGCCTCACCCGGCAGGCTCACGCCGTGCGGTCGGTCGCCGCGCCGCCGACCAGTGACACCGAGGCGGATGCTGCGGCCGCCGCCGAACGCGACGGTGACGCCGCATCCGACCCCGCACCTGCCACCGGCGACGCATCTGCCACCGGCGCGGCATCCGATTCCGACGCGGCATCCGACACCGTCGTTCACGACACGCGCACGCTCGACCAGATGCGCGCCGACCTCGCCTGCGATCTCATGCTCACCGGGCAACCGGCCATCGACCCGACCACCGACGTGGTGCCCGGCGGGCTCGGAGCCATCCGCGCGCACGTGCAGGTCGTGGTTCCGGCCCTCACCGCCGCCGGAGTCTCCGACCGCGGAGCGACGATCGACGGACTCAGTCCGGTCGACGCCGAGACCGCCCGCTGCCTCATGGCCACCGCACCCGGATGGGATCGCATTCTCACCCACCCCGTCACCGGTGCCGTGCTCGCCGTCGACCGCTACCAGCGCAACCGGGCGATGGAGAGGTTTCTCGCCGCGCGCGACATCCATTGCCGCTTTCCCGGGTGCCGAATGCCCGCGCGCTACTGCGACTACGACCACAATTACGACTGGGCGCTCGGCGGACCCACCGATGTGATCAACCTCGCGTGCTTGTGCAAGCGACATCACACGCTCAAAACCGAAACGAAGTGGACGGCCCGGCAGCGTCCCGACGGATCCATCGAATGGACCTCACCCCTCGGTCACACCACCATCGACAAGCCCGAGCGCTACGTCACCTTCGTGCCCGACGGCGACCCGCCGCCCTTCTAGGCAGGCACCACCCTCATCCGCGCACGACGGAGCGATCTCCTCTGCGCGCAGACGAGATCGACGGCGTCCCCGCCGTCAGCCCTCGTGTGCATACGAGACCCGCGGCGTCCTCACCGTCAGCACTCGTGCGCACACCGGAGGAGATGCGCACACCGGAGGATCCCCCGGCCCCATCCGCCCTCCGAACCGCACATCTCCTCCGAACCGCACGCCCCGCACCGCGCGCCACACCGCACCGCGCGCCCCGAACCGCGCGCCCCGCACCGCGCCGCGCCGACGCGCACGCGCACCTGGATCGCGGCCGACGGATGCGGCGCAGCGAAGGTCAGCGCGAGAACAGACCGACGGTGCGCGCCTGCTCGATGATGGCGTCGGCGTACTCGTCGAGGAACTCCTCGCGCGACGGCGTGCCCTCGACCCGACGCGAGAGCGCGAACACCCGGAAGTAGTAGTGGTGGTCGCCGTGGCCCGCGGGCGGCTGCGGCCCGTAGTACGACGTGACCCCCGCGGTGTTCGGCCCCTGACGAACGCCATCGGCATCGACGTCGAGCTCGGTGCTATCGGCCGCGACGCCGTAGACCACCCAGTGCGTGAATCCCTGAGGCAACGGAGCATCCGGGTCATGCACGATCACCGCAAGCTCCACCGTTCCCTCCGGAACACCGTCGAACACCACACGCGGCACGCGGTTGCCGCCGTCGGCCGAGAACTCCTCCGGGATGCGCGTGAGCGTGTCGAAATCGGGGCTGTTCACGGCCAGCTTGTCGATGGGCAGAGACATGGGCGACTCCTCTCGGGGGGGGTATATCACTCGACCGTACGACCGGCCACCGAACGGCGCCGGGGGCTTGCGCCGCCCGGCAGCTCGGCTCAGCGTGCCGCCGTCTCGCGAGACCCCGCGGCAGCGCGCACACCCCGTGCGCGGGTGAGCACGAAGCCCCGCAGCGCCCGCGGCGCGCGCCACGGACCCGCGACCCAGCCCACGACCGCCGCCACCAGCGCTCCCACGATCACGAGCACCGCTGCGCCTCGGAGCGGCGAGAGAGCGGCATCGAGGAGAGCGTCGACCACCCCCGCAGGAATCTCCGACGAGACGATCCCGCCTGGGGCCACGGCGCCGACGACGGCGAGCGCCACCACGAGCACCGTCATCGTCGCGGCCACCGCGATCCCCGCCCACATCAGCGCGATCCACCGGCGCCGGGCGACCGCGATACCCGCGGCGATCAGCAGCAGCGCGACCCACGGCAACCACGCCCCCGAGACGACGGCGATGTCATACCCGCGCTGAATCGCGGGAAGGGCATCCGACTGCGCCACCGCGATCACCCTGTCGGTCGAGGGGATCTGGTCGGCGAACGTGAACCCGTCCGACACCAGCATCTGCTTCGCCGCGTCGACGATCGGTGCGAGCTGGATGCCGATCGAGCCGTCTTCTCCCAGATCCACTAACGCATCCGGATCACCCTCGAGGGCTGCGGTCAGCTGCACGTGGCTGATTCGCAGCGTGTTCGTCCAGACCGTGTCGAACCCCTCGGATGCGACGAGGTCGCTCACCTTCGACCGCACGAGCGATTCGAGTCCCTCGGTAACCGATCCCTTCAACGCCTCCAGCGCCTGCGTCGCGACGGGACCGGTGCCGAGGCCGATGATGCCGTCGATGGCGTCGGACGTGAGCTGCGCAATGCCAACCTGCTCTGCGATGACGCGAACGGTCTCGTCGGTGACGAAATCGCGCACCGCGGGGTCGTGTGCCAGCGGCGCGTAGGTCTCGACGAACCGGTCGGTGTCGGTGAGGGTCGTGTGCGCCCACGCCGCCGCGGCGGCCACCGGCGCGAGAAGCGCCCCGACCACGATGAGAACCGCGGCCACGACGGTCCGCGCACGGCATCGCTCCCGACGCCCGTCGGTCGGAGGCACCTCGGCGTCCCCACCGGTCGTGTGCGCCATCTCTCCCCCGTCGTCACCGCGAGCCCCACGCTCGCTGCCCACAGGGTAGTGCCGCGCACGACCGGTCGCGAGAAGAGCTCGACGCCGGCGTCGGCGTCAGAACGAGTCGGCCGCCTCGTGCTCGGCGGAGCAGTAAGGATGCGCACCTCGCCAGACCGCACGGTGGGGGCGAAGCGGCGTGCCGCATTCTTCGCAGGTCACCGTCGTTTGTCCGTAGAGCATGCGGTTGATCGCATCTCGCAGGCTCGGGCCGGGGCTCGCGTGCGCTCGACGGACGGCCACGCTGGCCCGCCGCGGAAAGGCAATCGTCGCCATGTCATCTCCCTTGAGGCCCGCCCCGGTCAGGGGTGCCTCCGTTTCGGGGCGGGCTGTCGGCGAGCATACATCCGTGTCCCCCTTTTGGGGGACAAATCAGGAAAACCCTGGACTTAGGATTGAAAGTCGCCCAAGATTCGCCCGACATGAGAGGGATCTCACCCGCCGCGACCGCGTGGGGGTCTAGCTTGATCCACAACGGTCGATTCACTGGGGAGTCACCATGGTCATTCTTTTTCTGCTACTGCTCGTGCTCTACGTCGTGATCGCCGGCGGGGTGGCACTCGTCTTCGGGCGCGCCGCAGCATCCGCCGACCGTCGACAAGAGACGGAGAACTCCGAGCGCGAACAGCGACTGAGCGCCGAGCGACCCGCCGTCACGTGATGGGCGTCGTCATGCGATGAGCGACCTCAGACGGCGAGCGCGGTCGGATTTCGCGCTCGTTAATATGCGGTGACCGATGCCGCAGGCGCCGCGATCGGCGGCTAATCTCCGAGGTATGGTGCACGCCCCCTCGCTCGGTCCCGCCCACCGGGTGCGCGTCCTGCATTCCCTCGCCCCACCCGACGGCAAG
Organism: Microbacterium deferens; assembly: GCF_045517775.1. NCBI lineage: Bacteria > Bacillati > Actinomycetota > Actinomycetes > Micrococcales > Microbacteriaceae > Microbacterium > Microbacterium deferens. The sequence continues at coordinate 1,132,642 of NZ_JBEUWT010000001.1, forward strand.
ACGAGATACGTCGACCAGATGACCGTCGGCGCTCCCGATGACGTCTCCGTTGCCTATTTCTCGTGGAAGGCGGCGCTGCGGGGTCGCTACGACGTGCTGCACATCCATTGGCCCGAACTGCTGATTCGCGGCAAGACCAGGCGCATCCGTTTCGCCAAGCGGCAGGCGATGCGCGCGACCCTCGCGCTTGCGCGAGTGCGCCGCATCCCCGTCGTGCGCACGGTGCACAACGTGACACCGCACGAAGCAGGATCCGCCGCTGAACGCCGCGTGCTCGCCCGCGTCGACCGGGCCACGGCGGTATCGATCCTGCTGAACCCCACCACTCAGGTCGCTTCGCCCACAGAGACCGTCACCATCCTTCACGGGCACTACCGCGATCGCTTCGCCGCCCACCCGCGCACGGCGCGCGAGCCCGGCCTGGTGCTGTATTTCGGCATCATTCGTCCCTATAAGAACGTCGACGCCCTCATCGACGTGTACGCGTCGAGACCCCGCCCAGGGTCGCGGCTGCGCATCGTCGGCTCCCCCAGCCCCGAGCTCCGCGACTCCATTCAACGCCGGGCGGATGCTGCGCCCGGCGTGTCGGCGACGCTCGCATTCGTCGACGACGCCGAACTGGTGCGCGAGGTGAGCGCTGCCAGCCTCGTCGTCCTGCCCTACGCCGAGATGCACAATTCCGGGGCCGCGCTCGTCGCCCTCTCGCTCGACCGCCCGATCCTCGTTCCGCGCAGCCCCTCGAACTCCGCACTCGCCGCCGAAGTGGGGCCGGGCTGGGTCATCGAATACGACGGGCCCCTCACCGACGAGGTACTGTCAGCCGCAGTGGATGTTTCTGCCAACCTCGCTTCCGGCGAGCGCCCCCGTCTCGAAGGGCGCGACTGGGACGAGGTCGGCCGTCGCCACCGCGACGTCTATATCGCCGCGATCGCGGCCGCCGGGGGAAGGGCACACCGATGAGCATTCGGGTCACTGGGGGCGCCCTGCGCCTGATCGCCGCGACCGTCGCCGTGGCGTCTCTCGCCGTACTCGCCGGGTGCGGGGGTGGTCGAACCGACATCCCCGATCCGACATCCAAGGTCGAGAAGAACATCACTTACCGCGAGGTGGAAGATCAGTCGCTCGCGCTCGACGCATGCCTCCCGCTCACGACCGACGCGCCTGTTCCCGCGGTCGTCCTCGTGCACGGCGGTGCGTTCCAAGAGGGCGATCGCAAGACGATGTCGGGAATCTGCGGTGACCTCGCCGATGCGGGCTACGCCGCCTTCTCCGTGGACTACCGGCTCGTGCCGGCGATCTACCCCGCGCAGCAGGAAGACGTGGCCGCCGCCGTCGAGTGGCTGCGGCAGCCGGAGCAGAAGCAACGATTCGGCCTCAGCGACTCCGTGTCGCTGCTCGGCAGTTCGGCCGGCGCCATCATTGTCATGACGACCGCCGAGACGCTCGCCGGGTCGGGCGCACCGGTCGACGCGGTCGTGGGGCTCTCGACGGCCGCGGTTCTGACAGAGGCCGCCCGTGAGCTCGGCTCGCCTCCGCCCGAGCTCGAGCAGGTCGTCCAGGGATACCTCGGGTGCGTGAAGCTCACCGACTGTCCGAGCGCGGTACCGGCCTCACCCGTCACCGTCGCCGCTTCGCTGCCGCCGACCATGCTGATCCACGGATCAGAAGAGCTCATCCCCCTGGCGCAGGCCCAGACGCTCGTCGACGCGTTGAACGCCGCCGGAGTGCGAAACGAACTCATCGTCGTCGACGGCGACAATCACGGCCTCAGCCTGCTCAACAGCAAGACACGGCCGTCGATCTTCGACTTTCTCGCGAGCGTGCAATGAGCTCGCGTCGCCTTCATCGCCGCTCTTGCAACATCACTGCAACATCGGCGAGGTAGATTCGAGAAGTCTTGCGGGCCCGGGGGGAACCGCAGACGTGGTCCGTCTGACCGATCCCCCCGACGGTTCGGCCCCAGCGTCACAGACGAACGGAACACGCAATGACTAGCACCACGGTCCTTCGAGCCCTTCGCAAATGGTGGTGGGTCGTCATCGTCCTCACGCTGGTCGGAGGTGCCGCAGGGGCGCTATCGACGGCACTCATCGCCCCGACCTACAAGGCGACCGGCTCCCTCGTCGTGACGTACAACGCCCCCGTCGGTGCCAGCTCCTCCGACCTGGTGCAGGCCAACACGTTCGCCGTCCAGAAGGCTGTCGCGTACCAGCAGATCGCCCTCTCCGAGCGGGTGCTCTCCGTCGTCATCACTGACCTCGGCCTCAGCGACACCCCCGAGGAGCTCGCCCTCGACCTCGAGGTCGAAGCCACGTTGAACACGCCGATCCTGCAGCTCTCGGGCAAAGCCGGCACGGCCGGCGACGCCGCGGTGCTCGCGCAGGCCTACATCACCGCGTTCACCGAGGTCATCGCCGAAGTCGAAACACCCTCGACCGGGGGTGCTTCGCCCGTTCGCATCGAGACCCTCCAGGAGCCCATCGCCCCGCCGAAGCCCGAGACGCCCGATCTGCTCGTGAACGTCGCTATCGGCCTCGGCGCGGGTCTCGCGGTCGGTCTCATCTGGCTCGCGGTCGCTGCGGCGACCGACCGCCGCATCCACACTCGTGACGAGCTCACCGAGACGGCAGCGCTTTCGAAGCGCCGCATCCTCGGCGGGGTGCCGGCCGCGCACGGCGCAGCCGGTCTGGCCCTCGTCTCCCAGCCGCTCGCCCGCGAGGCAGAGGCCTATCGCACGATCGCCGCCACGTTGGGCCACACGCCCCATGCGCGCCTGGGCGTCGTGGCGATCACGGCGGCGACGCCTCGTGACAATACATCCGCCCTCACCGCCAACATCGCTCTGGCCATGAACGAGTTCGGGGTTCGTGTGGCAGTCATCGACGCGAACCTCCGTTCGGGTCGTCTCTCCGCACTGCTCGACCTGACAGGACCAGGCCTGGCGGAGGTGCTCCGCGGCGACGTCGAACTCGCCCCGTCCCTCCACCAGACCGAGGGCATCACCGTGCTCGCGGCGGGCAAGAGTGTCGACAGCCCCGCCGAGCTGCTCTCGGGGGCAGAGCTCGGAAACGTGGTGAAAGAGCTCAGCGCATCGCACGACATGGTCTTCATCGACGCGCCGCCCGCGCTTCCGCTCAGCGACACGATCTTCGCCGCATCCGTCGCCCAGTCGACGGTCTTGGCAGTATCGGCGGGCCGCGTCACGACCGGCCAGCTCGATTCGGCCGCGCAGGCCCTCGAGGCCGTCGGCGTGGAGGTCATCGGCGTGGTGATGATGAACGCCCCCGTGCGAGGCAGCGACGCCGACCCGTCGACATCGCTCTACCGCGAGCTGCAGCCGGCTCGCAAGACCGACTGACCGGATAGCTCAGCCGTGCGCATTGCGATCCTCACGACCAAGCTCAGTGGTGGCGGTGCGGAGTTCGTCGCACGCGTGTGGGCCGAGTGGCTTGCTGCCCACGGGCACGACACTCGCATCATCACGACCTCACCGACGGATGAGACCCGGCTACCCGGGGGCGCTCGGGTACGCCCGCTCGGCGCGACGGGGCATGCCGGACTGGTTCGAGCTCTGCGGCACGAGTTGCTGCGCGAGCCGGCCGACGCTCTCGTCGCTGTACAGAGCTACCCGAACCTGCTCGCGCTGGCCGCTACCGTCAGGCTGGCGAATCGGCCGGCCGTGCTCATCAGCGAGCGCAACATCACCTCGCGCGAGGGGGAACCCCCGACGCGCGGAGAGCGTCTGAAGCTGCTGGCCGCTCAGCGCTTCTATCGCCGAGCCGATGTCGTGGTCGCCATCTCCCACCCCGTCGCCGCCGAACTGATCGGCGCATACGGCGTGCTGCGCTCCCGTCTGGTCATCGTGCCGAACCCGGCAGGGCAGCGTTCCGAGGTGAGGGCACGTCACCGGCAGCAACCCTCGCCCTTCGATCCGGAGGCACCGCTCAACCTGGTTCTGCCCATGCGCCTCGTGCCTCAGAAGCGGGCCCCGCTGGCTGTGGCAGCCGCTGCGGTCCTGCGCGCGCAGGGCGTGGACGCACGGTTGGTGTGCTTCGGCCAGGGACCGGGCCTGGATGAACTCGAGCAAGCTGCACGTGCGGCCGAGGTGCCGCTTTCCATTCCCGGCTGGACGTCGGACTGGGTCGCTGACACCCCGGCCAACGCGATCGCGGTGCTGCCGTCCTACCGCGAGGGTTTCGGCAACGTGCTGGTCGAGGCCGCCTTGGGCGGCATACCGAGCGTCGCGGTCTCGAACTCCTACGGAGTTGCCGACGCTCTCGTTCCCACGATCTCGGGCGAACTGGCCCTTGCGGGCACCCCCGAAGACCTGGCCGCCGCCATCCTCCGCGCACGCTCCGCATCGATCGGTCGCGTCGACGAGTGGGCTCGGCGCTTCTCGAGCGACAACAGCGGGGCGCTCTTGTTGCGTGCGATCGAGAAGGCCACGCGACGCACGTCCCGCACCGGCCCACGCCCCCGGCCGACCGTGATGGTGTCGGCGGTGGGCCAGTTCGACAACGTCGGCGATACGGTCCTGCGCCGCGGTTTCCTCGACCATCTCCGCACCCTCGGCCCGCTGCGCGTGTACGTCGGAGACAAGTCGGACGACTACATCAGCGGCCTCGGCCTGCAGCAGGGCGACATCGCCGTCCGCAATGGCGCCCAGTGGCGTCGGGCGGTCTCACGTCAGCTCCTCGCCGGGCGCGGCATCTATGCCTTCGACACCGGCGAGACCGAAGCACAGGCGCCGTTCGCGCGCCGATATCTCAAGCTCGCCCCGCTCCTCGCGATCAACCGGCTTCGCGGCGGCTTCGCCGTGCAGCTGGGAACGGGCGTGCGCGAGTCGACTCCGTGGCGCCGGCCGATCGCTGCGGTGCTGCGCGTGTGCACGATGGTCACCTGGCGCGACGACATGAGCCGTCGCATCATGGGAATCGGCTCGGTGACCCCCGACTGGGCGTTCGCGCTGGGGTCCGACGACGAGCTCCTCACGGACGACGCTCGACCCCGCCCCTTCCTCGCCATCGCGGTGCGCCAGGGCCTCAGCCATGCGGCACGCGACAAGCCGACGGCAGAGTGGATCGCGACCGTTCGCCGGCTGGCGGACACTCTCGGCCTCGAGCCGGTCGTGCTCGCGCAGATCGAACGCGACGGTCCCCTCGCCGACGAGCTGGCGGAGCGACTCGGATGCACGGCGATCACCTGGGTCGACGACAATCACGCGCGCCAGGAAGAGCGCCTGCGCTCCGTCTACCGCGACAGCGCGATCATACTCACCGACCGCCTGCATGCGGCTGTCATCGGAGCCACCGAGGGTGCGGTGCCGGTCGCTCTCACCACCGGTCCGCTCGACAAGGTCACGCGGACTCTCGAGGGGGCGAACATCGTCGGCACCAGTGTGCCCCGCGCCCTTCCCTCGTACGACGAGGCGCTGTCGGTGATGACGGATGCGCTGAGTCGCCGCTCCGAGATCATGCGTGCTGTCGGGCACGCTCGAACCGTCCTGAACGACCTCACCGCCGCTCTGCGCACGCGCACCCACGGATAGGAAGCCGGCCATGACCAGTCCACTCGTGTCCGTCATCATTCCCGCTTACCGCGCTGCGGAGCATCTGTCTGCGGCGGTCGACCGGCTCGATCGCCAGACGATCGAGGCCCCCTTCGAAATCGTCATCGTCGACGACGGTTCTGACGACGGCACCGCGCAGACCGCCGAAGCACTGGCGCAGACCTACCCCCGGGTCCGCTTCTTCGCCCTCCCCGAGAACGGGGGTGTCGCGAGAGCGCGCCAGCGCGCGGTCGCGGAGGCGCGGGGCGAGTTCCTGTGGTTCGTCGACGCCGACGACACGTGGCCGGATGACGCCCTGCGCACACTCGTCGCTCTTGCGCAGCGCAACGATGCCGACATCGCGGTCGCTGACGCGGAATTCGTCTACAGAGACGGCACGCGTCGAAGACTCTCCGCTCCGGTCTCGGCTCCCACCTCGGGCCGAGAAGGATTCCGCATGCTCCTCCGAGGAGAGATCACCGGGCACCTCTGGAACAAGTTGTTCCGTCGCGAGGTCATGACCAGGGCGTCATTCGCCCCCGCACGGGTGCAATCAGACCTCGTCATGGTCGCCGATGCACTCACGCACGCACGCCGCGTAACATATTCGTCACCACTTGTTTACCAGTATTTACTGAGAGACGACTCGATCATAAATTCGGTATCGAAACGATCCGATAGCCTCGCTATTATCGACGCAGCAGTCAACCGAGACGCTGCAGGTCTCGGTCTGAAGGCATCGAACGATTACCGCTATTTCCGCGCTCGGTACATCCATCTGTCAGGTCTGAAGGATGCCCTGTTCGCGGGCTATTCCCCCGCCGAGCGGGCAATTCTGATCTCGGAGCGACGACGCGCCCTCACCATGCAAAACATGTGGGCGGTCGCTCGACGACGCGATATGAGGCGCCTCGCACTATGCATCACGGCGAAAACATCTGTGCGTGCTCACCGCGCACTGCTCGCCCTCGCCGAGAGGTAGCCGCAAGGTAGGCGAGCGCCTTTCTGTTCGCCGATCTCAGGGGCTGATGATGTTCGACCGACCCATTACAAGGCCCAGCGCCTTTCTTCTCGCATTCCTGGTTGCCATCACGGGTGTGCTGATCGCATCTCCGGTAACGCCCGCACAGGCTGCCACCGTGTCCTCCGCAGGGACATATGAAGACAGCTCGCCCAACATCACCTACACGGGCAGCTGGTCGCGGCTCTCGTCGTCCGGGTCCAGCGGCGGCAGCATCCGCTACACGAGTTCGACAACCGCGTCCGCGACCCTGACCTTCACGGGTGCGTCGATCACCTGGTACACGTGGAACTCCCCCACCGCAGGAATCGTGAACGTCATCGTGGATGGCAAGACCGTCGCCACCGTCGACAACTACGCCCCCTCGAGCACCACCGGCATCGTCGGCTATCAGGCCGACGTCGGTCCTGGCACCCACACGATCAAGATCGTCGGATCAGGACAGAAGAACGCGAAATCCAGTTCGCGCATCACGCACATGGATTCTTTCGTCGTCGGCGCGGTTCGCTCCGTGCCCAGCCTCGACACCCCCGGACGCATCGGCGAGTGCCCGGACGCGACGACGACGGTCTCCACCGCCGCCGAGCTCACCGACGCGCTCGGTAGCGCACAGCCCGGGTCGGTCATCCGACTCAACGACGGCGTCTACACCGGCGAGTTCACGCTGCAGGTAGTCGGAACCGCTGCCCAGCCGGTCTGGCTCTGCGGCGGGCGAGGGGCCGTGCTCCAGACGGGTTCGGTGAACACGGGCCTGGCGTTGCGGGTGCATTTCTCGGCCCACGTGCATGTCGCCGGATTCAGCGTGACGACCTCGCTCCAGGGCGTGATGGTGAAGAACAGCCGCGATGTGACCGTCAGCGACCTCGCGGTGTCGAACATCGGGTATGAGGGCATCCACCTCTACGCGCAGACGACCGACAGCGCCGTGCAGTACAACACCATCAGCCGCACGGGAGTCCGTGACGTCGCGTACGGCGAGGGCGTGTACATCGGCACGTCTCAGCGCCGGTGGTCAGAGGTGACGACGGGCCTGCCCGACAAGTCCGACCGAAACAAGATCATCATGAACACGATCTCCGATACGGGCGCAGAGCACATCGAGGCCAAAGAAGGAACGACGGGAGGAATCATCGGGGGGAACACCCTGTCCGGATCCCTCCCCGGGTCCCGCTCCCTGGGGTGGGTGCTGGTCACCGGGAACGCCTGGACGATTGCCTACAACGACGGTTCCGATGCGGTCGAGCATGCATATTCGTCGATGGTGTGGTCGAATTGGGGGTACGACAACGAATTCTTCGCTAACACGGGGACGGCGAACTCCTCTGGGTACGGCGTCTGGGTTCACGACAAGAACCGCCGGGTGAAGGTTGCGTGCGACAACGACATCACCTCATCCGGAAGCGGGCTCACGAATGTCTTCTGTTCTCCATGACGAACATCGTGACCACAACGAACACCAGAGCGACGGGCGCCGCATCGCGGTTATCGTCACTCGGCTGACAGGCGGCGACGCCGAACACATCGGAGTGGACCGCCTGCGTTGGCTGGCCGACGCGGGGTACGACGTCACCGTCGTCCCCGTGTCGGCCGAGCCGGCCGACCGTTCTCTCGCCCTGCCGGCCGCAGTGACGGTGAGGTACCCCGACGCCGACGGAGGGCGGAGCGGGAAGGTCCGCAGCATCCGTCGCCTGCTGTCGGAAACGCCGTTCGACATCGTTCTCGCCCTGCAGACCGGGCCGAACCTGCTCGCGGCGGAGGCCGTCGCCGCAATGGCGGCGAGGCCGATCCTCGTGCTCACCGAGCTCGAACTTCTCACGTCCGGCCTCGCTCGCCCCGGTATCACCGCGATGCGACGGATCCGGCGCGCTCGGCGCGCGTATCCGGAGGCCGACCTGGTGATCGGCTCGTCCCATCCGATCAGCGCCGAACTCAGCGCCGCCTTCGGCGTGCCGGCGAGTCGGAGCCTGGTCGTTCACGACCCGGTGCTCCCCGCCGCCGCGAACCCTATCGCGCGCTCGATCGATCCATCGGCCGGTATCCAGCTGGTCATCGCCAACCCCCTCGTCGCCGCGACCCGGCCCCACCTCGCGATCCTCGCGGCGCGAGACCTGAACTCCCGCGGCGTACCCACGAACGTCGTGGCCCACGCCGAAGGGCCTCTGGCCCGCGAGGTGGCGGCTCTCGCGAAGCGCTCCGATGTGACGTTCACCGTCTCGCCGCGCGGCGAAGGGTGGGCCGCCCAGCTCGCCCCGAACGCGGTGGTGCTCCTTCCTCACCGCGCGGTCGGGCTCGGCCGCGTTCTGGTCGAAGCCGCGGCGCACGGCGTCCCGTCGGTAGGCATCTCGACCGCCTTGGGCGTCGCCGATGCCCTCATCCCGGGCATCACCGGTGAACTCGCCTTCGATGATTCACCGTCTGCGATCGCGGACGCCGTGTACGCGGCTGCCCGCCTGGAAGTGACGGGAATCGAAGACTGGCTCGACCGGTTCTCTTCCGCCACGAGCGGTGCGGTGATGGGCCGAGCTCTCGACTACGCAGCCGCGCAGCGCGTGGCCGCCTGAGGTGCGGGTCCGCCGCAGGTACGCGTTAGCCGCTGTTGCTCTCGCCCTCGCCTTCTTCTGCGTCACGCTGTCTGTCTCGCTCTCCCCGACGACCTCAGGGGAGCCGTCGCCGACACACACCGAGGCGGTCGAGGACCGTACCCTGACGACCAGTGGTGACGCCGAGTACCTCGCCGGGTACGAGTACCTCCGGGGCGTGAACGTCTACAGCTTGATCTTCACCGGCAAGGGCATTCCGGTGGCCGCGCTGGGTGAACCCCAGTCCAGCTACGACTTTCTCGCGGAGCGCGGCGTGAAGATCGTTCGTCTCGCCGTTCCCTGGCAACGCCTGCAGGAGATACCCGAGGGCGGCGACGCCATCGACGGCTTGAACGAGCCCGTGAACGTCGAGTATCTCGAGATGGTCGCGGAGCAGGTGCGCCGGGCCGGAGCGGCGGGTATCCGCACCGTCATCGACCTGCACAACGGCTGCACGTATCCGTGGGGGGCCGCCGCACCCATCGAGGGCAGCGTCCTCTGCGGGCAGGGCATCACCGAAGCCCACGTGACCTACATCTGGTCCACCATCGCCGAACGCTTCCGCGACGATCCGAACGTCGCGGCGTACAACATCTTCAACGAACCGCGCTTCCAGGTGGGCGTAGACGTCTACATGTACTACTCGCAGGTCGCCGTCGACGCGATCCGCGCGACCGGCGACACCCACTCGATCTGGGTGGAAGGCATGCTCAGCGACGAACGCGGCCGGCTCGCCTCGATCGCCCCGTGGGGTCCGTGGATCATCGACCCGCTCGGCCGCATCATCTACTCGGAGCACTTCTACGCGGATTCGCAGCTCGAGTACATCGCCGAGGAAGAGACGCGCACCATCCTCACGCGGCTGCGAACGTTCGGCGACTGGTGCACGCGCTGGGAGGTGCACTGCGCTGTCGGGGAGGTCGGATGGGCTGCGGGCGGGCCCGGCGAGCAGTTCTCGCAGGAGTCGGCCGACGGGTGGGCCGCCCTCTTCGAGGAGTTCTACACGATCGCCGACCAGTACAAGCTGGACGTCACCTACTTCGCGGCGTCGGGAACCCACCGGTTCGGAATGCTCCTCGCGTACGTGCCGAGCCAACCCGGCATCCCCGCTCGCAGCGGCATCGACACCGCCCGCTCGCAGGCCGAGGTGATCGAACGACACCTCTCCAAGAGGGCTGACGAGTAGAACCCGCCTCAGTTGCGGATCGTCACCCGCACGCCTGTCGAGGTCGCGATGTTGCCCGCAGCATCCGCCGCCTTGGCCGTAATCGTGAACGTGCCGTTGGCGCGTCCTCTGGTGTCGAAGGTCACCTGCCACTCCGACGCGCTGTACTTCACCGCTGTCGCCAGGCGAAGGGAGCCCGCGAACAGGCCCACGTCGACGACGCCGACGTTGTCGGTCGCCGACACGCGCGCCGTCACCACTCCGCTGAGCACCGCCCCCGCAGACGGGGAGATGATGCTCACGACGGGGGCGACGGTGTCGACGACGATCGGCTGATCGGGCACGCCCCAGCTGTTCATCGTCGCGACGAAATCGGTGACCGACCACGACGGGGTGTTGTGTCCGCTGGTGTGAGTGCGCAACGTTGCCTCGCGGGCTGTCGGCAGCGCGGTGGCCCGCAGAGCGAGCCCATGCTCCGCGGGCGGCACGACCTCGTCGCTGTCGTCGGGGGCGGACACCACGATCCGCATGCGCTTGCCGGTCCACGCCGACGAACCGTGACGTGCCGGATTGGCCGCATCGATGCTGGCAGGGTCGCCGAAGACCGCCTGCATCGCCTCGGTCTGCCGTCCACCGGCTTCATAGTGCGCCCGAAGGTCGTAGCTGCCGTTGACGACGTACATGCCGGCGACGTTCGTGATGAGCTGCCGGGCGTACGTTTCGGTGCCCAACGCCCCTCCGCCCGACGTCGAACGCAGCACGTTCGTGGCGATCGTGAACAGACCCCGCATGTATTCGAAGCCTGCAACCTGGAGGGCGACAGCCGTCGGGTGTGAGTACAACGTGCCGCCGGCCGTCTGACAGATGGCGATCGAACCGCGGTCGACGACCGCGTGCGCCGCCGTCTTGAATCCGCCCTCGAGCGCGTTGTGGTCGCTTCCCGAGCCGTGATAGAACCACACGACCGGCACCGGTACGCCGCTCCCCGGCTTCGCCGTCTGCGGAACGAAGATCCTCGCCACATCGCCGTTGATCCGCACGTTGATGTTGTCGAACAGGGTTCCGGTGACGGTTCGCTGATTGGTCTTGCGGTAATACTCACCGGGCAGCTTCGGGGCGGGGTACGCCGTGTCGGCAGCGTCGGCGGCCGTGAGGGAACCCCCGGCGAGAGCGATACCCCCGAGCCCGCCCGCCGCCAGCGTCAGAAAACCGCGCCTCGAGACGGAGTCGGGGCTGATGAAGGTGTTGGCGTGCGATGCAGCCATGAGAGTGGGCCCTGTCTTCGAGGCGAATGGAGCCGGAGTCGATCGGCGGGACGAGGCCCCGTTGGCAGCCACCATACGTCCGGGGCCGGCGAACCCGGTCCGAACGCGCGTTACATCTTCGTTAACGCTGGCTCTGGCCGCGGACACGCCGTCGGGCACAGGCGATCGCGTACCCAGGGTACAGGTTCTAGTGTTGCACGTCTGATACCTCGAAGTGAAGAGCTGATCACGCAACTAGGCACTGATTGTCTCGAAGGCGTATCTTGACGGCAGGGGGACGCGAGCAACGCGATCTACTTCTGGCCTGTTCTGGGGGCGAGGAGGTGGATCACCGTTGCATCCGTCGATAGACGACGCACAGTGGGGGAAAACACGTGGGGGACGAAATCCCGGGTTCCGGGGGAAAAGTGTTATTCGTGTGCTCGAGCGGGGGGCACCTGACCGAGCTCATTCGGCTGAGCCGGCGGTTCGGCTCCGATCCGGAGAGTCTCTGGGTCACGTTCGACACCTTGCAGAGCCGGCATCTTCTCGAAGGGCAGCGGATGGCGGTGCTGCCGTACATCGGCCCGCGCGATCTGAAGGGAACGATCGCGTCGGCGCCCGCGCTGGAGCGCATTCTGCGCCGGGAGCACTTCGACGCCGCGATCAGCACCGGTGCGGCGATCGCCACGGTCGCGCTGCCGATGGCCGCGTTCCACGGCATACCCAGCACCTATGTCGAGAGCGCGAGCAGGCTGCGCGGGCCCTCGATGACGGGTCAGATACTGCGCCGAATACCGGGCGTGCATCTCCGCACCCAGAACTCGCAGTGGGCCGACGACCGCTGGCGGCCTCACCCCAGCGTCTTGGAGGACTTCCGCGCTGAGACGGCCGCCGAAACCCCGCGAATTCGTCGCGTGTTCGTCGCGCTCGGCACGATCGAGGGGTACCGGTTCGACTCCGTCATCGACGCGTTCCTCGCCACCGGGCTGGCGAACGATGAGACCGTGTGGCAGCTCGGTTACACAACACGAGACGACCTCCCCGGAACGGTGCACGACTTCCTCCAGCCCGAGGAGTTCGCGCGTCAGGCTCGCGACGCCGACCTCGTGATCACGCACACCGGCGTCGGAACGATGGTCGAGATGCTGACCGCGGGGATCTTCGCCGTGTACGCGGTGCGACGAGCTTCGCGCAATGAACACGTCGATGATCACCAGGTCGAACTCGCCGACATCGTGACCGAGATGGGTGTGGGCATCTCGGTCGAGGGGCCCGATCTGACCCGCGAGATCTGCGAGCAGGCCGCCCGACGCCGCGTGGTCGACACCGACCTCTCGCCGAGCCCGCTGTGGCACGTCGCGTGAGAATCAGCGAGTCCTCCGGCCCACGCGCGGAGCGCAGAGAGATCTTCGCCATAGGGCGAGGACAGTACGAGAACATCGGCGATGTGCTCCTGCGTCGTCCCCTCCTCGAGTGGGCGCGTGAAGCGGGGAACCTTCACGTCTACGTCGGCCACTCTCCTCCCGGCTACGACGAGGGCCTCGGTATCGAACCCACCGACACGGTCTACCGATCGTTCGTGAAGTGGTATCTCGCGCTCGTCCGACAGGCCTGGGCGGGGCGGGCCGACTCCCTGTACAAACCGGGAGAGGTGCAGCTCACGCTGGTCGGCATGAAGGAACACATCGTCATGTTGCCGGCCGTCGCCCTCGTCCGTCTGCGAGGCGGCCGGGTCGCCCGCATCGGGGCCGGCGCGCGGAACTTCGCCCCGCTCCCGCGCGCCATCATGTGGCCGTCCAGCGCCTTGAGTACGTACACCCGGTGGCGCGACGATCACACGGCCTCCTATCTCGGCTTCGGCCCGGCGATGCCCGATCTCGGTTACTCCGACGGCCTGTCCGATGACGCCGTGCGCGCGATGATCTCCGATCCCGCCGAGGATCGCGACCTCCTCGTCGTCTCACTCCGCGAAGATGAAGAAGTCGCCCCCCGCCCCTATCCCGACCAGGCCTGGATGGAAGGGATCCGAGAATCCGCCCGTCGACTCGGCCTCCGCATCGCGATTGCGACGCAGGTATCGGTGGATGACGAACGAAGCCGCCGGCTCGCAGAAGACCTGGGTGCCGAGGAGGTCGTGGGGTGGCCGTCGCTCGAGGGGCATTCTGCCCAGGAGGCACGCCTTCGCCAGCTCTACCGACGGGCGCAGGTCGTCGCCAGCGACCGGTTGCACGTCATCATCGCCGGTTACACCGAGGGCGCCGTGCCTGTCGGTCTTCAGCTCGATGATTCGACGAAGATCTCCCGTCACTTCGACACGATCGGGGTGCACGGCGTCGCCATCAACACCATCGGGCTGGGAGCGACCGAGCTGGCATCCCGCATCGAATCACTCGCTGCACGGCGCGCAGAGATCCTCGGAGCCCTGCCCGCCGCCCGCGAGCGGCTGCGCGCCGTTCGTGACGACCTGCACGCCCTCATCGGACGATCGACCGAGAAGAGGGCACCCACGGTCGCAGACGTCGTGCGGCGGCGCAGCGCCAGCGAAAGCCTCGCGCGTCCGGTCGTCTTCCACGTCGGCCGAGCCGGCGATGTGCCCGGCGGCATGACGCAGGTCATCAACGCCTATCTCGCCTGGCGATTCGAGCGGTCCGACGTCGCCGTGGTCGTGTCGCGCGGCAATCCCGGCGACCACCTCACGGCGCTCCGCCGGTTCATCGCTGCCCGCCGCCGCATCACCAGGATCGCCCGATCGCGTCGTGCGGCCGTCGTCGTCGTCCATCTCTCCGAACGCGGCTCGTTCCTGCGCGAAGGACGCCTCGCCATACACGCAGCTCGGCTGGGGCTCCCCGTCATCGCCCACCTGCACGGCAGTGAATTCGCGCAGTACGAAGCCGCCCATCCGAAAGCCGTCGCCGACGTCCTGGCCGTGTGCGCCCAGGTCATCACACTGTCCGACGAGGCGAGCGAGATCGCCGCGCGCACCGTCGGCGAAGAGCGCGTGCGTCTCATTCCGAACGCGATACCCGACGGCGAGGCGAACGAGAAACGCCGCACCATCGTGTTCGGAGGGGTCGTGTCGCATCGAAAGGGCATCGACGTCCTGCAGGACGCGTGGCGACGCGTCGCTTCGACGCATCCGGAATGGACGCTCCTCATCGCGGGCCCCGTCCGCGATGAGGAGCTCGTCGACCGGGCCCTGCCGCAGGCCACGTTCCTCGGCAGTGTGTCGCACGAGCGATTGATGGGCATCCTCGATGACGCCGCGATCGCCGTCCTCCCCTCCCGCGACGAAGCGATGCCGATGTTCATCCTCGAGGCGATGGCGCGTCGCGCGAGCGTCATCTCGACGTCGGTGGGCGGAATTCCCGCCGTTCTCGGGGACGGACACGGGGTGGTGGTGGCGCCCGGCGACGCCGACGCCCTCGCCGACGCGCTGACCGAGCTGATCAGTGACGAAGGTCATCGAACGAGGCTGGCCGAACGGGCTCATGCCCGGTTCGTCTCCGAACACTCCGCACACGCGGTCTTCCCCGTGGTGGAGTCCATCTGGTTGGCTCCCCTGGGCGCGTCGGTGGCTCCCGCCCCCGTCGGCGCCTCGGAATAGAGCACGATGGCGCGGCTTCGGCGTCCGCGGAGCGGGCGGACACGCTGGCTCGCCGGGGTCGGCGCCGTCGTCGCCGTCCTGGCGATAGCCCTCGCGTTCGTCGTTCCTCGGCACAGCCAGCCGCTCGCGGCTGTCGACCCGGAATACCTTCGGGGGCACGACTACCTCCGAGGAGTGAATGTCTACAGTCTGATCTTCGCGGGCGCGGGCGCACCCGTGGTCGACGTCGGCGAGCCGCAGTCCAGCTACGACTTCCTCTCGACCCGAGGTGTGTCGATCGTGCGCCTCGCCGTTCCATGGCAGCGGCTGCAGGAGATCCCCGCGGGCGGAACCGCGCAGGACGGCCTCGCCCAACCCGTCGACACCGTCTACCTCGACATGGTCGCCGAGCAGGTGCGCCGTGCGGGGGCAGCGGGCATTCGTACCGTCATCGACCTGCATAACGGCTGCACGTACCCCTGGGGCGCGGGCGAGTACGTCGAGGGAAGTGTCTCCTGTGGCGACGGCATCACGGAGGAGCACGTCACCACCATCTGGTCGATGATCGCCGAACGGTTCCGCGACGATGCCGACGTGCTCGCCTACGACATCTTCAACGAGCCGCGCTGGTCGGTGGGCGTGGAAACCTACAAGCACTTCGCGCAGGTAGCCGTTGACGCCATCCGTTCGACCGGTGATGAACACACGGTGTGGGTGGAGGGAATCCTGAGCGACACCCGCGGCAGGCTTGCCGCCATCGCGCCCGACGGACCATGGATCGTCGACGAGCTCGGTCTCGTCATGTATTCCGAGCACTTCTACGCCGAGGAACGCGGCCCCTTCGAAGCGGGGGCCGAGAACGGCACGGTGATTCAACGCCTGCGCGAATTCGGTGATTGGTGCACCCGCTGGGATGTGCGCTGCGCCGTCGGCGAGGTGGGCTGGCCCTCGGGTGGGCGCGGCGGGGTCTATTCCGCCGAATCGGCGAACGGATGGAATGCCCTGTTCGAGGAGTTCTACGCCGTCGCCGACGACTATCGTCTCGACGTGACCTACTTCGGCGCGTCAGGATCGAGCGACGCCGGCACGCTGCTCGCATACGTCGGGAGCGTGCCGGGCATTCCCTCCGTCAGCGGCATCGATACGGCACTCTCGCAAGCCGAGGTGATCGAGAGACATCTCTCCCGCCCGTCGCAACGGTGAGCTCGCCGCCCTCGTCAGGTCGCGTCGGCCCGACGGGCGAGGCGACGAGCGATCGGCTTGGGGAGATTGTAGACACCACCCACGGGGCCGAGCAGGACGAAGAGTCCGAGCGCAACCAGGATGGCCACCGCGGTCATCACCACCGCGACGACCACCGCCGGAACGCTTCCCACAGGGACGAGAGGCACGAGGACGGCGAGAAGGATGGCGTGGGTCACGTAGATCGGCAGCGTGCGCGTGCCGACGGCCAAGAACGGGGCGGCAAGCCATCGCACCTTCGCGATCATCGCGGCGATGACAAGACATGCCGCAACGCACACCACCGACAGCAGCACCCGTGCGATTCCCTCCGCAGCATCCGGCAACCGCGTGAAGAGGAAGAACCCCAGCGGGATCACAAGGATCGCGGGGATCAGCAACACGGCTGTCGACCGGGCGGCGACCGTCTTCCACACGTCGGGCAACCGGGCACCCAAGACGAAGAAGAACAGATACAGGCCGATCGACCGCCATACCCCGTTGCCGCCGGTCGGAACGAGATCGTACGCCGCGAGGACGGACACGGCGCCCGACAGTACGAGGGGGATCCACAGGGGCCACCGCGCAGTGAGACGGCCGATCACGAGGTACAACACGAGCGCGAACAGGAACCACAGACCGTTCGTCGGCCAGACCGGAGAGATCGCCAGCGCCACCCAGGGATGGGTGTCGCCGAGCGGCCAGGGTACGACCGTGAACCAGAGGGCTCGGATCAGTGACCACAGGAAATAGATGTAGATGAGAAGCGCGAGACGCGAGCGCCAGATCCCACCCCAGGTCCGGCGGATGGCGTTCGCCGCGAACACTCCCGAGATGAGGAAGAACAACGGCATCCGGATCGCCGTCAGAAAGATGTTCAGGGTGTCCAGCCAGCCCAGATCCCACCCGCCGACCTCCATGAGCTGAAGCGTGTGCGCGAGGACGACCAGCATCATCGCGCCGCCACGGGCGACGTCCGCCCATCCCAGCCGGCTCGTCGTCATCTCGTGATCCCCTCGTCGCCGTCCGTCTTCGGGCGGCTCGAGGGCGGCGCCTCATCGGCGGGCACGGCGCGGGCGGTGCGCGGGCGGAACGGATAGACGAACAGCCACGAGACGCGCGTCAGGTACCGGGTCAACAGAATCGACAGGGCGACCACGACAGCCGTCAGGAGGAAGATGGCCGACAGCCCTCGGTCGGGGAGAGGCCTGTCGATCCCGGGAATCAGCGAGACCAACGCCACGAGCAAAGAGATGATGAAGATGTGCACGAGGTAGATGTTCAGCGTGCGCTGCCCGACATAACTGACCCACTTCAGCGGCGCGAGCCGTACGAGGTACGAAGCCAGCGCGAAGCCGGCCGCGACGACCAGGATCTGCGCGATGAGCTCATAGCCCGGCACGCGCAAGAGGCCCGGGACGACGAACGTGGCCGCGATCGCGATCGCGAACGCGACGCACACTGCTGCCGCCTTCCAGGGGCGCATCCGCTCGACGGCACCGTACACGCGCTTGTGGAAGTACGCGCCGACGACGAAGAAGAACAGGTACTCGAGCATCCGGTTGAACCCGGAGTTATCGGTGTCGAGCAACCCCGACGCCGAGAGCGTGCTGAGGATTCCCGAGACGATGAGCAGGACGGCCGGGGGCGCCTTACGGAAGAGCCACACGACGAGAGTGAACAGGAACAGTGCGTAGATGAACCAGTAGGAGCTGATCGGCCACACGAGAATGAGCAGGAGCGCCAACGGGTCCTGAGCGGAGTCGCCCGCACCGTCGGATCGCACGTTCGGGGCGATCAGGTAGAAGACGAACCGGATGACCGACCACAGAACGTAGAGGTAGAGATACTGACGCAATCGTCGGCGCCAGAGATCGGCGAACGACCAGCTTCCCACCCGGGTCTGGAACATCCCCGAGATGAGGAAGAACGCGGGCATCGGGAAGAGGTCGAGCACCAGTCGCGCGCGGCCGATCCCCGCCGCATCCATCCCGATCGAGGTGAGGAAGAGCGCCACGTGGTAGGCGACGATCAGAATGATCGCCGCTCCTTTCACGAAATCGACCCAGTCTCGTTTTCCGACGTCATCGCGCAGCAGCACGGTGCTCCGAGCTTTCGTTGTCCCCACTCTTACATTCCCCCCGTTGGCCGGCTAACCCGCAGCGCCGGCACCGATTCGTTCGATGTTCGCCCGCGCCGCCCCACGGGCACGGACCAGTCCGCGTTCGACACGCACCCGGCTGTCGTCTGAGTCGAGGATGCTGCGCACCACGGCGACCATCTCCTCCCCCATCCCGCGCCTCGGCGTGACACACAGTTCCGGCCAATCGAAGAGCCTCATGAGACCCTCGACTTTCCCCTGCGTCGCGACGGTGACCGCCGGCACTCCCCTCGAGAGCGACATCACCGCGAGATGCATCCGGCCGGTGATCGTGACGGTCGCCGCGTCGGCCAGCGTGCGAATGACCGAGGGAGCAAGCATCTCTTCGATCAAGGTCACGCCCGCGCCACCGACCGAGGCCGCGACACCTCGACAGGCCAAGAGATCGTCGGCCGTTGTGCGTATGACATGCGGAAGAAGAACGACATGCAGTCCGCGTGAGCGCAGCTCCTCGATGAGCAACGCATACTCGGGCACCTGATCGACCGTGCGGGCGATCAGGCCGCTGGCGTTGACGAGGGCATACGGGCGCGGCAACGACGCGGCCACGTCGGGGAGCACCGGGGCCAGCCGATCGTCGGTGAAGACGATGTCGGCCGTTTCGACCACTCCGACAATGCCCGCATCCCGAACCCTTCTCGCCGATTCGGGATCACGCAGCAGCAGTCGCGCCCCCGCCTGCCCGGCCGCGCGCAGGGCGTCCCACGCGGGGCGGGGTGCGGCACTGTTCCAGCTGAACCCGATGACGGTCGTATCGAATCCTCGGCGCGCGGCGGAGGCCGCGAGGGTCGCTCGCCGTATCGAGGGTCGCAGCGTGTAGACCCCGTCCATGATGTCGGCACCGATGATCGACACGCTCGCGGCGCCGGTCAGTACCCGCCCGAGGGCACGGACATCACGTTCGTGCGCCGACCCCTGCCCGTAGAACAGGTTCGGCAGCGCCTCGATCCTCGCGTGCTCGGCGAGGTCGGCGGGAAGGTGGAAGTCGTCACGGGCACGGGTGATGATCGTGACGGGCTTGTCGGCCGCGGCGACGAACGCCTCGACCATGGCCTGGTCTCCGATGTTCCCGGCTCCCGGAGGGGCGACGAGCACGTGATGCGACGAGCCCGGACTCCCCACGGAGGCCTCGACCAGAGCACCGAACCGGCGACGCGTGTGTCCCACACGGTCGACGAGTCCGCGTGCCTCTTTCTTCACGCGCTGTGTGATCCTGCGCAGTTTCATAGGTCGGCCTCCTGGGGCTCCGTCGACGGCGGGGCGGTGCGGGCAGACCTCTGACGCCGAAAGAACCGGCGCGCGCCCGCCATGGCCCTCACGTCGCGGCGGAAGGGAGGAAAGACCAGGGCGATGATGGCGAGTGCCGCGAGGAGAACGGCCGCCCCGACGAGGATGCGCACGATCGAGAGGCTCTCGGGGATGGCCATCGTCGACGCATACGACGCCGCCGCAGCCAGCGCATAGACCACGATCGTCCGCAGCGCTCCGACGAACAGCCGCCCCGCCGGGGCGATCGAACCGCGCACGAGCCAGACGATGCCCATGGGCCACAGGAGCGCGTTGCCCAGGGCGTACGCCCAGGCGACGCCCTCTACACCCCAGAGGGCTCCCCCGATGATGAGCCCGATGACGAGAGGCCGCGTGATGAGGGTGTACCAGAACTGCCGCTTTGTCCGGCCGAGCGAGAGCACGACCCAGTACGTGGCGAAAGAGGCCGCCTGGAAGAGTCCGGCGACGGCCAGGATCTGGAACAGAGGCACCGATGGCGCCCACTGCGATCCCAGCGAGATGGCGATGATCGGCGCGGCCTGCGCGACGCAGAGCGCCAGCACGAGGCTCACGATGTTCAGGAGGGTGATCTGCCCGAATGTGAGGAACTCCCGGTAACGCGCCGGCTCGTCACGGAGTCGTGACAGCGTGGGAAGCGCGACTCTCGACGAGGGCGCGTTGATCTGATTCAGAGGCAGCGACATGAGCTGGAACGCCCGGTTGTAGAAGCCGAGGCTCGAGGCGCCGAAGACGCGTCCGATCACGAGAGCGTCGACGTTGCGACTCGCGTAGACGAGCACCTGGGAGGCGACGAGCGGCCCACCGAAGGTGAGGAAGCTGCGCATCTCCTCACCCCGTCGGGGCAGTCCCGGCATCCACCGTGCCACGAACGGCAGGACCAGCACCTGGAAGAGCACCTGGATGACCTGTTGCGCGACGAGCGCCCAATAGCCGAAGCCCGCGACCGCCAGGATCAGCGCGATTCCGAGACCCACGGCCTGCGCGGAGATCTCCACGGACGCGAGCGCACCGAAACGGAATCGGCGGTTCAGATCGGCCCGGAACTGGGTCGAAATACCGTTGAGCAAGAACGTCGCCGACAGCGCCAACGTCACCGCGATGAGTCGATCGTCGTCGTAGAACGCGGCGATCGGTACGGCGAGCGCGGCGACGATCCCGGTCAGGAGCGCTCCGATGCCGGTGTTGATCCAGAACAGGTTCGATCGCTGCCCGACGGAGAGCGTCTTGGCCTGGATGGCCGCGCTCGACAGACCGAAGTCACGAAGAATCTCGCCGACTCCGATGATCGCGATCACCATCGTGGTGAGCCCGTAATCGGCCGGAGAGAGCAGTCTCGCGAGCAGAACGATGCCGCCCAGCTGCACGAGGATGCGTATCCCCTGCGCCCCGAGAGTCACCGCGGCTCCCCGCGATGCGACGGCCCCGAGACCTCGCCCCCCCGAGCCCACCGTCACCCCCTCCGCAGAACGGGTTCAGGTGCGAGGGGCTCGAGCGGAGCCGCGTTCGCCAGATCGCGCGGCTCGAAAGCCGCTTCGCGCGCATCCGGCCGACGTCCCCACCGAGCCGCGTCGTCGCCCCGGCCATGGACGGCCATGATCACGAGGAACCCGAGAAGGATGTGCATGGTGCGCACGGCGTCGATCGAGTTGAACCCCGCGAGCGCGACGACATAGGCCACCATCGCGAGAATGACGCTCAGATTGCCCCTGGTGCACGCCTGCCAGATGAGGGCCGTCATGAACAGCGCGAAGAGGATCAACCCCGGGATCCCGATGCTGATCAGCAGCTGGAGGATGGAGTTCTCGATGATGATCGTGTCGAACAGTCGCGACGTGATGCCGGAGGTGCCCGGGCCGGTGCCTATCCATCCGGAGAGGTCGGCCGCCCGGAAGGCCACGTCGACGGCCCGGTCACGCACGTCGGCCGAGATCTGCGACTCGATCGAGTCCGATCGCTCCACCAGGGGCCCGGCGTTGAGCACGACCACCGCACCGATCGCGGAGACGACCAGCAGCTGCGCCCACCGCGAGATGTTCTTCCACCCCAGGAACAGCGGCGCGAGCAGGAGGGCGAACGCCACGGCGACGCCGACCCCCGCCACAGAGCCGCGGGACACCGTTGCCACGACGCCGCCCACCGAGATCGCACCGGCGAACAGCGGCCACAGCTTTCCGGACTGCAGCCAGGCGCCGATGCCGATCGACGCTGGGATCGTCATGAACGCCGCCGCGAAGAGCGGGTGCGAGAACGCGGCGCGAGCCCGGTATACCGAGAACTCGAACTCCTCCGTCGGGGCCCCGTACACCGGCGAGAACTTGAGCACCATCTCGATGAGCAGGTAGATCCCGACGAGCACGCCGATGACCAAGACCACCTGCGCGAGTAGACGTGCTTCGGCTCGGGCATTCGGAACCAGCAGCGGCATCAGCACGCTCACGGCGAAGGCGAGGGTCCAGCCGACGGTGGTGTCGGATCCTCCCTCGAGCGCCGTACTGACGATGAGCCAGAACAGCAGCAGCACGGCGATCGCACCGATGGCGAAGCGCGGACCCATCGGGCGATGCTCGCCGTCGGTGGGGAGGTTCTCGGCCGGGGTGTGACCCAGTACGAGACGTCGGAACACCCAGATCCCCATGAGGATCGCCAGCGGCGGCAACGCGTTGAACGGACCGTCGCTCGGGATGAAGCGCGTCGGTGCGAGGGTGAGGATCACCAGCGCGATGGTCGGAATGACATGCACCGGGATCACGAAGAGCGCGATCATCACCAGGGCCGCGACGGGCAGCGCGATCGCGATCACGAGCCCGACGAGCTCGGGCGGAATGGCCGCGAGGCGCACGATGACGTTCAAGAACCTGAGGATGCCGAGGGTCATCCCGCCGGCGAAGAGGCCGCCGAGCGCGATGAGCAGGGCGATGCGCGCACCGCGTCGCCACCCGCCGCCGACGACGACGAGATGGCCACGACGACGCGTCGGGCGGTCGCCCTCGCGACGCGGCGTGAGCCGATCGATCATCGAGGTCATCGACGCCCCCACCCCGGACGACATGACTGTTCCATAGTCACGAACCTAGCCGCCCGGAATGAAATCCCTGTTTCCGAGCGATTAATCCTGCACCGTCGTGTGGCCTCTCGACAACTGCCGGTCACGTGCGTCTGCTAGAAAGAGGCATCGCCCCCTGTCGCGATATCTCTTCCGCCGCCAACGATCGCCGGCTTTCAGGCAGTTCCTTCCGTCCCTCTGAGGAGTCTCATGCGTCTGTCCGTGATCGGTTGTGGGTACCTGGGTGCGGTTCACGCCGCGGCGATGGCGTCGATCGGCCATGAGGTGGTCGGCATCGACGTCGACGAGCGCAAGATCGCTCAGCTGTCGAAGGGTGAGGCGCCGTTCTTCGAGCCCGACCTGCAGGAGCTGCTGACCGCCGGCATCGCATCGGGCAACCTCACCTTCACCACCGACATGTCGGCGGCCCAGGGCGCGAAGGTGCACTTCATCGGCGTCGGAACCCCGCAGCAGAAGGACGGCTACGCCGCCGACCTCACCTACGTCAACGCCGCTGTCGAGGGGCTCCTGCCGTACCTGAGCGAGGGAGACCTCGTCGCCGGCAAGTCGACCGTGCCGGTGGGCACCGCCGCCCGTCTGGCCGAGAGCGTCACCCCGACGGGTGCGACGCTGGTGTGGAACCCCGAGTTCCTCCGCGAAGGATGGGCGGTGCAAGACACGATCGACCCCGACCGCCTGGTCGCCGGCGTCCCCTCCGACGCGAACGGCGCCACCGAAGAGGGCGAGCGCGCAGCATCCGTGCTCCGCGAGGTCTACCACCCGTCGGTCGCGAAGAACACGCCGTTCATCATCACCGACTACGCCACCGCCGAACTCGTGAAGGTCTCCGCGAACGCGTTCCTCGCGACGAAGATCTCGTTCATCAACGCGATGGCCGAGATCGCCGAGGTCACCGGCGCCGACGTCACCACCCTCGCCGATGCCATCGGCCACGACGCCCGCATCGGCCGCCGCTTCCTCGGCGCCGGCATCGGCTTCGGCGGCGGCTGCCTCCCGAAAGACATCCGCGCCTTCGCCGCCCGCGCCGAAGAGCTCGGCCGCGGCGAATCGGTCGCGTTCCTCCGCGAGATCGACGCGATCAACCTCCGCCGCCGCGACCGCGCCGTCGACCTCGTCGTGCAGGCCTTCGACGGGCAGGTCTTCAAGAAGAACATCACCGTGCTCGGCGCCGCCTTCAAACCCCACAGCGACGACATCCGCGACTCGCCCGCCCTCGACGTCGCCGTCCGTCTCCACGGCCTCGGCGCCTGGGTCACCATCACCGACCCCGCCGCGATCGAGAACGCCCGACGCATCCACCCGCAGCTGAACTACGTCGAAGACCGCGACGAAGCCCTCCGCGGCGCCGACGCCGTCATCGTCGTCACCGAGTGGGACGAGTACCGCCGCGAGCTCCCGCCCGAGCACGCCGCATCCCTCACCAGCGGCCACATCGTCATCGACGGCCGCAACTGCCTCGACGCGAACGCGTGGCGCGCCGCCGGATGGACCTACTACGGAATGGGACGCCCGTGATCGGCGGCCACCCGATGACAGAAGTGAGCCCCCGGTTCGTTCTGGGGGGATGAACGTCGCCGGGGGCCGGCGCTCAGACCGGAACAAGTACGTGGGGGGATGACTTGCCCGATGCGCGAGTGAGCGCTCCTCCAGATTACGCGGGGCCCCGCACCACCGATGTAGGCATTTCGGGGGACACGACACGCGCGCCGCGGCGCGCGCACTGTCAAGCGGTAGCCGTGGTGGCGTTCGTCGCGTTGAGTTGACCGAATGCAGCCACCCGCGAATCGCCCGCCCCACCCCGTCGTCATCATCGGCGGTGGAAACGCCGGGCTGTCGGTCGCGGGCCGGTTGCGACGTCAGGGCGTCGGCGACGTCGTCGTCATCGAGCCGCGGGAGCAGCACGTATACGCGCCGCTGCAGTCGCACGTGGCGGGCGGGCTCGCGCGCGCCTCGGAGGCGGTGCGCCCCCAGGCCGACGTCACACCATCCGGGGTCGAATGGATCCGCGACCGTGTGACGAGCGTTGCTCCGCACGACGACAGCGTCACCCTCTCCTCGGGCACCGTGGTGCGGTACGCGCACCTCATCGTCGCCGCGGGGATCGAGCTGCGGTGGGATGCGGTGCCGGGCCTCGCCGAGGCGATGCGCACGCCGCTCGGCATCTCGAGCTACACGCACGAGCTCGCGGCCAAGGCTTCTCTCGCGCTGCGCGATATCCGTGACGGCACCGTGGTCTTCGTCCAGCCGCCCGAGCCCGCCACCTGCGCCGGCGTCGCCCAGAAGCCGATGTATCTGGCGAACGACTGGTGGCGGCACGATCCGCGACGCCGCGTGCGATCGGTTTTCGTCTCGCCGGAGTCGCAGGCCTTCCGGATCGATGAGATCTCCGACGAGCTGCAGCGCAAGATCGACGACTACGGCATCGAGACGCGATACGCGCACGACCTCATCGAGGTGCGCCCCGAGAGCCAGGAGGTGGTGATCGGGCGCGGCGGCGTCAGCGAGACCGTGCGCTACGACCTGCTGCACGCGGTCCCACCGCAGGCCCCGGCGGCGTGGATCGCCGAGAGCGGGCTCGGCGACGCGGACGGTTTCGTCGATGTGGACGAACGGATGCTGCGCCACCGCCGCTTCGACAACGTCTGGGCGTTGGGCGACGCTACCGCGATCACCCCGACGCGGTCGGGCGGCGGCATCCGGCCGCAGGCCACGGTGCTCGTGAAGAACCTCGTGGCGGTCGTGGCGGGCAGGCAGCCCCATGCCGTCTACGACGGCTACACGGTGACCCCGATCACCGTGAGTCGACACACCCTCGTGTTCGCCGAGTTCGATCGAGACGACCGTCTGGCACCGACCGTACCGGGGTGGCGGACCCTGTTCCGCGAGCGACGGCTGACGTACCTGCTCGACCGGTGGGTGCTGCCGTGGGTGTACTGGAACCTGATCCTTCGCGGGCGTGCATGACGGTGCCCCGGATACCCCTATGCTGAGCGCCATGATCGCTCTCAGCAGAATCACCGACCAGGCCGAGTTCACCGCCCTGAACGGCGTCTCGGGCTTCTTCGGGTTCCTCATCTACGTCGTGGTGGTCATCGCGCTCTGGCGCGTGTTCTCCAAGGCCGGCTACCCGGGGTGGCTCGCGATCATCCCGATCGTGAACGTGTTCGTGCTCGTGAAGGTCGCCGGGTTCTCCGCGTGGTTCGGCCTGCTGTACCTGATCCCGATCGTCAACATCGTCTTCCACATCATCGTGTCGTTGCGCACCGGCAAGGCGTTCGGCCAGGGCGCGGTGTTCTCGATCTTCCTGCTGTGGCTCTTCTCGTTCATCGGGTACCTGATCCTCGGCTTCGGCTCCGCCACCTACGACAAGCGCCGCATCGACGCTTGAGTCCCGCCCCTCTCATCGAAGAGCTCGGCGCCCGCACGCGCACCGAGCGCTGGCGGCGCACCGCGCTGCTGGCACTCGTCGTCTACGGTGTCGCCGTGCTGCTCATCGCGTTCTGGCCGGTGCCCGTCGACAGCGGCGCCGTGGGGCTGCTCGACCGCATCGAGCGTCTGCTGCCGTGGGCGACGTACGGACGGATCGAGGTCGCCGCGAACGTCGTGTTCTTCGTGCCCCTGGGGTTTCTGCTGAGCCTCGTGCTCGAGCATTCCCGCTACCTCGTGCTGCCCATAGGGCTGCTCACGACGATCGCCATCGAGGGGCTTCAGGCCGAGCTGCTCGACGAACGCACGGCGAGCATCTCCGACGTGCTCGCGAACACCGCGGGCACCTGCATCGGCATCCTCGTCGCCGCTGCGATCATCCACCGCCGCGACGTCGACCCTCCGGGGCGGCGTAAAGTCGCGGGATGAGTAGCGACGAGAACGACACCGCCCCGACCGGCTCCGACACCGACCTCGGCAAGCTGATCGCGAAGGTCGACGACGAGCACGGCGAGGACGGCGCGGCCGCGATGGCCGACCAGCTGCGCGGCAAGGTCGAGGAGACCGAGGCCGAACCCGAAGCGCCCGGCGACCTCGAGGACTGACGCGATTGCACCGAAAGCCGCAGACACCCGGGCGCGCTTCGCGCAGCATCCGGGTGTCTGGGGCTTTCAGCGTGGAAACGACCTCGGTCAGCTGAGCCTGCGGCGGTAAATGGCGATCGCGGCGGCGTAGGCGACGACGAGGATGCCGAGGAGCCACGCCAGCGCCACCCAGATCGCGCCTCCGACGGGCTGGCCGGCGAACAGGGCGCGCACCGTGTCGACGACCGACGTGACCGGCTGATTCTCGGCGAACCAGGCAACCGGGCCTGGCATAGAGTCGGTCGGCACGAACGCCGAGCTGATGAAGGGCAGGAAGATCAGCGGGTAGCTGAAGCCGCTCGCCCCGTCGATGGTTCTCGCCGCGAGGCCCGCGACCACCGCGATCCATGTCAGCGCGAGCGTGAACAGCACCAGGATGCCGGCGACCGCCAGCCAGGCGCCGACCGAGGCGCCGGTGCGGAAGCCGAGGATCAGCGCCACCCCCACGACGATCGCGAGGGCCGTGACGTTCGACGCGAGCGACGTGAAGACGTGCGCCCACAGGATGCTGGAGCGTGCGATCGGCATCGACCGGAACCGCTCGAAGATCCCGCCCTGCACATCCAGGAACAGCCGGTAGGCGGTGTAGGCCACCCCCGATGCGATGGTGATCAGCAGGATGCCGGGCAGCAGGTAGTCGATGTAGTGCTCGTTCGACCCGGTGTCGATCGCTCCCCCGAGCACGAAGACGAACAGCAGCATGAGCGCGACCGGTGTGACCGCGGTGGTGATGATCGTGTCGGGGCTGCGCAGGATGTGACGCAGCGAACGACCGGTCAGCACTCCGGTGTCGCTGAGGACGTGCCCGGTCATGAGAGGTCCTCCCGGTGCGCGGGCCCGTCTCCCGAACGGCCGACCAGGGCGAGGAAGACGTCCTCGAGCGTCGGCTTCTTCTCGACGTACTCGACCTGAGCGGAAGGTAGCAGCCGCCGCAGATCGTCGAGCGTGCCGTTCTGGATGATTCTGCCCTCGTGGAGGATTGCGATGCGGTCGGCCAGGTGCTCGGCCTCATCGAGGTACTGCGTGGTCAGGAGCACCGTGGTTCCACCCGCGGCGAGTCGGGCGATCGTCCGCCACACCTCCGCGCGCGCCTGGGGGTCGAGGCCCGTGGTCGGTTCGTCCAGGAAGATCACGGGAGGGTCGCCGATCAGACTCATGGCGATGTCGAGACGACGTCGCATGCCCCCGGAATAGCCGCCCGCCCGACGACCACCGGCCTCGACGAGGTCGAAACGCTCCAACAGGTCGTCGGCGATCGCGCGGGGATTCTCCAGATGCCGGAGCCTCGCCACCATCACGAGGTTCTCACGGCCGCTGAGCACCTCGTCGACGGCAGCGAACTGCCCCGTGAGGCTGATCGACTCCCGCACCTCGCCGGGTTGGGTCGCGACGTCGAATCCGTGCACCACCGCGCTCCCCGCGTCGGCCCGCGACAGCGTGGAGAGGATCCGCACCAGGGTCGTCTTCCCCGCCCCGTTCGAGCCGAGAAGGGCCAGGATGCTGCCCTCTTCCACTTCGAGGTCGACCCCGCGCAGCACGGGGACGTCGCCGAAAGACTTGGTGACGCCTCGCACGTCGACGGCGTTCATGACGGTGAGCTCGACCCACCCGCCGCGGCGTCGATCGCCGAGGTGAGACGGGCTCGTTCCTTATCGATCCACTGCGCGCCGGAGTAGGCGCGGGCGAAAGACTCGGCGAACTCGACGGGATCGTCACCCACGATCTCGCGCACGGGCGTCGCATCGACCGCGGCGCGTTCCCAGAGGTCGGCGTGGTCGCCGAACATCGCCACCAGCGTGTCGCCGTCCGTGACGCCGGCGTAGTACATCAGGTAACGGCTCAGCGCTTTCGCGGCCCGGTGATAGGGCTCGGGCAACGCCTCGATCCTCGCGGTCGCCTGTCGATACTGCTTCTTCTGGTCCAACGACCCGGTGACGGCTTCGATCCACTTCGCAGCCATGGCTACTCTCCTTGGTTTCTCGCGTGCGGGGTGTGGAGGTTCTCTATCCGCTCGACGAGAAAGCTCCACGACTTCCAGAACTCGTCGAGGTACTCGCTCCCCTGCGCATTGAGCGAGTAGACCTTGCGGGGCGGCCCCTTCTCCGAGGGCACCTTCTCGACGGCGACGAGCCCCCGCTGCTCGACGCGGATCAGCAGCGCGTAGACCGTGCCCTCGACGATGTCGGAGAATCCCTGCTCCCGCAGCCGGGCGGTGATCTCGTATCCGTAGGCGGGTTGCACGGCCAGCAGCGCCAGCACGATGCCCTCGAGCGTGCCCTTGAGCATCTCGGTCATCTGTTTCGCCATACGAACCCTCTCTACTCCGTGACACTGGGTACCGGTAAATAGTAACGCCGGGTACCGGTACCTGGCAAGACCGAGTACCGAGATCGGGGCTCGCCTCGCCCCTAGCGCGACAGACCCGCGGAAGTCGAGCCCGCGCAAGGAGTTGGCGCTCCCGCGCGGCGGGGGTCAGACTGTGGCGACACCATGACGACACCTGTCGTCGCGAACAGGTCCTGACTGAGGGGGAACCACAAGAATGAGCACCCGTGTGGCGGTCGTCTGGAACCCGTCGAAGACCGAGCGGGAGGCGCTGGAGGCGCCCGTGACCGCGACGCTCGGCGCCGATGCCGATGTCCAGTGGTTCGAGACCAGCGTCGACGACCCCGGCCAGGGGGCCACCCGCCGGGCCCTCGAGGCGTCACCCGACGTCATCATCGTCGCCGGCGGCGACGGCACCGTGCGCGCGGTCGCCGAGCACCTCGCCGACGAGAAGGCCGATGTCGACCTCGGCATCGTGCCGCTCGGCACGGGCAATCTGCTCGCGCGCAACCTCGGCGTGCCGATCAACGACATCGACAAGGCGGTCGACCGCGCACTCACCGGTACGGCCACCGCCATCGACGTCGGCTGGGTCGATGTCGACCTCGACACGGGAACCGAGCGTCACGGCTTCGTCGTCATGATCGGTTTCGGCATCGATGCGCAGATGATCGCCGAGACCGATGACGAGCTCAAGAGCAAGGCCGGCTGGCTGGCCTACGTCGAGTCGCTCGGGCGGGCCCTCGCCGCCAGCGACATCGTGCCCTTCCACCTCACCGTCGACGACGAGCCCGGTCGCGACGAGGAAGGCCACACCCTCCTGATCGCCAACTGCGGCACGCTGCAGGGCGGCTTCACGCTGCTGCCCGACGCCGACCCATCCGACGGCGAGCTCGACTTCCTGCTGCTGAGCGCCGAAGGACTCGGCCAGTGGATGGGAACCCTCAAGACGATGATGTGGGACAACGGGCTCATGCGTCTGATCACCAAGAAGGACGACACGACCAGCTCCGAGTCGGTCACGCACGGCCGAGCGAGGAAGATCCGTGTGACGCTTCCCGATCCCCGCGCGTTCGAGATCGATGGCGAGGAGATCGGCGAGACGCGGGAGTTCACGGTCTCGCTGCAGCCGTCCGCGGTGAAGGTGCGCTGACCCGGGAGAGAAGAGGGACCCCCGCCCTGTCGAGACAAGACGGGCGGGGGTCCGATTTCTTCACGTGACGATTCGCGGTGCCGTGCGTCTCGTCGCTGAACACAGACACTAGCGGATTCTGTCCCCTGAATGGGGGACAGAATCCCCCTGTCACCGTTTTCCCCTAGTTTCGGTGGTTGTCCCGCCCCGAACGGCGCGCGTTCGCCGCCCCGTGGCGCGTCCGCGCGGCCGTCGCCGCGTCGCATAAGCTCTTCGAGCCGGGCGGGGGGCCTCCCGGCAAAGGGGGAACGACGCCGGTGCCAACGGACGACAGTACGAACGACGATTTCGACGACATCGCGAGCAGCTTGCGGGATCTCCGCGCCCGCGCCGGCGGACCCTCGTACGCAGAGATCGGGAACCGCATCGCGCTCGCCCGGATCGAGCGCGGGGTGCCCCTCTCGGCATCCACGCCCGCCAGGACGACGGTCTACGACGCTTTCCGTCTGGGTCGCTCCCGGATCAACGCCGCGCTCGTGGGCGAGATCGTCCGCGCGCTCGGAGCCGACGACGCCGAGGCCGAGAAGTGGGAGACTCGCTGTGGTCTCGCCCAGAAGGCGCGGCGCGCGGCACCTGCGCCGGTGACACCCGCTGCGGCGGGGGCGTCCACCGGGCCGCGCTCCACGATGTGGACCGCGATCCTGCTCATCGGCTGCGTCGTGCTGAACTTCTCGGGCAGCGCGGCGGTCGCCACGCTCGGCCTCCCCCTCTTTCTCGACATGATCGGCACCGCCGTGGCCGCGATGGCCTTCGGGCCCTGGTGGGGAGTCCTGGTCGCTGCGGGCTCCACGGGCATCGAGACGGTCACCGGCACCCCCGACGCCCTGCCGTTCGGAATCGTCAACATCGCCGGCGCACTCGCGTGGGGATACGGCGCTCGTGCGCTCGGCGGGGCGCGGTCGCTGCCGAGGTTCCTCGCGCTGAACCTCGTCGTCGGGGTCGTCTGCACGATCGTCTCCGTGCCGGTGCTGATGATCCTCTTCGGCGGCGAGACGGGTCACGCGAGCGACCAGATCGCCGAAGGGCTCATCTCCTCGGGCGAGCATCTCGCCCCGGCGGTGTTCACCGCGAACCTGCTGACCTCACTGGCCGACAAGCTCCTCTCGGGCTTCATCGCCCTCGCGGTGATCGGCCTGCTCCCGGCCCGCATGCTGAAGCACGATCTGGTCGGGTCGATGGTCGGCCGCATGGCGACGGGTGACGCTCGACGCGATGGCGAGACGCGGACGGATGCTGCGCTGCGCGCCTGACAACAGCGGCGAGCGCAGCATCCGTCGCGCACGGATCCACCGACACCGTCGGCGGTGAATCACTCCGCCCGCAGGCGGAGAGGAGAGACCGGATCCCCCACGGCTCGGCCTCTCCACGGGAGAGATCTGTGAGCGGGCCGGGAGACAAAGGGGCTGCCGTCCGACCCGCTCGTCTTCGACGCTATGCCGGTGCCGCCGGGCTCGCAGCCCGATAGGCCTACTCCGAACAACCCCGAACACGCCCGGACACAGGCGGCAGGTGGACGGCGGTCGTATCCCACCGCCTCTCCGATGGCAATGGGTCGGCCCCGAGAGAGGGGCGGACGACAGAGTGGGGCCATGAGAAGCATCACCTACGCGGGCGAGACGATCATCACGACCGACGAGGTCGCCGAAGCACTGGTGACGCTCACAGCCGCCATCGCGAACGACGGCCGGGCCGAGGCGGTGACGATTCCGATCGTCTCGCGCACGACCGATGACGGCGGCACGGCCGACCTCGTCATCGGGGTCGGCAACGACGTGCTGTCGGCCCCCGCCGAGTGGGAGGGCGACGAGCTCGACTTCTCCGAGGCGGCCGAGACCCTGCGTTCGCACCCCGGATATCCGCGCCGCGCGGAGACCGGCACCGAGCCGTATGCCGCGAACGATCCCGACACGAGTTGGGACCCCGACCTCGACGGCTTCACGCGCGCCTAGCGGGCCCGACGGCCTCCGAAACCCCGAACGATATCATCCGCTGAAGGTCGGTCTCCGAACCACCCGATGTGCACCGCGCGGGTGCAATGCTGTTCATGGTTGGGGAACCGGAACGGCGGATCGGAGACGTACGTGGAACCCACCTCGACCCGTCGGCCGTCGATCGCGTGGAGCGACCAGGTAGCGGTCTTCGCGATCATCGAACTCGACCGCACCGGCATCGTGCAGAGCTGGAACTCCGGCGCCGAGCGCATCAAGGGCTACTCCCGCGACGAGATCATCGGGGAGCACTTCTCCCGCTTCTATCGACCCGAAGACCGCGAGCGCGGCGTGCCTCAAGCATTGCTGACCTCGGCGCTGGCACACGGCTATGTCGAAGACACCGGCTGGCGCGTGCGGTCCGACGGCACTCTCTTCTGGGCGCACGTCACGATCACCGCGGTGCGCAACAGCGTCGGCACGCCGACGGGCTTCGTCAAGATCGTCCGCGACCTCACCGCGTCCAAGCGCGCCGACGACGAACTCAACGCGTTCCTCCGGTCGTTCGTCCACGACTTCCTCTCGCCCGTCACGGCCGTGCGCGGATACGTCGATCTGCTGCGCGAGGGTGTCGGAGACGCCGACGAGATGCTGGGGCACCTCGAAGCCACCAGCGACCACCTCCTGGCGATGGCCACCGCGCTCGCCGAGCGCGTGCGCGACGACCCGCCGCCGCGGCGCGACGAGGTCGCCCACGCCGGCACTCTGGTGCGCGAGGCGGCGGGCCTCGTGCTCCCCGGCGACCTGTTCGGCCGCCTGTCGTTCTCCCTCACCGACGACGCCGCTGTTCAGGGTGACGCGACCGAACTGCGTCGCGCCGTGCAGAACGTTCTCGAGAACGCGGCCAAGTACTCCGAGTCGACCATCGACGTCGACGTGCAGGCCACCGACGACACCGTCGACATCGTCGTGCGCGACCGGGGCCGCGGCATCCACCCCGACGACCTCCCGGCGATCCTCGACGACGGTGTGCGCGGGCGGATGGCCGGGGACGACGACGGCGGCAGCGGCATAGGACTCGCCAGCGCCGCGCGGGCCGTCGCGAACGCGGGCGGCACGATCGAGCTGGAGAGCTCCGTCGGGCACGGCACGACGGTGCGCATCCGCCTGCCCCGAGCCCTCGACGAAACCGGGCGGTAACAACACGACCCCCGCCCGAAACGGGAGTCTGAGAGGTTGCTGGTACCCACACGGGACGCGCCGACGCGAGCACGCGTCGACGCGTGCGTCAGCGAGTCCCTCTACCCGTAGAAGGGCTACTCACGCATGTCTGACACCACTGGCAGAGGCAGGATGCTGCGCGCTCGCGGCATCGCGCTCCTCGTCACCACGTTCGCCCTGGCGAGCGGATCGGTCGCGCTCGCTCCCGCGGCCTTCGCCGCGGCCCCCGCCGCGAGCATCTCGATCGATGTCTCCCCCGATGAGGCGACGGAGGGCGACACTCTCGAGGTGACCGTGACCTCCACCGGCACGAGCGACCTGTACGCGTACGACCTGATCTTCACGTACGACCCCGCGGTGCTCGAGTTCGACGAGGACTCGGCAGTCGGCCCCGACGGCGGATTCACCACCGGCGCGCTCGGCGACGGCCTGATCGCGGTGACCCACACCCGCCTGGGCACCTCCCCCGGCCTCACCGGTGCGGTCGAGCTCGCCTCGTTCTCGTTCCGCGCCATCCACGGCGGCGACACCGAGATCGCCCTCGCCTCGGCCGAGCTGGTCAGCTCGACCGACGAGACGGCGACCGAGACCGACATCGACTCCGCGTCGGTATCGCTCGTCGCCCTCCCCGACCCGACGCCGTCGCCGACGTCGTCGCCGACCGACAGCGCGACGCCGACCCCGAGCGCGAGCGCCTCCGCGACCTCCGTCCCGGTCGGCTCGACCGGCCAGCCCCTGGCCGCCACCGGCGCCGATGCCACCCCCTGGCTCGTCGCGGGTGCCGGTGCCGTCGTCCTCATCGCCGCGGGTGCGCTCCTGGTGATCCGTCGTCGTCAGGCGGTGTCCGAATGATCCGCACGCAGACCACGACGCCCTCCTCCCCCTCATCCCGTAAAGGCCCCCTCGTGACAGCATCCACCCGGCGCATCCTCGCCGTCGCGGCCGCGCTGGGAACGGTCGCCGCCGCTTCCCTCGCCGTCCCCGCCACCGCGGCACCCGCCGCGGCGGCCGAGAGCGCACCGTTCCTCGCGCCGTACTACACCGAGCTCGACCAGACGGGCGACGAGCAGGTCACCGACGCCGACCTGTCGGTGCTGTCGGCCGCGATCGGTGCGACGAGCACCGACCCGCAGTGGGCCGAGTACGCGACCTTCGACCTCGACGCCGACGGCGCCGTGACGGTCTCCGACCTCGCTCTGCTGTCGCAGCGCATCATCTACGACGACGGCCCGTTCGCTCTCGTCGAGGCCGACGTCATCGAGATGCAGGCCGCGATGAATGCCGGCGTCACGACGTCGGTTCAGCTGACGCAGGCCTACATCGACCGCATCAAGGCCCTGGACAAGGTGACGGTCGAAGGCGGTGCACGACCGCTGAACTCGATCATCACCGTCGGCGAGCAGGCGGCGCTGGCCGCCGCCGCCGCCGCCGACACCGTGCGCGCCGACAAGGGCATGACGAGCATGCTCCTCGGTGTGCCGATCGCGGTGAAAGACAACTACAACACCGTCGACATGCCCACCACGGCCGGCTGCGGGTGCTGGAGCGGCAACCAGACCACGACCGACGCGACGATGGTGAAGGGCCTGCGCGCCGACGGTGCGGTCATCCTCGCCAAGGCGAGCATGGACGAGTTCGCGATCGGCTTCACCTCGCAGTGGTCGGCGTTCCAGGCGCCCGGTACGGCGCTGACGGTCTCGAGCCCGCTCGACACGTCGCAGTCCTCTGGGGGCTCGAGCGGTGGCACGGGCGCGTCGATCTCGGCGAACCTCGCCGCGATCGGCTTCGGCACCGACACGGGCGGCTCGATCCGCATCCCGTCGACGTACAACTCCCTCGTCGGTGTTCGTCCGACCGTCGGTCTCGCCAGCCGCGCCGGCATCGTTCCCCTCGCCCTGTCGCAGGACACCGGTGGCCCGATCGCCCGGTCTGTGACCGACGCCGCGGTCGCCCTGGATGCGGTCGTCGGCGCGGATGCGGCCGACCCGATCACGGCGAGCCAGGCCGGCAAGGTACCGACCTCGTACACGTCGTACCTCGACGCCGACGCGCTCGACGCTAAGACGTTCGGCTACGTTCCGGCGATGTTCGGAACCAACGCCAGCACCCTGGCGCTGTGGGAGCAGACCAAGGCGGAGCTCGTGAAGCAGGGCGCGAAGGTCGTCGAGGTGACCCCGCCGGCCGGGTGGGACGCCATTCTCGCCGAGGGCAGCGGCAGCGGTCCGGAGTTCAACCACGACCTCCAGGAGTACATCGCCACCTACCTCGACCCCGACGTGTCGGCGAACAGCCTGCTGAAGATCAGCCAGTCCGACAACGCGGTGCCCGGACGCAGCGCCCGCCCCTATGGCGAGCGCGCAGCCGTGACCGAGGAGGCGTACCAGGCATGGGGAGGCCCGACCGGAACCCACACGACGCAGCTCGCGAAGGGCAAGACGCTCGTGACCACGCTGATGGACGACCTGGATCTCGACGCCATCGTGTACCCGAGCGGCAACCCGTACAGCCCGATCGGGAGCAACATGCGCCTCAGCCCCAACACGGGGCTCCCCTCGGTCACCATGCCGATGGGCTGGGCGGCCGCGGTGGGCACCTCCCCGGCAGGCAACGTCAACCTCGAGTTCCTCGGGCGCGACTTCGCCGAGGGTCCGCTGCTCGGCTACGCGTACGCGCTCGAGCAGGCCATCGACGGTCGCACCGCGCCGACCCTGTACGGCCCGCTGAAGTAACCCGCGCATGAGGAAGGGCCTCCCGGTGTCGACCGGGAGGCCCTTCTCTCTGCACGCGGCGACGACCGCGTCAGATCACTCGAAGTTGCGGTGGCGGGCGACGAGATCTTCGAACTTCGCCCCCGTGCGACGCACCAGCATGAGGTACAGCACGTCCCAGCCACCGGTCGCGGACGGTCAACTTCCCCGGCGCTCGTGCCCGCATACCCCGTGCGCGGCTGCGCGTCCAGGCTCCGGGCCTGCTCCATGCATCCGCCTAACCTGGCTGGACCGTCGGAAAGGACGCCCGTGCTCACCGGACTCGTCACCTCGCTCACCCTCTTCACCGCTCTGCTGTCGGGGGCTCTCGCCGACGGCACGCCCGAGACGCCCGCCGACGGCGCCGCCGGCGTCGTCTACGTCTTCGTCGCCATCGCGGGACTGATCGCCGTGGCTGCGGTCGGCGGGATCGCCTTCGTGCTCCTCCGCGGGCGTCGCGGGCGCAAGCGGCGCTGAGTCCACACCTCTGCGCGCCGCTCACCACCGAACGGCAGCATCAGCGCGTGGAGTCGCGCAGCATCGTGGGGATTCGATCCCGCGCGAGCCTCGCCTAGGGTCGGAGACATGACCGCGCGCATCTCGCTCTTCGGCCGGCTCGTCCTCGCGCTGATGATCACGGCCGCGGCGGTTCTCCTGCCGGCCGCGGCGGCGACGGCCGACGTCGACGACTTCGCGTTCGACTCGTTCCACGCCGACATGCTGCTCACACGCGCCGCCGACGGGCATGCCGAGCTCTCGATCACCGAGACGCTCGTGGCCCGCTTCCCCGACAGTGATCAGAACCGCGGCATCGTGCGCGCGATCCCCGACGACGACGGCGGCGTACCGCTGCACACGACCGTCACATCGGTGACGTCGGGCGGCGGCGAGCCCCTCCCGTACGAGGTGAGCGAACGCGGCGGTTTCATCGAGGTCGCGACCGGCGACGACGCCTACGTGCGCGGAATGCAGACCTACGTCATCTCTTACACGCAGCGCGACACGATCCGCGCGTTCGCCGACACCGACGCCGACGAGTTCTACCGGGACCTGAACGGCACGGGGTGGGAGCAACCCTTCGGCGAGGTCAGCGCCTACATCGTCGTCGACCCCTCGCTGTCCGATGCGCTCACGGGGAACACCGCCTGCTACGTCGGCGCCGAGGGCTCGAGCGACACCTGCGAGATCGTCGAGCGCGAGACGGCGCAGGGCGAGCCGAGGGAGTTCTTCCCGCAGGCGTTCGACCTCGAGCCCCGTGAGAACGTGACGGTCGCCATCGGCTTCGCGCCGGGCACCTTCGTTCCCGGCGAGGTCGAGCGCAGCGCGGTGCAGGACTTCGCCACCGACGCGGCCCCCGCGTTCCAGGCCGGGGCCGTCGCCGCGATCGCGGCGAGCATCGCGGCGGCGACCGCGGCCCTCCTCGCCCGACGCCGCAGCCGCGACGCGGAGGGACGCGGCATCATCGTGGCCGAGTACGACCCGCCGCGCGAGGTCTCGGTCGTGCAGGCCGCACACCTCGTCGCGCGCCCCGCAGCAGCCGTGCCCGCCGCGATCGTCGATCTCGCCGTCACCGGTCATGCACGCGTCATCGCGCACGACGATGCGGCCTCCGACGTGTCGCTCGAATACCTCGCCCCGAGCCCCGACGATCCGGCCCGCCAGCGCACGCTCGACGCGGTGTTCGGACTCGCCCCCGAGCCCGGCCGACGTCTGCGGCTGAAGGGCGCCGACGCGCAGATCGCGTCGCGTTTCACCAGCCTCTCGGCCTCGGCCGTCGGCGAACTCCACGCGGCCGGCTTCACGCAGAAGCAGTCGCATCGGCTGCCCGGTGCGGCCTTCACCGTGGCTCTCATCGCGTTCGCCGTCGCCGTCGTCTGCGCCGTGTTCGCCGCGATGGGCGACGCCCCGCGCTGGGTGCCGGGGGCCGCCGTCGCCGTCGCGATCCTCGCCGGGATCGTCACGGTCACCATGTGGCGCACCCGCGACCGCATCACCGAGCTCGGCGCGCCCGTCCGCGACCATCTCATCGGCCTGCGCGACTACCTGCAGTTGGCCGAGGCCGATCGCATCCGCATGCTCCAGAGCCCCGAAGGGGCCGAGCGCACGGGGCCGGAGGCGGCCGAGGTGCTGCACCTCTACGAGCGCCTCCTCCCCTACGCGATCATCTGGGGCATCGAGAAGGAGTGGGCGGGTGTGCTCGCGGCGCAGGCCGAGCAGACGGATGCGTCGATCGACTGGTACCGCGGAACCCAGGCGTTCTCCTCCGCCCAGCTGGTGGCCCTGATGACGGCGTCGCGGACGGCGGCGAGCCCGCCTGCGCCGGCGTGGGACTCCAGCGGCGGGAGCAGTTTCTCCGGGGGCTCCATGGGAGGCGGGTTCTCGGGCGGCGGCGCCGGGGGCGGCGGAGGCGGAGGCCGGTAGCGTCCGCGTCACACACGCGTCACGTGCGCCCCCTATGCTTCGAGCATGTCTGCCCGAAGACGTACTCGCCGCCGCTTCTCGTCCACCCGCCCCCCGCACCGCCAGCCGGTGTGGCTCATCGTCGGGGCGGTGATCGTCGCGCTCGGAACCGTCCTGCTGGTCGCCGCGGCCCTGCTGACCCGATAACCGGTTAGGGATACCCCGGTATCGACACGACGATCGCCCTCGCTACGGTGGGTGGCATGGAGTTCCTGTCGTGATCGAAGCCCATTCCCTGACCAAGCGCTACGGCGCGAAGACCGCCGTCGACACCATCGACTTCACCGTCCGTCCGGGACACGTCACCGGATTCCTCGGACCCAACGGTGCGGGAAAGTCCACCACGATGCGCATGATCGTGGGCCTGGACCGCCCCACGAACGGGTCGGTGACGGTGAACGGCAAGCCCTACGCCGAGCACCGCGCGCCGCTTCACCAGGTCGGCGCGCTGCTCGACGCCAAGGCGGTGCACACCGGCCGCAGCGCACGCAACCACCTGCTGGCCATCGCCGCCACCCACCGGATCGGCGCGAAGCGCGTCGACGAGGTCATCGGCCTCACCGGACTCGAGTCCGTCGCCCGCAAGCGGGTCGGCGGGTTCTCGCTCGGCATGGGCCAGCGCCTCGGTCTCGCCGTGGCGCTGCTCGGCGACCCGGCCACCCTGATCCTCGACGAACCGGTCAACGGCCTCGACCCCGAGGGTGTGGCGTGGGTGCGTCAGTTCGTCCGGCACCTCGCGAGCGAGGGCCGCACCGTGTTCCTGTCCTCGCACCTCATGAGCGAGATGGCCCAGACGGCCGACCACATCATCGTGCTCGGGCGCGGACGGATCGTGGCCGACGCCCCCGTCAACGAGATCCTTGCCAACGCCTCGGGCGGTTCGGTCAAGGTGCGCACCCCTCAGATCACGCGGCTCGGCCCGCTCCTCGAGAGCGAAGGCGCCACCGCGACGGCGACCGCACCCGACCTGCTGTCTGTCACGGGCATCGCCGCGCAGCGCGTCGGCGAGATCGCCGCGAGCGCGGGTGTGGTGCTCTACGAGCTCACGCCGCTGACCGGCTCGCTCGAGGACGCCTACATGGAGCTGACTCGCGACAGCATCGAGTACGCCACCGCCGACTACGACACCCCCACGACCGCGGAGGCGAACCGATGAGCACCTCGACCCCCACCCCCGTGTTCACCCCCACCGGGCGCGACCTCAGCTTCGGCGGAGCCGTGGCGTCGGAGTGGATCAAATTCCGCAGCATCCGCTCGACCTGGTGGTGCTACGCGATCCTGCTCGTCCTGACGGTCGGCTTCACTCTGCTGCTGGCCTCATCGCTCAGTGTCGACCCCGCGCCCACCGGCGATTCGGCGCAGGCGCTGTCCGTGCAGGCGGTGACCATCAGCACGACCTTCGGTGCGCTCGTCGTCAGCGTGCTCGGTGTGCTGATCATCTCGGGCGAGTACGGCACCGGCATGATCCGTTCCACGCTCACGGCCGTGCCGAAGCGGACGCCCGCGCTCCTGGCGAAGGCCCTCGTGTTCGCCGTCGCGACGTTCGTCGTCGCCGTGATCTCGTTCGGCATCTCGATCGTCGTCGCCGTGGCGCTGCTGTCGGGCAAGGGACTCGATACCGACCTCGCAGACCCGCAGTACTGGCTCTCCATCCTCGGCGGCGTCGGCTATCTCGTGCTCGTCGGTCTGATCGCGTTCTCGCTCGGCGCGATCATCCGCAACACGGCGGGCAGCGTCGCCGTGGCGCTCGGCCTCGTGCTCGCCGCCCCGATCGTGCTGAACATCGTGGGGGTGCTCACCCAGCTGGTGTGGATGCAGAACCTCGAGAAGATCCTGCCGTCGTCGGCGGGAAGCGCCCTCGCGGCCTACCCCGTCGAATCGCCGGGCGCCCCCACCACGGAGGGACTCTGGACCATCGAGCCCTGGGCCGGCGGGCTGATCCTCGTCGCGTGGGTCGTCGTGCTGTTCTCCGCGGCGATGGTGCTGCTCAAGCGCCGCGACGCGTGACGCTCGCGCTCGGGCCCCTACCATCTCGGGGGCCCGAGCGCGAACCTGTGAGCACGTACATGTGAAACGCATAGCGTTCGATGATGGACAATCCCTCAGAACGTTCAGCCCCCCGCCCCACCCCTCCCGCCAGCACGGAGCGGTTCGACCCCGCCGTCGGAGCGACCCGCAGAGCCGCGGCCCCGACCCCCGCCCGCTCGAAGAAGCCGCGGACCATCGTCGGTCGCCAGCCCTTCTGAGCCCCGGCAGGATGCCCTAACGCATCCGCTTCGGCAACCCCGGCCTGACGTCACGCCGCCCCGCTTATCGTCGAACGTGCCGCGCGGGAGAACTCCGCGACGCACGACGACGAGGGAGCACAGCATGACCCGTTTCGGCTACACCCTGATGACCGAGCAGAGCGGTCCTCGCGAGCTCGTGCGGTACGCCGCGTCGGCCGAGGACGCCGGGTTCGACTTCCTCGTGTCGAGCGACCACTTCTCCCCGTGGCTCACGAGCCAGGGCCACGCCCCCTACGCGTGGACCGTGCTGGGCGCGGTCGCGAATGCGACGTCGAAAGTGGAGCTGATGACCTACGTCACCTGCCCCACGCTGCGCTACCACCCCGCCGTCGTCGCGCAGAAGGCCGCGACGTTGCAGATCCTCTCCGAGAACCGCTTCACGCTCGGCCTCGGTTCGGGCGAGAACCTGAACGAGCACGTCATCGGCGAAGGCTGGCCATCGGTGCAGCCTCGACAGGAGATGCTCGTCGAGGCGATCGAGATCATCCGAGCACTGCACACCGGCGACCTCGTCACCTACGACGGCGAGTACTTCCGCGTCGACTCGGCTCGCATCTGGGACGCGCCCGACGCCGGCGTGCCGATCGGCGTCGCGGTCTCGGGACCGAAGTCGATCGAGAAGTTCGCCCCGCTCGGCGATCACCTCATCACGACCGAACCCGACGGCGACCTGATCTCCGCGTGGGACGACGCACGATCGGGTGAACCCGCGTCGCGCAAGATCGGCCAGATCCCGATCAGCTGGGACCCCGACAAGGATGCGGCGATCGCCCGGGCCCACGACCAGTTCCGCTGGTTCGCGGGCGGCTGGGCGGTGAACTCGGATCTTCCGACGCCGGCCGGTTTCGAGGGCGCGAGCCAGTTCGTGCGGCCCGAAGACGTCGCGGAGTCGATCGCGTGCGGCCCCGACCTCGACGCCCTCGCCGAGAGCGTGCGCCCGTTCATCGACGCCGGCTTCACCGACATCGCGATCGTGCAGGTCGGCGACGAGCAGCAGGAGCGCTTCGTCGGCGAGATCGCCGAACCGCTGCTCGAGAAGCTCCGCGCCCTCTGACGCCGGTCAGAGGAGCGACCGCGTGACCAAGACCGAGCTGCTCGTGGTCCCGCTCGCCCCGCGCACGGTCAACGTGTAGAGCTGCTCCTCGTCACCACAGGCGAACGCAAGTTCGGTGTAGCCGTCGGACGAGAGCGGCACGGCGGCGGACGGCACGACCGAAGCATCCGTCGTCCCGACTCCGATCCATGCCTCATCGGCTCCGGTGGCGGTCCAGGTGAAAGCGAGGGGCACGGTTGCCGAGCGGTCGTCGGCGCACTCGGCCACGGTCGTGCTCACCGCGAAGGCGGCGATGACCGGCGCGGTGCTCTCCGCGGGCCCGGGTGCCCCCACGCTTCCCGGTGCGTCACCATCGGCCGGCGGCCCGGTGGGCGAGGACGCCGGGCCGGACGGCAGAGCAGAGGATGCCGCGTCCGATCCCGCCGGCGACGAGGATGCTGTCGGCGACGCCGACGTCGCGGCGGCGGGCGCCTCGGGCGCGGCTCCGTTC
The DNA here is from genome assembly GCF_045517775.1 of Microbacterium deferens. Lineage (NCBI taxonomy): Bacteria > Bacillati > Actinomycetota > Actinomycetes > Micrococcales > Microbacteriaceae > Microbacterium > Microbacterium deferens. Next base: position 1,175,296 of record NZ_JBEUWT010000001.1, read on the forward strand.
GCGATCGCCCACCAGGCCAGCAGGACCGCGACGACGATCAGCGCCGCGCCGCCCACATATCCCCAGACGATCCGCCGACGCACGGTCGACTCGACGGTCTCGGCGCCGGCCGGGTCGTTCGGCCCGGTCATTCGGTGCTCCTCGGTCTTGGGGACGACGAGGGGGAGGACGGGATGCGACGACCCCGCCCTCCCCCTCGGTGGATCACTCGGCGGAACGCCGTGCCCGCGTGCGGGCGAGCACGAACACACCCGCGCCGAACATCATCAGCGCGACGGCCCCGGCCCACAGCGACCCCGGGTTCGACCCACCCGTGGCCGCGAGGCTCGAGTCGTTCGGCGGCACCACGACCGCCGGCGCGCCGGTGGTCGTCGGTTCCGGCGTCGGTGCCGTCGTGGGCTCCGTCGTCGGAGCCGTCGTGGGCTCCGGCGTCGGCGTCGCGGTCGGCTCGGGTTCGACGACCGGCGGTTCCACAGCACTCGCCGTCTCGGTCGCCCAGAAGATCGACCGTGCGATGTCGCTGAACGCACCGACCGGGTGGTTGCGGTACGTCGGCGACGTGCCGAACAGGAAGACCCTCTCGCCGGTGACGGGCGAGACGGCCGATACCGCGGCCGGCTGCCCGGCCGCATCGGCCTGCGATGTGCCAGCGGTCGCCCCCGCGGCCCAGTGGCCCGAGGTGAACGGTTCGGCCGTGTACGTTCGCTCGACCGTCACCCCCTGGCCGAGGGCGGTGAACCACGTCGCCGGCGAGACGAATGCCGTGTCCTGCGCGTAGTCGCCGAGCACCCCGTCCGCCGGCGTGTCGATCGAGACGATGCCGTTCGAGCGGCCCGTGCCGTTCACCGCGGTGATCGGTGCGAGCCCGTAGGTCGCGACGAACGATGCCGCGCTCGCGCCCCGGCCGACGACCGCCGGTTCGGCTGCGGCCAGCAGTTGCGCCACGCGCGCCTTACCGGCGGCGCTCTGTTCCGGGTTCCACCCTCGGTCCGACACGGGGAACGACAGCGACGCGCCCACGAAGAGCACGTCGATCCCGTCGAAGGTGGCTGCGCCCGAGAGGATCGACGTCTCGTTCACCTCGACGAGGTCGGTGAACCCGAGCTTGGTGAGCGCGTCGCGGTCATCGGCGTTGCTCGCGTATCCGACGCGCACCGAACGCAGTCCGACGACACCCTCCTCGCGCAGACCCGATCCGTCGGAGGCCTCGACGTCGACACCGTAGATGTCGGCGATGGCCTGGGCCGCAGCATCCGCCGTCGCATCGCGTCGGAAGACGACGGTGCCGTCCTCCAGCTGCGAGAGCGCGATCCCCTCGCCGAGCAGCTCGTTGATCGCCTGGTAGTCGGCGACGCCCCGCGGCTCGAACGAGAGGTACGCGCCCCCGGAAGCCAGCGAACCCGTCAGAGGCGCCTCGACGATGCGCTCGAGCGCCGTCGTCGGGGCGGGATCGGTCGTGTAACCGAGGGCCTCGACGTCGGCTCCCCACAGCAACGACAGGCTCCACGCGGAGATGTCGTACATGTCGGGCACCCGGTCGGTGATGTCGGTGCCGTCGGCGAGCAGCACGTTCGCGAGGCCGCGGACGGGCTGGTGCATGTCGACGTAATAGGACCCGGCGGGATAGGTGACGCCCTCGGCGGTGAACGGTGCCGTGGTGCGCGAGACCTCGATGCCGTTGACGAGCAGCTGCTGCACGAGCGTCTGCGCGTCGGAGTCGGAGCGCTGGCCCGCGCCCTGCGGGATGACGTAAGCGCGCGGGAAGTCGGTCGTGTAGATGTCGTTCTCGTCCCAGATGTCGGTCCACTCCGTGGGCACGCCCTCGGGGAGGTCGTCCGGCGAGACGTCCGCGGGGATCTCGACGCTCTCGGCGCCGGTGAGCCCGCGCCCGAAGATCTCGATCTGGTTCTCCAGCAGCGAGGCGCTGTTGTCCTGCACGTAGTCGGCGACGGTATCGATGACCACCTCGGCGACCTCGATGTTCACCTTCGCGCGCGCCGGCTGGTCGCCGCTGCGACCGAGCGGCAACTCGACCGTGTTGGTCACGGCACCCTGATACGCGACGTACTGCGGGGCGAAGATCGGCGGCCAGTCGTCCCATCCCGAACGCTGGTCGCGGTAGGGGATGTTGATGAAGCCGGTGTTGGTCGACGTCACTCCCCCGGTCTCGGGGTTGTAGTAGGTGTTGCCCGGGATGTTCGCCTCGGTCACGGCCTTCTCGATGTCGAGCGCGGTCGCGTAGGCGTGCGGCACGAACAGGTCGTACTCGTAGTTCTCGCCGTGGGGCGGACCGCACGGCTCGACCTGCAGCACGCTGGTGTAGCCGTGCAGATCGATGAAGTACGTCGGCTGGATGATGCTGGCGAGGTCGCGAACGATGGATGCTTCCTTCGTCGCGCCGGTGATGAAGTCGCGGTTGGGGTCGTACCCGTTCACGGTGCCGCGCTGTCCGAGCGCGCGCCCGTCGGGGTTGTTGGTGACCGTGAAGTAGATGCGATGGTTGTCGAGCAGATCCTGGACGACCGGGTCGGCGCTGGTGGCGAGATCCTCGATGTAGTTCAGGGTGGCGTCGGTGCCCTCCCACTCGTTGCCGTGGATATTCGCGTTGAACCACAGCGGCACCTTGTAGCCCTCGGCGAGCGCCGCATCGGAAGCCGCCGCCGCGGGGTCGTATTTCACCTTGGTCCGCCAGGCGTCCTGCTGAGCCGTCTCGGCGGGGGTCTCACGCGACGTCACCGTCACCATGTAGATCTCGCGGCCCTGGTAAGAGGTGCCCACGACCTGCGACGACACGCGGTTGCTGCGGTCCATGAGGCGGTTCAGGAACGGCGCGATCTCGTCGTACGGCATCACACCGCGCGCGATCGACGCATCGGTGGGCAGGTCGGGGACGACGGTGAGACGGGGCTGGTACGGATACTGCGTCGGCATGTCGATCGACGACGTCGGGCGCACGATCGAGAGCGCGGGCGGGGCGACCGCCGCCGTGGCCGGCGCGAACGCCAGCATGGACGAGACGATGGCGACGACGCCACCTATGGACACGAGAGCACGGGTTCGCACGAAGCGGACTCCATTCGAGAGGGGGGAACTCGACGCACGCTCGGAGCTGAGCGCGCGAGACCACGCCGTCCGGTGGGACGCGGATCGAAGAGACAGGCGGTGCCCCCACCCTAGGAAGCGCGTGTTTCGCTCCCGTGTCGGTCGGGTGTCGGGAAGACTATGCGCGGGCTATGCGGGGATCGGACGGTCGGCGACGCGCGCGACGCGGTCGGGTTCGACCGTCACGACGAGGGACGGCGTCCGCGCGACCCCGTCGACCGCCACGACGTAGCGCCCCGGGGCGAGTCCTTCGAAGAGCACGCGCCCGGCCTGATCGGTGAGACCGTCCCGCTCGACGCGGAGGCATCCCTGCCGCGCCAGCGTGACATCGGCTTCCGCCGCGAACGCCCCGTCGTCCGCGCACAGGTGAAGCTCGACCGCGCCGGCCATCGGCACCACCACCGGAGTGACCTCGACGTCGCCGCGGCTCGGGAGCTCCACGCGCTCCTCCGAGAGCGCGTAGGGCAGCCAGTCGTGACCGAAGCGGCGGTAGACGAGCAGCTCATACCCGCCGGCCGGAGCCCGGAGGGCGAAGCGGCCCGCGCGGTCGATCTCGACCACGAGCGTGTCGCCGTCGAAGGGATCGACCGGGGTGGGCTCGTCCAACAGCGCGACGGCGTACTCGCCCACGGCACCCGAGATCACGCCCGTCACGCGTCCGGCCGCGGTCAGGACCGCGTCGACGTCCACGGTCTCCACACCGGCATCCACGATCACGCGGGCCGCATCGTCGCCCCGGCGGACGTTGGGAAACCAGGCCTCCGCGTATCCGAAGGGGGCATCGGGAAGAGCGATGTCGGAGGGGCGGAACAGCACCGCGTAGCGACCGGCAGGGACGTCGCTGATCGCGTAACCGCCGTCCGATCGCGCCGTGGCGCTGTACGCCCGACCGGTGGTCTCGTCGATCGCGACGATGTCGCCGGCAACCGGCTCGCCCCTGTTCGAGGCGAGGCGCCCGAGGATGCGGCCCGTCCCCGGCTCTGCGGCGATGGCCGCGGCCGGCGCGAAGAACGATCCCGCGACGACCGCGGAGGCGAGGAGGGCGGCAGCCCGGCGCAGCGACCCGGGCCGGTGCGAGCCGTTCGAGTGGTTCACGTGCCCGCTCCTGCTGAGGTCGATCCGCCGCCGTGGTCGGCCGCGGTCGCCGCACCGTAACAGGTGCGGATGGCGCGGAGGTGACTACTCGGTGTCGCTTTCGTGCTCGATCTCTCCGGCGGCGATCGCCTCGGCGTAGGTGCGCAGGTCGGGTCCGGGTTCGTAGTCGATGAACCGGTCCTTCAGACGGGCGTTCAGCTCGGCGAACGCTTCGTCGGCCGTCGCCTCGGGGTGGGTCTTCGCGACGTCGACGACCGCTTCGCGCAGCACTCGGTTCGCGTCGTCGACGATCTTCGCCCGCGCCGGTTCGTTCCAGGAGATCTCTGAGGTCTTCATGCCGCGAGCGTACGTCGCGCGGGGTCCGCGAAAGCCGGGGTTGCGCCCGCGCTACCGACGGTGTGCGGCGGAGTCGGAGCCGATTCTCTCATCGACCCAGCCCTGGAGCTTCCAGGCCGGCACGCGGAAGACGCGGGCGATCGCCGCGACCGAGTACCGCGCCTCGATCACGGCCGCGACGGCGAACTGCGGCAGGGTGTCGAACGAGCGGCCGGCCAGCGCTCCCGTGCGCAGATCCGCGAACGTCCGCGGAGGCCGCTCGGCGGGCGCGGCCGGATCACGCGGCGATGCCGCAGCGACCGTCGGCGCCCCCGCGGGCGCGTAGCCGCGCGACGGGGACGGGGGCGCAGCATCCGCCGAGGTCTCGCCGACCGAGACGAACGAGCGCACCGGCACCCCGAGCGCATCCGCCGCCGCGAACAGCGTGAACAGCGTCGTCGCACCCTCGCCGCGCTCGAGCGCCGACAGTGCGGGGGCGGCGACGCCGGCGAGCGTGGCGAACTCCTGCAGCGACAGCCCCTGCGCCGTCCGGTGTTCATGGATGCGGCGGCCCAAGGCGGCTACGCCGACACCCGCTCGTGCCGCCCTCTCCGAGCGTCCGTGCGATGCGATCGTCCCCATACGATCCTCCCCGCCTCGGATCGTAGCGCTACCACATGAACGCCGCATCCCGAAGCCCTCCGTGGATGCCTTATCCTGGAGGAGCAAGGGGAGTACTCCCACTCGCGGCGCTGCCGTCATTACGGACTCGACATCGAGTCCCGGCACGTCGGTCCCGACCCCGGTCGTGATGGAGGAGACCTTGACGTCGTTGTAACGTCCTCTCACCCCTGGAGCTCTCCCGTGGAGATCACGCCTCTCATCTGGCTTATCACGATCGCGGTCACCATCGCGTTCTTCGTCTACGAATTCTTCGCGCACGTGCGCACACCGCATGAACCGACCGTGGGTGAGTCCGCCCGCTGGTCGGCGTTCTATATCGGGCTGGCGCTGCTATTCGGTGTCGTCATCGGCGCGGTGTGGGGCTGGGACTTCGGCGGCGAGTACTACGCCGGATACCTCACCGAGAAGGCGCTGTCGATCGACAACCTCTTCGTGTTCCTTCTGATCATGACGGGCTTCGCGGTGCCCAAGAAGTACCAGCAGAAGGTGCTGATGGTCGGCATCGTCATCGCGCTCATCATGCGTGGCGCGTTCATCGCGGTCGGCGCGGCGCTGATCGACAACTTCTCGTGGATCTTCTACCTCTTCGGCGCCCTGCTGCTGTTCCTCGCGTACCGCCAGGCCTTCTCCCACGGTGAGAGCGACCCCGCCAACGGCAAGTTCATGAGGTTCGTTCGTCGCCACCTCGCCGTCACCGAGGAGTACCACGGAGACAAGCTCACCGTGAAGCTGGACGGCAAGCGCTTCGTCACCCCGATGCTGCTCACCATCGTCGCGATCGGTTTCATCGACCTCGTCTTCGCGGTCGACTCGATCCCCGCGATCTACGGCCTGACGAATGAGGCCTACATCGTGTTCACGGCCAACGCCTTCGCGCTCATGGGCTTGCGTCAGCTCTACTTCCTCATCGGCGGCCTGCTCGAGCGTCTCGTGTACCTCGCCCAGGGGCTGGCGGTCATCCTCGCCTTCATCGGTGTGAAGCTCGTCTTCCACGCCCTGCACGTCAACGAGCTGCCGTTCATCAACGGGGGCGAGCCGCTCCTGTGGGTGCCCGAGATCCCGATCTGGTTCTCGCTCCTGTTCATCGGCGCGACCATCGCCGTCGCCACGGTGGCGAGTCTCGCGAAGACCCGCAACGACGCCCGGAAGAAGGACCGCACCCGCATCGAGGGCGAGCCCGTCATCCACGCCGACGAGGAGTCGCAGCACTAGCCCCCGCGTCCGCCTCTCGCCCGGCTCGTCCGGCCGCGAGAGGCGCGCGTCCGGCCACGGGCGGCGGAGACCTCACGAGCGGAGGACGGTTCCCCAGGAACTGGTCCTCCGCTCGTCGGTTGTCCTCCGGCGGTGACGGATGCTGCGTCGGCGCGATCAGCCGAGCGAGGCCTTCGCCTCGACCACGCGGCGGGCGGCGGCGTCGACCTTCGCCGCGAACGCATCGTCGGTCTGCGCGCGCGACAGCACCGCCGCGTACATCTCGGGGAACACCGTCGGGTCGGCCGAGACGAGCACCAGGTCCACCCCGGCCTCGATCGAGAGCAGGGCGCGGTCACCGGGTGCCCAATCGCGGATCTGGGCGGCGGCCGAGAGGTCGTCGGTCGTGACCACGCCCTCGAAACCGAGCTGTTCCCGCAGCAACCCCGTGACGACGGTGGGCGAGAAGGCGGCGGGCGCGGCGGGGTCGATCCGCGCGTAGACCGCGGTCGACATCATCACGACCGCCGGCCCCTCGGCGAGGAGATCGCCGTAGACGGCCACGTCGGCCGAATCGGCGCCGACGACGTCGTCGACGACGCCCGACCGGGTGTCGGTGTTCTGCGTCGCCCGCCCGAGACCGGGGAAGTGCTTCAGCGTCGGCATGACGCCCGAGGTGCGCATCCCGGCGGCGAAGGCTCCGGCCTTGTCGGCGACGGTCGCCCGGTCGAACCCGTACTCGCGGTTCAGGGCACCGATCGGCGGGTTCTGGGGCCCCGCTTCGGCACTCGTGACGATGTCGGCCACCGGGGCGAGGTTCATGTTCACCCCGGCCTGCGCGAGCTGGGCGCCCCAGCGGGTGGCGTCCGTCTCGAGCGTCGCGGTATCGGAGCGCGCCTGGGTGAGGGCGGTGGGCATGCTGTCGAAGCCAGGACCCGAGAGCACCTGCACGTCGCCGCCCTCCTGGTCGGTCGCGATCCACAGCGGCGGGGCGCTCTCGAGATGGGCGTCTTCGAAGGTCTTCACGAACGCGGCCGCCGCTTCGACGCCGGCCGAGGAGCGGCCGTGCAGGAAGATCCCGCCGACATGCTGCTGCGACACCGCCTCGAGGGTGATCGGATCGGGCCCACCGACCGAGGTGCCCACCATGAAGAGCTGCCCCACCCGCTGTTCGAGCGACAGGTCGGCGATCGGGTCGACGGGTGTGGGGGTGACGGTCGGGGACGCCGGTGCAGCCGTGGAGGGGGCCCTGCTCGACGACTCCGCGGTCGGCGACGGGGACGCCGCCGCGCATCCGACGAGGCCGAGGAGCGCGACGACGGCCAGGGCTGCGGGGGGAAGGATTCTCGTCACCCCTCCATCGTGGCAACCCGATCGTCTCGCGGGGCCCGGGTTGCGCGTGCGCGGGTTGCTATGCGGCGCGACGCGTCGACCACCACGCCCACGCCACCAGCACCGGCTGGAAGAACAGCCGCACGTACCGCCGACGGTCGGTGTCGAGGCCGAAGGCCGAGCGCCCCTTGCGCCACTGGTCGAGATTCCCCGGGAACACCGCGACGAAGAACGCCGCGAGAAGCGCACCGATCCGCCGGCGTTCACCGGGGAGGGCGACCAAGGCCACACCGAAGGCGACCTCGACCACTCCCGAGGCCACGACGACCGTGTCCTTGTCCAGCGGCATGCCGTCGACGAGGGCGTCGGGCACCTGCGCCTGGAAATCCTTCCTCGCCCACAGGAGGTGACTCAGTCCGGCGAAGACCATGGCGGCGGCGAGCGCCCAGCGGGCGACTGTTCTCATGCATTCGAGGGTAGTTGTCAAGGCCGGGGCGCGCGACGGCGGGCCCGCGCCACGATGGGAGCACACCCCGCAACAGGAAGGCAGAACATGGCCCGGATCATCGAGACCATCGACGTGGACGTCCCCGTTCGTGTCGCCTACAACCAGTGGACGCAGTTCGAGGAGTTCCCCGAGTTCCTCAGCTTCGTCGAGTCGATCGTGCAGACCGACGACAAGACGCAGCACTGGAAGGTGAAGGTCGGCGGCCAGGAGCGCGAGTTCGACGCCGAGATCACCGAGCAGCACCCCGACGAGCGCGTCGCGTGGAACAGCATCGCGGGCGAGGAGAACCACGCCGGCGTCGTGACCTTCCACAAGCTCAGCGACACCACCTCGCGGGTCACCGTGCAGATCGACTGGGAGCCCACCGGCCTGCTCGAGAAGGCCGGAGCCCTGGTCGGCGTCGACGACATCGCCGTCAAGCGCGACCTCGCGAACTTCAAGAAGTTCATCGAGTCGCGCGGGTCCGAGACCGGTGCGTGGCGAGGCGACGTCGAGAACTGACGCTCGCTCGAGAACGGACGGCGGTGGGAGCGATCCTGCCGCCGTTCGGCGTATCAGGCCCGGAAGTCGGGCGAGCCCAGCACGCGGTCGGGACGAATCTCGAGCACGACCCGCTCGGGATTCACACGCGGCTGGCGGTAGCGCCGCGCATACAGGTCGACGGCGTGGGCGACGGCCCCCTCATCGTCGAGCACCCTCGCGGCGCCCTCGAAGCTGATCCACCGCCGACCGTCCACCGAACAGATCGACGCGCGCCCGCGGCGCTCGGCGTTGAGGAACTTCTGCGAACCTCGCGATCCGATCACGCGCACGACGTCGTCCTCCCACGTGAAGCCCACGGGCACCGCGTGGATCCGGTCATGCCGCCCGAGGGTCGAGAGGGTGGCGAGGTGGTATTCGGAGAGGAAGGCGCGCGCGGCGGCGGTGATCATCGTCCCAGCGTGCCAGAGTGGAAGTTCTTTACTCGGCTAGTAATCACCGAGCCTAAGTAGAATGTGCTCCGGCACGGACCATGCACCCTGAGCCCCCAGGGAAGGAGTGACCGGTGACCATCACCGACACCGACACCAATTTCGAGACGAACGAGGCGATCCACGACGCCGCCCGGTCGGTGGAGCTGCTGCGACTCTCCGAGGCCCGTCTCTCTCGCAGACGACAGACCCACTGCGGTCCCAGCGAGAACGCCCGCGCGGCGATGCGATACATCCTCGAGCGAGCCGATGGCGGCGAGGGAGTCACGCCGAGTGAGATCGCGGCTCACCTCGGCGTCTCGGGCGCCTCGGTCACCGGCATGCTCGATCGATTGCACGCCGGAGGCATGATCGCGTTCGAAGCGCACCCTCGCGACCGGCGCAGCAAGCTGGTCGTTCCTTTCGACCGTTCGACGGACGCGGACGACGTCGACCCGGTGACGGCCAAGATCCGCCAGTTCGCCGGCGATCTCTCCCCCGAAGCGGCGGCCCAGATCGCCGACTTCCTCGAACGCGTGCGCGAGGTCGTCGACGCCGAGTGCGCCTGACAGCCGCGGCCGTCAGCCGACGACAGGCTCCGGCGGAGCGTCGGCGTCGGGCTCGGGCGTCACGGCCAGCCCGTTCGGGCTCCCGGCCTCGAGCATGAGCTGATCGACCCAGCGACGGTTGAGCGACGGCGGGCGGCTTCCGTAGAAGTGGAAGACCAACGGGATGGACGGATGGATCCAGATCGACCGCGAACCGCTTCCGTCGCCGGCGGCGAACTGGAACATGAACGACTCGTTCCGGCGCAGCTTGTTCATGAACACGATCCGCAGGTGAGACAACGCACGGTCCTCGATGTCGAAGGAATGACCCTGCGCGTTGTAAATCAGTTTGCCCACGATCACAGACTACCGCGCGCACCGACTTAACTAGTCAGGGCGGCGGCGGTGAACGATCTCCGGCGCGGCGCCATTTTTCACCCTCCGACGGCCTCGTGACGCTGTCCGCCCTTCCCGCGAGTTCACCGAGAATCGATGCACGAGAATCCACTTTTGTCCCCCGAACGGGGGACGTCGCCCGTATGATAGGCGGGACGGCCCGGCACCGGTCGTCAGCCCTCGCCGGCGTGTGACTTCGTCCACCCGACGGGGGCACTCTTTTTCCCTCCCGTCCGGATCGCACCGGTCGGCCCACCGCGAGTAGAGTCCCTTCTGATGGGTACCCCGACGTCTCGTCCGACGACGCGTCGACGGACAAAAAAGACCCTGCTGATCGCCGCCGCCGCGCTACTGGCCATCGGGCTCGTCGCTGTGATCGCGTTCGTCGGGATCAACGCGCAGACCTTCTTCCACGCGTTGGGCGCGCGTGCGCCCGCGGTCGGAACGACGATCGTGGCCCCGAGCGAGTCCAAGGCCGCCCGGTCGGCCGCCTCCCCGACCGGGCTGTCCGACGACGAGACCGCCGCGGCCACGTATCTCGCCGCGCAGCCGACCGCCTACTGGTTGACGCCCGAGCTCGACCCGATCGACGAGGTGTGGGACCGGATCGCGCATCTTGCCGACGAGGCACGCGATCAGGATGCTGCGCTCGCGGTCGTCGTCTACGGCCTGCCCGGGCGCGATTGCGGCAACCATTCCGCCGGCGGGCTCGACCCCGAGGCGTACGTCGAATGGACCGACCTCATCGGTCAAGCGCTGCGCAACGCCCAGGACGTGCAGAAGATCGTGATCCTCGAGCCCGACAGCCTCGCCCTCGCCCCCGACTGCGGCAACGTCGACGAGAGAGTCGTGCAGCTCTCCGGCGCCGCCGACCGGTTGGCCGGGATCGACACCTGGATCTACCTCGACGGCGGGCACTCCGACTGGCTGTCGGCGCAGCAGATGGCCGATCTGATCCGCCAGGTCGGCGTCGCCGACCGCGTGCGAGGCTTCGCCACGAACGTGTCGAACTACCAGTCCACGTCCGCCGAGTTCGACTACGCGCACGAGGTGGCTGCCCTCCTGGGAGGCAACGTGCACGCGATCGTCGACACGTCGCGAAACGGCGCCGGTCCGGCCGGCAGCGAGTGGTGCAATCCCGGAGGACGCCTGGTCGGAGACCCCGGAGGCACGTACGGCGACGACGTGGTCGACACGAACCTCTGGATCAAGCCGCCCGGCGAGAGCGACGGCACCTGCAACGGCGGCCCCGACGCCGGTGTGTGGTGGCCGGAGGGCTCCGCCGAGCTCACCCGCGACGTACGGTGAGGCTGTCACTGCCCCGCTCACGCCGTATGTACAAGTATGGAATGATAACGCTGGACCGAGCGGTGCCACCGGTCTGCGCGACTTCCGGTTCGCAGCATCCGCTCACCTGATAAGCCCGGAGAGCAGGGACATGAGCGATTCAGCGGACGTCAAGACCGCCGTCATCGTCGAGGACGATCCCGACATCCGGCACCTTCTCGTGGAGGTCCTCGAGTCGGCCGGCTTCTCGACCGTGTCGGTCGGCAACGGCATCGACGGGGTTCGGGCGGTCATCGCCTACCAGCCGTTGATCACCACCCTCGACGTGAACATGCCCGGCATCGACGGATTCGAGGCCGCCCGCCGCATCCGGGCGCAGAGCGACACCTACATCATCATGTTGACCGGCCTGGAGGACGAGGCCGACGTCGTGCTCGGACTCGGCGCAGGTGCCGACGAGTACGTCGTCAAGCCGTTCCGGCCGCGTGAACTCCGAGCGCGCATCGAAGCCCTCCTGCGCCGCCCCCGAGGCGGCGACACCCAGGCGACGACGCCGCGACAGGACTCCGTCGGGCCCTCGTTCCCCGGCGCGCGTGCGACCGGTCACACGCAGTCGATCCCGATCGTGCGCAATGCCCCCGACGCCGCCTATCACCAGGCACCCACGGGGCAGCCCTCTGTCGCGGCATACGAGGAGCACCGCCTTCCGCCGACCGGCGCGATGCCCGGCTCCCCCGTCATCGTCCCGTCCTCGCACGGCCCCGCCTCCTACCCGCCCGCGGGTTCCGACGTGGCCGTCCGTCCGAGCGGCTCCGTCGCGCCGACCGGCGCGCACTGGGTGCTGCACCGAGACCTGCAGCTCGATCCCGAGACCCGCATCGTCTTGGTCGCCGGGCAAGAGATGGATCTGACCCGCACCGAGTTCGATCTGCTGGCGACGCTGCTCGAATCCAAGCGGCGCGTGCGCAGCAAGGCCGACCTCACCCTGGTCCTGAGGGGCGAGTCCTACGTGACGAGCTACTTCGTCGGCGACGCCGACAAGCGCGCGATCGAAGCGCACATGACGAACCTCCGCCGCAAGCTCGGCGACAACCCGGCCGCACCGCGCTACATCGAGACGGTGCGGGGAGTCGGCTACCGCCTCACGTCCGAGCTCACCTCGGCGTGATCCGCGCGCACCACGCAGAACGGATGCCTCGACCCTCCCCAGGGCCGAGGCATCCGTGTTTCTGACACGTCGGATTCGTGATCAGACCTTGTATCCGTGGTAGCGACGGACGAGCTTGAAGAACATTCCGAGGGTCTGGAGCACGGTCACGACGCCGACGATCGGCCAACCGATCCACAGGATCGTGGACTGGGCCATCGGGCCGATCAGCAGCCAGACGATCGTCATCGCGATGGCGATGGCGACGAGCACGATGAGCGGCGTCCAGTGTCCGAGGCCGCCACCCTTCTCGGCCTTGGCCTGCATCGCCCAGTTGTCGACCTTCTTCCGCGAGAAGAAGCGGCTCCAGGAGCGGACGAAGTGACTGAGCCGCACCCACATGAACATCTCGGCGGGGAGGAAGGTCGCCGCGAAGAGCAGGTCGCGGCTGTTGCTGTCCTTCATCGTCCGCGCGATGCGCACGTTCAGCAGGATCGCCATCCCCGACGGGATGAGCCACCACGGTGAGAAGACGAAGGCGTTGATCGACAGCGAGCCCGCCAGCAGCGTCACGAAGGCGACGCGCACGAACAGGTTGGTGAGCATGCCGAAGTTCTCGAGCCAACGCAGACGCAGGTTCGGGTGGAGGGGCTGGCCCTTGGTGTCGCCCCGCTGGCCGGGCCACATGAGCTCGATCGCACCGTAGGTCCACTTGACCTGCTGCGCGTCGTAACCGGAGAGCGTGGTCATTCCGCCGACGTTCGCGCGAGCGTAGGGGCTGATCTTCGTGAGGTAGCCGGCGCTCTTGATCTGCAGCGAGAGCAGCGAGTCCTCGACCTCGGAGTCGCGCACCCAGGGAGAGTTCTGGTGGTTCTGCCGCATGGCTTCGCGCAGCGCGTGCGTGGAGAAGATCGAGAACTGCCCGCCCAGAACGGCCATGTTGCGTCCGCGCAGCAGGTTCTGGAGGTTGAAGGCCGCGAACTGCGTGCGCTGGCCGGCGATGAGGAACTTCGCGATAGCGCCCTTGATCGGGCGGTCGTCGATCGAGTAGATCGCCGAGATCCCACCGATGCGCGAATCGGCGACGGCTTCGCTCTCGAGGTACTCGACGGCCTGCGTGTCGGCGATGGTGTCGCCGTCGACGCCGAGCAGGTAGTCGTACCCCTCCACCAGCGAGTAACCGTAGTTGAGCGCGCCGACCTTCTTGTCGGGGTTCTTTCCGATGTCGTGCACGAAGACCTCGGTGAACTGCTCCCCGAGGTCGGTCGTGATCTCGTGCGGCCCGCTGTACTCGGAGGCGATCTTGACGGTCGCGTCGGAGGTGTTGTTGACGACGACGTGGATGACGTCGGGCACGCGGGTCTGCTTCAGGAGCGCCTCGATCACCTCGGCGATCGACTCCTCCTCGTTGTAGGCGGGGATGACGCACCCGATGGTGGAGCGGTGTCCGCCGTTGTCCTCGAGCACCGCGGAGAAGTCGTCGGCGAAACCGGCCGCCGAGTTCGCCTGGATGGGCTCGTGGGTGAACGAGGGGGGCGCGAACGCCTGCGTGGCGAGGGAGGTGCGCGTGTCGCTCATGGGGTGTCTTCCAATCGGATTCTTCGACCTTCCGGCCGAGACCCACTCTGGCGGACCCCCCTCAGGGAATCAGCGCGCGTACGTCACGCTTTCCCACAAGATTCCCTCAAGATCCCCTCGGTTCATCCCGCCGAGCCGGCGGGGTAGATCGCGATGGGCACGTACTGGTAGACCGTCTGCTGCGAGAAGGAGTTCTCGTCGTTGGCGCCGCCTTCGACCCAGATGTTCATCGCGAACTCCAGAGTGACGCCGTAGGTGTCGTTCGGCATCTGGCGCATCGTCGTCTCGGGAACGTGCAGGCCGCCCTGGAAGCTGTTCAGCAGCAGACCGCGGTCGGACCGGTTCGTGTCGGCCGGGACGAGCGTGCGCGGGTCGGCGCTGAACTGGAACGGGCTCTGCACCTGACCCGACGTCTGGGCGGTCTGCGACGTGATCGAGATCGCCGAGATGTAGACGCGGCGCTTCTGGGTGAGAACGGCCTTCTCGTCCACGCGCTGGTCGTACGCGTTGACGGCGAATCCGAACGTCTTCTCCCGATCGGTCGTCCATTCCTGGGTGCGCCGTGAGTCGACCGCCCACATGTCGAGCGTCACCTCGAGCCCGTCGGCGACCTCGGTCTTGAGCGAGACCGAGCCGTCGTAGGTGAACTGGGAGGCGAAGTCCATCGACTCCGACGGCTGCGGCTGCGGGGTGACGACCGCGCTCGGGGCGCTCGCGGGCTCGGCGATGCCTTGCACGTTGTTGAACGTGTCGACCAGCTGCGCGCACCCGGTGAGCGACAGCCCGGCAAGGGCGAGGGAGGCGACGACGGCCGCGGAGCGGACTTTCCGGCGCGAAGAAACACGGAGGCTCATGGGCCCACTCCTGAGGATGTGATGCGCGGGTGCGCGAAGGGTCGATTCGGCGACCATCACGCTGCGGGATGCAGGCCTCAGGGGGAGTCTGACCGGGGCGATGAGTCGGGAGCATACATCGGCCGGAGCAGAGACAGGATGGCGCGCAAGAGAATACACCACCGCCGTAGACTCACCGCATGGGTGCCGCGATTCGTCTTCCGGTGTCGTCGCCGGTCGACGTCGTGGAAGACCCAGACGACGCGTCTCCGAGCAGCCGCACGCGGTCGATCTGGCTGTTCCAGCTCGTCCTGGCCGCGAGCGTGATCGTCACGGTGATCGTGGTCGAGGCGCTTCAGCCTCGCCTGTTCGGTTCATGGACGTTCGCGGCCGGAGTGATCGCGATCGTCGTCTTGACGGTCGCGACCCTGGTCGTGCCCTGGCAGCGCGTGTCGCGCAACGCCGTCGTCGTCATGCCGTTCCTCGATCTGATCGGGATCGGATTGCTCGCGTACGACAGCGACATGCGCTTCGGTTTCTTCTGGGTGTTCCCGGTGACCTGGATCGCCTCCTACTACTCCCTCCTGCACCTCGGCGGGGCGCTCGGGACGGTCGGCGCGATCATCCTCATCGATGCCAGCGTGAACGGCCCCACGCCCTTCGCCGCGCTGCGGCTTCTCGTGGTGATGCTCTCGCTCACCTTCATCGGCCTCACCACCTACCTGACGGCCCGCCAGAACAACGCCTTCAAGAATCTCCTCCGCCGTCAGGCGTCCCGGCTTCAGAGCACGCTCCAGCGCGTCACCGGACAGGAGAGGCGCGTGTCCGAGATGCTGAACGGCCTCGACACCGGTATCGCTCGCCTGTCGTCGGACGGAGAGGTACTCGCCCTCAACGACACCTACGTCACGCTCTATGCCGTCGACCGCGACGACCCCAAGCGTCCGGGGGCGTCGGTGGAGTACGCGACCCTCCGCGGCGAGCCCCTGCCCGAGCCCGACCGGCCGTTCATGCGGGCGGCCCGGGGCGAGCAGTTCGAAGACGAGCGCGTCTGGCTCTACGACACGCACGGACAGTGGCACGCACTGTCGGCATCGACGCGTCGCCTCACCTCGAACGCCGACGAGCCGGCCACGACGCTCCTCATCGTCCACGACGTCACAGCCCTGATCGAGGCGGAGCGCGCGCGGGAGCACATCGCGACGGTCGTCTCGCACGAACTCCGCAACCCCCTCACGGCGATCATCGGTCACGCCGACCTGCTCCTGGACCACGACGACCTCCCGGCCCGCGTCCGGGAGCAGATCGAAGTCATCGACAACGCCGGCCAGCGCATGCAGAAGCTGATCTCCGAGATCCTCGCGGGCTCCCGCGCGCGATCGGACGAGTCGAGCACTCAGACCTCCGCCGACGTGCGTCGCATCATCGATGCATCCGTCCAATCCTTCCGCCCGGCCTCCGACGGGCGTCGCATCGCGATCCTGGTCGACGCGCCCGACCACCTCCCCCACGTGGGTGACGCGTTCCGGTTGCGGCAGGCGTTCGACAACATCCTCAGCAACGCGATCAAGTACACGCCCGGCGGCGGGACGGTGCGCATCAGCGCGGCGAAGACCGACGACCGCCTCGTCGTGGCGTTCGCCGACACCGGCGTCGGCATCTCGCCCGCCGACCTGCCGCGCATCTTCGACCCGTACTTCCGCACGCAGTCCGCGCGCGAGAGCCCCACGCCGGGCACGGGACTGGGAATGGGCATCGTTCGCGACATCATCGAGCAGCAGGGCGGTACGCTCGACGTGGACAGCGAGCAGGGAACCGGCACCACCGTGACGGTCTCGCTGCCGGTCGTGACAGAGGCATAAACGGGGTTCTTCATGGGGTCGATCGCCGTCGCCAACCTCGGCGTCGCCCAGGCGGTCGTCGCATCGTTGGGCACCGTGATGATCGTCGGTCTCGGGTTCCTGCAGCGCCCGTCGCGGTCGTCGCTGCTGTGGTCGCTCGCCTTCATCCTCGCCATGGTCAGCACCTGGGTCACCCTCGCGGGCGAGGCATTGGCGCTGGAGGGGCTGCGGCGTCTGGGCCTCGGCCTCATGCTCGGAGCCCCGGCACTCATCTGGTCGGGCTTCCGCGCCCGACGCCGGGTGCGCGCGTTCCCGTGGATCGCCGCCGTGCTGGCGGCCGTGTGCGCCGTGATCCTCATCGTGCTGACCGACCCCCAGGCGTACAGCCTCGGGTTCCGCACGGTGTTCCTCGCCTCGAGCGTCTTCGCCGCGCTCACCGTCGTCGAGATCCAGCGCTCCCCCGACCGGCACGAAAGGCTCGTGCTCCCCCTGCTGCTGGTCTCGTCCGCGTTCGTGGTGCTGGGCGTGTTCTCCCTTCTGGCGGGTCTGATCTCCTCCCCCGGCACCGTCGAGGACCTCGCACTCGTGCGACTTCTGAATTCGCTCGGGATGCTGGTGTACCTCGTGTGCGTGACCGTCACCCTCCTGTTCTTCACCTCGGTGTCGAGCGCGGGCGTTCAGACCGCCCGGTCGTGGACGCAATTCGCGGTCGCCGCCACCGACCGTCTCGCGCGCGCCCGCGCGGCCGGCGAGACCAGCTGGGTGCTGCTGTCGGTGCAGATCGACGACCCCGACGAGATCCGCGCGGCCGCCGGCGAAGCATCCTTCTCCCGCATCGCCGAACGATTCGACTATGCCGTCGTCTCCTCGTTCCCCGCCGAAGCCGACATCGGACGCGAGGGGCGGGGCCGCCTGGTCGTGCTGACCGCGCGACCCGGTCCCGTGATCCGCGAGCACATGCGCACCCTGCTGCGCGAGGTGTCGACCATCGACGCCGCCCAGCAGATCTCCGTGCAGCTGTCGGCCAGCATCGGATGGGCCCCGGCCGACGTCGTCGGTTACGACTTCCCCGCCCTGCTCACCGCGGCGCAGCAGGCGTCAGCCGAGGCATCCGCGCTCGGTGGCGACCGATGGCAGCGGATCGGCGCCTGACTACTCCGCGCCGCCCGCGATGGCGACGGTGAGCGTGTCGGTCGCGGTCTGCTTCGCGTACTCGCTCGACGTCGGCGTCGTCTGCACGAGGTACTCGTACGTGAACTGCAGGGTGACGAAGGTCGCGCCGTCGGGCACCTCGCCCACGTTGAACGTCTGCGAGTAGCTGTAGGGGTCGAGCACGGGATATCCGGGGCTCACCGTCGACTGATCGACCTGCGCGGTCAGCGGCGCGAACGACTCCGTCGCGTTGCCGGGCACCGCGATCATCGACGCACGTTGCAGGTAGACCTGCTGGCCGTCGTTCGGCGTGACGGTGGTCACCATCGAGAGCTGGATCGGCTTCAGCGCCGTCGCCGTCCACCTGTCCATCGACAGGGTCGACCAGTAGTTCACCTCGGCGGCGACCGATCCAGCCTGGATCTTGCGCTCGGTCGATCCGCTCGAGAGGTCGTTGGGCACCGGCTGCGGGGCCACCGACTGCGTCGGGGAGGGCGACGTCGAGACCGCCGGCTCGTCCGTGCTGTCCACCGCCCAGGGCGGGGTCCCGCAGGCCGTCATCACGAGCGCGGCCGTCAGCGCGAGGGCGCCCGCACCCACGGTGCGGCGTCGATTCGAACCAAACATGTGCGGCCTCTCGCTGGATGACTGCGATTCTATCCGCGGGGGGATGAACCACCCGTGACCGCCTAGGGTGATCGGGTGAGCGCATCGACTCCCGACGCCCCCCGGAGCCTGCCGGGTCGCATCGTCGCCCGGACGCTGGCGGCGATCCTCGCCCTCGCGGTCCTCGGGGCACTGTGGATCGGCGTGCGCGGCGTGATGGCCTACGGGCACCTGACCGACGCTCAGGATGCGGCGGCCGAGGTCGCCGCCCGTCTGAACGATCCCGCCGCGGCCGCCGAGGCCATCGCCGGCATCTCCGGCGACACGGCGCACGCACGCGCTCTCACGAGCGACCCGATCTGGCGGGCCGCCGAATCCCTGCCGTGGATCGGTGCGCAGCTGTCGGCCGTGTCGACGGTGACCGCCGCCGTCGACGACGTCGCGAGCTCGGCGCTCACCCCGCTGGCCGAGGTCGCGTCGTCGTTCTCGGTCGATGCCATCCGCCCCCGGGACGGCGCGATCGACGTCTCGCTCTTCACTTCGCTCGCGCCCGCGGCGCGTACCGGTGCCGACGCGATCGGCGCCGCCGCAGCATCCGTCGGTTCGATCGACACGTCGCGGTTGATCGGCCCCCTGCGGGAGCCGATCCTCCAGGCACAGGAGCTTCTCGAGACGACCACGGCCGGCGCCGAGACCCTCTCCCGCGCGACCGAGCTCATGCCCGCCATGCTCGGCGCCGACGGGCCCCGCAACTACCTCGTGATCTTCCAGAACAACGCCGAGTGGCGCTCGCAGGGCGGCATCGTCGGCGCGATGGCCGTGATCAGCACCGACGGCGGGCGGATGTCGCTGTCCGCGCAGGGGTCGTCGGGCGACTTCCGGCGGTACGACGCGCCGGTGGTGCCGTTGTCGCCCGAACTCCTCGGCGTGTACGGCGAGCGCCCCGGGCTCTACATACAGAACGCCACCCAGGTGGCCGACTTCGCGCTCACCGGGCAGATCGCCAAGGAGATGTGGGCGCGCGAGTTCGGCACGCAGGTCGACGGCGTCATCTCCCTCGATCCGGTCGCCCTGTCGTACCTGCTGGCGGCGACGGGTCCGATCACTCTGCCGACCGGTGACGTGCTGACCAGCGACAACGCGGTCGACCTCCTCCTCAACGGCGTGTACCAGCGGTACGAACGACCCGCAGACCAGGACGCCTTCTTCCAGGCAGCCGCGGCCGAGGTCTTCTCGGCACTGTCGTCGGGTGCCGCCGAGCCCCGCCCCCTCCTCGAGGCCCTCGCGCGAGCGGGCGACGAGAACCGCTTGCTGCTGTGGAGCGCACGGAACGATGACCAGGCGATCCTCGACGCGACGACGCTGCAGGGCGGGCTGCCGGTGACCGACGCGCAGCAGACGGCGTTCGGCGTGTACCTCAACGACGGCACCGGCTCGAAGATGGACTACTACCTGACCGCTGACGCGGGTGCGGGGTGGTGCACCGGCGTCGACGGCGAATCGACCGCGGAGGCGGTCGTCATGATTCGCAACGACGCACCGGCCGATGCGGCGAGCCTGCCGACGTACATCACCGGCGGGGGCAGCTTCGGCGTACCGGAGGGATCGGCGCGCTCGGTCGCCTACGTCTACCTGCCCTCCGGGGCCGAGCTCGTCTCGAGCGAGGCCTCGAACGCCGGTGGTACGCCGGTTTTCGGCGGTGGTTTCGATTCGGGCCGCCAGGTGATCTCGTGGACGAGCGAGCTCGCCCCCGGCGAGGAGGCAACCCTGCGCGTGCGGGTGAAGACGCCGCAGACCTCGCAGCTGGTCATGCACATAACACCGACTGTTAACACGAATGAAACGCCGCGAGTTGCAACTACCTGTGAGTAGCCTCGATAATCGTTTATAGGGGACCCTCAGGATCCACCTCCACCGTCGTTCCCCTGCCTTGCACAACGCTGCGAATCCGCGGCGACATGCTGACCAAGAGACAGGTGCCCCCCATGAAAAATAGTTTTGCGAAGGTAGCCGCGGTGATCACACTCGCCGCCGCCGCCACATTCGTTCCGCTCGCTGCCCAGGCCTACCCCACCGGTGACGAGGCGGGTGTCTCCAGCCCCACCGTCACGCCCGGAGGAACCGTCGAGTTCACCGTGGCCGACGACACGTTCGCTCCGGGCGAGCCCGTGACGATCACCCTGACCGGCGAGAACGCGTCGGGCGCGAGCCTGGCCGCTATCAAGATGGCCGTCGAAACCGCCACGCTCGGAACCGTCACGGCCGCGGCCGACGGTTCGATCAGCACCGGCATCACCTTCCCCGCCAACGCGTCGGGCGTCTACTCGATCACCGCGACGTCGCCCTCGGTTCCGGCGGGCGTGAGCGTCAGCGTGTCGGCCGCAGCGGCTGGTGGCGGCACCGGCGGTTCCAACGCCGGTGGTAGCCTGCCGGCCACCGGTATGGACTCCGGCTCGCTCCTCGGCCTCTGGGTCGGCGGCGGCGCGCTCGTCCTCGCCGGTGGTGCCGTCGCGGTCGGTGCAGCAGTGCACCGCCAGCGCAAGCACGCCGCGTAAGACACAGCGGTTCGCAGAGAGGGTCGTCCGGAAACGGACGGCCCTTTCTCGTTGCCGCGGTCAGTCCGCGTCGTCGCCGACGGGGGTGTGGGAGTCGGACACCTTCGCGGTGATCAGGATCGGGAGATGGTCCGACAACCCCTGGGGCAGGGTGCGGATGCGCTCGATGTCGAAGCCGGAGGACGTCGCGAAGTCGTAGTGCCCCCGGAAGAACCGGTACCGGGTGTACGTGCGCGAGTCGCTGAGGGTCAACTCGTACCCCTGCGCACGGATCTTCTGCCCGAGGTACTCCTTGAAGACGGGGTAGTTGTAATCGCCGACCATGAGCGTCGGCAGCCCCTCCCCCAGGTTCTGCAGGGCCGAGAGCGCCGTGCGGATCTGGTGGCGCCGCAGCGAGTTCAGCGCCGTCAGCGGCGCGGCGTGGAACGACGCCACGATGATCTCGCGTCCGTGGTCGATGTCGAACAGCCGCACGGCGAGCATCCGCTCCTCGGCGGGCTTGAGCACGTAGTCGTGCAGAGACTTCTTCAATGCGAGGGAGCGCACCTCGACGGCGCGGAAGGTGTTCGCCCGGTAGTACACCGCCAGACCGAGTCGGTTGCGCTGCGTCGCCTCCGCCAGACGGAGGCCGGCGATCTCGGCGGGCAGGCCGGTCGTGTCGCACTCCTGCAGGCAGAGGACATCGGCCCCGTGGGCCTCGACGAGCTCGGCGAGCTCGGTGGCCGCGCGGTGCTTGCGCAGGTTGTAGGAGATGACCTTCATAGCGGGTCCAGCCTAGGCACACGATCTATGGGGGCCCGCCAGGTTGACACCGGCTCGCCGTCGATCGACGCGGCGCTCACTCCCGGTCTCTCCGGCGACGCGTCTGCTCGGCTCGATCGGCGAGCAGGTCGGCCGCCGGATAACCCACCTCGGTGAGCGTCAGCCCCCGGGCGGCGAGCACCTTCGTCTCGCTCGTGCGCACCGCCCCGTCGCGGATCGACACCACGTCGTCGACGCTCAGCCGCCCCTCCCCGACGGCGACGCAGGCCCCCACGAGGGCGCGCACCATACTGTGGCAGAACGCGTCCGCCCTCACGTGCGCGAGAAGCACCCCGTCGTCGGTGCGGCGCCAGTCGAACTCGAGCAGGGTGCGGATCGTCGTCGCCTCGTCCCGCGGCTTGCAGTAGGCCGCGAAATCGTGGAGTCCGATGAGTGAGCGCGCCGCAGCATCCATGCTCCCGACGTCGAGCGCACCCCGGACGGTCGTCGTGCGCAGCCGTTCCAGCGGTTCGTACCGAGCGACACCGTCGGCGATCCGATACTCGTAGCGACGCCAGACGGCCGAGAACCGCGCGTCGAATCCCTCGGGCGCGACCAAGGTCGACCGGACGGTCACGTCGGGGTAGGCGCCGAGCACGCCGCGCACACGCCCCGACAGTGCCGTCGCGGCTTCGTCGGGCTCGACTGCCTCCGCCCCCCGCCCCCGCGGAAGGCGGCGCACCTGCTCGGGATCGAGGTCGAGGTGGGCGACCTGGCCGGTGGCGTGCACGCCGGCATCGGTCCGCCCCGCGACGACGAGCCGCGGCGCGCCGCCGACGATGCGTGCGAGCGCGTCTTCGAGCGTCCCCTGCACGGTGCGAAGACCGGGCTGTCGAGCCCATCCGCGGAATGCGGTGCCGTCGTAGGCGATGTCGAGACGGATCCGCACCGCCCCAGCCTATGCGTCCCGCGCGCCTGTTTAGACTGGCATGTCCGCGAGTCTCGGAGCCTCCCCCCCGCCCATGACAGATCGTCCGCCACGCCCTGCCCGCTATGCGGGTCTCGACGGCATGCGTGCCATCGCCGTCGCCCTTGTCATCGTCTACCACCTCTTCCCGGGGTGGGTCTTCGCGGGCGGTTTCGTCGGCGTCGACGTGTTCTTCGTCATCAGCGGGTTCCTGATCACCTCGCTCCTGCTCGTCGAGCACCGGGCGGCGGGCCGCATCGACCTGCGCGCCTTCTGGACGCGCCGCGCGAGGCGGCTGGCGCCCGCGCTCCTGCTCGTGGTGACCGTCTGCGCGAGCGTGGCCTGGCTCGTCGGAGGCGACGTGCTCGCGCGCATGGGGGCGCAGATCCTCGGCGCGGTGACCTTCAGCTACAACTGGGTGTCGATCGCCGGGGGCTCCGACTACTTCGCCGCGACGTCGCCCGAGCTCTTCCGCAATCTCTGGTCACTCGCCGTCGAGGAGCAGTTCTACGTGCTGTGGCCGGTGGTGCTTCCCCTCCTGCTGCTCGTGCGCTCCCGCGTGGTGCGGGTCGCGGTCGTGCTCCTGGCCGCCGGCGCGTCGGCGGCCTGGATGGCGCAGGTCATCGGCGGCGGCGATCTCACGCGCGCCTACTTCGGCACCGACACCCACGCGTTCGGCATCCTCATCGGCGTCGCTCTGGCTCTCGTCCTGCGGGCGGCCCTCGCCGAACCACCGTCGTGGATGCTGCGACGTCCCGCGAAGACGCTCGTCGGTTCCGCCGGCGTGCTCGCCCTCGCCGCGCTCCTCGTCGTGGCCGCCCTCCCCGCCGCCGACTCCGCGGCGACGTTCCCGGGCGCGATGCTCGCCGCGAGCCTGCTCACCGCCGTGGTCATCACCGCCGCGACCTGGCCGGGCGCGCCTCTCGGCCGATGCCTCGACGTGGCGCCGCTGCGGTGGGTCGGCGACCGCTCCTACGGTCTCTACCTGTGGCACTGGCCCGTGCTCGTGCTCCTCGCCGCCACGTCGGGCGCGACACCCGCCGAGGTGCCGCTGACCATCGCCGTGGTCACGCTCGTCGTCACCGTCGTCGCGGCTGAGCTGTCGTACCGACTATGGGAGACCCCCGTGCGCCGCCGAGGCTTCCGAGGCGCGGCACGGGCCGCGTGGGGCGCGCTGAGAGGCTCCCCACAGCGCCGCCTGCGCGCGGTGGCCGCCGCAGGCGCTCTGCTTCTCATGCTCGGGGGAACGACGGCCGCCATCGCGGCAGCCCCCGCCGAGACCTCCGCCGAATCCGCGGTGCGGGCGGGAATCGATGCCCTCAACGACGCGCAGGGCACTCAGCCCGACGCTACGCCGACAGCCGACCCCCTCCCGGTACCGACGCCGGTGCCCACCCCCGTCGGAGGCACCGAGATCACGGCCGTGGGCGACTCCGTCATGCTCGCCTCCGCGCCCGCGCTGGTCGATCGCTTCCCCGGAATCCAGGTGGATGCGGCGGTGTCGCGCTCGATGTATGCCGGCCCGGGCATTCTCGAGCAGCTCGCCTCCGCCGGTCAGCTGCGCCGCTACGTCGTCGTCGCTCTCGGCACCAACGGGGCGATCGACCGCGCCACGCTCGACGAGATCGAGCGGATCGTCGGACCCGACCGCGAGCTCGTCGTCGTGAACGCCCACGCGCCGCGCGACTGGATCGCGGGCGTCAACTCCGAGCTGCAGACCTTCGCCGCCGACTACCCCACCGTCGAGCTCGCGGACTGGTCGGGGGCGATCGGCGCGCACGAGGATCTTCTCGCCGGCGATCGGATCCACCCCGGATCCGCGGGAGGACGCATCTTCGCCGACACGGTCGCCGCGGCCGTCGACACCGCCCAGAAGGACCGGCTCGACCGCCAGTACGCCCTCGACCTGCGGAGCTACGAGCTCAACCGACGCCTGCTCGGCAGCAACTGAGCCGGGAACGCGGAACGGCCCGCGCATCTCGCGATACGCGGGCCGTTCGAGCCGGAGATCCGGCGGGGTGTTACTTCTTGTCGTCTTCGACGACCGCGTCGTCGGCGGCAGCCTCGGCGGCGGCGCCCTCTTCGGGCGACTCCGAACCTGCGTCGGCGGCGGCGTCGTCCGCAGCATCCGCGTCGGCGACGGCATCGGTGGCCTCGTCTTCGACGGGCTCCTCGACCGGGGCGGCGGCGGCCGGAGCCGTGCGCTTCGCCGAGCTCGCCTTGGGCGTCACGGGCTCGAGAACGAGCTCGATGACGGCCATGGGGGCGTTGTCGCCCTTGCGGTTGCCGATCTTGGTGATGCGGGTGTAGCCGCCCTGGCGCTCGGCGACCAGGGGCGCGATCTCGGTGAAGAGCGTGTGAACGACGTCCTTGTCACCGATGACGCTCAGCACGCGACGACGCGCGTGCAGGTCGCCGCGCTTGCCGAACGTGATGAGACGCTCAGCGAGCGGACGGAGGCGCTTTGCCTTCGTCTCGGTCGTCTGAATCGACTTGTGCGTGAACAGTGCCGCGGCGAGGTTCGCCAGCAGGAGACGCTCGTGGGCCGGACCGCCGCCGAGGCGGGGACCCTTCGTGGGCTTGGGCATAGTGATTTACTCCAGTGGAATCGAGGCGGAAGCCGGGATCAGACGGTCTCGTCGTCGTAGCCGCTGTAGAACTGGGCGCCGTCGAAACCGGGCACCGAGTCCTTGAGCGACAGTCCGAGCGACGTGAGCTTGTCACGAACCTCGTCGACCGACTTCTGACCGAAGTTGCGGATGTTCATCAGCTGCGTCTCCGAGAGGGCGACGAGCTCGGACACCGTGTTGATGCCCTCGCGCTTCAGGCAGTTGTACGAACGGACCGAGAGGTCGAGGTCTTCGATCGGCATCGACAGCTCGTTCGAAAGGACGGTCTCGACCGGCGCGGGGCCGATCTCGATGCCCTCGGCCTCGACGTTCAGCTCGCGAGCGAGGCCGAACAGCTCGGTCAGCGTGCGACCGGCCGACGCGACCGCGTCGCGCGGGGCGATGGACGACTTCGACTCGACATCGAGGATGAGCTTGTCGAAGTCGGTGCGCTCACCGGCACGAGTGGCCTCGACGCGGTAGCTGACCTTCAGCACGGGCGAGTAGATCGAGTCGATCGGCACCTGGCCGGCCTCGGCGTACTCGTTGCGGTTCTGGGTAGCCGACACGTAGCCGCGGCCACGCTCGATCGTCAGCTCGAGCTCGAACTTCGCGGTGTCGTTCAGTGTCGCGATGACGAGCTCGGGGTTGTGCACCTCGACGCCGGCGGGGGCGGAGATGTCGGCCGCGGTGACCTCACCGGAGCCGGTCTTGCGCAGGTAGGCCGTGATGGGCTCGTCGCGCTCGCTCGAGACGACGAGCTGCTTGATGTTGAGGATGATCTCGGTGACGTCCTCTTTCACACCCGGGATGGTGCTGAACTCGTGCAGCACTCCATCGATACGGATGCTGGTGACGGCCGCACCGGGGATCGACGAGAGGAGGCTGCGACGCAGGGCGTTGCCGATCGTGTAACCGAAGCCGGGCTCGAGCGGCTCGATGATGAAACGGCTGCGGAACTCCCCGACCTTCTCCTCGGTCAGAGTGGGACGCTGTGCGATAAGCACGATGTGTTCCTTTCGATCACGTATCCGCTATATGACACGTGCAATGGGTGAGGTATTGAGTTGTGGTCGAGCGGATGCTGCGGCCACCGAAACGGGTGGCCGCAGCATCCACGGTCGACGGGTGTCAGACGCGACGGCGCTTCGGCGGGCGGCAGCCGTTGTGCGCCTGCGGGGTGACGTCCTGGATCGATCCGACCTCGAGGCCGGCGGCCGTGAGCGAACGGATCGCGGTCTCGCGGCCGGAGCCCGGACCCTTCACGAAGACGTCGACCTTCTTCACGCCGTGCTCCTGCGCCTGGCGGGCGGCCGACTCTGCGGCGAGACCTGCGGCGAAGGGCGTCGACTTGCGCGAGCCCTTGAAGCCCACGCCGCCGGACGATGCCCAGCTGATGACCGCACCCGAGGGGTCGGTGATCGAAACGATCGTGTTGTTGAACGTCGACTTGATGTGGGCGTGGCCCAGCGCGATGTTCTTCTTCTCCTTGCGGCGCGGCTTGCGCGCTGCGGACTTGGGGGTAGCCATGATTCTCCTGAAACCTCAGCGCCGGCGCAGGCCTAGCGCGCCTTCTTCTTGCCGGCGACGGTGCGCTTCGGGCCCTTGCGGGTGCGAGCGTTCGTCTTGGTGCGCTGTCCGCGCACGGGAAGACCGCGACGGTGGCGGATGCCCTCGTACGAGCCGATCTCGACCTTGCGGCGGATGTCGGCGGCGACCTCACGGCGGAGATCACCCTCGACCTTGTAGGCGGCCTCGATGTGATCGCGCAGGGCGATCAGCTGGTCGTCGGTGAGGTCCTTCACACGGATGTCGGGGCTGATGCCCGTCGCCGTGAGGATCTCTTCGGAACGGGTACGGCCAACGCCGTAGATGTAGGTCAGGGCGATGATCACGCGCTTGTCACGCGGGATGTCTACGCCGGCGAGACGTGCCATGCGACTCTCCTAGGAGTGTTGTGGAGGTGTGGAGCAGGATCGGTGCCCGGGCCTCCGCCCGAGGTGTCACCTCCGTCTTCGGTCTTCGAGCGGGTCGAAGGGCCGATGGCGGAGGATCTGATCCTGCCGGTGTGTCTTCAGTTGCGAGTTTCGAGGTGCGGCGCAGGCTGCGATGAGACGGCCTGGCGCAGCATCCGTCAGCCCTGGCGCTGCTTGTGACGCGGGTTGCTCTTGCAGATCACCATCACCCGGCCGTGACGGCGGATGACCTTGCAGTGGTCGCAGATGGGCTTGACGCTGGGGTTTACCTTCATGATTTCCTGCTTCGCTGTCTTCGTTCCCCGCACCGCGGCACGGGGACGTTACTTCTCGACCGGCCTAGCGGTAGCGGTAGACGATTCGACCGCGCGTGAGGTCGTAGGGGCTCAGCTCTACGACGACGCGGTCTTCGGGGATGATGCGGATGTAGTTCTGTCGCATCTTGCCCGAGATCGTGGCGAGCACCTTGTGTCCGTTGGTGAGCTCGACGCGGAACATCGCGTTGGGCAGCGCCTCGGAGATTGTGCCCTCGATCTCGATGACACCGTCTTTCTTCGCCATATACTCGCTATCACTTGGAGACCGGTCGGTCTGCGTTGGATGGGTGTCGGTGCAGAAGCACGCCAAAGTAGGCGCAACGCACCAAAGAACGAGCATACGCCACGCGCCGCCGTGCGGCAACTTCGCCCCGCCCCTGCGCCCCCGACGCCGTGAATCAACACGTCTGCGATCGAATCAACCGTCGATTGTCGCGTCAGAACGTTGATCGAGGCACCTCGAAGTGGATTCGCAGATGCGGCACGGGGGCGCTGACGCCGAAGGCGGCGAGGTGACGTCGGAAAGAGGCCGGGCTGGCGATGTGCGACCAGCCCCATCGCAGCACCGGACGACCCGTGGTTCCGCGGATCCAGTCCTCCCTGGCCTTCTCTGCGAGCACCGCCGCAGCCGTCGACTGCCCCGCGAGCATCTGCGGGTCGGTGTACTTCGCCTGGCCGTCGAACTCCCCCCACGCGGGTACATCGTCCAGACCGAGGTCGATGACCCACTCCTCGCCGTTCGGTCCCGTGACCGGCACCTGCAGGCGCGGCCGGTCGAACCCGAATCGTTCGAGATAGAGACGGCTGATGCTCTCCCCCGGCCGTTGCGCACGGCCGTCGGCGAACTCGAGCACCCACCTGGCCTGGACGATGCCGCGAGCACCGCCGCGTCGGGCCAGGTGCTCCCGCATCTCCGTACGCCAGAGCTCAGCGGCGACCGCGTCATAGGTGCGCGTGTCCTCGCGCCATGCGACCGACCGCATCGCCGCGTCGGCGAGCGAGACCGCCGACTCCAGGGGCAGATGACCGATGAGGTCGCAGACGGTGCGCATCAGGCTCGTCACGCTCACACCGAACCGCGTCGTCACGTCGGAAGCCGTCAGATCCGCCCGATGACGCGCGACGAGCCGATCCGACGCCACCCGCCCGTTCGCCCTCGCCGAGACCAGGTGCACCTTCTTCGGCGAGATCCGCGTGATCGGCAGAAGCAAGAACGCGGCCGCTGTCGTGTGCGACGCTATTGCGCGTTCCGAGCGCGCAGCACCGAAGACCGCGAGCCCCTGGGCCACCTGGCGACCCTCGCTGTACAAGGTCGCCCAGTACGCCGCATCCATGTACCACCCGCGGTACACACGGACGAGCCTCCCCTCACGCAGGTCGGCTTCGATGGAGGCACGGGTGCGTCCGGTGGCGCGGAGCTCCGCTGTCGACAGAAGATGAGCACCGATCTCGGGGATATCCATCCCCACACCGTGCCGCGCTCCCCGAGTCCGTAGTCCGCGCGCTCAACTATCGCGAGCAACCGACACCCGTTCCCTGCCTGTGCAGGAGGCAACGGTGCGCGCGAATCAACAACCGAACGCGCGAATCCACATCCGCACGCAGCATTCGGCGGTGGATTCACGCAACAGAATGGTGTTTCGGGTCAGCTGAAGCGGGCGACGATGTCGGCCTGCGGGTCACCCGTGAGGTCGGTCTGGTTCGTGAGGGTCTGGCCGTTCACGACGATCGTCGGGGTCGAGATGCCCCCGGCCCCCGACTGCACCGGCGTCTCGCGCGTCTTCGCGGTGACGTAGCGGCTGTAGGTTCCGTCGGTGATGCAGGATGCGACGCCCTCTCCCGCTCCGACGCTCTCGGCGATGCTCGTGAGGGTGGCGTCGTCGAGACCGGTGGACTGCTCCTGCGGCTGGTTCTCGTAGAGGGCCTGCAGGAAGGGCAACGCGTTGGCCGGGTCGTCGGCCGCGACGCAGTACATGGCGTTCGCCGAGCGTGTCGAGTACTCCGTGCCCTGCGAGGCGCGGTCGAGGATCGAGATCGGGTGGATGTTGAGGGTGATCGTGCCGTCGTCGGCGAGCTGCGAGAGCGTCGAGCCGTAGGTCTGCTCGAAGTTGTTGCAGATCGGGCACATGAAGTCGACGTACGTGTCGACGGTGTTGGGGCCGCTTCCGACCGCGATCGCACCGGTCTCCTGGTTGATCGCGGAGCTCTCGGGGGCCGGGCCCGGCGAGGCCGCCTGCGAGTTCGAGAACCACACGATGCCCCCGACCGCGACGATCACCACAACGACAGCGGCGCTCACCCAGATCGCGAACCAGTTCGTCTTACCCGCAGCCATGCTCTATCCGATCACTCGTGGAACGACGCCGAAGGGCGCCAACTTCGCGGCTCCTCCGTCGGGCGACGTCAGAACCCAGATGCCTCCATCGTGCACCGCGACGCTATGTTCCCAATGTGAGCCGGGCGACCCGTCCACGCTCGTCACGGTCCAGTCGTCGTCTTCGACGAAGGTCTCCTGATCGCCCGCGACCACCATCGGTTCGATCGCTACGGCGAGCCCCGGTCGCACCTCGGGACCGGGGTCGCTGATGCGGTAATTGAAGACGCTGGGCGCCTCGTGCATCTTGCGCCCGATCCCGTGACCGACGTAGTCGCGCAGGATGCCGTAGCCCCCCTCGGGGGCGTTCGCCTCGACGTAAGCCTCGATCGCCGTGCCGACCTCGCCCAGCCGCGACGCAGACGCCAGCGCGGCGATCCCGGCCCAGAGCGACCCCTCGGTCACGTCCGACAGGCGCCGACGCTCCTCGACGATCGCGGCGGGAGCGTCACCGGGCACGATCACCGTGAACGCGGAGTCGCCGTTCCAGCCCTCGAACTGGGCACCGGCGTCGACCGAGACGATGTCGCCCGGCTCGAGCACGCGCTCCCCCGGGATGCCGTGCACGACCTGGTCGTTCACCGACACGCAGATCGTGTGGCGGTACCCGCGCACCATCTGGAAGTTCGACTGCGCACCGCGGGCCCGGAGCACGGCGGATGCTGCGGCGTCGAGCTCGATCGTTCGCACACCCGGTGCGATCATCGCGCGCACCGCGTCGAGCGCGGCGGCGGTGATCAGTCCGGGTTCGACCATTGCCCGCAGCTGGGCGGGCGACTTGTAGATCGAGGTGCGGAAGCGCACGTCAGACGGAGCGGGAGAGCCCGCGGGCGTCCAGCGCCGCGAAGATGCGTGCCGTCACCTCGTCGAACGACCCGACGCCGTCGATTTCGTCGACCACGCCACGGGTTCCGTAGACACCGAGGATCGGCGCCGTCTCGGACTCGTAGATCGACAGACGGTGCGCGATGACCTCTTCGGTGTCGTCGGCACGACCCTGCTCCTGCGCGCGCTTGCGCAGTCGGTCGATCGACTCGTCACGGGGAACCACGAGAGCGATCACCGCGTCGAGCGACTCGTCGCGCCCTTCGAGGAACTCGTCGAGGTGCAGCACCTGACCGAGGTTGCGGGGGTATCCGTCGAGAAGGAAGCCGTCCGCAGCATCCGCCTGCGAGAGACGGTCGCGGACGACGGCGCTGGTGAGCTCGTCGGGAACGAGGCGGCCGGCATCGATGATCTCTTTGACCTGCAGGCCCAGATCGGTTCCTTCAGCCACATTCGCACGGAAGACGTCGCCCGTGGAGACCACGGGGATGCCGAACGACTCCGCGATGCGCACGCCCTGCGTGCCCTTGCCGGAACCCTGCGGGCCGACGATGAGAAGGCGCGCCATCAGCGGAGGAGCCCTTCGTAGTGACGCTGCTGCAGCTGGGCGTCGATCTGCTTCACGGTCTCGAGGCCGACACCGACGATGATGAGGATCGAAGCGCCGCCGAACGGGAAGTTCTGGTTGGCACCGACCGTCGCCAGGGCGATGAGCGGCAGGAGCGCGATCAGACCGAGGTAGATCGAGCCCGGCAGGGTGATGCGGGTCAGCACGTAGTCGAGGTACTCGGCCGTCGGGCGTCCGGCACGGATGCCGGGGATGAACCCGCCGTACTTCTTCATGTTGTCGGCGACGTCGACCGGGTTGAACGTGATCGCCACGTAGAAGTAGGTGAAGCCGATGATGAGCAGGAAGTACGTCGCCATGTAGACCGGCTGGTCACCGGACGTGAAGTACTGCTGGATCCACGCGACCCAGCCCGGAACCTCCTGGCCCGGCTGCGGCTGGTTGAACTGCGCGATGAGCGCGGGGATGTACAGCAGCGACGAGGCGAAGATGACGGGCACGACGCCGGCCATGTTGACCTTGATCGGGATGTAGGTGTTCGATCCGCCGTAGGTGCGTCGGCCGACCATGCGCTTCGCGTACTGCACCGGAATGCGTCGCTGCGACTGTTCGACGAAGACCACCAGCGCGACGACCACGACGCCGACCGCCAGGACCATGAGGAAGACCTCGAAACCGCGGGCGGCCCAGATCGAGCCCATCGCCGACGGGAACGTCGCCGCGATCGAGGTGAAGATGAGGATCGACATTCCGTTGCCGACACCGCGCTCGGTGACCAGCTCGGCGAACCACATGATGAGGCCGGTACCGGCGGTCAGCGTGATGATCATGAGCAGCTGAGCCCACCACACGTCGTTGGTGAGGAGCTGCTGGCACTCGGGGATGCTGGTGGCGCCGAAGAGCTGGCCCGACCGTGCGACCGTGACCAGCGTCGTCGACTGGAGGAGCGCGAGGGCGATCGTGAGGTAACGCGTGTACTGCGTCAGCTTGCTCTGGCCCGCCTGGCCCTCCTTGTAGAGGGTCTCGAAGTGCGGGATCACCACGCGCAGCAGCTGCACGATGATCGTGGCGGTGATGTAGGGCATCACGCCGAGCGCGAAGATCGACAGCTGCAGCAGCGCGCCGCCCGAGAACAGGTTGACGAGCGAGAGGAGACCCTCGGTGCTCCCCGACTGGTCGAGGCACGACTGCACGTTCGGGAAGTTCACGAACGGCGTCGGGACGTGCGCACCCAGACGGTAGATGGCGATGATCGCGAGAGTGAAGCCGATCTTCCTCCGCAGGTCGGGTGTGCGGAACACCCGCGCGATGGCGCTGAACAAGGGGACTCCTCCGGAATGGTTCCGCGCGCACAGAGAGCGCACAAGAAGCCAGCGTAGCCCAGCCGGGCGCGCGGGGTGGTCCGCGCCTCCCGACTGGAACGGCAACAGGGGCCGGAGGAAGCCTCCGACCCCTGTCATGGGTGTTACTGAACGGTGCCGCCCGCGGCGACGATCTTCTGCTCGGCGGAACCCGAGACCTTGTCGACCGACACGGTGAGCTTCACCGAGATGTCGCCGGTGCCGAGCACCTTGACCTTCTCGTTCTTGCGAACCGCGCCCTTGGCGACGAGGCCCGCGATGGTGACCTCTCCGCCCTCGGGGTACAGCTCGGCGAGCTTGTCGAGGTTGACCACCTGGTACTCGACGCGGAACGGGTTCTTGAACCCGCGCAGCTTCGGCGTACGCATGTGGAGGGGCATCTGCCCACCCTCGAAGCCGACGCGCACCTGGTAACGAGCCTTCGTTCCCTTGGTACCGCGACCGGCGGTCTTACCCTTCGAGCCCTCACCGCGACCCACGCGGGTCTTGGCCTTGTGGGCGCCGGGGACGGGACGGAGGTGGTGCACCTTCAGCACACCCGGGCGGGTGGCAGGAGCTTCCTTCGTCTTCGCCGCAGCGGCAGGCTTCTTGGCGGCGGGCTTGCGCGCCGGAGCCTTCTTGGGCTCGGCGGCTTCGGTTTCGTTCTCAGCCATTAGTCGATCTCCTCAACCTTGACGAGGTGGGCGACGGTCTTGACGTAGCCGCGCGTCTGCGCGTCGTCGGGACGAACGACCGAGTCGTTGATCCGCTTCAGACCGAGGCTGCGCAGCGTGTCGCGCTGGTTCTGCTTCTCGCTCACCTTGGACTTGATCTGCGTGACCTTCAGACGGGCGGCCATCAGGCACCTACCTTCTGGGCGGCGATGGCATCGGCCTCGGCACGGACGAGCCGGGCGGGTGCCACCTGGTCGAACTCCAGGCCGCGGCGGGCGGCCACGGCGCGGGGCTCTTCGAGCTGCTTCAGGGCGGCGACCGTCGCGTGCACGATGTTGATCGTGTTCGACGAGCCGAGCGACTTCGACAGGACATCGTGGATGCCGGCGCACTCGAGGACGGCGCGGACCGGACCACCGGCGATAACACCGGTACCGGCAGCGGCCGGACGCAGCAGCACGACGCCGGCAGCAGCTTCGCCCTGCACCGGGTGCGGGATCGTCGATGCGACGCGGGGAACGCGGAAGAAGTTGCGCTTGGCCTCTTCGACACCCTTCGAGATCGCCAGGGGGACCTCGCGGGCCTTGCCGTAACCGACGCCCACGACACCGTTGCCGTCACCGACGACCACCAGGGCGGTGAAGCTGAAGCGCTTTCCACCCTTGGTGACCTTGGCGACACGGTTGATCGTCACGACGCGCTCGAGGAACTGGCTCTTGTCGTCGCGCGAACCGCGGTCACGCTGGTTGGCGTTGCGCTCACGGCCACCGCGACGCGGCTCGCGCTCGCGCTCGGCGGGCGCCTGGGCTGCAGCAGCCGGCGCCTCGGCGGGCGCGGTCTGCTCGGCATCCACTGCCACTTCGGTCTCCTTGTTGTCGCTCACAGGTTCAGCCCCTTCTCGCGGGCGCCATCGGCGATCGCTGCAACGCGTCCGGCGTAGCGGTTGCCGCCACGGTCGAACACGGCGTCGGTCACGCCGGCGGCGATCGCACGCTCGGCGACGAGCTCGCCGACCTTGCGCGCCTTGGCGGTCTTGTCGCCGTCGAGGCCGCGGAGGTCGGTCTCGAGGGTCGACGCGGAGGCCAGCGTGCGGCCCTTGCTGTCATCGACGAGCTGCACGAAGACGTGACGCGCCGAGCGGGTGACGACGAGACGAGGACGGGCCTCGCTGCCGACGATCTTCTTGCGAAGGCGGGCGTGACGACGCGCGCGTGCTTCGCTCTTTGTCTTGAGAGCCATGGCTACTTACCACTCTTTCCGGCCTTGCGGCGCACGACCTCGCCCGCGTACCGCACACCCTTGCCCTTGTACGGCTCGGGCTTGCGGATCTTGCGGATGTTGGCGGCGGCCTCACCGACGGCCTGCTTGTCGATGCCGCTCACGGTGACCTTGTTGTTGCCTTCGACCGTGAGGGTGATTCCCGCGGGGGGCTCGACGAGAACCGGGTGCGAGAAGCCGAGGGCGAACTCGACCGAGCTGCCCTTCTGTGCGACGCGGTAACCCGTGCCGACGACCTCGAGACCCTTGGTGTACCCCGTGGTGACACCGATGATGTTGTTGCTGATGAGCGTGCGGGTCAGCCCGTGGAGCGACCGCGACTCGCGCTCGTCGTCGGGACGGCTGACGAGAACCTGGTTCTCCTCGACCTTGACCTCGAGCGGGCGCGACACGGTGAGCGTGAGCTCACCCTTGGGGCCCTTGACTGCCACATCCTGGCCGGCCACCGTAACGGTGACGCCGGCGGGGATGTCGATGGGAAGACGTCCGATTCGCGACATGTCAGATCACCACACGTAGGCGAGGACTTCTCCGCCCACGCCCTTCTGGTCGGCCTGGCGGTCGGTGAGAAGACCGGAGGAAGTGGACAGGATGGCAACGCCGAGGCCACCGAGCACGGTGGGGATCTCGGAGGACTTCGCGTAGACCCGCAGACCGGGCTTCGACACGCGCTTGATGCCGGCGATCGACCGCTCGCGGTTCGGGCCGTACTTCAGCGTGAGGGTCAGGGTCTGACCGACGCGGGCGTCTTCGACGATCCAGTCGGAGATGTAACCCTCCTGCTTGAGGATGTCGGCGATGTGGGTCTTGAGCTTCGAGCTCGGCAGCGACACGGAGTCGTGGTGCGCCGAGTTCGCGTTGCGCAGACGGGTCAGCATATCTGCGACCGGGTCTGTCATCGTCATGTGATGCTTCTTTCGTTCATGAGGTTTCGGCTGCCGTTACGCGGCAGACGACCTTCGATGATGGATGGCTTATGCCTGGGTCTCGGCGGCCTGGAAGGGGAAACCGAGCTGCCGCAGCAGCGAGCGGCCCTCGTCGTCCGTCTTCGCGGTGGTCACGACAGTGATGTCGAAACCGCGAACACGGTCGATGCGGTCCTGGTCGATCTCGTGGAACACCGACTGCTCCTGGAGGCCGAACGTGTAGTTGCCGTTGCCGTCGAACTGCTTCGACGACAGACCGCGGAAGTCGCGGATACGGGGAAGCGCGAGGTTCACGAGGCGGTCGAGGAACTCCCACGCGCGGTCGCCGCGGAGGGTGACGTGAGCGCCGATGGCCTGGCCCTCGCGCAGCTTGAACTGCGCGATGGACTTGCGGGCCTTGGTGACGACCGGCTTCTGGCCGGTGATCTTGACGAGGTCGTCGACCGCGCCATCGATCACCTTGCTGTCGCGAGCTGCCTCGCCGACACCGGTGTTCACGACGACCTTCACGAGACCGGGGATCTGCATGACGTTCGAGTAACCGAACTCTTCCTGCAGAGCCTTCTGGATCTCGTTCTTGTACTTCTGCTTCAGGCGCGGCTGGATTTTGCCAGCGGGCGCGGCAGTATCGGTGCTCATATTCAGAGGTCCTTGCCTGACTTCTTCGCGAAACGAACGCGAACGGTCCGCTTCACGCCGTCCTTGACCTGCTCCTCGACGCGGTGGCCGACGCGGGTCGGCTTCTTGCTCGAGGGGTCGACCAGGGCGACGTTGGAGATGTGGATGGGGGCTTCGAAGGTCTCGATGCCACCCGTCTTGGTTCCGCGCTGGGTCTGGCCCACGCGGGTGTGCTTGGTGACGTAGTTCACGCCCTCGACGATGACGCGGTTCTGCTCGACAAGGATCTCGAGGACCTTGCCCTGCTTACCGCGGTCGCCGCCGCGCTCGGGCTTGGCGCCCGAGATGACCTGAACCAGGTCGCCCTTTTTGATCTTCGCCATGATCAGATGACCTCCGGTGCCAGCGAGACGATCTTCATGAACTTCTTGTCACGAAGCTCACGACCGACCGGCCCGAAGATGCGGGTGCCGCGGGGCTCCCCGTCGGTCTTCAGGATCACGGCGGCGTTCTCGTCGAACTTGATGTACGAGCCGTCGGGGCGACGGGTGTGCTTGATGACGCGCACGACGACAGCCTTGACGACGTCGCCCTTCTTGACGTTTCCGCCAGGGATCGCGTCCTTGACCGTCGCCACGATGACATCACCGATGCCCGCGTACCGACGGTTGGAGCCGCCGAGCACACGGATGGTGAGCAGCTCCTTGGCGCCGGTGTTGTCGGCGACCTTGAGGCGGGATTCGTTCTGAATCATGGGTTACTTCGCCTTCTCGAGGACCTCGACCAGACGCCACCGCTTGGTGGCGCTGAGCGGACGGGTCTCGTTGATCAGCACGAGGTCGCCGATGCCGGCGGAGTTCGTCTCGTCGTGCGCCTTCACCTTGGAGGTGCGACGGATGACCTTGCCGTAGAGCGGGTGCTTCACGCGGTCTTCGACCTCGACGACGATGGTCTTGTCCATCTTGTCGCTGGTGACGTAGCCACGGCGCGACTTGCGGTAACCGCGAGCGTCCGCGTCGCGCACATCGCGCTCGGAGCTCTCGTGTCCCTTGGCCTGCACGGCCTCGTCCACGACGGGCGCCTCGGCGGCCGCAGCTGCCTTGGTCGACGCCTTGCGGGCGGGAGCCGTCTTCTTCTCGGTGGTCTCAGCCATCACTCGGCCTCTTCCTTCGCGGCCGAGTCAGCGGCATCCGCCTTCTTGGCCTTGGTCTTCTTCGCCTTCGTCGCCTCCACCGGAGCGGGAGTGGCACGGATGCCGAGCTCGCGCTCACGGATGACGGTGTAAAGCCGCGCGATGTCGCGCTTGACGGCGCGGATGCGGCCGTGGCTCTCGAGCTGGCCGGTGGCCGACTGGAAGCGCAGGTTGAACAGCTCTTCCTTGGCCTTGCGCAGCTCTTCGACCAGACGCTGGTCTTCGAACGTGTCGAGCTCGCTCGGGGCGAGCTGCTTGGTGCCGATCGCCATTACGCGTCGCCCTCCTCGCGCTTGATGATGCGTGCCTTGAGGGGCAGCTTGTGAATTGCCCGGGTGAGCGCCTCGCGAGCGAGGGACTCGTCGACACCGGAGACCTCGAAGAGGACCCGGCCCGGCTTGACGTTCGCGACCCACCACTCGGGCGAACCCTTACCGGAACCCATGCGGGTTTCGGCGGGCTTCTTGGTCAACGGACGGTCGGGGTAGATGTTGATCCACACCTTTCCACCACGCTTGATGTGACGCGTCATGGCGATACGAGCGGACTCGATCTGACGGTTGGTCACATAGGCGGGAGTCAGTGCCTGGATGCCGTACTCGCCGAAGCTCACCTCGGTGCCGCCGGTCGCCTGACCGGACCGCCCGGGGTGGTGCTGCTTGCGGTACTTGACCTTACGGGGGATGAGCATTACGCCGACGCTCCTTCTGCCACGGGGGCCTCGTTGCGGGGGCTGCGCGGCGGACGGCGGTCGCCGCGGTCGCCACGGTCGTCGCGACCGCGGGACTTCGGCGCGTTGGCCTGCTCGCGAGCGAGCTCCTTGTTGGTCATGTCGCCGTTGTAGATCCAGACCTTCACGCCGATGCGGCCGAAGGTGGTCTTCGCCTCGTAGAAGCCGTAGTCGATGTTCGCGCGGAGCGTGTGCAGGGGCACACGGCCTTCGCGGTAGAACTCCGACCGGCTCATCTCGGCGCCGCCGAGGCGGCCGGAGACCTGGATGCGGACACCCTTGGCGCCGGCGCGCTGTGCACCCTGCATGCCCTTGCGCATCGCGCGGCGGAACGCCACACGACCCACGAGCTGCTCGGCGATGCCCTGCGCGACGAGCTGAGCGTCGGCCTCGGGGTTCTTGACCTCGAGGATGTTCAGCTGGATCTGCTTGCCGGTGAGCTTCTCGAGGTCGGCGCGGATGCGCTCGGCCTCGGCGCCACGACGACCGATCACGATGCCCGGGCGGGCGGTGTGGATGTCGACGCGGACGCGGTCACGGGTGCGCTCGATCTCGATGCTGCTGACACCGGCGCGGTCGAGCGACGTGGTGAGCAGACGACGGATCTTGATGTCCTCCGCCACGTAGTCGGCGTAGCGCTGACCCGGCTTCGTCGAGTCGGAGAACCACCGGGACACGTGGTCCGTGGTGATACCGAGGCGGAAGCCGTACGGGTTGACTTTCTGGCCCATTACTTGCTCGCCTTCTTGGTCGGGGTTCCGGCCTCGGCCGTCGGCGCCTCGGGCGTCGACAGCACGACCGTGATGTGGCTCGTGCGCTTCTTGATCTGGAAAGCGCGGCCCTGGGCACGGGGACGGAAGCGCTTCAGCGTCGCGCCCTCATCGACGTACGCGTTCGCGACGAACAGATCCTGGTCGTCGAGGTACTCGTTCGTCTTGTCGGCCGTGACCCGAGCGTTCGCCATCGCCGAGGCGACGAGCTTGTAGATCGGCTCGCTCGCGCCCTGCGGCGCGAACTTCAGGATGGCGAGGGCCTCAGCGGCCTGCTTGCCCTTGATGAGCGCAACGACACGACGAGCCTTCTGAGGGGTCACGCGGATGTGTCGCACGCGTGCGATGGACTCCACCATTTCTCTCTCCTCTAGCGCCCCCGCGTCAGCGGCGGCGGCCCTTCTTGTCGTCCTTCTCATGGCCGCGGAAGGTGCGGGTGGGCGCGAACTCGCCCAGTTTGTGGCCCACCATGGTCTCGGTCACGAACACGGGGATGTGCTTGCGACCGTCGTGCACGGCCACGGTGTGGCCGAGCATGGCGGGGATGATCATCGATCGACGCGACCAGGTCTTGATCACGTTCTTGGTACCGGCTTCGTTCTGCGACACGACCTTGCGAAGCAGGTGCTCGTCGACGAAGGGGCCCTTCTTAAGACTGCGTGGCATCTTCTGTTCCTACCTACTTGCGCTTCTTGCCGGCGGTACGACGACGGACGATGAGCTTGTCGCTCTCCTTGTTGGGGTGGCGGGTGCGCCCCTCCTTCTGACCCCACGGGGTCACGGGGTGACGTCCACCGGACGTCTTGCCCTCACCACCACCGTGCGGGTGGTCGACCGGGTTCATCGCGACACCGCGGACGGTCGGGCGGATGCCCTTCCAACGGTTGCGACCGGCCTTGCCCCAGTTGATGTTCGACTGCTCGGCGTTGCCGACCTCGCCGATCGTGGCGCGGCAGCGCACGTCGACGTTGCGGATCTCGCCCGAGGGCAGACGCAGCTGGGCGTACGGGCCATCCTTGGCGACCAGACGCACGGATGCGCCGGCCGAACGCGCCAGCTTCGCGCCGCCGCCGGGGCGGAGCTCGATGGCGTGGATGACCGTACCGGTCGGGATGTTGCGCAGCGGCAGGTTGTTGCCGGGCTTGATGTCAGCACCGGCACCCGACTCGATGACGTCGCCCTGCGACAGCTTGTTCGGCGCGATGATGTAGCGCTTCTCGCCGTCCGCGTAGTGCAGCAGCGCGATGCGCGCGGTGCGGTTGGGGTCGTACTCGATGTGAGCGACCTTGGCGTCGATGCCGTCCTTGTCGTTGCGACGGAAGTCGATCAGACGGTACTGGCGCTTGTGGCCGCCACCGATGTGACGCGTGGTGATGCGGCCCTGGTTGTTGCGGCCACCGGTCTTCGACAGCGGTCGGAGCAGCGACTTCTCAGGCGTCGATCGCGTGATCTCGGCGAAGTCTGCCACCGACGAACCGCGGCGACCCGGGGTCGTGGGCTTGTACTTGCGAATAGCCATGTTCTGTAGTCCTCAGTCCCGACCGTCAGCCGACTGCCGTGAAGATGTCGATGGTGCCCGACTTCAGCGTGACGATGGCGCGCTTGGTGTCCTTGCGCTTGCCGAGGCCGAAGCGGGTGCGACGCGCCTTGCCGACGCGGTTGATGGTGTTCACCGCGGCGACCTTGACGTCGAAGATCTTCTCGATGGCGAGCTTGATCTCGGTCTTGGTGGCGCGGGTGTCCACGTAGAACGTGTACTTGCCCTCGTCGATGAGCCCGTAGCTCTTCTCCGAGACGACCGGCTTCAGGATGATGTCGCGCGGGTCCTTGTTTACGGTCATGCCGACACCTCCTGGGTGGTCGCCGACTTCGACGCGACGAAGGCGTCGTACGCGGCCTTGGTGAAGACGATGTCGTCCGAGACGAGCACGTCGTACGCGTTGAGCTGGTCGAACGTGAGGACGTGGACGTACGCGAGGTTGCGGACGCTCTTCACGGCGACGTCGTCGCCGCGCTCGATGACGACCAGCACGTTCTTCGTCGCCGAGAGGGCACCGAGCACGGATGCTGCGGCCTTCGTCGACGGCGTGCCGTCGAACCCGAACGAGTCGATGATGTGGAGACGGTCGCCGCGTGCGCGGTCGCTCAGTGCGCCGAGGAGGGCGGCCGAGATCATCTTCTTGGGGGTCCGCTGCCCGTAGTCGCGGGGCTTCGGACCGTGGACGATGCCACCACCGGTCATGTGGGGAGCACGGATCGAACCCTGACGGGCGTTACCGGTTCCCTTCTGCTTGAACGGCTTGCGGCCGGCACCGGAGACCTCACCACGACGCTT
Source organism: Microbacterium deferens (assembly GCF_045517775.1). Classification (NCBI taxonomy): domain Bacteria; kingdom Bacillati; phylum Actinomycetota; class Actinomycetes; order Micrococcales; family Microbacteriaceae; genus Microbacterium; species Microbacterium deferens. The sequence continues at coordinate 1,216,656 of NZ_JBEUWT010000001.1, forward strand.
GGTCGAGTGGGTTCCCTGGCGAGCCGCCGCGCGCTGCGCGACGACGACCTGGTGGATCAGCGGAATGTTCGTCTTGACGTCGAAGATCGCGGCGGGCAGCTCCACGGAGCCAGCCTTCTTGCCGTCTGCCTTCAGCACGTCGAGCGCGAGAGTCGAGTCAGCCATGAGTTCAGGCACCCTTCACTGCGTTGCGGACGTAGACGATGCGGCCACGTGCGCCGGGGACGGCGCCCTTGACGAGCAGCAGACCCTTCTCGGCGTCGACGGCGTGCACCGTGAGGTTGAGGACGGTCACGCGCTCGCCGCCCATACGGCCGGCCATGCGCATGCCCTTGAAAACACGGCTCGGGGTCGACGATGCGCCGATCGAACCGGGCTTGCGGTGGTTGCGGTGCGAACCGTGCGATGCCGAGACGCCCTTGAAGTTGTGACGCTTCATGACACCGGCGGTTCCCTTGCCCTTGCTGGTGCCGACGACGTCGACCAGCTGGCCGGCCTCGAAGAGGCCTTCCGCGGTGAGTTCCTGCCCGAGCGAGTAGTCGCCGGCGTCCGCGGTGCGGATCTCGGTGACGTGACGACGGGGGGTGACGCCCGCGGCCTCGAAGTGGGCCGTCAGGGGCTTGTTCACCTTGCGGGGGTCGATCTGCCCGTAGGCGATCTGCACGGCGTTGTAGCCGTCCTTCTCGGGGGTGCGAACCTGGGTGACCACGTTCGGAGCCACCTCGATGACGGTGACGGGAACGAGCTTGCCGTTGGCATCCCAGACCTGGGTCATGCCCAGCTTGGTGCCCAGCAGGCCCTTGGAAATCTTGGAGTTGATGTCAGCCATGTCGAACCTCAGAGCTTGATCTCGATGTTGACATCGGCCGGGAGGTCGAGACGCATCAGCGAATCGACGGCCTTGGGCGTCGGGTCGATGATGTCGATCAAGCGCTTGTGGGTGCGCATCTCGAAGTGCTCGCGGCTGTCCTTGTACTTGTGCGGCGACCGGATGACCGCGATGACGTTCTTCTCGGTCGGAAGCGGCACGGGGCCGACGACCGTAGCGCCGGCACGGGTCACGGTGTCGACGATCTTGCGCGCGGACGAGTCGAGTCCGGCGTGATCGTACGACTTCAGGCGAATGCGGATCTTCTGTCCCGCCATTGTCTGCTCTCTCTCTTTACGCGTCTTACCCCGGGCCATTCGGACCCGGTGGCATTGGACGCACGACGGCGCTTGCGCGCCCTGGCACTTCTGCTCGCTCTCACGAGCGATGCTGCACCGCTGTTCTGCTGTCAAACCGGCTGCCGAAGCATCCGGCCCGCCCCTCCTCGCGCACGAAGACGCACTCCCGAAAGAGTGGAGGGTTTCGGTGGGATGTTCTCCTGCCCGCGGCCTAGCTCACTTTCGTGTCGCTATGCACTGCCCTGGCAGTGACCGGCGGCACACAGAGCGACCACCGGAGTGTGGAACTGGATTAGTCTACGTGCCGCCCGGGCGTGTCGCAAACCCGGGCGTGTCGCGACAGGCGATATGCAGCGCTCCCCCAGCCTCGCACACACCGAGGGTGCCCCTTTCGGCCGAGGGCGCCCGAAATTGCGGCCTCGAATGGCGGATTCGGGCACTCTCGGCGTCAGTCGAGCACGTCGTGGGAGCGCAGGAACGCCGCGAAGGCCGTCAGCGAGGCCAGGCGCTCCCATCCCCAGCGGACGGGCAGCCACCCGGTGGCCTCCGTGACCGCGGACTCTCGAGCGCGCTGATCGCGCAACGTCTCGCGGATGCTGCGGCCACCGGTCATTCCGGGATCGACGTACTTCCCGTCACCGTCGAACTCGCCGAACCGCCGCCGCCTCGGCCACGCGAAGTCGGGGTAGGCCCGCCGCCCATCCCGCACGCGCACCTCGGTCTGCAGCACCGGTGCCTCCGCCCTCACGCGGTGCATCCACAGCCTGCTGACGCTCTCTCCCGGCAGCTGCGCGCGCCCGTCGGCGAAGGCGATGACGAAACGCGCCTGGCGGATGCCGCGGGCCGGGCCCGCCGCATCCGCCATCGTCTCCAGGCTCTCGCGCAGGGCCTCGGCCGCATCGTCGTCGTAGCGCCCGGGCCCCCTCCAGGCCACCGCCCGGAGGCCGCCGTCCACCGCCGCGAGCGCTGTCTCCACGCGCGTCAGACGGGCGACGTCGAAGAGGGTGCGCGCGAGAGAGGTGACCACGAGTCCGTGCCGCTCAGCGAGGTCGTCGCCGATCGCCAGCGCGTGCCGCACGACGTCGCCGCGGCTCTTGTGCCCGGCGCCCCGCTGCGCGACGTGGACACGGTCGTCACCGACCCGCAGGAGCGGCAGCCCCCACGCGGCGGCGGCGGTCGTCGCCACGAAGACGGGCGCATGCGTCGCACGCGCGGCAACGGCATGGGCCCGGAGGAGGATCCTCTGCTCGGGAGGCGCCGCCTCCCACGCGTCGGGGTCGACGTACGCCCCCGACCGCAGGCGCGCCAGAGTGCCCGCGCGCATCTGCGCCCTGACGGCGCCGGCGGTTCCGACGCGGGCGAGATCGGCGGTGCGAATGAGGGGTCCATCGGCGCGCATCCCCCGAGGATGCCCCCGCCCGCGCTCCCCCGGCCCCTCGATCGCGCGACCCCGCGTCATCCGCTCAGCGCCCCGCCCTGGGGAGGAGAGGACGCCAGACGTCGAAAGTGCCCGTTCCCGCCGGGGGTGCCCGTCTCAACGGGCACGTTCGGCAGAAACGGGCACTTTCGGTGCGGCGCTACTGGTTGCCGATGTTCTTGTCGACGTTGGCGCGGACCTCGTCGATCTTCCCGTGGTGCTGCTCGGGAGCGACCTTCTTGATCGCGTCGGCGGCGCCGTCGAGGAACTTGTCGCTGACGTCTTCGGCCTTCTCGCTCTTGAGGGCCTCCTCGATCTTGTCGCGGTTCTGCTCGAACATCTGCTTGCCCTTGTTGATGATGTCGTCGACTCCCATGGTGGGACCTCCTCGTGATCGGGATCCTCATTCTCGGACGCCGCCTCCCTGCCCTGCAAGGGCTGGCGCGCGAACGAGAAAGCCCCCCGGATCCTGATGGACCCGGGGGGCTGCTCGTTCGCTCGCGGGGCGAGCGGAGGTGTTACTTGAGGATCTTCGTGACCGTGCCGGCGCCGACGGTGCGGCCACCCTCACGGATCGCGTAGCCGAGGCCCTCTTCCATGGCGATGGGCTGGATCAGCTCGACCGTCATGTCGGTGGTGTCGCCGGGCATGACCATCTCGGTGCCCTCGGGCAGCGTGATGACGCCGGTGACGTCGGTGGTGCGGAAGTAGAACTGCGGGCGGTAGTTCGTGAAGAACGGGTTGTGACGGCCGCCCTCTTCCTTCGACAGGATGTAGGCGGTGCCCTCGAACCCGGTGTGCGGCGTAACCGAACCCGGCTTCACGACGACCTGGCCACGCTCGACGTCGTCACGCTTGGTGCCGCGCAGGAGCAGACCACAGTTCTCGCCGGCCCAGGCCTCGTCGAGCTGCTTGTGGAACATCTCGATACCGGTGACGATCGTCTTCTGCGTCGGACGGATGCCGACGATCTCGACCTCGGAGTTGATCGCCAGCGTGCCACGCTCGGCGCGGCCGGTGACGACGGTTCCACGACCGGTGATCGTGAAGACGTCCTCGACGGGCATGAGGAACGGCTTGTCCTTGTCACGCACCGGGTCGGGGATGGACGCGTCGACGGCTTCCATGAGCTCGACGATCTTCTCGACCCACTCGGCGTCGCCCTCGAGAGCCTTGAGGCCCGAGACGCGGACGACGGGGGCGTTGTCGCCGTCGAAGTCCTGGCTCGAGAGCAGCTCGCGAACCTCGAGCTCGACGAGCTCCAGGATCTCCTCGTCGTCGACCATGTCGGACTTGTTCAGCGCGACGAGCAGGTAGGGGACGCCGACCTGCTTGGCGAGCAGAACGTGCTCACGGGTCTGAGCCATCGGGCCGTCGGTGGCGGCGACCACGAGGATCGCGCCGTCCATCTGGGCAGCACCGGTGATCATGTTCTTGATGTAGTCAGCGTGGCCCGGCGCATCGACGTGGGCGTAGTGACGCTTGGGGGTCTCGTACTCGACGTGCGAGATGTTGATCGTGATACCACGCTGACGCTCTTCCGGCGCCGAGTCGATCGACGCGAAGTCACGCTGAACGTTGGTGGCCGACGGGTACTTGTCGGCGAGCACCTTCGAGATGGCAGCGGTGAGCGTGGTCTTGCCGTGGTCGACGTGACCGATCGTTCCGATGTTCACGTGCGGCTTGGTCCGCTCGAACTTGGCCTTAGCCACTGGGTCCTCCTCAGGACGGTCATGTGTAGAGGGTCCGGGCACTGGTTTGCGACCGGTTCTCTACGGGGATGGTTCTCAGCTTAGTAGAGGTGTGATGTGAAGTTGTGGGGTGGATGCTGCCGGCCCCTCACCGGGGCGCGGCACCGGCAGCATCCGGAGGGCGGAGTTACTCGCCCTTGGTCTTCTGGACGATCTCGTCGGCCACCGCGCGCGGCACCTCGGCGTAGCTGTCGAACTCCATGGAGTAGACGGCACGGCCGGAGGTCTTCGAGCGCAGGTCGCCGATGTAGCCGAACATCTCCGAGAGGGGGACGTTCGCCTTGACGACCTTGACGCCCTGGGCATCTTCCATCGACTGGATCTGGCCACGACGCGAGTTGAGGTCGCCGATGACGTCACCCATGTACTCCTCGGGAGTACGCACCTCGACGCCCATGATGGGCTCGAGGATGATGGGGTTCGCCTTGCGGACGGCTTCCTTGAATCCCATGGAGCCGGCGATCTTGAACGCCATTTCCGAGGAGTCGACGTCGTGCGACGCACCGTCGAGCAGGATGGCTTTGACGCCGACCATGGGGTAGCCGGCAAGCACGCCGACGTTCATGGCGTCCTGGAAACCCTGGTCGGTGGGGCCGATGTACTCGCGCGGGATGCGGCCACCGCTGACCTTGTTCTCGAACTCGTACGTCTTGTCGGCCGTGACCTCGAGCGGCTCGATCGCGAACTGGATCTTCGCGAACTGACCCGAACCACCGGTCTGCTTCTTGTGCGTGTAGTCGTGACGCTCGACGGCCTTCTTGATCGTCTCGCGGTAGGCCACCTGGGGCTTTCCGACGTTCGCCTCGACGCGGAACTCGCGCTTCATGCGGTCGACCAGGATGTCGAGGTGGAGCTCGCCCATGCCCTTGATGACGGTCTGACCGGTGTCGGAGTTCTGCTCGACGCGGAACGTCGGGTCCTCCTCCGCGAGCTTCTGGATCGCGAGACCCAGCTTCTCCTGGTCGGCCTTGGTCTTGGGCTCGATGGCGACCTCGATGACCGGCTCGGGGAACGTCATCGACTCGAGCACGACCTGGTGCTGCGAGTCGGAGAGCGTGTCGCCCGTGGTCGTGTCCTTGAGGCCGATGACCGCGTAGATGTGACCCGCGGTGACCGAGTCGACCGGGTTCTCCTTGTTCGCGTACATCTGGAAGATCTTCCCGATGCGCTCCTTCTTGGACTTGGTCGAGTTGACGACCTGTCCGCCGGAGTCGAGGTGACCGGAGTAGACGCGGATGTAGGTGAGACGACCGAAGAACGGGTGCGTCACGATCTTGAACGCGAGGGCCGTGAACGGCTCTTCGCGGTCGGCGTGACGCTCGATGACGATCTCTTCGTCCTTCGGGTCGTGGGCCTCGATGGCCGGCACGTCGAGGGGCGACGGGAGGTAGTCGACGACCGCGTCGAGCATGGGCTGCACGCCGCGGTTCTTGAACGCCGAACCGCACAGGACCGGGTAGACCTCGGACGCGATGGTGAGCTTGCGGATCGCGGCCTTGACCTCGGCCACGGTCAGCTCCTCGCCGCCGAAGTGCTTCTCGAGAAGCTCCTCGTCCGACTCGGCGACGGTCTCGAGCAGCAGCTCGCGGTACTCGGCGGCCTTGTCGGCGAGGTCGGCCGGGATCTCCTGGATCTCGTACTTCGCTCCCATGGTGACGTCACCCTTGGAGTCGCCGGGCCAGACCAGGGCGCGCATCTCGACGAGGTCGATGACGCCGACGAAGTCGTTCTCCGCGCCGATGGGGAGCTGGATGACGAGCGGCTTGGCCTTCAGCTTGTTGACGATCGTGTCGACGGTGAAGTAGAAGTCGGCGCCCAGCTTGTCCATCTTGTTGACGAAGCAGATGCGGGGGACGTCGTACTTGTCGGCCTGACGCCACACGGTCTCGGACTGGGGCTCGACGCCCTCCTTGCCGTCGAAGACGGCGACGGCGCCGTCGAGGACGCGGAGCGAGCGCTCCACCTCGACGGTGAAGTCGACGTGACCGGGGGTGTCGATGATGTTGATCTGGTTCTTGTCCCAGAAGCAGGTGACGGCGGCCGACGTGATCGTGATGCCGCGTTCCTGCTCCTGCTCCATCCAGTCGGTGGTCGAGGCGCCATCGTGCGTCTCGCCGATCTTGTGGTTGACGCCCGTGTAGAAGAGGATGCGCTCGGTCGTCGTCGTCTTGCCGGCATCGATGTGCGCCATGATGCCGATGTTGCGGACCTTGGTGAGGTCGGTGAGCACGTCTTGTGCCACGGGCGGGGTTCCTAACTTGTGGAGAGGGACATTCCGTCGACCTCCGGGCCCTTCGACAGGCTCGGGACCCGGAGGTCGACGTTCAGGCGTATTACCAGCGGTAGTGCGCGAAGGCGCGGTTCGACTCGGCCATCTTGTGGGTGTCTTCGCGGCGCTTGACCGCGGCACCGAGGCCGTTCGAGGCGTCGAGGATCTCGTTCTGGAGACGCTCGATCATGGTCTTCTCGCGGCGGGCCTTCGCGTAGCTCACGAGCCAGCGCAGGGCCAGCGTGTTCGCACGGTGGGGCTTCACTTCGATCGGCACCTGGTAGGTGGAGCCACCGACGCGGCGGCTCTTGACCTCGAGGGTGGGGCGCACGTTGTCGAGCGCCTTCTTGAGGGTGGCGACGGCGTCCTGGCTGTTCTTCGCCTCGACGCCCTTGAGGGCGGTGTAGACGATCGATTCCGCGATCGACTTCTTGCCGTCGACGAGGATCTTGTTGACCAGCTGGCTGACGATCGGAGCACCGTAGACCGGGTCGTTGACGACCGGACGCTTGGTGACGGGACCTTTACGAGGCATCTGACTCAGCCCTTCTTCGCGCCGTAGCGGCTGCGAGCCTGCTTACGGTTCTTGACGGCCTGGGTGTCGAGTGCACCGCGGACGATCTTGTAGCGGACACCGGGGAGGTCTTTCACACGACCGCCGCGGACGAGCACGAGCGAGTGCTCCTGCAGGTTGTGGCCCTCGCCGGGGATGTAGGCGGTGACCTCGGTGCCGTTGCGGAGCTTCACACGGGCAACCTTGCGCATGGCCGAGTTCGGCTTCTTCGGGGTCGTCGTGTAGACGCGGGTGCAGACACCGGCCTGCTGGGGGTTCGACTTCAGGGCGGGAGCCTTGGTCTTGGTGACCTTCGGCGAGCGTCCCTTGCGAACCAACTGCTGAATAGTTGGCACGTTCTCTCCTTGTTGTGCTGCACGGTGACAGCGGGTGTGTCTCCCCCGCAGCATCCGGATCTTTCGATTCATGACGTTGCGGGCTCACATAGACCCACCGAGCGGCAGAATGATCTGACGCTTCTCGTGGTGGATATGCCGTGGGGGTGACCTGTTCGCAGGCCCATCCCTGAGATGGTGCGACCAACGCTCCTGCGAGACACCGGGGGCACGACGCAGGGCGCGCGTGAGCGCACACCCGCCCAATCATACGCCCCCGGGAGGGGTGCGGGCAAACGACACCGGATGCCGCGCATCCTCGAGGCGGGGAAGCTGCGTCAGTCTTCGACGTCGGTCCACCGGAAGGTGCTCAGGATGACGTCGCCGGTCTCGAGCAGCAGTTCCGTGAGCCTGGTCGGGGTGAGGGCGTCGTCCGACAGCGCGGGCTGCGTGTCGTCGGCGGCCAGGACGGTGTGGACGAAATGGAGCCCGCGGCGTTCGGATGCATCGACGCCCACCGGAACGACGTAGTGCTGCGCACGCGTGCGGATCGCGGGCTCTTCCGTGCCGCGCCGATCGCTGTGATCGTTCGCCCACCGCCACATCGGGGTCGCCGTGAAGTCCGGCTGGACGACCTCGGCACCTCGGGCGGCACGAGCGACCGCACCGGCCCACGAGACGTCGCTCGGACGCACGAAGGGCGCCACCGTCAGCACGGCCGGCTGGGGATCGCCGTCGAGGGTCGGCGGGAGGTATGCCTCGAACACGTGGGTCGACCGCAGGGATCGTCGCAGCTGCGACAGCATCCCCCGCATCTGCAGCACGAGATCCGGCCGACCGGCCTCCTTCAGGCGCTCGACCGCCGTCTCGCCGAAGACGTCGGTGAGGACCTCGGCGGGAACCCTCCGCCATCCCGCCGGGGCCAGGAGGCGGTAGGGCGCGGGCCGGGGCGGAGCGGCTCGGCGGCCGATGAGTTCTTCGCGCAAAGTCATCGATCCGTCTCTCGTCCGCGGGGTTCCGCCATACTGCGGAACAGCGCCTCGACGTCGGCTTCCCGGTCGGCGATCGCCGCGGGGTCGTGGTCGTTCGTGACCAGGTAGCAGACCCACTCGGGCGTGACGCCCAGCCATTCGAGCCGCGGCAGTACCGCGGGCTCGGCGTCGTCCTCTGAACGCAGCACGAGCGGGAGGCTGTGACGGCGTGCCGCGGAGATGAACCCGTCGATCGAGAAGACCTCCACGACCGGATCGAGCGCCGTGAAGCCCGGATCGGGGAGCAGATCCTCCGCATCCGTACCGTCGGGTTCGCGACTCTGGACGTAGACGTCGGCGAATCCGGTCGGGATCGACGCGATCGGATAGTGCCAGAACCGGGCCCACACGTGAGCGGCGGGGAACAGGGCGACCGCGCGTGCGCCGGAGCGCACGAGGGGCGCGACGGTCTCGGCGTCCGGCCGACCGCTCGTGGCCGATTCCGCGAGCCAGTCGGCCCACTCCTCGGCGTCGCGCCACGGGGTATCCGCGTAGTCCAGAGGCACCCGTATCCAGCGATCGTTGTCGAAGATCACCTCTACGGCGCTCATCCGGCGTCTCCTCTCCAGACCACCGACGGATTCTTCCGACGGAGGCGACGTGCGTCGCCGCCGCGGATGATGCCCTCGCGCTCCAGCACCTCGATCGCGGTGCCGTACGAGCGGTCGGCGACCGACCGCTCGGCGGGCGCGAGTTTCGTGGGCAGAGAAGCCCACCACTCGTCGATGGGGTCGTCGCCGCCGGCGCTGACTCCCCATTCGTCCTTCGCCGCCACGGCGGGGTCGAGCAGCGCGACACGGTCGCGACGACGCGCCACGATCGCGAGCCCCGCCATACCCACGACCGACAGCCCGAGGAGAACGAATCCGGCGATCGGAGCCTGGGGCTCGAAGCGGTCGACGTCGTCCCCGTTGAGCACCATGTAGACGAACACCGCCGCCCACACCACGGCGAGCACGACGAACAGGCGCCAGGCGCCCCGCGTGTGGGCACCGAGCAGGAGGGTGTCGCGTCGGCCCCGTTCGAGAGCGACGAAGATCGCGAACGCGGCGACCGCGCACAGGCCCACCCAGAGAGCAGCGGTGTCGACCCCGAGCGCGGGGCGGCCGTTGCGCGGGGACGGCAGAACGAGGCCGGCCACGAGGAGTCCCAGGAGCAGAGCGACGACGGTGACGGTGTCGCGCACGCCCCACGTCGGACGCGAAGGTCTCGCCGGCGCCGGACCTGCACGACGAACGACGCTGTCGTAGTCGCCGCGCAGGCGGGGCACCGCCACGAGGAGGGCTGCACGCGACGCCTCGACGACGGCGTCCAGGCGTGTGCGGCGACGCAAATCCGGGATGCGGTCCTTCAGCTCGGCGACGACACCCGTGGTCATGTCGGACACGTCACCTCGCCACAGGGTTGACGTCGAGACCGGGGATGTCGGAGACGGTCGGGATGTCGGGTCCCCCGAACGCGCTCACACCGCTGCTCACCGACTGCTCGATGCCGTTGAAGAAGTTCAGCACGTTGGATCCCTGCGTGAGAGTACCGGGGGCGCCGACGCTCGCGAGCCAGTTGTTCGCCGCGACACGCGGCACCCCGCCCGGGCGCGGCCACGCGGTGAGCATGTTCTCCGACATGCTCAACGCCTGGCCGTCGAGACGACCACCGCCCGACCGGATGGCGTTCCAGGCACCCTGACCCCAGTTGCCGACCGAGGTGCGCAGGAAGTCGTCCGCGATACCCCCGGCAGCGGCCTGTCGAGCCGCCTGTCCCCCGCCCGAGCCGCCCCATCCGCGGATCGTGCGCACACCGTCTTCGACGGCGTTGCGACCCGCTGTGATGGTGGTCCGCGACGCGGTGCCGAGACCGGCTGCCGGTCCGAGCGCACGGAAGAAGGTGGATCCGCCGCGCATCGCCTTGACGACGCCCCCGGCGAACGGGATCACCGCGATGGTGTCGAAGATCAGGTCGCCCATCGTCACGCGTTTGGACCCGGCCAGCATCATGCCGAGATGGATGGCGAGGGTGGCGATAGCCGCCACGGTGGCGATGACGAGGAGCACCGCCGCGATGGGAGCGGCGACGAAGATCGCCACGACGATGGCGATCGTGCCGATCACCGTCAGCGCCTGGGCGATGAAATCGAAGGCGTCTTCCCACGGGTTGTCGTCGATCCCCGACGCGCTGTACGCGGTCTCCAGATCGTTGACGGCCTTCTCGTAGGCCTCTTCCCACACCGAATAGCCCGACTCGAAGGTCTCCCAGAGGCCCTCGAGTTCGCTCTCGGCGGTGTTCGCTGCGCTCCCCGTGCTCGAGACGGCCTGGTCGGCGGTGGCGAGCTGAGCATCGGTGGCGTCGTCCTGCCACGGCCAGGGGTTGCGGAGGTCGTCCGCGGTGCTCTCGGCCTCCTCGCGGGCGGCAACGGCTTCGTTGCGCGCGGCGATGGCGGCGACGATGTCGTCGACGAGCGGGTTGACGGTGCGCGTGCGCGCATCGCGGAGCGCGGAGGCGTATGCGACCAGTACCGGCCCGGAGCTCGTGTAGCGATCGGCGACCTTCGTCAGCTGGTCGGCGAGCTCGCCGGCCTGTTCACGGATCGCGTCGAGCCCCTCGGCTTTGTAGCGCGTCTCCGACGAGAGCTTCTGCAGCTCGTCCGAGGTCCACTGCATGCGCTCGCCCATGCGGGTGTATTCGTTCCCGGCGGTGTCGATGTCGTAGGGGTCGCCCTCGAGTTCCTCGAGCCGGTAGCCGCGATTCGGTGAGTAGGTCATTCGGGGTCACTCGCCAATTCCACATCGAGTTCGCCGATGGTGTCGACGAAGTCCTTCAGGTGCTGGTAGACGGTGTCGAGGTCTTCCGAGAGCTGCTCGCGGTTGCCGTCCCACCCGCTCTGGAACTCTTCGACCTTGCTGCGCAGTTCTGACCGCCCAGAGGGTCGTCCCACAGCATCCGCCACGGTATCGGTGTTCTTCCCGAGATCGGCGAACTCGGTCTTGAACGAGTCCAACCGGCCCACCATCAGCTCGAGATCCCCGAGATCGACGTCCATCCCGTCGTTGGCCATGCGGTCTCCTCCTCGTCGTCGCCGGAACCGTCGCGCACACGACTTTCACCCCGGGTCGTCCTCGTGGAGAACGGCCCGGGGTGAAAGGACGTCAGTTGCCCGCGAGCGCCTGGTCGGTGTCCTTGATCGCCTGCATCATCTTGCGCAGCGACTCGCCCATGTCGGAGATGCCCTCGATGGCCTTCTCCAGACCGGTCGTCAGCTCGGTGTACCCCTCACCGAACTTGCCGGAAGCGTGCTGGGTCTTGAAGTCGTCTCCCAGAAGCCGGTCGACGTCGTCCTTCAGACGACGGAGGACGTCGCCGATCTCTTCGCGGCCCGAATCGAGCTTGCCCGACATCGACTCCATCTCGCCGTAGGACGCCTTGAAATCCGCCATCATGCACCTTTTCGTTGAGGAGAAAGGGGCCGGAACCCCTGAACGACCACCACCCTAATCGAACCTCTTCGCGGCCTCCGACAGGCCTTCCCGCCGGCCAAGAGGTTGTGGTATCGCGCCTCAGGCGGTCACGAGCGGAAGCTGAACGGTCACCATGCGGCCGTTCTCGACGAACAACCCGCGGCCCGGCGGGAACTCGTGACGCTGCACCTTCGGGAACGGCACTTTGAACAACGAGTCGCCGTCGTAGGTCTCGGGCCGCAGCGCGATGCCGTGGCGCCCCGCCTTGAGTTCCCCGATCAGACCGAACCCGCTGGTGAGCTGGGCGACGTCGCCGTCGGCGACGAGGAAGTGGTCGCTGCGGTTGATCGCCTGGAACAACTCCTTGAGCGGGCGCTCGGCGTCGGTGTCGCTGAATTCGGTGATGTTCTCCACCACGACCATGAGCCGCTGGGTGAGGGTGTCGTCGATGACGACGTCCTTGAGCTCCTTGGCGAGCGCGCGCACGTCCTCCGGGCTGCTGGCCGTCCTCGTCCACGGCCGGAAGGAGCGCAGTGCCGCACGGCGTCCGCCGACGTGGAACAGTGCCACCTCGGGGTCGAGGCGCTCCACCGCTCTGACGAGGCCCCGCAGCGCCGTGGTCTTGCCGCTCTGCGGCGGCCCCGCCACGACGAAGGTTCCGATCGGCTCGAACGCCCGAGGACCCAGGGTGTCATCGCCGATCCCGAGAACGGGGAGCCCGTCGATCCGGTCGGGCAGGCTCGACGCCTCGAGCTCGGTCGGAAGTGCGCCGATGTTCTCGGCCTCGATGGCTCCGGCTGCTCGAAGCCTCGCGCTGAACGCCTCGGCGGCGGCGTTCTGCTCGGCCACGTTCGTGGTGCCCCCGATGACCGCGATCTGCGTCTCGACACCGTCGACGATCGCGCGCCCGGGAGCGCTGCGCTCATTGAGCACGTCCTTCGGCACCCCGAGGATCGAGTACGCGCCGTCGTCGGCCATGCGCAGGACGATGCGCTTGGTCACGTTCGCGCTCACGGCCGTGGGGACACTCCCGTAGCGATCGGCCGTGGCGACGACGTGCACGCCCAGCGGCCGCCCCTCACCCAGCACGCGCATGAAGATCGCGTAGTACGGCGCGCGCGCCGAGACCGTCTCCCAATCCTGCTTGAACGTGCCGAACCCGTCGAGGAGGATGACGATCCGCGGCTCGTCGGGCTTGTCTGCCAGAACCCTGTACTCGGTGAGCGTCGACGCGTTCACCGCGGAGAACCGTCGTGAACGGTCGTCGAGGATCGAACGGACGGTGCGCAGCAGCCGCTGCACGCGCTCGGAGTCGTCGCCCGAGACGATCGCGCCGACGTGCGGCATAGTCTCGATCGAGCGGAGCGAGCCGGTACCGAAGTCGATGCCGTACACCGCCACCCGGCCGAGGTCGGGGCGCGCACCCGCGGCGATGCCGATCGAGCGCAATGCCACGCTCTTGCCCGACCCGCTGGTTCCGTAGACGAGCATGTGGCCGTCGGTGTCGGGCTCGAAGAAGACCGCCGTCTGCAGCTGCTGCTGCGGGATGTCGGCGAGTCCGAGAGGGATGCGCGCATCTCCGTCGAGCGGCAGGTCGCGCAGGTCGATCGTGCCCGCCAGATCGTCGAGCCAGGGCCGCCTCGGCTTCGGCAGGCCGGCCTCCTCGGCCGAGGCCACCAGGTTCGCCACGAGGCGCTTCTGGTCGTTCGGGCCGAGATCGTCGTCGTGCGCGTCAGATCCGTCATCGTCGCGCTCGGACTCCCAGAGCGTCACCGATCCGAAGCGGAGCTCCGCGACCCGCACCTGAGCACGGTCGGGCTCCTGCGTCGTCCATCCGCCCGCATAGGCCGCCTGGAACGGCACGAGCCGGCCCGGGCCGGTCTTGGCGATCCCGCGGCCGGGGATGGAGGGGTCGAAAGTGGATGCGACGGCATCGCCGACGACGTCGTTCGAGTCCGAGGCATCCGCCATCCGGAGCGCGACGCGCAGGTTGGTGTTCGCGCGCAGGTTGTCTTTGATGACACCGGCGGGGCGCTGCGTGGCCATGATCAGGTGGATGCCGAGGGAACGACCGCGCTGGGCGATGTCGACGACACCGTCGACGAACTCCGGCACCTCGGTGGCGAGGGCGGCGAACTCGTCGATGACGATGACGAGCGCGGGCGGCGTCTCGGGATCCTGCCGCTTCTCGAGCTCGAGCAGGTCCTTCGCCTTCTTGCGGTTGAACAGGTGCTCGCGGTGGTGCAGCTCCGCTCGCAGGCTCGTCAGGGCGCGTCGCACGAGGTGCGGGCTCAGGTCGGTGACGAGCCCCACCGTGTGGGGCAGGTCGACGCAGTCGGCGAAGGCGGAGCCGCCCTTGTAGTCGACGTACAGGAACGTCACCCGGTCGGGGCTGTACTCGGCCGCCATTCCCAGCACCCAGGTCTGCAGGAACTCGCTCTTGCCCGAGCCGGTCGTTCCGCCCACCAGCGCGTGAGGACCCTGGGTGCGCAGGTCGAGCGACATCGCGTCGGGGCTCCCCTGCCCCATGAACGCCTTGAGGGTCCCGGCGCGCTTCAGGCGCGGCCGGGGCGTGCGCGACCGGTCGATGATCGAGTTGTTCTGCCGCCACCGTTCGATCACGGCCGAGGTCTCGGCGGCTCGATCGGCGCCGATGATGCGCAGGAGCGACACGCTGTGGGGCAGGTCCGACGAGTCGGGCGCGACCGAACTGGAGTCGACGACGGGCGCGAGCCGCTTGGCGAAGTGCTCGGCGTACTCGCGCGAGACGCCCTCGACGCTGACCCCCTCGGCCCGCTCACCGGCGCGCACCCAGCCGACCACGGCGTCGTCGAGGCCGTTCGTGACATCGACGAACGTGCGGCAGGCGGCCGGGAGCGACTCGACGGTGGGGGCGACGAAGATCGTGTAGACCCCCGCATCCGGTCCACGCTCGATCAGCTGGGTGAGACGGGCGCGGTCGACGGGCGCGTCGTTGGTGGCGATGAGGATCAGCGAGACGTCGCCGCCCTTCGCGGGGCTGTGTGCCCGCTCGCCGACGCTCTTGCCGAGCTCCATCGACGTGTCCTGCGGGGCGAGCGGTCCCCGCTGCTCGGTGGAGCCGGTGAGGCGCTCGAGAACGGCGCCCTCGAGGGCGTTGAGCAGCACGGTCGCCGCGGAGGGGCTGTCGGCGAGCGCGATCTCGGCGAACGGAGACTGGGGGCTCGTGGTGTGCGGCAGCCACTTCATCCACTCGACGTCGGGCGTCCAGGCGGGGTCGACGATCGCCGCGGTGATGACCTCGTTGGGCGCGTGGAGGCCGAACAGCTGCACGCCGATCCCGCGGAGCACGTCGGCGACCTCGCCGCGTCCTCCGGCGATGCCGATCGCGCCCGCCGACGGGAGGAGTTCCACGAGGGGCACGTCGGAGATGTGCTCGAACCGCGACCGGAGGGCGTTCACCCGGTCGGAGTATTCCGCGATGCCGCGCTGGTCGCTCGCCTCCTGCACGGTGTTGCGACTGCGACCGGTGCCCGACCCGAGTCGCACCGAGAGGAAGTTCCAGTGCTCGGGGCGTCGGGTCCACATCAGCGGGCCGAGTTTCATGGACTGCTCGAAGACGGTGGCCGTCGGAGGAGCCTCCTCTCGGCGGCGTTCGCGCTCGACCACCTCCTCGGCGAGCAGGGCGTCTTCGAGCTCGTCGATCTGCGTCTCGAACGTGTCGATCTCCAGACGGAGCTTCTTGCCCTGCTGCGTGCGCTGCCCGATGAAGTTGCCGAGCATCATCAGCGGCGCCATGAAGACGATCAGCAGCGACGTCGGGCGCTGGGTCACGGCGAACAGGGCGAGGCCCAGGAGCACGGGGGCTGCGACCATCGGCCACGGGAAGATGCGGGGGTCGGCCTCGGCCGGGATGATCGGGTGCCGGTGCTCGCGCCCGGCATAGCGCTTCTCGACGCGGGGCGAGCGGTTGAACAGCAGAGACCCGCCCTGCTCGAAGATGCGCGTCTCCTCGGCATCGCCCTCGTTCGCCGTGCGGACGAATCGCACGTCGGTGCCGCCGATCGTGATGATCTGGCCGGGTCGCACACGCACGCGGGAGACGAGACCGCCGTCGATGACGAGCCCGTTGGCGGAGTTGAGATCGATGACCTCGATCTCCTTGTCGACCTCGACGCGCGCGTGGCGCTTGGAGACCATCGGGTCGCGCAGCACCACGTGAGCCGGCTCGACCCGCCCGATGATCGAGGTGCCGTGGGCGAGCGGCACGACGCGCCCCGCTTCGGCGCCGCTGAGGATCTGCATCACGGCGGCGGTGGCGCCGCTGGACGCATAGGCGTCGGCGGTCGCTGCGACCACCGCGGCATCGAAGCCCGAGCCGAGGGGCGCGTCGGCGACGAGCGCCGTCGGATCCATCTGCGCGGGCTCCTCGCCGGGAGGGGCGACGAGCAGCGTGGGCGTGACCGACGCCGGGATGCGACTGCTGTCGGCGAGCGATCGGGCCACGTCTTCGACGGTCGCGGTGGCGTCGGCGGTGACGATGACGTCGACGGGCGCCGCGGCCTCTCGGCGGAGGGCGAGTTTGATCTTCATGCCTGGGGACCCCCTCGACGAACCTGGAACATGCGGCCACCCAGGCGCACGACGACGCCCGCCTCGAGGCCGACGCGCGACCCCGGGGTGAGCGGGGTCTCGGCGCCATCCGCCCCGACGATCGTCGTCCCGTTGCTCGAGTTGCGGTCGATGACCCACACCCCGCCCGCATCGAGACCGAACGCCAGGTGCGTCTTGGACAGCAATTTGTCGGGGTCTTCCAAGGCCAGCAGCACCTCGGCGGTCTGACCGGGTGCGGCCTCGGGCTGGCGGCCGATCAGGCCGTACTCCGGCACGCGGACGCTCGAGCCGTCCTCGAAGACGAGCACGTGCTCGATCCGCGGCGCGGCGGTGATCAGTCCCGCAGCCTCGTCCTCGACGGGGTGCGGAGCCCACGGTCCGCCCGAGACACCGACGACGCCGGCCCTCGAGCGACGCTCGGCGAGCATCGGCGGCTCGCCGGATCCGTTCGACGCGAGCGACGGCAGCCCCTCCGACACCTCCCGCAGCGGCATCTCGAGCTCGCGGATCGTGCGGCGCAGCGCCCGCGCGTCGGCCGGGTCGAGCCCCGCGCGCGCGTCGATCAGCCAGCATCCCGCGACACGATCGAGGATGCTGCGCCCGCGGCCTTCACGATCCCACAGCCCCGACGCGAACATCACGGCCGGGCCGACGACCGGCACGATCCCGCTGGCGCACAGGACGAGGGCGCGGAGCACGATGCGCCAGAAGCCGGGGCGCCCGAGATCGACGACGGAGACCGAGCGCAGCCGCATCGCAGCCTTGCCGGCGGTCACGCCACGACGCCCATGGAGCACGAGCTGGACGAGTCCGAACAGGGCCGGCAGCACCGAACCGGCGATCACGAGGACGATCGGGCCCCACGAGACGTCTCCCCCGAGGAGGAAGGCACCGCCGATGCCGGCGGGGACGGCCAGCAGCGACCAGATCAGGACGTCGATCGCGAACGCCCACGCCCGCACTCCGGGGCGCGCGGCGACGATGCCGAGTCTCGTCGCGGACTCCGGGTCGCCACCGATCGAATCCGACGGGGTGTGATCCCGCGTCTCACCGGCTCCGCTCATCGGTCCCCCTCGCAGAAAGCTCGACTGGTAAACCTATCGCAGCGACGCTGCCCGACCCGTCCCTGGACGGGCGCGCGGCCGGACACCTCCCCGGTGCCGCCGTCACGCCGGTACGACGATCGCCCAGACGATCGCTGCGATCGCCAGCGCACCCGCCGCCGCACCCGCCGCGATCGCGACACCGGCCCGACGCCGAGCCCGTCGAGCGCGCGAGGCCGCTGCGGCGACCACATCGACGGAGACCTGCGGTTCCCGTCGGGCCGGAGCCGCACGCGTGACGACCTCGGACTCGACCGCTCGCGGCCGGTAGATCTCGCGGTCCTCCACCGACGGCACGCGCGCCGTGCGCTCCGCGGGAAGCCCCCGCGCCGCACGCACCGCCGACTGGCGGACGCGGGTCGGGGGAACCTCGGCGGGGCGGGCGCGGGCGCGCGCGCCGGGGGCGGTGTCGTCGTCGCGTTCGTCGTCGGATGCGGCGAGCCGCCGACGCCCCGGGACGGTGGCCTCATCGAGCGGCTCGGCCAACGCCGGAGCGGCCGGCTCCACCGGGCCCGCGGGTGACGCGCGAGGAACGAGGACGGTCGACTCCCGCGCCGCGCGGCGTCGCGCCAGGACGGTCTCGTCGTCGTCCGGTGACGGAGCCGGGTGCTGCTGCTCCTCGTGGGGAGGATTCGGCCACGCGCGCAGTCGCCCGGCCCAGATGGTGACGTCGTCGTCGTCGCGGTCGCTCACGCCTCGCTCCGCGTGAGTCGCACCTCCGCGTCGCCGAGGAAGAACCGCTCGCCCGCTTCGAGTTCTTCACCGGGCTGCGCCTCGACCTCGGTGCCCATGAGGGTCGCGAACAGCACCCCGTTCGTCGAATCGAGGTCGGTGACGAACCACGTCTCGCCGCGCAGTTCCAGGCGGGCGTGCGTCTTGGACACGGTGCGCGTCTCGTCGGAGATGGCGATCAGCTGCGCGCCGGGCCGGGTGGGATCGGGGGCGGGACGCCGACCGAGGATGACGACCTCCGACGAGATGTCGATCGGAGCACCGCCCGGCGGAATCAACTTCCACGGCACGCGACGCCGCCGCGCCACGATCGTGCGATCCATGGCCTCGAGGTCGTCGTCCTCGTCATCGGACGAATCGCCCTGGGCGTACAGCGCCGAGACCGACGACAGCGCCGGCCGGGGGGCACCCGCATCGGGGGCGCCCGGCACGGCGGAGATGGCCTCGCTGAGTTCGGGGAACTGCTCGGGATCGCGCGGAGGCGAGGCGGGCGCGCGCAGGGGTCCGGGAGCCCACGGTTCTCGCACCGGTGCCGGTGCGGGAGGCTCGGGAACCTCCGCGACCGGCGCGGGGGCGACCTCCGGCGTCTCGCGCGGCGGCACGGTCGGCACCGACTCGATCGGCGCGCCGGGCTCGGGGCCGCGCCGGGGCTGTTCGGGGTCGAGCGCCGGAGCAGACGGGGAGGATGCGGCGCTCGAGGCGGACGGCGGCGTCTCGCGGTCTTCGGGGTCTACGGCGCTGTCATCGGGCTCTGCGGCGGGGCGGGTCGAGCGCCGCGAGGTGAGGAACGACGCGGGCGGCGGCACGACCGCCGACTCGGCGGGGGGCTCGGCCTTCGGCACGACGACCGGTGCGGGAGGAGGGATGGATGCTGCGGGCTGCTGCGGCTCGGGGGTCGGAGCCCAGAACCCCGTCGACAGGGGCGCGGCGTCCTGAGGCTCGGTGTCGGCCCGCGGGATCTCGACGCGCGTCGTGTCGACCGGATCGGCGAACATCGGCTCGAAGGCGGTGAACGCTCGCGCGCGCGGGGCCAGCGCAGCATCCGCGGGGTCGCCGAGATCCCCCGTGCGACGGGGGCCGGACTGCTCCTCGCCGATCCAGCGCGCCGAGCCGAACCCGACGATGCTCGCCCAGATGAGCGGGAAGAGCGCGGCGACGACCGTCATCCCCCCGCCGAAGCCGAACGCGACGTTGACGCGGTAGTACGAGATCACGAGGATCACCACGAAGGCGATCTGACCGAACAGCGGCACGAAGACGATGAAGACGAGCCACGGCGAGAATCCGCCCAGCCGCAGGAGCACCGCGGTGTTGAGGATGGGCACCCATGCCTGCCAGGCGTCCTCTCCGGCTTTACGGAACACCGCCGCGAGCGAGAGAGACGCCCAGAGGTAGAGGACGACGATCACGGCGAACGTGATGAGCCCGGCGACGACGCCGATGGAAGAGTCGTTCATGTCGTGGTGCGTCCGCCAGCAGCTGGTCGGCGCTTCCCCCTCTCGACGGACCGCGGCGACCGCGGGCGCGAGGGGCGCGGCGCGATCAACCGGACGAATGATCTCAACGATAGGGCCGTGACGAAGCGACGCCAGAATCCACGCTCACGGGAGAGGCGTCTGCGCTCGTCGTCGACGATGCGCCAGAACTCTGCGGCGTCGTCGGGTGTGGTCTGCTCGCGTGCGAACACCGCTCGGTCGGCCGTGGCCGCGAGCTGCCCGCCCGACGGGGTGCCGAAGGCCGCCGCGAGCTCTGAGCGCGTCAGTTCGCGCGGTGCCGGATGACCGGCGTCGACGCCCGCGTCGACGTACTCCTCCCAGCCGCCCGCGATCTTCTCGACGGGATCGGACGTCGTCCGGCGCCCGCGCCGACGCGACGCCTTGGCGGCCAGGACGGCCAGGAACGGACCGAGGACGACCGCGAGGACGAGCAGCACGATGCCCGCGACGCGCAGGATGGGCCACAGCCACGCCAGGTCGATCCCGCCGGCGTCGTCGTCGGGGGCGTCTCGCGCCGAGTCCTCCTGCACGGGCTCGGGCGGCACGACCTCCTCGACGGTGTCGGGGCGCACCTCGGTGACGTTCTCGGGGTCGCGCTGCTCGGTGACCTCCAGGCTCGGCGACTGCTCCCACTGGGGGGTCGCGTCGACCGCGATCCAGCGGCCGTCGTCGGAGAGCACCTCGGTCCACGCGGCGAGGTCTTTCGCGCGGCAGGTGCCCGACTCGCACGTGCTGAGCCCCGGATCGGAAGAGGTCAGTCGCGCACCGACCACCACCCGGGAGGCGAAGCCGAGCTCGCGCGCGACGAGCGCGACCGCGACCGAGAACTGCTCGTCGTCGCCGACGGCCGCCACGAAGTTGTCGGACGCGACGGCCCGCGGGTCGCTCTCGCGCTCGATCAGGCGGGAGAAGAGCGTGTCGATGCGCGCGAGGGAGTGCCCCGACGCGCTGGGCTGGAAGACGTAGCCCGCGAGCCCCGCCCTCCACACCGGTGTCTGCTCGCCCTCGTCCAGCGCGTGGCTGAGGAAGCCGCGCTCCCGCAGCAGCCGCACGAGCCCGTCGAGCGCCGCACCGCCCGTGCCCACGGCGTGCTCGTCGACCCAGGCCGCCAGGTTGTCGGGCGGGACGACACCGCCCGGATCACCGCCCGGCTCGCCGATCGACGCGAGATCGGCGACGGCGGGCTCGACGCCCCGCAGCCGGTAGCGATCGCCCGCCGCGAGCCCGCCCTGGGCGGTCTGCACCCCCGCGCCGGCCGTGACGTCGTAGTAGAAGCTGTCGGCGAGCGCTGCCGCACGATCGCCCGCGAACTCCACGCGGGCGAGGCTGCCCGCGGTGGGCATCCAGATGCCGCCCAGATCGCCGATCTCGACCTCGGCGTCGATCGGCGTCCCCTCCCCCGCATCGCGGACGGAGGGTACGCGCACGAACCGGCTGCCGTCGCCGCCCGGGCGGAAGATCTCGCCGTCGTAACCGTCGAGCGTGGCGACGCGCACCCGCTCGGGAAGCGCGTCGCCGCTGACCGTGAACAGCACGTCATCGGCACGCTCGTCGGAGAACAGCATCCGATAGTCCGACAGCGGACTCACCGCGGCGGCGATCTCGAGCTCCGGGCCTGCCGCCGTCCGGAGCACCTGCCGATCGGCTCCCCGTGCAGCCCACGGCACGACCGCCACAGCCACCACCACCGCGATCGCGAGCATCCCCGCGCCGAGAGCCGTTCGGCGCCGATCGGCGCTCGACGGGCGGCGCGACAGGCGCACGCCGGTCGCCGACGTGGCGCGCTGCAGCGCCGCGACGCGTTCGTCGCGCGCACGCCACGCGAGCCACATCAGCGCGGAGCCGAGGGCGCAGACCCCGACGAGGGTCTCGACGGGCGCGGCGAGAGTGAGCGGCCCGAGCACGAGCGCGGAGCTGACGGACGTGCGACCGAAGAAGAGCCCGAACGACACCATGCCGAGGCCCACGACGACCGAGGCGTTCGCCCACCGGTCATCGCGCCAGGCGAGGAGCAGTGCCACGGTCGTGCCGACGAGGAAGATCACGAGCGCCGGGACGAGGAGGTTGCGGTAGGCGCCGACGGGGAGGTCGACGGTGACGAGGTCTTTCCACCCGACGATCACGCCGGCGAACGCCTCGCCGAGACCCTGGAGCATCTCGGCCGGGCCGACGAGCCGCGACGGCACGGCGAGGGGCACGGCGAGGAGGGCGAACGCGCCGACGAGCAGGGCCGCCACGATCCAGCCGCCCCAGCGTCGCAGGAGCGCGGCGACGGCGATCCCCGCGCCGACGAGGGCTCCGGCACCGGCCGCGAGCAGGAACGCCGTCGACGCGTAGATCGGCCACGCGGCGAGCGCTGCCACCAGCACGGTCGCGGCCACGTAGACGGCGCCCGCGGCGATCCGGGGGCCCTTCACGACGCCGCCCCCCGTGCGAGGAGGCCCGAGAGGTCGTCCAGGGTGCCGATCGTCAGCACCGAGAGCCCCGACAGCACGCGCATGCGCGGGTGCGCGCTCTCGTCGCAGACGACGGCGACGAGAGCGGTGTCGGCGGGGAAGGCGAGCGCCGCCTGCCGCAGGCGCTGCAACGGCACCGTCGAACCGACCACCATGAACGCGATGGAGAGACGCTCGTTCGCCTCGGCGGCCAGGCGGCACACCTCGTCGACCGGCATGGTGTTCTCCAGGCGCGTGATGGCGCTGAAGCCGTCGAGCATCGCGCGGGGCGAGACGGTCGCGATGTGCTGGATGGCGCGGAGCCGGCCCCGCACCACCCGCGGGATCTCGGACCCCGAGACGATGTCGAGGTCGCGCGCGTCGCGCACGGCGCGCAGGCCGAGGGATGCGGCGGCCGAGACCGCGAGCTCGAACTCGTCGGCGTCGGCGAACTCGGGCTCGGCGACGCCGAGCACCACCGCCATGCGGGAGCGGCGCGACTCCTCGAACTGGCGCACCATCAGGCGCCCGGTCTTCGCCGTCGATTTCCAGTGCACCTGGCGCTGCGAGTCGCCCGGGGCATACTCGCGGATCGCGTGGAACGACATGTCGGAGTCGACGAGACGGCGCGTGGGATTGCCCTCGAGGTCGCGGATGAGGCCCGCGCTCGTGGAGGGGATCGCGGTGGTGCGCGGGTGAACGAACAGGTCGCGCACGTCGTCGAACGCGTGCTCGCGCCGGAGGAGCCCGACCGGGTCGCTGCGCACGGTGGTGACGGGCCCGACCCTCACGACGCCGCGGGGGAGAGCGGGGATCTCGAGCGGCTGCGCCACCGTGCTCCCCGGACGCAGGAGCGGCACCCCGAACTCCACGAGTCCGCGACCCACGGGGATGTCGAGGCGCCCGGGGAGGGCGACGCGCCGCCCGTCGTTGCGGACGACGATCTGGCCCGTCACGCCCTGGCCGGCCACGACCCGCTCGTGGGTGAGGGTGAGGTCTACCTCGTAGGCGCGGGCGCCGAACAGGAACGGGACGGCCATGACCACCAGGAGCGCGGAGACGACCCCGGCGACCATCCATTCGACCCACCCGAAGGCGATGCCGGCGATGAGCCCGGCGGTGGCAGCGATCACCACGAGCGCACCGGCGGGTCGGACGGTGCGCCCCGCCCAGCGGACCGCGGCGACGAGCGCTTCGCGGGTGGCGCGGAGGGCGATGCTCGTGCGCACCGCGGCGCGCACGATCGCCCGCTCGCGCCGCCGGGAGGTCGTCGAGGTGATCGATGTGCGAGACGACGTGGTCGTCGACGACGCGGCGGAGGTGCGGGTCAGACGCGAATCGACCGTGTTCATGCCGCGTCGCCGGGGCTCGGGTCAGCGCTCATACGGTCTCGCGCTGCGTGGGAGGGGCGACGTCGAGGAGCACCTGGCCGATCACGGCCTCCTGCGTGACGCCGTCGAATTCGGACTCGGGGTGCAGGATCAGGCGGTGCGAGAGCACGGGCACGGCGAGCGCCTTCACGTCGTCGGGGGTGGCGTAGGTGCGCCCCTGCGACGCGGCGCGTGCGCGGGTCGCGCGGGTGAGGGCGAGGGCGCCGCGGATGCTGACACCCAGCCGCACTTCGTCGGCCGATCGGGTCGCGTCGACGAGCCGCGCGATGTAGTCGAGCACGAGGGCGTCGACGTAGGTCTCTGCCGCGAGGTCGGCCATCCCCGCCAGCGCCTGCGGTGTGATGATCGGCGAGAGGTCGTCGGTGGCGACCGCTGCGCCGTCGAGGATGCGCACGGTGGCGGCGTGGTCGGGATACCCGAGAGAGGTGCGCATCATGAAGCGGTCGAGCTGGGCCTCCGGCAGGCGGTAGGTGCCCGCCTGCTCCACCGGGTTCTGCGTCGCCAGCACGAGGAACGGGTCGCCCACCGCGCGGGTGACCCCGTCGATGGTGACGTGCTTCTCCTCCATCACTTCGAGCAGCGCCGACTGGGTCTTGGGGCTCGCCCGGTTGATCTCGTCGGCGAGCACGATGTTGGCGAAGACCGGACCGGAGTGGAACTCGAAGGCGCCCGTCTTCTGGTCGTACACCGTGATGCCCGTGATGTCGCCGGGGAGGAGGTCGGGGGTGAACTGGATGCGGGTGTTCGTGCCCTGCACCGACTGCGCCACCGCACGGGCGAGGGAGGTCTTGCCCGTGCCCGGCACGTCTTCGAGCAGCACGTGTCCGTCGCTGAGCATCGCGGTGAGCACGAGGTCGACGACCCGCCGCTTGCCGAGCACGGCGCGCTCGACGTTGTCGGCGATCTGCGCGAAGGTGTCGGCGAACCACGTCGCCTGCTCCTGGGTGATCGTCATCGTGCTCTCCTGTGTCGTGGGGAAGGGAAGGTCAGGGGGCGGACTGCTCGGGCGCCGACGGTGTGCATCGACCCGAGATGGTGCCCGAGGCGTCGCGCAGGTTCCACTGCCCAACGCTCGCTGTCACCGGGATGCCGCGAACGGATGCGGCGTCGGCGGGCACGGTGCCGGGAGTCACCGTGGGCACGAGGCGGCCGTTCGCGTCGTAGTAGGTGATGACGGCGGAAGAGACGTCGGCGGAGACCGTGCCTCCCGCGATCGAGACGGTGCCCCCGGCGACGAGCGGTTGACCGCCCAGGCAGGACGTCACAGACCACTGCGCGGACACCTGATAGGGCGCGCTGCCCTCGCGAGCGGTGACGGGAGCCGCGGGGGACGGCGACCATCCGTCTCGGACGTACTGCACCGTGATCCCCGGATCCTGGTCGAAGACCGTGGTGCCGCCATTCCACCGGTTGAACTGCGCGCGGTAGTTGCGTGGCGGGTTCTCGCGTGACTCCGGCTCGGCCGTGATGCGCCATTCCGCCCGGCTCTCGCCGACGACCGGGGTGCGGTTGACCTCGAACGTCCACCCCGACGGGGTCTTCGTCGACTGCACGCGGATGCGGTTGTCGCGCACGGTGGAGGTGCCGAACTCGCGACCGCCGTAGGTCGATACGGCGCAGACGACGAAGGAGTACTCCTCGCCTTCGTCCAGGCCCGTGAAGGTGCGGCTTTGGCCGGTGTCGCGCGACGTGCAGGTGCGGCCCTCGGCGATCGCGTACGACACCTCCGACCCCACGCCGTTGCTTTGTGCGCTGGCCGTTGCGACGACCGTCGCCTCCCCCGCGCCGCTGGACTCCGCGGTGAGGTTGAGAACGAGGCCGGTCGGTGCCCCGATGCCGTTGGCCTGCACCGTCGCCGCCTGACCCGACGGCTGACCGCCGAGCCCGGGTGGCAGATCGAACCGGGAGACCGGCGTGACGGTGACAGGAGTGGAGGCGTTGGACCCGACGTTGAACGACCCCACCTCGAGCGAGTTCTGGTTCTGCCCGACGCGTACCTCGCGCGTCTCACCGGCCGGGCTCGAGACGACGAGCCGGCCCGTGGAGGGCGTGTCGATGCCGGAGATCGACAGGGTGGCGAGCTTGCCCTCCTCGCCGTTCGGCAGGGGCGCGGCGGTGACGCCGGTGGGGGCATCGGGGGCGTCGTACGCCCACGCGGTCGTGCGCACGCTCGACCGCGACTCACCGGTGCTGTTCACCGCCCACGCCTCGTACGAGCGCTGCTCGCCGTTGGGGGCGGCGATCGCGGGGCAGACGCCGTCGACGCCGCAGCGCGCGACCTCCTGCCCGGCCTGACGGATCACGAAACCGGAGAGCGACGGATAAGCCTGGCGCGACTCCCCCGCATCCACGCGGAGGGTCACCGAGCCGTCGGCGTACGCCGTCTGGCGAACGCTCCCCGGAGCCTTCGGGAAGCCCTGCAGATCGAGCAGCAGGCGTCCGTCCCGGGGGCCGGCCGTCACACGTCCCTGGGCATCGCGCACCGAGAACGAGGCGCTGCAGGTCGCTCCCGGGGCATCCGCCGTCCACGACGCGGTCACCGTGTTCGCCGAGGCGACACGGAAGCTCACCCCGACGCACGCGCCGGTCGGGCGGACGTCGACGACCTCCAGGGGCGTGCGCGGGAGCGGGTTGACCTCCCCCGACGAACCGATGACCGTCACGGTGCACGACGACCCGGCGGCCTGCGAGCACTGCTGCGCGGTCGACCCGCCCTGCGGCAGCGTCGACGGTGCCGCACCCACGCGCAGGATGAGGCGGGCGGGGGCCGCGGTGTGGCTGGTGATCCCGACCAGGACAGCGTTCTCCGAGCCCGGAAGCGCTCGATCATCGCCGGTCACCGTGACGGTCGACCCCGCCAGAGACACGTCGAACGCCGACCCGCTGTACTCGATGCCGTACTGCAGGGCGTTCCAGTCGTCACGGAGCTGCCACGTCGTCATGGTTCGCAGGTCGAACGTCGCCGTCTCGCCGGGTCCGACGGTGAGGGATGCGGGGCGCAGCTCGGGCTGCGGGTCGAGTGCGTTCACCAGGATGGGCACCGAGAGGTAGGTCCAGTCCTCCGTGCCGGCGATCCGCACGGGAACCTGGCACGCGTCGGTCCACGGCGCGCCCTGACCCGAGCCGTAGCGCACCGTCGTGCCGCCCTCCGCGGTGCAGATCGCCGCCGGCCGTGCCCCCGCAGACCGGACGTCGCCACCGATCTCGAGCGACGCGCCGCGCGGGAGGGCGACCAGCTGAGCCATGTCGAACGAGACCGACTCGAGTTCGTTCACCTGCTGCGCGGTGGTGCCGGCGCGCAGGGCCAGCGCCAGGTCGTCGTCGCCCGGTACGCGCAGGAACGCGTAGGTGCGCACCTCGGCGCCGGCGGCCTCGCCCGTCACGGCGAACGGGATGACCCGGGTGGTCTGGGGAAGTTCGCCGCTCAGACGCCATCCGTCGACCCGGATGTCGCCGGGGTCGGCCCACAGGCCCACGGTGAGGCTGCCCACGTCGCCCCCCGACCAGGAGGCCTTCGCCGTCAGCACGTCGACGCCGTCGGCGAACTCGTCGCGGTTCTCGGTCGTGAGCACCGTGTCGGAGACGATCGGATAGTCGGGCACGCTCTCGCGCACGACCTTCACGACGATGAGGCCGCGGCCGGTGTTGCCCGAGCTGGACTCGACGTCGTAGAGGAACGACATCGTCCCGGGGTTCTCCCCCGCCGCCAGAAGCACGTCGCTGTCGCCGACGTCGCGGATCTGCGCGGCGAGGCGGGTGTACTCCTCGTTCACCTCGCCGTCGGCGAGGGTCTCGGGCAGATCCGGCCGGACGTCGGTGATGGCGAGCGTCCCCTGCGTGGGGTCGATGTCGTTGGCCAGCGCGCTCACGCGGATCGTGTTGCCGGGCCCCGCCTGCACCTGCACGTAATCGGTGAAGGTCACCGGGCTCGGGTTGGCGTCGGCGTCGAGCACGCCGACGCGCACCGTGCCCTCGCCGCCCGCGCCCGCAGCATCCACCGCCCGGTACCGGAACGAGACCTGCCCGCGATACCCGGGCACACTCGTGTAGACGATCGACGAACCGTCGGCCGAGATCGTCGCCGAACCGCTCTCGGGCTGCGTGACGATGCGGTCGAGGGTCACCACGTCACCGTCGGGATCCATGCCGAAGCCGTCGAAGTCGATCGACGTGGTCTGTCCGCTCAGCACCCGCCCCTCGATGCGGTCGGGCCGCGGTGCGCGATTCGCGTCGCCGGGGAGCACCCGCACCCGCACCGTCGCGGTGTCGGAGAGCGAGGGGAGTCCGGTCGTGTACACCGCGTAGTCGATGCCGTACTCGCCGGGCTCGGTGGGCGCGAGATAGCGCAGCACGCCGCCCGACGCGAACGCCAGGGCGTCGGGGGTGCGGGAGACCACCGATGCCGGGTTCAGGGTCGGACGCCCGCCCGCGGGCGAGATGTCGTTGTCGAGCACGGGGATGTCGATCTGCGAACCGGCCCGCACGACCACGCTGTCGTCGACCGCGATCGGCGCGATCTCGGGCGTCGGCGGCAGCAGGTACACGGTGGCCTCGCCCGCGACGCGGGACCCTTGGTCTTCGGTGCCGTCGCTGACCGTGTACGAGACCGTGCCGAGCCGCCCGGCGGAGCCGCTCGCCGTGCTGCCCGAGACGCGCAGATCGTTCTGCCCCACGGCGTCGACCGACAGCGTGGCGCCCTCGTCGGCGTTCGCGACGACGTCGCTGAGCAGGAGCACCCGCCGGGTGGGGTTCGAGACCGCGGCGAAGACGTCGAGGGTCGCATCCTCCTGCGGGCGCACGAACGCCACGACCGGGGAGGTGGCGAGCTCGGCGGGCGCGTCGGCGGCGACGAGTGTGATGCGCGCGGTGCCCGTGGCTTCGCTGACGCCGTCGGTGACGGTGAATCCGACCCGGAACGTGCCGGCGTCTCGCGCTGAGAAGTCGAAGGTCGTCGACCCTCCCACTACGGTCGCCGAGGCAGCCGCGTCATCGAGCACTCGCACCGACGACACCGAGAGCGAGCCCGAGGTGCCCGTCACGTGCGGGGCCACGTCGACCGTGATGCCCGACTCGATGGAATCGACGGCGGCGAACGACTGCACCGCGAGCGCGGGGCTCGGCGAGACCCGCACGAGCAGTGAGCGCTGCGATACCAGCCCCGTCGTGTCGGCCACCGTCACGGGCAGCTCGATGAGCTGTTCGCCGCCCGAGCCGTCATCGCTGTGCTGGTAGACCACGTCGCCCGACGGCGACGCGGCGACGGTGCCGATGCCCGACGGGTTCTCGACCGAGAGCAGCAGCAGCGGGTCGCCGTCGGGGTCGACCCACCCGGGCAGGACGGGCACGGTGACGGTGCCTCCCCGCGCCACCTCCGGCTCGGGCCACCGCACGAGACAGCGGTCGACGCCGCACCATTCGGGCGCGGCATCCGCCGTCGACACTGTCAGGGTGACCGTCGTCGCGGCGGAGGTCAGGCCGCCCTGCGCGGTGCCGTCGGTCACGGCGTACTGGAAGCTCGTCGAGCCGACCGCCCCCGGCTCGACCCGCACCGCGAGGCGCTGGCCGTCATCGGTGATCGACACGGCGCCGAATCGGGGGTCGAGCCCCGTGACCGACGCGGGGTCGATGCTCAGCACGTCCTCGTTCGGGTCGTGGTCGTTCATCAGCACCGGCAGCGTCGCCAGGCTCCCGGCCCGGACGCCGAAGGCGTCGGGCTCGGCGATGGGCGGCTTGGGGTCGATCACGACGCTCAGCTGCTCCTCGCTGGGCACGGCGTCGGGATCGGTGCGGTCATCGAGCGACCAATCCTGGCTCGACGGTACGAGTTCTCCGTCGGGTACCGTCCACACCCAGCCCGTGCGCGTCTCGTTGAGGATGACCGCGTCATCGGTCGCCACGAAGACCGGTCGGCGCTGATCGGGGGCGGTCTCGCCGCCGTAGTCGAGCGTCGTCTCCCCGACGTCGCTGCGCCAGAGCGTTCCGCCACCGCCGCCCGGGCCGAGCCAGGCGGCGTAGACGACGCCGTCGTGCACGATCGGCGGGGCGGGCGTGCCGAGCACCGACGCGCCCGCGTCGCGTTGCGTGGCGACGCCCGACCCGTCGACGGGCACGCCCACCAGGGTCGACTCGTCGGCGAGGTAGACCGACGAACCGGCGGGGTCGGGCTCGCCCACCGCGATCGTGCCGGTGAGATCGGTGACGACCGGCGCCTCGACATCGCGCACCCGCACGTCTCCCGACTCGCCGTCGACGAGCGCCCACGCGTCGCCGGCGGCCGTCAGCGACGGCGAGGCGATATCCGCGTCGAGCGGATCGCGACCGCGCACCTCCGACGTCGCGATGTCGTAGCGCACGACGGATGCGTCGGCCGAGGAGTAGGCGAAGAGACGACCGGTGCGGTCGACCGCGACGGCGTCCGCCGCGTACTGCGGGGCGTCGTCGTCGGACGCGAACGGATCGACCTGGACGGCGTCGCCCGACGACAGGCGGCCGGCGAAGACCGCCCCGGTGTCGGTGAGGTAGGCCGTGAAATCGCCGGCCGTGGCCACGCGGGTGGTGCCCGCGGGCGTGGACGGCGACGTGCGGAGCACCTCGTCGTCGAGGTCGACGGGAAGCGACTCGTCGATGCGAGTGAGTTTGCTGTAGCTGTCGGAATAGAGGTACGCGCCGTCGGCGCCCTGCACGACGGCGCTGGGGTTCGTGACGCTGCGCACCGTGTCGAGCTCGCGGATCGTCGTGTTCACCCGCGCGTAGCGGAAGTTCTCCCCCGTCTGAAGCGCCCAGACCGAGGTGTCGACCTCGGGAGTCTGCTGGGCGTCGAGACCGGGCCACACCACGCTGACGCCGAGGATCAGAGCGGCCGCGACAGCGGATGCCGTGATCCCGGCCGCGGTGCGGCGGCGCATCTAGAGCACCCCCGTGACGAAGAGGGTGGTCACGACGACGATGCCGGCCGCGAGCACACCGCCCCCGGCCAGCATCCACGGCGAAACCCTGCGCCGACGACCGGGCGACGCGGAGATGTCGGTGTCCTCGTCGCGCGCCAGGCCCGCCATCCCCGACGCGGTGCGCACCTTGCGTGAGCTGGTGTGCTCCACGCGCGAGCGCACCGGACCCCGCAGGGAGCCGTCGGCGAAGTCGATCGGGCGCGACGTCGGCGCCCACTCGTCCGCCGCGACCTCGAGCGGCGTGACGGGGAGTCCGAGCTCGGACTGCGCCTCGCGCAGGGCGTCGCCGACCTCTCGAGCGCTGGCGAACCGCTGCTGCGGATCGCGATGCATGGCGCGGGCGAGCACCTTCTGCACCGAGGCGGGCACGTCGGCGCGGGCGATCTCGACGTACGACGCGCGGGCGATCCGCCGACGCAGCTGATCGCGCGTATTCTGCCCGCGCTCGCGCCGTTCGAACGGGCTGTGCCCGGCGAGGAGCGAATAGACCGTGGCGCCCAGGCTCCACACCTCGCTCGCGATCGACCCCGCCGTCTGCTCGGCGACGACCTCGGGGGCGCTCCACGGGATCGACATCGCGAGCATCTCGTCGGCCGACTCGCGCGCGAGCGACGACGAGATGCCGAAGTCGGCGAGAACCGGGGCACCGAACGTGGTGATGAGGATGTTGCTCGGCTTCACATCGCGGTGCACGAGCCCGGCACGGTGAGCGGACTCCAGTGCGCTCGCCATCTTCACCCCGATGGTGAGCACCTCGGGAACGGGCATGCGCTCGACGCGGTAGCGCTGCGACAGCGACCCGGGGCAGAACTCCATCACGATGTACGGCCGCCCGTCGGCCGAGATCCCCGCCTGATAGACGGTGACGATAGACGGGTGCGCCGAGAGGTGCGCGAGCACGTCGGCCTCGGCGTTGAACATGCGCAGCAGGTCGGGGTCGCGCACGTCGCTCGGCAGCACCTTCACCGCGACGTTCCGGCGCGGCATGTCCTGCTCGTAGAGGAACACATCGGCGAAGCCGCCCGAACCGAGCGGTCTGATGTAGCCGAGCCCGGGGAGGATCGGGGGCGCGGCAGGCAGGCGTGTCGGCACCCGGCCTCCCGATTCTTGCAGTCCCAGCGCGCCGACATCGGCGCGGGCAGCTCCTGGTACGAGCCCGGCAATGCTAACAAGATCGACGCCGCGAACGCCCACCGCCCGCCCGTGGAGCGGCCGATCCGGTCAGAGGTTCGGCAGGCCCGGCTCGCCCGGATCCGCCGGCGCCTCGAACGGCGCGTCGAGCGTGCGGGTGAGCTCTTCCAGCATCGCGGCGATCTGGGGCTCGACGTACTGTGCGACGGCCGCCTGGATGCGCAACCGGTGGTGCAGCAGGATCGCGCACACCTCCCGGCCGATCATGTTCGCGTAGTCGTCGGCGAGCCCGACCTCCTGCCGCAGCGCCGCCTTTGCCTCGTCGCTGAGCGGAGGAAGCGCCGGGATCGCCGCTTCTTCCTCGGCCGCCAGCCCGGAGAGGGTGAAGAGGAAGGGCGACGCAGGGTCGGGGTCGGGGTCGAGCGGGAGTCCCTCGAACTCCGGGTCGAGCCCCTCGGCCGGACGATAGCTGCGGACGCGGTTGCGCTCGGCCTGCTGGTCGAGCTCGGCCTGGAGCATCGGGAGGTTTCGGGCCGTGTACTCGGCGACGGCGTGGTCGACGATCGTCTTCACCCGGGTCGACAGGCCGTGCTGCACACCGTGGGGCACGTCGGATCCGAGACCCGCGGCCGACAGCACCGGTGAGCCGAAGCAGCGCCGGCACGGGGCCACGCGCCCGCGGTGGGTGGCGGGTTCCCAGCGCGGCAACCACCGCAGCCAGGTATCGACGGCCTGGCTGACCTGGGTTTCGAGCGACCGCTCCACGGTCCCACGGTAGTCCGACACGCCCGGACTTCCCAGGCACCGGCCATCGGCGGCGCGGCGCGTCACTCGTCTTCGTCGCCCTCCCAGCCCCACCGGGGGCGTCGGGCGCGGGTGCGGACGAGTGCGATACCGGCCCACGCCGCGACGACGGCGGCGGCCACGACGATCACACCGAACCAGCTGACGAGCGTGCGGCCCGCGGCCGCCACCGCCGCCGCCGGGTCGACACCCGCGATCGCCGCGCCCATCGCGACTCCCCCGCCGTAGAGCAGGAAGACCGCGAGAGCGACGACCGGCGCACTCCAGAAAGACGGATGCGGCGCCCGCAGCGCGGCGGCGAGAGACCCGGCGAAGACGGCGAGCGCGACGATCATCCCGACGATGCCGGGGATCTGTCCGCCCCCGGGGGTCGTGATCACGTCCGCATCGAGCACGAGGCTCGTCACGCCGAGCCCGCAGATCGCGAGGGCGGCGAACCCGACGCTCGCGAAGGCGACCGCGATCGAGCGGCGGACGGGGCCGCCCTCTGTTTCCGACGCGCCCGTCATCGCCGCATCCGATCAGCCCTGGCGCAGCTGCGGACCCGCTTCGAGAGTGCGCTCGTACTCGCGCTGCGCCTCGTCGTTGAGCTCGGTGGCGCGGCGTCCGCGGGCGGCGACCCATGCGCCGAACCAGATGGTGAGCTCGCGTCCGAGCACGAAGGCGACGATCGACAGAGGCGCCAGCAGCTGCTCCTCGACCAGGGTCGCGCCCTCTCGCGCCGTCAGCATCCAGAACGGTGCCTGGAAGAGCTCGCCGAGCAGGTTGCCGGCGTAGGCGAACAGACCGACCAGGATGCCCCAGACGACCCAGTGCCCCCAGCGCCCACGGTTGATGAAGGCGCCGAGCAGCCAGAAGCCGATGTAGAAGGCGACGACCGGCACCCACAGCGTCCACGTCGTGAGCGCCGCAAGGGCGGCCTGCGGCACCTCGGCGAGCGTGATCCCGCCGTCGTACAGCAGCTCGAGACCGAGCCAGGCGGCCAGGAAGAGCACGGCGAAGACGAGCGCCGCGAGCAGCCCGATGGCGCCGGCGGCGCCGCGGTTGCCCCGCGCGCGCGGAGCTTCGGGTGCCTGTACGAAGATCGGCTGGGCGGCGGGCGCCGTCGCCGCCGCGGCCCCGGCCGCGTAGGACGGCTCAGGCGCGGAGGCGGGCTCGGGCGCGGCGTAGGTCTGCTCGGGCGCGACGGAGGCCGGCTCCGACGCCTGCGCGGTGCCGCCGGTCCGCGCGGCGGGCGCGTACGACGTGTCGCGCTCGGCGGCGGGTTCGCTCGCGGTCACCGCGGGCTCGTCGTCGAGGGGAACGTCGTCGCGCTCGTACCAGGGGACGCCGTCGGGCTCCACGCGCTCGTGGGAGACGGGCTCCGCGCGATCCTGCGCCACGGGTTCGACGCGCTCGTCGGCGGCGCTGTCGACCGGGGCGCGCTCGGGGCCGGGGGCGTCGGCCGCCTCCGCCTCGCGGCGCGCGGCCTCGGCCTCTGCAAGCCCCTCGTGGGCGCGGCTGACGACGTCGTGGTCGACGACATCCTTCGGCTCATCGACCGGTTCGCCGTAGGACGACCTGGAATCACTCATCGCCGCATTCCTCCCGCGGGGGCACGATCCCGCGTTACGAGGTTAACCCCGTGGTGCTCGCCAGGCGGTGAGGCGTGCCGTCGTGTGTCGATGTCGGGGTCGCGATCGGCGCCGGTAGGGTGTGCCCATGACCCGTCTCCGCGTCCGCACCCTCGCCCTCGCCGTCGCGGTGGCGGGAATCGTGGTGCTCGCGGGATGCGCCCCCGAGGGCGACGGGCAGGCGACCCCGTCGACCGCGCCCACCACGAGCCAGACGCCGGGCGCATCGGCCAGCCCCGCCCTCTCGCCGTCGCCGTCGGGTTCGCCGGGGTCATCCGCGCTGCCGACCGACTGCCGCAGCATCCTGTCCGCCTCGGTCCTGGCCGAGCTCGCGGGCGTTTCGCTCAACGACCCGTCGTTCGGACCCTCCGGCGCGCGGGGCGACACCCTCACGTGCATCTGGCGCGACCCGGCCGCCGACACCACGAGCCTGGTCACCACGATCACGAGGATGTCGTCGGGGCCGGCGCTCGACCTGCTGAACGGCCTCGTCGCCTCCGACGGGTTCACCTGCTTCACCCCCGACAAGGGCACGCGGTGCGAGAAGACGTTCCAGAACCCGACGTACGGCACGACCGACGGCCGCACGCTCTTCTACCGCGAGGGGCTGTTGATCGACACGTCGTACTCGAACCTGGCACCCAGCGGCTACACCAGCAGCATCATCGAGCGCGTCTTCGGCTGACCGCCCGCCGTTCGGGACACCGCGCTCGGCTGAGACACACCGCCAGGCGGGGACCCTCGGCCGGAAGGCGTGTCTGACGCGGTCAGCGCGGGAACGCGCGAGCCACCGTCTGGGCGCCGTACTCCTCGGGCTGCCAGTTCGTCAGCACCGTCGAGAGCCACGCCGTGCCCCTCAGGTCGTGCAGCTCGACGACATCGCCCGTCGTGCGCTCGCAGTGCAGGCGCCCGCCCTCGTCCCCGCACGAGAATCCCTCGCTCGCGAGGGCGGCCGATGCGATCGCCCCCGCCCCGGTGGCGACATCGGAGAGGGTCGTCGACGCGCTCCGGCCGTCTTCGGTCGTCCACGTGCACGTGAACCGCACCGTCGGCGCGAGCGCCTGGGCGAGGGTGGTCGTGGTCGCCGGCGCCGACACGTTCTGCGAGAGGAGCACCTCGGGCGTCCAGGTCAGCTCGGCCCACAGCCGGTCGGGGTAGAGCGTGCGGCAATCGGTCGCGGGCTCCTCGGCCTCGTCCGGCGCGCTGGCGACGGAGGCCGTCGTGGCACTGCGCAGCGTGTCGCCGACGAACGAGATCGCGCCCGGCACTCCCGGGGCGGCGAGCCAGAGCAGAACGAGCACGACAGCGGCGCAGAACAGCAACGCCGGCCACGCGATCCAGGCGCTGCGTCCACCCACCTTGGCCATGTCTTCGACCTCCCCTCCCACCACGGTACGCACCGGGGCGTCGAACCCCCGGCTGCGGCACGCCCGACGTGCGCGCTGCGGGACCTTCCGCCGGCGGTCGAGCGTGCGGCCGGCATCCATCCCTCGCGGTGTGGGGCGCATTCCGACCCTTGGGGCGCATTCCGACTCTTGGGGCGCGCAATACTCCGCCCCGGAGCGAAGAACGCGCCCCGAACCCGTCGAGGAGCAGCGCAGCGTCGGGGCCACGCAGCACGAAGGCCCCCGACCCGTGAGGGGCGGAGGCCTTCGTCACACGGATGCTGTCAGCATCCGTTCTTCACTCAGTTGTAGGTACCGGGCGTGAAGTCGTCGGTCGAGAAGCTGTCGAAATCGACGTAGCTCAGGTCGGCGTCGCTGTACGCGCCGTCCGAGGCGAAGATGCGGTTGGGGTACCGCTCGCTCTTCGCTTCCTCCGTCGCCTCGACCGCGACGTTGCGGTACTTCGCAAGTCCGGTTCCGGCGGGGATGAGCTTTCCGATGATGACGTTCTCCTTGAGGCCGACGAGCGGGTCGCTCTTGCCCTCCATGGCGGCCTGCGTGAGAACGCGGGTCGTCTCCTGGAACGATGCGGCCGACAGCCACGACTCCGTCGCGAGCGACGCCTTCGTGATACCCATCAGCTCCGGTCGACCCGACGCGGGGCGCTTGCCCTCGCCCACGGTCTCGCGGTTGATGTTCTGGTACTTCTTGAAGTCGACCAGCTCGCCCGGGAGCAGCGTGGTGTCGCCGTGGTCGACCACGGTGACCTTCCGCAGCATCTGACGGACGATGACCTCGATGTGCTTGTCGTGGATCGGCACACCCTGCGAGCGGTACACGCCCTGGACGCCGTTCACGAGGTAACGCTGCACCTCGCGGGCACCCATGACACGCATGACCTCCTTGGGGTCGAGCGTTCCCACGAGGATCGGCTGACCGACGGTGACGTGCTGGCCGTCCTCGACCAGGAGCGTCGCGCGCTTCAGGACGGGGTACACGACCGCCTCGTCGCCGTTGTCGGGCGTGAGGATGACCTTCTTGGCCTTCTCGGTCTCGTCGATCGTGATGCGGCCATCGGCCTCGGCGATCGGCGACGCACCCTTGGGGGTACGGGCCTCGAAGAGCTCCTGCACACGGGGAAGACCCTGGGTGATGTCCTCCGCCGACGCCGAACCACCGGTGTGGAAGGTACGCATCGTCAGCTGGGTTCCGGGCTCACCGATCGACTGGGCCGCGATGATGCCGACCGCTTCGCCGATGTCGACGATCTTGCCGGTGGCCAGCGAACGGCCGTAGCAGTTCGCGCAGACGCCGACAGCGGAGTCACAGGTCAGCACCGAGCGCACCTTGATGGTCTCGACACCGGCCTCGACCAGCTTGTTGATGAGCACGTCGCCCACGTCGTCGCCGGCGTCGGCCAGGACGGTGCCCTGGGCGTCGACGACCTCGGAGGCGAGGGTACGGGCGAACACCGAGTTCTCGACGTTCGGGTCGCGGGTGAGCGTTCCGTCAGCGCCCACCAGGGCGATGGGGAGCTCGAGGCCCTTCGACGTGCCGCAGTCCTCTTCGCGGATGATGACGTCCTGCGAGACGTCGACCAGACGACGCGTCAGGTAGCCCGAGTCGGCCGTACGGAGGGCCGTGTCGGCCAGACCCTTACGGGCACCGTGCGTCGCGATGAAGTACTCCGCCACCGACAGACCCTCGCGGTACGAGGAGATGATCGGACGCGGGATGATCTCACCCTTGGGGTTGTTGACGAGCCCTCGCATACCGGCGATGTTCCGGATCTGCAGCCAGTTACCACGAGCACCCGACGACACCATGCGGTTGATGGTGTTGTCCTCGGGGAAGTTGGCGCGCATCGCCTTCTGCACCTCGTCGGTCGCCTCGGTCCAGATCTTGATGAGCTCCTGACGACGCTCGGCGTCGGTGGTGAGACCCTTCTCGTACTGCGACTGGACCTTCGCGGCCTGCTTCTCGTAGCCGCCGACGATCTCGGCCTTGTTCGGCGGGGTCAGGATGTCGCTGAGCGCCACCGTGACACCCGAACGGGTGGCCCAGTAGAAGCCGGCGTCCTTGATCCGGTCGAGCGAGGCGGCGACCTCGGTCTTCGGGTACTCCTCGGCCAGCATGTTCACGATCTGCGACAGCTTGCCCTTGTCGGCCTGCTCGCGGACGAACGGGTAGCCCTTGGGGAGCGTGTCGTTGAAGATCGCCTGTCCGAGCGACGCCTCGACGAGACCGTTGCGCTCGTACGCCTCGATCGTCTCGGGGGTCTCACCCTCCGACTCGAGGAACGACAGAC
This sequence comes from Microbacterium deferens, assembly GCF_045517775.1. NCBI lineage: Bacteria > Bacillati > Actinomycetota > Actinomycetes > Micrococcales > Microbacteriaceae > Microbacterium > Microbacterium deferens. The sequence continues at coordinate 1,254,569 of NZ_JBEUWT010000001.1, forward strand.
CGGGGATGCGGATGCGGACCTTGGCCTGCAGGTCGAGGGTTCCCTCGTCCTTGGCCAGGATCGCCTCGCCCACCGAACCGAACGCGCGACCCTCGCCGATCGCACCCTTCTTGACCGTGGTCAGGTGGTGGAGGCCGATGATCATGTCCTGCGAGGGCAGGGTGACCGGGCGGCCGTCGGACGGCTTCAGGATGTTGTTCGAGGCGAGCATGAGGATGCGGGCCTCGGCCTGGGCCTCGACCGACAGCGGCAGGTGGACGGCCATCTGGTCACCGTCGAAGTCGGCGTTGAACGCCGCGCAGACGAGCGGGTGGAGCTGGATGGCCTTACCCTCGACGAGCTGCGGCTCGAACGCCTGGATGCCGAGACGGTGAAGCGTCGGCGCACGGTTGAGCAGCACGGGACGCTCGCGGATGATCTCCTCGAGCACGTCCCACACCTCGGGACGCGTGCGCTCGACGGCGCGCTTGGCGGCCTTGATGTTCTGCGAGTGACCGAGGTCGATCAGGCGCTTGATCACGAACGGCTTGAACAGCTCGAGCGCCATCTGCTTGGGCAGACCGCACTGGTGGAGCTTGAGCTGCGGACCGACGATGATGACCGAACGACCCGAGTAATCGACGCGCTTTCCGAGCAGGTTCTGACGGAAACGACCCTGCTTTCCCTTGAGCATGTCGCTCAGGGACTTCAGCGCACGGTTGCCGGTACCGGTGACGGGGCGGCCACGACGGCCGTTGTCGAACAGCGCGTCGACGGCCTCCTGCAGCATCCGCTTCTCGTTGTTCACGATGATCTCGGGAGCACCGAGGTCGAGCAGGCGCCGCAGACGGTTGTTGCGGTTGATCACACGACGGTAGAGGTCGTTGAGGTCGGAGGTCGCGAAGCGGCCACCGTCGAGCTGCACCATCGGGCGCAGCTCCGGCGGGATCACCGGGACGACGTCGAGCACCATCGAGGCCGGGCTCATGCCGGTCTGGAGGAACGAGTTGACGACCTTGAGGCGCTTGATCGCGCGGATCTTGCGCTGGCCCTTGCCCTCGGAGATCTGCAGGTGGAGGCTGTCGGCCTCTTCCTGCAGGTCGAACGCGGCCAGACGACGCTGGATCGACTCGGCGCCCATGTGGGCCTCGAAGTACTGTCCGAAGCGGTCCTGCAGCTCGTGGAAGACGTCGTCCTCGGGCTTGAGGGCACCGACCTCGAGCGTGCGGAAGTCCTCCCACACGCGCTCGAGCTTGGCGATCTGCTCGTCAGCGCCCTTGCGGACCTGCGACATCTCCTTCTCGGCGGCGTCCTTGACCTTCTTCTTGGCGTCGGCCTTGGCACCCTCCGCCTCGAGAGCGGCGAGCTCCTCCTCGAGCTTGGCGAGGCGGGCAGCGATCTTGGAGTCGCGGCGGTCGCCGAGCGTCTTCAGCTCGAGACGGATGTTGTTCTCCTGCGTGGCCAGGTCGCGGTGACGCGCGTCGGCGTCGACCGAGATGACCATGTAGGCGGCGAAGTAGATGACCTTCTCGAGGTCCTTGGGCGCCATGTCGAGCAGGTAGCCCAAGCGCGAGGGGACGCCCTTGAAGTACCAGATGTGGGTCACGGGAGCGGCGAGCTCGATGTGGCCCATGCGCTCGCGACGGACGGAGGACTTGGTGACCTCGACGCCGCAGCGCTCGCAGACGATGCCCTTGAAGCGGACGCGCTTGTACTTGCCGCACGCGCACTCCCAGTCACGGGAGGGACCGAAGATCTGCTCGCCGAACAGACCGTCCTTCTCGGGCTTCAGGGTGCGGTAGTTAATGGTCTCGGGCTTCTTGACCTCGCCGAAGGACCAACGACGGATGTCGTCGGCGGTCGCGAGGCCGATGCGAAGCTGATCGAAAGTTGTTGACTCGAGCACGAATTCTCCTGGTAGAAATTCAGTCGCTGAAATTTTGGGTCGACGTCCGGGGTCGGATGCTGCGGCCGGTCGCCCTCAGGCGGAGGGCCGCAGCATCCGGTTCCGGATCAGATCTCGTCGATGGATGAGGACTCGAAACGGCTCGAGATGTTGATGCCGAGTTCTTCGGCGGCGCGGAAGGCGTCGTCGTCGGTGTCGCGGAGGTTGACCGCCGTGCCGTCGGCCGAGAGCACCTCGACGTTCAGGCAGAGCGACTGCATCTCTTTCATGAGCACCTTGAAGGACTCGGGGATGCCGGGCTCCTGGATGTTCTCGCCCTTGACGATCGCCTCGTACACCTTGACGCGGCCGAGGATGTCGTCGGACTTGATCGTGAGGAGCTCCTGGAGCGCGTATGCCGCGCCGTAGGCCTCGAGGGCCCACACCTCCATCTCACCGAAGCGCTGTCCGCCGAACTGCGCCTTACCACCGAGCGGCTGCTGGGTGATCATCGAGTACGGACCGGTCGAACGGGCGTGGATCTTGTCGTCGACGAGGTGGTGCAGCTTCAGGATGTACATGTAGCCGACCGAGACGGGAGCCGGGAACGGCTCGCCGGAGCGGCCGTCGAACAGCTTCGTCTTGCCCGAGGAGTCGATCAGACGGTCGCCGTCGCGCGTGGGGGTCGTCGAGTCGAGCAGACCCGCGATCTCCTGCTCGAACGCGCCGTCGAACACCGGGGTGGCGACCTTCGTGTTCGGAGCGGCCTCGAAGGCTTCCTTCGGGAGGTTGGCCGCCCACTCGGGGGTGCCCTCCACCTTCCAGCCCTGCTTGGCGATCCAGCCGAGGTGAAGCTCCAGCACCTGGCCGAAGTTCATGCGGCCGGGGATGCCGAGCGGGTTCAGGATCACGTCGACCGGCGTTCCGTCGGCGAGGAACGGCATGTCCTCGACGGGGAGGATCTTCGCGATGACGCCCTTGTTGCCGTGACGACCGGCGAGCTTGTCGCCCTCGGTGATCTTGCGCTTCTGGGCGATGTAGACCACGACGCGGCGGTTGACGCCCGAGCCGAGCTCGTCGTCGCCGTCCTCGGCGTTGAACTCCTTGACCGCGATGATCGTGCCCTGCTCACCGTGAGGGACCTTCAGCGACGTGTCGCGCACCTCGCGGCTCTTCTCGTTGAAGATCGCGCGGAGCAGGCGCTCCTCGGCCGACAGCTCGGTCTCGCCCTTGGGCGTGACCTTGCCGACGAGGATGTCGCCGGGGCGAACCTCGGCGCCGATGCGGACGATGCCGCGCTCGTCGAGGTCCTTGAGCAGGTCGGGGCTGACGTTGGGGAGATCACGGGTGATCTCCTCCTTGCCGAGCTTCGTGTCGCGCGCGTCGACCTCGTACTCCTCGATGTGGATCGAGGAGAGCGTGTCGTCCTTCACCAGCTCCTGGCTGAGGATGATCGCGTCTTCGAAGTTGTGGCCTTCCCACGTCATGAACGCCACGAGGAGGTTCTTTCCGAGGGCGAGCTCACCGTTCTCGGTGGCCGGACCGTCGGCGATGACCTCGCCGACCTCGATGCGGTCGCCCGCCGAGACGATGACGCGCTGGTTGTACGACGTGCCCTGGTTGGAGCGGTCGAACTTGCGCAGGAAGTAGTCCTGCGTGCCGCCCTCGTCGAGCTGGATGGTCACGACGTCGGCCGAGACCTCCTGCACGACGCCGGCCTTCTGCGCGGTGACGACGTCACCGGCGTCGATCGCGGCGTAGCCCTCCATACCGGTTCCGACGAACGGCGAGTCGCTGCGAACCAGCGGCACGGCCTGACGCTGCATGTTCGCACCCATGAGGGCGCGGTTGGCATCGTCGTGCTCGAGGAAGGGGATGAGCGATGTCGCGACCGAGACCATCTGGCGCGGCGAGACGTCCATGTAGCCGATCTCGTCGATCGGGAAGAGGTCGACCTCGCCACCCTGGCCGCGACGTGCGAGCACGCGGTCCTGGACGAACGATCCGTCGGCCTTCAGCTCGGCGCCGGCCTGGGCGACGATGTAGTCGCTCTCTTCGCTGGCCGTGAGGTAGTCGATCTGCTCCGAGACCTTGCCCGCAGTGACCTTGCGGTACGGCGTCTCGATGAACCCGAACGAGTTGATGCGGGCGAACGAGGCGAGCGAACCGATCAGACCGATGTTCGGGCCTTCAGGGGTCTCGATGGGGCACATGCGGCCGTAGTGCGACGGGTGGACGTCACGGACCTCGACGCCGGCGCGCTCACGCGACAGACCGCCGGGGCCGAGCGCGGAGAGGCGACGCTTGTGGGTCAGACCCGCGAGCGGGTTGTTCTGGTCCATGAACTGCGACAGCTGCGACGTTCCGAAGAACTCCTTGATCGCGGCGACGACGGGGCGCACGTTGATCAGGGTCTGCGGCGTGATCGCCTCGATGTCCTGCGTGGTCATGCGCTCGCGGACGACGCGCTCCATGCGCGACAGACCGGTGCGGACCTGGTTCTGGATGAGCTCGCCGACGGCGCGGATGCGACGGTTGCCGAAGTTGTCGATGTCGTCGGTGTCGAGACGGATCTCGGCGGGCTTGCCCGCGCGCAGGCCGTCGAACGTCGTGTCGCCGCGGTGCAGGCGCACCAGGTACTTGATCGTCGCGACGATGTCTTCGACGGTCAGCACCGAGTCGCTGAGCGGGCCCGCGAGGCCGAGCTTCTGGTTGATCTTGTAGCGACCCACCTTGGCGAGGTCGTAGCGCTTCGGGTTGAAGTAGAAGTTGTCGAGCAGCGCACGCGCGGCCTCGGCGGCGACCTGCTCGCCCGGACGGAGCTTGCGGTAGATGTCGCGGAGCGCGTCTTCCTTCGTGAGGATGGTGTCCTTCGACAGCGTCTCTTCGATGGAGTCGAAGCCGGCGAACTCGGCGAGGATCTCTTCGCTCGTGAGGCCGAGGGCCTTGAGGAACACGGTGACCGACTGCTTGCGCTTGCGGTCGATGCGGACGCCGACCTGGTCGCGCTTGTCGATCTCGAACTCGAGCCATGCACCGCGGCTGGGGATGATGCGCGAGGAGACGATGTCCTTGTCGGACGTCTTGTCGGGGGTCTTGTCGAAGTAGACGCCCGGCGAACGGACGAGCTGCGACACGACGACACGCTCGGTGCCGTTGATGATGAACGTGCCCTTGCCGGTCTGGAGCGGGAAGTCGCCCATGAAGACCGTCTGGGTCTTGATCTCACCGGTCTGGTGGTTCATGAACTCGGCCTCGACGTAGAGCGGGGCGGCGTACGTCTTGCCGCGCTCCTTGCACTCCTCGATGGAGTACTTCTCGGGCTCGAGGTAGGGGTTCGTGAACGAGAGCTGCATCGTCTCGCTGAGGTCCTCGATCGGCGAGATCTCCTCGAAGATCTCCTCCAGACCGCTGATCTCGGAGACATCCGCGCGTCCGACGGCCTGGGCCTCGGCGACCCGCGCCTTCCACTTCTCGTTACCGACGAGCCAGTCGAAGGACTCGGTCTGCAACGCCAGGAGGTCGGGGACCTGCAGGGTGTCGGAGATCTTGGCGAACGAGAGGCGGGAAGTGCCGCGACCGTTCTTCTGGTTGGTGGTGGTGTTGGATGCGTTGCGCGCAGCAGCCAAAAGATATCCTCCGCAGAGCCCGGGCAGGGGGCTCATGATTCCTCGTCGTCAGGTGGAGTGCTCCTCGGCCCCGAAACCCTGTGCGTCGCACACCGCGGAATCGCGGGGACGCGCAGAGACAGCCGACCACCATATGAGGGCAGGGAGATACGAGGAGCGCAAAGACCAACTATATGTCGAATCCCGCGCCGTGTCCAGCCGGAATCTTGACGCGTGTGATCCGCTGCGGTATAACCGCGCGCCGACGTTCGGCATTCCCGCCCGCAGCCCTCCCCCAGCCCGCCCCATCCCTCCCCCAGCCCTCCCCTACCTTCGAGCCCGAACTCAGGATGAGGGCGGCGCGCCGCCCTCTTCCCCGCGTCGTTTCGGCTCGCTCTGTGGCCTCAGCCTGAGTTCGTGTCGCGCCGCCCCGCGCGCCGCCTCTCGGACTTCGGCGGGCCCGCTGCCCCTTCGCCTCGGCCGGACCGGTGCCCCCTTCGCCGCGGCCGGACCGCCCTCTTCGGCCTCGGCCAGCGCGCCCTCTTCGGCCTCGGACGGACCGCCCTCTTCGGCCTCGGCCATCGCCCGTCCCCCTGGCCGCCTCGGCAGCGAGGCCGGGACGAATCCCCCGCCCAGCACGAACTCAGGATACGAGCGAGCCCATAGCCCTCTGAACGGCGTGTCGCGCGCGATGCACCGGGCCCATCCTTAGTTAGGGCGCAAGGGAGGGCGGAACCCGGGGAGTCAGGAGCTGCCGGGACTGCGGTCACTGCCGGAGGACGCCGGCGCCGTCGGACGCGGAGACTGCGGATGCCCGGGACCCCGGGAACGCCGGAACTGCGGATGCCCGGGACCCCCGGGAACGCGGAGCTGCGGATGCCCGGGACCCGGGAACGCCGGAACTGCGGATGCCCGGGACCCCGGGAACGCCGGAGCTGCGGGAGCGGCGGGGTACCGGCCTGCCGGAGCCCCGCCCGAGCCGCGGACACTGAGGCAGATGGGGGCTGCGCGCGCGGGGGGCGGGCGTCGCCGCCGCCGTCGCCTACTCGATCAGGCGCGCGTGGGAGAAGCGCACGCGGTCGCCGGGCCTGGCCTGACCGAGGGCGTCCAGCGACGCATCCGCCACCACCGCGATCACGGGATACCCGCCGGTCACGGGACCATCGGCCAGAAGGATCGTCGGACGCCCGCTCGGCGGCACCTGCAGGGCACCCGGCACCATGCCCTCGCTCGGCAGCTCCCCGTCGTGCACGCGCTCGAGCGATGGCCCGTCGAGGCGCAGCCCCACCCGGTCGGCGGCACTGCCGACCGTCCACGCACCGTCGAAGAGGAGGGAGAGGGCGGATGCGGCGAACCAATCGGTCCGCGGACCGGGAGCCAGACGCACCTCGATCGGCGACTCGGGGTGCGTGCGCCAGGGGACGGCGTCGATCGTCGGCACCTCGCCGAGAACCTCCCGCCCGACGGCGAGCCCGTCGCCGACGCGCAGCGGCGCCCCGCCGAGCCCGCCCAGCGTGTCGGTCGACCGCGAGCCCGCGACGACGGGCGCGTCGATCCCGCCGCGCACCGCCACGTAGGCCCTGACACCGGCGACGAAGGGCGCGAGCGACAGCTCCTCCCCCGCGGGCCAACGCACCGCCGCGTGCGAGTCGACCCCGCGGCCGCCCAGGCGCAGGTCACCGCCCGCCCCGGCGACGGCCACCCACAGGTCGCACTCGGCGACGGCGCGGAACCCGCCGACGGCCACCTCGATCGCCGCGGCGCCCTCGCGGTTGCCCACGAGACGGTTCGCCAGCCGGAGCGCGCCGCGATCGAGGGCACCCGAGCGCGCGATGCCGAGCGCCGCCCTCCCCGCCCGGCCGAGGTCCTGGACGGTCGAGAACAGGCCCGGCGCGAGCACGCGCAGTCTCACCCCGTCACCTCGGTGAAGCGCACACGGCTGCGGGGTGCGAGGAGCACCGGATCGTCGGCGTCGGGGTCGAACAGGGTCGCCCGTGTCGTGCCGATCAGGTGCCACCCCCCGGGGGTCTCGCGGGGGTAGGCGCCGCAGAACGATCCGGCCAGTCCGACGGCCCCGGCCGGCACGCGCGTGCGGGGCGCGGCCAACCGCGGCACCTCGAAGGGCCACCCCGCGCCGACGAGATAGGCGAACCCCGGCGCGAAACCGGTGAAAGCGACCGACCACTCGGTCGCCAGATGGCGCTCGACGAGAGCGCGCGGCGTCAGTCCGAGCAGTTCGGCGGTGCCGGCGAGGTCGGGCCCGTCGTACCGCACCGCGATCTCGACGAGCGGGCCGGGCCCGGCAGCATCCGTCCCCGCGGCCTCGGCCGCGTCGACGATCCATGCGCGCGCTCGCGACACTGCCAGCACGGCAGGGTCGACGGCGATCAGGATCGTGCGCGCGGCGGGCACGAGGTCGATGACGCCGGCGGGCCTGGTCGCATCCAGCGTCGCATGGAGGGCGAGCACCGCGTCGAGCGAGCCGGCCTCGGCCAGGAGCGCCCGGTCGCCCATCGGACGGACGACGACGGATGCGGCGTCGCCGCCGCTCATCGCCGACACCTCACCACGGCGCCCTCACGCTCACGCCGTCGGCCGCGAGACCGCGGCGCACCGCCCGCGCCATCGCGACGGAGGCCGGGGTGTCGCCGTGCACGCAGAGCGAGTCGGCGTTCGGTCGCAGCCGAGTGCCGTCGACCGCGTCGAGCTCGCCGTCGGCGACGAGGCGCCGCGCGCGGGCGGCGACGGCCTCGGGGTCGTCGAGGAGGTCGCCCGGCTCCCCGCGCGGAACGAGAGCGCCGGTCGAGAGGTAGCCGCGGTCGAGGAAGGCCTCCCGACGAAACGGTAGACCCGCAGCGACCGCTGCCCGCTCGACCTCGCCGCCCACGCCCAGGAGCGCAACGGGACGACCGAGGTCGGACGCGAGGTCGGCGACGGCATCCACGAGCGCGTCGGCCTGCCCCGCGTCGTCCACGACCGCGTGGTAGAGCGCTCCGTGGGGCTTGACGTATCGGATCTCGGCGCCCGCGGCGCGGAGCGCGTCGAGCTGCGCCGCGATCTGCGCGCGCAGGGCGACAGCCCCGGGGTCGCGGCGCACGCGGCCGAAGTTCTCGGGGTCGACGTACGACGGGTGGGCGCCGACGGCGACGCCGAATCGTTCCGCGCGCGTCACCGACGCCCGCATCGACGCCGCGTCGCCCGCGTGCCCTCCGCAGGCGATGTTCGCGCTCGAGATGAGCGCGAACATGGCCTCGTCATCGGCCGTGGCGACCCCGCGGATCGTCTCGCCGAGGTCGGCGTTCAGGTCGATCGTGCCCATCACCCCACGGTAGCGGCGGTCCGCTCGCTCCCGACCGCCGCACGGCGTCGGAGGAACGCGCGGAGGTCGGAGCTTTCGCCGCCGAACCTCCGACGGCCGTGCGATGCTCCGACGTTCGGAGGTCGGGCGCGACCGAGCGGCGCCACTAGCGTGGGAGCGTGGCCAGGGCGCGGATAGAGAACGACGAGCTCGGCCGCGCGCGCCTGGGCGACGGCACGATCGCGCGCGTGCTGCCTTCGGCGTACACCTCCGGATACGAGCTCGACGTCGACGGGACGCCGCAGTCGCACGTCGACCTCGACGACCCGACGCACCTGCACTTCGAGTACGTCGCGCGCATGGGCGCGGTCATCGATCTCCTCCGCCTGCCGGGACAACCGCTGACCGCCGTGCACCTCGGGGCGGGCGCCCTGACGATCCCGCGCTACGTCGAGGCCACGCGCCCGGGGTCGCGCCAGCAGGTGGTCGAGCTCGAGCAACCGCTCGTCGACCTGGTGCGCACGCACCTCCCCCTGCCGCGGAACGCCTCGCTGAGGGTGCGCATCGGCGATGCCCGCGTGGTCACCGCGAAGCTCCCGGCAGGACTGACCGGCGCAGTCGACCTGCTCGTCTCCGACGTCTACGCCGGGGCGCAGACCCCCGCGCACCTGACCACGGTGGAGTTCTACCGGGATGCTGCGCGCCTGCTCGCCCCCGACGCGGTGTTGCTCGTGAACGTCGCCGACGGGGCGGGGCTCGCCTTCGCCCGCCGGCAGGTCGCGACCGTCCGGGAGGTGCTGGAGCACGTCGTCGTGCTCGCGGAGGTGCAGGTGCTGAAGGGCCGCCGGTTCGGCAATCTGGTGATCGTCGCATCGGCGTCCCCGCTTCCGGTCGAGTGGCTGCCGAGGCTGATGGCGGCCGGACCGCACCCCGCGAAAGTGGCCCAGGGCGCCGAGATCGACGAGTTCGTCCGCGGTGCCCGACCGGCGACCGACGGCGACGCCACGGCGTCTCCGAAACCTCTGCCGTCGCTGTTCGACCGGTGAGATCGGCGCGCCTGGGCGAGGCACCCGGCGACGTGCCGCAGACTTGCTGAGCGGCCGGCACGGGCGGAAGGAGTCGCGAGTGAGCTACATCCACGGGTACGACCCCGACACGCTTCGCGAGATCGTCGATCTCGAGGAATGCCGTGAGCGTCTCGAAGAGATCGGCGTGCAGCGCAGCCTGCCCGCGCTCCTCGAGCGCGTGTGGCTGCTGAAGGTGCTCGACCGACTCGACGAGGCCCTGGTGGTCTCCGACCAGTCGGTGCGCGTGGCCCGCATGGGCGGCACCCGCAAAGACCTCCTTCGTGCCCGCATCCTGCACGCGACCGTGCTGCAGAACCGCGGAGCGTTCGCCGCCGCGCTGCAAGAGCTCACCGCCTGCGCCGAAGAGGCCGAGGGCCAGCGCTGGTCGGGCATCGCCGCGTTCGCCTACCAGCACCGCGGCAAGACCTCCTACGACGGCGAAGACTACGAGTCGGCGCGCACCGACTTCAAGCGCGCACTCTTCCTCCGCCAGGACGCCGGGGCCACCGACGAGCAGCTGGAGGCGACCCTGCTCGCGATCGACGCCGCCGACCGACGACGCGCTCGGACCACCGTCGCCAGCTGACCCCCGATGGCCGAGTGTCGCACGTACGTTCTATCGTCGCGAGCATGACCGAACCGCAGCGCGTTCGCACCTGGGCTGAGGCGCTCCTCGCCCTCCACCTCGATGCCTCGTGGTCGTTCGGCTTCGACAACGCGAAGCTGCGTGCCGGGCTGTGCGACTTTCGACGCAAACGCATCACCGTGTCGCGTTACCTCTCCGCGCGGTACGACGACGAAGAGAACCACCAGACACTGCTGCACGAGGTCGCCCACGCGATCGCCGGCCCGGGTGCCGGTCACGGCCCCCGGTGGAAGGCGATCGCCCGCGATCTCGGTTACGTCGGCGGCACCACCCACCACGGCGAGACCGCCGTCGAACTCGCGCCCTGGGTGGGGGTCTGCCCCGCGGGCCACGTCGCGTACCGCCATCGCCGCGCACCGCGGGCCACGTCGTGCTCGACGTGCGCGCCGCGTTTCGACCAGCGGTTCCTCTTCACCTGGACCAGGCGCGAGATCAGCTCCGCCGACCGGCTCGCCGCACGAACTCCGCGCTGAGGCGCTCGTGCAGTCGCCGCTGAGAGAGGATGAGGCATGCGCATCCTCTTGAAGCTCGTGATCGACTGCGACGCGGATGCCGCGTGGCGCGCCCTCCACTCCCCGACGGCGGTCGCCGAGCTCTACGGGCCGCTCATGCAGATGCAGCCGCTGGCCGACCCTCCGACCTCGTTCGAGACGGGCACCGACGCCCCGGTGAGCCTGAGCGTGGCCGGCGTCGTGCCCGTCGGCAGTCAGCTCATCTCGGTGTCCGACCGCGAGACGACGGATGCGGCGGGCGCCCGCGTGCGCATCTTCCGCGACAGCGGCATGCCGCTGACCGGCCCGCTCGCCGCCCTCGACGTGTGGGACCACCAGATGGCCGTGTCACCCGCCCCCGGAGACCCCACGCGCACCCTGTGGCGCGATCGCCTCGTCATCGGTGGTCGCGCGGCACCCCTCCTGTGGCCGACGCTCTGGGCGGCGTGGCAGTGGCGTGCGGCACGGCTGCGCGCCCTCGCCCCGACCTGGGCCCACGACCCCGAGCCCCAGCCCGAGGCCTGACCCGCGCGGCGGCCCGGCTGCGCGGTGTGAGAGTCCCCGACCCTGCGCGGCATCCGCTCCACCCCGTGATGCTCGAATCCACATCCCGCCGCTGCAACGGGATGTGGATTCGAACACGAGCGTGTTGATCGGATGCTGCGGCACGGACGGCGGAGGGGCTACTCGGCGAGCGCGGCGACGGGGGCGACGCGCGTGGCGAGCCGGGTGGGAACGACCGCGGCCACCAGGGTGAGGATCGCGGTCGCGACGACCACGGCGAGCACGGGCCACAGCGGCACCGCGGGAAGCACGAAGGTCGGCGAGAGCCATGCGGGCGGGAACCGCACCGACCCGAGCACCGACTGCGCGCCCGCCCAGCCGTAGGCGATGCCGAGCACCAGGCCCGCCGAGAGGGCGGCGATCGTGACGTGTGCGGCCTCGAGCAGCACCATCCGACGCACCTGCGCGTTCGACATCCCCAGCGCCCGCAGCAACCCGAGCTCGCGTCGCCGTTGCACCACCCCGATCGTGAGCAGGTTGACCAGTCCCACGCCGGCGATCACGGCGCTCACCGCCACGAGCGTCATCATGATGGCCGAGAACGAGTCGATGAGGGTCGCCATCCCGGGGTCGAGCTCCCCGCCGCTGGATGCCGTCAGCACCGCTTTGACGGTCTCGAGGGCCACGGCGAACATCGTCACCAGCGTCACTCCCATGACGACGCCGATCGCCATCCGCGACGAGCGCTCCGGGTAGCGCAGCGCGTTCTCCGCGGCCAGTCGCGCCGTCGCCGAGCGTCCGAACAGACGCCCGACCAGGCGGAGCACCGGCGGCATGACCAGGGTCGCCCCGAGGGCGAGGGCCGTGAACGAGAAAATGCCGCCCAGGAACGAGATCGCAACGCCCAGGGGCGTGACCAGACCGACCGCGATGCCCAGGGCGAGCAGCCCCCCGCCGATGACGAACAGCACCAGGGCGGCGATGTTCCGACCGCTCCGGCGCGCCACCGTTTCGCGGGTCGGTTCCACCGAGCCGCCCAGCGCCTGCAGCGGCGTCACGGTCAGCACGCGGCGCGATCCCGCCCACGCTGCTCCCCAGGTGGTCAGGGCGACGACGACGACGGGGAGCACCAGCAGCGGCTGCGTCGAGACGTCGTCGACCAGCGCGAGGCCCATCAGCTGCACCGCGAGCTGCGCCCCGCCGAGCGACAGCACGGTGCCGATGACGAAGCCGAGCGTGGCGCCGATCGCCCCCACGATCAGTCCCTGCTGGGCGACCTCGGCGCGCTGCGCCTTGGCCGACGCGCCGATGAGCCGCAGCAGCGCGATCTGACGCGTGCGCCCCGCGACCACGGTGGCGAAGGTGTTGGCCGTCACGATCGCGGCGACGTAGACGGCGACCCCGACGAGCAGCACGGTGAGAAAGCCCAGGATGAAGACCAGCGTCTCGCTCCCCCCGATGAAGGGGTCGGAGCGCAGCACGAGCGAGATGAACGCCGTCGTCGACATGAGCACCACCGCGAAGGCGCTCGACAGGGCGGCGACGAGCACGCTCGCGCCCATCCCGCGTTCGCGCAGCCACGCCAGCGGTCGGGCGGATGCTGCGGGACGCACCGTGCGCTCCTCCACCGCGACCGCGGTCATGCCGTCACCTCGGGCGCCAGGGCGCTCTCGGTCTCGAGCATGTACGCGGCGATCTGCTCGGCACTCTGCCGCGGCTTGTCGGCGACGATGCGTCCGTCGCCGAGGAACAGCACGCGGTCGGCGTGCGAGGCCGCGAGCGCATCGTGGGTCACCATCGCGATCGACTGGCCGTGGTCGCGGCTGGCCGCGGCGAGGAGCCTCAGCACCTCCCGGCCCGAGCGCGAGTCGAGGTTGCCCGTGGGCTCGTCGGCGAAGACGAGGTCGGGCGCGGTGGCCAGCGCCCGGGCGATCGCGACACGCTGCTGCTGCCCGCCGCTGAGCTGGTGCGGGCGGTGGGTGAGGCGCGCGGTGAGGCCGAGCGTCTCGACGAGTCCCTCGATGCGCGCCCGCTCGATCGCCGAGGGGCGGCGCCCGTCGAGGTCGAACGGCAGGAGGATGTTGCCTATCGCATCGAGGGTCGGCACGAGGTTGAAGGCCTGGAAGACGAAGCCGACGCGGCGACGGCGCAGGAGGGTCAACTCGAGGTCGCCGAGGCCGCTGATCTCGGTGTCGCCGATCCAGGCTCGACCCGAGGTGGGGGCGTCGAGTCCGGCCATGACGTGCATCAGTGTCGACTTGCCCGAACCGGAGGGGCCCATGATCGCGGTGAACTGTCCCCGGCGGATGCCGACCGAGACGCCGTCGAGGGCGCGGACGGCGTTCTCGCCGCCGCCGTAGGACTTGGTGAGCTGCTGCACCCGGGCGGCGAGCCCGAGATCTGTCGAGGTGATTTCCATGCTTCGACGCTACGAATCGGGCCACGCGCCCCGCGTCGCCCGAGCGGCGCATTCGCGTACATCGCGAGGATGACGTTGCCGCAGCATCCGGCCGCCCTCCGTTCGGGAATGCGCCACTTCTCGGCGAATGCCCGCAGCGACATGTGCAGTCTTTCGCAGGAATGCGCCACATTCCTGCGAAAGAGACAGGGGGTGCCACAGTCCTGCGAAAGAGGCAGGAGTGCCCCGCGGATGCTTCGGGGTCAGGCGAGTCCGTGCTCGAAGGCGAAGACGACGAGCTGCACGCGGTCGCGCAGGGACAGCTTCGACAGGATGCGGCTGATGTGCGTCTTCACGGTGGCTTCCGACAGGTACTCGCGGGCGGCGATCTCGGCGTTGCTGAGCCCGCGGGCGGCGAGCGCGAAGATCTCGCGCTCGCGGTCGGTGAGGGTCTCGAAGACGGCGGGAACGGGCACCGGCGCGGGGGTCGTGGCCGCGAACAGCTCGCGGGTGGCAGATGCGGCGATCACGGCCGACCCGGAATGCACCGTGCGGATCGCGGCGAGCAGGAACTCGGGGTCGGCGTCCTTCAGCAGGAATCCACTGGCCCCCTGGCGGATGGCCCGCGCGGCGGCCTCGTCGAGGTCGAAGGTCGTGAGCATGACGATCCGCGGCGGCCCCTCGACGTGATCGGCAACGGGGTCGGCGAGGATGACCGCGGCCGCGGCGAGGCCGTCCATCCGCGGCATCCGGATGTCCATGAGCACCACGTCGGGGCGCGTCGCGCGGATGACGTCGATGCCCTCGGCGCCGTCGGCCGCCTCACCGACGACCTCGAGGTCGTCCTGCGAGTCGATCATCATGCGGATGCCCGCGCGGAAGAGCGCCTGGTCATCGACCAGCACCACCCGGATCACGACTCCACCCCCAGCGGGATCGTCGCCCGAACGACGAAGTCGGCGTCTTCGGCGCCGGCGTCGAGACGCCCGCCGACGAGTTGCGCGCGCTCGCGCATGCCGATCAGCCCGTGGCCACCGGGGGCGGGGTCGCTCGTCCGTCCGTTCGTGACCGTCAGGTCGACACGGGTGGGCCACCACGCCAGCCGCACCGAGACGACGCCGCCGTCGCCGTGCCGCAGGGCGTTCGTGAGCGCCTCCTGCAAGATGCGGTACACGGCCAGCTGCACCGAGGCGGGTTGCTCGTGGGCGGGCGCCGGATCGACGTCCACCCTGAGCTCGACCCCGGCCGCACGCACCTGCGTATAGAGCGCCTCGACGTCGGCGAGAGTCGGCTGCGGACCGGGCGCCTGGCTGTGCCGCAGCTGCGTGAGCAGCAGCCGCACGTCGGCAAGAGCCGCACGGGCGGTGGTCGAGATCGTGCCGAGCGCGACGGCGGCGGCGGCGGGATCGGATGCTGCCGCATACCGGGCCCCGTCGGCCTGCGCGATCACGACCGTCAGCGAGTGCGCCACGACGTCGTGCATGTCACGGGCGATGCGCACGCGCTCCTGTTCGGCGGCCGCCTGGCCCTCGGCGAGCTCCTGCGCGCGCCGGGTTTCGCGACCGCGGATCGCGGTGCGGACGAGCGCTCCGGTCACCCACGAGAGCAGGAGGGCGAACAGGGCGGCGACGAGCACCACGACCGCGAGGGGCAGGCTCTCCACCCCCGTCGAGGCAAGCACGCCGAAGACATACACGGTGATCACCACCGCACCGCCGATGGCCGAGGCGAACCCCCACCAGAAGACCAGGCGCGATCCATACGCGGCCGACGTGTAGAGCACTGCGAAAACGACGACGTCGACCGGGCCCGGTTGCAGCAGGAACAGCATCTGGAGGATCGCCGCCAGCCACGCCACCCCCAGCGCCAGCCCCGGTTGCAGTCGGCGGATCGCCAGCGCGGTCGTGAAGATCAGGGCCACCACGGTCACCGGCAGGTAGCTCGTGATCGAACCGCCGCCCGCGGAGAGCTCGAAGGACAGCGCGAGGGCGGCGAACACACCGGCGAGGGACAGATCGAGGGCGATCTGGTGCGGGCGGAGTGGGCGGAACATCGCTTTCACCGTACGCGTCGGGGCCGCCCCCAGCATCCGCCTCGCGATGTAGATGAGGCCCCGACCGTTGTGGCGACGGCCGAGGTGCGGTAGGGATGCAGTGCGGGCGAGCACCACCACGATCAGCATGGAGGTAGCAGTGACGACAGTACGAGCGGCCATCACCCAGACGACGTGGACGGGCGACAAAGCCTCGATGCTCGACAAGCACGAGCGCTTCGCGCGCGACGCCGCCGCCGACGGGGCAGAGGTCGTCTGCTTCCAGGAGCTGTTCTACGGCCCGTACTTCGGCATCACGCAGGACAAGAAGTACTACGGCTTCGCCGAGGCGGCCGACGGGCCGATCGTGCAGCGGTTCGCCGACCTCGCTCGAGAGCTCGGCACGGTGATGGTGCTCCCGATCTACGAGGAGGCGCAGACCGGCGTCTACTACAACACCTCGGTGCTCGTCGATGCCGACGGCTCGATCCTGGGGAAGTATCGCAAGCACCACCTCCCCCACCTCGATCGGTTCTGGGAGAAGTTCTACTTCCGCCCGGGCAACCTCGGCTACCCGGTCTTCGACACCGCGGTCGGTCGGATCGGGATGTACATCTGCTACGACCGCCACTTCCCCGAGGGATGGCGCGAGCTGGGTCTGAACGACGCGCACATGGTGTTCAACCCCAACGCCACCAAGCCCGGGCTGTCGAACCGCCTGTGGGAGGTCGAGGGCCCGGCCGCGGCCGTCGCGAACGGCTACTTCGTGCTGCAGCCCAACCGCGTCGGCCGCGAAGACAACGAGTACGGGGAGCTCGCGGTGGACTTCTACGGCACCAGCCAGGTGATCGACCCGCGGGGGAATTTCGTCGGCGAGCGCGGCTCGGGCGAGCACGAGGAGGTGCTGGTGCGCGATCTCGACCTCGACATGGTGCGGCAGATGCGCGACGACTGGCAGTTCTATCGGGATCGCCGCCCCGACTCCTACACCGGGATCGCGCAGCCGTGAGCGCCGCGACTGCCCGGGCCACCGCCCGCCTCGAGCACCTGGGTATCGGGTCGGCCTCCAGACCGAGCGGAGCGACGGAGGTTAGGCCATGAAGACACTCATCACGGGTGGCACCGTCGTCACGGCGACGGGCTCGAGCCTGGCCGACGTGCTGGTCGACGGCGAGACGATCGCCGCGGTGCTGGCGCCGGGCTCGGCGCTGCTGGGCTTCGACATCGCCGCGAACGTCGATACCGTGATCGACGCGACGGGCAAGTACGTCATCCCCGGAGGCATCGACGCGCACACCCACATGGAGCTGCCGTTCGACGGCACGAACGCGTCCGACACCTTCGAAACGGGCACGCGCGCCGCCGCCTGGGGCGGTACGACCACCATCGTCGACTTCGCCGTGCAGAAGACCGGTGAGCGGGTGCAGGACGGACTCGCCGCGTGGCACGAGAAGGCCGCCGGCACCTGCGCGATCGACTACGGGTTCCATCAGATCATCGGCGGCGTCGACGACGCGTCACTGCGGGCGATGGATTCGCTGGTCGACGAGGGGATCACGAGTTTCAAGCTGTTCATGGCCTACCCCGGCGTCTTCTACTCCGACGACGGGCAGATCCTCAGAGCCATGCAGAAGTCGGCCGAGACGGGCCTTCTCACGATGATGCACGCCGAGAACGGCCCGGCGATCGACGTGCTGGCCGCCCAGCTCGCCGAAGCCGGCAAGATCGCACCGTACTACCACGGCATCGCGCGCGCCTGGCAGATGGAGGAGGAGGCGACGCACCGCGCCATCATGCTCGCGAACCTCACCGGCGCCCCGCTCTACGTCGTGCACGTGTCGGCGAAGCAGGCCGTCGACCAGCTCGCCTGGGCGCGCGACCAGGGCTGGAACGTGTTCGGCGAGACCTGTCCGCAGTATCTCTACCTCTCGCTCGAGGAGCAGCTCGGCGCCTTCAGCGAGGAGTGGGGCCAGTTCGAGGGCGCGAAGTGGGTGTGCTCGACACCGCTGCGCTCTCGCGCCGAGGGCCACCAGCACCACATGTGGCAGGCGCTGCGCACGAACGACGTGCAGATGGTCTCGACCGATCACTGCCCGTTCTGCATGAAGGGGCAGAAGGAGCTCGGCAGGAACGACTTCCGCGCCATCCCCAACGGCATCGGCTCGGTCGAGCACCGGATGGATCTCATGTACCAGGGCGTTGTCACCGGCGAACTGACCCTCGAGCGCTGGGTGGAGCTGACCAGCACGACCCCGGCGCGCATGTTCGGCATGTACGGCAGGAAAGGCGTCATCCAGCCGGGGGCCGACGCCGACATCGTCGTCTACGACCCGAACGGTCGCACGACCATCAGCGCAGCATCCCACCACATGAACATGGACCACTCGGCGTGGGAGGGGTTCCAGATCGACGGACACGTCGACACCGTGCTCTCGCGCGGGCGGGTCATCGTCGACGACGGCGCCTACCGCGGTACCAAGGGCGACGGCCGGTTCGTCAAGCGCGGGCTCAGCCAGTACCTGAACTGACCCTTCGGAACAGCTCAAGGACTACCCTTCGACAAGCTCAGGGACCAAAGGAGATCATGGACTTCGGCGTCGTTCTGCAGACCAATCCGCCCGCCTCGCGGGTGATCCACCTCGCCCAACTGGCCGAGGCGCACGGGTTCTCGCACGTGTGGACGTTCGACTCGCACCTGCTGTGGGAGGAGCCCTACGTCATCTACTCGGCCATCCTCGCGACCACCCGCCGGGTGACGGTCGGTCCGCTCGTGACCAATCCCGCCACGCGCGACTGGACGGTGACGGCCTCGATCTTCGCGACGCTCAACGAGATGTACGGCAATCGCACGGTGTGCGGCATCGGACGCGGCGACTCCGCGGTGCGGGTCACCAACGGACGCCCGTCGACGATGGCCGAGCTGCGCGAGTCGATCCACGTCATCCGCGAGCTCGCGAACTCGCGGCCCGTCGAGTACAAGGGCGCCACCCTGCAGTTCCCGTGGAGCCGCGGCTCCGAGCTCGACGTCTGGGTCGCCGCCTACGGGCCGATGGCGCTGAAGCTCACGGGCGAGGTGGCGGACGGATTCATCCTGCAGCTCGCCGACGTCGACATCGCGGCATGGATGATCACGACGGTGCGGGATGCTGCGGCCGCCGCCGGGCGCGACCCCGACGCGATCGCGTTCTGCGTCGCAGCCCCGATGTACATCGGCACCGACCGGGCCCACATGATCGACCAGACACGGTGGTTCGGCGGGATGGTCGGCAATCACGTCGCCGACATCGTGGCGAAGTACGGCCCTTCGACAGGCTCAGGGACCGGCAGCGCTGTGCCCGAGGCGCTCACCGACTACATCGCCGGGCGCACCGGTTACGACTACAACTCCCACGGCAAGGCCGGCAACGACCACGTCGACTTCGTGCCCGACGAGATCGTCGAGCGCTTCTGCATCCTCGGCACCGCCGAGGAGCACATCGCGAAGCTCGAGCGGTTGCGCGCACTCGGCGTCACCCAGTTCGCGGGCTACCTGCAGCACGACAACAAGGAGGAGACCCTCCGGGTGTACGGCGAGACCGTCATCCCCGCGCTCCAGCAGCACGTGACGGCGAAAGCGTGACCTGCGCGGCGCGCGGATCACGCCGTATGGTCGATGACAGGTCGGGATTCCGGCCGGACGACGCGACTCGACGATGAGGATGCCGATGGACCACGACACGACAGACCTCGACGCCCGCACGAAGGACCTCGACCGCGCGCACGTCTTCCACTCGTGGTCGGCGCAGGGGGCGCTCGATCCGATGGTGATCGCCGGGGGGTCCGGCACCACCGTGTGGGATCACGCCGGCACCCGCTACCTGGACTTCTCCAGCCAGCTCGTGAACGTGAACATCGGCCACCAGCATCCGGCCGTCGTCCGCGCCATCCAGGAGCAGGCGGCGACCCTCGCGACCATCGGACCCGCGACGGCGAACCTCGCGCGGGGAGAAGCAGCGCGACGCATCGTCGAGCGGGCGCCCGACGGCTTCGAGAAGGTCTTCTTCACCAACGGCGGCGCTGACGCGAACGAGAACGCCATCCGACTCGCGCGATTGCACACCGGCCGCGACACGGTGCTGTCGACCTACCGCTCGTACCACGGCAACACCGGAGCCGCGATCGTCTCCACCGGCGATTGGCGGCGCATCCCGAACCAGTACGCCCGAGGGCACGTGCACTTCTTCGGCCCGTACCTCTACCGCACCGAGTTCTGGGCGAACAGCCCCGAGGAGGAGTGCGAGCGCGCGCTCCGCCACCTCGAGCGCGTGATCCAGGCCGAGGGCCCCACCACGATCGCCGCGATCCTGCTCGAGACGATCCCCGGCACCGCCGGGGTGCTCGTGCCGCCGCCGGGATACCTCGCCGGCGTCCGGGCTCTGGCCGACCGGTACGGCATCGTGCTGATCCTCGACGAGGTGATGGCAGGGTTCGGCCGCACCGGACGCTGGTTCGCCTTCGACGGCTACGACGTCGTGCCCGACCTCATCACCTTCGCCAAGGGCGTGAACTCCGGCTACGTGCCCGTCGGCGGCGTCATCATCTCCGACCCCATCGCCGCGCAGTTCGACCAGCAGGTCTTCCCCGGCGGACTCACCTACAGCGGGCACCCGCTCGCCGCGGCCTCGATCATCGGTGCCCTCGACGCGATGGCGGGCGAAGGCATCGTCGAGCACGCCGCACGCATCGGAGCCGACTCGATCGGCCCGGCGCTGCGGGTTCTCGCCGACCGGCACGACGTCATCGGAGAGGTGCGCGGCGAGGGCGTCTTCTGGGCGCTCGAGCTCGTCGCCGACCGCACCACCCGCGAGCCGCTGTCGGGCGCGGCCATGGGCGCGCTCAAGAGCGGCCTCGTCGCCCGGGGGCTCCTCCCCTTCGTGTCCGAGAACCGCATCCACGTCGTACCGCCCTGCGTGGTCACGGCCGATGAGGTCGATCAGGCCGCCGCCATCTACGACGAGGCCTTCACCGACCTCGCCCGCGCTCGCTGACGAGCGACCTCAGAAAGGACCGCCCATGGCCGATACCGCACTCACGGCTCCCCCCGCCGCAGCATCCGACACCGTCGTGCTGGACCACTGGGTCGACGGCGCACCGTGGCCCGGCTCGTCCGACCGCACGGGTCCGGTGTTCGACCCGGCGCGCGGTGTCGTGCAGAAGGAGGTGCGGTTCGCCTCGACGCAGGACGTCGCTGATGCCGTCGCCTCGGCCTCGCGCGCGGCCGCCGTGTGGGGCGATACGAGCATCTCGAAGCGCACGCAGGTGCTGTTCGCGTTCCGCGAGCTGGTGAACGCGAGGAAGGACGAACTCGCCGCGATCCTCACCTCCGAGCACGGCAAGGTCACCTCCGACGCCCTCGGCGAGATCGCGCGCGGCCTCGAGGTGATCGAGTTCGCCTGCGGCGTCGGCACGCTCAACAAGGGCGCCTACTCCGAGAACGTCTCGACGGGCGTCGACGTGTACACCCTGCGGCAGCCGCTCGGCGTCGTCGGGATCATCAGCCCGTTCAACTTCCCGGCGATGGTGCCGATGTGGTTCTTCCCGCTCGCTCTCGCGGCCGGCAACGCGGTCGTGCTCAAGCCCAGCGAGAAAGACCCGTCGGCGGCGAACTGGATGGCGGCCCGGCTGAAGGAGGCGGGGCTGCCCGACGGCGTCTTCTCGGTCGTCCACGGAGACAAGACGGCGGTCGACGCCCTGCTCGAGCACCCCGACGTGCGCGCGATCTCGTTCGTCGGCTCGACCCCGATCGCGCGGTACGTGTACGAGACCGGCACCCGGCTCGGCAAGCGCGTGCAGGCGCTCGGCGGCGCGAAGAACCACATGCTCGTCCTCCCCGACGCCGACCTCGACCTGACCGCCGACGCGGCGGTGAACGCCGGCTTCGGCTCGGCGGGCGAGCGCTGCATGGCCGTGTCGGTCGTGCTCGCCGTCGACACGGTCGCCGACGCGCTCATCGAGAAGGTGCGCGAGCGCATGGGACGACTCACGATCGGCGACGGTACCCGCGGCACCGACATGGGGCCGCTGATCACCGCCGCCCACCGCGACAAGGTCGCGTCGTACATCGATGTGGCCTCCGGCGACGGGGCGGACGTCGTCGTCGACGGGCGCGTTGCCGCCGTCGACGGTGACGCCGACGGATTCTGGCTCGGCCCGACCCTGCTCGACCGCGTGCCGACGGCCTCGGCCGCCTATCGCGAGGAGATCTTCGGACCGGTGCTGTCCGTGATCCGCGTCGCCGGGTACGAGGAGGGTCTCGAGATGATCAACTCGGGCGCCTTCGGAAACGGCACGGCGATCTTCACGAACGACGGCGGGGCCGCGCGCCGCTTCCAGCACGAGGTGCAGGTCGGCATGATCGGCGTGAACGTGCCGATCCCCGTGCCGGTGGCGTACCACTCGTTCGGCGGGTGGAAGGCGTCGCTGTTCGGCGACGCGAAGGCCTACGGCACGCACGGGTTCGACTTCTTCACGCAGGAGAAGGCGGTGACCTCGCGCTGGCTCGACCCCTCGCACGGAGGCCTGAACCTGGGCTTCCCGCAGCACGAGTGAACCGCAGCATCCGTCTCGATTCGCGAGCGCGTTCTGCGTAGGGTAAGCTCGCTCGAGGCCCCCGCACCGTTTCGTGTTGGGGGTCGCGCGCCCGTAGCTCAATGGATAGAGCATCTGACTACGGATCAGAAGGTTAGGGGTTCGAGTCCCTTCGGGCGCACACTGTGTTGAGACAGTGACAGGCTCCGGCCCTCGCGAAAGCGGGGGCCGGAGCCTTTTTCTCTGCCCTCGCTCGCTTCGAGAGTCCAGAACACCCGGAGCGCGCCGAGCGTGCGTCCGGGTGTTCTGGGCTTTCACGCGCGCCCTCGGTCGCCCGAGCTCTGGGAGCATGGGTGCGATGAGCTATCGCACCGCCGACGAGGCCGCCGACCACGGTGCGCGCCGCATCACCCTCCGTGTCGCGGCGCCCTTCGACGAGATGCGTGCCCGCATCGAGGCCGAGGTGCCCGAGCTCGACCGCGACGACCTCGATGCGGTCACGGGAGGACGCACTCCGTGGGACGACTTCGTGCGCGGCCTCTCGTGGGAGGCGCCGAACGGATTCGTACGCCTGTCGAGCGATGACCTCGGGGGCGTGCTGAGCGTGGCGGGAAGGGATGCTGCGGCCGTGGGCTACCTGCTCATGGACTGGGCGGCCGCCGCCCGCATCCACCGCATCGAACCGACCGCGCTGCTGTACCTGCCGGTGCGGATGCTGCTGGTCGCGCGC
The DNA here is from genome assembly GCF_045517775.1 of Microbacterium deferens. NCBI lineage: Bacteria > Bacillati > Actinomycetota > Actinomycetes > Micrococcales > Microbacteriaceae > Microbacterium > Microbacterium deferens. The sequence continues at coordinate 1,277,774 of NZ_JBEUWT010000001.1, forward strand.
GGCGACGAGGTCGCGCTGACTCTCGAGCAGCCCGGCCCGCATCTGGCGAGCTTCGGCCTCAACAAGCTCACTCAGGCGGGTGTCGAGCTCGATCGGCGACTCGGCGACCTGCTCGAGGCACTCGACATCGCGCGTCCGGCGGCGTTGCGGCGCTGACCCGGTACCCGGCGGGGTGGCGCTGCCGCGGGCGGTCAGGCGTCGCCGGCGCGGGCCTGCTGGGCCTTCTTCTTGGCCTGGGAGGCGAGTCGGGCCAGGTCGATCATGCGCAGCGAATCCATGCGCGCTTTGCGCATCGTCTCGTACTCGGGGTCGGAGTCTGCCGTCATCGCTTCGACGTTCAGCCGACGGGCGAGGTTCGACTCCACGTCGCCCCACGCGGCGTCGCGCGCGCTCTCGAGCAACGCGCTGACGCGGGCCTCATCGCCCGCCCAGGCACGCAGCTCCGACGCCACGCCCAGGTACTGCTTGCGACGGCGACGGAGGTTGGCGGTGTCGCGGTCGCGGTAGTCGTGCGTACCCGACGACGTCGAGAACTTGCCCCAGGCACCGCGCCGCAAGCGCCGCGCCCGGTCGGCGGCGCGCTCCTGCTCGGCAGCGAGTCCGAGCAGCGTCTCGCGGGTGATCTCGCCGAACGCGTCGGCATCGAACTGCCCGCCATCGGCGATCGTGTCGACGAGGATGCGGTTGCGCACGATCAGCCGTGCGGCCGCTGCGGCGATCGAGACGCCCTCGGCGACAGCATCCGACGTCTTCCCCACGGCGCACCTCCTCTACACGAGGCTAGCGCGACCGCGGCCGGGCTCAGACGGAGAGCTTCGCCACGATGGACCGGATGCGGCGTTCCCGCGTCTCGGCGGTCTTCGCGCCCTCGACGTTCGTGACGTGCGCCTTGCGCTGACTCGGCGCCAGGGCGTCGAAGAGTTCTCGCGAACCCGCCTCGGCGAGGGCCGACACGAGGTCATCGGGCAGCTCGACCGTTCGCGGAGCGGTGTCGAGTGCCAGCTCGACCGTGATCGCGTCTCCCCCGCGAAGTCCGGTCTCGGCGCGCTTGTCGGATGAGAACGGGATGAGGTGGCGCCCTCCCATCACTCCGACCGTGCTCCGATAGGTGAAGCCGTTCACCGTCACGATCACGGCGGGGCGCTTGCCCCCGCCCAACTCCGCGATCAGTTCCGGGGGCACCTCGATGCCGGTGTTGTTGCCGCTCTGGGAAAGAGTCGTCTCGAACGTCATGCGTGAAGTGTGACAGCACGCAGATACCGCGTCGGACCGGCGCGCGCAACCCCCGCGATTCGAGGCCAGACCAGGCCATAGCTTCGAACCTGGGAGAACGCCCAATCCGATCTCCCACTCAGTACGAATCATTCTCAGATGCGGCGCCGGTCGCATCCTGAACTAGGAGGTCCCTCATGGGCTCGTCACCGAACCGCATCGTCGCCACCATCTTCGGCGCCGTCTACCTGCTCGTCGGCCTGCTCGGCTTCGCCGTGACCGGCGGCGTGGGCTTCATCGCCACCGACGGAGGCCTCCTCCTCGGCATCTTCGAGGTGAACCCGCTGCACAACATCGCCCACCTCCTCATCGGTGCAGCGCTCCTCATCGCCGGCCTCGCCAACGTCCGCGCCGCGAAGGGCGTCAACACCACCGTGGGCGCGGTCTACCTGCTCCTGGGCGTCGTCGGCTTCTTCCTCGTCGGAACCGCCGCGAACATCCTCGCGCTGAACGTGGCCGACCACTTCCTCCACCTCGCCAGCGCGGTCGTGCTGCTCGGTGTCGGCCTCGCCGCCGACAAGAACGTCCCCCGCACCGCGGCGATCTGATCGAACGACTCTTCACCGTGACTGTTCATGCGAACACCCCCGCGGTCGTGACGGCTCATCGAGCCCGTCCGGCCGCGGGGTCGTCCGGCTTCACCGGGTCGTGGCCCTCGGTCGCGGCCTGGGGGGCCGGGCTCATCCAAGCCGCCCTCGGCGCCGGGGCGATCGTCGGAGCGACGTCGGGCTTCACCGAGCGTGCCGTCGGCGTGCTGCTGGTCAGCCTCGGCGTCCTCTCACTCTTCTGGGGCGGCGCCAACCTCGTCGCCTCCCGTCTCGTCGCTCCCCCGCTCGCCCTCGCCGGGGCCGTCGCGGGCGTGCTGGCGATGTTCGGGCTGCTCGCCGTCGCGCCCTCTCACACGGGCGTCTACGCGATCGCCGCGGGCACCTTCCTCCTGCTGGTCGTCGGCGGCGCCTGCGCCGTCGTGGTCCGTCGCGGCGCCGACAAGGCCCGTGACGTCGGCACCCTCCGCGGAATCCTCGGCATGCTGGTGGCCGCGGCCATCATCGCCGTCATCGTCACCCCCGCGCTCGGCGCGGCGCAGGACGCCGTGCTCCTCACCGACGACGGCACAGTGCCCGTCGTGACGCACGACGGGCACTGATACGCGACACCCTGCGGGTCAGCCGATCGCGCGGATGCGCCACCGGGCACCCGGATGCTGGACGCCGGGCTCGAGAACGATGAGCCCGGCGTCGAACGGGTACGCCGCGTCGTTGAACGCATCGGGAGCACAGGTCATCGGTTCCACCGCGAGTCCGACGCGGTAGCCGGGGGTCGCGGGGTCGCCGTCGACGTCGGCGGTGTGGATCTGCACCCAGGGGCACGTCGAGTCCCAATCCATCGCGACACCGTTGCCCGCGGCATCCGTCACCGTGACGGTCGCGAGTCCGTCGTCGTCGCGCTCGAGCGAGGTGAACGCGTGGTCGATCTCGACCGCGCCCAGAGCGCGGGCGACGCGGAAGTCGAACCGGTCGGCGTCGACATCCACCGGTGACAGCTCGGTGGGCGACAGCCTGTCGGGCGTGACCTCGAGCACCTCGGCGGCGGGCAGCGTCAGGGTCCACGCATCGACGAGCCCGTCGCCGGCGACCAGGTACGGGTGCGGTCCGGTGCCCCACGGAGCGGCCGTCGCGGAGTCGTTGCGCGCCGTGACCGACTGGGTGAGCCCCTCCGACGAGAGGGCGAAGGTCGTCTCGACCTCGACGCGCCACGGGTAGCCCGACTGCGGTTCGACCGTGGCGGCGAGCGTGACGTGGCTCGGGCCCTTGTCGGTGACGCTGAAGTCGCTCCACCCGAGCAGGCCGTGCAGCGCGTGGCCCCGGTCGGGCTCGCTCAGAGCGACCTGATACTCCTCGCCGTCGAACGTGTAGCGACCGTCGACGATGCGGTTGGGCCAGGGAGCGAGCGTCGCCCCGCGGAAGCCGGGGCGGAGCTCGTCGGCGCCGAACGGCACGACGAGGTCGCGACCGCGGTGAGTCAGCGAGCGAAGCGATGCCCCGACGCTCGCGACGATCGCGTCGTACTCGCCGGCGCGCAGAACGTGCTGCTCACCGGAGACGGGAACGCGTGCCATGTCAGAGTCCCTGGGCGAGGCGGTAGTAGGCCTGGTTCCAGCGCAGCTCACGCTGGAAGTCGCGCACCGTGGTGTCGTCGTCGATGACGACGAGCTCGGTCTTCGCGATCTCCGCGAAATCACGGAACACCTCGATACCGACCGCGGTGGTCATCACGGTGTGGTGCGCGGCACCGGCGGCGAGCCAGCACGCCGCGCTGGTGGCGAAATCGGGCTGCGGCTTCCATACCGCCCGGCCCACCGGGAGGTTCGGCAGATCGGGGGCGTCGACGTTCTCGACCACGTTCGCGACCAGACGGAACCGGTCGCGCATGTCGCTCATCGCCACCACGAGCGCAGGTCCCGGGTCGGCGGTGAAGACCAGACGCACCGGATCTTCCTTCCCCCCGATACCGAGGGCGTGCACCTCCAGACGCGGCTTCGCGGTCGTCAGCGACGGCGAGACTTCGAGCATGTGGGCACCGAGGATGCGCTCCGCACCGGGCACGAGGTCGTACGTGTAGTCCTCCATCAGCGACGCACCACCGGGAAGACCCGCGCCCATGACGTTCGCGACGCGCACGAGGATCGCGGTCTTCCAGTCGCCCTCCGCACCGAAACCGTAGCCCTCGGCCATCAGACGCTGCACCGCCAGCCCCGGCAGCTGCTTCAGAGCGCCGAGGTCTTCGAACGACGTCGTGAACGCGCCGAACCCGCCCTCCTCCAGGAACGAACGCAGCCCGATCTCGATCGCCGCACCGTCACGGAGGGACTGGTGACGGTCACCGCCGGGAAGCAACTCCTCAGCAACGTCGTACGAGGCGATGTACTCGGCCACGAGCGCGTCGACATCCGCGTCGGATGCTGCGGCCACAGCATCCGCGAGTTCGTTCACGCCCCACGTGTTCACCTGCACACCGAACCGCAGCTCAGCCTCGGTCTTGTCGCCCTCGGTGACCGCGACGAACCGCATGTTGTCACCGAAACGCGCCAGCTTCAGCGTCCTCGACGCCGCCCACCCCGCCGCCGCACGCTGCCAATCCTCGACCTGCTGGCGCACCACCGGGTTCGACACGTGGCCGACGACGGTCTTGCGGGCGACACCGAGGCGGGTCTGGATGTACCCGAACTCCCGATCACCATGAGCGGCCTGGTTCAGATTCATGAAATCGAAATCGATGTCGGCCCACGGCAGCTCGACGTTCGCCTGCGTGTGCAGGTGCAGGAGCGGCTTCTGCAGCGCATCCAGACCCGCGATCCACATCTTCGCCGGACTGAACGTATGCATCCACGCGACCACACCGATCACGTCATCGCGGCCGTTGACCTCCAGCGCGAGACGACGGATGCTGTCGGAGTCCTTCAGCACCGGCTTCCACACGACCTTCACCGGCAACCCGCTCAACCCGTCCGCCACAGCCTGAGACTGCTCCGCCACCTGACGAAGCGTCTCCTCCCCGTAGAGATTCTGACTACCGGTGACGAACCACACCTCGAAGGCATCGAGCGACGTGGACAGGGGCGTACGAGACATGACGGGGCTCTTTCGTCTTTGAGGAGTGCGGCTGGAACTACCATTGTGCGCGCTAACACTATAAATCCGCGAGTGATTGCCGCAGTTCACCCGAAGTCGTCCTGACGCTCTGCGCGAGTGTCCACCGACCGCCCGGAGCTCCTCGCGACCTCAGCGTCCGCCGCGAACGGTCGGCGGCGAGGACGACGACATCCGCACCACCACGAGCGGCTCGATCGTGTGGTGCTGCGGCGCACCGTCGTGCTCGATGGCCGAGACGATTCGCTGCAGCGCGAGGTCGCCCAGGGCAGCGAAATCCTGACGCACGGTTGTCAACGGCGGAAGAAAGTGGCGCGTGTCGGGGAGGTCGTCGAAGCCCACGATGCTGAGGTCGTGCGGCACGCGCAGACCGCGCTCGCTCAGCCCGTGGATCAGGCCGAGTGCCATCTGATCGTTGGACGCGAACACCGCCGTCGTCTCGCCGATGTCGAACCGGCGGCCGAACTCGTAGCCGAAATCCGATGTCCAGTCACCGCTGACCATCGCACCGGGGCGGATCCCGTGGTCTTTCAGCGCCTGGCGCCATCCCTCGGCACGTTCGCGGGAATCGAACCAATCGAGCGGCCCCGCAAGGTGCGCGATCGACGTGTGTCCCCGCTCGATCAGATGGGTGACCGCTTTCACCGCGCCGGCACGCTGATCGACGCCGATCGTGTGCCACTGCTCGTCGCGTTCTGATTTGATCACGACGGTCGGCAGACCGGTGGCCTGCCGTCGGAGCAGGTCGAGGGACTTTGCCCGTGGCGCGATGACACACAGCGCCTCGACACCCTGGTTGGCGAGTTCCGACGCGCCGGAATCGATCGGCGATCCCTCGTCGTCGGCGACGGAGTACGTGCTGATCGCGTACCCCGCCACGCGAGCAGCGCTTTCGAACGCCTGCAGCGTGCTGTTCGGACCGTACTGGTCGGGGGCGTCGACCAGCACACCGATTCGATGAGCACGACGCGTAGCGAGCGCCCTCGCGATGGGGCTGGGGGTGTAGTTCATCTCGTCGATGACCTGCAGCACCCGCGCGCGCGTCGCGTCGCGAATGTTCGCGTGACCGTTCAAGACGCGCGAGACCGTCATGTGCGACACGCCGGCCTGGCGTGCGACGTCGTAGATGCTCGGACGCTGGCGGTGGATCATCCGTCGCGGTCTCGGCGTTCGGCGCTCCGCAGCGCAGACCTCGTCAACGGCACGGATTCGCCGGCGTTCGCACGCGCACCGGCCGAGGCCATCCCCTCCTCGCGCGCCGCCGCGATCGCCGCCACGAACCGGCGTCGGGAACGCCGGCGCCCCCAGAGAAGAGCGACCAGAACGAGCGTGACACCGAGCAGCAGCAGCAGCTGCGGGATCGGGACGGCCCAGATCGTCACGTCGGCCGTGAGGGGCGCCATGTCGATGCGTGCACCCCCGAAGTCCGTCGCCGAGGGAGTCAATGAGATCGATGCGGGCACGAACAGCGTCGGCCAGACGTCGCCCACCGCGACGGTGAAGCTGCGACTGTCCCCGGGAAGGAGCAGCTGCTGCGGTTCGTCGGATGCGGGGAAAGACACCGATCCCGCGCCGGCTCCCACGCGGCCGACGACGGAGACGCTGGCGTTCCCCGTGTTGCGGACGTCGAACGACACCGTCGCGACGCCGGGTCGGAAGGGGTTCCACGACATGTCGTACGCGGTCGTCACCGCCGCGACCTCGATCGACGGTGTGATCTCACCGGTGACCCGGGTGAGCACGCGGAATCCGACCCGGCTCTCGACACCGACCTGTGCTCCGCTGTCGTCCGTGGAAGACGAGAGAACGGATGCGGCGATCCCGGCCGCGTGATCACCGGGGGTCGCATCGTCAGGCACGGTCGTCGTGAACGGCACGACAGCGGTGGCGTCGGCTCCGACCGTGACCGTCTCCGGCATGTCGATCCACGTGCCGGCGTCGATGGACTCTTCGCCGGCGGGCAGCATGTTGAACCGCCCGGCATCCGTGTAGTAGCCATCCGCTGCGGTCAGCCGGAAGGTGACTTCCGACGGACTCAGATTGCGGACGGCGAAGTAGTCCTCTGTCGAAGATCCGGCGTCGAGTTCCTGCTCGACGACGCTGCGACCGTCGGGGCCGCTCGCGGCCGCCGGCGTCACCGACCACGTGACATCGCCCGCCGCGTCCGCCGCGGCGACGGCGGGCGCTGCCGCCAGGGCCGCCACCAGTGCCGCGCTCGCCACCGACACGACCCGTCCCCACCCGAAGATGCGCCTTCGCATGCCCCTACCACCCTGCCTCGGATCCACGCCGCGTAGCCGCGGAACGGAGCGTGTTCGACGTTGTCTTCGGAGACTCCTCGTGCGAGGAGCAACTTTACCGGTCGGCGCCGATCTGGCACGGAGGAGGGACGGACGACCCCTCCCGCGAGATCAGAGGGAGGCGACGGCGGCTCGCTCGACGGCGAGTCCGGCGGCGTAACGGTCGAGATAGACGGCGAAACCCGCGACGTCGGCGGGGTCGGGGTCGGCGGTCTCGAACGCGGACGTCGCGAAGACGCGGTCGGTGAGGTACTCGTCGAGCGCAAGACCGGGAGCTGTGGCGGCGTAGGCCGCGAGCACGGCGATGCCCCACGCCCCTCCTTCGGAGGCCGTCTCAGCAACCGAGACCGGGGCGGCGAGCGCACCGGCGAGGAACCGCTGGGCGACCCCGGCCGTGCGGAACATCCCCCCGTGGGCGAACATGCGGTCGAGCGCCACCCCCTCGCCGTCGAGCACGCGCATGCCGAGGGCGAGGGTGCCGAACACCCCGTAGAGCTGCGCCCGCATGAAGTTCGCGAGGTTCAGCACGCTGTCGGGGGTGCGGACGAACAGCGGCCGACCTTCGTCGAGACCCGCGATCGGCTCACCGGCGAGGTGGTTGTAGGCGAGGAGCCCGCCCGCATCCGCCGCTCCGACGAGGGCCTCGCGGAAGAGTGCCTCGAACGCGACGTCGGCCCCGACGGGCGTACCCGCGGCCTCCGAGAAGCGCGTGAACAGCCCGACCCACGCGGCGAGCTCGCTCGCGCCGTTGTTGCAGTGCACCATCGCGACCGGGTCGCCCGCAGGGGTGGTGACGAGGTCGATCTCGTGGTGCAGACTCTCGAGCGGTCGTTCGAGCACGACCATCGCGAAGATGCTCGTGCCGGCGCTCACGTTTCCGGTGCGCGGCGCGACCGAGTTGGTCGCGACCATGCCCGTACCCGCGTCGCCCTCGGGCGGGCAGAGGATGACGCCCGGGCGGAGCGCTCCGGTCGGGTCGAGCAGGGCGGCGCCCTCGGTGGTGAGTTCACCGGCCGGCACCCCCGCGGGGAGCACCTCGGGGAGGAGCGCTGCGAGGTCGATTCCTCGCTCGCCCACCAGATCGCCGAACTGGCGCAGCATCCGCTCGTCGTAGGTCTTCGTCGTGGCGTCGATCGGGAACATGCCCGAGGCGTCGCCGACACCCAGTACGCGGCGACCGGTGAGGCGCCAGTGCACGTAGCCGGCGAGGGTCGTGACGAACCGCACGTCGGCGACATGGGGCTCGTCGTCGAGCACCGCCTGGTAGAGGTGCGCGATCGACCACCGCAGCGGGATGTTCGTGCCGAACAGGTCGGTCAGCTCGGCCGCGGCAGGGCCGGTCGACGTGTTGCGCCACGTGCGGAACGGCACGAGCAGCTCGCCCTCGCCGTCGAAGGCGAGGTAGCCGTGCATCATCGCCGAGACGCCGATCGCCCCGACCGCGCCGAGAGCGAGACCGTAGCGGCGCTGGACGTCGGCGACGAGGTCGACGTAGGCCGCCTGCAGGCCCGACCAGACGTCGTCGAGCGAATAGGTCCACGTGCGGTTCTCGAAGCGGTTCTCCCAGTCCGAGCTGCCGACCGCGAGCACGGCGGTCGGGTCGTCGGGGTCGATCAGGCATGCCTTGATGCGGGTCGAGCCGAGCTCGATCCCGAGGACGGCGCGGCCGTCGACGATCGCGGCGGTCACCGGCGGGCGTCCGAGTTCTGGCCGTACACGTTCTGGTAGCGGTTGTAGAGGGCGTCGATCCGGTCCTGCGGGATCGGGATGAGGGGCCCCGCTTCGCGCGCGATGTGCACCGAACGCGCCGCGTCCTCGCACATGACGGCGGCCTTCACCGCATCCTTGGCCGAGACGCCGATCGTGAACGGTCCGTGGTTCTGCATGAGCACGGCACGACTGCGGTGACCGCGCAGGGTCTCGACGATGCCGCGACCGATCGAGTCGTCGCCGATGACGGCGAACGGGCCGATCGGGATGGGGCCGCCGAACTCGTCGGCCATGCCCGTGATCACGCAGGGGATCTCCTCGCCCCGCGCGGCCCACGCCACGGCGTAGGTCGAGTGGGTGTGCACGACCCCGCCGACGTCGGGCATGTTGCGGTAGACGTAGGCGTGGGCGGCGGTGTCGCTCGACGGGCTCCGCTCGCTTCCCGGGGTACCGGGGATGACGGTGCCGTCGAGGTCGCACAGGATCATGTTCTCGGGGGCCAGGTCGTCGTACGACACACCGGAGGGCTTGATCACGAAGAGATCGGCACCCGGCACGCGTCCGGAGACGTTGCCGCCGGTCCAGACGACCAGGCCGTAGCGGACGAGTTCGCCGTGCAGCCGGGCCACGTCGGCTCGCACCGCCTCGACCGCGTCCTGGATCTCGGGGGTGAGGGCGGTACTGCTCACGGAAGCTCCATCGTCGTCGTGCGCGGTCCCGTCGACCGCTCCCCGATGTTACCGCTACCACCCCCACCTCGCCAGCCTCATCCCCCTCCTCGTCCCCCGTCGAGCCCGCACACGATCACCGAACGCGCACGCCCCCGGCACGCAGAGCGTGCGTGTTCGGCGAGACCGTGCGGGCTCGGCGAAGGGAAGGGCGGATGCTGCGTCGCGGCACGGGTCGTTCGACGGCGTGAGAACCCGACCCCCGCGCGGTGCGGCGGTGGCACGCTGGGAGGATGACCGCATCCGGCCCGTCCGCGCATACGACACGTCTGCGATCGCGGATGCTGACGGCCCTCGCCGGCGACCCGAACGGCACCCCGCCGTGGGTGCTCGCGATCGAGGACGGCGACGACGCGGGGTACTTTCCCGAGGACGGCGCGACGTGGGTCGTGCACGGCGGTATGGGAACGCTCGTCGCGGGCATCCGCGCGCTGCTCGTGCAGGCGCTCCACCCGGGGGCACTCGCGGGCGTCCACGACTGGTCGCGGTACCGGGAAGACCCCATCGGTCGGCTGAGCGGCACCGTGCGCTGGGTCATCTGCGTCACCTACGGCTCGCGCACGCAGGCGGAGGCCGAGACCGCGCGGGTCGCTCGCCTGCACACCCGCGTGAAGGGCGACTACACGGCCGGCGACGGCGCGGTCCGCGGCTACACCGCCGACGCCTCCGACCTCGTGACCTGGGTGCACCTCGCATTCGCCGACGCCTTCCTGCGCAGCCACGAGATGTGGGGGGTCCCGATACCCGGGGGCGCCGACGCCTACGTCGCCGAATGGGCGGCCGCCGGAAGACTCATGCGGGTTCCCGATCCTCCGACCAGCGAGGCGCAGCTGCGAGCCGCGCTCGAGGGCTTCCGCTCCCGCGGCGAGCTGCGCCGCGACGAGCGGGTCGACGAGGTCGTGCGCTTCTTGCGCAAGCCGCCGTTCACCGGGGCCATGGGGCTGGCGTATCGCGTGCTCTTCGAGGCGGCCGTGGCCTCGCTGCCGCGCGAGTGGCGCAGGATGCTGGGCGTGCGACGCTCGCCGCTGCCGGTGGTGACGCTGACGCGCATCGTTCTGGCGATCTCGGCGCGAACCCTGGGCTCGGGCCCTCGCGCGCAGGACTTCGCGCGACGACGGTTGCGCCGCCTGGAGCACGAGCGCCGCGACGCCTGACCCGTCGACGGCGCCGCGAGTGACCCGTCGACGGTGCCGCGAGGGGCGACGCCGAATCCCGAGCACCGCCATCCGTTCGAACGCCGCGAGGGGCGATCCGCCACGACGGCGACACTTCTCAGCATCCGCCCCCAGCAATCGGTGGGGTCGCTTGCAGGAGGGCGACACCTTCTGTTCGATGGAGCCCGGGGAGGAGCCGGAGAGCACATGCGAGACGATCCACGGCAGGCCGCGCAGGAGTATCGACAGGCGCGCGACGCCGCCGCGGCCGGAGAGACACCGGATGCTGCGGAGCCCGACGCCGATGTCGCCCGGGGATCGACCGCGGCCGAACGCGCCGCCTACGTCGAGACGGCGATCCAGCAGGCGATCCGTCGCGGCGACTTCGACGGGCTCCCCGGCGCGGGCAAACCGCTGGTGGGGCTCGGGGACACCCACGATCCCGATTGGTGGATCCGCCGGAAGATCGCGTCCGAGCAGATCACCGGGCTCGGCCCACCCGCACTGACGCTGCGGGTCGAGCACGCCGAGATGGCCGAGCGCCTCGACCTCCTCCACCGCGAAGACGAGGTTCGCGATGCCGTCGAGGACTTCAACCGCCGCGTCATCGAGGCGCGGCGGCAGCTGCTCGGCGGACCGCCCGTCGTCACCCCCACGCACGACGTCGACGCGGAGGTGACCGCGTGGCAGGACCGTCGCACAGCACGGGAGAGCGCCGCATCCGTGCTCCCCGCGAACGACGACCCGCGGCCGCAACGCTGGTGGCGGCGCGTACGGCCCCGCTAGGTTCGAAGGGTGGCCGACCCTCGTGATCTTCCGATCCCCGTGACCGCTCCCCCGCCAGCCGAACCGGGGGTGCCGGCGATGGCGCTGTCCGGACTCGTCAAACGCTTCGGCGAGAAGGTCGCCGTCGACCGGCTCGACCTCGTCGTTCCGACGGGCTCGTTCTACGGGCTCGTCGGACCCAACGGAGCCGGTAAGACGACGACGCTCTCGATGGCGACCGGACTGCTGCGCCCCGATGCCGGCACCGCCACGATCCACGGCGTGGACGTCTGGGCCCACCCCGTCGAGGCGAAGGCGATGATCGGCAACCTCGCCGACGGCGTGAAGCTCTTCGACCGGCTCACCGGTGAGCAGCTGGTCACCTACACGGGCATGATGTTCGGCCTCTCGCGCGACGAGATCGGCCAGCGCACCGCCGACCTCCTGCGCATCATGGACCTCGGCGAGGCCGCCGGAACGCCCGTCGTCGACTACTCGGCCGGCATGACGAAGAAGATCGCCCTGGCGTGCGCGCTCGTGCACGCCCCGCGCCTGCTCGTGCTCGACGAACCGTTCGAGTCGGTCGACCCGGTCTCGGCCGCGAACATCGAAGACATCCTGCGCGGGTACACGCAGGGCGGTGGCACGGTCATCGTCTCGAGCCACTCCATGGACCTCGTGCAGCGCATGTGCGACCACGTCGCCGTCATCGGCGCCGGGCGCCTCCTCGCCGCGGGCACCGTCGACGAGGTGCGCGGCGGCGAGAGCCTGCAAGACCGCTTCGTCGAGCTCGTCGGCGGCCGTCACCACACGGAGGGCCCCGAGTGGTTGCGACGCTCCTGAGGATCCGCTTCCGCGTCCTCGGCAACACTCTCTCGCGCAGCCCCTGGCAGCTCGTCGGTTTCATCATCACCGCCTTCTGGGCGCTCGGCGTGCTGTTCATGGCTGCCGTCGGTCTCTTCTTCGCCGGAGCGGCGGGGGCGGATGTGACGCGCTACGCCGTCGTCGCCGGTGGCGCCATCCTCACTCTCGGCTGGATCATCGGCCCCGTGTTCGTCGCCGGCATCGACACGACCCTCGATCCGGCCAAGCTCGCGACATTCCCCCTCACCACCGGGCGGATGATGATCGCGATCGCGATCGCGGGACTCACCGGCATCCCCGGCCTCGCCTCGCTGATCGGCGGCCTCGCGACCTTCACCGCGTGGTGGCGCTGGCCCCTCGCCGCCCTCGCCGCGATCGTGTGCGTGCCGCTCGGCGTAGCCATCTGCGTCGTCGCGTCGCGCACGGTCGCCTCGCTCGCGTCGGGCTTGGGCGGTCGCCGGCGCACCCAGGAGACCGTCGGCCTCATCGCCTTCGTGGTGATCCTGTTCGCCGGTCCGATCTTCCTCGGGGCGACGCAGCTCTTGCGAACCGGGGTCGAATCGGGCGTGCAATTCCTCGCGATCCTCGACGGCCTCTCGTGGACGCCGCTCGCCGCGGCATGGGCGGTGCCGGGCGACCTCGCCGCCGGCTCGCCGGTGACCGCGCTGTTCAAGCTGCTCATCGCCGCCGCCACCCTCGCCGGGCTCTGGCTGCTGTGGAACCGCAGCCTGACGGCCGGTCTCGCATCGCCGCCGCAGACATCCGCTCGCCGCGTGCAGTCGGGCTCCCTCGGCTGGTTCGGCCGGCTTCCGACCGGACCCGTCGGCGCGACCTGGGCCCGCTCGCTCACCTATTGGGTGCGCGACTCCCGCTACCTGCAGCAGCTGCTCCTCGCCCCGCTGGTGCCGGTCTTCGTGCTGTTCTACAGCGGCGGCGATCTGACGAGCCCGTTCTTCGCGGGGTCCGCGATCGGTTCGGCGTTCTTCGTCGGCGTCGCGCCGTACACGATCATCTCGTACGACGGCACCGCGTTCGCGGGCATCCTGCAGACGGGCATCCGCGGGAGGGCCGACCGCGTCGGGCGCACGCTCGCCGCAGCATCCGTCGCGGTGCCGCTCGTGCTCCTGGTCGCGGTCGTCACCGTCGGGATCTCGGGCCGCTGGGAGGTGCTGCCCGCGGTGCTCGGAGCCTCGTTCGGCGTGCTGCTCACCGCTTACGGTGTCTGCGCCGTCAGCTCGGCGCTGCTGGTGATCCCGGTCGCCGCGGCCGGCGACAGCCCGTTCAAGCGCGTGCCCGGAGCGACGTTCACGATGGGCCTCGTCGGCATCGGACTCTGGCTGGTGGCCGGGCTCCTCGCCGCACCCGAGATCGTGTTCGCCGTGCTCGCCATCGCGCTCGGCGACCCCCTGTGGTCGTGGCTCGCCGTCATCGTGGGCATCGTGCTCGGAGCCGTACTGTGCATCGTCGGCATCATCGTCGGCGGCCGCGTCTTCGACCGCACGGCGCCGTCGCTGCTCAGCCGGCTGAAGTCCTACAAGAACGCCTGAGTTGGCCCGGCGGCGGGCCGGAGGCTGCGTACGCCGGAGGGTTCGTGCCCCGGACGCTGCGTACGCCGGAGGGTTCGTACCCCGGATGCTGCGTGCCCCGGACGCTGCGCGGTGTGGGGTGCGGTACCGCATGCCCGCGTCGGCCTGCGGCCGACGCCCGCCAGTCCCGATGCCAGCGGCACCGCACCCCACACCGCTCCGCCCCTCCACGCCGCACCGCTCCACCCCGCGCGCACGACGATGGCCCCGCCGACGCAAAGAAGAACGGATGCTGCGCAAGCGCGCAGCATCCGTTCTCGGGTTCTGTGTTGGAGCTCAGACCTTGCGGTAGGCGCCCATCTGGACGGCCGCGGGGCAGTCGAAGGGATCGCCGCCGGCGGCGAGGCCGACGCGGTTGAGGTACTCGATGACGATCGCGTACGACTTGATGAGGCTCGTCTCGGTGTAGGGCACGTCGAAGGTGCGGCAGTACTCGATGACGATCTCGCGAGCCTTGGCGAGGTGGGGGCGAGCCATGCTCGGGAAGAGGTGGTGCTCGACCTGGTAGTTCAGGCCACCCATGAGCGCGGTGGCCCACCAGCCGCCGGCGACGTTGCGGGAGGTGCGCACCTGCTTGCTGAAGAAGTCGAGACGCGCGTTCGGGTCAATGATCGGCATGCCCTTGTGGTTCGGCGCGAAAGCGGCGCCCATGTAGATGCCGAAGACCGCGAGCTGCACGCCCATGAAGGCGAACGCCATACCGAGGGGCAGGAACAGGAAGACCGGAACGATCACGACGGCCAGGCGCAGGAGGATGAGCGTGAGCTCCTCCCAGCGACGGGGAACCGGGCCGCGAGCGAGGTTGTGCTTGATGCCGAGGAAGTGCAGGTTGATGCCCTCGAGCGTCAGCAGCGGGAAGAACAGGTAGCCCTGCTTGCGGGTGATGAGCTTCACGATGCCCCGCGCCTTGGCCGCATCTTCTTCGATGAACGAGATCGTGTCGATCTCGATGTCGGGGTCCTTGCCGACGCGGTTGGGGTTGGCGTGGTGACGCGAGTGCTTCGAGTCCCACCAGGTGTAGCTCATCCCGACGATGCCGGGGCCGATGAAGCGCGCGAGGCGATCGTTGGCCTTGCCCGATGCGAAGATCTGCTTGTGCGCGGCCTCGTGGGAGATGAACGCCGCCTGGGTGAAGAGGATGCCGAGGGCCGCGGCGATGAGCAGCTGGAACCAGGAGTCGCCCAGGAGGATGAAACCGGTGATCGCGCCACCGAAACCGAGCACGATCGCCGTGCCCACGAGCGCGTAGAACAGCGGTGCGCGGCGGAGGAGACCCGTCTCCTTCACCACCTGCGAAACCTGGGTGTAGGCCTTCGCGACGGGAGGGAAGTCCTTGGTCGTGGCGTAGGTCTGGCGCACGGGGCCGAGTGTCGAGGTGGGGGAAGTCGTTGCGACGACGGGTGATGCCACGCGGGGCTCCTGTCGATCGGCAGCGACGCGGGGGCATCGCTGGAACGTGAGGCTGACAGCAGGACGCCATCGCTGTAGCCGACACTACGCGCACGCCCATACCCGCCCGGGCATGTCTCCGCGTATGTCCAGCAGACGCACAGGCCCTCGAAATACGGGGGTCTCGCGGCATCCGGCCACCCGTCGTCGCCGCGGGCATCGCCGACGATGTCTAGAGTCACATGAGACCGGAAGGAGCACCCGATGGCGGCGAGCATCAAAGACGTCGCGGCGCGCGCGGCCGTATCGGTGGGCACCGTCTCGAACGTGCTCAACCGCCGGGTCGGGGTGTCTGCGGAGGTGTCGCAGCGCGTGCACGATGCGATCGCCGAGCTGGGCTACGTGCGCAACGATGCCGCCCGCCAGCTGCGCGCCGGGAAGAGCCGGTCGATCGGCCTCGTGCTGCCCGACATCGGCAACCCGTTCTTCGCCGAGGTCGCCCGCGGCGCCGAGAGGCGCGCGGCCGAAGACGACATGGCGGTGCTGATCGTGACGAGCGACGGCGACGCCGGCCGCGAGACCCGCCTGCTCGAACTCCTCCTCGAGCAGAGGGTGCGCGGGGTGCTCATCAGCCCCGCATCCGACGACCTCGGGGCGATGCAGCGCCTGGCCGACGCGGGTACGGCGGTCGTGCTCGTCGATCGTCATGCGGCGGGCACGCCCCTCCCCTCCGTCGCCGTCGACGACGTGGCAGGCGGCCGGCTCGCGGTCGAGCATCTGCTCGCCATCGGCCGCCGGCGCATCGTGTTCCTCGGCGGGCCGCTCTCCGCGCGCCAGGTCGCCGACCGTCTCGAGGGTGCTCGCGAGGCGATCGCGGCCCGCGACGATGCCGTCCTCGAGGTGGTGGAGCAGGCGGGGATGACCGTGCAGCACGGCCGCGCGGCGGGCGAAGGGCTCCGCGCGCGCGCTGCCGACGGGCGGCCCGACGCGGTGTTCGCCGCCAACGACCTCCTCGCGGTCGGGATGCTGCAGGCCCTGTCGTCGTCGGGGCTGCGGGTTCCCGGCGACCTCGCCCTGATCGGTTACGACGACATCGACTTCGCCGCCGCCGCGGCCGTTCCCCTCAGCTCGGTACGCCAACCGGCCGCGGCCCTCGGATACACCGCGGTCGACGTGCTTCTCGCCGGTGACGCCGACGCCGATCGATCGCACGTGCGCTTCCAGCCCGAGCTGGTCGAACGCGCGTCGACGGCGACCGACTGAGCTCGACCTGTTGCGTCGAGGTCGTCGCTCGTTGTACCCTTCCGATGAAACGATTCATTCCTCTGCGGCTCGACCGCGATGCACGACCAAGGAAGCGACGATGCCCCTCACTCCCGAGACCCTCTCCACCCTCGAAGCGCAGAGCATCGAGCTGCCGTCCTGGGCGTTCGGCAACTCCGGCACCCGATTCAAGGTGTTCGCCACGGCGGGCACACCCCGCGACCCGTTCGAGAAGATCGCCGACGCCGCCCAGGTGAACCGCTTCACCGCGCTCGCACCGAGCGTCGCCCTCCACATCCCGTGGGACAAGGTCGACGACTACGCCGCCCTCCGCCGTCACGCCGAAGACCTCGGCGTGACCCTCGGCACGATCAACTCGAACACCTTCCAGGACGACGACTACAAGTTCGGTGCCCTCACCCACCACGACGACCGCATCCGCCGCAAGGCCATCGACCACCACCTCGAGTGCATCGACATCATGGATGCGACGGGGTCGCGCGATCTGAAGATCTGGCTCGCCGAGGGTTCCAACTACCCCGGGCAGGCCGACCTCCGCGCCCGTCAGGACCGCCTGCAGGAGTCGCTGCAGGAGATCTACGCGCGCTTGACCGGCGAGCAGCGACTCGTGCTCGAATACAAGTTCTTCGAGCCGGCGTTCTACCACACCGACGTTCCCGACTGGGGAACCTCGTACGTGCAGGTGGCCGCCCTCGGCGAGCGCGCGATGGTGTGCCTCGACACGGGGCACCACGCGCCCGGCACCAACATCGAGTTCATCGTCATGCAGCTGCAGCGTCTGGGAAAGCTCGGCTCGTTCGACTTCAACTCGCGCTTCTACGCCGACGACGACCTCATCGTGGGCGCGGCCGACCCGTTCCAGCTCTTCCGCATCCTGTTCGAGGTGAACCGAGGTGGCGGGCTGCAGAACCCCGATGTGGTCTTCATGCTCGACCAGTGCCACAACGTCGAGGAGAAGATCCCCGGCCAGATCCGATCCGTGCTCAACGTGCAGGAGATGACCGCGCGCGCTCTTTCCGTCGACGGCGATGCGCTGGCCTCCGCCCAGGCCGCGAATGACGTTCTCGGCGCCAACGCCGTGCTGATGGACGCCTTCTACACCGACGTGCGCCCGACCCTCGCCGAGTGGCGCGAGTCGCGCGGGCTCGCGGCCGACCCGATGGCCGCATACGCAGCATCCGGATACCAGGAGAAGATCGCCGCGGACCGCGTCGGCGGCGTCCAGGCCGGCTGGGGCGCGTAGGCCCCGAACTCTGAGAGTCCAAGACACCCGGAGTCGCGCGGAAGAGCGTCCGGGTGTTCTGGACTCTCAGACGCAACTCGCGACGACACGCACGACACGACACGATGAGGGACCACGACGACATGACCAACCCGACCGCTGCCGCGCTCATCGCGCGCTCCAACCGCCTGGGCGCCGACCCGAAGAACACCAACTACGCCGGGGGCAACACCTCGGCCAAGGGCACCGACACCGACCCCGTCACCGGCGAGCCCGTCGAACTGATGTGGGTGAAGGGCTCGGGCGGCGACCTCGGCACCCTCACCGAGAAGGGTCTGGCCGTGCTGCGTCTGGACCGGATGCGCGCTCTCGTCGGGGTCTACCCCGGCGTCGATCGCGAGGACGAGATGGTCGCCGCGTTCGACTACATCCTGCACGGCAAGGGCGGCGCCGCGCCGTCGATCGACACCGCGATGCACGGACTGGTCGATGCCGCGCACGTCGACCACCTGCACCCCGATTCGGGCATCGCGATCGCCACGGCGGCCGATGGCGAGGAGCTCACGGCGAAGATCTTCGGCGACAAGGTCGTCTGGGTGCCGTGGCGGCGCCCGGGCTTCCAGCTCGGCCTCGATATCGCGGCGATCAAGGAGCAGAACCCGCAGGCGGTGGGCACGATCCTCGGCGGCCACGGCATCACCGCCTGGGGCGACACGTCGGAGGAGGCCGAGGCCAACTCCCTCTGGATCATCGACACCGCCGCCGCCTACATCGCCGAGCACGGGAAGGCCGACCCGTTCGGCCCCGTGCGCGACGGCTTCGACGCCCTCCCCGAGAACGAGCGTCGCGAACGCGCGGCGGCGCTCGCCGCCACGATCCGCGGCATCGCCTCGACCGACAAGCCCATGGTCGGCCACTTCACCGACGCCCCCGAGGTGCTCGACTTCCTCGCGTCGGAGAAGGCGCCGGCGCTGGCCGCCCTCGGTACGAGCTGCCCCGACCACTTCCTGCGCACGAAGGTGAAGCCCCTGCTGCTCGATCTGCCGGCCACCGCTTCGCTGGAGGAGCAGATCGCCCGCCTCGGTGAGCTGCACGAGGCCTACCGCGCCGACTACCAGGCGTACTACGACGCGCACGCGTCGGCCGAGAGTCCCGCGATCCGCGGCGCCGACCCGCTCATCGTGCTCGTGCCGGGTGTCGGCATGTTCTCCTACGGCGCCAACAAGCAGACCGCTCGCGTCGCCGGCGAGTTCTACGTCAACGCGATCAACGTGATGCGCGGCGCGGAGGCGCTGTCGACCTACGCGCCGATCTCCGACGCCGAGAAGTTCCGCATCGAGTACTGGGCGCTCGAAGAGGCGAAGCTCCAGCGCCTTCCTCAGCCGAAGACGCACCAGGGTCGCATCGCCTTCGTCACGGGCGCCGCATCCGGCATCGGCAAGGCCATCGCGACGCGACTCGCCGCCGAAGGGGCCTGCGTCGTCGTCGCCGATCTCGACCTCGACAAGGCGCGGGCCGCTGCCGCCGAGCTCGGCGGCACCGACGTCGCGATCGGGGTCGCGGCGAACGTGGCGGATGCTGCGGGGGTGCAGGCCGCGATCGATGCGACGCTGCTGGCCTTCGGCGGCATCGACCTCGTGGTCAACAACGCGGGCCTGTCGCTGTCGAAGCCGCTGCTCGAGACGACCGAGAAGGACTGGGACCTCCAGCACGACGTGATGGCCAAGGGGTCGTTCCTCGTCGCCAAGGCGGCGGCGAAGGCGCTCATCGAGCAGAAGATGGGCGGCGACGTCATCTACATCTCGTCGAAGAACTCCGTCTTCGCCGGCCCGAACAACATCGCCTACTCGGCGACCAAGGCCGATCAGGCCCACCAGGTGCGACTGCTGGCCGTCGAGCTGGGCGAGCACGGCATCCGCGTCAACGGCATCAACCCCGACGGCGTCGTGCGCGGCTCGGGCATCTTCGCCTCGGGGTGGGGTGCGAACCGCGCCGCCACCTACGGGGTCGACGAGAAAGACCTCGGGCAGTTCTACGCCAACCGCACGATCCTCAAGCGCGAGGTCGTTCCCGAGAACGTCGCCGACGCGGTCTACGTGCTCACGGGGCCCGAGCTCAGCCGCACGACGGGCCTGCACATCCCGGTCGACTCGGGCGTCGCGGCCGCGTTCCTGCGATGAGCGCGCGAGCACACGGGTTCGCGTCGAGCGCACGGCTCCGGTACGCGCCTAGGTCGCGCGCTCGGGCGCAGGTCGTGCGCTCGGGAGACCCGCGATGACGGGCGGCCTCGTCGCGGCGGTCGACCTCGGCGCGACGAGCGGCCGCGTCATGGTCGGGCACGTCGGCCCTGGCGTTCTGGCGCTCGAATCCGTCGCGCGCTTCCCGAACGGACCCGTCTCCACACCCGGCGGGTGGCGGTGGGGTTTCTCGAGGCTCCTGGAGAACGTCGAGGACGGCCTCGCGGCCGCGGTGCGCGCCCACCCCGACGTCGCGAGCGTCGGCATCGACGCGTGGGCGGTCGACTACGGGCTCGTACGGTCGGGATCGCTGGTCGCCGAGCCCTTCCACTACCGCGACGAGCGCACCGCGCGCGGGGTCGCGTCGGTGCACCGCAGCGTGCCGTTCGCCGAGCTCTACCGCCGCAACGGCCTGCAGCACCTGCCGTTCAACACGCTGTATCAGTACGTGGTCGAGGAGCGCCTCCACGAGGCCGACGCCAGCCTGCTCATCCCCGACCTCGTCGCGTACCTGCTCACCGGTGTCGCCGTCGCCGAACGCACGAACGCGTCGACCACCGGTCTGCTCGACGTGCGCAGCGGCGAGTGGGACCGCGGGCTCGCCGCCCGGCTGGGCATCCCCGCCACGGCGATGCCGCGGCTCGTCGACGCCGGCGACACCATCGGCACGTTGCGCACCGCGGTCGCCGACCGCGTGGGCGCCTCAGTTCCCGTGGTGGCCGTCGGATCACACGACACGGCGTCGGCGGTGGTCGCCGCACCCCTGTCGTCGCCGAACGCGGCCTACATCTCCTGCGGCACCTGGGGCCTGGTCGGCGTCGAGCTCGACGGCCCCGTCGTCTCCGACGCTGCCCGCGAGGCGAACTTCACGAACGAAGGCGGGGTCGACGGCCGCATCCGGTTCCTGCACAACGTCACCGGCCTGTGGTTGCTGAGCGAGACCATCCGCGCGTGGGAGATCGACGACGCCGCAGCCGTCGACCTCCCCACCCTCCTCGACGCCGCCTCCCGGGTCGATCCGCCTCGGGCGCTCTTCGCCGCGAACGACCCGTCGCTCGCGGCTCCGGGAGACATGCCCGCGCGCATCTCAGCCCTGCTGCGCGACGCCGGCGACGCGGTACCCGACACGCGCCCGGCGTTCGCCCGGCTCATCGTCGAGAGCATCGCGGCGGCGTTCGCCGAGGCGGTGCGCACCGCGGGGGATCTCACCGACCGCCGCATCGACGTGATCCACATCGTGGGAGGCGGCGCGCTCAACTCCGTGCTCTGCCAGGCCACCGCCGACCGCTCAGGCGTCCCGGTGCTCGCGGGCCCCGTCGAGGCCACGGCCCTGGGCAATGTGCTCGTGCAGGCCCGCTCGCACGGGTGGTTCGGAGCGGATGCTTCGCTGGAGACCCTGCGCGCGACGGTGGCGGCATCGTTCACCCCTCGCCGATTCGATCCGAGAAACTGACCCCTCCCGCATTCTCTGCACGTAGAGTGTGGTCAGACCACACGCAACCGAAGGACACTCCCATGGTCACGCGTCAACTCCCCCAGGTCGGCGAGCTCCTCGAACTGATGCAGTTCAAAAAGCCCGACCTGAACCTGAAGCGTCGCCGCCTCGAGTCGGCGCTGACGATCGACGACCTGCGCCTCATCGCGAAGCGCCGCACGCCGAAGGCCGCTTTCGACTACACCGACGGCGCCGCGGAGGGCGAGCTGTCGCTCGAACGCGCGCGGCAGGCGTTCCGCGACATCGAGTTCCACCCCGACGTGCTGCGCCCCGCCGCGAACGTCGACACCTCCACGACGATCCTCGGAGGCCCCAGCGCCCTGCCCTTCGGCATCGCGCCGACCGGGTTCACCCGCCTCATGCAGACCGAGGGCGAGAGCGCGGGAGCGGGCGCCGCGGCCGCCGCCGGCATCCCGTTCACGCTCTCCACGCTCGGCACGACCTCCATCGAGGACGTCAAGGCGGCCACCCTTCGAGAGCCTCACGGACCGGTTCCCGGCCGCAACTGGTTCCAGCTCTACGTCATGCGCGACCGCGACATCTCCTATGGGCTCGTCGAGCGCGCAGCGAAGGCCGGCTTCGACACGCTGCAATTCACCGTCGACACACCGATCGCCGGCGCACGTCTGCGCGACAAGCGCAACGGCTTCTCCATCCCGCCGCAGCTCACCGTGGGCACGATCGTGAACGCGATCCCCCGCCCCTGGTGGTGGATCGACTTCCTCACCACGCCGAAGCTCGAGTTCGCATCGCTCTCGACCACCGGCGGCACCGTCGGCGAGCTGCTGAACGCGGCGATGGATCCGACGATCAGCTACGACGACCTCGACGTGATCCGCTCGATGTGGCCCGGGAAGCTCGTCGTGAAGGGCGTACAGAACGTCGAGGACTCGAAGCGGCTCATCGACGCCGGGGTCGACGGCATCATCCTGTCCAACCACGGCGGACGCCAGCTCGACCGCGCGCCCATTCCGTTCCATCTCCTCCCGCACGTCGTGCGCGAGGTGGGCGCGGACGCCACGGTCATGGTCGACACCGGAATCATGAACGGCGCCGACATCGTCGCCTCCGTCGCCCTCGGCGCGAAGTTCACGCTGATCGGCCGCGCCTACCTCTACGGCCTCATGGCCGGCGGACGTGCGGGCGTCGACCGCACCATCGCGATCCTGCGCACCGAGATCGAGCGCACGATGGCGCTCCTCGGCGTCTCGAGCCTCGACGAGCTCGAGCCGCGCCACGTGACGCAGCTCGCACGACTCGTGCCGGTGTCGTCGTCGACCGCGCAGGCCGCCGCGGCGCTCGACGCCTGAGCCGACTGCACACCGAAACGCCCCGATCCACTCTCCCCCGCCGCAGCGGGGTGTGGATCGGGGCGTTCTCGTGTGGATGCGGCGTCAGAGACCCGCGAGCGCCTGCTCGAGGTCGGCGAGCAGATCCTCCACCGACTCGATGCCGACGGAAAGACGGATGACCTCTTCGGGAACGGCGAGCTCGGTGCCGCGCACCGACGCGTGCGTCATCTCGTCGGGGTAGTTCAGCAGGCTCTCGACGCCGCCGAGCGACTCGGCGAGGGTGAAGACCCGCGTCGACTCCGCGAAGCGGCGGGCGGCCGCCGCATCCGCCAGAGCGAGTGAGACGATGCCGCCGAACGCCGACATCTGGCGCGCCGCGATCTCGTGGCCCGGGTGCGAGGCGAGACCCGGGTAGTACACCCGGGCGACGGCGCCGTGCCCGGCAAGGAAGTCGGCCACGGCCTGACCGTTCTCGCTGTGCCGCTGCATGCGGATGCCGAGCGTCTTGATGCCGCGCGTCGTCAGCCACGCGTCGAGGGGACCGGATACCGCCCCGGCCGCGAACTGCAGGAACTTCGCCTTCTCGGCGAGCTCGTCGTCGTTGAGCACGAGCGCCCCGCCGACGACGTCGGAGTGACCGCCGAGGTACTTCGTCGTGGAGTGCACCACGACGTCGGCGCCGAGCGCGAGCGGCTGCTGCAGCGCGGGAGAGGCGAACGTGTTGTCGACGACGACCAGTGCTCCGGCGGCGTGCGAGACACGAGCGAGCTCGGCGATGTCGGTGATCCGCAGCAGAGGGTTGCTCGGGGTCTCCACCCACACGATCTTCGGCGCACGCTCGCCGATGGCCGCGGCGACAGCATCCGCGTCGCTCATGTCGACGACGCGCAGCTTCACTCCCCACGGACCGAGGATGCGGGCGATGAGGCGGTAGGTGCCGCCGTAGACGTCGTTGCCGAGCAGTACCTCGTCGCCCGGCTGCAGCACCGCCCGAAGCAGAGCGTCTTCGGCGGCGAGACCCGAGGCGAACGAGAGCGCGTGGCGCCCGCCCTCGATCGCCGCCAGCTGCGTCTGCAGCGAGGTGCGCGTCGGGTTGCCGCTGCGGCCGTACTCGTAGCCCTGACGCAGGCCCCCGACGCCGTCCTGCGCGTACGTCGTGGAGAAGTGCACCGGCGGGATGACCGCGCCGGTCGCCGGGTCGAACTCCTGGCCGGCGTGCACGGCCAGGCTGTCGAATCCGCGGATGTTGTCGGTGGTCATGAGCGGTTCTCCGATTCGGGTGCGGATGCTGCGGGGGCGGACGATGGCGCGTCGATCGCGTACCCGCGCGCCGTCATCCAGTCGTCGTCGAAGACTTTGCTGAGGTAACCGCGACCGTGGTCGGGCAGGAGGACGACCACGACGGCATCCTCGGGCAGGTCGCGCGCGGCACGGAGGGCGCCGACGACGGCCATGCCGCTGGAACCGCCCACGAGCAGCCCCTCTTCGCGTGCCAGCCGTCGCGTCATCGCGAACGACTCGGCGTCGGAGATCCGGTGCAGCTCGTCCACGACGCCCGGGTCGTAGGCGGGCGGCCAGAAGTCCTCGCCGACACCTTCGACGTCGTAGCCGTGCACCGGACCGCCGGTGTAGATGGAGCCGACAGGATCGACGCCGACGATGCGCACGCTTCCGCCGGATGCTTCACGCAGGAACCGGCCGGTGCCGGTGATGGTGCCGCCCGTGCCGACACCGGCGACGAAGTGCGTCACCCGCCCGTCGGTGTCGCGCCAGATCTCCGGCCCGGTCGACTCGTAGTGGCTGCGGGGCCCGTTCGGATTGGCGTACTGGTTGGGCTTGAACGCCCCGGGGATCTCGGAGACCAGGCGGTCGGAGACGTTGTAGTACGACTGCGGGTCTTCCGGCGCGACGTTGGTCGGGGTCACCACGACCTCGGCGCCGTAGGCCCGCATCACCGCACGCTTGTCTTCGGCGACCTTGTCGGGCACGACGAAGACGCAGCGGTACCCCCGCTGCTGCGCGACGAGGGCGAGCCCCACGCCGGTGTTGCCGCTGGTCGGCTCGACGATGGTGCCGCCCGGGCGCAGGAGCCCGTCGCGCTCGGCGGCGTCGATGATATTGGCGGCGATGCGGTCTTTCGACGAGCCACCGGGGTTGAAGTACTCGACCTTCGCGAGCACCGTGGCACGGATGCCTTCGGTGACCCGGTTGAGCTTTACGAGGGGGGTATTGCCGACGAGGTCGGTGACGGTGCGGGCGTATCGCACGGAGTGCTCCTGGGGTGAGCCGCGCGGAAGGCGCGGAAATCTGTCGGGGTCGGTGAGAGCAGAGAGCTCAGCGACAACAGCGACAGTTCAGCACACACCCACAGTACACACCCCGCACCCCGCGCGGCAGCACGGATTCGGAGGCGATCAGACCTTCGTGGAGCGGCGGGTGCGCGACGCGGGGGTCTCGATGACCTCATCCGCGAACGCGTCGAAATCGACGACCAGGCCCGCCGTCGAACTGGCGTCGTTCGCCAGGCTCTTGAGGTGCTCGGGATCGAGCAGTTCCGGTTCGGACGAGGAGAAGACGAAACGCAGGGGGATCGACGGCTGGATCCAGATCGTCGAACGGCCGCGGGGGGTGCCGGCGTCGTGCCGCCACGAGAGCGTGAAACTCTCTCCTCGACGCAGCTTGGTCGCCACGACGACCTTGACATGGGCGAGAGCACGGTCGGGCATCTCGATCGGCTGGTCCGTGCTGCCGTAGAACAGTTTGCCCATCGATGCTCCTTCGTTCAGCGCGCGAGTCTGCGCGGTCGAGGGGTCCCTGCGTCGTGTGCGACCACCGAGGTTGTCACCGTTACGGGGTGGGACTCTGGGAAAGAACGATACCGTTATCTCAGTAGATTAGCTAATCTCTTTACATCTTCGGGACGCTACCTATGCTGATAGCGTGGGCGCGGTCGCCCCGAACCGACAGGAGGAGGACGCGTGAGCAAGTCACTGACACCGTCTCCCCTCCGTCGCGCTCTGCAGAAGTACGTCGACGCTCGTCACGCCGCGATGATCGAGGCACGACGCGAGCTCAAGATCGGCGAACTCGACGCCCGAGCGCTGCTGTTCATCGCCGACAACCCGGGCGCGCGTCCGACGCAGCTGCGGCAGTACCTCGGCATCACCTCCGCCGGCGTGACCACGCTCATCGATCGGCTCGTCGAGCGCGAGGCCGTGAGGCGAGACGTCGACCCCGACGACCGCCGCGTGAACCGCCTCACCGTCACCGTCGATCTCGGCGAGCTGCCGTGGTCGGCCCTGCAGCGGTTCGACAACGACTTCGACCGGGCCGTCGCCGCCGGTGACCGCGAGCACACCGCGCACTTCGCGCGAACGCTCGACGACTTCACCGCCGCCGTCGCTTCGATGGCCCGCGCGTCCTGACGCCCGGCCGCTCGCTCAGTCCGAGACGCTCTGCGACTTCCCCTGGAGGAACGCGCACAGCACGGAGGCGATCGAGAGTTCCGACGCGAGGCCGTGCAGACCCGCCGCGTCGAGAATCACGGCGTTCTCGCGCGGCTCGAGGGTGACGACCCAGCGATGCGAACCGTGCGACTCGGGCTGGATGTAGGTCACGGTCGACGCGTTGCGCAGGCTCACCGCGACCAGCCCGGTGTTCGAGCCGTCTTCGCCGTCCTGCGGAAGCACCCTCAACGTACCCGTCACCGGGTAGCCGAGGTCGTGGAACTCGTCGAGCCACTCCTGCAGCGTGTCCTGGCTTCGGAACGGCATCGCAGACCCTCATCTCCCCCGGCCGAGACCGCCGTTATGGGTCCATTATGGGGGTCGCGGGACGACGTGGGAACCACGATTCCCGGCCGTCGAGACGATCTCAGAACGGCGCCAGCGACGGCTCGGCGCGCGTGCCGAAATCGTGGCGGAGCGCGCTCAGGGCGGCGCGCCATCCGACCAGGCCGGTGACGCCCGGGCCGGGGCTGACGGACGCCGAGCAGAGGTAGACCCCGGGCACCGGCGTGTGCCACGGATCCGCGCTCAGCACGGGCCGTCGCACGAGTTGGTCGAAGGTCGGGGCACCGGCCGAGATGTCGCCGCCGGGGTAGTTCGGGTTGTAGCTCGCGACGTCGACCGCCGACCGCGAACTCGTCGCGAGAATGGTGTCGCGGAAGCCCGGCGCGAATCGCTCGATCTGCCCGATCACGGCCTCAGCGCGGTCGGCGTCGCTGCCCGCGGGCACGTGCGTGTAGGTCCAGAGCGTGTGAGCGCCCTCGGGGGCGCGTCCCGAGTCGAACAGGGACGGCTGCGCAGCCAGCACGTAGGGCCGCTCGTGCAGTCTGCCGCGGGAGACGTCGTTCTCCGCCTCGGCGACCTCCGCGCGCGTGCCGCCGACGTGCACCGTTCCGGCCCGTCGCACGTCCGGATGGGTCCAGGGCACCGGCTCGGAGAGGGCGAAATCGACCTTCGCCACGCCGCCGCCGTAGCGGAAGCGTTCCATCTTCGCGCGGTAGGACCGCGGCATCCGATCACCGGCGAGCCGCACGAACGCGTCGGGGGTGACATCCAGCAGCACCACCCGCGACGACGGGAGCTCATCGAGCGACGTCACCTCGTGATCGGTCACGATCTCGCCCCCGTGGGCGACGAGGTCTGCGACCATCGCGTCGACGATGGCCTGGCTGCCGCCGCGCGGGATCGGCCACCCGCGCGCGTGCCCGTAGGCGGCGAGCGCGAGGCCCGCGCCGGCCGCCGCGAGGCTGGGCTGGTGGAGGATCGTGTGCGCGGCCACGCCCGTGATCATCGCGGGGGCGGTCTCTTCGCGGAACGGGGCGTTCCACCACGGGCCGCCCTGGGCGATCGCGCGCAGACCGAAGTTCACGACGGTGACCGGATGCCGCGGCACGCGCAGCAGCGTCGACCCCGTGAACTCCGCCACACGGGACGCACGCTCGGCCAGAGGACGCATGAGGAGGTCGTATGCAGCGCCGTCACGACCGAGGCTCTCGACCGTGCGGGCGAGGTCCAGGTACGCCAGACCCGCGCGCCCGTCGTCGAGGGGGTGCGCGTACGAGACCTCGGGCACGACGAAGTCGACGCGCGCACCGAGCTGGAACTCGCGGAAGAACCGCGACTCGAAGGCCATCGGGTGCACCGCCGAGCAGACGTCGTGCAGGAAGCCGGGGAGCGTCAGCTCGGTCGTCGATGCTCCGCCGCCGACCAACGACGCGCGCTCGTACACGCGCACGTGCAGCCCCGCTCGAGCCAGCGTCACAGCCCCCGCGAGGCCGTTGGGACCCGATCCGACGACGATCGCGTCGAACGCGTCGGTCACTCGCCGTCCTCGGCGATCTCGCGCTCCGCGGTCGACGACCGAGCATGGAGCGCCCGCCCCTCGGCGAGATAGGCGAGACGGTGCAGCGTCTCGGCGTTTCGCACGTACAGCCCGACGTCCATGAGCGCGTCGGGCACCAGCCTGCCGGGCCCGGCGACGGCTTCCTCTTGAATACGCACGACGCACCCGTCTCGGCGGGGTTTGACGTCGATCGTGACCAGGGCCTCCCCCACCGGCCACCCCCGCGCACGAAGCACCGCGCGACGCGGCGGATCCCAGTAGAGCGAGACCGTCGTGTCGTCGATCAGGACGGGCCAGACTCCGAACGAGTGGTGAAGGTGAGACCCCACCTCGGGCCAGGCGTCGTCGACCTCGCGCATGCGCGACGCGCCCACCACCCAGGAGGGGAACAGCCAGCCGTTCGCGATCACGGCGAACACGTCATCGGGCGTGCAGTGGAGCACGCGTACGTTCGAAGACATCCGATTTCCTCCCGTTTCGGCTGACGGAGTGGCGATCCGGTGATCAGCGCCGTCGAAGTGCGAGTGCTCCCCCGATGGCCGCGACGGCGGATCCGGCGACGCCGGCCCCCGCGAGCAGACGCCGGTGGTGGATCGCCCACGTCTGAATACTGCCCGACTTGGCCTTGTCATCGAAGATGCCGCGCGCGCCGTGGTCTCCCGCGACCGGCTCGTACAGGTTCGCCGGAAGCTGCGGATCGGTGTGGTCGGGCGAGAGCTGACCGCTCCACGCCGTCTTCGCGAGGTACCAGTCCATGAAACGACCCGCGAAGCGCGTCCCGAGGACGAGGCCCACCGTGGGAAGCCCCACCCAGGTGCGCCGGCGCGGGGTGTCCGCGACGTCGGCGACCGCGCGCGCGCCCACCTCGGGCTGGAAGATCGGCGGCACGGGCTGCGGGTGCTCGGCGAAGTCGGACTTCACCCAGTTGAACTGCACCGTGTTGAGCGCCGGCATGTCGACGATCGAGATCGCCACCGGAATGCCGTCGTGCGACAGCTCGGCGATGACCGCGTCGGTGAAACCGTGGATCGCATGCTTCGCCCCGCAGTACGCCGCCTGCAGCGGGATCCCCCGGTGGGCCAGAGCAGACCCGATCTGGATGACGTGGCCGCGACCGCGCGGAACCATTCGGCGCAGCGCCGAGCGCGTCCCGTTGACCACTCCGAGGTAGGTGACGTCGGTGGCGCGCTCGAAGTCCTCCTCCGAGGTATCGAGGAACGGCGAGATCGTGCCGGTCATCGCGTTGTTGATCCAGAGGTCGATGCCGCCGAACTCTTCCTCGACGCGGGCTGCTGCAGCATCCACCGCCTTGGCATCGGCGACGTCGACCGAGATGCCGAGCCCCCGGCGCCCGGCGGCCTCGATCTCGGCCACGGTCGCCGCGAGGCCGTCTTCGCCGCGAGCCAGAACGACCACGTCCCACCCTCGGCCTGCCAGCTCACGGACGGTGGCCCGGCCGAGTCCTGCGGATCCACCAGTGATGACGGCGGTACCTCGTGCGTTCGTGTCGCTCATTCTGCCGAGGCTACGCAGCCCGGATGCCGCGACCCCCCGTCTTGCCACGGTGCCCGCGGGCGGCTAGGGGCCTCAGAGGGTGACGAGCCGCACGTCTGCGAGGGCCCCGTCATCGACGACGAGGGTCATGTACGTGTGGTGCGGTTGCCGACGTCGGTCGGTGGGCGAGCCGGGGTTGAGAAGGCGCAGCCCCTCGCCCGAGGTGTCCCAGGGGATGTGGCTGTGACCGAAGACGAGCACGTCCGTGCCGGGGAAGGCGACGGGCATCCTGCGCTCCCGCGTCTTGGCGTCGCCCGTCTCGTGGATCACGGCGAACCGCACCCCCTCGATCTCGCGCCGGGCGATCTCGGGGAGGCGCGCGCGGAGGTCGGCACCGTCGTTGTTGCCCCACACGCCGAGCACCTCGCCGTGCCGCCGCAGTTCGTCGAGCACGCCCTCGCTCACCCAGTCGCCGGCGTGGACGATGAGGTCGGCCTCGTCGGCGGCCCTCACCACCGCTTCGGGCAGCACCCGCGCCCGGCCCGGGATGTGCGTGTCGGAGATGAGCAGCATCCGTGTCGCCATGCCTCGACGCTACCCCCACCCGGTTCGGGGCGCGTTTCTGCGGTCGGGGCGCGAAATCCCGCGCCCCGAGGGGAGGAACCCGCCCCGAATCCGACGGATCGGACGGATGCTGCGCCGCAGCCGTCAGTCGGCGAGCACGGCGAGCTCGGCCAGCACCCGGGGGTGGGCGAGGATGCGGAAGTGGCCGCCCGTCTCGAGCCGCACGTTCTTCGCCCCGGCCAGCTCGCTGCCCTCGGGGATGTGCGGATCGAACCGCCCGTAGACCGACACGATCTTCGCGTTCACGGCGGTCTCCCGTGTGAGCGCGAGGATCGTCGCGTCACGCGGGGAGAAGATCCGCAGCGTCGGCGCGAGCACCATGAGCCGGGCATAGCTCGAACCGCCGAACGGCGTCGCGACCGCCAGCATCCCCCGCACCCGGCCGGCGGCGGGGCCGAACGCCATCGCCTGCTTGCCGACCAGACCACCCTTGCTGTGCGCCATGAGCACCACGTCCGAGAGGTCGTGCTGCTCGAGGTACTCGGTCACGCGCTCGGCCATCTCGACCACCGGACGCTCGTTGCGCCGCAGCAGATCGACCACGTGCACCGGGTGCCCGCGCCCGTGCAGCTCCTCGATCAACGGCTGCATGAATTTCCACGTCTCGTAGATTCCCGGCAGCACGACGATCGGCGTTCGGTCACCCGTGAGGAACGTCGCCGGGTCGGTGCGGTTGAAGAACGCGCGCACCTGCCAGAAGACGGCGTAGGCGTAATCCCGCGTCCACCAGATCGGAACCCGCAGCGGGTTCACCCTCGGCCCTCGACACGCTCCGCGACGAAGACGTCGATGGCGGATGCGACCGACCGCGGCGCGGTCTGCTGCACCACGTGATTGTGCCGCGGCACGATCGCGAGTGACCCGTCGACCGCGGCGTCGCGCAGACGACGGCACCAGTCGAGTCCGGCGACCGGATCGCTCCCGCCGCGCAGCACGAGGATCGGCATGGTCAACGCCGCCACGCGCTCCTCGATCGGATACGACAGCATGTGCCGCACCTGCGTGAGGTACCACCGTGGCCCGCACCGCACGTAGTCGCTGAACACCTGGTAGTTGACCGCCGGCGGCTCCCCGAACGACTCGATCGTCAGGGCGAGCGCCTGCGCGGGAAGCGAGCGGTGCTTCTCATCGGCGACCGGCCCCATCGCGACGACGCCCCGGACGAGATCGGGGCGTTGCGCGGCGAGCTCGACCGCCCACTGCGCTCCCATGGAGTGCCCGACGAGCACCACCGGCCCGCTGTCGATCCCGTCGAGCACCGTGCCGAGCACCTCCGCCATCGCCGGGATGCCGAGGTCCCGCCCCGGCTGGGGCAGCCCCCCGAACCCGGGCAGATCGATCGAGTGCACGTCGGCCTCTTCGGCCAGCTGTGTGTGGAGCCTCGTCAGGTATCGGTGCGACATGCCGATCCCGTGGATCAGCACGAACGGGGTGCCCGGATCGGCGGCGGACGACTCCGTGGTGAGGACGCGGAACACGGCGCCGTCGAGATCGACCCTGCGCTCGATCGTGGGGAAGGCGGGCGGTCGCGTCATCGGGTAAACGTACCCCGCCGGGGCCGACAGCCCGCTCAGAGTTCGCGGGCCCAGGGGAGGTCGGCACCGGCGCGTGAGACGGTCAGCGCGGCGGCGCGGATCGCGTCGCCGCCGATCCGCTCGAGGGCGTCCCGGTCGAGGTCGGCGCTCCCGGATGCGGCGACCGACGCGACGAGCGACGCCATGAACGTGTCGCCGGCGCCGATCGTGTCGACCACCGCGACCTTCTCGGCCGGGATCGTGAGCCGTTGGGTGCTCGTCGCGATGATCGCGCCCTCGCCGCCGAGCGTCACGGCGACCAGTCGCGGGCCGAGCGCGAGGATCGCGTCGACCACGGCGTCGGGAGCTGCTCCGGGGTAGAGCCACGCTGCATCCTCGTCGCTGAGCTTCACCACCGTCGAGAGACGGGAGGTGGCCTCGAACGCGGCGAACGCCGCGGCGTGCTCGCCGACGAGCGCCGGCCGGATGTTCGGGTCGAACGTGACCTCGCTCGCCGACGTGTCGCCGAGCGCCTCACGCACCGACGTGGCGCCGGGCTCGAAGAACGCCGCGACCGACCCGGTGTGCAGCACGCGCGGGCGCAGATCGGCGGGCACTTCGAACGGGTCCCAGGCGAGATCGAAGACGTACGACGCCTGGCCGTCGGAGGCGATCCGCGCACGCGCCGTCGACGTCGCATCCGCGGCGAACGACTCCCGCGGCACGACCACGCCCGACTCCTCGAGATGGGCGGCGATCCGCGCTCCCCGGTCGTCTCTCCCGAGCTGGGTGACGAGTGCGACGCCGACCCCGCGGCGGCCGAGACCGAGCGCGACGTTCGCGGGGCTCCCGCCGACGTGCTCGGTCGTGCCGTCGCGAGACTCGACGATGTCGATGAGCGCTTCGCCGATGACGACGACGTCGAGGATGGGGGCGGTGCTCATGGATTCTCCTGTGACGGTCAGGTGCCGCGTCCCTCGAATCTACGCGGCGAGAGGCGGCGGCGTTGCCATAATGAGGTGCCCCGTTCCACGAAAGGCCGACAACGATGAGTCCCGACCATGTGGGAGTGATACTGCCCCGCGATCTGCCCGCCGGCGAGGTCGTCTCCTTCGCCCGCAGGGCCGAAGAACTCGGATTCGACGAGCTGTGGGTCGTCGAAGACCTGGGCTTCCGCGGCGGTATCGCGCAGGCCTCGGCCGTACTCGCCTCGACGCGTCGCATCACGGTCGGCGTGGGCATCCTCCCCGCCGGTGCACGAAACGTCGCCTTCACCGCGATGGAGATCGCCACGCTCGGCGAGCTCTTCCCCGGCCGCGTGATCGTGGGCGTCGGCCACGGCATGCCGCAGTGGATGCGCTCGCTCGGTGTGTGGCCGAAGAGCCCGCTCACGCTGCTGAGCGAATACACGGCCGCGCTGACCGCTCTCCTCCGCGGCGAGCCGACCCCCGAGGCCGGTCGCTACGTCGACGTGGCGGGCCTGCGTCTCGACCTCGTGCCGTCGACGCCCCCGCCCATCGTCTGGGGCGTGCGGGGTCCTCGTTCTCTCGCTGCCGCCGGGCGGGTCGCCCAGGGCGTCGTGCTCGCCGAGCCGTCGGCGCCCGCGTACATCAGCGCGTCGATCGAGACCTCGGCGTTCGACACCCGACGGACGGATGCTGCGGCGCCGCTGGTCGTCGCGTACGACATCGCCGCTGTCGCCGCGACCGATGCTGCGGCCCGCGAGCTCGTGCGGCCGGCTCTGGGCATCGTCGGCGAACCCGACTGGTACCCGCACATCGCGCCCCTGCCCTTCGCCGACGATGCCGCGGCGCTGCGCGAACGGACCGGCAGCCCCGACGCGTTCGCCGCGGCGCTCCCCGACGAGTGGATCGACGCGCTCGCCCTGGCGGGCACGGCCGACCGGGTGCGCGCCGGGATCGCCGAGCGGCACGCGGCCGGCGCGACGAGCGTCGTGCTCACCCCGATCGGTGCCGACCGCTCTGCCGCGCTCGAAGACCTCGCCGGCGCCCTCGGTTGACGCTCAGCGCGTGAACGCGCTCAGCCCCGTCACCGCCCGCCCCACGATGAGGGTGTTGATCTCGCGGGTGCCCTCGTAGGTGTAGACGGCCTCCGCGTCGGTGAAGAATCGCGCGACGTCGTTGTCGATGACGATCCCGTTGCCGCCGACGACCTCGCGAGCCCACGCCACGGTCTCGCGCA
The DNA here is from genome assembly GCF_045517775.1 of Microbacterium deferens. Taxonomy (NCBI): domain Bacteria; kingdom Bacillati; phylum Actinomycetota; class Actinomycetes; order Micrococcales; family Microbacteriaceae; genus Microbacterium; species Microbacterium deferens. Next base: position 1,311,905 of record NZ_JBEUWT010000001.1, read on the forward strand.
GCCGGTCGGAGAGCCACACCTTGGCCAGGGCGGAGTCCTCGTCGCGCGAGACCCCCGCCTGTCGCCGCTCGGCGAGGCGAACGACCATGCCGAGCGACGCCGTGACGTTCCCCAGCATCCGCACGAGCTTGTCCTGCACGAGCTGGAACCCCGCGATCGGGCGCCCGAACTGCTCGCGCGACAGCGTGTAGCGCAGCGCCGCTTCATACGCCCCCGCCTGGGCGCCCGCGGCGATCCAGGCGATATCGGGGCGGAGCGTGCGGAAGAGCGCCGACACGTCGGCGAACGACGACACACGCTGGAGCCGGTGCGACTCCGGCACGCGGACACCCTCGAGGGAGATGTCGGAGTTGGTGATCAGCCGCAGCGCGGCCTTGCGCTCGATGGTGGTCAGGGTCATTCCGGGGTCGTCGGTGCGGGCGAGGAAGACCTTGACCTGACCGTCGGCGACGTCACGGGCGAAGACCCCGACGAACTCCGAGAAGGCGGCGTTGCCGATCCACCGCTTGGCTCCGTCGAGGATCCACTCCTCGCCCTCGCGCCGCGCCGTCGTTGCGAGTCCGCCCGCCACGTCGGAGCCGTGGTCGGGCTCGGTGAGCGCGAAGCATCCGGTCATCTCGAACGACACGATCGCGTCGTCCCACGCGGCCACCTGCTCGTCGCTGCCGCCCTGGCGCACGAGCTCGCGGAACATTGCCGTCTGCCCGTGGAACAGCATGCCCGTGCTGATGTCGGTGCGCGAGAACTCGAACGCCCGGAAGCCGTTGTACAGCTCTCGCGTGCGCCCGTCGGAGCCGAGCAAGGCGGGGTCGTCGACGAGCCGCAGGTCGCGCAGCGGTTCGCGCAGGTGCACCGGCGAGGCAGCGCGCTCCCAGAAGTCGGGGAGGATCGGCGCGAGCTGCGTCTCGAGCAGCTCGCGCAGCGACCTCAGCTTGGCGGTCTCGGCATCGGTGAGCAGGTCGGCGAATCCGTAGAGGTCGGAGACGGGGTACAGAGCGGTCACGCTTCCTCCTGAAGAAGTCGGGCCCGGAGCGTGACCGGGTCGGCCTTCCCGCTTCCGGTGCGCTCGAGACCCGCCACGACGAGAAGCCGCGGGGGCTTCTTGCAGCCTGCCCGGTCAGCCACGACGCGGGAGATCACCCCTGACGGCGGGACCTCCCGCCACGACGACGGCCCGAAGGTCCGCCCGGCGAGGGTGGGGAGGTCATCCAGCGGCACGCCCAGGCGCGCAGCATCCGGTGAGACCATCTCCCTCTCCTTCGAACGCGATTGATCTCAGGCTACCTGCAACTTTTGCGGGTGACATGATGAATTCCGCGGGCGCACCCCGCGGAAGGGACGCCCGCGAGAATATGCCCGGCGACAGAGGCCTCATCTACCTGCTCAAGCGGGCCGAGATGGCCGTGAGACGTCCGTTCATCGACGCGGTGGCCTCGCACGGGCTGAACTACGCCCAGTACACCGCCCTGACGGTGCTCACGCGCCTGCCGGGTCTCACGTCTTCCGACCTGGCGCGCCGGTCGTTCGTGAGGCCGCAGTCGATGGCCGAGACCCTGACCCCTCTCCTCGACGCGGGCCTGGCCCGGCGGGATCGCAACCCCGACCACGGCCGGCAGATCCTCCTGTCGATCACCCCGGCCGGTATCGAGAAGATCGACGCGATGGCCGAGTCCGTCCGCACGATCGAGGACGCCATGCTCGGCGACTTCGACGACGACGAGGTCGCCCTCTTCGCGAGCTTCCTGCGTCGGGCGAGCCGGAACCTCGCCGAGTCGGAGATCGAGAACCCGAACGCCCCGCCGGAGCGCTCCTAGGCGTCGGGCTCCCGCCCCGTGGCGGCGGGTCGCCGACGGATGCGGATCGGCCCGCGCGCGGTCGCCGGGTCGACGATCTCCCCGCGCTGGGTGATGTCGACGACGCCTGCAGCTTCCAGCCGCGCGGCGGCGGCGCGCGCAGCATCCATCTGCTCGCGCCATTGCTCACCGCCCACGACCCGCGCGGCCTCGGAGGGACAGATCGTCGAGGTCGCGGCGCGGTGCGCGAGCAGGCCGAGGATCGCGGCCTCGAGATCACGGTCGGGTGCTGCGCTCTGCGCGGACGACGGCTCCTCGGGCATGCCTGATCCTCCCTCCCGCAGCCCCGCCGCCGGTGGGGCTTGCGCCGCACCCACGACCCTGATCCCCGCCCTCGGCGACCAGGCCCGCGGCGGCGGCTTTACGACCGAACTCAGCACGGCTGCCCGTCGACCGAACTTCGGACCGCTGCCCTACGCCCGAACTGAGCACGACTGCCCTACGCCCGAACTAAGCGCGGCCCCCTAAGCCCGAACTCAGGATGAAACAGGCGCCGCAGCCGCAAACCCCGGCGTGTTGCCGGTCGGACAGCCATCCATCCTGAGTACGGGCAGCAGCGGGCGCGGAGACCGCAGCGGAAGCGAGGCAGGCGCGGGATGCGGGGCGGCCGGAGCGGCGCGGTGCAGCCGGCGGGGTTCCCGTTGCGCTCGCCCCGCCCCGAACCCCGGCGGCCAGGCCCGTGATGGCCGGCCCGTCGACCGAACTCAGGATGAAACACGTGCCGCAGCCCCGACCCCCGGCGTGTCGCCGGTCGGGCGACCAACCATCCTGAGTACGGGCAGCACGGCCGGCGCGAAGGGCGGCGGGACCGAGGGTAGGTACGGACGGGACGGTGTAGCCGGTGCGGAATCGCCAGCGGGCGCGCTATCCCGTGCGTTCGGCGGGCGAAGCGCGCGAAAGCGCGCGGGGGACAGTTCATCTTTTATCAAACCTCACCGCGACTTCTGCTTGACCGAAGGCATTAGGTCGACATACGGTCGTCTAGCGCCTCAGTCCCCCGCGAAGCGCCCCGCGCACCGCCGCGCACAGAGCAAGGACAATGATGACCGACAGTGCTTCTTCTTCCGATTTCACCGCGCCCCGCGTCGGCGCCTGGTTCATCGGAGCCCGCGGGTCGCTCGCGACCACCGCGACCGTGGGCCTGTTCGCCCTCGCCCGCGGAGCGGCCGCTCCGACCGGCCTGACGACCGAGAACGACGAGTTCGCCGACGTGCCGCTGGTCGCCCTCGACGACATCGTCATCGGCGGCCATGACATCTACGAGGTGCCGCTCGCGGCGAAGGCCGCCTCGCTCGCCGCCGGCGGCATGTTCTCCGACGCGCTCGTCGAAGCGGTGCGAGCCGACCTCGACCGCACCGACGACGACCTGCGCCTCATCGACCTCTCCGGCCCGACCCAGCAGCATCACATCGACCGCATGGCGGCCGACATCGCCGACTTCCGCGACCGGCACGGCCTCGCCACGGTGGTGGTCGTCGACGTGTCGTCGACCGAGCCGCTCCCCGCCGACCACCCGGCGTTCCACTCCGAGGAGGCACTGCGCGACGCCCTCGCCGACCCGGGGCAGCGGGTGCTGCCGGCGAGCGCGGTCGCTGCCGCCGCCGCGATCCAGGCCGGCGCCGCCCTCGCCGCGTTCACCCCCTCGACGAGCCTCAACCTGCCCGTGCTGCGCGCGAGGGCCGAGGCGGCCGGCATCGCCTTCGCCGGTCAGGACGGCAAGACCGGCGAGACTCTGCTGCGCACCGTGCTCGCGCCCATGTTCACCGCGCGCAACCTGAAGGTGCGCTCGTGGGCGGGTACGAACCTCCTCGGCGGCGGCGACGGCGCGACCCTGGCCGATCCCGAGGCCGTGCGCTCGAAGCTCGTCTCCAAGAACCGCGGACTGCACTCGCTCGTCGGCGACGACGTCGTCGCTCCCCTCCACATCGACAACGTGCCCGACCTGGGTGACGTCAAGACCGCGTGGGACCACATCAGCGCCGTCGGCTTCCTCGGCAGCCGCGTGACCCTGCAGACGACGTGGAGCGCGTACGACTCGACGCTCGCCGCGCCTCTCGTGCTCGACCTCGTCCGCGTGCTCGCGCTGGCGTCGGCGGCCGGCCAGTCGGGCGCGATCGCCGAACTCGGATGCTTCTTCAAAGACCCGTGGGGAAGCGACACGCACGCCTTCGCCGACCAGACCGCCGCGTACGTCGCGTGGGTGCAGCGCACCGGTGTCCTCGTTCGTCTGGCGGAGGAGGTCAGCGCCGGATGACCGGCCGCCTGACCGATCTGCTCGACCTCGTGCGGGCCCCCGCGGCCCTGACCGTCATCGGCGACACCGTCGTCGGCGCGACGAACGCGCGTGGCCGCGCGGGCGTCTCGGCGCTGCCCCTGTCGACCTCGTCGGCCTGCCTGTATGCGGCGGGCATGGCGCTCAACGACTACGCCGACGCCGAGCTCGACGCCGTCGAGCGCCCCGAGCGTCCGATCCCGTCGGGGCGCGTCAGCCGCGACACCGCCCTGAAGGTCGGCGCGGGGCTGACCGCCGCGGGCATCGGCCTGGCCTTCGCCACCCGCCGCTCGTCGGGGTGGATCTCGCTGGCGCTGGCGGCGTCGATCTGGACCTACGACCTCGTGGCGAAGCCGACCCGCTTCGGCCCCGTCGTCATGGCGGTCTGCCGCGGACTCGACGTGATGATGGGCGCGGCCGGACCCGGGTGGCGACGCGCGATCGTGCCCGCGATCATCGTCGCCGTGCACACCGCCTCGCTCACCGTCATCGCGCGCGGAGAGGTGAACGGTACGACCTCCGCCACCGCCGGCGCCACCGCCGTCGCGAGCGTGGGCGCCGCCGCTGCCTCCGCCGTCGGGGCCGGAGCGCACACCAGCGCCGCCCTCCTCGGCGGCGCCGGTTATCTCGCCGCGGCTCTGCCGTCGCAGGTGGCGGCCGCGCGGCAGCCCGACGCCGAGCACGCACGATCGGCGGCGCGCGCCAGCATCCACGCCATGGTGCCGTTGCAGACCGCGCTCGTCGCGCGCACCGGCGCTGTCGTTCCGACGGCTGCGCTCATCGCGGTGCAGGCAGCCGGACGCCTGCTGGCCAGACTCCGCTCGAAGGGCGACGTGACATGACCGCGCCCGGGTGGGTGATCGGGTACGGCACGAACGGCTTCGCCGACCACACCCTGCCCGATGCCCTCGACGTCCTCGAGGGCTCGGGGTACCGGGCGGTGGCGCTCACCCTCGGGCACCCGCACCTCGACCCGTTCGCCGACGACTGGCGCGAGGCGGCCATGGCGCTGCGCGACGACCTGCGCCGTCGCGGAATGCGCGTAGTGGTCGAAACCGGCGCGCGCTACCTTCTCGACCCGTGGCACAAGCACCGCCCGACCCTGGTCGACATCGAGGCCGAGAAACGGATGCTGTTCCTCCGCCGCGCCGTCGAGATCGCCGCGGTCCTCGGCGCCGACTGCGTGTCGCTGTGGAGCGGTGTGCTCCCGGGCGACGTCACCGCCGAACGCGGGTGGACGCTGCTCGTGGAGCGTCTCGCCGGCCTGGTCCCCTTCGCCGCGGCCGCCGGCGTCCGCCTCGCGATCGAACCGGAGCCGGGCATGCTCGTCGAGACGGTCGACGACGCGCTGCGGCTGCGAACCGCCCTGGGCGACCCGGTGAACGTGGGGATCACCGTCGACCTGGGGCACTGCGTCGCCGTCGAGCCTCACGGCGTCGTCGGGGCGCTCCGGGCCGCCGGAGATCTGCTCCTCAACGTGCAGGTCGACGACATGATGCCCGGCGTACACGAGCATCTCGAGCTCGGTACGGGGCAGCTCGACCTCGCCGCGGCCTTCGCGACGCTTTCGAAGATCGGCTACCGCGGGGTCGCGGCCGTCGAACTGCCCCGTCATTCTTTCGACGCCCCGCGGCTCGCCCGCACGAGCATGGAGGCCATTGTGAGCGCCGCATCCCCCGAGCCCCACCCCTGGACCGCAGCCGCCGTCGACACCGTCGCCGCAGACCCCGGTCGTGCACGGCGCCTGTTCGCGGAGGCAGGTCGCGCCGTGGGACGCGAACCGGTCGACCCCGCCGACACCCAGGGCGTCGGTGGAACGGTCGACGACGTCGCCCGCGCCGCGCTCGTCGCCGCCCTCGCCTCGTCCGACGCCGCGGGGGCCGATCTCGTCGCAACCCTCTACCGGGAGGGCGACGACGCCGAACGCCGCGGCGTGCTGCGGGGGCTCAACCTGCTCGTCGATCGCGACGCCGAGCTCGATCCCGAGTGGCGGCGCGTCGGCGCAGAGCTCGTCGCAGACGCGCTGCGCACGAACGATCCGCGCCTGGTCGCGGCCGCCATGGGCGGCTTCGCCGACGCGCACCTCGACGACCACGCCTGGCGGCACGGCGTGCTCAAGCTCGTGTTCATGGGCGTCCCCCTCTCGGTGGTCAGCGGACTCGAACGCCGACGCGACACCGAACTGTCGGAGATGGCCGCCCGTTACGCCGAAGAGCGTCGTGCGGCCGGTCGCAGCATCCCCGACGACATCTCCCTCCTCGTCCTCGCCTGACCCGCCCCGCTCCCCGAAAGGCGAACCGATGCGCATCTTCGACCCGCACATCCACATGACCTCCCGCACGACCGACGACTACGAGGCCATGTACGACGCCGGCGTCCGCGCCCTCGTCGAGCCCGCCTTCTGGCTCGGACAACCACGCACCACCGTCGGGTCGTTCATCGACTACTTCGACGCGCTGATCGGCTGGGAGAGGTTCCGTGCCGCGCAGTTCGGCATCCGGCACCACTGCACGATCGCGCTCAATCCGAAGGAGGCGAACGACCCCCGCTGCCGTGAGGTGATGGAGCACCTGCCGCGCTACCTGGTGAAGGACGGCGTCGTGGCGGTCGGCGAGACGGGGTACGACTCCATGACGCCCGAGGAGGACGACATCCTCTCGCAGCACCTCGCCCTCGCGATCGAGTACGAACTGCCCGCGCTCGTGCACACCCCCCATCGCGACAAGGTCACCGGCACGCGCCGCACGCTCGACGTGGCGATCGAGTCGGGGCTGCCCGTCGAGCACCTGCTGGTCGACCACCTCAACGAGACCTGCGTCGACATGGTCGCCGACAGCGGGGCATGGATGGGCTTCTCGATCTACCCCGACACCAAGATGGACGAGCAGCGCGTCGTGGCGATCATGCAGCGCATCGGTCTCGACCGGGTCATCGTGAACTCCGCCGCCGACTGGGGGCGCTCCGACCCCCTCAAGACCGCCAAGACCGGCCGGGCCATGCTCGACGCGGGGTTCACCGCCGCCGACGTCGACCGCGTGCTGTGGCAGAACCCGGTCGACTTCTACGGCCAGAGCGGCCGACTCATCCTCGACCCGGTGCCCGGCTTCGAGCCCGAGCGCCAGGGACCCGACACCTTCGAGGGCAACTCGGTGCTGCGCGGCGTCGCGTCGCGGCGCGAGGCCTGAGCGTGGAGCTGTCGTACTGCACCAACGTGCACCCGGCCGAAGACCTCGACGGCATCATCGAGCAACTCGACGTGCACGCGGGCCCGGTGCGCGTCGCCGCGGGTCTCGACACTCTCGGGGTGGGGCTGTGGATCCCGGCCGAGACCGCCGCCGTCCTCGCCGTCGACGCCTCGGCGCGCGCGCGGCTGTCGTCTGCGCTGGATCGCAATGCCCTCGCGCTGCGAACGATCAACGCGTTCCCCTACCGCGGGTTCCACGACGACGTGGTGAAGCTCGCGGTCTACCGGCCCGACTGGACGACCGCCGAGCGCCTGCGTTACACGCTGGACTGCGCGACCCTTCTCGCCGAGATGCTGCCCGAGGGGGCGTGGGGCAGCATCTCCACCCTGCCGCTCGGGTGGCGGGAGGGATGGGATGCGGCGGCCGACGCCGCCGCGGAGGCCGCGCTGGGCGCCCTGGTCGACGGTCTGCGCGAGATCGAACGGCGCACCGGACGCACCGTGCGCGTCGGCATCGAGCCGGAGCCCGGCTGCATCCTCGACGACGTCGCCGACGTGGTGGCCTGGTTGGGCGCGCGCCCGCACCTCTCGGCCGACGGACTCCTCGGCCTGTGCCTGGACACCTGCCACCTCGCCGTGTCGTTCGCCGATCCCGCCGCCGCGGTCGCTGCGGCCGAACGGGCGGGCGTGCGCATCGTGAAGGTGCAGGCGTCGGTCGCGCTCGAACTGACCGACCCCTCCGCCGACGGGGCGCGGGAGGCGCTCGCCCCGTTCGCCGAAGCGCGCTACGTGCACCAGGTGCGCGCGCGGCCGACCGCATCCGTCTCCGAGTTCGCCGCCGACGACCTGCCCGACGTGCTCGCGGCCGACCCCGCCTGGCCGACCGATCGGCCCTGGCGGGTGCACGTGCACATCCCCCTGCACGCGACTCCCGCCCGGCCCCTGCGCGCCACCACGGAGGTGCTGCGCACGGCCGTCGACGCCGTGCTGCAGACCGCGCACGGCCGCGAGGCGCACTTCGACGTCGAGACCTACACGTGGACGGTTCTTCCCGACCACCTGCAGCCCGACTCGCTCGTCGAGGGCATCGCCGCCGAACTCCGCTGGGCGATGACCCAGCTCGCCCCCGCCCTCACACTCCCCGCAGAGGTCACCACACCATGAAGAACGTCCTTCTCCTCGACATCGTCGGCCTGACCCCGCGCGCCCTCGCCGCCATGCCGCGGCTGCGCGCCCTCGGCGACCGCGGCCGCACCGTGCAGCTCGAGACGGTCCTTCCGGCCGTCACCTGCAGCGTGCAGTCGACGATCCTCACCGGAACCATGCCGCGCGAGCACGGCATCGTCGGCAACGGATGGTATTTCCGCGGACTCGGCGACCCGATGCTGTGGCGTCAGCACAACAAGCTCGTCGCCGGCGAGAAGCTGTGGGAGACGGCGCGACGCCGTGACTCGAGCTACCGCGCGGCGAACCTGGGCTGGTGGTACGCGATGGGCGCGACGACCGACGTGACCGTGACCCCGCGCCCGATCTACCACGCCGACGGGCGCAAGAGCCCCGACGCGTACGTGCGCCCGGCGTCGCTGCACGACCCGCTCGTGCGCGACCTCGGCGACTTCCCGCTCTTCCAGTACTGGGGGCCGACGGCGACGATCGCCTCGTCGCAGTGGCTCATCGACGCGACCCGCGGCATGCTGAGCGAACGCTGGGGCTCTGCCGCTCCCGAGCTGGTCATGTCGTACCTCCCGCACCTCGACTACGACCTGCAGCGCTTCGGTCCGAACTCGCCCGAGGCCGACCGCGCCGCGCGCGAGCTCGACACCGCGCTGGCGCCGCTGCTCGACGACGCGGAGGCCCGCGGCTATACCGTCGTCGCGCTGGCGGAGTACGGCATCGCCGACGCGAACCGACCCGTCGACATCAACCGCGCGCTGCGGCGCGAGGGGCTGCTCGAGGTGTACGTGCAGGACGGCCGCGAGCAGCTCGACCCGTGGACCTCGCGCGCCTTCGCCGTCGCCGACCACCAGGTCGCGCACGTCTACGTCGACGACCAGAGCGACATTGCGCGGGTCGCCTCCCTGCTGCGCGCGCTGCCCGGGGTCGACGAGGTGCTCGACCGCGAGGCGCAGGCCGCGTACGGACTCGACCACGAGCGGTCGGGCGAACTCGTCGTGGTCGCCGAACCCGGCGCGTGGTTCACCTACTACTTCTGGCTCGACGACGACCTCGCCCCCGAGTACGCGCGCGGTGTCGACATCCACCGCAAGCCCGGGTATGACCCCGCCGAGCTGTTCTTCGACCCCGCCGACCGCCTCGCGAAGGCCAAAGCCGGTCTCAACCTGGTCAAGAAGAAGCTCGGCCTGCGCTACGCGATGAGCACCGTGCCACTCGACCCCTCGTGGGTGCGCGGCACGCACGGCCGCCTGCCGGAGTCGGCGGCCGACACCCCCCTGCTGCTGTGCTCGGATGCGGCGCTGCTCGACGACAGCGTGACCTCGGTGGCCGCGACCGACGTGCGCGACCTCGTGCTGGCCGCCCACGGTGCGCCCGTGAACGCCCCGACCCGACGCAGTTCGCGCGTCTGACGCCGCATCCGGTTTCGCCGCGGTCACACGGGAGGAGATGCGCACAGCGGAGGAGAACCCCCGCGCATACCTCCTCCGATCTGCACATCCCCTCCGCACCGCACGGGCGTTACAGGGCGGCCTCGTGGATCTGGCGGGCGTTCGGGGTGCGGGCCGTTGTGACCGGGTGCGTTGCGAGGATGACCTTGCCGCGCGAGTGCAGCTTGTCGAGATCGTTGTAGGCGTCGGCGATCTCGGCGAGGGGGTAGAAACCCGAGACGAGAAGGGTGAAGGCACGGACGCGGGCGAGTTCGGCGACACGGCGCAGCAGGTCCGTGCCGCTCGCGACCGCCTCGGGGTCGCTGTCGAGGAGGCGTAGCTCGATGTCTCGCCTGTCGGCGCTCGAGCGGTAGCGCCCCGCGGGGATGCCGAGCTCAGGGAGCAGTTCGTGGCCATCCTTGCCGAAGTTGTCGATCATGGCCGTGATGGGTCGCCCGTCCGCCGCGCGGCGGATGCGGTCGGCGAGGCCGTCGCCGTATTTCACCGGCTTGATGCCGAGCTGACGGAGATAGTCGAAGTTGCGCTCCCCGCACGTTCCGATCACCTTCGCCCCGAGGTGCTTCGCGACCTGCGCCTCGATGCTGCCCACCCCACCGGCGGCAGCCGAGATGACCACGGTGTCGTCGGCGCCGATGCGCAGTTCGTCGAGCACCGTGAGCGCGGTGGCTCCCGCGAGATAGAGGCCGCCCGCGACCTCCCACGTCACCTCTCGGGGCTTTCGGACGAGGGCGGCGATCGGCACGTTCAGGTACGTCGCGTGCGCACCGCTTGAGACGTGCCCGATGACGTCCTGCCCCACGGAGAAGGTCGAGACGCCCTCCCCGCGCGCGACGACCACGCCGGCGAACTCGCTGCCCGACCGTCGCGGCCAGTCCTCTTCCCATGCCGACTCGCGGCCCGTCCGCAGGAATCCGTCGATGTGGCTGATGCCGGCGCTGATCACCTCGACGGTCACCTCGCCCGGGCCCGGCGACGGGAGATCGTGCGTCCTCAGCTGCAGCACGTCGGCGTTACCCAGCGCGTCGTACTCGAAGACATCCGTGCGAGTTGGTTTCTTGGACACGATCCACGACCCTTCGTCGAAGCACGCGACAGTGCGTCACCCGGCGGCCGGACCGGAAGCCGGTCGTCGTAGAGCTATTCGTAGCAGAACGGCGCCACGATGCAAGACCTTGCACCGTACTCGTGCACCGGTCACCTGTCGCGATCGGCGAGCACGCGCGCACCGTCGGTCGGGGTCGCGCTCAGCCCAGGGCGAGCTCGACCGTGGTGAAGGAATGCGGCGGCAGCTCCACCGTCAGCACCCCGTCCTCGCCGAGGCTCGCCTCGATCGGGCGCGGTGCGACGCGTTCGGGGCCCTCGACGTCGTTGAACGACGATGCCGTGTCGCCCGTGAGCACGCGCGCGCGCACGACGCTCGCCGCCCGCCCGCGGAGGTCGAGCCTCACCGTGCACGGGGCGTCGGCCGACAGGTGGGTCATCGACACCAGCGCCGTGTCGTCGCGGGTAGACGCCGAGATCGATACGAGGTCGAGATCGTCGCCGCGCACGGTGGTCGTCGGCGTCTCGAGCACGTGCACCGGGAGGCCCGCCGCATCCTGGTGCCCCTTGTTCATCTCGAACACGTGATAGGTCGGGGTGAGCACGAGGTTCTCGCCGTCGGTGAGCACCATCGCCTGCAGCACGTTGACGGTCTGCGCGATGTTCGCCATCGTCAGGCGACGCGCGTGACGGTGGAAGACGTCGAAGTGCAGGCCCGCGACCAGGGCGTCGCGCACGGTGTTCTGCTGGAAGAGGAAGCCCGGGTTGGTGCCCTCCGCGGCGTTCCACCACGTGCCCCACTCATCGCACACTAGCCCGACACGGTTCTGCGGGTCGTAGGAGTCCATCACGGCGACGTGACCGCGCACGATGCGCTCGATCCCCGCCGCGTAGGCCACCGTCTCGTAGTACTGCGCGGTGGTGAACTCGGTCGCCTCCTCGGTGTTGATGCCCGATCCGGAGTGCGTGTAGTAGTGGAAAGAGATGGCCTGATACGGAAGATTCCCGCCCATCGTGCAGCCGTGGCACTCCGTCAGGGACTTCATGAGCGTGCGGGTCCACTCGAGGTCGTCCTCGTTGGCGCCCGCCGCGATCCTCGTCAGCGAGTTGCCGCCGTGCTCGTGACAGAAGGTCGCGTAGCGGCGCGCCTCCTCCGCGTAGAACGACGCCGACATGTTGCCGCCGCATCCCCACGCCTCGTTGCCCAGCCCCCAGAACGGCACGCGCCACGGCTCGTCTCGACCGTTGTCGCGTCGCAGTCTCGCCATCGGGCTGTCGTCGGCCCGGGTCAGGTACTCCACCCACTCCGACATCTCCTGCACCGTGCCGCTGCCGACGTTGCCGTTGACGTAGGCGTCGGCACCGAGGAGGTCGCACAGGTCCATGAACTCGTGCGTGCCGAAGTGGTTGTTCTCCACGACGTCGCCCCAGTTGGTGTTGGCGATCTTCGGACGCTGCTCGCGGGGTCCGATGCCGTCACGCCAGTGGTAGGTGTCGGCGAAGCATCCGCCCGGCCACCGCAGGTTCGGGATGTCGAGCGCGCGGAGCGCCTCGACGATGTCGAGACGGATGCCGCGCACGTTCGGGATCGCGGAGTCCTCCCCCACCCAGAACCCGTCGTAGATGCATCGGCCGAGGTGCTCGGCGAAATGACCGTAGAGGTGACGGCTGATGCGATCACCGGTGACGTCGAGGTCGATCACGGCGCGTGCCGTCGAGGTCATGATGCTCTCCATGCGGTTCGGGGTGTGAGGGGGGCAAGCGACGGGCGTTGCGCGGTCGTGGTGAGGTCGATGCGTCGCCCCTCCCGCGCCGACGCCGTCAGGGCGGTCATGATCTCGAGCACGTGCAGTGCGACGTCGCCGCCGGCCCGCCCGTGACCGGCGACGACGTCGATCAGGCCGATACCGCGCCCCGCGCCCTCGTAGCCGGCGCGGGGCTCGATCACCGCGCCCTCGTCGGACGGGGAGCGTCGCAGCCTCACCTCTCCGTCGAACATGTTCGGATCGGGCACGGTCAGCGATCCCCGCTCGCCGTGCACCTCGAGGGGGGCGGCGGTGGTCGCCACGGCGTCGAAGCTGAACGTCACCGTCGACACCGCGCCGCCGGCGTGCTCGAGAACGCCGGTCACGTGCGTGTCGATCTCGACGGGGATGCGCTCACCGGCACGAGGGCCGGTCGCGATGACGCGCTCGTCACGCGGTCGCGACGACACCCCCGACACCCGCACGACGGGGCCGAGGAGGTGGAAGAGCGTGGTCAGGTAGTACGGCCCCATGTCGAACAGCGGCCCGCCCCCGGCGAGGTAGTAGAAATCGGGGTTCGGGTGCCAGGCCTCGTGGCCCGGGGCGACCCAGGTCGCCGTCGCCGACACCGGTCGGCCGATCTCGCCGGCGTCGACGACCGCTCGTGCGGTCTGCACGCCGGTGCCGAGGACGGTGTCGGGGGCGCCTCCCACCCACGCGCCGCCGGCGGCCGCGACGACCTCGAGCGCCTCGGCGAGCGTGGCGGCGAGCGGCTTCTCGCCGTAGACGTTCTTGCCGGCGGCGAGGGCGGCGAGGGCCACCGACGCGTGCGCGGCGGGGATCGTGAGGTTCAGCACCGTCTGCACCTCGGGGTCGGCCATGAGCTCGTCGACGGAGAGGGCTCGGCACCCCGGCACGCGCTCGGCGACCGCTCGGGCGCGTGCGGGGTCGAGGTCGGCGACGGCGACGATCCGCACCCCGTCGAGGCCGACGAGCGTGTCGAGGTATTGGGCCGAGATGACCCCGAGCCCGACTATTCCGATTCCGTGCGGCTGGCCCACAGCATCCCCCTCTCGATGATGGTGCGGACGTTGTCGTCCTTCAGCACCTCGACGTCGTGCCCGGGCGTCGCGACGAAGACGCGCCCCCGCCCCCACGCCCGCGTCCAGACCGCCGGCGAGGTGATCGGACGGTGCCACGGGTGGTAGGGCTGCACCGGGTGGGTGGTCGTGGCGAGCACGTCGTTGAGGTCGTCGGTGAGCACCCAGTACTGCTCGGTGCGCAGGGCGAAGCCGTCGATACCGGCCATGATCGACGACGCGCGCCCGGCGTCGGTGACCTCGATCGTGTGATCGACGAAGTTGTCGCGCTCGTCGCCCGGGCGCTCGTCGGGGTGCCGCGAGGGGTGGGTGGCGAACTGTCCGCCGACGAGCTGCAGATAGTCGGAGCTGTCGCGGTAGGAGTCGGCGATGCCGCCGTGCCACCCCGCGAGCCCGGTGCCCTGCTCGACCGCGGCGCGCAGCCCCGCGACCGCCTCCCGCGAGGCCTGCGACATCGTCACCGACTGCACGACGAGGTCGACGGCATCCATCGCGTCACGGTCGGCGTAGACCTCCGGGTCGGACTCGATGCGCACATCGAAGCCGTTGTCGCGCAGGAACGGCACGAAGAGATCGGTGGCCTCGACCGGATGGTGTCCTTCCCACCCGCCTCGGACGATCAGGGCGTGACGTGCGGTCATGACGAACTCCTCGGCGCAGAGGTGGTCGGAACGGGAGGCGACGGAGCGCTCTCCCGGGTGGGGACGGCATCACCATGCCATACCCCCTGGACCGATCGCGCAGATATTGCGCAAAATAGGGAGGTGCCCGCATCCGCCCGTTCCACACTCGCCGACGTCGCGGCGGCGGCGGGCGTCAGCGTGACCACCGCCTCGCGCGCTCTGCGCGGCCGGGGAGAGATGGCCGCGGCCACGCGCGCCCGGATCGTGACCGCGGCGACGACCCTCGGGTACACGCTCGACGGGGAGCGGCGCGGTCGCCCGCGCGGAGGCACGGCCCGGCTGATCGACCTCGTGCTCTCGCATTTCCACAACCCGTACACCGAAGAGGTCACCGCGGGCGCGCGCACCGCGGCGGCGCACTTGCGCTACGACCTCGTGCTGACGACCGAGCGCGACGATCCCGACGACGACTGGCCCGTCCGCATCCGTTCCCGCGGGAGTGCGGGGGTGGTGCTCGGCCTCATCCTTCCGACGGCGACGCAGACCGCGGTGATGCGCGAAGCGGGCATCCCCGTCGTGCTGCTCGAGCCGCCCAGCGGTTCGTCGCGAGGGCTGCCGAGCGTGCGCTCGACCGATCGCGCCGGCGGTTCGGCCGCGGCGGAGCACCTCATCGCCCGGGGCGCGCGCCGGTTCGTCGTGATCGGTGGCAGCCCGCCGTATCGCTGGGGCCGGGCGCGCGCCGAGGGCTTCTTCGAGACGCTGGATGCGGCGCTCCCCCGCGCGGCGCGCGTGCACGAGAGTGCGAACTGGGGTGCGACCGAGGCACGGGAGGCGTGCCGGCGCGCCCTCGGCAACCTCGCCGGCGACGGACCCGTGGGGGTGTTCGCCTGTTCGGACGAGATGGCCGCGGGGGCCTACCGCGCCGCCGCCGACGAGGGCCTGCGGGTCGGCGTCGACGTGCTGGTCGTCGGGTTCGACGACCTGCGCGGCGCGCGGTGGCTGCAGCCGTCGCTGACCACCGTGCGCCAGCCGATCCGCGAGATGGCGGCCACCGCGGTGCGGATGCTCGCGGCCGGAGCGCCCGCCGGCGACGAGATCGTGGAGCTGCCGACGGAGCTCATCCCCCGCGGCTCCACCCGGGGCGGCTGATCGAGGCGTCGCGTCGACCCCGGCCCGAGACGCGGGCTTTCGGTCGAGGCGCGGGCATTCCGGTGCCGAAAGCCCGCGCCTCGGCCGATTGCCCGCATCCCGCGAGCACGGCCGCCGGGCCCTTCGACAAGCTCAGGGACCGGATCCGGCGCTCAGGCGCGCTCGGCGATGACCTCTCGCCAGGGGCCCCAGTCGGGGTCGTGCGCGGGCCACACCTCGACACCGTCGAGCGCGTCGAGGTCGTGGAGGCGCCGGATCGCCGCATCCGCGCGATCATCGCCGTCGTCGCCGACCGTCGACCCGCACCGCACGCAGTCGGTGACGTTGCGGCGGAGGTCGGCCGCATCACCGGCGAGCACGACGGTGCGCTCCCCGAGCTCGACCACGAACGACTGGTGGCCGGGGGTGTGTCCCGACGTGTCGATGGCGCGCAGACCGGGCGCCAGGTCGGTGTCGCCCGACAGCGTGACGACCGAGAGCCCCTCGCGGACGACGTCGTCGACGAACAGGAACCCCGCGCGCGCGTCGTCCACCGTCCGCACGTGCTCCCACTCCCGCGCCTGCAGGAGGAGGGGCTGGTCGGGGGCGAGCAGGCGAGCCGCCCCGGTGTGGTCGAAGTGCACGTGGGTGATCGCCGCCGCGGCGAGGTCGCCCCACTCCAGTCCGGCCGCCGCGACCTGCTCGACGAGCGGGTCGCCGGCGGGCACCAGCGGCGTGTAGTTCTCGTAGTCGAAGCTCGCCACGCGCCGATCGCGATCGCGGATGCGAGCCGGGTCGAACCCGCCGTCGACGAGCACCCATCCCTCGTCGAAGACGACGGCGGCGGCGGTGACCGGTTCGAGGAGGAACCGGAAGAAGCTGCCGCCGGCGACCGAGACGCCCTCAGGGATCGGCTCGTAGCCGACCACGAAGGGAACGAGCCGCCGCGGGCGTCCGCCGAGGCGGAGGGGCGCCGCATCCGCCCACGGCGTCGCCGTCACGATCGCGCCGCCGACGCCAGGTAGGCCCGCCATCCGCCGAAACCGGTGATGTCGGCGGCGCCCTCCAGGGCGACCGTCTCGCAGAGGAAGCCCGAGACGGTCGAGCCGTCGGCCAGTCGCGCGGTGCCGATGCCCATCGGTTCGGGGAGCGCTGCGACGAAACGGCCGAACCCGGCGGCCGGCAGCCGCCAGACCTCCCCCTCGATCGGCGCCCCACCGTCAGCGACGCGCACGAGGCCGGGCTTGGCGGGCGTGGTCGCCAGCGCGAACAGTCGATAGTCGGGCGCCGTCGAGACCGACGCGACGAACGATCCGCCGGCGGCGACGAGCTGGTGGTTCAGCGGTTGACCGCGCAGGTGCGCGCCGACCACGAGCACGTCGACCGGAGGGGCCGACACCCGCTCGGCGAGCTGCGCGAGCGTACGGTCGGCGAAGGGGGCGCCGGTGAGCATGACGCCGAAGGGCTTGCCGTCGACGACCCCCGCCGGCACGGCGAGCGCGCTGCGGTCGAGGAGGTTGGCGAAGTTCGTGAAGCGCCCCATGCGGGAGTTCGCCCCCACGGGATCTGCGGCGACCTCGTCGAGGGTCGGATGCCACGTGGTCGTGGGAGTGAGAAGGGCCACCGTCCCCGCGAGCCGGCCCAGACCCTCCAGCCCGAGCCGGTCGAGCCGCTCGAGGTCGCGGAAGTAGTCCGCGGCCCGGGCCTCGGCACCCGCGAGCACGATGCCGGCCACGGTCGGGTCGATGTCGGTGCCGATGAGCTCGCGGTTCGCCTCGATGAACGCACCGACGGCCGCCGTGCGCTCGGCGACGAACGCCCCGCCGTACAGGAGCGATGCGGCCTCCAGAAGCGGCGCGATGTCGACCTCGACGATGTCGACACCGGATGCGGCGAGCCTGCCGACGACGCCCCGGAACGCCTCGACCCATCCCTCGGCGAGGCCCTCCAGGTGCTCGGCCGTGGGGATCGCGACGACGGGTCGGGCATCCAGCGGCGGCGCGGGCACGTCGACGCGGGCCCGCGGGTCGACGCCGTCGGGCCCCGCCATGAGCTCGGCGGCCTCGCGGGCGAGCGAGAGCTCGCGCGCGAAGACGGTCACGCAGTCGATGCTCCGGCAGGCGGGGACGACACCGGTCGTCGGCACGAGACCGACCGTGGGCTTGACCCCGACGATGCCGTTGAGGGCCGCCGGCACTCGTCCCGACCCCGCCGTGTCGGTGCCCAGGGCGAGGTCGACCACCCCGAGCGCGGTGACGACGGCCGATCCCGAGCTCGATCCGCCGGAGATGCGCGACGGGTCCCAGGCCCCGCGCACGGCGCCGTACGGGCTGCGCGTTCCGACGAGGCCGGTGGCGAACTGGTCGAGGTTGGTCTTGCCGAGCACGACCGTTCCGGCCGCTCGCAGCCGCGCCACCGCCGGGGCATCCGCCTCCGGCGCGTACGCGTATGCGGGGCTCCCCGCGGTGGTGGGCAGGCCCGCGACGTCGATGTTGTCTTTCACGGCGAGCACGGTTCCCGCCAGGGGCAGCCGTTCTCCCGCGGCGACGCGTCGGTCGATCTCGGCGGCCTCCGCGAGCGCCTCCGGCTCGGCCCGCAGGGCGATCCACGCCTCGGCACGGTCGATCTCGGCGTTTCGGGCGTATGCGGCGGCGATCCGCTCGACCGCGCTCATCGGGCGACCTCCACGACGGCCAGCAGCTGCCCGGCCTCCACGCGCTCCCCCGGTCGCACGAGCACATCGCGCACGATCCCCGCCTGTGTCGCACTCACGGTGGTCTCCATCTTCATTGCTTCCAGCACCAGCATCCGTTCTCCTTCGGCAGCGCTCCGCCCCGGTTCCGTCTCGACCTTCCACACCGCCGCCGAGAAGGGCGCGCGCACCGCGATGCAGCCCGGCGGCAGGGGGTCTTCGATGGGTGCGGTGGCGACGGCATCCGATTCCACCGGTCGATCGAACTCGCCGGCCTCGCGCCAGCGGTCGCGCTCCTCGGCGAATGCGCGCTGCTGACGGTCGCGGAACGACGAGATGCCCGCCGCGTTGTCGGCGAGGAACGTCTCGTACTCCGCGAGGCGGAACTCGCCCTCGGAGGTCTCGAACTCCCCCCGGCCGGCGTCGGTCTCGGCGCGCAGCTCGAGGAGCTCCTCGGCCGACACCGGATACCAGCGGATGCGGTCGAAGAACCGCAGCGCCCACGGGTTGTCGGCGAACAGACCGCCCCGTCGGAACCTGTTCCACACCTGCACGGTGCGGCCGACGAACTGGTATCCGCCCGGGCCCTCCATTCCATAGATGCAGAGGTACGCGCCGCCGATGCCGACGGAGTTCTCGGCGGTCCAGGTGCGGGCCGGGTTGTACTTGGTGGTGACGAGCCGGTGACGCGGATCGAGCGGTGTCGCGACCGGGGCGCCGAGGTAGACGTCGCCGAGACCCATCACGAGGTACTGCGCGTCGAAGACCGTGCGGTACACGTCGTCGACGCTGTCGAGCCCGTTGATGCGGCGGATGAACTCGATGTTCCACGGCGTCCAGGGGGCGTCGTCGCGGACGCCCGCCATGTACCGCTCGATCGCCAGTCTCGTCGCCGGGTCGTCCCACGACAGCGGCAGTCGCACCTCGCGCGAGGGCACGACGAGCTCGCTCGTGGGCGGGAGGTCGTCGTCCAGCTCGCGCAGGAGCCCGACGAGCTGCGAGGCGCGAAGCACGGATGCGTCGGTGTGCACCTGCAGCGATCGGATGCCGGGGGTGACGTCGAGGATGCCGCGGGGGGCGTGCTCGGCGAGGCGGGTCTGCAGCGCGTGGACGCGCATGCGCAGACCCAGATCGAGCTCCTGCGCGCCGAACTCCACGAGGAGGTTGTCGTCGCCGTCGCGCCGGTAGGTGACGCGCGGTCGATGCACCCCGGTGGCGTCGACGTCGGCCTCGCGCACCGAGACGACCCCGTCGTCACCGTCGCCGCCGCCGATGAGCGGCGGGGCACCCAGCGAGCGCGCGGAGTCGAGCCCGGCGGCATCGGCCTCGCGCACCGGCACGAAACGCAGCGAGTCGCCCGGGCGGAGCTGCCCGATCTTCCACAGCTCGCCGCTGGCGACGACCGCCGGGCAGACGAATCCGCCCAGGCTCGGGCCGTCGGGTCCGAGGATGATCGGGGTGTCTCCGGTGAAGTCGAGGGCTCCCACGGCGTAGGGGGTGTCGTGGATGTTCGAGGGGTGCAGGCCCGCCTCTCCGCCGTCGGTGCGCGCCCACTCGGGTTGCGGGCCGCTGAGGCGCACGCCCGTACGGGCCGAGTTGACCTGCACGGTGTATTCCGCGGCGTAGAGCTCGTCGATGTCGGAACGGGTGAAGAACTCGGGCGCGGCGTGGGGTCCTTCGGTGACGCCGATGCGCCACTCCCGCCCGATGTGCGGTCGCCTCTCGGACGGGGTCGCACCGCCGGGCGCGCCCGGACCGGCGGCGACGGGCCGCAGCACGTCGCCGGCGACGAGCGCCCGCCCGCCGTGGCCGCCGAACCCGCCGAGTGTGAAGGTCGCCGCGCTTCCGAGGTAGGCGGGCACGTCGATCCCGCCGCGGATCGCGACGTAGGTGCGGATGCCGGGGCCGGCCGATGCGCCGATGCGCAGCGTGCCGCCGGCGGGCACCTCGACCGGCTCCCAGAGCGCGACCGCCGCGCCGTCGACCGTCACGTCGACCGGTGCGCCGGTGACGCACACCGTCGTCGCCGCCGTGAGCCGCAGGGTCGGTCCCGTGAGCGTGACCTCGAGTCCGGGCGCCTCGGGCGGGTTGCCGACCGCGAGGTTGGCCTCCCGGAACGACACCGCGTCCATCGGACCCGACGGCGGGACACCGACCTGCCAGTAGCCGAGACGGCCGGGGAGATCTTGCACGGTGGTCATCATCCCCGGCTCGAGCACCTCGATCCGGGGGTCGGGGTCGCCGATGCCGTCGAGGGTACCGGTGTCGTGGGTCGCGTCGCGGACTCGCGGATGCTGCGCGATCTCACGCAGCATCCCGGTGCCGGTGACGATCCCGTCGATGCGGGTGTCGGCGAGCGAGGTGTGCAGCAGGTCGAGGGCGTCGTCGCGGGTGGCCGCGTGCGCGATGACCTTCGCCAGGAGCGGGTCGTAGTACGACGTGACGTCCATTCCCGCCTCGATCCAGGAGTCCACGCGCACGCCGTCGCCCTCCGGGAGACGGACACCGGTGACGAGTCCGGTCGACGGGGCGTTGCCGCGGTCGGGGTCCTCGGCGTAGATGCGCGCCTCCACAGCGTGCCCGTTCGGCCGTCGCGGGGCATCGAAGAGCGTGGGGTCGACGGCCTCGGGCCCGCCGGCCGCGAGGTCGAGCATGAGCCCGACCAGATCGAGACCGAAGACGGCCTCGGTGACCGGGTGCTCGACCTGCAGTCGCGCGTTGACCTCGAGGAAGTAGGCGGCCTCGGCGACGGGGTCGTAGACGAACTCCGCCGTGCCGGCGGAGCGATAGTCGACGCTCGCGGCGAGGGCGGCGGCCGTGGCATGGAGCTGTGCGCGCACGGCGGCGGGAAGACGCGGGGCCGGGGCTTCTTCGATGACCTTCTGGTTGCGTCGCTGCAGCGAGCAGTCGCGGTCGCCGAGCACGGCGACGCGCCCTGCCCCGTCACCGAACAGCTGCACCTCGACGTGGCGCGCGGGGCGCACGAACTTCTCCACGAAGAGCCCGGACGACCCGAAGCTCGCCTGTGCCTGACGGGTGACCGCGTCGAAGGCCTCCGCGACCGCACCGGCGTCGCCGCAGACGCGCATGCCGATCCCGCCGCCGCCGCCCGTCGCCTTGAGCATGACGGGGAACCCGATCGACTCGGCGGCCGCCACGGCGGCGTCGCGCGACTCCAGCACGCCGCTTCCCGGGAGCAACGGCACCCCGGCCGCGGCGGCGAGCTCGCGCGCGGTGTGCTTCAACCCGAAGGCGTCGAGCTGGTCGGGGGTCGGACCGACCCACGCGAGCCCCGCGGCCTCCACGGCACGGGCGGCGCCGGCGTTCTCGGCGAGGAACCCGTAGCCGGGGTGGATGGCACCGGCGCCCGTGCGGGCCGCCGCCTCGAGGACGGCGTCGAGACGCAGGTACGACTCGGCGGCGGGCGCCGGCCCCAGCCGCACGGCGGTGTCGGCCTCCCGCACGTGGGGGGCCGCGCGGTCGGCGTCGGAGTAGACCGCGACGGTGCGCAACCCCCTCTCGCGGGCCGAGCGGATGATGCGCCGGGCGATCTCGCCGCGATTGGCGACGAGCAGGGTGTCGAAGCCGCTCACGGGCGCATCACGATCATGCGCAGCGGCGTGCAGCTGAAGTCGTTGCAGGGATTGTTCATCTGCGGGCAGTTCGACACGACAACGAGCACGTCGCGCTCCGCACGCAGTGCCACGCGCTTGCCCGGCGCCGACATCCCGTCGACGATCCCGAGCGACCCGTCCGCCTCGACGGGAACGTTCATGAACCAGTTGAGGTTCGAGACGAGGTCGCGCGCACCGAGCCCGTGACGGGCCGCCTCGGCGAGGAAGTTCTCTCGGCACCCGTGCTGGTACAGGGTGTGGTGCCCGTACCGCAACGTGTTCGACTCCTTGCTGCACGCTCCGCCGATCGTGTCCTGGCGGTCGACCTCGTTGCCCACGACCGTCATCAGGGGGCGCCCGAGATTGCTGCGCAGCACCGAGCCGGTGCGCACGTAGACGTTCTGCTGCCAGGCGATCGTGTCGGCGGCGCTGTAGCGCTCGTCGGTGTCGGAGGCGGCGTAGACGAGGAAGTCGGCCGACTGGTTCCCCCCGACGTCGACGATCGTCAGCACGTCGCCGGCGGCGACCACGGCCGACCAGGCAGCTCGCGGCGCGACGCGCTGGTCGAGCACGACGGTGCCGTCGACGAGCGGCGTCGACCAGTCCAGCGGCGCGTCGGGGGCGTGAACGGGGCGGTCGGGAACGGTGGTGATCATTCTGGCGTCCTCTCAGAGACCGGCGAGCTCGGCGTAGGCGACGGTGTTGCGGTAGGCGCGTTCGCGTTCCGGGCTGGCGTGGAAGACGTCGTCGTCCTCGCCCGTCGGCCGCTCCGCCCAGGCGACCACCCGCAGCGGCCCGACGACGTAGTCGTCGCGCGGATCCAGCGCGTGGGGCACGTTCGCGATGAGCACGATCAGCGGCAGCTCCGCGCGCAGATCCACGTGCGCACCCGGACCGGCCGAACCCTGCCAGGCGAGCGAGCCGTCGGCCTCGGCGCGCACCCCCTGGAAGAACGAGATCGCCGGGGGCAGGTCGCGCGAGGTGAGACCGTGCTTGGCGGCCGCGAGCCGGAGCAGCCCGTGGCCGGAGGGAGAGGGCCCCTCGGGGAGGGCGTCGCCGTACTTCTGCTCGTTCCAGGCGTCGCTGGTCGTGCCGCAGAACGCATCGTGCCGACCGGACGTGTCGGCGACGATCGTCGCCAGCACGCGCCCGTCGCCGGAGAGCAGCGGGTGCCCGTCACCGAGATACGCCTGCCACGGGATCTTCTGCGTGTCGGCGACGTTGAGGCGCTCCCAGGGTTCGACGGCGTTGAGCACCACGACGCTCGCGCACGCGTTGCCGGTGGGGTCGTCGAGGCGGATGCGGGTACCCCGCGCGACCCGCAGATGCGTGTACCCGCCCGGGGCCACGGTCTCCGCCCACCGCAGCGCTGCCGGTGCGACGTCGGCCGGGGCGAAGGGAGCGGAGGCGGGCGGGAGGTAGGGCATCCACTCCGACGAGGCGGCGCGGGCACGGGCGTCCTCGCGGGCACGTCCGACATCGCCGAGGGCGAGCTTTCGACCGTCCATTCCCGGATCCTTTCTATCGGTTGACAGTTATGACACCACGTCGGCGTTTCGCCCGTGTTACGACAGCACCGTTACGGTGGGAGGATGGCGCCGGCACGAACGGGACGACCCCGCGCGGCGGGCCCGTCCCCCACCGGGCAGGGCACCCGGGCCGATGTCCTCACCGCGGCGGCGGCCCTGTTCTGCACCCGCGGGTACACCTCGTCGAGCACGCACGCGATCGCGGAGGCCGCCGGCATCCGCCAGGCCTCGATGTACCACCACTTCGAGCGCAAGCACGACATCCTCCTCGCCCTCCTGCTCGACACCGTGCAGCCGTCGCTCGAGGTCGCCGCGCGGCTCCTCGCCGAGGGCGACGACCCCGCGGCACGCCTGTGGGCGCTGTGCGTCGCCGACGTGCGCCTGCTCTCGGCCGGACCCCACAACGTCGGCGCGCTCTACCTGCTGCCCGAGGTGTCGGAAGACGCCTTCCGCCCTTTCCGTGAACGGCGCAGCGAGCTCGAGACGACCTACAAGACGCTGGTCGCCGCGAGCGGCCTTCCCGCCGACCGCGTGGACGTCACCACGAGCCTCGTGCTCGGCCTGGTCGAGAGCGTGATCCTGCAGCGCAAGCGCGGCGTCGTGATCACCGACCGCACGGCGGAGGCGATCGCGTCCGCGGCCCTGCGGGTGCTCGACCTGGATGCTGCGGTGATCTCCCGCGCCGTCGACCTCGGCAAGGGCGTTCTCGACCGGATCGCCTGACCGCCGTTCGTCGGCCGACGAGCGACCGCGTCGTCGCCCCACCCCTGCCCGGGCGGATTTCACAGGACTGTTACACGGCCGACATCGCTGACGGTGCTGCGGATGGAGATTCTTTCTGTCAAGCAACAGAAAGCCCATCCGACCGTCTTTCCCCGCCCGGGAGTGCCCATGATCATCTTCGGAGTCGCGCTCAGCGTCGTCGTCATCCTCGTCGTCGGCATCGTCGTCGCCCGCAAGGTCGACGGCGACAGCGCCAACTACCTCGTCGCCGGACGACGGCTCGGCGTGCCGCTCGTCGCCGTCTCGCTCACCGCCGCCGCCGTCGATGCCAACGCGACCGTCGGCAACACCGACCTGACCTCGCAGTTCGGATTCTGGTCGGGGGCGTCGCTTGCGATCGGACTCGCCCTGTGCCTGCTGCTGACCGGCCTGTTCCTCGCGAAGCGGATGAACGCGATGAAGCTGTTCACCCTCGGCGACTTCTTCCGGCTGCGCTACAACCGCCCCACCGAATTGGCGGCATCGGCACTGATGGTCGTGTCGTTCACGATCCTGCTCGCGGGCAACCTCGTGGCCTGCGGGTTCCTCCTCGAGCACTTCGCGAACATCCCCTACGCGTGGGGCGTCATCCTGGCCGTGGTGCTGGTGCTCGCCTACACGATCGCGGGGGGTCTGTTCTCCGATGCGTACACCGCCGCGATCCAGACCGCGATCACGGTCGTCGCGGCCATCGTGCTGCTCGCCTGGGTGGCGATGTCGTACGGCATCGTGATCCCCGAGGGAATGGGCCCGTTCGACCTGGAACAGCTGAGCGACCCCGCGGCCGGCGCCCCGATCAACTGGGCGACCCTGGTCTCGTTGGCCATCGGTGACATCGTCGCGATCGACTTCATGCAGCGGATCTTCGGCGCCAAGAGCCCCTCCGTCGCGCAGCGGTCGTGCTTCATCGCGGCCGGCCTCACCGCCGCGATCGGCACCGTCTTCGCGATCGTCGCGCTCAGCGTGTCGGCGACGCTGGGCATCTCGGTCGAGGACGGCCCCGTGCTCTTCACGCTCCTGGGCGACTTCGCCCCGCCGCTCGTGGCGATCCTGGTGCTCTCCGGAATCGTGGCCGCGTCGTTCTCGACCGCGTCGGGTGCGATGCTCGCGACCTCCGCGATCGCGGTGCGCAACATCTTCACCGTCCGCCGCCACACCGGCACCGGCCCCGACCCGCTCCTGCGCTGGACTCGCGTGGCCATGGTCCCCTTCGTGATCGGCGGTGCGTTCCTCGCCATTCAGGTGAGCCAGACCGGGATCCTCCTGACCCTCGCGTTCGACCTCATGCTCGCGTGCCTCGCCGCACCGTTCCTGTTCGGCGTCTTCTGGAAGCGCCCCGGGTCGACCGCAGCGCTCACCGCGATGGCCGTCGGATTCGTGGTGCGCATCGCGTTCCTCGCGCTCACGCCCACCCTCTACGGGGTGCCGAACGACATCTTCTACGTGCCGAACACCCTCGTCGGGCCGGAGTTCGACGGCTGGGCGACGCTGGTGGCCGCCGCGGTCGGGTTCGGAACGTTCGCGCTGGTCGCGGCCGTCGCGGGGCGACGCGAGTCCGAGGTGGCGGCCGAGGCGCGCATCCGTGCCGATCTCGACGCGGAGCGCGAGTCGTCGGAGGCGGCGGTGCCGGCCGTCGCGTGACAGGTTCGTGCGGGGCGCATCATCGTGCGATCGAGAATCGACCGGATGCTGCGCCTCGCACGCGATCACGACCGCCCTCACGCGTCCTCCGAGAGGTCGAGCAGACGCCGCGGCTCGGTGACCAGCATCGCGTGCAGTCGACCGTCGGGGATGCCCCGACGGCGCAGCTCGGGCACGACGCGCTCCGCGAGGTAGGCGTATCCGAATCCGCCGTAGGCCCGCAGCTGCGCCTTCGTCCAGACCGACTCGCCGAGTACGACGCGCGCCTCGGGGTGCGCGGCGACGAACTCGGGGAAGAACGCCAGGCGCTCGCGGTCCGAGGGGTTGTCGACCCGGCCGACGTGCACGGCCTCGGTGCCGAAACACATCTCCAGCACGGCGCCGGCATCGGACAACGCGGCCCAGTACGCCGCATCCAGGTATTCGTCGACGTTGGCGAAGACGACCCGGTCGGCGGCGAGGCCTTCCGCGCCCATCAGGCGCAGCACCTCCGGGCCCCGGAACGCGTCCGGATCCAGCCGCACCGACACGCTCGCCCCGGTTCGCACAGCCGCGCGCGCCGCGGCGCGGAGCTGCTCGCGCTCGCGACGCTCGAGCTCACCCGTGGTGCCCATGATCCCGAGCATCCCCGCGCGGAACCCCGCCCCGGGGATGCCGACGGTGAGGGCCTCGACGAAGTGCTGCTCGAGCTCGATCTCCGACATCTGCGCGATCCACCCCGGCACGATGCGCGGCACGTACGCCCCGTACGAACTGACGATCGTCATCCCCGAGGCGACCGAGACGGCCGGAAGGCCCGCGTGGCGAGGACCGAGCCCCCACGACGAGCACTCGACGACCGCGCGCTGACCGGCGCCGACCGCCCGACCCAGCTCGCGGGCGGCGAGCGCGGGATCGTCGAGGACGAGGTTGTCGGCGAGGGCGAGCGTATTCCAGCGGAGGTAGCCGAGGGTGTCGATCGATACGGCCTTCCCCACCGGTGCGGGCGCGGCTCCGTCCCGGCGCAGCCGCGACGCGTCGCTGAGCACGTGGTCGTGCATGCAGGTCGCGCCGAGGAGCGCAGCATCCAGACCGCCCGTCACCGTCTCGATCATGGGGTCCCTCCGATTGCGGATCCATTCAGTCTTACTTAGGATCCAATTATGACTCATGTGATTCGACCCGCCGAGGTCGATGCCGAAGCCCTCGAGGCGAAGCCCCTCGCACCGCCCAGCGCCCAGCCGCTCTCGGGCGAGATCACCGTCCGCGGCAAGGTCGAGTTCGTCACCGACGACCGCACCGTCGTGTCGGGGATCTGGGAGAGCGACCCCGGGCGGTCGCGGTGGGAGTTCCTCACCCGCGGCGAGATCGTCCACATCCTCAGCGGCCGCATGATCGTGCACGAGGACGGCGGAGAACCCGTCGAGCTGACCGCCGGGAGCGCGGCGTTCTTCCCGATCGGGTGGACCGGCGAGTGGTCGGTCGTCGAGCCCGTCCGCAAGTTCTACGTGGTCTACAAGTAGCCCGCGATGAACCGTCTGAAACTGGGCACGTTCGGCACGAACCTCGCCCCCGGCATCACGTTCACCACGATCCCCGGCGCCCTCACCACCGACTGGTCGCGGGTGAAGGATCTCGCCCGCCGCGCCGAGGCGATGGATTTCGAGGCCATCGTGCCCATCTCGCGATGGAAGGGGTACGGCGGCGAGCACAACCCCCACTCCGACGCCTATGACACCCTCACCTGGGCGGCGGCCGTCGGCGCGGTCACCGAGAGCGCGCGCATCTTCGCCACCGTGTCGATGCCCGTCGTGCACCCGGTGATGGCGGCCAAGCAGATGGCCACGATCGACCACGTGACCGGCGGTCGGGCCGGCATCAACGTGCTCGCCGGGTGGTACCGGCCCGAGATGGAGATGTTCGGCGCCGACCTCCTGGCGCACGACCGCCGCTACGACCTCGCCGACGAGTGGATCGGTATCGTCGAGCGCCTCTGGAGCGAGACCGGAGAGTTCGACCACGACGGCGAGTTCTTCCACCTCTCGGGCGCGTACTCGGCACCCAAGCCCCTCGGCGCGCGTCCGCAGATCATGAACGCCGCGATGTCGGGCCGCGGGCTGGAGTTCGCCCTGCAGCACGCCGACAAGCTCTTCGTGAAGCTCAGCGACGATCGCGAGAAGGCGACCGCGCACGTGGCCGACGTCAAGCGCCAGGCCCGGGAGAAGTACGGGCGCGACATCGAGGTGTGGACCTTCGGCTACGTGGTCGACGGCGAGACGGAACAGGCCGCCCGCGACTTCCTGCACTACTACGCGCAGGAGAACGGCATGCACGACGCCGCGATCAACGCCCTCACGATCATGGGCGTCGAGGCCGAAGTGGCGGGCGACAACTCCACGGCCGCGCGCCGCTTCAGCTGGGTCGCCGGCGACGGCGGCGTGCCGCTCGTCGGCACCGCCTCGCAGGTCGCCGACGGACTCGAGTGGCTCTCGGACGTCGGCATCGACGGCTGCCTGCTCGGCTGGCCGCTGTGGGAGGACGGCATGGCGCGCTTCGCGGACAGCATCCTGCCTCTCCTCCACTCCCGCGGCCTGCGCACCGCGCCCTGACCGCGGCCTCGTCCCGCGCCCTGGCCGCACCCAATGACCGCGAGACTTCATCCGGGCGACGAGACTGCGGTCTGCAGCTGCAGTCTCGCGTCGGGGATGAAGTCTCGCGGTCTGCGTCGGCCGGGTCAGCCGAGCGCGAGGAGACGGGCGGCGTTCTCGCCGAGGATCGCGTCGCACTCGGCGCGTGAGAAGCCCGGCAGGCTCTCGACGATCTCGGCGGTGACGCCCGGGGTGTACCAGGGGAAGTCCGAACCCATCACGACGCGGTCGACCCCGATCGAACGGACGAGCCCGGCGACGTCGTCGGCAGACGGCCCCGCGGTCGCACCGATCCAGATGACGATCTCCGACAGGTCGAACATCACCTGCGGGTGAGCCTCCGCGACCGCCGCCGTGTCGCGCCACGAGCCGCCGCCGAGATGCGCGAGCACGAGCTTCAGTTCGGGGCGGGATGCGGCGAGCGCGGCGAAGACGCGCGGCTCCGAGAATCCGCGGCCGCGCGTGTCGGGTCCGCTGTGGAACACGATCGGCACGCCGGCGCCGATGCAGGCGTCGTAGACGCCGTCAAAGCCCGGATCATCGGGGTAGGCCCTGATGCCGATCGGGTGGAGCTTGAGGCCCCGCGCGCCCCAGTCGCCGAAGGCCTCGGCGAGGTGCTCCCGCGACTCGTCGGAGGTCATCACGGCCGGGTTCGCGCTGACGAACGGGATGAGCTTGTCGTGCGGGGCCGCCATCTCGCACACCCACCGGTTGTAGGCGACGAGGTCTTCGCGATACTGACCGTAGTGGGGCTGCGCAGGCCAGTGCGTGAGGCCGTCGGGCAGATCGGGGTAGCCCGGCACCTCGTAGCTGCCGAGAACGGTGGCGTAGTCGAACCCCGCGGCGTCGAGAGCGGCGAGGGCATCGTCGACCGATCCGCCGACGCCCGCGAGCGGGATGTCGGCCTTCTCGCCGTACTCGACGATCGGGAAGTTCTCGATCTCGTACAGCCCGCGCGCCGGGTCGGCGTAGATGTGCAGGTGGGTGTCGATCCTCATCCGTCGATCTCCTTCGCGGGGGTGCGGGTCTCGACCTCGGCGATCATCTCGAAGACGTTGCCGCCCGAGAGGCTCGAGACGCCGATGCCGGCCGACGTGGATCGGCCGATCCGGTCGCCGAAGACCTCGACGAACAGGTCGGCGGCGCCGTTGGTGACGAGGTTCACGTCGGTGAACTCGGGCGTGACGACGACGAAGGTGAGGGTGCGGATGAACCCCGTCACCTCGTCGAGCGAGCCGACGGCGAAACGGATGAGGCCCAGCACGTTGATCGCGGCGTATCGCGCTGCCGCGTAGCCCTCCTCCAGCGTGACGTTGTCGCCGACACGGCCCGGATGCACCTTGGTGCCTTGCCGATCCTCGGGCGTGATGCCGCTGATCGTCAGGCACCGGCCGAGGTGGTGGAACGCCTTCATCGTGGCGTACCGCTCCCCGTAGGGAGGGTTGGCGTAGTCGGGGATGACCAACCCCAACTCTTCGACCCGCCGTTCCGCGCTCCACACCATGGCTTCTCCTTCGGCCTCTAGAATGGATCCATTCTAAGCGGTTTCGGATACAGAAAGAAGAGGATCGGGATGACGACACCAGAGCAGAGGGTTCGGGAACTGGGCCTCGAGATCCCCGATTACGCCGATCCGCCCTACGGACGCCGCTACGGCCGCATGAAGCCGTTCCACCGCATCGGCGACCTGCTCGAACTGAGCGGACTCACACCCGAGAACCGCGTCGGCGACCGGCTGAACCCCGGAGTCGTGGGCGTCGACGTCACGATCGAAGAGGGCTACGCCGCCGCGCGCCTGACCGCGGTGCACACCCTCGGCATCATCCGCTACGCGCTCGGCTCGCTCGACAACGTCAAGAGCCTCTCGCGCGGACTCTGCTTCGTCGTGTGCCCTCCCGGCTTCGAAGACCTCCACCTGGTCTCCAACGGAGCGACCGACCTGTTCCTCGAGGTCTTCGGGGAGGAGGCCGGGAGCATCGGACGCGCGTCGATCGGTGCCACCACGCTGTCGCGCAACAACTGCTTCGAGCTGTGGCTGAGCCTGGAGTGCCACCCGGAGCCCGCCCCGTGACCGAAGCGGCGGAAGCCGCACCGCGTGACATGGTCCGCACCCTGCCGTTCTGGCTGATCTTCGTCGCCTCGACCCTGGGCGGCATCACCAACTCGGCGAGCACGCCGATCATCCCGGTCTACGTGCAAGACACGCTCGGCGGCGACAGTTCGCTCGCCGGCGCGATCGTCGCCCTCGCCGCGCTCGCCTCCGTCATCGCGATGCCCATCGCGGGTGCGCTCGCAGATCGGCGCGGCTACCGCCTGATCACGGTGGTCGGGGGCGGGATCGCGGTGGTCGGGATGCTGCTGCTCGCCGTCCTTCCGTCGCTCGCGGGCGCCGGCGTGAGTCGCGTGCTGTTCGGACTCGGCAACGCCGCTGCGATGACCGTCATCATGGCGTGGCTCATCGCCCTCACCCCCGCCAACCAGCGCGGCCGGGCGCTGAGCTACTTCGGGCTCAGCGTCTGGTTGGGGGTCGCCCTCGGTCCGCAGCTCGGCACCGCCGTCGAGCAGATCGGCGGGGCACCGGTCGTCTTCCTCGTCTGCGCGGGGCTCGAGCTCGCCACGGTCGCCACGGTCATCGCCCTCCCCCGGCCCCGAGCCGCCGCCATCGGCACCACGACCGGCCCCATCACCCTGCCGCGCGGCGCGGTCGCCGGGGTCTGGCACGCCTTCCGGGCGGTGTGGGCCCCCGGCGTCGCCGCCGCCGCGGCGTGGTGCGGCGAGGGCATCATGATCGCGTTCCTCATCGTGCACCTGGCGGGGGCGGGCGTTCCCGCGGGCGGCTTCATGGGCGGCGCGTCGGTCTACACGGTCTTCGCGGTGAGCGTCATCGGTGCGCGGCTGGCCCTCGCCTCGCTCCCCGACCGCATCGGGCCGCTGCGTGCCACCGCGATCGCCCTGTCCAGCCTCGCCGTCGGCTTGACCGTCATCGCGTTCGCGCAGGACTTCTGGCTGGCGAGCCTCGGCGCCGCGTTCATCGGCATCGGCTTCGCGCCCCTCTACCCCTCGCTCACGATGCTCGCCACGCGAGGGCTCACCTCGCGCAACCGCGCGCTCGGGCTCGGTCTCTTCTCCAGCTTCACCAGCATCGGCTACGGCGGCGGTGCGCTGCTGGGCGGGTTCGTCATCTCGATCGCGTCGTCCACGCTCGCCTTCCTCATCGTCGCGGGCCTGCAGTTCGTCGCCCTCGCCGTGCTCACCGCGTTCACCCGCGACGAGTCGCCCCGGTCGCCCGACCGCCTGGCGGAGCCCCGCGACCCCGCCGCCTGACCCCGCCGCCCGAACCGGAGCGCGAGCGCACGCTTTAGGCCCGAGCGCACGCCGCGAGCACGTCCCGAAGGCGTGCGCTCGGGCGCATGCCGTGCGCTCGCGGTGCCGCCTCAGCGCAGCGACGCGATGCAGTGCTGCAGCAGGCGCGTGAGGGCGGCGGCATCGGCGGCGGGAAGGCCACCCAGCATCCGGTCCTCGACCTGCTTCACCGCGGCGCTGGCCTGGGCGAGCTGGGCGCGCCCCGCATCGGTCAGGCGCGTCGGAAGCACCCGGCCAGCCTCGGGCTGGTCGGCGCGCGTGACGAGCCCGTCGCGCTGGAGCGTCTGGAGCAGCACGTTCATCGATTGCCGCGTGACGAACGTCGCCCGCGCGAGGTCGGAGTTCGACGCCCCCGGCCGCTGAGCGAGCACCTCGAGGCAGGAGTAGTGGGTGACCGTCATGCCCAACGGCCGCAGCACGTCTTCCATCGCCGAGCGGAGGGCGGTCGCCGCCACCTTCAGCAGATACCCCGGCGACGTGGCGAGGTCGATCGTCGGTTTCGCTTGACCCATGTCAGTATTCTGACATACGCTGGGCAATGTCAGACAACTGACATCGAAAGGACACCGATCATGACCGTTTCCGGCCCCGGCTTCATCTCCCTGCAGGTGCGCGACGTGCCCCGCTCGGCCGCGTTCTACGAGCGCTACCTCGGCTTCGCCCGACAGGCCGGCCCGCCGACCGCGGTCGTGTTCGACACGACGCCGGCCGCGTTCGCCGTGCGCCCGCCGCTTCCCGGCGTCGACCTCGATGCCGGCCCGCTCGGACGCGGTGTCGGCGTGTGGATGCACGCCGCCGAGGCGAAAGCAGTGCACGACGCCCTGGTGGCCGACGGCGTGGCGATCGCCGTCGAGCCCGTCGACGGTCCGTTCGGCTGGACCTTCACCTTCGTCGACCCCGACGGCTACCTCATCACCCTCCACGACCGCGCCTGAGGGCGATCGCCGGCCTACCAGAGGCGGCGGCGCTTGGCGGGCAGCAGCGCGGCGAAGGTCGTCGGCACGATCTCGGCGCCATCGGAGACCCAGACCCGCGCGTCGGGCCAGTAGTCCGAGAGCATCTCGGCACACACCCCGCACGGCTCGATCACGTGCTCCGTGCCCGACGGGCGCCGCAGCACGCTCACGGCGGCCGTGACCGACGAGCCGTGGGCGATCGCGTTCCCGGCCGCCACCCCCTCGGCGCAGACGGCGCTGCGGCGGGCCGAGCCGTCGACGTGCACGCCGGTCACGATAGACCCGTCATCCATCCGCAGCGCGGCCACCACCTCGTGCCGCCCCTCCCGGTAGACCGCGCGCAGGAGGTGGGCGGCGGCCGCCAGCAGCTCGGCGTCACCGTCGCCCATACCCGCGGGACGCGCGAGCACCGGCCGGTCGCTCACTCGACGTCCAGGCGCAGCAGCCGCGCGTAGTTGCCACCCTCGACGAGCGCGCGGTCGGCAGCATCCGGGATCGCCTTCGCGATCTTCATGCGCTCGAGGTCGAAGTCCGACCCCGGCCATTCCGAGCCCATGAGGATCTTCTCGGCACCGACCCGGGCGTAGGCGCGCTTGACGTCGGCCATGAGGGTCGCGGACGT
The DNA here is from genome assembly GCF_045517775.1 of Microbacterium deferens. Lineage (NCBI taxonomy): Bacteria > Bacillati > Actinomycetota > Actinomycetes > Micrococcales > Microbacteriaceae > Microbacterium > Microbacterium deferens. Next base: position 1,345,281 of record NZ_JBEUWT010000001.1, read on the forward strand.
CTCGAGGTAGACGTTCTCGCGCCGCTCGGCGACGATGATCGCCTCGGGCACGTTCCAGACCGCGCCCATGTGGGCGATGATCGTCGGCACGTCGGGGTGATCCTTCACGATCTCCTCGATGGAGAACGGAGCGCAGAACGCGTCGTCGAGCGCGTTGATGATCACCGCCATGCCGTGACGCGCGCACTCGCGGAAGACCGGGTCGAGCAGGCCGTGATCGGCGACGTGGTAGCCGTGCATGCTCGGGTGGAGCTTCAGACCCCGGATGCCCGCTTCGGCCATCCGACGGATCTCGTCGAGCGCGTCGTCGTCTTGCGGGCGCACCTGCCCGAATCCGATGAGACGGTCGGGGTGGCTGTCTTGCAGCCCGATGATGAAGTCGTTCTCGATGCGCTGGGCGAGCGAGCACACCATCGCCATGTCGACCCCGGCGGCATCCATGCGGGTGAGGATGCGGTTCGGGTCGAACGGCGTGTAGGCCGGAGGCTCCTCTCCGGGCCGCGCCCCCGTCAGGTAGTCGGAGCGGCCGCGCACGTCTTGCGTCGTGTTGTAGGCATCGATGATCATCCGGGGGCTCCTTCGAGATGCGTCGGTTAGGATCCATTCTAAGATATATCGGATACATTCACGGATCGGGAGTCGCCTCATGATCGAGACCGTCCTGGGGCGCGTTCCCGCGGAGTCGCTCGGGCGGGTCTCGACGAACGAGCACGTCCTCACCGATTCGCGCCACCTCCTGCGCCCCACCCGCGAGGGCGAGACCCTCGACGGACCGATCCGGCCCGAGATCCTCGGCGATCTCCGTTGGAGCTATATGTCGCTCGCCGACAACCTCACCCTCGACGACCCGACCACGGCGGTCGACGAGCTGACGTGGGCCAGAGACGCCGGCCTCGACACGATCGTGGAGGCGACGTCGTGGGGCATGGGGCCGCGGCACGCGGAGCTCCCCGGCATCGCACGCGGCAGCGGCATCCGGATCGTCGCGGCCTACGGCGGATACATCGACAAGACGCTCCCCGAGTGGTGGCGCGACCAGAGCGAGGCCGAGGTCGAGGCGGCGTACACGACCGCCCTCACCGAGGCGATCCCCGGAACCGGCTTCCGCGCGGGGCTCCTGGGCCTCCTGGGAACGAGCGCCGAGATCACCGCGGCCGAGCGGCGCGGACTCCGGGCCGCTGCGCGCGCGGCCGAGGCGGCGGATGCTGCGGTCAGCATCCGCTTGGACGGCGCCGCGCGGCGGGCGCCCGAGGTCGTCGACATCCTCACCGGTCAGGGACTCGCTGCCCGCCGCATCCTGTTCTGCAACATGGACAAGGTGCTCGACGCGGCGTACGTCGGCGACGTCGCCGATTCGGGAGCGGTGGTCGAGTTCGCCTTCGGCAGCGAGCACCACTTCGCCGACGGGGCGAGGGACGCCACCGACACCGAGCGGCTCGCCTTCCTGGCGCGGCTCCTCGACGAGCACCCCGACGCGGCCGTCACCCTGTCGTGCTCGGTGTGGACGAAGGGGCAGCTCTCACGCCACGGCGGGATGGGCTACGCGCACGTCGTGCGTCGCATCGTTCCCGCGCTGCGTCGAGCGGGCGTCTCGGACGCGCGCCTCGACGACATGCTCGTGCACGCGCCGGCCCGACTGCTCGACCGGGCCTAGCTCGACCGGGCCTAGCTCGACCGCGCCGAGCCCCCCGTTCGCCCCGCACGCGGGCGTCCGGCCCGCACGCGGGCATCCACGCCGCCGAAGCCCGCGCCCCGGCCGATCCCCCGCATCTCGGCCACCCCGCACGGCCGCGAGCCCGCGCCTCAGGCCGGGACGGGGATGGCGGCCGTGGCGACCGCCTCGATCACGTGCACGCGATCGGAGTTGCGGCACGCCAGGCGCACACGCTCCCCCACCCCGAGCGCCGAGACGTCCGACGACGGCGAGAGCGAGGCGACGACCTTGCGGCCGTAGTCGGTGGCGATCTCGAGGCGGTACCGCGAGCCCTGGAAGCTCACCAGTCGCACGACCCCCTCGATCGACCAGGCGGGTGTCGACTCGTGGGCGGCGACGATGCTCATGTCCTCCGGGCGCAGCACCGCCGTGCCGTCGACCAGGAGGCCCGTGGCGTCGTCGACGAGCGCGTCGTCGACGGTCGGCAGGAGGTTCGCCTCGCCCAGGAAGCTGGCGACGTAGGCGTTGACCGGGCGGCGGTAGAGCTCCTCGGGGCTCGAGACCTGCACGAGCTGCCCCTCGTGCATGATCGCCACGCGGTCCGACATCGTGAGCGCCTCGGTCTGGTCGTGCGTGACCGAGACCGTGGTGATGCCCACCTTCCGCTGGATGCGCGTGATCTCGACCTGCATGTGCTCGCGCAGCTGCTTGTCGAGGGCGGCCATGGGCTCGTCGAGCAACAGGATCCCCGGGTTGGCCGCGAGGGCGCGGGCGAGCGCGACGCGCTGCCGCTGACCACCCGAGAGCGACGACGGCTCGCGGTCGGCCATGCCCGGCAGCTGCACGAGGGCGAGCATCTCGTCGGCGACCGCGCGACGCTCCTTCGCCGGGCGCCGCGCGGCCAGGAGGGGGAACGCCACGTTCTCGCCGATCGTGAGGTGCGGGAAGAGGGCGTACGACTGGAACACCACACCGACGTTGCGCTTCTGCGGCGAGCGCTTCTCGACGTTCGTGCCGTCGAAGGCGACGTGGCCGCTGTCGACCGACTGCAGGCCGGCGATGACGTTCAAGAGCGTCGATTTGCCGCTGCCGCTGGCGCCGAGGAGGGTGACGAACTCGCCGGGGGCGACGTCGAGCGAGACGCCCTTGAGCACGTGGTTGGCACCGAGGGTGACGTGGACGTCGGAGATCGAGAGGGCGACGGTCATTCGGGGACTCCTTCCGCGACGGCGCGGACCGCGGGGGTCCGGCGCCGGCTGGGGCGGTTGCGCCGCGAGAGACGCGACGTGATGAGGGGGACGAACGCGAGAAGCACGATGGCGAGCACCGAGACGAGAGTGGATGCTGCGGTGAGCTCCGGCGAGAACGCCTCCGAAGCAGCGCTCAGCATCTTCAGCGGGAGCGTCTGGACGCCGGGCGGCAGCAGGAAGACGGCGAGCACGACCTCGTCGAACACGACGATGAAGGCGAAGAGCGCGCCCGAGAGCACGTACGGCAGGAGGGCCGGCAGCTCGATCTTCCACAGGATGAGCGGCCACCGGGCACCGAGGGTCCAGGCGGCCGGCCGCAGGGCGGGGTCGATCCGGGCGATACCGCCCGACACGATGACGAACACGTACGGCATCGCGATGAGTGCGTGCCCGACGACGAGGGTGACGAGGGTCCCGCGCAGGAAGCCGAAGTCCATGTTCACGCCGTAGAGCCCGACCGCGTAGGCGATGGGGGGCAGGGCGATCGGCACGATGAAGAGTGTCCGCACCCACCGCTGCGCCTGGCGCGAGCGCACGCGGGTGAGTCCGATCGCCCCGGCGACGCCGAGCACCGTGGCGATCACGGTGGCGATGAGGCTCTCCCAGATGGACAGCCAGAACGACCCCATCCAGCGACGGTCGCCGAGCACCTCGGCGTACCACTGCAGGGAGAAACCCTCGGGCGGGAAGAGGATGAAGCTTCCCGCGGTCCACGACGTCGAGACGAGGATCAGGAAGGGGACGATCAACAGCAGGCTCGCCAGCAGGGCGATGACGATGATGGGGAGGCGGAAGGCTCCGAGGCTGCGTCCGACGGTTGTGCTCACGAGATCAGCCCCACTTCTCGCTGACCTTGAACAGCCGGTCGGCTACGAGGTAGATCAGCATGGTTCCCCCGACGAGGAGGATGCTCATCGCAGCCCCCAGGTCGGGCCGGTTGGCGGTGTTGAGCTGCTGGTTGATGACGCCCGACACGGTCATGTTCGAGGGCCCGCCCAGCAGCAGCGGCGTGACGTAGAACCCGAGCGACATGACGAAGACGAGCACGCCGCCGCTGATGACCGAGGGGAGCATCTGCGGCCACGTGACGATGCGGAAGGTCAGCAGAGGACCGGCGCCGAAGACGGATGCGGCGTTGAGCTGTTCGCGGTCGATCGACTGCAGCGCGCTCATCACCGGGAGCACCGCGAAGGGCAGCATGACCGCGACCATCGCGGGATACATGCCGAAGGCCGTCTGGTAGATCTCGAGCGGCTCGTCGGCCAGGCCGAACAGGCCGAGGAACCAGTAGATGCCGCCCTTGGGCAGTTCCAACAGCATCCATCCGAACGAACGGACCATGACCGAGGTCCACAGCGACAGCATCAGCGCGGCGAGGAGCGTGAGTCGCAGCCAGGTCGGCGAGGCGGCGATGGCGAGTCCGTATGCGGCGCCGAGCACCATCGTCAGGATCATCGTGACGACCGCCATCAGCAGCGTGCGCCAGAGCGAACCCACGAACGCGGGCACCGCGAACATGCCCTCGTAGGCGCCGCCGCCACCCTCGAGCGACTGCGTGACCAGCGTGAACATCGGCAGACCGAGCGCCACGACGAAGAAGATGAGCGGGGGCCACATCAGCCAGCGGAACTCGGCTCGCGAGACGCCGAGCGCGGTGCGCCTCGGCGTCGGCGCCGGCCGGGCGTCGAGGACGGCGGAAGAAGTGCTCACTGCGTCATGCTCCAGGATCGAGGTTGCACGGGTGTTTCGGACGGCTCGGTATCGGACGTGGATCCAATCTATCCCCTAGTGGATCCGAACGCATTGCTCCCCTGTTTCCATCGCGTTACGAGAACATGGGAAAGGCCCCCGATCCGAAGATCGGGGGCCTTCCCGCGCGGGGATGGGGGGTCAGCCCGCGAGCCACGCCGTGTACGAGTCGATGAGCAGATCCTTGTTGTCGGCCCGCCACTGCTCGTTCCACTGCAGGAGTCCGTCGGCGTGCTCCGGGGAGTTGACGACGTTGGCGGCGACCTCCTCGGAGATGACGTCGAAGACCGCCGAGTTGACGGGGCCGTAGCCGGTGCGCTCCGTGAAGACGGCCTGGTTCTCCGGGTCGTTGATCCAGGCGGCGAGCGCCTTCACCGCGTCGGGGTTGCTCGACTTCTCGGGGATGACGAAGCCGTTGAGCGCCTGGAAGGCCTGGTTCCACTGCACGGTCACGTCCAGACCCGAGTTCTGCAGCGCCTTGAACTGACCGGTGACCGAGACCGCGATCGATGCGCTGCCGCTGGAGAGCAGCTGCTGCACCTCGGGGTAGGACTGGTAGAACACCAGGTCGTCGCGGATGGTGTTCAGCTTCGCCGTCGCGCGGTCGAGGTCGAGCGGGTACAGGTCTTCCGGCGCGACGCCGTCGGCGAGGAGGGCGATCTCGTACGAGCCGTCGAAGAAGCCCGGGGAGCCGGGCCACGCGCGCTTGCCGGGGTACTTCTCGGTGTCGAAGAAGTCGACCCAGTCCTGCGGGCCGCCGTCGGCGAAGGTGTCGGTGAGCCAGCCCTGACCGATGCCGATGTAGAAGCCGCCGACCACGTAGGGCGAGAGCGTGTCGTCGATCAGGTCGCCGCGCGCCTCCTCGGGGATCTCCTGGATGTGGTCGGGGTAGGCGAGGATGTCGGCGGTGCTGACCTGGAAGACGTCGTAGTCGCCGCCCTCCCCCTCCAGCATCGGGTAGTAGATGGCGTCTTCGATCGACGACGAGACGACGTCCACGCCGGTGTCGTCGCCGAATCCGTCGAAGTACGCGACCTGGCGGCTCTCGTTGGTGGGGCCGCCGAAATCGGCCCAGACGATCTGGCCGCTGATGGCGGCCTCATCGGAGCCGGAGCTTGCGTCGCCGGCCGAGGCGGTGCCGGCACAGCCGGTGGCGACGGCGGCGACCGCGCCGATGGCGAGGGCGACGGTCGCGCCCCGGCGGAATCGGTTCAGGGAAGACATGCGATGGGTTTCCTCTCGAAGACGTGCAGTGCGAGATGGTGCGGGGCGGGCTCCGTCGGGTAGGGCGCCCGGGGTGGGGTAATGGATCCAATTGTGCATCACATGGATCCCTCTCGTGTGTCTCGACTGTTTCGTGTGTGTAACAGAGTCAGAGAACTGCGACGGGAATCGTTCCCCACAGACCGGGGTCGATGCCGAACACCCCGCTCCAGGCCACCGCGGACGAGCCGTCGTCGAGGAGCACCGGTCCGATCGCGCCGAGGAACGGATGCTGGGGCACCCGGCGATCGCGCAGCGCCCGGCACCCCCACACGAGCGGGCCCGGGGCCGCGACGAGCCGCGCGCCGACCACGACCGAGCGTGCCGGTGCGTCGGGGCCCGAAGATGCTCGGACGGCGATCTCGAGCCGATCACCGACCCGCCCGGGGATGCGGACCGCGATCTGCGCCCACTCCCCCGCCGCGAGCGGGTCGCCCGCGGAGACGCTCACCGGCCCCGCCGTCGTTCCCATCCCGACCGTCGCGCGGCCGTCGTCGCCGACGCCGATCCACCACCCCGCCGCGTCGAGCGCATGCGCGAGCGCACCCTGCGGCCCCTGGCCGACGGGGCGGTCGGGGCGGATCCCGACGGTGACGCTGAATCCCGCCTCGCCGAGCGCGGGAGGACGATCGACCCGGACGTAGGGGACGACGATCTCGCGGCTCGACACGGGTCAGGCCCGGATCGCCGTGGGCTCGGCCCCGACGAGGCCGAGCGCCGCTTCGATGGCGGCGCCGATCGCGAGAAGCCGCGCGTCGCGCCGCGACGCCCCGACGAGCTGCATGCCCACAGGAAGACCGGCCCCCGTGAAACCCGCCGGGGTGGCGAGCACGGGGTGACCGGTCACGGTGAGGCGGCAGGCCGCGCGCTGCCACAGGAAGTAGCGGTCGAAGGCGACGCCGTCCACCTCCGCGACCCACTCGACATCGGCCGGCGGGGCGGCCACCGGGGTCGCGGGATAGACGATGGCATCGACCTCCTGCAGCACGGCCGCGGTGCGGCGGAACAGCTCGGTGCGGTGGGCGAGGGCATCCATCAGCTGCGCCGCCGATAGGTCGAATCCCTCCTGGACGTTGCGCAGGTAGTCGTCTCGGAAACCGGTGCGCCCTTCGGCGAAGCGAGGCCGCGCATCGCCGGCGAAGCCGAACATCTCGATCGCCTGCCACGCCTCATCGGCCCCGTCGAGGTCGGGCTCCACGTCGACGACCACGACCCCCGCCCTCTCCAACCGATGCCGCGCGTCGGCGAGCACGCGGCGCACCTCGCGGTCGATCGGCAGTCCCCAGACATCGGGGCTCCAGCCGAGCCGGAGCCCCGAGAGGTCGATCTCGTCCAGATCGGCGAGCGCGCGCGGCTCGTCGACCCACGAGATGGGCCAGCGCCGATCGTGCCCGGCGATACCCGCGAGCATCAGCGCGGCGTCGCGCGAGTCGCGCGCCATCGGCCCCGCGACCCCGTGAGGATCCCACCCGTTGCCGGTGCGCCCGCTCGGCACCATTCCCGGAGTGGGCCGCAGACCCACCGTGTTGCAGAACGACGAGGGGTAACGGATGCTGCCGCCGCTGTCGGATCCGTCGGCGATGGGCAGCATTCCGGCCGCCACGGCCGCCGCGGCTCCCCCGCTCGATCCGCCCGCGTGCCGGTCGAGATCCCACGGATTGCGGCAGACACCGCGGACGGGGTTGAACGTGAGGGTTCCGAGCCCGATCTCGGGCGTGTTCGTCTTGCCGATGATGAGCGCCCCGGCACGGCGGAGATGTTCGGCCAGCACGCTGTCGCGGGTGGCCGGTGGCTCGGACGCGTAGGCAGCGGACCCCTGCGAGGTCGGCAGGCCGGCGACGTCCATGAGGTCTTTCACGCCCGTCGGGAGTCCGTGGAGCACGCCGAGCCGGTCGCCGCGCGCGACCGCCCGGTCGGCCTGCTCGGCCATCGCGAGCGACTCCGACTCGGGAAGGAGCGACACGAACGCCGCGATCCTCCCCTCGAACTCCTCGATCCGGGCGAGGTGGGCGCGCATGACCTCGACGGCGGAGACGTCGCGCGCGGCGACGGCGGCAGCGAGATCGCGGGCGGACCAGGCGTACAGGGCGGTATCGGTCATCGGGTCTCCTGGACGTAGACGGTGCGTCCGCCGACGTCGGTTCGGCGGACGGGGATGCGGAGGAGGTCGTCGACAGGCACGGCGAGCGGGTCTTCGGCCCACAGCGCCCAGTCGGCGAGATACCCCGGGCGGATCATGCCCCGGTGGTGGTCGGCGAGGGCGGCGACGGCCGCACCGGTCGTGTAGGCGGCGAGCGCCTCGGCGACGGTGATGGCCTCGCTTGCGGCGAGCGGTTGGTCCTCACCGGCCACGCGTCGCGTGACGGCCTGCCACATGAGGAAGCGGGGGTCGAAGGCGAAGAACGGACCGTCCGAGCCGAAGGCCACGGTCGCGCCGGCGTCGAGCCAGCTGCGCACCGGGTTGGCGCGCTCGGCGCGCTCGCCCAGGGAACGACGCAGCCCGGCGCCGTTGTGCCAGATGATCGACGGCTGGAGCGAGGCGATCGTTCCCGACCGGGCGCCCGACGCGATGCTCTCGGCGCTCGGCTCGAGGTAGGCGTGGATGAACTGGAAGCGCCGCTCCCGCACGGCCGGCCCCGCCGCGGCGTACGCCGCGGCGACGATCGCGACAGCCGCCGAGCCGACGGCATGGGTCCCGACCCCCCAACCGTGCTCCGCGCACCAGCCGACGAGCCGGCCGAAGTCGGCGGTCGAGAGGCGCTGCTCGCCGCGGTACCCCGCCGCATCCCAGGGCTCTTCGAGAAGCGCCTGACCCTTCAACGCCTCGCCGTCGAGGTAGACCTTGATCGGCCCGATGCGCAGGCATTCGTCGCCGAACCCGGTCGAGACACCCGTGCCGTCGAGGTGTGCGATCGCGGCGTCGACGTCGGGGATCGCCGCGGAACCGATCTCCAGGTACGGCATGGCGACCGTGCGCATCGTGAGCGTGCCACGGCGATGCGCCTCCTGGTATCCGCGCATCTCGTCGATGGTGACGGCGGGATCCACGATCCCGGTGACGCCCAGCGCGTGGAAGAGGGGCTGGACCCGCTCGAGGGCGCGCACGCGATCCTCGAACGGCGGGGCCACGGGGCCGTCGTCGTCGAAGCTGTCGCGCATCGCCTCGATGTAGCGGTCGACGCCGTCTGTCTCGGACAGGTAGTCGAGAGCCTTCAGCCCCGCGCGCTCCATATGCAGGTGCGCGTCGATGAGCCCCGGGAGCACCACGCCGTCGAGGCGCTCCTCCCTGGTGCCGTCGGGCACCGCGGCGCGCACCTCCGCCACCGTCCCGACGGCCACGATCCGCTCCCCCTGCACGGCGAACGCCTCGGCGCGGGGCCGGTCGGGGTCCATCGTGACGATCGGAGCGAGGTAGACGACGGTCTGGATCACGGGGTTCCCCCCAGATCCGGCCGACGCGCCATCACATCGCCGACGGCGCTCTCCCAGGTCAGGGCGAACTCGAGAAGCAGACGCTCGCCGCGGTACGGACCGACGAACTGCACACCGATCGGGAGGCCCCCGCGCGAGAAGGTCATGGGCATCGACAGCGCGGGCATCGCCGTCGCCGTGATGCGGCTGCACGAGCGCTGCCACGTGTAGTAGCGCTCCATCGCCACGCCCTCGATCTCGGTCGGGTACTCCCACTCGATCGGGAACGGCAGCACCTGCGTGGTCGGCGCCAGCAGCATGTCGTACTCGGCGAGGAGCGATTGGAAGCGCCGGAAGAGCCGCGTGCGAGCTCCCGCCGCGCGATTGAGGAGGCGCGCATCGATGGCATCGGCCCACGACACGTCGTCGCGAACGGTCTGTTTGACGAGCTCGGGGTGGAGCGCCGCATCCTCGCCGTGCGCGTCGAGGAATTCCAGCGAACGGAACGTCTCGAAGACGAGGTCGGCCTCCGTGAGGTCGAGGTCGACCTCGACCACCTCGGCACCGAGGTCGCTCGCGAGTCGCGCGGCCGCGGCCGTCGCCTCGCGCACTTCGGGGTCGAGCGGAAGACCACCGAGGTCGGGCGAGTAGGCGATCCGCGCCCCCCGGAACGACCGGGGCGCGAGCGAGAGGAAGAGCTGGGGGTCTTCGTCGATCGACAGGGGCGCGCGTCGCTCGGGCCCGGCGATCACCGAGAGGAACAGGGCGGTGTCGGCGACGTCGCGCGTGAGCGCCCCGAGTACCGACCCCGGGTCCCAGGCGTTGCCCGGGCGGGCGGACGCCACGCGCCCGGCGGTCGGCCGGAGCCCCACGAGGTTGCCGAAGGAAGCGGGATTTCGGATGCTGCCGCCGAGGTCGGAGCCGTCGGCGAACGGCAGCATTCCGGTCGTGACCGCCGCGGCGGCTCCTCCGCTGCTGCCCCCGGCGCTCCGGGTGGTGTCGTAAGGGTTGCGGGTCGGGCCGAACACCTCGTTGAAAGTGTGCGACCCCGCCCCGAACTCGGGGGTGTTCGTCTTGCCGACGAACACGACGCCGGCCTCGCGCAACCTCGCGGCGATGACGCTGTCGTCGGCGGCGACCCGGCCCGCATAGATGCGCGACCCGTGGCTCGTGGGGAGCCCCGCCACATCCATGAGGTCTTTCACCGCGATCGGCAGGCCGTGCATCGGCCCGCGGATCAGGCCCCGGGCGAGCTCGCGATCGCGTTCGCGGGCGGTCTCGAGGGCGACGTCGGGCTGAGAGCTGACGATCGCGGTGATGGAGGGATTGAGCTCGTCGATCCGGGCGAGGTGGGCGGCGACGACCTCCTCCGAGGAGAGCCGCCGGGTGCGGATCGCCTCGGCGAGCGCGCGGGCACTGAGGGCGGTGATCTGGTCGGTCATGCGGAGGCCTCCTCGAGCAGCATGGCCGCGACCTTCTCGCCCATCACGACCGACGGCATCGCGGTCGTCGCGCGGGGGATGCGCGGCATGATCGACGCATCGGCGACGCGGAGCCCCTCGATGCCGTGCACCCGGGCGCGCTCGTCGACGACGGCCCCCGGATCCCCGGCGACCCCCATGCGACACGTGCCCACGGGGTGCCAGTAGTTGTCGGGGTGTCGGTAGAGGTGGGCGGCCAGCGCGTCACGCGCGAAGGTCTCGGGACCGGGGTGGATCTCGGCACCGACGAGCGGCGACAGGGCGGCGGTCGCGGCGAGCTCCCGCAGCATACTCGCTCCCTCGATCAGCATCGCGACGTCGGCGCCCTCCGCGTCGGAGAGGAAACGGTGGTCGATCCAAGGCTTGGCCTCGGGGTCTGCGCTGCGCAGGCGCACGAATCCGCGCGACCGCGGCAGAAGTGCCGAGGTGCCGATGCTCCAGCGCTTGCCGTCGCCGCGGTGCGTCGGGCTGTACGGGAGGAAGTGCAGGTCGAACGCCTCGGTCTCGAGGCTCGACGCGGCCTTCCCCATCGCCTGTTCGTCGGGGGTCCAGCCGGTCGCGCGCGCGGCGTCCATCTCGACCGCCATCCGATCGGAACCGGCGAAGCTCATCAGGAGGAACGGCTGGTCGTGGAGGTTCTCGCCGACACCCGGCAGGTGGTGGACGAGCGGGATGCCCAGGGGCGCGAGCTGCGCGAAGGGGCCGATGCCCGAGCGCAGGAGGATCGTCGGGGAGTTGTAGGCGCCGCCGGCGAGCACGACGGTGCCCGCCCGAACGGTCGACACCTCGCCGCGGTGGTGCACCACGACACCGGTCGCCACCCCGCGCTCGATGACGACGCGGTCGACGAGCGCATCTCCCACGATGCGCAGGTGCGCCAGCCCGCGCACCGGGTCGAGGTACGCGAAGGAGGCATTGATGCGCACGCCGTCCTGGATGTTCATCGCTTCGGGAGCGAACCCGGCCGCCTCGTCGAGGTCGTTCAGGCTCGTCAGGCGCGGCATGCCGACCGCGGGCGCGGCGTCGTACCAGGCGTGCTGCCAGGGGGTGAGCTCGTCGGCGGCGAACTGTCGCACCCGCATCCGTTCCATTCCGCCGGCGAACAGCGGCGCGAGATCATCGGCCGCCCAGCCCACCAGGCCCGCCTCGGCCCACGCGTCGTAGTCGCGGCGATGACCCCACGTCTTCGTGCACCCGTTGACGTCGGAGCTGCCCCCGATCGCCCGCGCGCGCTCGAAGCCGACCGTCCACGGATAGGTGTCGCCCGAGTCGTAGCCCCAGTCGTGCGAGCGGCCGAGCCGCGTCGCGTCGACGAAGTCCGCGGGCCACGACGCGGCGCCCTGCGGTCCGAAGTCGGGGCCGGCTTCGAGCACGAGCACGTCGTGCCCGGCTTCTGCCAGACGCGCGGCGACCGCGCTCCCCGCCGTCCCTCCTCCGACCACGACGTACTCCGCGGCCTCGGGGAGGAGACCGGCCCGACGTGGATCGGTCATCGCACCAGCACCGGGTCAGCGCTCGTCGCCGCGGCCTCGGCCGCGAAGAACGCGAGCACGTCGGCGGTGTCGACGAGGGCGTCGCGCTGCAGGTACGAGATCGCCTCCAGCGACGCCGCGTGCGCGCGTTCGCTCGAACCGCCGACCGCATCCTGGATCACCCGCACGCGGTAGTCGTGCTGGTGCGCGTCGACGAAGGTGTAGTGGATGCAGACGTCGGTCAGGCCCCCGATGAGGATCAGGGTCTCGGCCCTGTACGCCTTGAGTACGATCTCGAGCTCCGTGCCGAAGAACGCGGAATAGCGGCGCTTGCGCACCACGAACTCCTCGGGGCGCGGCTCCAGCCACGCAGCCAGTTCCGTGCCGTCGTCGCCCTCGATGCAGTGCGGACCCTCGACGCCGTCGAGCTCACGACCGATGTCGATGAGGGAGGGCTTGTGCACCTCCTGGATGAACACGACGGGTACGCCCGCGGCGCGCGCGGCGTCGACGAGGGCGCGCTGGCGCGGCCCCCTTTCGGCTCGGCCGCCCATGATCGGGATGCCGCCCTCGCCGGGCGCGGACTGACCCGAACCGCCCTGGATGTCGACGACGACGAGCACGGGCCGGCCGACGATGTGGGCGTCGTGCGGCGCAGAGGATGCGAGGGGGGTGGTCATGGCCGCTCCAGGAGTCGTCTCGGAGTGTGGATGAGGATCTGGTCGACGGTCGCCGGATCGCCGGCGATCTCGGCGATCGAGGGGCCGATCCGCCGGAAGAGGTGATCGTAGCCGTTGCCGCCGTTGCGGCGGAGGTTGGCCTGTGCCCAGACGTCCTGGGCGATGACGAGCTGCGAGGCGTAGCCCTCCGAGAGCAGCCACTCGACCATGTCGAGCCGTTCCGCGTCGGTGGGGTTGCGCAGCTTCGGACTGCCGTAGGAGAAGTCCGATCCGAACGTGTCGTACGCCAGCACGGCGCCGGCTCGCGCGATCTCGCGATGGTAGCCGGGGTCCCAGAACTCGTCGAGATGACCGATGATCACGCGGTCGGCGCTCATGCCCTCCTCGAGGATCGCGTCGAGGACGCTCGTGCCGCCTTTGCCGCGAAACGACTGGTGGGTGTACACCGCGGCGCCGGTCTCGGCTCCGGCACGGGCGGCGGCGCGGACGGATCGCCACTCGGCATCGGTCACGGGCCAGCTGGTTCCGATCTCACCGAGCAGCGCGGGGCGGATGCCGGTGTCGCCGATGCCGTCGGTGAGTTCGCCGAGGAGGCGCTCGGTGAGCGCGTCGATCGACGCGGTCTTGACGTCGGCGGCCATGGTGTCCTCGACGTAGAAGCCCGCGCCGACCATGACGTGCACCCCCGAGCGTCGTGAGATCTCGGGCAGCTCCGACAGGCGGCGTCCCATGCCGTCGAGGGTCAGCTCGAGCACACCCGACCCTCCGGCGCTGCGCACGTGAGAGAGTTCCTGCGCGGCGACGTCGGCGTCGTGGAGAACGATGTTCTCCGGCACCGACAGGAAGTTCCACCGGAGGTAGGCCATCAGCTCCGGTCCCATCGGCACTCCCTCGGGAGGGAGCTCCTTCGGGGGCTTCGCCCAGATGCGCAGATCGCTGAGCAGGTGCTCGTGCATCGAGGTGGGCCCGAGGTCGGCGGCGGCGATCGGCCCGAGGACGGTATGGATGGGCATGGGTCACTCCCCGAAGACGGCGCGACGCGGGTTGTCGCGGTGGATGGCGTCGAGCGTCTCGGCGGCGATGCCCGAATCGATCGCGAGGGCGCGGAACTCCTCGAAGAGGAACGTGTACCCCGGACCGCCCGCCGCGCGCAGGTGCGAGCGCTGGCAGACATCGTGGGAGAGCAGGATGCTGTCGGCGTAGCCCGCATCGATGAGCTGCCGCAGATACGACAGCCGCCGGTCGATCTGCGGGCGGACGAGCACGCCCCCGACCCGGCAGGTCATCAGGCAGTCGAACTGCACGAAGGCTCCGCGCCGCGCGATCTCGAGCGAGTAGTCGACGCTCTTGACCGTGTCGGCGTGCCCGATCGCGACGCGCGAGAGGTCGACCCCCTCCTCGCGGAGGATGTCGAGCTGCGCGAGACCGGTCGGGAACGTCGGTGCGTGGGTGGAGATCAGCATCCCCGTCTCCCGACCCGCCCTCGCGGCCGCGCGGAACGACCGCTCCTCGATCGCGGAGATGTGCGAGAGGTCGGACGCGATCTCTCCGATGACCCCCGCCCGCACCCCCGTGCCGGGGATCTCGTCGAGCAGATCGGCGATCAGGTAGTCGGCGATCAGGTTCGTCGGCGTGCGATCGAACCAGAGCCGGTCGAGGTAGGTCTCGTAGTAGTGCCCCGTGCCGAGGATCACCTGCACCCCGGTGCGCTCGGACGCCTCCTTGGTCGCGAGGACGTTCGCGACCGATCTCGAGCCGGTGATCGCATTCTGCTGCATCACCCGGAGGTCGTCGCTCCACCCGACCGGTGCCGCATAGTCGCTGAGCTCGCCGTTGGTCAGATCGATGAGGGTGGCGCCGCCCGCCGCCGCGAAGAGCGCGAGCTCGGCATCGGCCTCGGCGGCTACGTTGAGGTACCCGTCCTGCGGCGTCGTGCGGGTCATGTTGATGTAGACGTGCTCGTGCGGGAGCGTGATCCCGAGGTCGGCGGGACCGATGGGCCCGGTGACCGTGTGCACCGTGTCGATCACGGATGCCCCTTTCTCGCCGTGCGGCGTACTAGATCGCGATGACGACGCTCTTCGGCTCGCAGAAGCCCAGAAGACCCTCGTCGCCCAGGTCGCGGCCGAGCCCCGACTCCCCGACGCCGCCGAACGACAACGCGGGGTCGAAGACGTTGTAGGTGTTGATCCACACCGTGCCGGCGTCGATCGCGGCCGCCATCCGGTGCGCGCGCGACAGGTCGCGGGTCCACACCCCGGCGGCGAGCCCGTACCGGGTGTCGTTGGCGATGCGCACGGCGTCGGCCTCGTCGTCGAACGCGATGATCCCGACCACCGGGCCGAAGATCTCCTCGCGCGCGATGGTCATGTCGTTGGTGACACCGGAGAACAGTGTCGGCTCGACGTAGAAGCCCGGCTCGCGGGTTCCCCCGCCGGCGACGAGGGTCGCGCCCTCGCCGATGCCCTTCTCGATGTAGCCGAGCACGCGCTGGCGCTGCTCCTCCGAGACGAGCGGGCCGACGGTGATCCCGCCGTCGAGCCCGTCGCCGACGGGCACCCGTCGGACGGCCGCGGCAAGGCGCTCGGTCATCTCCTCCAGGATGGAGCGCTGCACGAGGAGGCGGCTTCCCGCGGTGCACATCTGCCCGGAGTGCCCGAAGGACGCACGCATGGCGGTCAGCACCGCAGCATCCAGATCGGCGTCTTCGAAGACGATGTTCGGGCTCTTGCCGCCGAGCTCGAGGGTCACGCGGGTGAAGTCGTCGGCGGCGGCGTGGGCGACGAGGCGACCGACCTCCGTCGAGCCCGTGAAGCTGATCTTCGCGATCCCCGGGTGGGCCGAGAGGGCGGCGCCCACCTCGCCGTCGCCGGTGAGCACGCTCACGACGCCGTCGGGCACGCCCGCCTCCTGCAGGATCCTCGCCAGGCGCAGGAGCGTCAGGGGTGTGTCCTCCGCGGGCTTCGCGATCACGGGGCAGCCCGCGGCGAGCGCCGGGGCGAGCTTGAAGGCCGCCGTCATGATCGGGAAGTTCCACGGCAGGATGATCGCCACCGGACCGATCGGCTCGAGCACCGTGTAGACGTGGTGCGCGCCGCCGTCGATCGGGATGACCGATCCGCCCAGGCGCGACGGCGCACCGGCGAAGTGTCGGAAGGTGCGTGCCGCGCTGGCCGTGTCGGCGCGCGAGCGCTCGATCGGCTTGCCGTTGTCGCGGGTCTCGAGGATCGCGAGCTCCTCCAGGTCGGCCTCGATGAGGTCGGCGACCCGGTTCAGGATGCGGGCACGATCCAGCGGCGCCATCCCCCGCCAGCGCCGATCGGCGTGCGCCGCGACGGCGGCGGCCACCGCCGCATCCACGTCGGCGGCCGTCGCGTCGGCGACGGTGGTCAGCACCTCCTGCGTCGCGGGATCGATGACCTCGCGGCGGGCGCGGTCGCCGGCCGGGATCCACTCCCCCGCGAGCAGGAACGGTTCGTGGGCCGGCAGGGTGCCGACACGGGATCTGATGCTCATGCGTGCTCTCTTCCTCGGCGCGGGATCACAGGATCCCGAAGTATTCGCGCTGCTCCCAGTCGGAGACGTGTCGGAGGTACCGGTCGAACTCGGCGCGTTTGATCGTCGCGTACCAGTGCACCACCGTCTCGCCCAGAGCCGACCGGAACGCGGGGTCGTCGACGAGCGCGGCGACGGCGTCGCCGAGCGACGCGGGCAGCGCCGGCGCCTCGGTGCGGTACGGATCGAGGGTGGGGGCGGGCGGCACGAGTCCGCGCTCCATGCCGTCCATCCCGCTGATCAGCTGCGACGCGATGTAGAGGTACGGGTTCGCCGCGGGCTCGCCGGAGCGGTTCTCGAGCCGGGTCGCGGGATCTCCCACCCCGCCGACCGCGCGGATCATCGCGCCCTTGTTGTCGATGCCCCAGGCCACGCGGTCGGGTGCGAGCGAGAACGGCTGGTACCGCTTGTACCCGTTGACGGTCGGTGTGGTGAAGGCCGCCGCGGCGGGCGCGTGGGCGAGGAGCCCGGCGAGGTACGCCGACCCCACGAGACTCAGGGTCGTCCCTTCCGTCTCGGGGACGAAGGCTGCAGCCCCCGTCGACAGCTCGTAGAGCGACTGGTGCAGATGCCAGCCTGTCGAGGCGCCCTCGACACCCTGGGGGCGCGACATGAACGTCGCGTGGTAGCCGAGGCCGCGGGCGACGCGGCGCACCGCCATGCGGCACAGCACGATCGCATCGGCGATCCGCGCAGCATCCCCCGCCTCCATCGTGATCTCGAACTGGCTGTGCCCGAACTCCAGCTCGATCGAGCGCAGCGGGAGGTCAAGAAGGGTCAGGGTGCGGTAGAGCGCGTCGACCAGGGGCTGCATCGCGTCGAGCGACTCCTCGTGCAGCAGCTGCGCCCCGCGCGTCGTGGGTGCGCAGACCATCGCGTCCCCCGGACGCCCGGGGGCGGCGACGTGCGCGGTGGCGAGCTCTTCGTCGGAGAGCCGGAAGACGTGGAACTCCAGCTCGGCGCCCACCGTCATGCCGTACCCGCGCGAGGCGAGCGTGGCGAGCTCGGTGCGCAGGATCGACCGCGTGCAGAACGGCACGGGCGCGCCGTCGGGGAAGCGGAGATCGCAGAGGATCCAGGCGGTGTTCTCGGTCCACGGCAGCACGCGGAAGGTCTCGGGGTCGGGCACGAGCACGATGTCGCCCGCTCCGCTGAAGCCGTCGACGCCCACCCCGGTGTCGGCGGAGAAGACCGAGAAGACCGACTGGCCCGAGGTGTCTTTCAGCAGGAGCGAACTCGGCACCGTCAGGCCCGAGCGCATCGCAGCGGCGACGCCGGCCCGGGTGATGGTCTTCCCGCGCAGGATGCCGTGCTGGTCGACGAACGAGAACCGCACCATCTCGATGCCGATCTCATCCATGACCCGGCGCATCTGGCCCGCAGCCGCGTACTGCGCCTCGCTCCAGAGGTCGTGGCGAGAGATGAAGCCGTCGCGCTCGGCGGCGAGCATGGGCCGCGCCGAGACGCCCCCGCCGTTCTCGGAGACGGGACGCTCGTCGACGTTGCGCTCACGCATCGACGGTGGCTTCCGCGGTGGCGAGCGGGCCCGCCCACGGCGAGGCGTCGCGGCGCTCCTGCTCGCGCTCGACCCAGCGGGTCTGCCAGGCGTCGTTCGCGGCGATCGTGTCCATGGCGATGGGTCCTGTCAGCTCGGTCGCCTCGGTCTCGCTGAGCGGATGCGACGGGGTGCGCGCCCCGGCGGCGAAGGCCTCGATCGCGCGCAGGAGCAGGCGACGGTTCGCGCTCACGGCGCGATCCGAGACGCCCAGGCGCTCGACGGTGCGGTCTTGGATGGCTCCCATGCTCTCCACCGCCCACTGGTCGTGGACGTTGATGTCGAGACCCATGCCGGTGTAGGTGAGCTCCTTCTGCTCGACGGGGTCGAAGCCCCAGTTGTTGCTGCGGTTTCGCAGGGGCCGGTACTCGGGGAGGCTCACGCCCTCGAGCCGCTGCTGCAGGAGGGTCTCCTTGTCGGTGGGCTCGGCGAAGTCGTAGAAGATCATGTACCAGTACGAGGTCTCGTCGTCGATCGGTACGTGCCACTGCGTGAACACCTTCGAGTTGCCGAAGGGGACGACGAACGCGTTGGGGAACATGAGGTTCGTCACACGCACGTGCTTGATGTCCTCGGTCAGCTGACGCAGGGCGTAGACGCGCAGGCCGTGCTCGGCGTTCTCGACCTCGATGTCGGGGCGGTAGCTCTCACCGACGAGCATCGACAGTTTCTTGCCCGTACCCTCGACCTCCTCGGCGAACTGCTGGCCGTACATCTCGCGCGGGTCCTCTTCGATGAAGCGGTGAAGGAACGACACGTGGCTGGGGTCGATGCCGCCCTCGAGGCCCTGGAGCCAGTTGCACTCCCACAGCCCCTTGAAAGCGAACGTGTACTCCTCCGGGGCGACGAAGCAGTCGTAGTGCGGGAACGGCGGCGGGTCACCCGCGCCCATGTACGTGAAGATGATGCCGTTGCGCTCGACGCACGGGTAGTTGGCGATGCGCACCTTGCCGAGGAACTGACTGTGGTCGGGCTCGGCGGGCTGCTCGACGCACCGCCCCTCGCCGTTGTAGAGCCACCCGTGGTAGAGGCAGCGAATGCCGTCCTCCTCGAGGCGCCCGTACGACAGGTCGACCCCCCGATGGGCGCAATAGCGGCTGATCAGCCCCCACCCCTCCCGCTTCTTGAACAGCACGAGGTCTTCGCTCATGATGCGCACCTGCTTCACCGGACGTTCGCCCGGCATCTCCGACACCAGGGCGGCCGGCTGCCAGTACGAACGCAGCAGGTTGCCGAGCGGAGTGCCGGGCCCCGATCGAGTGATCTTCTCGTTGTCTTCCTGCTTGAGCATGCGGTGCGCTCCTTCAGTGCGTTTCGGTCGGTGAGTATCAGGCGTCGAGGACGAGCAGTGGACACGAGGCGCGGGAGACGCAGACCATCAGGCAGTCGCCGTTCGCCTTCTCCTGCGCGGTGAGGACGAAGTCGCGGTGCTCGGGCTCCCCCTCGACGACGCGGGTCTCGCAGCTGCCGCAGATGCCCTCCTCGCAGTCGGACAGCACCTCCACGCCGGCGCCGCGCATGACCTCGAGGATGGACTCCTCCGGGGTCACCTCGAGCTCGAGACCGCTGCGATCGAGGCGGATGCGGAACGGCCCACCAGGCTCGTACGCGATCTCGGGAGCTGAGAAGTACTCGAGCCGGAGCCGGGCGTCGGCGTCCGGCACCGCATCGGCCAGGGCCGTCAGCATCCGTTCCGGACCGCAGGCGTACACGAGCGCGTCGGGGGATGCGGCGACCTCGGCGATCAGGTCGGCCCGGGTCCCCTCGTCGCGGGCGACGACGGTGACGTCTCCGCCGAGGCCCGAGAGCTCGTCGAGGAACGGCATGCGCTCGCGCGAACCGCCGAGGTAGAGCAGCCGCCAGCGGGCTCCCGCCGCCTGGGCCTGACGCACCATGGGCAGCAGGGGCGTGATGCCGATGCCGCCGGCGATGAAGAGGTACTGCGCGGCGGGCTCCAGCACGAAATGGTTGCGCGGCTCGCGGACGACGATCTCATCCCCCGGCCGCAGTCGTTCGTGGACGGCTCGGGATCCGCCGCGACTATCGCTCTCACGCAACACGGCGATGCGGTAGCGCGGCGCGGACGGGTCGCCGCAGAGCGAGTACTGCCGCACGGGCGCGCCGGGTACGACGAGGTCGATGTGTGCGCCGGGGGTCCAGGAAGGGAGCGCTTCGCCGAGGGGTTCGAGCTCCACCGACAGCACACCCTCGGCCTCACGGGCGAGCCCGCGCACCCGGACGCGGATGTCCGTCATCACTTCCAGCCCTGACATACGTGGATCCTAACATCATGAGTATGGATCCAATATTACTTGCCTGGGCGACGTTCCGTTCGGATCGGGGTCCATATAGAGGAGTTCTGTTATCGTTCCGGGGTGCCGCAGCACCATCTGCGTCGGTGAGGAGACACACCTGAATGGCTGATGAGACGATCGAAGCGTCTTCCGCTCACGCTCTCGTCGACGAGATCGCGGCGAAGATCCGAGCGCGCATCATGAACGGCGACATCCCCATCGGAGCGCAGCTGCGGCAGGCCGAGCTCGCGAGCGATTTCGGCGTCAGCCGCACCCCGGTGCGCGAGGCGCTCCGCCAGCTGCAGACCGGCGGACTGATCGATGTGGTCCCCAACCGCGGCGCTGTCGTTCGGGTCCCCGCCCCGTGGGAGGTGCGCGAGGCCTACGAGGTGCGCGCCGAGCTCGAAGCCCTCGCCGCCGCGCGCGCCGTCAGCCGCATCTCGCACGCCGACCTCGACAGACTCCGCGTCGCGAACCAGGAGATGTACGACCGCTCGGTCGAGGGCGGCGCCCCGGCGCGCGCCCTGGACAGTCGGCAGGAGAACGACGTCTTCCACAACACGATCGTGCTCGCGTCGGCCAACGCGCGGCTCGGACGCGCGATCGCCGAGATCAACGAGACCTTCCCCCGCAACGTCTCCGCACAGCTGCTCGTCAACGACGAGCGCCATCGCGAGGAGAACTACCAGGAGCACCTGCGCATCATCGAGGCCATCGAGCGCGGCGACGCCGAGGCCGCCGGCGCACAGATGCGCGCCCACGTGCACGGCGCCGGAGAGCAGCTCGCGCGCTGGTACGAGCGCCGCAGCTCGACCGTCTTCACCGGCTGACACCGCCTGCCGCTCCGCGCGTGTGGGGCCAACGACGGCGGGCGCGCGGGAGTTTTCCACAGTGCGGCACGACTTCCGTCCAGTGTCGTACGTTTGTTCTAACATGTAGGCATGCTCGAGAACGACGGCACCCCGACTGGCGGTGAGGCGCGGCGTGATGCCGTTGCTTTTCCGGCGGACGTTGCGGGCTCGGAGTGGCCCGACGAGCGCGAGTGGTTCGAGGAGCTGGAATGGTTCGATGCGGACGGTGATCCGGTCGCGGCGGGTCGTGATGGGTTGGATGCGGTGGCGGATGTGTCGACGTTGATGTCGGTGTTCGCCGCGCAACGGTTCGAGCGGGTCGAGGGGTTGCGGCGGGAGGCGGTGGCCGAGGCGGCGGTGTTCCGGGGGAAGACGACGGAGATCGTGATGCGGTCCCTGCGGCTCGAGCTTGCGACGGTGCTGCAGGTGACCGAGCACATCGCGGAACGGATGCTGGCTACCGCGGATGGTCTCGTCAACCGATACCCGGCGATGCTCGACGCGCTTTCGCATGCGCGGACGACGGAGCGGCACGCGGATGTGTTCGTCGAGCTGGTCGACACTGTCGAGCCGGAGTTGCGGGATCAGGTGGTGCCGCTGGCCGTCGACCTCGCCACGTCGCACGCGTTGGGGTCGTTCCGCCGGTTGCTGCGGAAGCTCGTCGACACGGTGCGGGCCGCGACGCTCAGCGAGCGGCACGCGGAAGCGGTGCGGGAGCGGCGGGTGGTGGTGCAGCCGGCGGAGGACGGGATGAGTTGGGTGATGCTCTACACCTCCGCCGTGAAGGCCCACGCAATTCAGCACCGCGCAACGGCGATCGCACACGCCCTCGGCGCCCAGGAGGGCGAGGAGCGTTCTCTCGACGAGTTGCGTGCGGACGTCATGGTCGATCTTCTTGTCGATGGGGACGTGCCCGCCCACCCCGATGCGGCGCGAGGGATCCGCGCGACGGTTGCGGTGACCGTGCCGGTGTTGTCGCTGCTCGATGACGAGCACGCGAACACGGCCCCGGCGGTGGTGGAGGGGGTGGGGCCGATCCCCATCGAGCAGGCCCGGGAACTCTGCGGTGGCGCGGATGGGTGGATGCGGGTG
The DNA here is from genome assembly GCF_045517775.1 of Microbacterium deferens. Taxonomy (NCBI): domain Bacteria; kingdom Bacillati; phylum Actinomycetota; class Actinomycetes; order Micrococcales; family Microbacteriaceae; genus Microbacterium; species Microbacterium deferens. Next base: position 1,367,588 of record NZ_JBEUWT010000001.1, read on the forward strand.
CTCACCCACCCCGAGACGGGGATGGTGCTCTCCGTCGGGCGTGACCAGTACCGCACCCCGGCGGCGTTACGACGACTCGTGGAATGGCGGGCGGCGACCTGTATGGCCCCCGGATGCGGAACCCCTGCCCGAAGGTGTCAGATCGACCACCAACTCGCCTGGGAACACGGCGGCACCACCGAACTCACGAACCTCGGCCCCCTCTGCGTCGGGCATCACACGATCAAGCATCACGGCGGGTGGTGCGTGAGACAGATCCCCGACAGCGGCGGAGCACTCGAATGGAAATCCCCCGGCGGGAGACGATTCGTGGTGCGACCCGAACGGAAAGTCCCGGTCTTCAGACCCGCACCCGACGACGACCGCTCACCCGAAGACACCGCACCCTTCTGACCCGCGCCCTCCTGACCCGCGCCCCCGCGACCCTTCGACAACCCCGGGGCGGACCGCGCCTCGAGCGCGAGCGGAGCGATGCGTCGAGCGGGGCGATGCGTCGAGCGGGCGGGGCGACGGCCCAAGGCCGACGCCGGGCATGCGCCCTCGCCCGGCGCATCGCGCAGCGAAACGCGCGAACTCCCGGCTCAGCCGACGGCCGCGCCCGCGAGGAGGAGGAGCGAGATCGCCATGCTGACGTACTGCACCCGCTCGAGCAGATGGGCGTGATGCAGACGCGTCGCCGACCACGCCGCGTACACGGCGGTCGCGGCGACCAGCGGCAGCACGAGCGAGACCGCCGAACCGCCGTGGTGCGACCCGCTGGTCGCGACCGGCCCACCCGACATCGCGAGCATGAGCCCCGCCATGAGGATGGCACCGATCGCGGAGTGCACGCGCATCCCCACGACCGCCGAGGGCTCGGCCGAACGTCGCCGCCTCGCCCCGAGCGCCATCGCCAGGGCGACCGTCAGCGCACTCCACCCGACCACCGGCACGAGGTGCGCGGCGGTGACGACGTCGAGCATCGCGAGGAACATCACGATCGACAGCGACAGCTCTCGCAGCCGCGGTCGCGGGCGGTCGAGGGCGACGCAGCAGGTTCCGAGGCCGGCGGCCCCCAACGCTCCCGCGTGCAGCAGTTCCGCCGGCATCAGTGGTGATCGTGGTGGTCTGCGTGCGGGTCGTCGCTGCCGTGATGCACGTGGGCGTGACCGTCATGGTCGTGACCGTGCCCATCGTGACCGTGCCCACCCGAGGGCGCGTGACAGGCGGCCTCCTCGGACGGCGGAACGTCGAGCGACGGGTTGCGCACGAAGAAGCCGTCGGGCTCCAGGCGCAGGCCGATCTTGTGAGCCGGCATGATCGGCCACTCCTCGGGCTTCGGGTAGTGGTGCACACCGACGATCGGCCACACCACGAGCTCAGCCCCGTCGAGCGGGCGGTCGGCCTGCTGCCAGGCCGTGATGCCCTCGGCCTCGAGCGGGGCCTGGTTCGGGTACTCCCCCGCGATGAACCGCTCCGAGGCGTCGTACGCGGTGGCCCACAGGTGCTTGCCGACGAACGGCGCCTTGCGCGCCACGACGCTCCCGGGCTTGGCGAACAGGCGCGTGGTGTTGAGCACCGACAGGCGGTACGCCGTCGACTCGCCGAAGCGGTTGATGTTCTCCGTGTTCTCGATCCGCCAGTGCAGGGCGCGCGACGCATCCGCCAGGCGCGCCGCATCCTTCTCCGACGAGATGGTCTCCGACACCATCTTCACCGCGTTCCCCCACGGGTTCAGCTCGTCGTCCTCCTCGACCTCGGCGTGCACCTCGACGAGGCGGTTCAGCGGACCGTCGACGGCGGTGTCGAGACGGATGGCGAAGTAATGCTGGTGGGTCGGAGCCTGCACGTTCGGACTCACCATGCGTCCGAACGGGGGCATCTTGCCGTCGTCGATGCCCGAGACCGACAGGATGCCGGTGAGCTTGATCTCCAGCTCGATGTTGCCGTCCTGGTAGAGCGACCAGTAGAAGCCGTAGTCGTAGTTCGCCACCGTCGCGAAGAACGAGATCACCAGCCGGCGCGAGCGACGCACGTCGGCCTCGCCGGTGCGGGTGTTCACGTGCTTCCAGAGGATCGAGTGGTCCTCCTCGTGCAGACAGATGCCGTTGGAGATCGTCATCGCCTCGCCGTTGCCGTCGAGCACGTGCGCGTCGAAGTAGCGGATCTCGCCGAGGCAGTCGCACCCGAGTTCGAGGGAGGCGGTGAGCGGCCCCGCGCCGTACTCGCCCCAGTCGAAGAAGTTCTTGCGGTACGCGGTCGGGTCGGAGTCGAGGTAGGGCACGTACATCTCGTTGATCGACGCCCGGCGCATGACCGAACGGTCGACGTCGCCGTCCCGGTACGAGATGTCGTGCAGCACGAGCCCCTCGCGGTGGGTGAAACCGATGTTGAACGACCAGTTCTGCCAGGTGACGCGGTGCCCGTCGACGTCGAATCCGGGCCCCTGCGGTTGGGTGATCTCCAGCGGCGCGACCTCGCGGTCGGGGCCCCAGGTGCCCGAGCGGTAGTTGCCCGACTCGCTGGCCATCGGGATCACGCCGTGATCTTCGATGCGGATGACGTCGAGGGTCTCGAGATCGAGAATCGGCACGAGGCCCGCCACGGGCCGCGCGTAGCCGTTGTCGTCCACGCTCTCGCGGTACCAGACCGTTCCCCACGACAGTCGGCAGTCTGCGAGGTCCTCGGGCTCGAAGCCGGTGATCGACTCGGGGTCGACCCACACCAGCGAGGTGTCATGGATGCCGCGTTTGGCGAGTGCTTCGACGATGAGCGGGTGGTTGCGCGCCGCCTGGGCGATCGCCCGCGCCTCGTCGGAGGAGACGCCCGGACGCTTGGCGTCGACGTCGGCCCAGCCCGAGAGCACCGCGTCGCGGTCGGTACCCGACGTCCAGCCGGTGACCTCCCACGCGGCGTGGGCGTCGGGGTTCATGACCACCAGTCGCACCGGGCGGCCCTGACCCGGCGCGAGAGCGCGGGCGAGTCCTTCCTCCACGGCGATGCCCCAGAACCGCGGTCGCTCGCCGATACGCGCGTCGGCGCGCACCAGGGCGGTGATCTCGTCGATCTCGGTGGGCGTGAGCGGGTCGCTCCAGATGCGTGAGGTCATGGGGTTCTCCTCCAGTGTCAAAGGGTGACGACGCCGACACCGTCGGCTCGGGGATCGCTCGCGGCGTCGAGTAGGTGGTCGTCGCGTCGCCGCACGAGCTGCACGTGTCCGGCGACGTCCGCGCGAGCGGGAAGGTCGGCCACGGGAACGCCCGCGGCTCTCGCGCCGGCGAGCGCCTCGGGCGCGACACCGGGCTCGGCGGCCAGGGTGAGCCGATCGAATCCGAGGTCGACGTCTCCGACGATCCAGCGAGGCCGCGCGAGGATCGCGTCGAGCGGCTCCCGCATCGATGATCGGGCGGCGAAGAGCTGCGCGAGAATCCAGGGCTGCGCGCGACCGCCCTGGCAGCCGGCGATCACGAGGTTCGCGGCGTCTTCCACGATCAGGGGGCACAGGGTGTGGGGCGGGCGGGCACCGGCGCGCAGAAGGGCCGGCGATGCCGGGTCGGTGCTGAACGCACTCCCGCGGTTGTGGAACAGCACGCCCGTCGCGGGGTCGAGGAACCCCGCGCCGAAGGTGAAGTAGACGCTCTGCACGATCGTGATCGCCCACCCGTCGTCGTCGATCGCGACCACCGAGGCCGTGTCGCCGCTCGCCCGAGACTCGCCGATCGTCGAACCGGCACCCGCGGCGAGATCGAGCAGGGAATCCACGTCGATCGGACCCATTCGCGGATCGCCGAGGTGTGCCCCGCGGGCAGCGACGCCGCGCACGCTCGCGGCCACGAGGGCCGCAGCATCCGCGTTGCCTTCCGCGTCGAGACCGCCCGCCACCACACCCGGCACGAGGGCGCCCGCCGACGGCGGAGGCGCGACCGACCAGGTGCGACCGCCGAGGTCGGTCGACAGCGCGGGGGTCATCTCGGGGGCGTAGCCGGCGAAGTCGTCGAGGGTGTGCACGCCGCCCGCGCCGCGGAGGGCGGCGACGAGCAGGTCGGCGGTCGCACCGGAATAGAAGTCGGTCGGGTCGTCGGCGAGGCGGCCGAACGTGTCGGCGAGAGCCGGCTGCAGGTACGTGTCGCCCTCCGCCAGCAGGTCGCCCCTCGGCGCGAACACGGCCGACAGCCCGGGGTCGGCGAGAATCCCCTCCGCCCTCGACGCGATGGCGCGCGCGAGCCCCGCGCTGACCGTGACGCCGCCCCGCGCCACGTCTGCGGCGCCGCGGAGGGCCGGCGCGAGACCGAGCGCACCGCCGAGCGCGGCGATGGCCTCCCAGCCCGCGACCATCCCGGGCACCGTCACGGAGTGCGCTCCCTGACGCGGCACCGCCGCCCACTCCCCCGACACGGTCTCGATGGCGGCGGGTGCGGTGCCCGCCGCGATCACGGCGGTCGTGGCGCCCGCGGGGTCTCGGACGAGCGCGATGAGGTCGCCGCCGATCGCGCACTGGTGCGGATAGACCACCGTCAGCATCGCGGCGGCGGCGAGCGCCGCGTCGAGCGCGTTGCCGCCAGCGGCGACCGCGCGCTCACCGGCGGTGACGGCGGCGCGATGGGGGGCGGCGAGGGCGACGGCCATCTCAGAGTCCTCGTCTCGCGGTCGAGATGAAGGAGAGGTCATCGCGCGAGCGTCCTTCGTGGAGGTCGGCGACGGCGTCGCCCACGGCGGCACCGAACTTGAACCCGTGTCCCGAGCACGCGGAGACGGCGATGACCTCGGGACCGTCGGCGAGCGGCCCGAGCACGAACCTCTTGTCTTCGGTCATCGTGTACAGGCACGCGGCGGCCTCGACGACAGTGGTGTCGATGCCCGGCACGTAGTCCGACATCAGCGCGCGCAGTTCGTCGACCTCGGTGGGGGTCGCGGGAGCGACGGGCTCTTCGGGGTCCCACACCGCTCCGGCGTCGACGCCGATCTTCAATCCGTTCCCGGCCGCGTCGGGGATGCCGAAGACGAGCCCCTCCGGGCGGTCGATCGAGAAGGCGCCGAGCTGCGGCGGCATCGCGACGGGCTGACCCGCGGCGACGGTGAGGGTGAGGATGCGCCAGACCTCAACGATCGGCGCGAGGGCCGGCAGCATCCGTGCCGCCCACGAGCCCGGCGCGACGACCAGGCGTCCGGCGCGGATCTCATCGTCGCCCGCGCGCACGACGATCCCGGACGACGTCGTGTCCCAGCCGTCGACGCGCGCGCCGAAGCGCAGGTCGGCGCCGTTGCGTGTGGCGCTCGCCCGGAGCGCGTCGAGCGCGGCCTCGGCCTCCAGCACCCCGGCGTTCGGGTCGTAGACGGCGCCGTAGCCCTCGGGGATCCGCAGGCCCGGGAAGACCCCGGCGACAGCCGCCGCGTCGGCCAGGGCGACGCAGTCGGGGCCCTGAAGCTGCGAGGCGCCCTCGTGGGCGTACACCCCGCCGGTGCGGTGGATCAGTGTGCGACCGCTCTCGCGCTCGAGCGCCGCCCACGCCTCGTAGGCCTCGGCCACGAAGCCGTTCCAGACGGGGTTCGGGTACGCGCGTCGGATCATGCGGGTGCGGCCGTGCGACGACCCGCGCGCGTGGCCCGCCGCGAACCGCTCCAGTCCGACGACCCGGTGCCCCCGCCGCGCGAGGCTCGCGACCGCCGCGGAGCCGTGCACCCCGAGTCCGAGCACGACGACGTCGGCCTCCACCACGCTCATGCCCCTCCCGACCGATGCGTTCGAGCGATGTGCGCGACCCGGTCGATCAGGGCCGCGAGGTCATTCTCGTCGTTGTAGACGTGGACCGACGCACGCACGACCGCCGAGAGGCCGCGGTCGCCGAGATCCCACTGGCCGTGGGTCGCCGGTACCGACACCACGCGGACGCGGTCGCGGGCGAGCTCGGTCACGACGGTCGCAGAGGGCACACCCTCGACGACGAAGGTCACGATCGCCGACGAGGTGTCGATCGCCTCGCCGAGCGCGACGCCGTCGATCTCGGCGAGCGCCGCACGGACGGTGCGCCCGGTCGCGGTGAGCCACTCCTGGGTCTGCGGGATGCCGCGTTCCAACGCTTCGTCGATGGCGACGCCGAGCCCCAGACGACCGGCGATCGACGCCTCCCAGGTCTCGAAGCGCCGGGCGGACTCGTCGACGTGCCAGTCGGACGCCGACGTCCATTGCGCACCGCGCACGTCGGGTGCCGTGGGGAGGAGGCGTTCGAAGGCGCTCGCCCCGACGTAGGCGAACCCCGTCCCCCGGGGCGCCCGCAGGAACTTGCGACCGGTCGTCACGAGCACGTCGCACCCGATCTCCCGCACATCGGAGTCGAGGTGGCCGACCGACTGGGTGGCGTCGAGCAGGAAGAAGCCGCCGTACGAGCGCACGAGCGCGCCGATCGCGGCGACGGGCTCGACCAGCCCCGACGAGGTGGGCACGTGCGCTGCCGTGACGATCGCCGGCGGCCCCTCGGCCAGCATCCTCTCGAGCGCATCGAGGTCGAGGAGGCGGTCGGCTCCGGCCGGCACGATCTCGAGGTCGACGCCGTCTTCGCGGGCGAGGGTCATGAGGTGCAGGGCGTGGCTGACGTAGGTGCTGCGCGAGGCGATGATGCGGGATCCCGCGCGGGGGCGGAGGGCGTCGAGCACGACCCGCAGACCCGTCGACGCGCTGTCGAGGAGGGCGATCTCGTGGCGTTCGGCGCCGACGAGGCGCGCCGCGGAGTCGTAGACCGCCTCGATGCGGGGCTTGACCTCGATCGCCGCCTCATAGCCGCCGATCGCCTCCTCGAGCCGCAGGTGTTCGACCGTGGTCGTCACGACCTGCAGCGACGGGAGGGCGGCGCCCGCGGCGTTGAAGTGCCGTGCGTTCCACGAGCCGGCCGTTCGAGCCCGCTCCCGCGCCACATCGATCGGCTGCGGGGCAGGGGGCTCGGCGGAGGTCGTCGACGGCGAATTCGCCACGGGCATCGAGTTCATGGACCTTCCCAGGGGAGCAGTAGGATCCAAACGTAACATAACTGGATCCAATGTGAGGCGGGCGGATGTCGAGGATGCTGGGGACGATCGCTCCGCGGGCGATGACGCCCCACGACGCCCTCGGCGCGACGCTTCTCAGCGCCTTCCTCGACCTCGCGACACTGCACTCCGACGGGTGGGGGTACGCCCGGGCCGACGCATCCGATCACCCTCCCCACCTGCTCACCGGTCTCACCCCCGCTCGCGACGCTCCGCTGGCCGAACCCTCCGCGGTCTCACTGCTCTATCTGCGCTTCGCCAGCGCCGGCGCCGCTGTCGCCCCGGAGAACCTGCAGCCCTTCGTCGCGGACGGCATCGTGTTCGCGCACAACGGAGCACTCACACCCCGCACGCTCGCGCTCGACGCCCTCACCGACCGCGAACGAGCGGGGCTGCGGGGCACGACCGACAGCGAGGTGTACTTCGCTCTCGTGCGGTGAGCGCTGCGCTCACCCTCGCCGATCGAGGCGGGTGTCGCGGCCGCGGCGGCCGACGTGCGGGCGCTCTACCCCTCCGCGTGCCTGAACGCGATGCTCATCGTCGACGGGGCGCTCGTCGTGGTGCACTCCCGGGGCACCGTCGAGCCGCCGCTCGCCGCCTTCGCGCGGCGCGGGGTCGCCGCGGACGACCTGCCGCCCGGACACGGCGACGACTACAACGCTCTCGCGACGACGGTGCTCCCCACCGGCGCCAGGGTGGTGGCGACATCCGGCGTCGACACCACCGGCTGGCAACTCCTCGCCGACAACGCGGTGCACGTCTTCGAGCGAAGCGGGGCCGCGCGCTCGATCCCGCTCTGACGCCGAGCACACGGGGTGCGCCCGAACGCACGGGCTGCGCGCGGACTCAGACCGTGCGTTCGGGCACAGCCCGTGCGCTCGCGGGCTCGTCCACCAGCCCCGCATCGTTCGGCTGCGCAGCGGCAGCGGAGACGGCGGCGGCGATGCGGGCCTGCACGCGCGCCTCCGACCGTGCACGAGCGCGCACGATCAGCACGATGATGACGGCGGCCACCGCCAGCAGGGCGAGCTGCGACCACGGGATCGTCCACACCGTGAACGGCGTCGCCGCCGCCGCGAGGGAGGCCTGCACGGCGTCCTCACCCACGATCGTCGGCACGGCGGCCACCTCGCCCCAGGCGAAGAAGACCGGCCACACCGCGACCGTCGCCGAGGCGGCCGTCTGCTGGCGAGGCAGGATCTCGCGCTGCTCACCCGCCGCGCTCGCGCCGCCGATGCCGAACAGGCCCGCGGCCTGCGTCGTCGTGGTCGCACCCAGGCGCACGTTGCCCTCGTTGGAGATGACGTAGTCGACCGTCAGCGTGCCGGGGGCGAAGGGGTTCCACGACGGCGAATACGAGGTCGTGATCGAACCGGGAACGACGGATGCGACGACGTCGCCCGCCACGCGCAGGTGCAGGCGCACCCCGACGCGCGAGGCGACCTGCACCGACTCGTCGTCGCCGCGGGCGAGTTCGGCCACGACACCGGCCGGATGGTCGCCGGGCGTCGCCTCGTCGGGGACGTCGACGCGAAGAGGAACGAGCGTGGTCGCACCGGCCGGCACGTCGATGACGATTCCGCCACCATCGCGAGGGGTCGCCCCCTCCACCTCCCCGATGCTCACCCACGTGCCGCTGTCGACAGGGGTCTCGCCCGACGGCAGCAGGTCGAAGTTCCCGGCCTCGGTGACCACACCGTCGCTCGCGTAGATCGCGAACGGGGCGGCGGCGGCGCTGAAGTTGGTCACCGCGATGAACTCCTCCACCGATCCGCCGGGGTCGATCGTGTGCCGGAACGACACCCGCCCGTCCGGGCCCTCCGCCGACGCCGGGGCCACCGCCCAGGTCGTGCTGGTCTCGGCGGTCGCACTCGCGGGTGCATCGAGCGCGACCGCCGCCGGCGCGCCCCCGAGCAGGGTCGCGAGAGCGAGCGACGCGACGATCATCGGGCGGGTCCGCAGCATCCGCGGTTCTCCTGTCTGTGCGGGGGTGAGGCCGAAGCCCCACCCCCGCGTCGGTCGATCAGTCGGTCGGGAACAGCGACAGCGTCAGTCGCGCCGAGTAGTCGCCCTCGGGGGTTCCGAGCGGCGCGTCGAGGTACAACCACGCGTTCACGTCGGTCACCCCGCGGCGTCCGTCGGGCGTCGCCGAGGCGAGCACCGAAGCGACCGCGAGACCCGTGCCGCCGTCGACGGCGGTCGCGACCTGCGGCCCCGCCGACACCCCGTCGCGCGGGGTGACGAGGTTCGGGGCCCACCCGAGGTTCTCGGCGCCGATCGTGGAGTCGCCGGAGACGAACGCCGACGACTGGCCGGAGGCCGCCCACCCGCTGGTGCCGGCCTGCGTCGCGTTGCGCGAATCAGAGACCTTGACCGTCGGGAGCCCCGCGGTGAAGCGCCAGCGGTCGGTGAAGCCCGACTCCTGGTTGAGGCGCACCGACTCGCCGAAATCGGCGACGGTGAGCGCGAGAGCGCCCGGTGCGTCGACGATCGACACGTCGATCGGAACGCCGTCGGCGTCGGTCGGGCCGTCGGCGGTCAGACCGCGCTGCCACTCGAGGAGGTCGGCGATCTTCGCGTCGAGCACGTCGTCGTCGAGAGCGCCCGCGGCGCGCTGCGCCTGCAGCAGCGACGCGATCGCGTCGGCGTGAGCGTCGGCGGCGTCTGCCGTCTTGGCCCCGGCGAGGTGTCCCTGCACCGTGGCCTTGACCGCCTCGTCACCGGTCGCGGCCGCCAGCACTCCGGCGACCTCGGGGAAGGTGACGCAGTCGCCGCCGCCCGAGACGAGCCCCGCGGTCCATTCCAGCCCGCGCAGGATGTGCTCGAGGAAGACGGGGTCGGTCCACGAAGCATCCGTGTGGCCGGCACCCTCGTACCAGGAGCGTCCGCCCTCGAAGTTCTGGCACCACGCGAGCGGGTGGTCTTCGCCCATGCGGCCGTTGCCCGGGTTGTACGTCGTCTCATCGAGCGTGATGAGCACGTGCACGTCTTCACGCGGGTTGGTGGTGAAGTTGTACCACTCGTCGTAGCGCGACCACGCCTCGGGAAGCATCGTCGTCGACGGGTGGCCCGGGTTCTCGACCCGCATCGTGGCCTGCTGCTGCGCGGGGTGGTTGCGGAAGCGCGCCCCACCGCCGGTCAGCTCGCTGTACCAGGGCACGGTGTGCATCGCGTCGGTCGCGGCGTGCAGGCCGACGTAGCCGCCGCCGCCGCGGATGTAACCCTGGAAGGCGGCCAGCTCGGTGTCGTCGAGCAGGCGCGGGGTCGCGGGGTCCTGGCGGTTGGTGCCGTCGACGGGCGACGCGAAGACGATCGTGGCGTACTGGTCGAGGTCGGCGGTGCTGGTGAACGGCGTCGACGCCATGGTCAGTGCCGGCTGGCCGGGCGAGTTCCCGATCGCCGGATCCCACACATCGACCGTGAAGCCGTTCTGCTCCCCGAGCAGGATGAGCGCATTGGTCGTGTCGTCGATGTGCGAGTGCCGGAACCCGAGGGTCTTCCCGACGACGAGAACCTTGTAGTCCTCTTCCTCCGGTTCCGCGAAGGCGGCGGTCGGCGTGACGCCGAGGCTGATGGCGACGCCGGCGGCGGCTGCCACGGCCCCCCACCGGTAGACGGGTTGCTTCATGTGCAATCTCCCTTGAGTGCGTGGCTGGAACGGCCGGGCATAAATGTTGTCCGTCCCGACATATCGAGGTGAGGCTATCCGGGTTTCTGTGGACCGTCAATGAATCGGATGCCACGCGTGAGTGCTCTTATGCCGGACCCGCACGACGAACCAGCCCCTGGAAGAGAGAAACTCTCGCTCTGGAACGCCCGGACTTCCGCTGAGCGGAACAGGGCGCACCTTCTTCGGGGAGTTTTGCGCAAAGAGCAGACAAAAGAGCGGCCGGCTCTGGTTGCGAATCGCGGAACTTCGACCGAAGCCACACGGGCGACCCGGGGGAAGAATCATGGCGCCGCGTCACGGCGGCCCGCCCGCGTCCTTCCGGCACACGGAAAGGCGACACCGCGGAGCCACGGCCCGACACCCGGAAACCCGCCAGCTTCGACCGCGCAACGCGCGCGTAACACCGCCCGTGCAGACTCGATCTCGCAACGTAAGCCGTTGCGGGCCGCCGGGCCAAAAGATCTCGGTGGTGTGGGAGACCTGGACAAGCGCTCGGCAGCGACCGCGCCGCATCCCGTCTCCGTTATTCCTGGCACTCGGACCGGACGAGACCGGCGCGCACGAGCCGCGCCCCCTCTCGCCGGCGTCGATTGCGCTCATCGATAGGAGGAAACACCATGTCCGATTCGCTCATCGCTCCCCCCGCCATCGACGCCCGCGTCTTCCGCGACACCCTCGGGCACTACGCATCCGGGATCACCGTGGTCAGCGCGATCGCCGACGGCGAACCCGTCGGCTTCACGTGCCAGTCGTTCTACAGCGTCTCGGTCGACCCGCCACTGGTCTCGTTCAGCGTGATGCGCACCTCGACGACGTACCCGCGCATCGCCGCCGGCGGCCGTTTCACGGTCAACGTGCTCGCGCACGACCAGCACCACATCTCCACCCAGTTCGCACGAAAGGGCACCGATAAGTGGGCGGGCATCGCATGGCACCCGGCCCGGTCGGGCAACCCGGTCATCGACGCCACGCTCATGTGGGTCGACTGCGAGGCCTGGGCGGAGTACGAGGCGGGCGACCACCTCGTGATCATCGGCCGCGTGGTCGAGATGAGCGCACCCGAGTGGCACACCGGGTCACCCCTGCTCTACTTCAAGGGCGGATACCGGCACCTGCAGGAGCTCGCGGGCTGAGGCGGGAGCGGTCGGCACGCTGACCGCTCCGGGCGGGACGCACGGGCTCGACTGCAGGTCGACACGTCTCGCGCCGCAGCCGAGGCAGCGCACGTAGAGCAGCCGCCCCTCGCTGGTGCGGTGCGCGGACTCCGTCGCCCAGCCGTGCTCGTGCGCGGCGACGGGCGAGGGTGCGGGTGAGGGCGGCTGACGGTCAGAATCGAGCGGCGGGGCATCCATGCCTCCACTGTGATGTCATGGTCTTATGCATCTCAACCCTTACGGGGAGTACGCGGTGTTGCTCGCCGCATCCCTCGCCAACGACTGGCCCCACAACCGGTCGGAGATCGAGGAGCGCACCCGCGACCACGGCATGACGATGGCCTTCCGCGTCGCCGCCGACGATCATGCCCGGACCCGAGCGGTGATCGACGCGTGGCTCACCGTGGTCGACGCTCCCACACCGACCGCGAGAGCGGCTCTGCTCAACGCCCGGATGGCGGCGATCGCCGCCTACCCGCGCCTGACCGACCATGACGGCGAGGGATGGCACCTCCACTACCGCGATGAGGAGCAGTCGCTCGCCCCCGTGCTCGACGCCGTGATCTCGGTGGGCACGGCGATGCACCTGACGACCCGAGGCATGAGCCGTCTTCGTCGGTGCGAGGCCGGCGCCGAACCCGGCGACGCGTGCGTCAACGTCGTCGTCGACGTGACCCGCAACGGCCGCCAGCGCTACTGCTCCGTCCGCTGCGCGAACCGCGCCGCCGTCCGGAGGCACCGGCGCCGCACCGCCGCGCCGCCGCCTCGGGGGACCTAGGCCCCTACCGGCGGAGCGGCCCGTGTGCTGGGGTGGGGTCAGGCGCCGAGGACATCCCCCGGGGAGACCGCCGAAGCCGGCGCACGCACCGTCGAGAAGGGATCACGCCATGACAGCGGAAACCGTAGCAGGAGGAGGCGGATCCACGGGGTTCGCGTTCCGCACCGACAGCGTCACCGACCGGACGCTCGACGAACTGGACGCATGGTGGCGAGCGGCGAACTACCTCTCCATCGGACAGATCTATCTGCTCGACAATCCGCTGCTGCGCGAGCCGCTCGCCCCCGCGCACATCAAGTCGAGACTGCTCGGGCACTGGGGCACCACGCCGGGGCTGAACTTCGTCTACGCCCACCTCAACAGGGTCATCCGCGACCGGGACCTCAACACGATCTTCATCGCCGGACCCGGCCACGGCGGGCCCGGGATGGTCGCGAACACCTATCTCGACGGGACCTATAGCGAGATCTACGACGACATCGACCACACGACCGACGGGGTCAGGAAGCTCTTCCGGCAGTTCTCCTTCCCCGGCGGGATCCCCAGCCACGTCGCCCCGGAAACCCCCGGCTCGATCCACGAGGGCGGCGAGCTCGGTTACTCGCTCTCCCACGCGTACGGCGCCGTCTTCGACAATCCCGATCTTCTCGTCGCCGCCGTCGTGGGCGACGGCGAAGCGGAGACCGGGCCGCTGGCGACGAGTTGGCACTCGAACAAGTTCATCGATCCGCTTCACGACGGGGTCGTTCTGCCGATCCTGCATCTCAACGGCTACAAGATCGCCAACCCGACGCTCCTCGCCCGCATACCCGACCTCGAGCTCGACCAGTTGATGCGCGGCTATGGCCATACCCCGTATCTCGTTTCTGGCGGCTTCGACCACGAAGATCCTCGCGAGGTGCACCGCCGTTTCGCCGCCGTCCTCGACGAAGCGATGGATCAGATCGCGCAGATCAAAGCCGATGCGCGAGCCGGACGCCTCGACGCCCGGCCCTCCTGGCCCATGATCATCCTGCGCACCCCGAAGGGATGGACCTGTCCGGCCTTCATCGACGGGAAACCGGCCGAGAACAGCTGGCGCTCCCACCAGGTGCCGCTCCCCGACGCTCGCGACACGCCCGCCCACGTCACCGTCCTGGAGGACTGGCTTCGCTCCTACCGTCCGGAGGAGCTCTTCGACGACGCCGGTGCCGTCGTCCCGCTGGCAACGGCTCTCGCCCCCGACGGGGATCGCCGGATGAGCGCCAACCCCGTCGCCAACGGCGGGCTGCTGCGCGTCCCCTTGCGGCTGCCGAACTTCCGGGACTACGCCGTCGAGGTGCCGACCCCCGGTGAGACCACCAGCTCGGCCACCGCGGTGCTCGGCACCTGGCTCCGAGACGTCATCGTCGCCAACCCCGACAACTTCCGCATCTTCGGACCCGACGAGACCGCCTCGAACCGGCTGCAATCCGTCTTCGAGGCGACCGATAAGCAGTGGGACGCCGAGGTCATCGACGCGGACCTCGACAATCATCTCGCCCGATCCGGCCGGGTGATGGAGATGCTGTCCGAGCACCAGTGCGAAGGCTGGCTCGAGGGATACCTGCTCACGGGCAGGCACGGTCTGATCACCTCCTACGAGGCCTTCATCCACATCGTCGACTCGATGTTCAACCAGCACGCCAAATGGCTGAAGACATCGCGGGCGATCGCCTGGAGGCGACCCATCTCGTCGCTGAACTATCTGTTGAGCTCGCACGTCTGGCGTCAGGATCACAACGGCGCATCGCATCAGGACCCCGGGTTCATCGACCATGTGGTGAACAAGAAGGCCGACGTCGTCCGCGTCTATCTGCCGTTCGACGCCAATACGCTCCTGTCGACCTACGACCACTGCCTGCGGTCGGTCGACTACGTGAACGTGGTCGTCGCGGGCAAACAGCCCCAGGCGAACTGGCTGTCGATGCCCGACGCGGTGCTCCACTGCACGCGCGGGCTCGGGATCTTCGAGTGGGCGGGAACGGAGCGGCGCGGCGAAGAACCCGACGTCGTGCTCGCCTGCGCCGGAGATGTGCCGACGCTCGAGGTGCTCGCGGCGGCGAGCCTGCTTCGCGCGTCCGTGCCGACTCTCAAGGTGCGCGTGGTGAATGTCGTCGACCTCATGCGCCTGCAAAGCGAGGATCAGCATCCCCACGGGTTGAGCGACGCCGAGTACGACGCGATCTTCACCACCGACAAACCGGTGATCTTCGCTTACCACGGCTACCCCTGGCTGATCCACCGGCTGACGTACCGCCGTCGAGGCCACGCGAACCTGCACGTGAGGGGCTTCATCGAAGAGGGAACGACCACGACGCCCTTCGACATGGTGATGCTCAACGACCTCGACCGGTACCGGCTGGTGATCGACGTGCTCGACCGGGTCCCCGGACTCGATGCCCGACAGGGGACTCTTCGCCAGGAGATGCAGGATGCCCGCATCCTGGCTCGCGCCCATACGCGCGAGTTCGGCGTGGACATCCCGGTCGTCGCAGACTGGACGTGGTAGCGCCGCGACGAGCAGCGCGGTTCACTCGGAATGACGGGCTTGCGCCCACCGCCGACGAGACGTCTTCCCGGCGTCGTTGCGCACCGGTTCGTGGACGATCCGGATCGATGCAGGTGTGCGCGATCCGAGTCGCTCC
The DNA here is from genome assembly GCF_045517775.1 of Microbacterium deferens. Taxonomy (NCBI): domain Bacteria; kingdom Bacillati; phylum Actinomycetota; class Actinomycetes; order Micrococcales; family Microbacteriaceae; genus Microbacterium; species Microbacterium deferens. The sequence goes on from NZ_JBEUWT010000001.1 coordinate 1,382,855, forward strand.
CGAGCCCACGCCAGCAATTCGGGCTCGCCCACGCCCGCCCCTGCGACGTCGGCGACAGCGTGGATGCCGTGTCCCAGGGCATCGTCGGGCACACCGAACGCGACCGCGCTGCGAACCGCGGGATGCTGCTCGAGCACCCGCTCGATCTCGACGGGATACACCTTCTCGCCACCGCGATTGATGACGTCGTCCTGCCTGTCCAGAAGGTAGAGGAATCCCTCCTCGTCGACCCGGCCGACGTCGCCGAGCGTGTCCCACCCGAGCGGGTCTCGCCGGGACGACGCACCGAGGTATTCATAGGCGGGGCGCTCGCCCCGGCGCATCCACACCACTCCCGCCTCGCCCGTGGCGAGCTCAGCACCGTCGGCGGAGCGGATCTGAACCTCCGTCCCCCCGATGGCCCTTCCGACGCTGCCGACGTGACGGAGCCATTCATCGCCTCGGATCATCGTGAGCCCGTTGGACTCCGAACCCGCGTAGACCTCGACCACACGCTCGGCCCCCGCCCAGTTCAGGAACGCGCCCTTGAGCTCGACGCCGCAGGGCGCGCCCATGTGCAGCAGGGTCTCGATCGACCGGATCCGCGCCGGATCCCGCTCCTCCTCGGGGAGCCGCAGCAGCCGGTGCATCATCGTCGGCACCAGCAGCGCCCAGGTGACGGCGTGCATCTCTACGGCCGCGAGCCAGGCGCGCTCGTCGAAGCGGGGAAGGATGATCAGCCTGTGTCCGGTCAGCAGCCCTCGAAACGCGTACGTGAACGTCGCAGAGTGCGTCAGCGGACCCGCGACCAGGTGAACGCCGCGGAGCGGCAGGAACGGCGCGACGGGCTCCGACGGATCCATCGAGGCCGGCGCATGGGCCTTCACGACCTTCGGTCGCCCGGTCGACCCCGACGTCGTCGGTGCTTTCCATGAGGCCGCGATCAGATCGGGGAGGGCGCCGGTGGCGGGTGGCGCATCGACAGAAACGATCCACGCGATCCGCGCCGACCGCGGGCGCGCACCGATCGACGCGCTCGGACGCGCCACATCTTCGACGGCTGCCCGCTCCTCATCGGTGAGAGCGAGGGCGACCGGCTGCGGTGTCGCTCCTGCCCTCCAGACAGCGACGCAGGCGATGACGATGTCCCGCCCGTTCGGAAGGGACACCGTCACCAGGTCGTTCTGGACCACCCCTCGCGAGATCAGCACGTGGGCCAATCGCGTCGCCGCGTCGTCGAGTTCCGCAGCGGTGAGTTCGCCCCGCTGGTCGACGACGACGACCTCGTCGGGCTGCGACCGCGCGCGGTCAGCGATGATCGACGACAGGGACCTGAGCATCGTCGCCGCCTTCCTCACGCAGCACGGCGCGGTAGAAGTCCTCGTGGGCGCGAGCTGCCGCAGACCAGGTGAAAGAGCGAGCGAGCCGCCTTCCTGCGGCCGGGTCGACCGCGCCGCCGCCGAGGACCCGCTCCAGTGCGTCGGAGATCTGCCTCACATCGGTCGCGTAGGTGACCGCGTCGCCGAAGACCTCGCGCGTCACCGGCAGATCGCGAGCAACGACCGGCACGCCCGCGGCGAGCGCCTCCATCGCGGCGAGGCCGAAGCCCTCTTTCGTCGAGACGAAGCCCAGCACGGTGGCCCCCGCCACGAGAGACGGCACGTCGCCATCGGCAAGCGTGCCGAGGATGGTCGGCTCGATCCCGAGCTCGACCGCGCGCCGCTCGAATTCCCGGCGGTAGGAGCGGTAGTCGAAGAGAGTCTCCCCACCCCCGAAGACGAGACGCAGTTCCGGCCTCCTGCTCCGCAGCATCGCGAAAGCCTCGAGCAGATCGAGCGAACCCTTGCGCGGCTCGATCCCGCCCAGAGCGAGCACGTAGTCCCCCAGATCGGCGCGCCAGCGCGCGCGCAGCGCTTCTCCGGCCGGCCCCGCAGCATCCGCGAAACGTTCGGCGTCGACGCCGTTCGAGATCACGGTGGGCGCGTACCCGTACTCGGCCTCGACTTCGGCGGCGACGGCACGCGAGACGCAGATGCGGGCCGCCGGTCGATGGATGGCGAGTTCGTGACACTCGACGAGTCTCGGTGTGGTGAACGCGTCGAGGTGATGGATGGTCCGGATGCACTCACGGCCCGCCGCGATCACCGCGTTCGCCGAGATGCAGTCCTGCGCGTGCACCACATCGGCGCTGCTCGAGAAGTGCCGTGCCATGGCGCCGATCGAGCGCTCGATGCGCTCACCGACGCCTTCGCCCTCACGCGACTCGAAGGGAACGACGCGAACGCGCACCGCCGGGTCGACCTCTCGGAAGAAGGCCGTGTCGGACCCGCGGCCGAGAGTCCACACCTCGACGTCGTTGCCGCGGGCGGCGAGAGCCTCCGCCAGGGCCAGAGTGTGAACGACGCCGCCGCGCGGCTTGGTCGAGTACGTGACCTGGGCGATCTTCATGGCGCGGTCAGCCGGTAGGCGTGCTCCGCGCGCTGGTCGAGGTGGTTGAGGCTGCGACGAGCTCGTGCACGGGATGCTGCGACATCCGCCTCGGCGACGGCGAGACCCCCCTTCGCCCACGTCTTCGCGATGATCTCGCCGGCCGGGTCGACGATCTTCGCCTGGCCGAGGAATCGCAGGCCGCCCATGACGCCCGTCTGGTTGGACGACACGAGATAGACCTGGTTCTCGGCCGCCCGCGCGCAGTCGTACAGATCGAACAGGTGGGCCTGCCGGTCGTTGCGGATGCGATCGGAGCGGTCGGTGACACTCGCGGGCCACGCGCTCAAGCAGGCGAGGATCTCGGCGCCGTCGAGCGCGAGCGATCGCGCGGACTCGGGGAAGGTCTTGTCGAAGTCGATAAGCATGCCCAGCCGCCCGACGGGGGTGTCGAACGCCGAGAACTCGTCGCCCGCGCGATAGACGTCGGACTCGCCGAGCGGAAGATGCACCTTGCGGTGCGCACCCAGGATGCCGTCGCCCGTCACACAGACGGCGGTGTTGTACCTGACCTCGGCACCGTCGATGACCGCGCGCTCGGCCACCCCGAAGCACACCGTCATCTGCCCGGCCATGGCGGCGACGGCCGCGACCTCCGGCCCGTCGAGGTCGACCGACCGCGGCGCGCTGTCGACGGCGTGCGAGGGGTGTTCGAGCTCGAGCAGATATCCGCCGATCGTCGCATCGGGAAGGACGAGCAGATCCACACCTCTCTCACGAGCGTGATCGATGATGCCGGGCAGCTTGGCGAGGGTGCGATCGACGTCGCGGCCGAAGTGCGCCGCGACCCCCGCCATCGTCACTGTGCCCATTGCCTCAGGGTATAGCTCGGTGCCCGCTCGCCTCAGGCGACGGGAATCTGCTGCTGTTCGCGCACGGCGATCCTGCCCGCGACGTGCTCGGCATCACGGGCGATCGCGTGGAAGCGACCGGATCCCCACGTATGCATCCAGGGGAGGCCGATGAAGAAGAACCCGGGCACCTTCGACTCCCCGTACGTGTGCAGGGGATGCCCCTGGTGGTCGAGGACGTCGAGGTTGCCGAGCCAGGACCAGTCCGCGCGGAAGCCGATCGCCCAGATCACTGACGCGACGTCGGCTGTTGCGAGCTGGCGAGGCACCTCGGTCGGCTGCCACACCGCGCTGTACCGTTCCTCTTCCGGGGCGTGGATCTCCTCGCGCTCGATGTACCGGTCGATGTCGTTCTTGATCGACTCGGCTACCGAGTCGGCGTAGTCGAGATTGTCGGGCAGAGTGTCGTCGAACAGGAAAGCGCTGTCCGTGAGACCGACGGCGCGGCCGTAGAGACGTACACCGCGCACGGCGAACTGGCGCAGATCGATGTCACGACCGCCGTCGCGGCCGGTGACGTAATGGTTCGTCGATTCGCGCTTGGCGAGCCCGTGGGCCGAGACCGGCACGTCGTAGACGCCCATCTCGGCGAGCCACGTCATGCAGTCCTTCCCGCGGTAGAAGCGGGCGACCCGGGGCGCGCGACCCAGCGCGAGGTGAACGTCGCGACCCTCGAGCAAGAGGTCCTCCGCGATCTGCGTGCCGGACTGACCCGACCCGACCACCAGGACGGGACCCTCGGGCAGTTGAGCGGCGTTGCGGTACTCGTGCGAGTGCAGCTGGAAGACGTCGCCGGGGATCTCGCGCGCCCACGCGGGCGTGACGGGGAGGTGGTATCCGCCCGTGGCGGAGGTGACCGTGTCGGCGGTGAGGGTGCCCGCGCTCGTGCGCACCGTGAACCCCCCGCCGGGGCGCTCCTCGACCACAGAGACCGAGACCCCCTCCGCGACCGGCGCATCGAACGTGTCGGCGTAGTTCCTCGTCCACGCGTAGACCTCATCGCGTGCCATGAAGCCGTCGGGGTCGGGGCCGTCGTAGGGATAGCCGGGCAGACGGCACTGCCAGTTCGGTGTCACCAGGGTGAAGTTGTCCCAGCGGCCGTCTCGCCACTCGTGCACGAGCGTGTCACGCTCGATCACCACGTGACGGACGCCCTGCTGGACGAGATGCCAGCTCAGGGCGAGACCCGCCTGGCCTCCGCCGACGATGACGGCCTCGAAGTGATCGCCGTCGTTCAGCGCGACGGGGATCACGATGCGGCTCCCTCGAGGCCGGGCTGCATAGCGACGACCACGACCTCGCCGGCCGCGTACGCGGAAGCGGCGGTCGCGATGGTCTCCTCCGAGTGCATCGCCGAGGTGCAGGCGAATCCGTACCTGGCCCGCACCCGCTCACTGGCGATGGCGAGTGCCTCACTCGTGCGACCGACGAAGTCCGAGAGCGTGTACCGCTCCCCCACCCGCAGATAGTCGTGCATGACGAGACTCGGTGAATAGTGCGACGTCTGTTGGCCGTCGGGCCAACGCACGGCGAAAGTCATCTCAGGCATGAGCCAGCTCCCTCCAGCGTGTCGCGCTGTCACCGTCGGTCGCGGTGACCGGGCCATAGACGTCGGGACGGCGGTCGCGCAGATGGAACATCCCCCCGCGCATCGCTCGGAACGTGTCGTCGATGTCGATCTCGGCGACGGCGAGGCCCGCGCCGAGCAGCGTCGTGGCGATGATGTTGCCGCCGGGGTCGACGACCTTCGCGTTGCCGACGTAGCGCAGCGACCCGAACGTGCCCGACTGGTTGGACGCCATCCAGAAGACCTGGTTGTCCAGCGCCCGGGCGATGTCGAACTGGTTGAACCGGTAGGTCCAGCGGTCGTCCTGCAGGTTCTCCGCCGTCGCGGTGCGTGCGGCAGGCCACGCCGACATGCTGACGACGATCTCGGCGCCGTCGAGTGCCAGCATCCGCGCAGCCTCAGGGAACGCCTTGTCGTAGCAGATCTGCATCCCCACCCGACCCACCGGGGTGTCGAACGCGGTGTACGTCGAGCCGGCCGAGTACGACATGTTCTCGCCCAGGGGCTGATGCACCTTGCGGTACGAACCGTAGATGCGCTCGCCGTCGAGACAGACCGCGGCGTTGTACCGCGTCTGCCCGTCATCATCCAGCTCGCAGAACCCGATGGTGAGGATCGTGTCGCCGGCGAGCTCCTGCACCCGCCTGATCTCGGGTCCGTCCAACCGGATCGCAGGCGGGAGAGAGCGTCGGGTGTTCTGGATGGTATCGCCGTGGTTGCCGAGCGAGGAGAGGTAGCCACCGATGGCGGCTTCGGGGAACGCGACGAGGCGGGCTCCCTGAGCTCGCGCGTCTTCGAGCAGCTGCTCGATCAGCGCGTAGTTCTGAGCGAGGTCCCGCGTGAAGTTCGCCGAGACCGATGCGACAGTGACAGACATCCGTGCCTTACAGGTTGTAGGTGGAGTTGATGATCGCGCCCTTGCGGGCGTAGTAGATCAGCGCGTCCTGCACGTCCAGCGGGTGCGCGGGGACGACACCCTCGATGAGGTCTTCCTCGCGCATGCCGTGCAGCGCCATGCCGAAGCGGCAGCAGTAGACCGTGCCGCCCTCCTTGATGAAGGTCTCGAGCGAGCCGTTCATGTTCAACTCCCCCGGGAAGCCGGAGTCGCCCGTCGTCGGGAAGCCGCGATTCGCCGTGCAGGCGAGCGTGCCCGGGCCGTAGAAGTAGATCGCCGACTCGAAGCCCTTTCGAAGGGCCCGCGTGGCCTGCAGGATCGCGACGAAGCTGACCGAAGACTCGTGCGGGATGCCGTGGATCAAGGTGAAGTAGGTCTCGCCGTCCTCGGCCTGGAAGTCGGGGAAGATCTTGGTCGACCCGTAGATGTTGGTCCCCTTGGGGAGCGAGGGGTGGGGGATCTCGCCGAGGGACGTGGCGATGTTCTCGGCGATCTGGGCGTCGATGTCTTCAGGCATGGTTCATCTCTTTCGTGGGGTGGAGCACGGGATGGAGCTGAAGGGAGCGTGTATCCACACTCCCCATTCGATGTTTCGATGTGGTTTCATCCGGAATGAGGTCGTGTTACGAAGCGGCGGAACCGAGGCCGGTCGCTGCACCATCGCACGCCACGGTCTCGACGCCGTCGGGCCACCGCAGCCGCACGTCCGTCCCGGTGTCGAGCGTTCCGATGACGGCGGTCTCGGCGATGCGCGACGCCGTGCGAGAGCGTCCCGGACGGTCGGCCGTCAGCATCCCGAACCCGGGAAAACATGTCAGCCAGTCGCCGAACGCGACGTCATCGGGCGCGGGGATCGCGGAGACGTCGAGCGTGAGGCCGGTACCCGATGCCTCGGCGAGCATCGCGGCGCTGCCGACGATGCCGCCCATGCTGACGTCCTTCGCCGCGGCGGGGCGGGCTCGACGGACGATCGCGCCGAGCTCGCGCAGCTCGGCCCCGGTGCGTGCCGAAGTGGTGTCCCACTGCTTGCCCTCGAACCCTCGGCGCCAGCGCCCGCGGAGATCGACGGTGAGACTGAGGTCGTCGCCCGCGCGTCCGCCGCCTCCCGGCACCGGCCGCTTGGTTCGTCCGAGTGCGGTCACCGAGAGCGACGACGCGACGCCGAGCTGGGTGTGTCCGCCGAGGATAGGAACGCCCCAGGCGTCCGCCCCGCTGCGCAGACCCCCGAGGATGCGACGGGCGAACGACGCGGTCGGTGCCGCGACCGCGTCGAGCAGCCCGACCGGCTTCGCACCCATCGCCGACAGATCGTTCATGTTGACCAGCACGGCGCACCATCCCGCCCACTCGGGGTCGCGCTCGACCATCGCCGGCAGAATCGCGTCGCACGCGGCGACCACGTCTGTTCCGTGGAGGGGGACCCCATCGTCGCCGACGTAGCCGGAACCGCCGAGAGCACCCGGGTCATCGCCGCGCAGCGCGCCGATGAGCTCGCCGAGCGGGCCCTTGGTCGCCTGCAGGAGTCGCTGGATGCGGTCGATGGGCCAGCGCATGCGCACGTGGGCGGATCCGCCGATCGATGCGCGCCCCCAGGTCTGCCATCCGAGGTGACGGAACAGCGGTTCGTTGCGCTCCTGCACGGTCGCCTCGAATCGGAGCACCCCCTGGGAGAGTGCGGTGGCGCAGGCCTCTCGTACGAGCGCGGAGCCGATGCCGCCCGCTCCGCGGGCGTCACGCCGCACCACGAGACGGCTGCCCGTCCACCACCCGATGTCGCGTCCTTCGACCGCCGGAGCGATTCGCACGCCCCCCAGAACGACTCCCTCCCGGTCGATGCAGACGAGCACGATGGTGCGCGGGTCGTCGTCGATCCGGTCCGCGTCATCGGCGTCGAAGATGCCCTGCTCGGCGACGAAGACCTCGCGCCGGATCGCACGGTAGTCGTCGATCTGGCCGCTCGTCGCCCGCGCAATGCGCCAGGCGGTCCGGTCACGAGCCGCCTCGGGGGCGAGGCCGGTGATGAGCGGGACGTCGAGCATGTCAGGCGCCCGCCGTCTTCAGCGCGCTGCAGGCACCGCACGCCACGCAGCCGGCTCGCTGGTCCTCGCCGCGCATCCCCGCCGCGGTGAGCAGGTCCGCGACGCGCGTCGTCACCGAGTCGAGCACGGATCGGTGCGGAGCGGGCACCTTGTCGACGTCGGTGGCGAGGGTGCCTTTGAGGGGACGGAAGGGCACGACGAAGGGGTACACCCCCATCTCGATGAGCTCGCGCGCGCCGTCGACGAGTTCGTCGGGGTCCTCCCCCATGCCGACGAGGAGATAGGTGGAGACCTGGTTGAAGCCGAACACGCGCACCGCCTCGCGCCAGGCCGCCCGGTACTCGTCCATGCTCACGCGCGACTTGCCCGGCATCCACCTCCGGCGCACGTCGTCGTCCATCGATTCGACGTGGATGCCGATCGAGCGGGCCCCCGCGTCGTACAGGTCGGTGATCGCCCGCAGATCGGCGGGCGGCTCGCACTGCACCTGGATCTCGAGCCCCGGAACCGCCTTCTTGACCGCGCGCACGCATCGCGCCAGGTGCTTGGCGCCGCGGTCCCAGCCGTTGGAGGTGCCCGTCGTCATGACCATGCTCGTGATGCCGTCCAGCCGCACAGCCGCCTCGGCGACCTCGGCGAGCATCGCGGGGGTCTTCACCGCGATCGTGAGTCCGGCATCGAGCGATGCTTCGATCGCACAGAACCGGCACCGTTCGCTCTCGTCATAACGTACGCAGGTCTGCACGACGGTCGTCGCCAGCACGTTGCGCCCGTGGAGCTTGGCGATCTTCTCGTAGTTGACCCCGTCGGCCGTCTCGAGATCGTAGAACTTCGGCCTCACCACGGGCTGCACATCGAAGCCGAGGTCGGCGCCCTCGAAGGTGAGCCTGCCACTGGAGCTCACGACATAGGGGCTCGAAGGATTGAGCGGGATCGCAGCGCCCTCGCCGTTTATGATGAAGTGGCCGTCGTCACTGGGCCCCGCACCCCCGGATCGCCGGACCGGCGCGTCACTGCGTACGCCGAGCAGCGCGATGTTCACGCGTGTCGAGACGTGGGCGGCGGTGTCGGTCGGAGCAGCCGGTGCGGGAGTCATGACTCCAGTAGACGGACATCCTGTTTCGGTGTGGCTACGAACGGATAGCGACCGTGTTTCCGCCCGAGAAGTTTGCGTTTCGTCGAGGCGAGCCGTCGCGCAGGTCTCGCGCCTGTGGAGGACTCGTCGCGCTCCCTCCGAGATGCGGGCAATCGGTCGGCGCGCGGGCTGTGCGCGCGCGAGAGCCCGCGCGCGAGCCGATCCCCCGCCTCCCAACGAGGCCCGCGCCTTCCTCCCCCGCGCGACGGATGTGGGCCCCGGTGCCGCTGGCTAGCGTGAAGGCATGAGCGATTCCTCGAACAGCAACCGGGCGTACCTCGCCGTCGGAATCTCGTTCCTCGCGGTCGCGGCTGCCATGTGGCTCGCGATGGACAGCTGGGCCATCGCGCTGCCGTTCGCGGCCTCGGCGATCACGTTCATCATCTTGGGCACCCGCCCCGCAACCCCGCCCGAGACGGACGAGAAGGATGCGGGGCTCGACGGCGGCCCCGGAACGAAGAAATCCCCCGAGTGATCGGGGGATTCTCTGGCGGAGACGGAGGGATTTGAACCCTCGGTCCCCGTGAGGGGACTCCACCTTAGCAGGGTGGTGCACTAGGCCGAACTATGCGACGTCTCCAGGCTTCCGTCGCCGAAACGGCGGACGCACCCACTCATAGTAACGGGTGCCGCAGGTCTCACCGAACCCGCGCCGCCCGCCGCATCCGGGCGTCTCTCCGGCGCGGGTCAGCCGATCCCGGTCAGGTTGCCGTTCGAGCACGTCTCCTGCGCCGCCGTCACACCGGCGATCGAGTCGGGAAGAGCGACGGCCGACTCGGTCGGCGCCGGAACCCCGGTGGCGCTCTCGGTCGGAGCGGGCGCCTCGGGCGCGGCATCCGTCGGTTCTGCCGTGGGCTCTGCTGTCGGAGCCCCCGTCGGGTCGACCACGACGACGCCGTCGCCCTGGCTGGCCTCGCCGGTCAGCTCGAGCGGCTGGTTGGTGGCGAGGGCGTCCCAGAGCGCCGTCGCGGCCGACTTGTTCGGGATCACGCGGTTCGCGTCGACGGGGTCGGCCACGGTCGGGTACTGGATGAACGTGATCTCGTCGAACGGCACGTCCTTCACCGCGAGGGCGATCTGCGCGAGCGTCAGCGGGTTCGTGAGCGACGTCGACGGGTCGATGCTGTTGAGCGCCGTCGACGCGAGCTTGTAGAGCGTGCCCGGGTTCGACAGCACATCTTCGCTCACGAGCTTCTTCACCAGGCGCGACATGTACTGCTGCTGGTTCGAGATACGACCCAGGTCTCCGCCGTCGCCGACGCCGTGGCGGGTGCGCAGGAACTGCAGCGCTTCGACGCCCTGGATCGTGTGCACGCCCGGGGTGAGATCGAGACCGGTGTACCGGTCGCGGATGCCGCCGGAGACGCAGACGTCGACGCCGCCGATCGCGTTGGTGATCTCGATGACACCGCCCCACGTCACGGTGGCGGCGAACGGGATGTCCTGTCCGCTCAGCTCGGAGATCGTCTTCACGGTGCACGAGAGGCCGCCGTAGGAGAAGGTCGTGTTGATCTGCTGCTTGGTCATCGCCGGCGACGTCGTGCCGTCGGCGTCGGTGCACGACGGGATGGGCACCATGAGGTCGCGCGGGAAGGAGATGACCGTCACCCGACGCGGCTCATCGGAGATGTGCACGAGCATGTTCACGTCGTTGAGCTCGCTGGCCGAGTCGGGCCCGGTGCAGCGATCGCCGAAGATGTCGGCGTACTCGGGCTCGCACTTGTCGGTGCCGGCGATGAAGAGATTCACGCCCCCCTCGATCGCGCCGATGTCGGGCGGAACATCCGACTGCCCCTCGAGCTCGATCGCGTCGGCGGTGTAGCTCTGCGTCAGGTCGTACAGCACGTAGCCGCCGACCCCGAGGCCCGCGACGAGCACCACCGCCACCGCGACGGCCACCACCTTCATCAGCTGCGCGAACGGATGCGGCGAGGTGAGGCGTCCGTGACGCGCCACCGTGCGGCGGCCGCGCTTGGCGGGCTTGATCGTACTCACTCGGGTCCTCTCGGGGCGGATCGTTCTCGCCGACCCCCAGGTCCGGCGGAGTGTGCAGATGCTCTTGCGGAGGCGTTCACATTGCGGAGGGTGTGGGATTCGTCCCTACCGTCACTTCACGGATCGCTTCGCGCTCCGCGGAGCCTCTGACGGCAGGGGCCCACCTGAAGGTTCGAACCCGGGTCCTCTCATGGTCCGCCGGCGACCCCCTGCAGGGGTCTCCGTCGAACCAGCGGAGGGTGTGGGATTCGAACCCACGGGACATCTCTGCCCACTGGTTTTCAAGACCAGGTCCATCGGCCGCTCGGACAACCCTCCCGACAGCGTGCTTCGCAGCACCGTCGAACGGCGTCGAGTCTATCGAGTACCTGGCCGCCATTCTGACGCGCCGGTCTGGACAAGCCCTGATAGACGCGCCAAACGGATGCGGCGCGCCGCGCCATCGGCCCCCGGCCGATTTGGGGCGCTCTTCTCCCGTTGGGGCGCGGAATTCCACGCCCCAGTGAGAAGGGTGCGCCCCGAACGCACGGAGACGGATGCGGCGCGGGTGCCCTACAGCGCGCGGAGGATCGCGGCGACGCCGCCCTCGTCGACCGAGAGGCCGATCTCGCTGGCCGCCGCGTGCACCTCGGTGGGCCCCTGGCGCATGGCGATGGCGCGGCCGCCGTGCCGGACGGCCCACTCGAACATCCCGATGTCGTTGCGCCCGTCGCCCATGACGAGAACGCGCTCGGGGGCGATGCCCAGCCAGCCCCGCACGAGCTCCAGCGCCGTGGACTTGTCGACGCCCATCGGGGCGATGTCGAGCCACGCGGTCCACCCGATGGCGTACGACACCTGGTTCAGGCCGATACGCGCGACGAGGTCGACGAAGTCTTCGTCGCTCTTGCCGGGCGAGACGACGACCACGCGGCAGACGGGCTGGTGGCTGAGCTGTTCGAACGTGACGTGCCCCGCGCCGCGCAGGTTCCAGTCCTCGAGGTACTCGGTGTACAGGCGGGTGCCGTCGGGCAGCTCGACCATGTAGCGCGCGTCGGAGAGGTGCTCGCCCAGCAGCGTCAGCACCTCCGACGCATCGAACGTCTCGGTGTGGGCGCGCTCGTATCCGTCGGCGCCACCGCCGCCGACGCGCTTCATCACGATCGCGCCGTTGGAGCACACCGCGTACTCGGGCCAGATGCCCAGGCGCTCCATGATCGTATGCGTGCTGTCCCAGCTGCGGCCGGTCGCGAGCATCACCTCGTGACCGCGCGACCGCGCGAGCTCGACGGCTTCGACGACCCCGGGAGAGAGCGTCTCGTCTTCGAGGATGACGGTTCCGTCGACGTCGAGGGCGATCAGCATCCGCTCGGCGAGACCGTCTTCGGCGAGATCCTCCACCAGCTCGGCGGCGTCCTCCTGCTCGACGATGTCGACACTGCCCGTGTCGGGGATCGTCATTCGACGGGCTCCATGACCTCGAGGCCTCCGAGGTAGGGTCGCAGCACCTCGGGCACCGTCACCGAGCCGTCGGCGCGCTGGTGCGTCTCGAGCAGGGCGACGATCCAGCGGGTGGTCGCGAGCGTGCCATTGAGGGTCGCGACCGGCGAGGTCTTGCCGCCCTCGGGACGAAAGCGGATGTCGAGGCGCCGCGCCTGGTAGGTCGTGCAGTTGGAGGTCGAGGTGAGCTCGCGGTACGCGCCCTGGGTCGGCACCCACGCCTCGATGTCGTACTTGCGCGCGGCGCTCGATCCGAGGTCGCCGGCGGCCACGTCGATCACCCGGTACGACAGACCGAGGTCCTGCAGCATCCCCTCCTGCATCGCCACGAGACGCAGGTGCTCGGCCTCGGCTTCTTCGGGGGTCGTGTAGACGAACATCTCGAGCTTGTTGAACTGGTGCACGCGGATGATGCCGCGCGTGTCCTTGCCGTACGACCCGGCCTCGCGGCGGTAGCAGGTCGACCAGCCGGCGTAGCGTTTGGCGCCCCTCTCGAAGTCGAGGATCTCGTCCATGTGGTACCCGGCGAGGGGCACCTCGCTCGTGCCCACGAGGTAGAGGTCGTCGTCTTCGAGGTGGTAGACCTCGTCGCCGTGCTGGCCGAGGAAGCCGGTGCCGCGCATGACCTCGGGGCGCACGAGGGTCGGCGGGATGATCGGGGTGAACCCGGAGGCGAGCGCCCGGTCGAGGGCGAGTGTCATGAGGGCGAGCTCGAGGCGCGCCCCGATGCCGGTGAGGAAGTAGAAGCGACTGCCCGAGACCTTCGTGCCGCGTTCCATGTCGATCGCGCCGAGCTTCTCGCCGAGGGCGAGGTGGTCGAGCGGCTCGAAGTCGTAGGCGGGCACGTCGCCGTGCGTGCGGAGGGTGACGAAGTTGTCCTCGCCACCGGCGGGCACTCCGTCGATGACGATGTTCTCGATCTTCGACAGCGCGAGATCGGCGGATGCTTCGGCCTCGGTCACCGCGTGCTGAGCTGCTTTCACGCGCTCGCTCAGCTGCTTCGCCTCGGCCACGAGGGCGGCCTTCTCCTCTTTGGGTGCCTGGGCGACGCGCTTGCCGTGGGCGTTCTGCGAGGCCCTCAGCTCCTCGAAGGCCGTGATCGCGGCGCGGCGACCCCGATCGGCCGCCAGGGCATCGTCGACGGTCTCCGGAGACTCGCCCCGGGCCACCTGGGAGCGCTTGACGAGCTCGGGATCTTCACGCAGCAGGGTCACGTCGATCACGCGATCAGTCTAGAGTCCGCGAGCGCCGACCTCACCCGCGGCCGACCCCGTCCGCGCCGAGAGCCCCCGCCCCTAGGGTGGGAGCCATGGCCCCAGCCCCGGCAGTCCCCGGCGACGACGATCCCGGCGCGGGCGAGCACGACCCGGTCTCCGCGGCATCCGATGCCCCGGGTCCTCGCGGCGCCGACGACGACTCTCCCGCGCCCGCGGACGCCGCCGCACCCGACGGCGTCATCCGCCAGCCTGACGACGTCGCGCCCGACTCGTCGGCCGAGGCGGCGGGCGAGGCCCGCCGCGTCGACGCGCAGGGCAATCCCGCACCGCTCGCAGCGCCGCGGGGAACGGGGAAGCGCGCGGCCCTGGTGTACAACCCGACCAAGGTGAGCCCCGCGACCCTGCGTGCGAAGGTCGTCGCGTTGTCGTCGGAGGCGGGGTGGGACGCCCCCCTCTTCTTCGAAACGACCGTCGACGACCTCGGCGACGACGCCACGCGCGCCGCGGTCGACGACGGCGTCGACGCGGTGCTCGTGGCCGGCGGCGACGGCACGGTCCGCGCGGTGGCCGAGACCCTGACCGACACGGGCATGCCGCTGTCGATCATCCCGAGCGGCACGGGCAACCTGCTCGCGCGCAACCTCAACCTGCCGCTGACCGACCCCGACGCGATGATCCGCGCCACGTTCCACGGCGACATCCACCCCACCGACGCCGGCGTCGCGCGCCTGCGACGCCCCGACGGCACGACCGAGGAGCACGGCTTCGTCGTCATGGCCGGCATGGGGCTGGATGCGGCGATGATCGCGAACACGAACTCGCAGCTGAAGAAGACCGTCGGCTGGGTCGCCTACGTCGACGGAGCGGCGCGTTCTCTCGTGAAGGCGCAGCCGTTCCGCATCATGTACCAGCTCGACGACCGGCGCCTCCACGGGGCGAAGATCCAGAGCATCCTGTTCGCGAACTGCGGCACCCTGCCGGCCGGCATCTCGCTCATCCCGGGCGCCTCGATCGGCGACGGCCTCATGGACGTCGCGATCATTCAGCCCACCGGCCCGTTCGGCTGGCTCGGCGTCTGGCGCAAGGTCGCCTGGGACAACTCGGTGCTCCGGCGCTTCCGCGCCGGGCGCCGGGTGCTCGAGCGTCGGCGCGATTCGTCCGTGCGCTACCTGCGCGGTCATGAGATCGAGACCGCCACCTCCCCCGCCCAGCCAGTCGAGCTCGACGGCGACGAATTCGGCGAGGCCACCCGCATCCACTGCCGCATCGTGGCGGGCGGTCTGCAGCTCGTCGTGCCGAAGGGCCACGACACCTCCAGGCTGTAACACGACACCTTCACGCTGTGAGGGGGTGTCAAGCCCGACGATCACGGTCGGCGCCGCCGATAGCGTGGCGGGATGGTGAGTCCCTCCGTCGTCTGGTTCCGCGACGATCTGCGGATCGCCGACAACCCGGCGCTGCGCGCCGCCGTCGACCGCGGCGAGCCGGTGATCTGCCTCTACGTGCTCGAGGGCGACGCCGACGGGATGCGCGAGCTCGGCGGGGCGGCGAAGTGGTGGCTGCACCACAGCCTCGACTCGCTCGGCGAGCGCCTGCGCGAGCGCGGTGGCGCCCTCCTGCTGCGCCGCGGCCGAGCGGCCGACGTCGTTCCCGCGGTGGTGGCGGATGCGTCTGCCGGGGCCGTCTTCTGGAACCGTCGCTATGGCGGGGCCGAGCGCGAGATCGACGCCGGGATCAAGGCCGCCCTGCGCGATGACGGGGTCGAGGTGGCATCCTTCGCCGCATCCGTGCTCTTCGAGCCGTGGACCGTGCAGACCGGATCCGGCACCCCGTACTCGGTGTTCACTCCCTTCTGGCGCGCATGCCAAGACCTCCCGGCGCCGCGGGCGCCGCTGTTGGCGCCCCGCGAGATCGACGCTCCCGGGACCCTGCCCGACTCCGACGACCTCGGCACGTGGGAGCTGCTGCCCACGAAGCCCGATTGGGCCGGCGGATTGCGCGAGGCGTGGGAACCCGGAGAGCCCGCCGCCCTCAAACGACTGAAGGGCTTCCTCGACGACGACCTCGGCGACTACGACCGCTCGCGCGACGAACCGGCGGGCGAGGCGACCTCGCACCTGTCCCCTTATCTGCGGTGGGGCGAGGTCAGCCCGTACCAGGTGTGGCACGAGACGGTGAAGCAGCGCGGCACGGGCGCCCACGCGGCATCCGCCTCGCGATTCCTCTCCGAGATCGGCTGGCGCGAGTTCGCCTGCCACACGCTCTTCCACTTCCCCGATCTGGCCACGAAGAACTGGCGCAGCGGCTTCGACGCCTTCCCGTGGCCGCGGCTGAACCCCGAGCACCTCGAGGCGTGGCAGCAGGGACGCACCGGGGTGGCCCTCGTCGATGCCGGCATGCGGGAGCTCTGGCACTCGGGCGCGATGCACAATCGCGTGCGCATGGTGACGGCGTCGTACCTCGTGAAGAACCTGATGATCGACTGGCGCCTCGGCGAGCAGTGGTTCTGGGACACGCTGGTCGACGCAGACGGGGCGAGCAACCCGTTCAACTGGCAATGGGTCGCCGGCTCCGGCGCGGACGCCGCCCCGTACTTCCGCATCTTCAACCCCGAGCTGCAGCGCAAGAAGTTCGACGCGCACGACGAGTACGTCCGCCGGTGGGCACCGGATCATCTCGACGGGAACGCCCCCGAACCGCTCGTCGACCTCGGCGACACACGCCGCCAGGCCCTCGCCGCCTACGAGGACGTGAAGCGGGCGCGCTGAGCCTCAGTCGACGGCGGTGAGCGAGAGCACCAGCGCGTTGCCCGGAAGCAGCAGGGGCATGGGCAGGCCCACCGTCGCCAGCGCGCTCCCCGAGAGCGTGACGCCGTCGGCCAGCCACGGGGGCGGTGCGTCCTGCAGCGTGAGCGGAGATGCGCCGAGGTCGACGGGCACGATCTTGTAGCGCCGACCGGCGTCGAGTCCGGGCAGGGCGAACCGCGGCGGCAGGGCGGCCTCCGCCCCGTCGGTGGCGACGTAGGCCGCCAATGCTTCGCGGCCGTCGGGCGAGACCACGCCGTGCACGAGCACGCCCGGCTCGGGAAGGTCGGCGCGCACGGTGCGACCGGTGTGCAGCAGTCCCCGGTAGAGCCGGTAGGCGTCGGCCCAGATGCGCACGGCCGAGAGCTCCTCCTCCGACGCACGCGTGAGGTCCCACTCGATGCCGGCGCTCGCGAACAGCGCCGTGGCGAGGCGGAACGACAGCGACGACGCGCGACCGGTCGTGTGCGCGTGCGCGTCGCCGAGGTGCGAGCCGACATACTCGGGCGGCACGAGCACCCCGGTCCACCGCTGAACGGCCTGGCGCTCGAGGGGGTCGTTGGTGTCGCTCGCCCACACCCGGTCGGTGCGACGCAGCATCTCGAGGTCGATGCGCGCGCCACCCGACGCGCACGACTCGATCTCGACGCCCGGGTGCGCGGCGCGCAGGTCGTCGAGCAGACCGTACAGGGCGACGACCTGGGCGTGCGTGTCGTCGACGAGGAGGTCGCGGTTGTGGTCCCACTTGAGGAAGGCGATCGGATGCTGCGACAGCAGCGCGTCGAGCCGCTCGAACAGGTGGGCCCGTACCGGCTCCTGCGACAGGTCGAGCACGTGCTGCCACCGCCAGGTCATGCCGTCGGCGGGGCTGAGGAGCCAGTCGGGGTGGGCCCGCGCGAGGTCGGAGTCGAGGCTGACCATCTCGGGTTCGACCCACAGGCCGAACTCCATGCCGGCCGACCGGACGCTCTCGATCAGGGGGGTGAGGCCCTGGGGCCAGGTGCCCGGGTCGACCGTCCAGTCGCCGAGCGCGCGGCGGTCGTCGCGGCGGCCGAGGAACCAGCCGTCGTCGAGCACGAACCGCTCGACCCCGACGTCGGCGGCGCGGTCGATGAGCGGTTGGAGCCGCTCGAGCGACTGATCGAAGTAGACGGCCTCCCACGTGTTGAGCGTCAGCGGCCGGGGCGCGCGGATCGTCGACCACGAGCGCACCCAGGGGTGGAGGCGGTCGCTCACGCCGTCGAGCCCGTGACCCGACCAGGCGCCCACCAGGGTCGGCGTCGTGTAGCCCTCGCCGGGCTCGAGCTCGACGAGGCCGATCCGCTCTCCTCCGCCGACGACCGTGCGGCCGAGCGCGGTGCGTTCGAACCACGCCGCGGTGTCTCCGCTCCAGGCGACGTGGGTCGCCCACACCTCACCGACGCGGAATCCGAAGCCGGGGGTGCCCGCGGCGAGGAGGAAGGCGTCGTCGTGCCCGCCGCGACCGTGACGTGACTCGCGCGTCCACGCCCCGTGTCCGGGCCGGATGCGCTGCGGCGAGCGTTCGCGCGCCCACCGGCCGGTGAAGTCGAGGAGCTCGACCGCGCGGTCGGGAAGGGGGAGGACGACGCCGGCCGAGACGAGCGCCACCGGCGTGACGCCGTCGTTGCGCACCTCGTGCCGCGCGAGGAGCACCCCCTCGGGGGTGAGGACCAGGGTGGAGACCACCGCGAGGTCGCCGATGCGCGACGAGACGGTCAGCCGCGAGCCGTCGCGCTCGACCGCGTCGAGGCGCGCGCGGCCGTTCCCGCGCGCGATACCGAGCGCGGGACGCCCCGACCAGCCGTCGGCGAGGTCGGGGAGCAGGGTGAGCCGCAGCGGTTCGTCGATCGAGCTCGGCGGGATCGCCGGCACCAGCGTGTCTGCGAGGGTGGAGAGGTCGTCGTGCGAGAGGTCGCCGAGATCCGCTCCCCAGTGCAGGAGAGCGGGCACCCCCGCACCGCGGGCGTCGACGATGAGGCTGACGCCCGCGGCACGGAGGTGGTGGATCACAGCAATGCTTCCTATTCTGCGACGGGGATCGACTGCGCCTTGAGCGTCGAGACGGTCGACGACTGCGCCGACTCGAGCGCTTCGAGGAGCGTTCCCTGTCCGGTGACGGCCTTCTGGAACCCGTCCGACACGTCGGCGTACGTCTGCGTCATGGTCGGACCCCACACGAAATCGGGGTTGACCTCGGCGGCTGCCTTGGCGAACACGTCGTAGATCGCCTGGCCGCCGTAGAACTCCACGCCCTCCTGCAGCGAGGGGAGCTCCAGGCCCGCGGTCGTCGCCGGGTAGATGTTCGCCGACTCGTTCAGAGCGGTGAGTGCCTCCTCCGACGTGTTCAGCCACAGGGCGAATTTCGCGGCCTCGTAGACGTGCTCGCTGCCCTTGAAGACGGCGACCGACGAGCCGCCCCAGTTTCCGGCCGCGCTCTCGCCGGCTTCCCACTGCGGGGCGGGAGCGACCGACCACTTGCCGGCGGTGTCGGGAGCGCCGCTCGAGATCGAGTTCGCACCCCAGACGGCCGACGTCCAGCTCCAGACCTCGCTGGAGTTGTAGGCGTTGTTCCACTCCTCGGTCCAGGCGGGGTAAGTCGCGACGAGGTCCTCGTCGAGGAGCTCCTGCCAGTAGTCCGCGACGGTCTTCGAGGCGTCCCCGGTCAGGTCGACCGACCAGGCATCGCCGTCGTTGGTGAACCAGTCGCCGTTGGCCTGCCAGACGAAGCCCGCGAACTGGTTGATGTCGGCGGTGGAGAAGTTGGTGATGTAGCCGCCCAGCGCGCGGATCTGCTTCGCCGCTTCCTTGTATTCGTCCCAGGTCGTGGGGACGGCGATACCGTTCTGCTCGAACAGGTCGGAGCGGTAGAACAGCGCCATGGGTCCGGAGTCCTGCGGGATGCCGTAGACGCCGTCGCCGCCCAGGGTGACCTGGTTCCAGGTCCACGGGATGAAGTCGGCCTCGGCCGCCACGACGTCCTCGCAGTTGGAGAGGTCTTCGAGACCGTCCTGCACGCGGAAGCTCGACAGCGCGTCGTACTCGATCTGACCGAGGTCGGGGGCATTGCCCGCCTCGAGCTGGCTGAAGAAGTTCTGGTAGGTGCCGGAGTTGCCGTTCGGGCCGGTCTGCACCTGCACCTGGATGTTGGGGTTCTCGGCGTTCCAGATCGCCGCGGCGTCTTCGATGCCAGGGATCCACGACGTGAACTCGAGCGTGACATCGCCCTCGGACGGCGCGCAGGCGGCTGCTTCGCCGCCGGTGCCGGTGGAACCGGTGGAGCATCCGGCCAAGGCGATCGCGCTGAGCAGTGCGACGCCCATGGCGACTGCCCTCTTGGTGTGCTGCATGTTCTTCCTCACTGTTGGGTGGTGCGGGGTGGGAAGGCCCTCGGGCGGAGCCGTCGGGCCGGGGGGTCGTTCGGCGGCCTACTTCACGGACCCGCTGCCGAGTCCGTTGCGCCAGAACCGCTGGAGCAGAAGGAACGTGATGATGAGCGGGATGATGCTGAGGAGCGATCCGACGAGCACGTAGGTGCGCAGCTCGGGGATCTGGTTCAGCTGGGTGTTCCAGGCGTAGAGGCCGTAGGTCACCGGGAAGAACTCCTCGCTGCGCAGCATGATCAGCGGCAGGAAGAAGTTGTTCCAGATCGCGACGAACTGGAAGAGGAACACCGTGATCAGCGCCGGCGTCATGAGGCGCACCGAGACCGTGAAGAAGGTGCGCACCTCCCCCGCCCCGTCGAGCCGGCTCGCCTCGATCAATTCATCGGGCACGCTCGCGGCCGCGTAGATGCGGCTGAGGTACACGCCGAACGGGCTGACGATGCTGGGAAGCAGCACCGCCCAGTAGGTGTTCGTCAGGTTCACCTGGCTGAAGAGCAGGAACAGCGGCAGCGCGAGGGCCGTCGCGGGCACGAGCACCCCGCCGAGCACCACGTTGAAGAAGAGCTCGCGACCCGGGAAGCGGTACTTCGCCAGCGCGTACCCGGCCATGCTGGCCACCACGGTCGCCAGCAGCGCGCCGAGACCGGCGTAGCCGAGGCTGTTGAGCAGCCACCGGAAGTAGATCCCGTCGCCGTACGAGGCGAGGGCGCCGATGTTCTCGAAGAGGTTGACGTCAGCGAACCACAGTGACGGGGTCGTCAGCAGCTGCCCGCGATCCTTCGTCGAGGCGATGAACAGCCACCAGATGGGCAGCAGGAAGTAGAGCGTGAAGACGCCCATGACGATGAGTGCGGCCGAGCGTGACAGAAGGCTCTCGCGGGGGCCCTTCCGGCCGCTCGCTGTCGTATCGTCGGCCGTCGCACCTGCGGTGCGCGTGAGGAGACTCATCGGTCCGCCTTCCGCTGGGTGAGCTTCAAGAAGGCGAACGACAGCACGAATGTCGCGAGCGCCAGCACGACGGAGAAGGCCGCCGCCAGGTTGATGTTGGGGATGGAGTTCGTCGCGTACACCGTCATGTTCGGGGTGAAGGTGCTCGAGACGGCCGAGCTGAACGAACGGAAGACCTGCGGCTCGGCGAGCAGCTGGAGCGTGCCGATGATCGAGAAGATCGCCGTCAGCACGATCGCGGGGGCGACCATCGGGATCTTGATCGACCAGGCGATGCGGATCTGCCCGGCGCCGTCGAGACGCGCGGCCTCGTAGATCTCCTGCGGGATCGCCAGGAGCGCGGAGTAGATGATGAGCATGTTGTAGCCGACGTAGACCCACGTGACGACGTTCGCGATCGCCCACAGCACGAGCTCCGGTGAGAGGAAGTCGACCGACTGCGTCACCCCGGTGAAGGGCGAGAGGTTTGGGGAGAACAGGAAGCCCCACATGATCGCGGCGATGACGCCCGGCACCGCGTAGGGCACGAAGAACGCGAGCCGGAAGAAGCGCTTGCCCTTCAGCGCGGGCGAGTCCAGCAGCAGCGCGAACAGCAGCGCGAGACCGAGCATCACCGGCACCTGCACGACGCCGAACAGCAGCACGCGCCCGACCGACTCCCAGAACGGGCCGTTCTGCAGCACGAGGGCGTACTGGGTGAACCACCCGAACACCTGACGCGGCGCGCCGTACGTTCCGTCGCGCTCGACGACGAGCAGCGACTGCCATATCGCGTACGCGATGGGCAGCAGGTAGAACAGGGCGAACAGCACGCCGAACGGCGTGAGGAACATGCCGATGGCACCCTTGTGGGCGACCCGTCGTCGGCGTTCCTTCGGGGGGCGGGTTCCCGCCCTGACAGCGACGCTCATACCAGCGACTCCTCTCGGATGATGCGGACGCTTCCGCCCGGGATCTCGATCTCGCCCGACACTGCAGCATCCGTCACGAGGTCGTACCCGGTCGTCTCGACGACCGCGACATCGTGACCGTGGTTGATCACGAACATGTAGGCGGCATTCTCGCCGCGGCGGCGCACCGTCTCGACGTCTGCGCCCGCGCGCACCCGCACCGACGGCACCGCGCCGGCCTCGGCGGCGACCCGCTCGAGCAGGGCTCGGTAGTCGGCGGGCGAAGGCAGGGTCGCGAGGTACCACGCCGTCCCGTCGCCCCAGGCGTTGCGCGTGACGGCAGCGCCGCCCGCCGAGGGACCATCGACGAAGACATCGATCTCTGTCGCGGTGGTCACGCGCATCCGCTCCGACCACAGCGACGCGGTCGCCCCCGACGCCAGCCGCAGCGGCTCGTCGGCGGCGACGGGCGCGAACTCCTCGACGGCGACGCCGAGTGCCTCGCGGAACGGGCCGGTGTAACCCCCGGTGTACACCCGGTCGTTCTCGTCGACAGTTCCCGAGAAGAAGGTGACCACGGCGGTGCCTCCGGCGGCGATCCAGTCGGTGATCACCAATGCGTCGGCGGCGCGCACGAGGTGCAGACCCGGCACGACGACCAGGCGGTAGGACGACAGGTCGGCGCCCGGTGCGATCACGTCGACGGTCAGCCCCTGGGAATGAAGCGCGGCGTACGCGGCGTGCACCTGATCGAGGTACCCCAGGGCGTGACTCGGGCGCGACTCGGTGCCGGCGGCCCACCACGACTCCCACGAGAAGACGATGGCGACGTCGGCCTCGACGCGCGAACCCGCCACGTCGCCGAGGCGGTCGACGATCCCGCCCAGCTCCACGACCTCGCGCCACAGCGCGGTGTCGGTTCCGGCGTGGGGAAGCATCGCGGAGTGGAACTTCTCGCTCCCCTGCACCGAAGCCCGCCACTGGAAGAAGCAGACCGCATCGGCACCGCGGGCGACGTGCGTCAGCGAGTTGCGGATCAATTGGCCGGGCGCCTTGGCCCGGTTGAGGGGCTGCCAGTTGACGGCGCCGGTGGAGTGCTCCATGAGCAGCCAGGGGGCACCGCCGGCGAGTCCTCGCGACAGGTCGGCGGCGAAGGAGAGCTCCGTGCGCGGATCGGCGAGGCGGTGGTCGAGGTAGTGGTCGTTGGCGATCACGTCCATGTCGGCGGCCCACGACCAGTAGTCGAGGTTCTCGATGTGCGCCGTGACCATGAAGTTCGTCGTGACGGGCTTGTCGCTGACCGCGCGGATGATCTCGGCCTCGGCGCGGAAGTAGTCCAGCAACGCGTCGGAGCTGAACCGGTGGAAGTCGAGCTGCTGGCCCGGATTGCGGGTGGACAGGTTCGCCATCGGCGGGAGGATCTCGGCCCACTCGCGATAGGTCTGGCTCCAGAACGCCGTTCCCCACGCCGCGTTGAGCGCGTCGATCGTGCCGTAGCGGGCCTCGAGCCAGTCGCGGAACGCCGCCGCGCTGGTGTCGCAGAAGCACAGGGCGTTGTGGCACCCGAGCTCGTTCGAGACGTGCCAGAGCTCCACCGCGGGGTGCGACCCGTAGCGACGGGCGACCGCGTCGACGAGGGTGAGCGCCGCGTCGCGGAAGACGGGCGAGCTCGGGCACCATGCCTGGCGTCCGCCCGGGTAGCGGGTGGTGCCGTCCTCGGTCACGGGGAGGATCTCGGGGTGGAGCCGCGTCAGCCACGGCGGAGGCGATGACGTTCCGGTGCCGAGGTTGACCTTGATCCCCGCATCGTCGAGCAGCTCGATCACCCGGTCGAGCGAGGCGAAGTCGAATTCGCCATTGCGCGGCTCGACGTGCGACCAGCCGAAAACGTTGATCGCGACGAGGTCGACGCCGGCTTCGCGCATCAGGGCGACGTCCTCCGACCAGACCGTCGGATCCCACTGCTCGGGGTTGTAGTCGCAGCCGTAGGCGACCCCGTCGTGAACGAACGGGCGGCGGGCGGATGTCATTGGGCTCCTCGGTGTGTGAACGTACACAGGCCGAGGCGCTGTTCCTCTGCGCTGAGGCTCTGTGAACGTGAACAGAGTAAGTGGACCGCGAACGACCTGTCAACACGGAACGACTGACATGTGCGCGTGCACATACGATGGCAACCATGGAGGGGACGAGACGACGACGCGCGACAGTGAACGACGTGGCGATCGAGGCCGGCGTCTCGCGCGGCACCGTCAGCCGGGTGCTCAACGGTCAGCGCTACGTCTCCGACGACGCCCGGACGGCCATCGACGCGGCGATCGCGAAAGTCGGGTTCGTGCCCAATCGCGCCGCGCGCAGCCTGGTCGTCCAGCGTTCCCAGGCGGTCGGCCTCATCGTGCACGAACCGCACTCGCTGTTCGTCGAAGACCCCAACATCGCGTCGATCCTGCTCGGAGCGAACTCCACGCTCTCCGAGGCCGACTACCAGATGGCCTGCCTCATCGCCGACACCACCCGCGATGTCGACCGTCTCACCCACTACCTCAGCGGCGGACTGATCGACGGCGTCATCGTCGTCTCGGCGCGCGTGGGCGACCCGATCACCCGCGCGGTGCGCGACCTCGGCCTGCCGGCGGCGTTCGTCGGCCACCCCCGCGACCTCGGATCGGCGGCCTACGCGGCGATCGACAACCGCAACGCCGCTCGAGAGATCACGACTCGCCTCGTCGGCACGGGCCGGCGCCGGGTTGGCATGATCGCCGCGGCCCTCGACCGCGACTCCGGTGCGGATCGCCTCGCCGGGTTCGTCGACGCGCTCGGCGGAGATTTCGACCCCTCGCTCGTGCAACGGATCCCGCTGTACTCCTACTCCGACGGGCAGGCGGGCATGCGCGCGCTCCTCGAGCGCGCCCCCGACATCGACGGGATCTTCGCCTCGAGCGACGCCGTGGCCGCCGGCGCGATGGAGGTGCTGCAGTCGTCGGGCCGCAGCATCCCGGGCGACGTCGGCGTCGTCGGATTCGACGACAGCTCGTGGGCGTTGCGCTGCGATCCCCCGCTGTCGACCGTGCACCAACCGGCGACCGAGCTCGGCCGCGCCGCGGCGGAATCGGTGCTGCGCCAGCTCGCCGGCGCCGATCCCGAGCCGATCGTGCTCGAGTGCCCCGTGGTCTGGCGCGCGTCGGCCTGAGCGCTCTTCGCCCGGCTGCGACACCGAGTTCGGGGCGCAGTTTTCTGCTCGGGGCGGGGAATACCGCGCCCCGGGCCGAAGAACACGCCCCAAACCCGGCGCGCGACCCGGAATGCGAGCGGATGCTGCGTCGTTGCATCCGGCGATGACTACTCCGCCGCTCGCCCTCTCCGTTCTCGATCTCATCCCGGTCCGAGCCGGCCAGTCGAGCGCGCAGGCCGTTTCCGCCTCCCTCGACCTCGTCGCCCGTGCCGAAGAGCTCGGCTACCGCCGATACTGGTTCGCCGAGCACCACAACATGCCCGCCGTCGCCTCGACGACGCCGCCGGTGCTGATCGCGGCAGCCGCCGGACGCACCAGCCGCATCCGCGTCGGGTCGGGCGGCGTCATGCTGCCGAACCACTCCCCGCTGGTCGTGGCCGAGCAGTTCGCCGCGCTCGAGGCGGTCGCACCGGGGCGGGTCGACCTCGGGATCGGTCGCGCCCCCGGCTCCGACCCCGTGATCACGCAGCTGCTCTTCCGGTCGGGCACGACGAGCGACGTCGACCGCTTCCCCGAGCACATCCGCGACATTCTCGCCCTCACCTCCCCGGAGGGCGCCACCGTGCGCTTCAGCTCCGGCGGCGAGTACACGGTGCACGCGACACCCGCAGCATCCGGCTCGCCCGAGGTCTGGCTGCTCGGATCGAGCGACTATTCCGCATCGCTCGCGGCCGCACTGGGCCTGCCGTACGTCTTCGCGAACCACTTCTCGGGCCACGGGCTCGAGCGAGCGCTCGACCTCTACCGCACCGGGTTCCAGCCGAGTGAGACCCTCGCCGCGCCGCGCACGTTCCTCACGGTGAACGCGGTGGCCGCCCCGACCGCCGACGAGGCCGAGGCGCGGGCGCTGCCCCAGCTGCGCATGATGGCGCGTCTGCGCTCGAACATGCCTCTCGTGCCGCTCGAGACCGTCGAGCAGGCGCGCGCGCTGCCGTTCGATGCGATGGCCGAGTCGCTGATGTCGCAGACGCGCGCGACGTGGTTCGTCGGCACGGGCGACTCCGTCGCCGCCGAGCTCACCGCATTCGCCGCCCGCCACGGGGTCGACGAGGTCATGCTCTCACCGATCGCCGGCGCCTTCGACGGTGAGCCGCTCGACGCGGCCGACGGACGGGTGCAGACGCTGTCGCAGGTCGCCGGCGCGCTCGTTCCCGTCGCCGCCTGACGCGCCGCATCCGGCCGTCGACACACCCCTCCCGGCTGAGACACCCCGCCTGGCGCGGTGTCTCGGCCGGTCGCGGTGTCTCAGAGGTCGCTACGCCTCGGGCTCGCCGCTGATGAGCGAGCGCAGCCAGTCGCGCGCTTCGACGAAGACGTCGTCGGAGTAGCGATCGGGGTAGCGGACGATCGCGCGATCGGCGCGGGCGTACGAGCCGAGGAAGATCATCTTCGGGCTGAAGCGGCGCAGCCCGAGGAGGGCGTCGGCCATGCGCTCGTCGTACACGTGGCCGTCGGCGTCGATGACGAAGCGGTAGCGCCCGAGTGCATCGCCGATCGGGCGCGACGCCAGCAGGCTCAGGTTGATGCCGCGCGTCGCGAACTGCTCGAGGAGCTCGAGCAGGGCACCCGGGTGGTCCTCGGGCAGCTCGACGATCAGAGAGGTCTTGTCGGCACCGGTCGGCGGTGCCGGCGCGACCGTGCGGCTGACGAGCACGAACCGGGTCACGGCATTGGGGTTGTCGCCGATGCTCTCGGCGAGCACGGCGAGATCGTGATGGGCCACGATGCCGGGGGCCGCGATCGCGGCGTCGGCGTCGCTCGTGCCGTCGAGGATCCCGAGGGCGCTGGCGACGTTGCTGGCCGCGGGGATGTGCGCGTGCGCGGGCAGGGCGTCGGTCAGCCAGCCGAGGCACTGGGCGTAGGCCACCGGATGGCCCGCCACGAGCGACACATCCTCGAGCCGGGTGCCGGGTCGCCCGACGAGCACGAAGTTGACCGGCACCAGATACTCGCCGACGATCCGAAGACCGGGCATCGTGGCCAGCGCGTCCTGTGCGGTCGAGACCCCGCCGTCGACGGAGTTCTCGATCGCGATCATCGCGGCATCCGATCGCCCCTCGACGACGTCGGCGAGCGCCTCACCGACGTTCCTCACTGCGCGCCAGTGCTGATCGCGGGCCTCGGGCACCTGTGCGAGCGCGGCCTCCGTGAAGGTTCCCGCCGGCCCGAGGTAGCTGTATGTGCGGCGGGTGGGGGCGGTCTCGGGCATCACGGCGATCAGCCTAGCCCCCACCGACCACCCCACCCGCCCACCGGAGGCCCCCCTGAGCTCCGGGAGAAGCAGCATCTCGGCGCGGGTCCGCGATGACGTATCCGTGGTGCCGACGGCTGCGCCTGCGGCACCGGGGTGCTGCTTCGTCCGATCCTCGGCGCGAGGTCGTCCGCGCCGTGGGAGTATGCGTCGCATCCGGCGTCCGAGTCCCGAGGGCGCACAGCAGGTTGCTGCGGGAAGGTGGTCGCGCCCCCAGGGCTCGAGCATCGGTGCGACTCGATACACGCTACGCAAGCCCGTGGGCCGCGTCCGTGGACGCCGACCACCGAAAATGGTGGTTTTCCGCATCCGGCCACAACCCCCCGAAACAGTGGCCCGAGGGGGTCTCGTGCCCGGGGGTGCGGGTCGACAATGTGTGCGGCCTCCTCCCCGAGGGCCAGCCGTCCGACAGATCCGCGCTGAAGCGTTCTCGTACCGCGCGGACGAAAGGTCCCGCCGCCATGACCCGATCAGCACCCGGCCGCTCGCGCACCGCATCCACGCGCCACCGCCGACGCGAACGCACGAACACCGCCCGCACGCAGCCGGCGATGCACGCACGCCCGGGCCGGGCCGTGATCGTGCGCGCCCGATTCGCGGTGGCCCTGTGCGCGGGACTGTGGGCGCTGTATATGACCACCGTCGCCGTCACGCTCGCGCGCGGCGAGGCGCTGACCTCGGTGTGGCATCTCCTCGGCACGATCGTGTTCCTGGTCTCGGTGACCGCCCTCACCTTCTCGGCGTGCATGTACCTCCTCGCCCGCGCCGGCGCGCTGCCGCGTTTCGAGCGCCACCGCCGCGCACGTCGGGCCGACATCGACACGTTCTTCGCCGAGAACCCGGTGCGCGTGCTCGCGCTCGTGCCCTCCTACGCCGAGGATCCGGCCGTTGTGCGCATGAGCCTCTGGTCGGCGGCCCTGCAGGAGGTGCCCCACCTGCGCGTGGTGCTGCTGCTCGACGATCCTCCGGCGCCCTCCGATCCGACCGTCGCCGCGCGTCTCGATGCGACCCGAGCGGTCGCCGTCGAGATCACCGAGGCCCTGCAGCCCGTCCGCAGCGAAGCTCGGGCGGTGATCGACGACATCGTCCGGCACCCCGCTGCCGTCGTCGACGTCGCACGGGTGGCCGACGTCTACGACCAGGCGACCGCCTGGTTGCGACGGATGGCCGACTCCGAACCGACCGGGACCAACGTCGAGCTGTTCTTCGTCGAGCGCGTGCTGCGCTCCCTGGCCGACGACCTCGACGCATCGGCGTCGGCGCTGCGCGAGGCCGGCGAAGACGCGAGCTACGCGCTCGATCAGGGACGCGCCCTGCAGCTGCTGCGCCGGGTGTCGTCGATCTTCTCCGTGGAGACCGACGTCTTCGAACGCAAGCGGTACGCGTCGTTGTCGCACGAGGCCACGAAGGCGATGAACCTCAACGCCTACCTCGGTCTGATCGGCGGGCGCCACCGGCTGCGTGTCGCCGGCGCCACCGCGACCGAATCGCTCCGCTCCCCCGAGGAACGGTACGAGATCGTCGAGGTTCCGGAGTGCGATCTCGTGCTCACCCTCGACGCCGACTCCCAGCTGCTGCCCGAGTACGCGCTACGGCTGGCCCACCAGCTCCACCAGCCCGGCTCCGAGCGGGTGGCCGTCATCCAGACTCCCTACTCGGCCTACCGGGGCACCCAGACGCGGATCGAACGCCTGGCCGGAGCGACGACCGACCTGCAGCACGTCGTGCACCAGGGGCTCACCGCCTTCTCCGCGACCTTCTGGGTCGGGGCCAACGCGATCATCCGCCGCGCCGCCCTCGAAGACCTCCGACGCACCACGGTGGAGGACGGCGTCGAGGTCGTCCGGTTCATCCAGGGCGTGACCGTCATCGAAGACACCGAGTCGAGCATCGACATCGTCGATCACGGCTGGAGCCTGTGGAACTACCCCGAGCGGCTGAGTTACAGCACCACCCCTTCCGATTTCGGCTCGCTCGTCATCCAGCGCCGCCGATGGGCGAACGGCGGGCTTCTGGTGCTGCCCCGCCTCCACGCCCTCACCGTCCGACGTCGCGGAACCGGCCATCCCCTCACACTGGTGGAGCGGATGCTGCGCGCCAACTACCTCGGCTCCATCGCCTGGGTGACGGTGGGGTTGCTGGTGCTCATGACCGTCTTCCCGCTCGACGGCGAGCTGGTCAGCATCGTCCTGCTCCTGATCGCATTGCCCTACTTCATCGAGATGGCCCGCGACCTGCGCTACCTCGGGTACCGGCGGATCGACGTGCTCGGGATCTACGGGCTGAACCTCCTGCTCGTCGCCGTCAACCTCGCCGGCACGATGGCCTCCATCGCGCAGGCGCTCTCCGGCGGGACGTCGGCCTTCGCCCGCACCCCGAAGGTGCACACCCGCACTCCCGCGGGTGCCCTCTACGTCGTCGCACCGTTGGCCATCGCCGTCGGCGCCGCGCTCATCGGCCTCCGCGCAGCATCCGAGGGCGCCTGGCCGGCCGCGGCGTTCGCCGCCTTCACGGCGCTGTGCATCGCCGGGGCCGTGGTGCGGCTGATCGGCGTCCGGAACGCGATCTCCGACATCTGGAACGGGTGGTTGGAATGGATCTGGGTGGACGCTCCCGCGGCGACCCGTGAGCCTCGAGGCGAGCACGCCGCACAGCCCTGGCGTCGCGTGCTCGAAGACGGCGTGCTCGAGCCGACCGGGGCACTCCGATGAGCCCGCACAGCGCTCGCTCCGGAACGCGGTTCGCCGGCCGTCGCCTCTCGCCGATCCGGGCGGTGTCGACGGTCGCGGCCGCGCTCGCCGCCGGAGCGGTGGCCGTCGGCGCCGCGATCACGCCGTTCCTGCCGACCGACGTGGCGGCAGCGAACGACCACCGATGGTTCGCCGGGTACTACGACGTCACCCTCGAGGACGGTGAGAAGCTCGCCCGC
Organism: Microbacterium deferens; assembly: GCF_045517775.1. Lineage (NCBI taxonomy): Bacteria > Bacillati > Actinomycetota > Actinomycetes > Micrococcales > Microbacteriaceae > Microbacterium > Microbacterium deferens. Next base: position 1,412,954 of record NZ_JBEUWT010000001.1, read on the forward strand.
AGCAACCTCGCCGACAGCGCGGGTGGCGTCGTGCTCGCGTTCGTCGTCGCGGCCGACGAGCACGACTGCACGCCGACGTGGGGGAAGGCTTACGGACTCGACGACGCAGCCGGTCGATTCGAACTCGACCGTCGTGTCGCCCGCCTGGTCGGCGAGGGGCGGCCGGTGGCGGTCTCGTTCGGCGGCGCCGTCAACACCGAGCTCGCCGTCGCGTGCACCGACACCGACGATCTCGTCGGCGCCTACCGCGACGTCGTCGATCGGTACGGGGTCGACACGATCGACCTCGACATCGAAGGAGACACCCTCTCCGACACGGCGGCCTCGACGCGGCGGGCCGAGGCGATCGCCGCGCTGCAGCAGGAGCGCGCGGCCGATGATCGAGTGCTGACGGTCTGGCTGACGCTCCCCGTGGCGCCCGACGGGCTCACCTCCGAAGGGCTCGCCCTGGTGGAGGACATGCTCGATGCGGGTGTGGAGATCGCGGGCGTCAACGCGATGACCATGAACTACGGCAGCGGGGGAACCGCCTCGCTCATCGATCTCAGCACGGGTGCTCTCGACGCGACCGCCGCGCAGCTGCGAGAGACCTGGACCGCGCGCGACCTCGCACTGCCGCCGGGCGGCGTGTGGAGCATGCTCGGAGCGACGCCGATGATCGGGCGCAACGACGTCCCCGGAGAGGTGTTCTCGACCGACGACGCCCGCGCACTGAACGCCTTCGCCACGGAGCGTGGCATGGCTCGGCTATCGATGTGGTCGATCAACCGGGATCGCACGTGCGGCTCGAACTACGTCTACACGGGTGTCGTGTCGAACGAGTGCAGCGGCGTGGAGCAGGTCGGAGAGCGGTTCGCCGATCTCCTCGCCGAGGGATACGTCTCCCCCCCGACAGCCACCGCCGCACCCCGCACTCCCGGGGTCCCCGACGATCCCGAGACCAGCCCCTACCCGATCTGGACGTCGACGACGTATTACTCCGCCGGAGTGACGGTGGTCTGGAACGGGTCGGTCTATATCTCGAAATGGTGGAACGAGGACGGCGCAGCGCCCGACGACCCGAGCCTGGATGCCGCAGCCTCCGCGTGGACGTACCTCGGACCGGTCCTCGCGACCGACCACCCGTTCACCCTGCCGACCCTCCCCGAGGGCACCTACCCCGGCTGGGATCCGGCGACCCTGTACGACCAGGGCGATCGGGTCATGTGGGAGGGGACGGGATACGAGGCCCGGTGGTGGTCGCAGGGGAAACGACCGGACCGCTCGGTGCTCGACCGCGACTACTCGCCGTGGAAGGTGCTCACCGAGCCCTGATCACCCTCCGAACGTCGACGAACGCCCATCCACGAGCGCCTGCGCGCGATGCGGGCGGTCCGCCGGCAGGAGGCGTCCGACGAACTTGCGCTCGGCGCGCGCGAGCTCCCCGGACATCCAGTCGGTGATGGACGGGAGGTCGGCGTCGGCGGGGGTCGCATCGCCCGCGTCGTCGAGGAGCACCACGTCGACCCCGCGGATGCGAGCGGCCATGGCTGCGTCGATCACGGCCTCGCTCAGCAGACGCCCGGCACGGTAACCATCGCGCAATCTGCCCTCGACCGCCCGCGCCAGCGCCCGGTCGGCGTCGGCGAGCTGCTCCCCTCTCGCAACACGCTCGAGAAGGGGGCGCGCATAGCGGTCGACCTCGTGGGCGTGGATGTCGAGTTCGCGCTGCACGGCGGCGTCCCACGCTCCGCGCCGTGCGACCTGCAACACCTTGTCGGCCACCGCGATCGTGGAACGCCGGAGGCGCGCGAGCGCGAACGCCGCGGTGGCCCCGAGACCGACGACGACGGCCGTGCGCACACCGGCGCTGACCAGTTGCACCGGCGCTCCCCCGCGCACGGAGGCGTCGGCGGCGAGGACCAGCAGCATCGCCGCGGCGCCGCCCAGGGCGATCATGGGCCTGCCGCGCAGCGCGACGAAGACGAGCACGAATCCCGCCGCGGGCAGGAACCACCCCGTGCCATAGGTGATGGGGGCCGGGGTCGCGACGAGGGCGACGGCCACCACCACCCACAGGAGGGCGGCCGTGACCGAGGCCCGAACGACGGACAACACCGAGCGCGGGGCGCGACGGACCACCTCGGCGGCGGCGAGCACCCCGGCGAGGGTGAAGAGAGTCGGCAGCGGCCAGCTGCTCCCGAGCGCCGCGGCTATCGCGATGAACGACTGGGCGACGAGGAACAGCCCCGCGGCCGCCGTCATCCGCAGCCGGAGCGCGCCCCGGGTGCGGTCGCTCGGGTCGGGGGCGGGGAGAGGCGGTCGCCAGGTGAGCTGCACCGTCGTGCCGTCGCCGGGCGTCGACAGCACCACCGCATCGCCGCCGGGAACCGCCCGCATGACGCCGATGATGCTCAGCGCGATGCCCAACCGGTCGGCGGCGACCGCCGAGGGGTCGAACCCCGACCCGTCGTCGCTGATCTCGACGCGCGCGCCGTCCGCGTCGAGCGAGACACTCACGCGGCGACGGCTCCCGTCGGCATGTCGGATGCTGTTGTCGAGCGCTTGTCGCGAGGCCGTCACCAGGGCGCGCGCCACGTCGTCCTCCGCGGTGACCGCATCGGCGGTCGCAGACACATCGACCCGCGCGTCGGCGCGGAGGGCCGCCCCACGAAGATCCGCGAGCCAGTCCGTCTCCCCGTCGCGGTGATCGACGATCCCCGTCGCCCGCAGCGCCTGACGGCGAACGGCATCCGCCGTCAAGGGGAGTGCGTCCGCCGCGCCGCGGAGAGCGGCCAGCACCTCATCGTGAACGAAAGCGGCGCCACGCGCACGGGCAGCCAGGCGACCCCGCTCCGTCGCCTCGCGGCGGATGGCGGCCTCGGCGCGGTCGGTCGCCGCGTCCAGCTCCACCGCGGCGCGCAGGACGCTCGCACCGACCACGCAGAGCAGACCCGCCGAGAGCATCGCCTGCGCGTCGTTCACGAAGCCGTTGAGCGAGTACCCGCCCAGCACCACCCGGTACACCGCGATCATGACCGACCACGAGGCGATGACCACCCACCCGAGGCGCTCGCCTCCCGCCACGACAGTCGCCAGAGCGACGACGCCGATGCTCGTCATCGACCATGGCACGGTCCCCCCGCCGCTGACCAGACCCGTCGCCGGCGCGAAGGAGAACATGCCGACCGCGTAAGCCGCCACACCGATACCGGCTCCCACCCGCACCACCCGCGCCGACGACCACGGCGCCGCAGCCGCGACGAGGGTCAGCACGGCGTACGCCGCGCCGCTCAGCATCAGATGCCAGAACGGCACCCCCGCCCGCCCCGACGGGTCGGCGACCAGGGTGCCCACGAGCATCGACACGACCGCCGAGATGCCGACGGCGACCATCAGCAGGCGCAGAGTGGCCAGCTCCGCGCGGCCGACGTTCATCGAGAGGTCAGCCGCGACTCGGGACAGGCACGAAGCCGTCCTCGATACCGCGTCGGTAGAGATCGACCTTCGTCGTGGCCGGGCGCCCGATCAGGCGATAGACCGACCGGATGCGGCGCAGATGATCGTTGACGGTGTTCTCGCTCACGAAGAGCGCCGCGGCGACCTCTCGCGCACCCATCCCGGAGGCGTAGAGCGACAGCACCTCGCGCTCGCGAAGAGTCAGCGGCGCCGCGTGGAGGGTCGGGTCGGTGTCGAGCGCCGACGCCCACTCCGTGCTCGGCACATGCTCGCCGGCCGCGGCCGCGGTCATGACGGCCACCAGTTCGTCACCCGGAGTCGACTTTCGCGCGATCCCGAGCGCCTCGGTGCGCGAGGCCTCGCGGATGAGGAAGGGGTTCTCCGCCGACGTGAGAACAAGAACGTGCGCGCCCCAGGCCCGCAGCGTGTCGACATTGCGGTCGGGCGTCGTGTCGTCTCTCAGGCTGAGATCGAGCAGCACCAGATCCGCGTCGCGCGCCTGAGCGACCATGTCGGCGACCGATCGCTCGTGCCGGGCGAAGACGAGCCCCTCGGCCCCTTCGACCAGGCTGCGAACGGCAAGCCCCACCAGTTCATGATCGTCGACGATCGCGATGCGCGCCGGCCCCGCCCCTTGCCCCATCTGACTGAGTATGGCCTAACCCGAGGGTCGGCAGGGGTGCGAAACCAGCAGTTCGTGTCAAAGGCGTCCCGCAACGGGCTCTCACCGGGCAGACTGGGGGAATGAGCAGTCGCGCAGGACGCCCCGCCGAAGCATCCGATCTCATCGACATCGATGAACTGATCTCGGCCTATTACGACCGCAAGCCCGATGTGACGATCCCGGAGCAGCGCGTCGCCTTCGGCACGAGCGGCCACCGCGGCTCGTCGTTGTCGACGAGCTTCACCGAGAACCACATCCTCGCCACCACCCAGGCGATCGTCGACTACCGTGCGGCGCAGGGGATCCGCGGGCCCCTGTTCCTCGGCCGCGACACGCACGGGCTGTCGCTGCCCGCCGAGCGCAGCGCGATCGAGGTGCTCGTCGCGAACGGCGTCGACGTGCGCATCGACGCACGCGACTCGTGGGTGCCCACCCCGGCGCTGAGCCTGGCGATCCTCAACCACAACCGCGGCAAGGCGCTCGATGACCCGACCCGCGGCGACGGCATCGTCGTCACCCCCAGCCACAACCCTCCCCGTGACGGCGGCTTCAAGTACAACCCGCCCCACGGCGGCCCCGCCGACACCGACGCGACGAGCTGGATCGCCGACCGCGCGAACGAGCTCATCGCCGCCGACCTCGACGGCGTGCAGCGCACGCGTTACGCCGACATCGACGGCGAGGCGCTCGGCGAGTACGACTTCCGCGAAGCGTACGTGCGCGACCTCGAGGGGATCATCGACATCGAGGCGATCAAGCGCGCCGGCGTGCGTATCGGCGCCGACCCGCTCGGCGGCGCATCGGTGGAGTACTGGCAGCTCATCGGCGAGCACTACGGCCTCGACCTCACGGTCGTGAACCCCGATGTCGACCCGACGTGGCGCTTCATGACGCTCGACTGGGACGAGAAGATCCGCATGGATCCCTCGTCTCCGTCCGCGATGGCCGCACTCGTCGCCCGCCGCGAGGAGTACGACATCCTCACCGGCAACGACGCCGACGCCGACCGCCACGGCATCGTCACCCCCGACGCGGGCCTGATGAACCCGAACCACTACCTCGCCGTCGCGATCGACTACCTCTTCGCGCACCGGCCGGGCTGGCCTGCGGATGCCGCGGTCGGAAAGACGCTCGTGTCGTCGATGATCATCGACAAGGTCGCCGCGTCGCTCGGCCGCACCCTCCTCGAGGTGCCGGTGGGCTTCAAGTGGTTCGTGCCGGGCCTCCTCGACGGTTCGGTCGCGTTCGGCGGCGAAGAATCGGCCGGGGCGTCGTTCCTGCGCACCGACGGAACGGTCTGGACCACAGACAAGGACGGCATCCTGCTCGCCCTGCTCGCCGCCGAGATCCTCGCGGTGACCGGCAAGACGCCGTCGCAGCGCTACGCGGAGCTCGAAGACACCTACGGCTCGTCGGCGTACCAGCGGGTCGATGCGCCCGCCTCCCCCGCGCAGAAGGCGGCTCTCGCGAAGCTCTCGCCCGACGCGGTCACCGCGACCGAGCTCGCCGGCGAGCCCATCACGGCCAAGCTCTCGCACGCTCCGGGCAACGGCGCGGCGATCGGCGGCCTGAAGGTGCAGACCGAAGACGCGTGGTTCGCCGCGCGCCCCTCCGGCACCGAAGACGTCTACAAGCTCTACGCGGAATCGCTCCGCGGCGAAGGCCACCTCCGCGAGGTGCAGGAGCAGGCGCGCGCGGTCGTCGCCGAGGCCCTCGGCGGGTCCTGACCCGCAGCATCCGCTCACGACGACACCCCGGCCTCATCGAGACCGGGGTGTCGTCGTTCGTCGCCGCGCACGCAGCGGCGGCGGGTCAGATGGTGGCGGCGTCGATCACGAAGCGGTACCGCACGTCGCTGGCGAGCACGCGCTCGTAGGCCTCGTTGATCTGCGCGGCGTCGATGAGCTCGACCTCGGGCGCGATGCCGTGCTCGGCGCAGAAGTCGAGCATCTCCTGCGTCTCACGGATGCCTCCGATGCTGGAGCCGGCGAACGAGCGGCGGTTCGAGAACAGCGTGAACACCTGGATCGGCAGCGGCTCGGGCGGCGCGCCGACGTTGACCATCGTGCCGTCGAGCGAGAGCAGACCGAGGTACTGCTTCAGGTCGAGCGGTGCGCTCACGGTGTTGACGATGAGGTCGAGGCTGTTCTTGAGCGTCTCGAACGTCTCGGGGTCGCTCGTGGCGTAATAGTGGTCGGCGCCCATGGCGAGGCCGTCGTCCTTCTTGCGCAGGCTCTGCGACAGCACGGTCACCTCGGCGCCCATCGCGTGCGCGATCTTGACCGCCATGTGCCCGAGCCCGCCGAGGCCCACGACGGCGACCTTCTTGCCGGGTCCGGCGTTCCAGTGGTGCAGCGGCGAATACGTCGTGATGCCGGCGCAGAGCAGGGGCGCCGCCTTCTCGTACGGGATCGCCTCGGGCACACGCAGAACGAAGTCCTCGTCGACGACCACCTTCTGCGCGTAGCCGCCCTGGGTGATCGAGCCGTCGCGGTCGACGTTGGCGTAGGTTCCGACATTGCCCTTCAGGCAGTACTGCTCCTCGCCGGCGAGGCAGTTCTCGCACTCGCGGCAGGAGTTGACCATGCATCCGACGCCCACGCGGTCGCCGACGGCGTGGCGGGTGACGTCGGAGCCGACCTCGGCGACGGTGCCGACGATCTCGTGCCCGACCGTGAGCGGGTAGGCGACCTCGCCCCACTCGCCGCGGATCGTGTGGATGTCGGAGTGGCAGATGCCCGCGTAGGCGATGTCGATGAGCACGTCGCGCGGGCCGACCTCGCGGCGGTCGATCGTCGTGGGCTCGAGGGGGGAGGTGGCGGATGCGGCGGCGTACGCGCGAACGGTGGTCATGTGACTCCTCGGGGATGGAGTTCGAGCGTATCCGCGAGCCGGGCCCCCGCGGCGCGGATTGACACGACGGGATCGAGCACTGCCGCCGCGGCCGACCCCGCGAGCTCGGCCAGCGACACGGTCGCCGTGAAGGCCGACACGTCGGCGTCGGCGGAGAGGCGACCGCAGACGAGCGCCGTGCGGCCGGGAGCCAGCGCCGCGACGAACGCCGGCACCTTGCCCGCGGCCGACTGCCGGTCGTACGCGCCCTCGCCCGTGACGACGACGTCGGCGGATGCGGCGGACTCGACCAGTCCCGTCAACGCGGCGATCTCCGGCGCGCCCGCGACCAGGTCGCCACCCCAGGCGAGAAGCGCCCAGCCCGTACCGCCCGCGGCCCCGGCGCCCGGAGCGGCCGCGTCGACCGCGGGCGCGAACGACGCCAGGCGTGCCAGGCCCGCGTCGGCGCGGGCGACGCCCGCAGCATCCATCCCCTTCTGCGGACCGAACACCCGGGCCGCACCCCGTGCGCCCAGCAGCGGGTTCTCGACGTCGGTGAGCACGCGCACTCCCCCGGGCGGGAGCGGCGCGAGTGCGGCGAGGTCGACGGCCGCGAGACGCTGCAGCCCCTCGGCCCCCGCGGGGATCGGGTCGCCCGCCGCATCGGTGAACCTCGCCCCGAGCGCGCGGAGGAGGCCGACCCCGCCGTCGGTCGAGGCGCTCGAGCCGATCGCGAGCACGAGCTGCGAGACCCCCGCGGCGAGAGCGGCGGCCACGGCGCGGCCGAACCCGAGGGTGGACGCCGTCCACGGGCGAAGCGCCCCGTGCAGCAGCTCGATGCCCGACGTCTGCGCGAGCTCGACCACCCCGATCCCCGCCGGCGCATCGGCTGTGGCGGGGAGGCGGAGCCATACCGCGCCGACGGGTTCACCTGCCGGACCGGGCACGGTGACGGGCACGCGCACGGCCCCCCGAACGGCCGCCGCCACGGCATCGAGCGTGCCCTCCCCACCGTCGGCCATCGGCGAGAGCACGATCTCGTTGCGGGGGCGCACCGCGCGCCAGCCCGCGGCGAGCGCGGCCGCCGCATCCGGTGCCGTGACGGTGCCCTTGAAGCTGTCGGGTGCCATCACGATGCGGGCCATGCCACCATCCTGGCGCCGCGCCCGCTCAGGCGAGGGTGAGGAACAGCTTTTCGAGCTCGGCCACGGTGAGCCCGCCGCCCGTCTCGCTCGCCCGTCCCTCCGACGCCTCGCCCGCGGTCGCCTCGTCGTCCAGGCATTCGCGCATGGCCGTCGAGATGATTGCGAAGCCCGCCCTGTCGAGGGCGCTCGAGACGGCGGCGAGCTGCGTGACGACATCGCGGCAGTCGCCGCCGCTCTCGACGGCGGAGATGAGACCCGCCAGCTGACCCTGGGCGCGCTTCAGCCGGTTCGCGATCTTGCGGGTCGCGGCGGGGTCTCGAAGCTGACCGGAGGAGCTCATTCGCGACCCCCTCTGGCCGGTGTCGGCGATGATCGAAGGAGCGTGCGAGGGGTGAGGCGGGGCATACGTCTGCTTCTTTCTCGAGGTCGGGCGGTCATGCGTGGGGGGCTTGCGCGGAAGGATTCTGCGATGCCGATGTTCCGGCGCTCCAGGTGAGCCAGCCGCCGTCGAGGTTGCGGACGTCATGGCCGAGCTGGGTGAGGAGCCGCACGGCGGTGTGGCCGCGCTGCCCGACCTGGCAGTGCACGACCAGCGGCGCGTTCGGAAGCTCCCGGTGTCGCGCCCGCAGCTCGTCGAGAGGCATGAGCACCGCGCCGGGAATCGATCCGGCGGCGTGCTCGGCGGCCGACCTCACGTCGACGACGACCGCCCCCGCCGCCCGGTAGTCGCTGAGCTCGTGCCATTGGATCGATCGGTCGATCCCCCGCGCGATGTTCTCCGCGACGTTGCCCAGCAGGTTGATCGGGTCTTTCGCGGATCCGTATTGCGGGGCGTAGGCGAGCTCGAGATTCGAGAGCGACGAGGCGGTGAGACCGGCCGCCATGGCCACCGCGATCACGTCGAGGCGCTTGTCGACCCCGTCACCTCCGACGATCTGCGCGCCGAGGATGCGGTCATCGTTCGGGTCGACGAGCAGCTTCATCGCCATCTGCTCCGCACCCGGGTAGTACGTCGCGTGCGAGAACGGATGCGTGTGGATCACCCGGTGCGCGCGGCCGGCCGCCGCGAGCCGCCTCTCGCTCCACCCGATGAGACCGATGGTCACGCCGAGCACGCCCACGATGGAGGTGCCCGATGCCGGCGCGGCCTCCCCCGCGTCGTGCCCGGCGATGTCGTCGGCCGCCGCGCGACCGTGGCGGTTCGCGAGCCCCGCCATGGTCACCAGCGTGGGCTCGGCGTCGATGCGGTCGATCTTCTCCACTCCGTCGCCGACGGCCCAGACCGAGGCGACGCTCGTGCGCTGGCGGCGGTCGACGGCGATTCCGCCGGTCGGGCCGATGGCGAGGCCGGCAGCCCGGGCGAGCCCGCTCTCCGGGGCGACGCCGCTCGCCTGGACGACCAGATCGGCGGAAACCTCGGTCCCGTCGCTCAGCCGGACGACCCCGGGGCCGCTTCCGACGACCGTCGTACCGCACCGCACGTCGACTCCGGCGTGTTCGAGCACCCGGCGCACGGGGGCAGCCATCTCAGGATCCAAGGGCGAGAGCACCTGCGGCCCGCGCTGGACGAGCGTCACGTGAGCCCCTCGGGCCAGCAGGTTCTCCACGGCCTCCAGACCGATGAACCCGGCCCCCACCACGACCGCTCGAGGCTCGTCGACGTCGGCGAGCACGCTCATGATCCGATCGACGTCGTCAAGGCTCCGCAACGTCGTGTTCGGCACCGCACCGTGGCGCGGCTCGGCGGAGGCACCCATGGCCAGCACGAGATCGTCGTAGTGCTCCGTGCGAGATACGCCCGAGTCGAGGTCGACGACATCGACGGTGTGCGCGACCGGATCGATCGCCACGACCTCGTGCCGCACCGCGACGGTGATCCGAAACCTCGCGGTGAGCGCCTCGGGCGTCTGGAGCAGGAGGGAGGAACGCTCGGCGATCGCCCCGCCCACGTAGTACGGAAGACCGCAGTTCGCGAACGACACGTGGGACCCTCGCTCGAAGACGACGATCTCCCGGTCCTCGTCGAGCCTGCGCAGGCGCGTGGCGGCCGACATTCCCCCGGCGACCCCGCCGACAATGATCGTTCTCATAGGTCCCATGATACCCCCGGGGGTATATTGCTCGCTGCAGACACCGCGTCTGCGATGAAAGGGGTTGCGATGTGCCGTCAAGTGACGTGCCGAACGTGCGGCAAGACGAGTTGGGCCGGCTGCGGCCAGCACGTCGACGAAGTGATGCGCGGAGTGCCGCGGGCCGATCGCTGCCCGGGCCACCCGAAGTCCGAGACCTCGGGTGGCGTTTTCGCGCGGCTGTTCGGGCGCGTCTCGAACTGAACCCCCCGACGTCGCCCGATTCCCGTGCACTGCGGAGGAGATGTGCACACCGGAGGGAGCTCTGGCTCACAGCATCCTCCGTACCGCACATCGCCTCCCGTGTGTGCGGGAGCGGCGCTAGGCCGGCTCGGTGGTGCGGATCAGACCGCAGGTCACGCACGACCACGCCACGAGGAACCGCTCATCGTCGAGGATCTCGAACGTCAGCGGATCGCCGCAGGTCGGACACGACCGCGGGTCGGGGGCCTGCGCGCTCATCCGCCCAGCCTAGGGATCCGCCGAGTTGCCGCAGTCTGGGGCGTCAGAGCCGGGCGTGACCCCGGGTTGTGGCACCTCACCGGCGAGCGCGCGGTCAGACCGCTGAGCTCGACCGCACCACGAGGGCGGGCGGGAGCGACACCAGGGGCGCGGCCTCTCGGCCCTCGATCAGTGCGATCAGGGTCGCGACGGCGCGCGCGCCGAGCTCGTCGAAGTCCTGACGGACGGTCGTGAGGGGCGGGCGGAACTCCGCCGCATCCACGATGTCGTCGAAGCCCACCACCGCGACGTCGTCGGGCACCCGCCGGCCGGCATCGGCGAAGGCGCGCAGGGCACCCAGCGCCATCTGGTCGTTCGCCACGAACACGGCCGTGGAATCGACAAGACCGGATGCTGCGGCGTGCCCCGACCGCGACGTCCAGTCGCCGCGGGCAACCGGCGGCGGGGTGACCCCCGCCGAGGAGAGCACCTCTCGCCAGCCGCGCTCGCGCTCGACGGCGGCGAAGGAGTCGGCGGGCCCCGCGAGATGGTGCACCGTCGGGTGCCCGAGATCGAGCAGGTGCCGGGTGGCCGCGGCCGCACCCGCGGCGTGGTCGGTCTGCACGAGGGCGAAGCGGTCGTCGGGGGCAGAGTCCACGGCGACGAGTCGCATGCCCTCGGGCACCGCGGCTTCGCGCGTGAGGGGGGTCGCTTCGTTCAGCACGATGGCACCGCCCACTCCCTCGTCGTGGAGCCGGGCGAACGCCTCGAGCATGCCCCGCTCGCCACGGGCGGTGGCGACCGTGAGGGCGTAGTCGCCGGCGGCCGCGACCTCGGCGATGGACTGCAGCATCCGGGAATTGCCGACGGTCGCGAGCGTCGAGACGATGAGCCCGATCGTGCGGCTCTGCCCCGTGCGCAGCGCGCGAGCCGCGCGGTGCATGCGGTAGCCCAGATCGCTCATCGCGCGCTCGACGCGGGCGCGGGTCTCAGGATCGACCCGCGGACTGTCGTTCGCCACCCGCGAGACGGTCTGCGCCGATACCCCCGCGCGCTCGGCGACATCCGCCATCGACACTCGCAGCATCCTGACCTCCCTGGTCATGTTGACGATATCACGCGCGCAGGCTAGCGTGTTATCGTGAACACGCAACGCATCGACGCGGTCCCCCTCGGCGGGGGAGTCGCGAAGCGCTCCACCCGCCTCGCCGACGGTCGGGAGCTCATCTACTTCGACGACCCGGGCACTGCCCTGGGCCCCGATCGCGCGATCGACGAGCGCACCCTCGACCCGAGGCCGGCGACGGCGACGATGCGGCAGGACGTGCTCACCGGCGACTGGATCTCGATCGCCTCCGCCCGGCAGAACCGTGCGTTCCTTCCGCCGGCGAACCTCGACCCGCTGGCACCGCAGACGCCGACCAACCCGTCGGAGATCCCCTCGCTCTACGACGTCGCCGTGTTCGAGAACAAGTCGCCCTCCTTCGGCCCCGCGCTCGCGCAGGCCACCGGCGACGCCCCCGCCGGAGACGATGCTCCGGCCGGCGACGACGACCTCGTCGAGCTCGGCCTCGGACGCAGCCGCACCTCGGTCGGCCGCTGCGAGGTCGTGTGCTTCAGCCCGGCCCACGAAGGGTCGTTCGGCTCACTGGGCGTCGTCCGTGCCCGCACCGTCATCGAGGCGTGGGCCGACCGCACCGCCGCGCTGTCGGCGCTCCCGGGCATCGAGCAGGTGTTCCCGTTCGAGAACCGCGGCGAGCAGATCGGCGTCACCCTCGCGCACCCGCACGGCCAGATCTACTCCTACCCCTACGTCACCCCGCGCACGCGCCGTCAGCTCGAGGCCGTCGAGAAGGTCGGCGGCGACCTGTTCGCCCGCATCCTCGAGTCGGAGCAGGCGTCCGAACGCGTGGTCGTGCGGGGCGAGCATTGGACGGCGTTCGTGCCGTTCGCCGCGCGCTGGCCGATCGAGGTGCATCTGCTCCCCCACCGCCACATCCCCGACCTCGCCGCGACCAGCGACGCCGAGCGCGACGAACTCGCCCCGCTCTACCTGCGGCTGCTCCGCGGCATCGACGCTCTCTACGACACCCCGACCCCCTACATCGCCGCCTGGCACCAGGCGCCCGTGCGTGTCGGTCGCGACGGCATCCGCCTGCACCTGCAGCTGACGTCGCCGCGGCGCGCGGCCGACAAGCTCAAGTTCCTCGCCGGCAGCGAATCGGCCATGGGTGCGTGGATCGCCGACGTCACCCCCGAGTCCCAGGCCGAGCGCATCCGCGCGGCCATCGCATCCGTTCCCGAGGTGTCCGCATGACCGTGTCGCTCTCCGCAGCATCCGCCCTGCTGGCCACCCTCACCGATCGCGCTCCCGAGGGGGTGTGGTCGGCTCCGGGCCGCGTCAACCTCATCGGTGAGCACACCGACTACAACGAGGGCTTCGTGCTGCCGTTCGCGATCGGACACCGCACGGCCGCGGCCCTCGCGGTGCGCGACGACGACGTCATCCGGGTCGCCAGCACGTTCGCCGACGAACCCGTCGAGGTCGCGCTCTCCGAGCTCGACGCGGCGATCGACGCCGGCGGACTCGGGTGGGCCGCCTACCCGCTGGGCGTCGCGTGGGCGCTGCGCGCCGCGTCGACCGCGGGCATCGCGCGCGGTGTCGACATCGCCATCGCGTCCGACGTGCCCATCGGCGCCGGACTGTCGTCGTCGGCGGCCATCGAGAGCTCGGTCGCCTCGGCCCTCAACGACGTGTGGGGCGCGGGCCTCGACCTCGTCGCGCTCGCCCGCGTCGGGCGGATCGCCGAGAACGACGCGGTCGGGGCTCCCACCGGCATCATGGACCAGATGGCGTCGATGCTCGGCCGCCCGGATGCGGCGACCTTCCTCGACTGCCGCACGCTCGAGGCCGAGTCCGTCGACCTCGGGTTCGACGCGGCAGGGCTCGAGATCCTCGTCGTCGACACCCGCGTCGAGCACGCGCACTCGTCGGGCGGGTACCGCGAGCGTCGCGCGTCGTGCGAAGCGGGCGCCGCCGCGCTCGGCGTCACCTGGCTGCGCGACGTCTCGGTCGCCGACCTCGACCGCGCACGCGAGATCCTCGACGACGAGACCTTCCGCCGAGTGCGTCACATCGTGACCGAGAACCAGCGCGTCCTCGACACGGTGGCGACCCTGCGCGCAGACGGACCGACGGCGATCGGCGAGCTGCTGACGGCGTCGCACGCGTCGATGCGAGACGACTTCGAGATCTCGGTGCCCGAGCTCGACCTCGCCGTCGACACGGCGCTCGAGGCCGGCGCCCTCGGCGCGCGGATGACCGGCGGCGGGTTCGGTGGGTCGGCGATCGCACTTCTGCCGCGCGAGAAGATCGCGGATGCTGCGGCCGCGGTCGAGCGCGCCTTCACCGCCGCGGGCTACACCGCCCCGCACCTGTTCACCGTCGCCGCCTCGGAGGGCGCCCGGCGCGACGCCTGACCCGGTCTCTCGACGCTCCGAGGATGCCGCCGCGTTCGGCGGGATCGCGTCTGCGACAGCCTCCGGCGGGCGTGAGCGCCGCAGCATCCGTTCGTCGACGCATGGTCGGTCCGCGGCGTCGAGCGCAAGCGGGCCCCGCACCGAGGGGCGGCGTGCCACTGTGGAGCCATGCGTATCGCACTGACGGGATCATCGGGAAAATTGGGCACGGTCGTCGCCCGCGAACTGCGGGAGCACGGGCACGAGGTGATCGGCCTCGACGTGGTCGGCACCCGCGGACCGGGGTTCGTCCAGGTCGACCTCACCGACTACGGGCAGGTGATCGATGCCCTCGCCGGCGTGGGCGACCAGCACGACGGGGTCGATGCGCTCGTGCACCTCGGGGCGATCCCGGCACCCGGTATCCGCTCCGACATCGCGACGTTCCACAACAACATCACCGCGAGCTTCAACGTGTTCTGGGCGGCCGTCCGGCTCGGCATCGACCGGATCGTGTACGCCTCGAGCGAGACGGTGCTGGGGCTGCCGTTCGACGTGCCACCGCCGTACATCCCCGTCGACGAGGAGTACCCGGCTCGCCCGGAATCGGTGTACTCCCTCGTGAAGCACCTCGAGGAGCAGCTCGCGATCGAGCTCGTGCGCTGGAACCCGCAGCTGTCGATCACCGCGCTGCGCTTCTCCAACGTCATGGTGCCCGACGACTACGACGAGTTCCCGTCGTTCGACGCCGATGCGACGACCCGCAAGTGGAACCTGTGGGGCTACATCGATGCCCGCGACGGCGCCCAGGCGGTCGAGCGTGCGCTCGAGGTCGCCCCGCCCGGATTCGACCGCTTCAACATCGCCGCAGCCGACACCGTGATGGATCGCCCGAACACCGAGCTCATCGCCGAGGTGTTCCCCGGGGTGGAGCTGCGCGGCGAGTTCGGCGACCACGACACCCTGCTGTCGATCGACAAGGCACGTCGCCTCCTCGGCTACGCCCCGCAGCACTCCTGGCGCGACCCCCGCTGACCCCGGATGCCGGGGCGGCTCCGCCGCATCCGATCACCACTCTCCCGCTCGAACCCACACGCCCGCGCAGCCGCGGGGTGTGGATTCGAGCAGTTGCGTGTGGAGCGGATGCTGCGCCCCGACGCGAGGCGCGCTCAGCGCAGCGCCGGCACGACCTCGCGCTCGAAGAGGTCCACACCGGAGCGGTCGTAGGCCGCCTCGGGGAAGTAGTGGATGGCGTAGCCGAGGCCCGCGGCGGCCCGTTCGGAGAGACGCTCGACGATCTGCTCGGGGGTGCCGAACGCGGGCGACTCGCGGTAGTCGCGTTCCATCTGCGCGGCCCGCTCGGCTCCGACGTGGGGCGTCAGGCGGGCGATGACCGCGTCGAGCCGATCGGACGCTTCCGCCTCGGTCGCAGCGACGATCGTGTTGAAGTTCGTCGATCGGGTGATCTCGTCGAAGTCGCGGCCGAGCGCGTCGGTGTGACCGCGCAACACCTCGGACTTGTGGGCGAACTCCTCGATCGAGCTGCCGAAGTTCGTATACGAGGCGTACTTGGCCGCGATCTTGAGCGTGACCTTCTCGCCGCCACCGGCGATCCAGAGCGGGATGCCACCCTCCTGCAGCGGGAGCGGCCGGACGATCGCACCGTCCGCCTGGTAGTAGGTGCCGTCGAGGGTCGCCGAACCGGTCGTCCACGCCTGGTGCATGATCTCCACGCCCTCGCGGAGACGCCCGAGCCGCTCGGCGATCGGCGGGAAGCCGTAACCGTACGCCCGCCACTCGTGCTCGTACCAGCCGCCGCCGATGCCCATCTCGGCGCGCCCGCCCGAGATCAGGTCGACGGTCGCGGCGACCTTGGCCAGGTAGGCCGGGTTGCGGTAGCCCATGCACGTGCACATCTGACCGAGGCGGATGCGGTCGGTCGAGGCGGCGAACGCCGACATGAGCGTCCACGCTTCGTGCGTGGCTTCCTCGCTCGGCACGGGGGTCGTGTGGAAGTGGTCGTACACCCACAGCGACTCCCACGGACCCTCGTCGGCGTCCTGCGCGAGAGAGGCCATGACGCGCCAGTGGTCGGCGGGGGCGATGTCGACGAGGTCGAAGCGCCAGCCCTGGGGAATGAAGAGTCCGAATCGCATGGACTCAGGCTACGGGGGCGGAGGCGACCTCGACCACGGTCGCGTGCGGCATCCGCTCGCGCATGACCGCGACGGCGGCGGGATTGTCGTCGACGAGCACCGCGTGCCGGCCGAGGGCCGCGGCGACCGCCCCGGTGGTGCCGCTGCCGGCGAAGAGGTCGAGCACGTGATCGCCCTCGCGGCTCGACGCCTGCACGATGCGTCGGAGGATGCCCTCCGGCTTCTGCGTCGGATAACCGGTCTTCTCGCGCCCGGTCGTCGGCACGATCGTGTGCCACCACACGTCGGTGGGGAGCTTGCCCCGCGCCACCTTCTCGGCGGTGACGAGACCCGGCGCCATGTAGGGCTCGCGGTCGACCGATTCGGAGTCGAAGTGGTAGCGCTGCGGGTTCTTCACGTAGACGAGGATCGTGTCGTGCTTCGTCGGCCACCGGCGGCGGGTCTTCGCCCCGTAGTCGTAGGCCCAGATCAGTTCGTTCAGAAACCGTTCGCGCCCGAACAGGGCATCCATCAGCACCTTGGCGTAGTGCGCCTCGCGGTAGTCGAGGTGGAGGTAGAGGGTGCCGTCGTCGGCGAGCAGCCGCCATGCCTCGACCAGCCGCGGCTCGAGAAACCCCCAGTAGTCGTCGAACCGGTCGTCGTAGGCCCGCAGATCTCCGCGCAGCCGCTCGTACTCGCGCCCGTGGAACCCGCGCCACACGATGGTCTGCGCGGCATCCTCGCCCGTACTCAGGACGGATGCTGCGACCTCGGCGTCGGGCTCGCGTGATTCCGCGGTCTCTGCCGCTGCCGCCCCGGGTTCATCCTGAGTTGTGACTGCAGACGACGCCGCAGCCGTACCGGGCGCAGCCGCAGCCGTACCGGGCGCAGCCTCGTCGGGGGTGGGTGCCGGCGCCCACGTGCGGGCGGTCTCGACCGCGCGCTCGCGCGTGCGCCCGGTGTTGAAGGGCGGGTCGAGGTAGACCAGCGTGAAGGCACCGTCGGCCAGGGCCGCGGCGGCGGCGAGGTTGTCTCCCGAGTAGATCTGCACCGATCCGGGGAGGGCGGCGCCGGAGGTCACGGCACCCGGTGCAGCCAGGCGTCGCTCGAGAACTTCGATGCCACGAGCGCCTCGGCCTCGGCGTACTCCTCGTCGCTGATACGGCCGGGAACGGCTCCGTACAGGGTGGAGAAGGTCGAGATGAAGCGGTCGATGATCTGCTCGCGCGGAAGGCCGGTTTGGCTGCGCAGCGGATCGACCCGCTTGGCGGCCGAGACCGTGCCCTTGTCGCTGAGCTTCTCGCGGCCGATCCGCAGCACCTCGGTCAGCGTCTGGCCGTCCATGTCGTAGCTGAGGGTCGCGTGGTGCAGGACACCACCGTTGGCGAGTCGCTTCTGCGCGGCACCGCCGATCTTGCCGTGGGGCCCGGCGATGTCGTTGAGCGGTTGGTAGGTCGCGTCGATGCCGAGCGACTGCAACGCCTGCAGCACCCAGTCGTCGAGGAACGCGTAGGAGTCGGCGAAGGTCATGCCGGCGACGAGCGAGGCCGGCACGTAGAGCGAGTACGTCACGATCGAGTTCGCGGCCATGAGCATCGCCCCGCCACCCGAGATCCGTCGCACGACGTCGAAGCCATGGCGGGCGGCGGCCGCCGGGTCGACCTCGTTGCGATACGACTGGAACGAACCGATGACGACGGCGCTCTCGTCCCACTCCCACAGGCGCAGGCTGGGCCGGCGTCGGCCGTCGCCGACGCGAGTGGTGAGCACCTCATCGAGGGCGAGATTCATGCGCGGCGAGACGGGCTTGTCGTGCAGCACCTCCCACTCGAAGTCCTTCCACCCCGGGGCGGTGATGAGCGCGCGGCGTACGGCCGTGGCGACCGACTCCGGCGTGAAGCCGAGCAGCTGAGCGCCCTCGGGCAACGCCGCGCGGATCGCGGCGGCGATCGTCGGTACGTCGGACTCGACGGCGAGGCCGTTCACCGCCGCGTCGATGTCGTCGAGCGCGGAGTCGGGCTCGAGGAAGAAGTCGCCTGCGAGGTGGAACCCCGAGATGCGGCCGTTGACGTTGTCGAGGTCGACGACGACGAGCTTGCCGCCGGGTACCTTGTATTCGCCGTGCATAGGGAGAGCCTACGCACCCGGCGGCGGGGACGTCAGCGGGCGGGACGGAGGGCTCTCTCGGTCGACGAGGTCGTGGCGGCGACGGAGCCCGCCCTCATCGTCGCCGACGCGCTTAGGGTGAACGCATGACCACGGACGACGTCGTTCTCGTTTCCGCCGCTCGCACCCCGCAGGGGCGCCTGAAAGGGCAGCTGTCTTCGCTCTCCGCCACCGAGCTCGGCTCGATCGCGATACGCGCGGCGCTCGAACGCGGCTCCGTGCCCGCCGACGCGGTCGACGCCGTACTCGCCGGCCAGGTACTGCAGGCGGGAGCGGGGCAGAATCCTGCCCGCCAGGCGGCGCGGGGGGCCGGCATCCCCTGGGGCGTCCACGCCGCGACGATCAACAAGGTGTGCCTGTCGGGGCTCACCGCCGTGATCGACGCCAAACGCATGATCGACGCCGGAGACGCGAAGGTGGTGGTCGCGGCCGGCATGGAGTCGATGAGCCGCGCGCCGCACCTGCTGATGGGCTCGCGCGAGGGGTGGGCCTACGGGTCGGTCGAGGCTCTCGACCACATGGCGCACGACGGGCTCACCGACGCGACCGACAACGAGAGCATGGGCGCCTCCACCGAGCGCGCGAACGAGCGGTTCGCCGTGAGCCGCGAGGCTCAGGATGCTGTCGCCGCCCGCTCGCACCAGCGTGCGGCCGCGGCGCAGGAGGCCGGAGTGTTCGACGCGGAGATCGCCGTCGTCGAGGTGCCGCAGCGCAAGGGCGCCCCGGTCGTCGTGTCGCGCGACGAGGGCATCCGCCCCGAGACCACCGTCGAGACGCTCGCGGGCCTGCGCCCCGCCTTCGCCGCCGGCGGGTCGCTCACCGCCGGCAACTCCTCCCCGATCTCCGACGGGGCGTCGGCGGTCGTGCTGACGACCCGCTCGCACGCGGCCGAGAACGGCTGGCCGGTCCTGGCCGTCGTCGGCGCCCACGGGCAGGTGGCCGGTCCCGACAACTCCCTGCACGAACAGCCCGCGCGTGCCATCGAGGCGGCGATGGCGAGGCAGGGCATCGTCGCCGCCGACCTCGACGTCGTCGAGATCAACGAGGCGTTCGGCGCCGTCGTCGCGCGCTCTCAGGCCGAGCTCGGTCTCTCCGACGACGTCGTGAACATCCACGGCGGCGGGATCGCGATCGGTCACCCGATCGGCGCATCGGGCAACCGCCTCGTGGTGCACGCCGTGCACGAGCTCGTCCGTCGCGGCTCGGGCACCGCCGCCGTCGCCCTCTGCGGCGGGGGCGGCCAGGGCGACGCCCTCATCCTCACGCGGTAGCGGAGCCCCGCCGCATCC
The DNA here is from genome assembly GCF_045517775.1 of Microbacterium deferens. Lineage (NCBI taxonomy): Bacteria > Bacillati > Actinomycetota > Actinomycetes > Micrococcales > Microbacteriaceae > Microbacterium > Microbacterium deferens. The sequence continues at coordinate 1,432,652 of NZ_JBEUWT010000001.1, forward strand.
GCTCGGCCCCCGAGAGCCCAGAACACCCGGACGCGCATCCCGCGTGCTCCGGGTGTTCTGGGCTTTCGACGTGGGTGGGAGGGGGGAGGGTCACATCTTGGCGGGTTCCGGTACGCGGATGACGCGCGCATCGGGATCATGCCTGCGGGCACCGGCGGACGGCCACCAGTTCCCGCGGCCGAGGAGCGTCATGGCCGCCGGCAGCAGCAGCCCGCGGATGAGCGTCACGTCCAAGAGCACGGCCACCAGCATCCCGATGCCGATCTCCTTCATCGCGACGAGCTCGCCAACCGCGAAGCCCAGGAACACGATGCAGATCGCCAGAGCGGCGGTGGTCACCACGGGGCCGGTCTGCGTGATCCCGTACCTCACGGCCTCGGCGTTCGCCTCGCGGGGATCGACGGCGGGGTCGCGCTCGACCCACCTCTCGCGGATGCGCGCGAGCAGGAAGACCTCGTAGTCCATCGTGAGTCCGAACGCGAGGAGCCCGATGAACAGCGGCGTGGTCACGTCGAGGGTGCCCACCGGCTCGAACCCGAGGAGCGCACTCCCCCAGCCCCACTGGAAGATCATGACGAGCACGCCCAGCGTCGCCGTCATGGTGAGGATGCTGAGAAGCAGCGCCTTCACCGGAACGATGACCGACCGGGTCAGGGCGAACAGCAGCGCGAAGCTGGCCACGGCGACGACGCCGACGGCGAGCGGGATGCGCTGCAGCAGATGCTCCTGCGTGTCGACGAGGGCCGCCGCGGGGCCGGTCACCTGCACGGTCAGGTCGGTGTCGACCGCCCGCGCCTCGTGCACCAGGCGTTGCGCGGCCGCGCTCGTCGCGCTGTCGCCGACCGGGGTGAAATCGACGGCGGTGACGTCCCCCGGAAGGTCGGCGACGAGATCGGCGTCGGCGACATCGGGCGACGCGGCGATGCGGTCGAGGACGGCGACGACGGCGGGGTCGCCGACCGCGCCGTCGACGACGACCGTCACCGGCTCGACGCCGAACCCGGCGAAGCCCGTCGTCGTCGCCTCGTAGGCGCGGCGCTCCTCGGCCGCCGGCGGCAACGAGCGGATGTCGGAGCTGTCGAGTGCGAGGGAGGAGAGGGGGGCGGCCATGGCGAGGAGGACGACAACGGCGCCGATGACGACCGCGACCGGCCGACGCTGGGCGAGACCGGCGGAGCGTGCGAGCCAGCCCCGCGACGCCGACGCGTCCGGGCGCGACCACGGCCGCGCCCACGTGCGGACCCCCCGGGCCGGAAGGTGCCGGTGCACCACGGCGAGCGCCGGCGGAAGCAGCGTGAGACCCGCCGCGGTGGACAACACCACCACGATCGCGCCGCCCAGCGCCATACCCGACAGCAGGGGGTCACCCAGGAGGAGCACGCCGACGAGGGCGATGAACACGGCGAGACCCGAGATGAGGACGGCCCTGCCGGCGGAGGCCACCGTGCGGGTCATCAGGAGCTCGAGCGGCGCATCGGGGTCGTTCTGCCGCTCCTCGCGGAAGCGCATGATCACGAGCAGGCTGTAATCCACTGCCAGGCCCAGACCCAGGATCGTGACGATGTTGACCGCGAACTCGTTGACGGGCATGACCGCGACCACGGCCCCGAGCACCAGGAGCGTCACCACGATGGACGCCAGAGCGACCACGATGGGCAGGATGCCGACGCGGAAGCCGCCCAGCACGATGACGAGGACGACGAGCAGGACGACGATGGCGATCCCCTCGCCGATCGCGGCGTCGGTGAGGGCGCGATCGACGAAGGCCTGCTCGGCGAGCAGCTGCCCTCCGACGAGCACCTCGGGGGCGGCGATCGTGTGGAGACGCTCGGAGACCTCCGCAGCCACCGCGAGGGCGGCCTCCCCCTCGAGTGCGCGGTCGATTTCGACCACCACGAGCGACGATCGACCGTCATCTCCGATCGCGCCACCGGAGGTGTAGGCGTCGGAGACGTCGACCACTCCCGGAACCTCCCGGATGCCGGTCAGCACCGACGTCGCGCTCTCGCGCAGCGCGGGAGAGAAGAAGTCCTCCCCCGCGATCACGGCCGTGACGAGCTCTCCTTCGGGGTCCAGCTGGTCCAGGCGCTCCTGGGCGATCAGCGACTCGGCGCCGGCGGGTGCGTCGTCGACCGACGTCATCCGATCGAAGACGTCACCGGCGAAGACCGCCCCGATGACGATGAGGAGACCCCACACGCCCAGGAAGAGGAAACGGCGCCGAACGGTGGCGCGGCCGAGGGTGGCGAGCATGGGGTCCTCCCGGACTGACGGGGCAAAAGGAGACCCTCCGGTGGCGGACACGAGGTCCGCCACCGGAGGGCGAGGTTCTCTGCGCCTAGCGGCAGCTCTTCGCGGCGTAGGCGGTCGTCGCCTCGCCGGTCCTGCTGTCGCCTGTCGCTGCGACCGTCGCCGATCCTGCCGGGACGGAGGCCTGGCGGGTGGTGAAGGTGTGAGCCACCGTGGCGCCGGGCTTCACCGCCTTGACGACCTTCTCGCCGTACGCGGACGTCAGCGTGACGTCCACAGGAACCGTATCGGAGTTCGTGGCACGAACCGTCAGCGATCCCTTCCCGGCGATGCAGCGGACCTCGCTGGTCGCGCTCACCGACAGGGGCGCCGGAGCGGTCAGATCCTTGACGCGGATGTTGCGGTACGACACCGCCTCACCGCCGCCGTGGTTCTGGACGCCGATGAAGCGGTCCTCGAGAAGGCGGTTCGGATCCGTGCTCGTGAAGTCGTTCACGAGGGTGCCGTTGAGGTAGATCTTGATGTTCTTCCCCTTCACGACGATCTCGTAGCCGTTCCACGAACCGACGGGGTTCAGCGACGCCTCGACGGCCTCCGCGTTCGCGCCCTGGAAGGTGTAGATCGCGCCCGTGGTGCGATCCGCCGCATCCGTCGCGTCGATCTGGATCTCGTACCCCTGGTTCACCGCGACCCACGGGTCGTTGCCCGGGTTCGGGAACCCGACGAACACGCCACCGTTGTGGTCGGCGACGAGCTTCCAGTCCAGCTTCAGGCTGTAGTCGGTCAGCTGCTCGGCGCGGTTCCACAGCAGACCCAGGCCGCCTTCACCACGGATGCTGCAGTCGTCCTGGCGTCCGAACCCACCGGGTCCGGCCATGCGCCAGTCGTCGAGGCTCGCGAGCGTACCGTCGAACATGCCGCGGTAGCCGTCTTCGATCTGTGCCGGGGCGCAGATGTCGGTGGCCGAGCCGATCGACAGGACGTCGACGTTGATGTTTCCCTTGTTACCCGTCTCGTACTTGAGGGCGATGCTGTTCGCCCCCGCGACGAGGTCGAGGTTGCGGGTGATCGTGCTCCAGGTCTTCCAGTCACCGGTCGACGGGAACGTCCAGTTGTCGACCTTGGTGCCGTTGACGTAGAGACCGACGTCCTTCGCCCCGGGTGCGGGGTTGGGCCCGTTCGAGTACCGCACGTTCACGGGGAAGTTGCCCGCCGTCTCGGAGTCCACGGTGAACGTGAAGGCCGATCCCGCGTTCCACATGCCGCCGGCGAAACCGGCACCGGAGTATCCGCTGTGCTCCCAGTCGACCTTGGCGCCGCCGGTGAGCGTCGCCTCCTCGGCCTCGTACCAGCCGCGGTCGGCCGGCGAGACGTAGCCCGGCAGCGAGTTCAGCGTGTACCAGGCCTCGGTGCTCCACAGGTCGTTGCCCGAGGCCGCCTCGAACGGACGCGGCGAACGGATGTAGACCACGCGGTCCTGCTTCAGTCCCTCGATCTGCAGCGTGACCGTGCGCTTGTCGTCGGAGACCTGGGCGCCGGAGACGCTCAGCACCTCCTCGTCGAGCTTGGGTCCGCCGTAGGTGGAGGTGGGCAGGTAGCGCCACTGCTTGGCCTGGTAGGCCTTCGAGATGTTGGCGACCGTCTCGTCCGAGATGGGCTCGGTGTACTCGATCTGGAATCCGCCTTCGACGACCTTCATCGAGGTCATGTCGAACGCGCTCGGGGTCGTGTTCGGAACCAGCTTCTGGAGGCCGTAGGTGAGCTTGCCCGCCTCACCCCAGTTGCCGCCCTCGCCGGTGCCGCCGATGTAGAGCGACTTGTCCGGGCCCTCGATGACGCGGTTGACCCCGACCTCGAACCCGGCGGAGTGACGGAACACCGCACCCTGGAACTCACCGTCGACCTTCTCGAGGAAGGCGCGCTGCAGACCGCCGTAGGTCACGTCGCCGAACATCATCTGGCCGGCGAAAGGACCGTCCTTGAGCATGATCGGCGTGCTCGGGGAGTTGCCGATCTCGTTCTGCGGGATCCAGACGACGGGCTGGGTGACGGGCTGGTCGTCGAACAGGCCCGGCTTGCCGTCGATGTCGGTGGTGAAGTGGTTGAAGAAGCGACCCGGCTTGATGTTCACCAGCTTGTTGGACGGAAGCCATGCGCCCTGGTTGTCCATCGCGAACAGCTCGTTCTCGGGGCCGAAGGCGACGCCGTTGGGCGTGCGCAGTCCACCGGCGATATAGGTGAGCTCCCCCGTGGTGCGGTTGATCGCGACCGACGTGCCGCGGTTCTTCGCCGGCTGCGGGTTGGTGGTGGCCCCGCCGTTGTTGATGGCGACCGAGAGGTTCACGTAGAAGTTCTCGTCGTCGTGGATGAGGCCGAACGCGAACTCGTGGAAGTTGTTGCCGGAGGGGTACTCGGCGACCTTCCGCTTGGCGTCGAAGAGGCCGTCACCGTCGGGGTCGCTGAGCTCGGTGAGCTGGTAGCGCTCCGAGACGTAGATCTTGTCGTCGATCACATCGATGCCCATGGGGTTGAGCAGTCCGTCGGCGACCTTCTTGTAGGTCACGTCCTGGGGGCCGGCGGCCGTCTGGACGCCGTCGAGGAGGTACACCTCGCCGGGCTTCGACGTGTCCCAGCCGCCCGAGTTGACCGAACCGGTGGTGAGGACGGCCAGCTTGTCGCCGAGGAACGCCAGGCCCGAGACCTTCGGGGTGAAGCCCTCCGGGCGCAGGTTGACGAGGGAGTAGTTGGGGTTGACCGCGTCGAGGCGCAGACCGTCTCCGGCGGAGTCGGTGCTGCCCTCGCAGTACTTGGTGCCGGGGGCGGTCACCCGCACGACGCCTGCCTCCGTGCTCAGAGCGCTGGTGGGCACGAGAACGAACGAAGACGTCCCGGGGACCTTCCATTCGAGCTTCAGCGCCTGGCCGTTCGTGGCCTCGAACATCTCGACGAAGAGGTCGTGGACGCCGACGTCGAGGGTGGTGGTGCCCTCGACCGCTTCGGTGCCGTGCAGGCCGTCGTTGTCGATCAGCAGCTTGCCGTCGAGCGTCATGCGCGATCCGTCGTCGCTGCTCAGGCGGAACGTGTAGGCCCCGGGGGTCTCGACGGTGAGGTTCGCCGTCACGTGGGAGATGAAGTTGTCGTTGCCGCCGAAGTCCTCGTCGGTCGAGTAGTTGATGTTCGACATCAGCTTGTCGACGTTCGGGGTCTGGCCGGACTTCAGCGTGCAGAGCTGGGTGAGGGGCGGGGTGTAGTAGGTCCGCAGCGTCACACCCTGGTCCTGGCGAGGCAGGTCCGCCGCGGAGGCGGGAACGATCGCGCCGGCGGCGACCAGCACGCTGCCGAGCGCCACCGCGATCAGGGATCTCGCCGCTCGGCGAGTGCTGCGCCGGCGAGTGCCGGACAAGACAGCAGATTCGGGCATCTTTGCTCCTTTGGGTCATTGCCGCCCCGCGCGCGAGTGCCGAGACAACAGCGGCGAGAACGGGCGTCGTCATCGTAGGCAACTTTTGCCGAGTTGTCTACAAAACCTGTCAGGTGAATGGTGTTTCGCTCCCAGGTGCGAGGTCGGACCGAGGACCTGCAGACGACGATCCTTCGCTCAGAGGCGGATCGAGACCTGTGTTTTCGGCATTCCGCGACCAGAAGAACATTTGATGCCATTCCGGCAACTTCTGCTTGACGGTTGTCAGTCCGCCGACTACTGTCACATCGAACCCGAGTACACCGACCTTCGTGACAGCGCGGCCACGAGACGATTTCGTCATCGATGCCCACCGTCTCGACGGTCGGCATCCCGTTCACCGGGCTGCGCACCGCTGCCCCGCCCATCGAACACATCGCGGCCGACCCGTCGGTCGCACCCTCGCGGGCCGTCGTCGCGACGACCGCAGAACGGAGCTGAACCATGATGACCTCCACCCGCAACGGGCTGGGCGCACGCATCGGCGTCGCCGCGCTCGGCATCGGCATCCTCACCGCCCTCGGCTCCGGTGCAGCCATCGCCGCGACCGAGGACTCCGTCGACGTCAGCGTCGAGATCGAACCGAACGCTGAACCGGGAGCCCTCGCCCTGACCGTGGCCGGCGAGTCCGCCGCCCTCACCGAGACGGATTCGATCGGAACCGACCGGGTCTTCACCGGGACGCTCCCGACGGTCACGGTCACCGATACCCGCCTCGCCGACGACGTCGATCCCGAGGCGTTCTGGTACGTGCTCGGCTCGATCACCGACTTCACCGGTGACGCCGACCAGCCCGACATCCTCGCGGCCGACGCCTTCGGCTGGGCTCCGGCGATCACCGCGGGCGACCCCGCGCTCGTCAGCGAGGGCGACGAAGTGCTCCCCGGCGCACCGTTCGGCTCCGGGTTCGGCGACGACCAAGAGCTGCTCGCCCTGGCCGACAACGCCGCCGCGGCCGCGCCCGGCTCCTACTCCGCCAACGCCGAGCTGACGCTGCGCACCCCCGGCACGGTCGCCCCCGGCAGCTACGCCGCGACGATCACGCTGTCGCTCTTCGAGGGCTGACACGCACCACACGGTGAAGGGCGGGGCGAGACGATCTCGTCCCGCCCTTCGTCGTTCCGGCCGACCTCCGCGCTCCTGATCTGACGGATGCGTCGACTCAGGCCCGCGTCTCGCCCTGGCCGACGGCCCGCCGACCCGCCGTCGGCTCCACCGGCACCGCCGCGACGCCCCGATCCCGACCCTCCGCCGCCGACGGCGCCTCCGTCTCGGCGATGAGGGCTTCGCGCACGATGCGACGCGGGTCGAAGCGACGGGGATCGAGCTGACGCCAATCGCTGTCGGTGAACTCGGGTCCGAGCTCCTCTCGGAGGCGGCCCTCGGCGGATCGCGCGAACACCGTGGCGCGGTCGACGACACGGCGAAGGCCTGCCGCGTAGACGGGCAGTCGAGCGGGACCGATGAGCATCGCGGCGAGGAACCCGATCAGGATGAGCTTCTCGAACGTCAGGCCGAAGGTCATGCCTCGAGCTCCGAACGATCGGGCACGACGGGCAGCGCCTTCGCCTTCCGGCGATCGAGGATCAGCGAGACCCCCACTGCCGCGAAGAAGAGAGCACTCAGCACTCCCGCCAGCATCAGCATCGAGATGACATCGGCTGCGGGTGTGGCCAGGGCCGCGAAGAGCGTGGCCACGAGGATGGCGATGCGCCAGCCGCGAAGGATCTCACGCCCGCTCATCACGCCGGCGAGGTTCAGAGCGACGAGGAACACCGGCAGCACGTACGCGACTCCGACGACGATCAGGAGCTTGAACACGAAGTCGTAGTAGAAGGACGCCGTATAGAACTGAGCTCCCTGCTCGGGCACGAAGGTGGCCATGAGCTCGACGATGTGCGGAACGATCGCCAGACCCGAGGCGCAGCCCGCGAAGAAGAGCGGGATCGCGGCGGCGAGGAAGCCGACGGTGTAACGGACCTCCGACCGGCTCAGCCCGGGCATGATGAACGCCCAGATCTGCCACAGCCAGATGGGCGCCGAGGCGAGGATGCCGATGGCGAAGGCGATCCGCATGCGCAGATCGAACCCGCTCGTCACAGTGTCGAAGTTCAAGACGGCGAAGTCATCGCCCCGCGATGCCGCGACGACGCGGATCGGTTCGGTGATGAGGTGGATCACGGCGTCGGTGAAGATGAAGGCGCCGACCATCCCGAGCACGAGGGCGAACGCGGCGATCATGAGCCGCTTGCGCAGTTCGACCAGATGGCCGCCCAGCGACATGCGCCGATCGCGGCGGTGCGCCTTCTTCTCGGCGGCCGACGCCCGCAGGGGCGCGGACACCTCTTATCTCAGCGCGTCGACGCGCGGTCGCCGGCGTCGGAGGCGGCGTGCGGGGCCGCCGCCACTCCAGGCGCAGGCGCAGGTGCGGCCGCGACGCTCTCATCCTCCGACTTCATCGCCTTCATCTCACCCTTGAAGACGCGGGCGGACTGCCCGACGCTCTTCGCGAGCGCCGGCAGTTTGGCCGCGCCGAAGAGGAGAAGGATGACGGCGAGAACGATGAGCAGATGCCATCCGGTCAGTCCGTGAAGCATGGGGCCCTCCTTTGGGCTGCGGGCGACATCGCCCGAAAGATCGAGACGGCGACGGAGCGTTGGGAGGCTCCGACGGCAACGGGCCCGATGCTATGCGCGACGACGGACATTTACAAGATACGAGTAGATGAGAGTCTTGTTACCGGTTATTCGTCACCTTTTGATTGACCGCTGTTGGAACATCCGTCATGATGACGACTGAGCAGCTCGCTCATAGACGGACCGAGCGCTCGACCCCCCGCAGGCCCCACGGTTCGTTTCGCTGCGTCCCGCGGCCCGGCCTGCCCCAACTCGACGAGGAGTGGAGGACATGGCGCGCGGAGGACTCCGCGCGGGCTTAGGCCCGGGTCGCCACGCGAAGCCGTTGGACCGGCTGGTGACGACCCGGTGAAAACAACTCGAACTCGCAAAACAGGAGCTGTTTCACGATGAATCTTATTTCCCGGCGGCAGAGCCGGCGCCAGCGCGCCGTAGCCTCTTTCGCCATCGGCGCCCTCGCGCTGACGGCCCTGGGTGCGGGCGCTCTGCCCGCGTACGCCCATGAGGGCGATGACCACCCGCCCGTCACGGAAGAACCAGGCACCACTCCCCCCGTCACGACCCCCGATGACACCGCAGCAGCGCTCGACTGGTCGAACTACGAGAAGGTGCTGCTGACGAAGAACGTCGGCGAGCCCATCGACCTCGCGGTGATGCCCGACAAGAAGGTGCTCCACACCGCTCGTAACGGCGATCTGCGTCTGACAGACCCCGCCACCGGTGTCACGAAGACGGTCAACACGATCCCCGTCTACATCAACTCCGAGGACGGCCTTCAGACCGTCGCACTCGACCCCGATTTCGAGAACAACAACTGGGTCTACCTGGTCTACTCGCCCATCGACGCCGACGGCGACGGAGTCGCCGACACCCCGGTGGGCAACGCGCCCAACAGCCTGCCCGCAGGAGCCGACGAGTCGTACTGGGATCGGTGGGTGGGCGTGAACCGCCTCTCCCGCTTCACCTGGAACGGCTCCAGTCTCGACATCGCCAGCGAGCAGAAGATCCTCGACGTCGAGGTGCAGCGCGGCCAGTGCTGCCACGTCGGGGCCGATATCGACTTCGACGCCGACGGCAACCTCTACCTCTCCACGGGTGACAACACCCCGGCGAGCACCCCGGGTTCGAACGGCTTCGCGCCGAACAACGACGCGCCCGGAATGAACCCCGGGTTCGACTCCCGTCGCGGCGCCGGCAACACCAACGACCTGCGCGGCAAGATCCTCCGCATCCACGTGGAGCCCGACGGCACGTACACGATCCCCGAGGGCAACCTGTTCGCCCCGGGAACCGAGCTGACCCGTCCCGAGATCTTCGTGATGGGTGTGCGCAACCCGTTCCGCATCGAGGTCGACCCCGAGACGAACTCCCTCAGCTGGGGCGACTACGGCCCCGACGCCTCCAAGGCCGTCGCGGCCGGCGCGGGCCGCGGCCCCATGGGTTACGTCGAGTGGAACGTCGTCGGTCTCGACGAGCCGCACAACGCCGGGTGGCCCTACGTCCACGCCGACAACTTCGCCTACAACGACTGGGACTTCGCCACCGCGACCCCCGGGGCGTTCTTCGACCCCGAGAACCTGGTCAACGACTCCCGATGGAACACCGGTCTCACCGAGCTCCCCGCCGCACGGGCGGCAACGCTCTACTACGGCGACAACCCGGGTGACCAGCCGCGCGACGAGCTCGTGAACTTCGGCACCGGCTCGGGCCAGGCGCCGATGGGCGGACCCGTCTACCACTACGACGAGTCGAACCCCTCGACCACCAAGCTGCCGCAGCACTGGGACGGCAAGGCGTTCATGGGCGAGTGGTCTCAGGATTACATCGCGGCGTTCTCCGTGAACTGGGACGACTTCACGGTCGGGGCCATCGAGGACTTCCTCCCCAATGCCGCCCTGAGCTCCAACGGTCAGCCGATCCACGACAACCCCACCGACATGGAGATCGGTCCCGACGGATCGATGTACGTGCTCGAGTACGGAGACGGCTACTTCCGGGCGAACCCGGATGCCGGCCTGTACCGGATCGACTACGTCGCGGGCAACAAGTCGCCCCAGGCGCGCTACACGGCGACCCCGCGTTCGTCGTCGTCCGCTCCGCTCACGGTGCAGTTCGACGCATCGGGATCCACCGACCCCGAGGGTGAAGCACTCACCTACGAGTGGGACTTCGACGGCGACGGCACGTTCGACGCCACCGGCGTGACCACGTCGTACACCTACACGACCATCGCGAACTACACCGCACGTCTGCGCGTCTCCGACCCGCAGGGCAAGTTCAGCCTCACGTCGCAGACGATCTCCGTCGGCAACCAGGCACCCGAGGTCACCATCGAGTTCCCCGGCAACGGCGCGTTCTTCGACTGGGGCCAGGCGGTTCCGTTCAAGATCACGACGGCGGATGCTGAGGACGGCACCGCGACCGACTGCACCAAGGTCGCGTGGACGTACGGTCTCGGACACGACGAGCACGCCCACCCCGAGTCCTCGGGCACGGGATGCACGGGATCGTTCCGCACCGACCCGAACTCGCCAGAGCACGGGCCCGGCGCGCTGCTGTACGGCGCCGTCGTGGTGACGTACACCGACAAGGGCGCGAACGGCCTCCCGCCGGCGACGGGCGAGGCATCGATCCGCCTCAACCCGAAGACGCAGCAGGCCGAGCACGCCATCCAGCGCCAGGGCGTCGTCACCTACGCCGACTCGGGGGCCTCGGGCGGCAACGCCATCCGCGGCCTGGGTTCGGGCGACTTCCTCAAGTACGATCCCGTGAACTTCTCGGGCATCGACGGAGCAGTCGTGCGCGCCAACGGCGGCGGCGAGGTCCAGCTGCGCTGGGGCGCTGCCGACGCGGCACCGTTCGCGACCGCGACGATCCCCGGCGGCTCCGGCTGGCAGGACGTCTCGATCACGTTCGACGCTCCCGAAGGATCGGGCGCCCTGTTCGTCACCTCGACGGACGAGCTCGCGGTCGACTCGGTGAAGATGGTCGGCGCCGGCGCTGCCGACGTGACGCCTCCCACGGTGACGCACACCCTCGCCCCGGCAGCACCTGCCGGTGTCGGCGGCGTGTACAACGTGCCGGTGCGTTTCTCGCTCCGGCCGGTCGACAACGGCGCCCTCCAGAGCGTGCAGTACTCGCGCGACAACGGTGCGACGTGGACCACCCTCAGCGCGAACCAGCAGTACGGTGCGACGTTCTCGGCGAACGGTGTCTACGACCTCCGCTACCGGGCGACCGACGCCGGCGGCAACGTGTCGCAGGTGGGCTCGGTGTCGTTCACGATCGATCTCGACGCTCCGAACGAGCCGACGGTCGACTCCCGGACGCTCGTGACGCTCGGCTCGCCGCGCGCCACCTACGGCGCCCCGGGCGACGTGGTCGTGGCGGTCACCGGCGAAGGCGGCGTTCCCACCGGTGAGGTCGTGCTCTCCGTGGGCACGACCGAGGTCGGACGCGGAACGCTCGATGCCGAGGGCAAGGCGACCATCACGCTCCCGCAGGATCTCCCGGTCGGTACGCACACCCTGCGTGCCACCTACGGAGCCGACGAGGTCTTCAAGACCTCCGCGGGGACGGGCCGCCTCATCGTGTCGCAGGCACGCTCGACGACCGAGGTCGTCGTCGCGCCGAACCCGGTGAAGCCCGCCGTGGCAGCCACCGCGACCATCTCGGTGGAGTCGTCGACGGGCATCGTCCCGTCGGGAACCGCCACGGTCACGGTGCGTCGAAACGGCGCGGTCGTCGCGACGGTCAACGGCACGCTGAACGCGGAAGGTGACGTCGCCGTGACGCTGCCGAAGCTCAGCACGGTCGGCACCTACCAGGTGCAGGCGGCGTACGACGGCTCGACCGGCATCGCCAAGAGCACGGCGACAGCCAGCCTGACCGTCAAGAAGTAACAACTCGGTGAGGGGTCGCACTCCCGGTGCGACCCCTCACCACCCCGGCCGCCCCCGGGCCCACCGGGCGGACCCACCTCGAAGGAGAGTCATGAGTCACCACCACGATCACGCGCACCCGACGGTGTCGGCCCAGCCGATGAGCCGTCGGACCCTGCTGAAGGCACTGGCCGCATCGTCGGTCGCCGTCGGCATCGGTGCCGCGGCCGCACCGGCCGCCTCCGCAGCATCCGCCTTCGGCACGAAGGCCGCCCTCCCGACCGTCACCGCCGGCAAGCGCCTCGTGCCCGTCAACCGCATCGGCATCCAGCTCTACACGATCCGCGACAAGGTCAGCTCGCTGGGCTTCCGTGCCGTGTTCGAGGAGCTCGCCAACATCGGCTACTCGGAAGTCGAGTTCGCCGGGTACACCCAGGGCCAGAACGGCGCCATCACGCCGGCTCAGATCCGTCAGCTGCTCGACGACAACGGCCTGCGCGCCGTCGGCGCCCATGTCAACCTGAACGCGGGCAACATCGACGCGCAGCTGGAGATCGCGAACGTGATCGGCATGCCGCACCTCGGCCAGGGCGGGCCCATCGCCGGAGGATACGGCGGGCCGCTCCCGAAGGAGCAGTGGACCACCGCGATCGCAGCATGGAACGCGATGGGCGCCAAGGCGAAGGCCGCCGGTATCAAGCTCTACGCCCACAACCACGCCCAAGAGTGGAACTTCACGACCGACACGAATGAGCGCGTCTACGACCTGCTCTGGGACGGCTTCGACCCCGACCTGGTGTTCTTCGAGATGGACGTCTACTGGGCGCACGTGGGCAAGTACCTCTACCCCGGCGTCGAGCCGATCGACTACATCAAGCGCGACCCGCGGCGCTTCCCGATCCTCCACCTCAAGGACGGCAAGACCAACACGGCCAGCACCAACGGCTACGACATCGTCGAGTTCGGCGCCGGGAACATCGACTACACGGCGTTCCTGTCGGTGCTCCGCGACCGCGGTCAGCGCTACGGCGTGTTCGAGCAGGACAACGCCTCCACCGTCCCGCTGAACCCGGGAGGCAACTCGCTCGCCAACGCCGACCGCAGCTACGACAAGATCGCCGCGCTGCGCGGCTGAGAGACCAAGGACATCACATGAGAAACCTGATCAAAGCGTCCACGGTCGCGCTCGTCGTCGTCGGGGGCAGCCTCGTCGCCGTCCCCGCCTACGCGGCCGACCTGACCTGCTCCGGCGACCTGGGCAGCCAGACCGTCACGGGCACCCTGACCGTCCCGGCCGGCGTCGACTGCGTCATCGGCGGCGGCACGGTCGAGGGCGACATCATCGTCGAGGAGGACGGCTGGCTCGACGCCACGTCGGTCACCGTGACCGGTGACGTCATCGCCACCGACGCCTACGGCGTGTCGATCGACGGCACCAGCGTCGCCGGCGACATCGTCGCCTATTCGGCCGACACCCGCGGCGGCTTCCTCTACCTCAACGACCTCGCGGTCGGCGGGTCGGTCGAAGCCGGCGGCATCGACGTCGAGGTCACCGACAGCACCGTCACCGGTTCGCTGAACACCCTGGCGGCCACGTACGTCGACCTCCTCCGCACCTCGGTGGACGGCGACGTCTCGATCGACGGCTCCGACTTCGGCGTCTCGGTCTTCGGCGCCATCGTCAAGGGCGGTGTCTCGGTGAGCGGCAGCTCGCGCGACGTGCTCATCGGTGCCGACGCCGACGGCGTGGCCGACTCGTTCGGCAACACCATCGGAGGCGGCCTCTCGCTCACCGGCAACACGGCGAACCTCCGGGTCGCCTCGACGACGGTGTACGGCGGCATCGCCCTCGACGGCAACACCCCCGCAGCGGCCTTCGGCACCGGCGTCCTCGCCGGTTCGGTCACGGGCGACTACACGGGCGAGGCGCCCGGGCAGGCCGACGGCGACCAGTCGATCGCGGTCACCGTTCCCGAGCAGGGCGACGGCGAGCTGACCTGGTCGCTCGAGGGCACGTCCAACCTGGTCGACCTCGGTGTGGCCGAGGAACGTCTCGACCACTACTTCGCCGACGGCGAGATCGTGCCGATCCGCATCCAGGACACGCGTCGCGACAACCCGGCGTGGTCGATCACCGCGCAGGTCTCGGACTTCACCGCGGGCGGCGCGGCCGTCTCGAGCAAGTACCTCGGCTGGATGCCCGAGGTCTTCGAATCCGAGGGTGGAGCCGTTGCCGGCCCCGCTGTCCCCTCGGGCTTCGACAGCGGCGACGGACTGTCCGCGGCACGCACGCTGGCACAGGCGGACGCAGGTCACACCCGCGGCTCGTCGCTCGTCGGCGCCGACCTCGAGCTCAAGCTTCCGCTCGACACCCCCCGCGGCACCTACACCGCAACGGTCACGCTGACTGTCCTCGGCTGATCACCCCCTCCCGCCCCGGTCGGCGACGTCGAGTCGTCGGCCGGGGCGGGATCCCTTTTTCGAAAGCGAGCCCCCGCCATGTCCCAGGCGACCCTGTCCCCCTCCCCCCTCCCTCGACGGCACCGCGGCTTCCTCGCGGTCGTCTTCGGCCTCCTCCTGGCCCTGACCGCCCCCGGCGCCGCCGCCTTCGCGCAGACCACCGCCGACCCGTCGTACGAGACGACCGTGTCGTGGAGCGTCCGCCCGGCCGATACCGCACAGGGCACCGGCCGCCCCAACTTCGCCTACGAACTCACCCCCGGCGGCACCGTCGGCGACGCCCTCATCGTCACGAATCGCAGCGTCGATCCGATCGACCTCGGCGTCTACGCGGCCGACGGATTCCTCACCGCCGACGGAACCCTCGACATCCTCGCCGGCGGCGAGCCCTCCACAGAGCTCGGCAGCTGGGTCGACATCGACGTCCCCCAGCTGGCGCTCGCCAGCGGCCAGACGGTCGAGATCCCCTTCACCGTCGCCGTTCCCGCCGACGCCTCACCGGGCGACTACGCCGCCGGGGTCGTCGCCTCCATGCTCGTGACGGGCGACGACGGCACGATCACCGAGCGGCGCCTCGGCTCCCGCATCCACCTCCGCGTCCTGGGCGACCTCGCGCCCGCACTGTCCGTGACGAACGTCTCGGTCGATTACCACGGCACTGCGAACCCGATCGCCGGCGGAGCAGCCACGGTCACCTACACGCTCGTCAACGACGGCAACACCCGCCTCTCGCCCGACGTGAACGTATCTGTCGCCGGCCCGTTCGGGTGGGCCCCTGTCACCGCCGCCGAAGAGGTCCCCGACCTGCTCCCCCGCAGCTCCATCGAGCGCACCGTCGAACTCGCCTCCGTGCCGCCGCTGGCGCTGCTCACCGCGGAGGTCACCGCGACGTCGACGGTCGTCTCCCCCGGCATCACGACCGACGCGGTCCTCCCGGAGCCCCTCGTCTCGAACGGATCGGCCGCCACCGCCGCGGTCCCCTGGACGATGCTGGCGATCCTCCTGGTCGTCGCCGCGCTCGTCTACTGGCGGATCCGCGCGCACAAGAGCGCCAAGGCGCAGCACCAGCGCGCGATCGACGAGGCCGTCGCCGCCGCGAAGGCCGAGCTCGCCACGGCCGAGTCGACCGACGGCACGGCCCCCGTGCCCGCCGGCAGCGGCGCGACGCCCGGCTCGCCCTGAGCGAGTCCCCCAGACACACCTGCGGCGCGGGGAGGGACACTCCGCGCCGCAGGTGCACCATGTCTACGGCGGGTCACCCGGCGCGCGCCCGCTCCTCAGCTCGCCGCTTCGGAGGAGATATCCGCTTGTGAGGACGAGGGTCGCCGGTCGTCTCACCCCCAGCAGACGACGGTGCTGCGCTGACCGTTAGAGAGGACCGCGAGCGCGCCCCTCAGAAACCGCGATCTCCTCCGATGACGAAGACCGACGGATGCGGCGCTGCCGCCTCAGGACGAGATGAAACCGCTGCTGAGGGCCTCGGGCGAGAGCGCGTGCTCCACCGCGAGCATGCTGGCGCCGAGCACGGCGGCCCGCTCGGCGGCGATCGACTGAACGATCGAGAGGTATTCGGTGGCCAGCGGGGTGGAACGCGTGTAGACGACTTCCCGCACGCCGGCGATGAGGTGCTCGCCCACCCGCGCCATGGATCCGCCGATCGCGATGATCGAGGGGTTCATCAGGCTGACGCAGGTCGTGAGCACCTCGCCGATGTCGCGCCCGGCCTGGCGCACCGCCTGGATGGCGTCGATATTGCCGCGCTTGACCAGGTCGACGACGTCGCTGCCGGTGTGGGCGTCGATGCCCTGCTCGCGCAGCGCGCGCGCGATCGCGGGACCGGAGGCCAGCGCCTCGAGGCAGCCGCGGTTGCCGCACTGGCAGGGCACGTTCGCGCCGCGGGCGACCTGCACGTGTCCGATGTCGCCGGCGATGCCCTGCGCGCCGCGCTGCAGCTCGCCGCCCGAGATGATGCCGGTGCCGATGCCCGTCGAGACCTTGACGAACATGATGTGGTCGACCCCGGGCCAGGCGACGGCGCGTTCGCCCAGAGCCATGATGTTCACGTCGTTGTCGACGAGCACGGGCACGGGCATCGGCAGGTGCTGTTGGATCCAGCCGGGGATGTCGAAGCGGTCCCAGCCGGGCATGATCGGGGGGTTCACCGGCTGGCCGGTCGAGTGCTCGACGGGGCCGGGCACACCGATGCCGATCGCGGCGACGTCGCCGACGGTACGGCCGGATGCGGAGAGGAGCGCGGTGGCGCTCTGGATGAGCCAGGTGAGAACGGGCTCGGGGCCGAGCGCGACGTCGAGCGCCTCGGAATGCTCGTCGAGCACGTGACCGGTGAGGTCGGTGATGGCGACGGTGGCGTGCGACGCGCCGATGTCGGCGGCGACGACGACCTTGGCCGCGGGGTTGATGGCGAACTGCGACGGCGGGCGTCCGCCGGTGGAGACACCGTCGGCGACGGGAGTGATCAGACCCATGCGCATGAGCTCGTCCACCCGCACCGCGACCGTGGAGCGGGCGAGCCCGGTCGATTTCGCGAGTTCTGCGCGCGTGCGGGGAACCCCGTCGCGGAGCAGCTGGAACAGCTGGCTCACGCCTGTCACAGACTGTGTGGAGTCCGTCGTCATTCTTGCCACGCCCTCAGTAGATCACTAGATGCTATCGCTCAGCCGTTAAGTCGACGGCGGCCACGCAGAAGTGTGGCCGCCGTCGCTACATGTTCGCCTCAGCTCGACTTTCCGGACGGCCGTGCGAAGCGCTGCTGCAGGAGCACCGCGACCACGATGATGATGCCCTTCGCCACGGCCTGCACCGACGAGGTGAGGTTGTTCTGCACGAACACGTTCGTCAGCGTCGCGAAGATGAGCACGCCGAAGACCGTGCCGGTGATCGTTCCTCGGCCACCGATCAGCAGAGTTCCGCCGACGACCACCGCGGCGATCGCGTCGAGCTCGTACAGGGTGCCGTTCGTCGAGCTTCCCGCGGTGGTGCGAGCGAGAATCATGACGCCGGCGATGCCCGCGCAGAGACCGGCGATCGCGTAGAGCCACATCGTGTGCCGCCGGACGTTGATACCGGCGAGGCGCGCCGCCTCGCGGTTGCCGCCGATGGCGACCGTGCGGCGGCCGAAGGTGGTGCGGTTGAGGAGGATCCACCCGAGCACTGCGACCAGAGCAAAGATCCAGATCAGCATGTCGACGCCGAGGATGTCGGCGTTGAAGAAGTCGAGGAAGCCGCGGTCGCCGACGACGAGCGTGCGACGATCGGCGAGAATCTCCGCGAGACCGCGCGCAGCAACGAGCATGGCGAGCGTCGCCATGAACGCCACGACGTTTCCATACGCGATCACGATGCCGTTGATGAGGCCTGCGCCGACGCCGACCAGCAGCGCGATGACGACGATCACCACCCAGTGGAGGCTGTCGGCGAGATCCTGCACCACAGCCAGGGCCGCGACGACCGACGCGAGGCCCATCACCGATCCGACCGACAGGTCGATGCCGCCGGCGATGATGACGAGCGTCATGCCGACGCTGATCACACCGATGATCGACGCCTGGCGGAGGATGACGAGGATGTTGTCGACGCCGACGAAGTTGCTGCCCGCCGTCACCGCTCCGACGATCACGATGACCAGGAGCGCGACGACGAGGCCGAGGTTGCGGCCGACGGGTCCGGAGAGGGCGCGACGCCATGCGGGCTGAGGGGAGTCCACGGGCGTTGCGTTGGTCTGTGGAGGAGGACCCTGCAAGTCGGAGGGTGTAATCAGCTCGCTCACGCGGCGGATCCTTTCATGACGAGGTCGAGCACACCGTGCTCGTCGATCTGGTCGGACGGGAGGGTGCGGAGGATGCGACCGTCGGCGACGACGAGAACGACGTCGGCGAGTCCGAGCACCTCCTCGATCTCACTGGAGACGACGACGACGGCGTTGCCGGCGGCGGCGAGATCACGGATGAGGGTATAGATCTCGGCACGGGCGCCGACGTCGACGCCGCGGGTGGGTTCGTCCAGGAGCAGCACACGGGTTCCGTGCACCAGCCACCGGGCGAGCAAAATCTTCTGCTGGTTGCCGCCCGACAGCGTGCGCGCAGCCCGGTCGGGGTCGGCCGGACGCAGCTCGAACGCTTCGATCTGCTCGAGTGCCGTCTTCCGAGCGGAGCGGTCGTCGGTGAACCCGGCCTTGGTGAACTTCTTCATCGATGCCAGCGTGATGTTCACGAAGATCGGCTCGTCGAGCACGAGGCCCTGACTCTTCCGCTCTTCGGGCGACAGCCCGATGCCTGCGTTGACCGCGGAGACGACCGACCCCTTCTTCAGGGTCTTGTCTCCGACCTTGACCGAGCCGCGTGTCGCCTTGCGGGCCCCGTAGACCGTCTCGAGGATCTCCGACCGGCCGGAGCCGACGAGGCCGGCGAGTCCGACGACCTCACCCGCCCGCACCGTGAACGAGACGTCGTCGAAGACGCCGTCGAGCGCGAGGTCCTTCACATCGAGCACGGTGGCCGCGTCTGCAGCGATCGGCGTGCGCTCGGGGAAGACGTTGGCCACCTCGCGGCCCGTCATGAGGCGGATGAGTTCGGGAGTCGGAGTGTCGGCCGCCGAGAGGCCCACGGCGGTCGTGCGGCCGTCCTTCAGGACGGTGATGCGATCGCCGATCTGACGGATTTCCTCGAGGCGGTGGGTGATGTAGACCACCGCAATGCCCTCGGACGTCAGCTCGTGCACCACGTGGAAGAGGTTCTTGACCTCTTCGGTGTCGAGCACGGCGGAGGGCTCATCCATGATGATGAGCTTGATGTCGTGCGAGAGGGCACGCGCCATACTCACGATCTGCTTGTTCGCCGCGCTCAGCGACCCCACCTCGGTATGGGGCGAAAGGTTCGCGTGCCCGAGGCGCTTCAGGATCGCTGTGGTCTGCTTTGCGGCCTCCGACCTCTTGGTGAAGCCCCCGCGTGCGAGTTCATGGCCCAGGAAGATGTTCTCCGCGATGGTGAGGCCGTCGACGACGTCGAGTTCCTGGTACATCGTGGCGATGCCCAGCTCGATGGCGGACTCGGGCGACGGGATCTCGACGACCTCGCCGCGCCAGCGGATCTCACCTCCGTCGGGACGGTGAACACCGGCCAGGGTCTTGATGAGGGTGGATTTGCCCGCACCGTTCTGCCCCAGCACACAGTGGACCTCGCCCGGCGCTATATCGAGATCGACGCCGCGCAAGGCCCGGACGCCGGCGAAGGACTTCGTTACACCCCGCACCTGGAGTAATGACGACTGATGGTCAACTTTGATCACCGGGCGAACATAACACGACACCGCACCAGCGCGCGACCCTTTCCCGCGAGCCGATGCGGTGAGCGCGCAGACACCACCCGCGCACGCGCGAGCGGGCGTTTGCGCGCCCGTGGACAGGTCACCCGAACTTATAACCGTCGGATAACAAAAGTTGCCCAATCGACCATCACTTCTGTTACGGTGATGCTCGTCAGCGTGGACCTCTCCTTCGTATGGAACTCCCGAGAGCACGCCGGCCCAAGCTGCATCACATTCAAGGAGGAAAGAACATGCGCACAATCCTGAAGTCGCGCTCTCGCCTGGTTCTCACCGGCGTTGCGCTTCTCGCCAGCGTCGGACTTCTCGCGGGTTGCACCGGCGGTGCCACCGAGGGTGAGAACGTCGTCGACCAGGGCACCACGACCGAAGAGAACGCCGAAGCCGGCGACACGGTCGTCATCGGCTTCTCCGGCCCCGCGGCCGACCACGGTTGGCTCGGCGCCATCAACTCCGGCGCCCTCGCGGCCGCCGAGAGCTTCTCCGACGTCGAACTCCGCCAGGCCGAGGGAACCAACGACGTCACCGCGCAGATCGCGGCCGTCGAGACGTTCATCAACGACGGCGTCGACGCCATCGTGCTGCTCCCCAGCGACGGCGCGGCCCTGACCGAGGTCGCGATCAAGGCGATGGAGGCCGGCATCCCGGTCATCAACGTCGACCGCGAGTTCTCGAGCCCGTTCGCCGCGCGCTCCACCGTTCTCGGTGACAACTACGGCATGGGCGTCAGCGCCGGTACCTACATCTGCGAGCAGCTCGGGGACAACCCCGACGCGATCGTCGGCGAGATCGCCGGCATCGACTCGCTGCCGCTGACCCAGGACCGCTCCGCGGGCTTCGCCGACGCGCTGTCGGACTGCGGCCTCGAGGTCGGACCCCGCGTCGCCGCGGACTTCACGGTGCAGGGCGGCGAATCGGCCACCTCGCAGATGCTCTCGGCCAACCCGCAGATCGACGCCATCTGGAACCACGACGACGACCAGGGCATCGGCGTCCTCGCGGCGATCTCGGCTGCCGGTCGCGACGAGTTCTTCATGGTCGGCGGCGCCGGTAGCCGCAACGCCATGGAAGAGATCGAGTCCGACACCGGCGTGCTGAAGGCCACCGTCATCTACCCGTCGACCCAGGCCGCGGACGGCATCGCCCTCGCTCGCCTCATCGCACAGGGCAAGACCGCGGGCGACCTGATCACCCCGAGCGTTCCGAACCGCATCGTCCTCGACGCACCCGTCGTGACGAAGGACAACGTCGCGCAGTTCATCGACCTCGCGTTCGAGTCCTGATCTGATCGTGTGGGGGCACCCGTCATCCGGGTGCCCCCACCTTTCACCCACTGTCTAGAGAAAGACCTTTGCCTTGACCAAGCCCCTCCGCGTCGCAATGATCGGCGCCGGTTTCATGGGTGTCGCTCATTCCCAGGGATGGCGCGTCGCTCCTCGCTTCTTCGAACTCCCCCTGCAACCCGAGATGTCGGTGCTCGTCGGCCGCGATCTCGAACGCACGCGGACGTCCGCCGAATGCTGGGGCTGGTCGGAGGCTGCCACCGACTGGCGCGAGGTCATCGCCCGCCCCGACATCGACGTGGTCGACATCGTCACCCCCGGTGACACCCACGCGGAGATCGCCATCGCCGCGCTCGACGCCGGCAAGCACGTGCTCTGCGAGAAGCCGCTGGCCAACACCGTCGCCGAGGCCGAGGCCATGACGGATGCTGCCGAACGCGCCGCCGCGCGCGGGGTGCGCTCCATGGTCGGCTTCACCTACCGCCGCGTCCCCGCGGCCACCTTCGCCCGCGACCTCGTCGCCGCCGGCCGCATCGGCGACATCCGCCAGGTGCGCGCCGAGTACCTGCAGGACTGGCTCAGCGACGCCGAGGCGCCGCTCACCTGGCGCCTGCAGAAGGACCGCGCCGGGTCGGGAGCTCTGGGCGACATCGGCGCCCACGCCGTTGACCTCACCGAGTTCATCACCGGCCAGACCCTCTCGCGCGTCTCGGGCATCCTCGAGACGATCGTCGCCGAGCGCCCTCTCCTCGGAGAGTCGTCGGGGCTGTCGGGCACCGCGACCACCGAGCGCGGCGCGGTCACGGTCGATGACCTCGCCCTCTTCACGGGGCGCCTGTCCTCGGGCGCTCTCGCCTCCTTCGAGGCCACCCGCTTCCGCACCGGGCGCAAGAACGCCCTGCGCATCGAGATCGCCGGCTCCACCGGCGCGCTCGCGTTCGACCTCGAACGCCTCAACGAGCTCGAGTACTACGACGCCACGGCTCCGGCAGAGGAGCAGGGCTTCCGCCGCATCCTCGTCACCGAGCCCGGCCACCCGTACGTCGGCAACTGGTGGCCCGCCGGCCACATGCTCGGTTACGAGCACGGCTTCTCCCACCAGGCGAAGGACTTCGTCGAAGCGATCGCCGAGGGCTCCGCCCCCACGCCGTCCTTCGCGGACGGCCTGCACGTGCAGCGCGTCCTCGACGCCGTGGAGCGCAGCTCGAACGACGACAGCGCCTGGACGGCCGTCGACTGACCGACCTCTCCTCCCCCGCCTCCTCAGGCGATTCCGAGTACCGACGAAAGGACACCGCGATGGCGCGACCGATCACGCTTTTCACCGGCCAGTGGGCAGACCTGCCCTTCGAGGAAGTCGCCCGCCTCGCGGGCGAATGGGGCTACGACGGCCTGGAGATCGCCTGCTGGGGCGACCACCTCGACCCGTGGCGCTGGGACGACGACGCCTACGTGCAGGGCAAGCTCGACGTGCTCGAGCGCAACGGCCTGAAGGTGTGGACGATCTCGAACCACCTCAAGGGCCAGGTCGTCTGCGACGACCCGATCGACCAGCGTCACCGCGATATCGTCTCGGATCGCGTGTGGGGCGACGGCGACCCGGAGGGCGTGCGCCAGCGCGCCGCCGAAGAGCTCAAGAACACCGCGCGCCTGGCCGCGAAGCTCGGCGTGAAGACCGTCACCGGCTTCACCGGCTCGTCGATCTGGAAGTACGTCGCGATGTTCCCGCCCGCCAGCGCCGAGATGGTCGCCGCCGGCTACCAGGACTTCGCCGACCGCTGGAACCCGATCCTCGACGTCTTCGACGAGGTCGGCGTGCGGTTCGCCCACGAGGTGCACCCGTCGGAGATCGCGTACGACTACTGGACCACGAAGGCCGCCCTCGAGGCGATCGGTCACCGCGAGGCGTTCGGACTCAACTGGGACCCGTCGCACATGGTGTGGCAGGACATCGACCCGGTCGGCTTCCTGTGGGACTTCCAGGACCGCATCTACCACGTGCACTGCAAGGACACGAAGAAGCGCCTCGTCGACGGTCGCAGCGGTCGCCTCGGGTCGCACCTGCCGTGGGCCGACCCGCGCCGCGGCTGGGACTTCATCTCGACCGGCCACGGCGACGTGCCGTGGGAAGACGCCTTCCGCATGCTGAACGCCATCGGCTACCAGGGGCCGCTGTCGGTGGAGTGGGAGGACGCCGGCATGGACCGCCTCGTCGGCGCCCCCGAGGCGCTCGGCTTCGTCCGTCGCCTCTCGAGCTACGAACCGTCGGCCGCGGCCTTCGACTCGGCCTTCAGCACGAAGTAGCCTCGACGACAAGGGCCCGACTCCCCAGCCCGGGGGTCGGGCCCTTGCTCTGTGCCGGCCGGCTCCCCCGCGCAGCATCCAATCCACCTTCCGCTGCGCGAATCAACACTCCGCCGCTGCGCGGAAGTGTGGACTCGAACACGGATGCGTTGATCGGATGCTGCGCAGACCCGCGTCAGGTGCGGGAGGGGAAGCGTGGGGCGAGCCACGCGAGCAGATCGGCGCGCACCTCGGCCTGGTTGAGCTCGTTGAAGATCTCGTGCCGGGCTTCGGGGTAGACGAGCGTCGTGACGTCGGTGAGACCGGAACGCGCGCGGTAGGCATCGGCGAGCTTGTGCACGCTGCGGGGGCCGCCGACCGAGTCCTCGCGCCCGACCATCAGCAGCGCCGGGATGTTCCGCAGGTCGCGGGCGGGGCGCCCGAACAGCCGTACGGCGTCGAGCGGGCCGAAGAGCTTCAGCAGCGGCACCGAGGTCGTCAGCGGATCATCGAGGAAGGCTTGTCCGACGTCGGGGTCGGACGAGAGCCACTCGGTTCCGGTGGCGCCCTCGGTCTTCCACGCCGCGTTGAGGTTGCCGGCGTTGAGTGAGCCGGGCCAGCGCAACGCTGATCCGCTCAGGACGAGGGCGTCGTAGAGGTCAGGATGCTGGTTCACCAGGATCTGCGCGAGGAACGACCCCCACGAGTGGCCGACCAGCACGAGAGGCAGACCGGGGTTCTCGTCGCGGATGCGCTCGGTCAGCTCCCGCACCGCGTCCACCGCCGCGCGGTGTCCGCCGCGCCCCAGCCGTCCGAGCTTCGCGGGATCGCCGCCGTGCTGGCGCATGCCGGTGCGCCCGTGGCCGCGGTGGTCGTCGGCATAGACGGTGTAGCCCTCGGCGACGAGCGAGTCGACGAGCGCGCCGTAGCGACCGGCGTGTTCACCCACGCCGTGCAGCAGCTGCACCACGGCGCGGGGCCGATCGGCGGGATGGACGTCGTAGACGATCGCGACACCGTGCGCATCGGCGAACTCGGGCATGTCGCCGAGCCTAGTGGGGCGCTGGCGTGCACCCTCTTCCACCCTGCCATTAGCTCGACTAATGAGTTATGCTAAACACTGCATGAACGACTCGACGACGCCCCCAGAACCACCGAGCGACCTCGGCACCGCAGCATCCGATTTTCGGATGGCGACCTTCCGACTCGCCCGCCGCCTCCGCGCCCAGCGCGCGGTCGACACGATGAGCGACGGCCAGTTCGCCGTGCTCGCCGCCCTCAAGGTCTTCGGACCGCACACGCTCGCCGAGCTCGCCACCCGCGAGCGGGTGACCGCGCCGTCGATGAACCGCACCGTCAACAGCCTCGAGGAGTCGGGGCTGCTCAGCCGCACGCCCTCGCTCGACGACCGCCGCAAGATCACGCTCGATCTGACCGACGAAGGACGCTCCGTCGTGGTCGAGACGGCCCGCCGCCGCGACGCATGGCTCGAGGGGGCGCTGGCCGAGATCACCGACGACGACCGCGCCACTCTCGCCCGCGCCGCGCAGATCATGCAGAGGCTGGCAGACCGATGAGCCCCACGACCCCTCCCCGCGCCGCTCGCGCGTCGCGCGGAGCCTCTGGCCGCGTGGGCCCATCGATGTTCCGATCGTTCGCGGTGTTCAACTACCGCGTGTGGTTCGTCGGCGCTGTCGTGTCGAACGTCGGGGCGTGGATGCAGTCGACGGCCCAGAGCTGGGTCGTGCTCACCCAACTCACCGACGGCGACGCCGGCGCGATGGGCGTGACGATGGCGCTCCAGTTCGCGCCACCCCTGCTGCTGGTGGGAGTGACCGGGTGGGTGGCCGACCGCTTCGACCGCCGGCGGCTGATCATGGTGACGCAGACGGTCATGCTGCTGCTGGCCGTCGCCCTCGGTGTGCTCGTGCTCACCGGCGTCATGACCCTGCCGCTCATGTACGGCTTCGCCCTCGCCCTCGGCGTGGTCACGGCGTTCGACAACCCGGCTCGCCAGGCGTTCGTCTCCGACCTCGTCGCGCGAGAGAACGCGTCGAACGCCGTGGCGCTCAACGCGGCGTCGTTCAACACCGCACGCCTCATCGGACCCGCCGTCGCCGGCGTGCTCATCGTGCTGATCGGCAGCGGTTGGGTGTTCCTCGTCAACGCCTTCACCTTCGTCGCCATGCTCGCAGCCCTCGCCATCATGCGCCCGCACGAGCTCGTGCCGCGCCCGAAGATGCGGGGCAGCTCACGCCTGGCCGACGGATTCCGCTACGTCGGAAAGCGCGGCGACCTGGCGGTCATCTTCGTGATGGTGTTCCTCCTCGGGGCCTTCGGCATGAACTTCCCGATCTTCGCGTCGACCATGGCTCTCGAGTTCGGACAGGGGGCCGACGGATTCGGTCTCCTCAGCTCGATCCTGGCGATCGGCTCGCTCACCGGCGCGCTCCTCGCCGCCCGTCGGGAACGCGCGCGACTGCGGCTGGTGGTGGTCGCCGCGGGCGGTTTCGGAATCGCCATGCTCGCCTCCTCGATCGCCCCGAGCTACCTCCTGTACGCCGTGACCCTCGTCTTCGTCGGTTTCTCGGTCGTCACGATGCTCACCACGGCGAACGGCTACGTGCAGACCACGACCGACCCCGCCCTGCGCGGTCGGGTACTGGCCCTCTACATGGCGATCCTTCTCGGAGGCACGCCCGTCGGCGCTCCCGTGGTCGGCTGGATCGCCTCGGAGTGGGGCCCGCGCGCGGCCATCCTCGTCGCCGCGATCGCGGCGCTCGTCGCCTGCGCGGTCGGCGTCACATGGACCCTCCTCTCGGGCCGCGTGCATCGCCACGAGAGCCGGCGCTTCGCCCTCACGCTCGACGAGACGCGTCCGATCGATGTCGTGCCCGAACCGGTTCCGGAGGAGTTCAGCGACGAGGTCGCGGGCACCACCGCCATCCCCCTTCCGCGTCCGAACGAGTCCGCCCCCCACCGCTGACACATCGCCGAAAGTGCCCGTTTTCGCCGAAAGAGGCCGAGCAAACGCGCACGTTCGGCGAAAACGGGCACTCTCGCCGCTTTCCGGCGCCGCGGGAACGCCTTCCGCTGAGTGGAAAGGAGGGGCGGATGCTGCGGCCCCTCCGACGTACGTTGGGTGCGGCGATCGGCACTCCCCGCGATCGCTGACAACGACCGCGCCGACGCGGTGCGGTCGGCACGGCTGAGATCGAGGACGACGATGCCCGAACTGCGCAGCAACCTGCCTCCCACCTCCGCTCTGGGAATCGCCCGGCGCGCCCATTGGGTCTCGCTCGGGATCCCCGTGTCCGACCTGCGCAAGCCGAAGGTCGCGATCGTCAACACCTCGTCGGAGCTCGCCGCCTGCTACGCCCACCTCGACGAGATCGTCCCGGTGCTCAAGGAGGAGCTCCGCGCGCAGGGGATGCTGCCGTTCGAGATCCGCACGACCGCTCCGAGCGACTTCGTCACCAGCGCCGGTCGGGCCGGGCGCTACATCCTGCCCAGCCGCGACCTCATCGTCAACGACATCGAGGCGGCCGTCGAGGGCGCGAAGCTCGACGCGATGATCTGCCTCAGCTCGTGCGACAAGACCACGCCCGCGCACCTGATGGCCGCCGGGCGCCTGAACATCCCGACCGTCGTCGTGGCGTGCGGCTACCAGCACTCGGGCCGCGCCGAGGGGCGCGAGGCCGACGTCGAGGAGGTCTTCCTCCTCGCGGCGAAGTCTGCCGTCACCGGCGAACCCGTCGACGGCCTCGAAGAACTCGCCGACGACGCGATCCTCGGCCCCGGGGTCTGCGCCGGGATGGCCACCGCCAACTCGATGCACGTCGTGGCCGAGGCCCTCGGCATGGCCGTACCGGGGTCGACGCCCGTGCGCGCGAACAGCGAACGCATGTGGGATGCCGTGCGTCGCTCGGCCGCGGCGCTGGCCGACCTGGTCGAGCGCGATGTGCGCCCGCGCGACATCATCACGGCCGGGTCGATCCAGAACGCCGTGCGGGCCATGCTCGCCGTCGGAGGCTCGATGAACACGATCAAGCACCTCCAGGCGATCGCGGTGGAGTCGGGGATCGACGTCGACGTGTGGGAGGCGTTCCGGGTGCTCGGACGCCAGACCCCCCTCCTCGCCTCGGTGCGCCCCAACGGCCCCGCGCTCGTGGAGGACTACGAAGACGCCGGCGGCGCGGCGACGATGCTCCGCGAGCTCCGCCCCCTGCTCGACCTCGATCGACTCACCGTGACCGGACAGACGATGGGCGAGGCGCTGGAGTCCGCGGCCCCCGCGGACGGCACCGTCATCCGCTCCCTCGACCACCCCTTCGGCACCGACCCGGCGATCTCGGTGCTGCGCGGCACGCTCGCCCCCGGCGGCGCGGTCGCCAAGCGTCCGGTCCCCGACCCCGGCCCCCACCGCTTCACCGGTCCCGCTCGCGTCTTCGCCAACCGCGAGGAGGCGATCGACGGGATATCCAGCGGGCGTCTGCGCGAGGGCGACGTCGCCGTCATTCGGGGCATCGGCGTCTCCGGAGCGCCCGGGATGGGACTCACCTCCGCCTTCATCTTCGCGCTGCACGCACGCGGTCTCGCCGACAGCGTCGCGCTCGTCACCGACGGCCAGTTCAGCGGCCTGGTGAACCAGGGCGTCTCCGTCGGCGAGGTCTCCCCCGAGGCCGCGGCCCCCGGCGCTCCGCTCGGTCTGGTCAGAGACGACGACGTGATCGACATCGATCTCGCCGAGGGCCGGGTCGACCTGCTCGTCGATCCCGCCGAGCTGGCGGCGCGCCCGCCGTACTCGCCCCCCGTCGACCGCGACTCCGGCGGCGGGATGCTCGACCAGTACGAGCAGCTGGTGCAGCCCCTCTCGTGCGGCGCCGTCCTGTGCGCCCGCCCGGGGCGCAGCACCTGCGAGAAGACCCCCGAACAGCGAACGAAGGAAACGGTATGACCTCTTCCACCATCCACCTTCCCGCGCGCGCGGTCCCGGTGATCGGCGAGTACGACGTGGTCGTGATCGGGGGCGGGCCCGCGGGGCTCCTCGCGGCGACCGCCGCTGCCAGAGCGGGCATGTCGACACTGCTCGTCGAGCGGTACGGATTCCTCGGCGGCGCGGGCACGATGGGTGGGCTCAGCACGTTCTGCGGTCTGCACGCCAGGGTCTTCGGCGAAGACAAGCTCGTCATCCACGGGTTCGCCGACGAGCTCCTCGACCGCCTCACCGCGCTGGATGGCTTGAACACCCCTCACCTGACGATCGAGAACCGCATCATGGCGGTGTCGTTCGACATCTCGGCGTACAAGATCGCGGCCGACGAGCTCGTTCTCGCCGCCGGCGCCGAGCTGCTCTTCCACGCGACGGCGGTCGATGTGGTGATGTCCGACGAGAAGACGATCGACGCCGTCGTGCTGGAGTCGAAGTCGGGGCGCAGCGCCGTCCGCGCCCGGTTCTTCATCGACGGATCGGGCGACGCCGACATCGCCGCCTGGTCGGGGGCACCCTTCGAGCGCTCCCCCGAGCTGCTCTTCCCGTCGCTGATGTTCCGCATCAACGGCGTGCACCCCGAGGAGGCCGGCGAGGCGTGGAAGACCATCCGGCGCCTCATGGAAGACGCCGAGGCCGCGGGCACGCACTCGTTCCCCCGCAAGAAGCCGATCGTGCGTCCGCAGCGCAACCCGCTCGAGTGGAGGTCGAACCTCACCCAGCTCCACAACGACGACGGCAGCGCCGTCGACGGCACCGACGTGCGCCAGCTCACCCACGGTGAGATCCAGGGGCGCCAGCAGGTCAAGGAGACGTTCGCCTTCATCCGCGAGCGCACCCCCGGCTTCCAGGACTCGTACGTCGTCGACATCGCGCCCCAGATCGGCATCCGCGAGACGCGTCGCATCGTCGGCGGCTACCAGCTGACCCAGGACGACGTGCTCGGCAACGCCGACTTCGACGACACGATCGGGGTCAACGGGTGGCCCGTCGAGGCGCATGTCGCCGGTGACGTCGAGTTCCGCTTCGCCCCCGAGGGCAGCCGCGGCTTCCACCAGCTGCCGTACCGCATGATCGTTCCCCAGCAGGTCGGCAACCTCCTCGTCGTCGGCCGATCGGCATCGATGACGCAGGGAGGTCAGTCGTCGGGCCGGGTGACGGGCCCCTGCTTCGCGATGGGTCAGGCCGCCGGCACGGCCGCCGCGCTCGCGCTCTCGGGCGGCACGGATGCTGCGGACATCGACGTCTCCGCGCTGCAAGCGCAGCTCGCGACAGACGGCGCCTACCTCGGCACCGACCTCACCGTCCCCGTGTAGGCCGCGCGTCCGCTGGACCCTCACTCGCGCGCACGAGAACCACCGCGGCGCACCCACTAGCGAGAGCACGCAGCATCCGGAGACCGAGTGCGTCACACGCCTCGAGATCCGCGCGCCACGCGTGCTGTCTGCGCCCGGACCTCGCGTTGAGCCCGTCATGGCGGGAGGAGATCTCACGGCGGGAGGACCCGGCAGGCGCGGAGCGCCGTCCGCTCGTGAGATCTCCGCCCGTCGCCACGCGAGAAAGAGCGGGGTCAAGGGGCGCGCCGCAGCATCAAGCTCCCTCCCCCGTGATGACGGGAGGAGATCTCACGAAGGGAGGACCCTGAACACCCGGGGCGTCCTCCGCTCGTGAGAACTCCTCCGTGCGTCCTGCGCGCAGGACGGCCGCGCGGGTCTACGCGGCTCGACGCAGGATCGTCACCACGCCGTGGTCGCCGTCCACGCGCACCCAGTCGCCGGTGCGGATCGCGGCCACGGGGTCAGGGCTGCACTCGACCACGCTGGGAACGCGGGTGACGATGGCTCCGAGCACGGCCTTCGTCGTCATGACGTTGAACACCATCGCGCGCGGGGCCGTGCCCATGAGGCGAGTGCTCTGGAAGAAGCCCGACCAGCCCGACGAACCCTTCGCGCCGGGGAAGACGAGGATCTTGTCGGTGAAGCACACGCCGAACAGCTCGTGTCGCGGCTCGATCACCGTGCCCTTCGACGGGTCGATACCCCCGAACCCCGAGATCGTCTCCGTCGAGACGAGGGCCTCACCCTCGACGACGCCGGCGACGATCGGTCGACCGGTGAACGTCTCCACGACGGTGGTCATCGCGAGAGCTCGCCGCGCCAGGTGCCCGTGACCGCAGCATCCACGCACTCCTCGAGAGTGCCGAACCAGCCCTCGATGCCCAGGATGGCCGGCAGGTAGTGCACCTGCTTGGCCGAGTCGGTCGCCATCACGCGGGTCCCGTCGGGGGCGGCCTTCGACATCGCGGGACACGAGTCGGTCAGAACGCGCCCGCCGGCCCGTTCGATCGCGCGGGTGTAGCCGCTGCGATCGGCCATGGTGCGGATCGCCGCCGGCGTCATCACCCAGAGCTCGGTGTCGGAATGGATGCGGCGTCCCTCGAGGCGTCGGGCGACGCGCTCGAGCTGGTCGAGCGAGGCGTGCGGACAACCGAGGAGGATGAAGTCGACGTCCGTCGACTCGCCCTGGTCGTTGAGGGTCTCGTAGACGAGGCGGCGTTCGGCCTCGCCGTACACGAGCGGCTCCGGGACGGCGGCACCGCCGAACGCGGCCTCGAGCGACGCCGCCTCGGGCGTCACGCCCGGGATGTGGTAGATCTCGACGCCGCCGGCGGTGGCTGTCGCGGCACCGAAGTGCTTGAGGTCGGCCAGATCGGGGTTCACGAGCTCGCCCGTGATCACGGGCCGCCCCTCCTGGACGGCGTCGCCCACGAAGTACCCCAGCATCCCCCACTCCTGGAAGTCGTCGACGGGTACGCCCGCGACGAGATGGTGGGTGCCGAAGCGGTTCTCGGGGAGGTGGTTTCCCCAGTAGGGGATGCGGCCGGTCAGCCCGGCGGCCCCGGTGGAGGCGCCCCCTTCGCAGTTCGTCCGCGCCCCGAGCACGGAGTTGCAGTAGACGACCGCCGACGACTCCATCCACGCGCAGTGCTCGCCCCGCACCGGGATGTTGCCCACCTGGTAGGGGGTGCAGGTGGCGAGGATGTTCACGCCGCGTTCGCTGAAATACGACTCGGCATCGCCCTGCAGCACGATCGACTGCTCGGGATAGGACGTGAGTCCCGACGCGTCCTTGCCGAAGCCGTGCTGCAGTTGGCACGTCGGCACCTTCATGCGAGGAATCTCGATGTCGTCGTCGCAGTCGAGGTTGATGACCGCGAACGACTTCGCCCAGCCGCCCTCCTCGACGAGTTTCGCCTTGGCCGGCGAGGGCTGGGTCATGGTGCCCGCGACGTTGCGCGTCTCGCACAGCCGCTCCGCACCGAGGGCCTCGCCGTAGCGGATCAGCAGATCCATCGCGGCGGCCACCGCTCCGCCCTCGGCGCCGTCGCGCATGCCCTTCTCCTCGTCGGTGAGCAACACGGGCGTCAGGCCGTCGCTTCGCGCAGGCCGTAGACCGACTCGTGCCAGGGGATCACGAAGCGCTTGGCCTCGTTGACGATCAGGTAGAGCACGAGCCCGATGAGCGAGAGCAGGATGATGAGTGCGAACGTCCTCGCGGCATCCAGAGAACTCATCGCCCTCACCACCATCGCCCCGAGCCCCACGCTGCCGCCGAGGTACTCTCCGACGATCGCGCCGATCGTCGCGAGCACGATCGCGACCTCCATCCCGGCGAAGAGGTAGGGCTGAAGGCTCCGCATCTCGAGCTGGAGGAAGGTCTGCGCGCGGCTCGCGCTGATGCTGCGCATCACCTCGCGCTGCCCCTGCTCCACCGAGCGGACGCCGAGCAACACGTTGAGCATGACGGGGAAGAAGGCCAGGAGCGCGGCGAGCAGCACCTTCGACGTGATGCCGAAGCCGAACCAGATCACGAAGAGCGGGATGAAGGCGACCTTCGGTGCGACCTGGGCCGCGACGATCAGGGGACGGATGCTGACCTCGAGCCACGGGAGCTTGCCCAGCACCACACCGACGACGATCCCGCTGACGACGGCGATCGCGAACCCGACGATGATCTCGAGGACGGTCACCCCGACCTCTTCCCAGGTGCCGCCGTCACCGAGGAGCACGACGAGGGCCTCGCCGACGGCGAGCGGCGGCGGGAAGACCAGCGGATTCACCTCGAGCGAGGTCACGAGGATCTGCCAGACGGCGATGATGACGATGATGAGGGCGGGCGTGACGATCCACGGCAGCAGCTTCATGATCCGGGGCTTGGGCATGTCAGTGCTCCTCGTCGAGGTCGTGGCGGAGGGCCCGCACGATGTCGTTGAACTCGGGCATGGTCTGCAGATCCACCGAACGGGGCTTGGGGAAGTCCGCGGGAAGGATCTGACGGATGCGTCCGGGGCGCGGCGTCATGTGCACGACCCGGTCGGCGAGGAAGACCGCCTCCGGGATGTCGTGGGTGACGAACACCACCGTCGAGTTCGTCTCCAAGACGATGCGCTGCAGCTCGAGGTTCATGCGCTCGCGCGTCAGCGCGTCGAGTGCCCCGAACGGCTCGTCCATCAACAGCAGGTCGGGCTTCGTGCTCAACGCTCGCGCGATGGCCGCGCGCTGGCGCATGCCTCCGGAGAGCTCGCGCGGGTACGACTTCTCGAACCCGGCGAGACCGACCAGCTCGGCCAGCTCGCTCGCGCGGCGCCGCCGCTCCGTCTTGCCGACGCCGCGGATCTTCAGCGGCAGCGCGATGTTGTCGAGCACCGAGAACCACGGGAAGAGGTTGCTCTCCTGGAAGACGAAACCCAGCTTCGTCACCGCGGAGCTGTCGACGCGACCGTCGCGCCACAGCTCCTTCCCGTCGACGGCGATGGTGCCCGCCGTCGGCGGCAGGAGCCCCCCGATCATTCGCAGCAGCGTGGTCTTGCCGCATCCGGAACGCCCGATGAGGGCGACGAACTCCCCTCTCTGGATCGACAGGTCGACCCCCGACACGGCGTGGGTCGTGCCGTTCTTGGTGTGGAAGTCGCGTCCGACGCCCTGGATGTGCAGGCTGGGGACGGCGGTGGCTCCGCCGGTGGCGGCCGTGGTGGTGTCGAGCGTGTCGTTTCTCATCGGCATGCCTCTCATTCGTCGAGTGCCGCGGGGGTCGGCGTGGACTGCGGGCGGATCAGCCGGCGGGGAGGTAGTCGTTCGTGATCCACTGGAGCGGGTCCTGCCCGCCCTCGACGAAACCGGCCTTCGTGTAGACCTCGTAGGTGTCCGACCAGGCGTCCATGTCGTTCTCGAGCAGCGAGACGCTTCCGTCGGGGTCGACCCAGGTGCCGGTCACGTACTCGGCGAGCGCCGCCCGCGCGACGGTGTCGTCCTGAAGCGCGGGGAAGTTCCAGTCGCCGCTGTCGCGCATGATCTGCAGCACGTTGTCGAAGTTGTTCTCCGCGTCGTCGATGACGAACTGGGTGGCTTCCTTGATCGCGGTGAGGAACAGCTCGATCTCCTCGACCCGTTCCGGGTTGTCGAGGTTGGACTGCGTGGTGATCCACGTCTGGATGTCGGGCTGGTCGACGAGTCCGACCTGCTCGATGACCGCGTCGTCGTTCTGCTGCTCGATCGCGAGCGAGGTGTCGAGGCTGACGATGTAGCCCGCGAGCTGCTTCTGGCGCACGACCTCGAGGGTGGCGGCCGTGACGGGGACGGCCTGGCGGGTGACCGAGTCCTGGTCCACGCCCGCCTCGTCGAGGGCGAGGTTCAGCATCTTCTCGCTCGTCCCGCCGATCGAGCCCATACCGATGGTCTTCCCCGACATGTCTGCGGGATCGACGATCGGGTCCTCCGTCGTCGAGACGACCCGCAGATTCGACCGATAGGCCATCGTGCCCACCGCGGTGATCGGCTGCCCGCTCTCCATGGCGGGGAAGACGTCGACCGTGCTGGCGCGGGTGATGGTCGTCGCCCCGCCCACGAGCGACTGGATCGCGGCGGCCGTGCCCTGCACGGGCTGAAGGTCGACGTCGAGCCCGTTCTTCTCGAAGTAGCCGCCCGAGGAGGCGAACATCTCGGGCGTGAAGCTGAACGACTCCAGCGGCAGGAAGGTGACGACCGTCATCTCTTTGAGCTCGCCGTCGGAACCGGAGGGGCTCTGCCCTCCTCCGCCCGAGCAACCGGCGAGGGCGAGGGCTCCGGCAGCGATCAGGGCCGCCGTGGCACGGATGCCGCGCCGTGCGCGCGAGGGGGCCGTCGAGGTCTGTGCGGTGATCATGTCTGACTCCTGTGTCGGAACGATCCGCCCGCAGCGTTGCGGTCGGCCTGCCCGAGTCTGCCGACCGCTCTCGCCGACTCCAACCCGAGTTTTCACTCAGCGAAAGGATAGTTGCTGGCTGTGAAAGCCCTCCACGAACGATGACCCCCGGCCGTCTGGCCGAGGGTCACTGTTCGCGCGACCTCAGTGGGCGTCGGCGGGCAGCACGACGTGGTCGAGGCTGTAGGGCGTCGGCTCGAGGGCCGCGGCCATGATCGCCTCCATCACCGGCTGCGGCACGAGGCAGTCGGCGCACGCGCCCTCCGTGGCGTCGATGCGGACGACGATCTTCTCGTCGTCGGCCGGCGTCCACGACAGCACGTAGCCGTCGGTCGCCATCATGTCGGTGAACTGCTTCAGCGCAGCATCCACCGATGCCGCTTCGGTCGGGTCTGTCATGTCACTCTCCGATCCTGCTGTACGAGTACGGGAACTCCCGGGGCGGGTTGAGCGTGAACACCTCGACGATCGCCGAGACGCCCGCGTTGTTCGCGCCGGCGACCATGATCTGCACCGAGGTGCGATGGCTGAGCGAGGGCACGACATCGGGCTCGTCGGTGGAGCTGGCCGAGTCGGGCATCGAGTCGGGATGATCGGATGCGAGGCGCCACCGGGTCTTGTGCGACAGGGCGTCCTTGCCCACCGCGACGAGCTCGTCGCGGGTGCGGTGCGCGTTGTCGAAGATGAAGTCGCGCAGGTCGTCCTTGCTCCAGCCGGCCGAGGCGAACACCTCGGCGTGCTCGGGAGTGAGCACGAGAAGGGCGCTGGTGTACTCGTGGATGAGCGCACCCGTGCGCCGGATGGTGTCGACGTAGTCCAGGGCGAGCTGCTCGGGAACCATCGTGTGCCGCGCCTCGATGTGCACGACCGAGCGGATCACGTAGGCCGTGACGACGCTGTCGGACGCGTCGAAACCGTACTCGGTGTGCAGCGGGGGCCAGGGGCTCTGCTCCTCGTTCTCACCGATGCACGAGGAGTACTTCGACGGGTTGCCCTGCGTGGCCTGGTCGAGCTTGTGCGGGTGCAACCCGAAGACGTTGATGCAGCCGAGCCGGATCGCACGACCGATCGTGGCGTTCGAGCGGGTTCCCGATCCGAAGATGTTCCCCTCGCTGTTCAACCCGATCTCGTGACGGATCGGTCCGTTGACCACGAGGAAGGGGGCGGTACCCGTCGTCGACTGCCAGATTCCGCGCGCCGGGTGCGGCTCCTTCGCGATCGCCTCCCACGCGGCGACGACGACCGGGAAGTACTCGGGCTTGCACCCGGCGAGCGCGGCGTTGATGGCGGCCAGCTTGATGGTGAGGTGCCGGTTCAGGTGGGTGATCGTGAAGATCACCTCGGCGGGATCGCGGTCGACCGCCGCGAGGAAGGGAGCCAACGACGACTCGGTCACCGGAACCACCGGCAGCCCGTCGGTCCACTCCTGGTCCCAGTAGTAGTCGAGGATCTCGTGGATGCGGTCGATGTCGACGTCGGGGATGTTCCCGAGGATCTGCGCGGTCATCTCACCCCTCCAGACCGAGGATGCGGACGACCTCGGGCACGGCGACGAGAGCGCGCTCGCGCACCTCCGGCGCCGACAGGCTGGCCATCGGATGCTGCACCGCGTGGAAGTCGAACCCGGGGAACCCCTGGACGGAGGCCATCGCCCGCCCCGACATCAGGAACGAGTCGGAGGTGATCGCCACGGTGGGGATGCCGGCCCGCTCGAAGAGGATGCCGTCGGCGACGGTCGCGGCGCTGCACGAACCGCAGTCGCCCACAGCGGTGATCACGACGTCGCACTCGGCCACGATCCGGTCGAGGAGCTCCTTCTTCACGGGGGTGCCGAAGTAGTCCTTCGTGTACAGCCGGGATTCCCCCGCACCGTAGTGCTCGCGGAGCTCGGCGACGATGTTCTCCAGCAGCATGGTGGAGTTCGGCTTGGTGTTGTCGAGCAGGCCGATCGTCAGGCCTTTGAGGCTCACCGGTCTGGGCGACAGGGTGTCGTCCTGCGTGTTCTCGGCCGTTCCCGTGGGGTCCAGCAGAAGTTCCATGTTCGCCATCGCGGCTCGCCCTTCGTCGTCATCGGT
Organism: Microbacterium deferens; assembly: GCF_045517775.1. Taxonomy (NCBI): domain Bacteria; kingdom Bacillati; phylum Actinomycetota; class Actinomycetes; order Micrococcales; family Microbacteriaceae; genus Microbacterium; species Microbacterium deferens. Next base: position 1,469,550 of record NZ_JBEUWT010000001.1, read on the forward strand.
CGTCGGCGACCCGACTATGACACGGCGCCTGATCGACCCCGCGGGGCACTTCCACCAGGTGAAAAACCGCTGTCGTCCGCACGCGGACTACCGAGAGGATCGCCAGGGACGAGCCGCCGCGACGGCGCGCGACACGCAGCGAAGGAGCTGGCATGACAGAGACACGCACGGCGACCCCCACGACGATGGCGGAGTTGCCCGCGCTGGCCGGAGCAGAGCTCGGCCCGTCATCGTGGCGGGAGGTGCCGCAGGCCGACATCGACACCTATGCGGTGCTGACCGGAGACGACAACCCGATCCACGTCGACGAGGTGCGCGCCGCATCCTCTCCCTACGGCGGTCGGATCGCTCACGGGATGCTGACGCTCAGCATGGTCGTCCTCCACCTCCGCGAGATCTACCGCGTCACCGACGCCGGCATGGGCATCGTGTACGGGTTCAACCGCATCCGCTTCCCGAACGCGGTGCGCTCGGGCGCCCGCATCCGCGTCGGCGGCACCGTGTCGCAGGTGGAGGAGATCACGGGCGGATACCAGGTGACCCTCGAGCTGGTCTTCGAGACGGAGGGCGAGACGAAACCCGTCTGCGTCGCCGAACTCGTCCTGAGGCACTACCGGTGAGCGCCGTCCGCCTGGACGGGCGCGTCACCATCGTCACCGGCGCGGGACGCAGCCTCGGCCGCGCCTACGCGATCGCCCTCGCCGACGCCGGATCGGCCGTGGTCGTGAACGACGTCGACGCCGAGAGCGCCGAGTCGACCGTCGCGCAGATCGTGGAGCGGGGCGGTCGCGCGGTCAGCTCGATCGGAGCGGTCGGACCCGCCGAGACCGCCGACGCCCTCGTCGGCGCGGCCGTCGACACCTACGGACGTCTCGACGCGCTCGTCGCCAACGCCGGAGTGCTCCGCGACCGCGTGCTGTGGAAGATGTCGGATGCGGAGTTCGACGCGGTGGTCTCGAGCCACTTGCGCGGAACCTTCACCTGCGGGAGGGCCGCCGCGACGTACCTGCGCGAGCAGGGCGAGGGCGGCCGGCTCGTGCTCATCGGGTCGCCCGCCGGCCAGTTCGGCAGCTTCGGCCAGACGAACTACGCGGCGGTGAAAGCCGGACTGGTCGCGATGGCCCGCACCTGGTCGCTCGAGCTCGCTCGCGCCGGGATCACGGCCAACGCCGTGGTGCCGACGGCGCTCTCGCCGATGACGGCGACCATCCCGGCGTACGCGGAGCTCTACGAGCGCTATCTCGCGGGCGAGCCCATCCCGGCCTCGTTCCGGCACGACAACGCGCTCGGGACTCCGGAGGACGTCGCTCCGCTGATCGTCTGGCTGGCCTCGGCCGACGCCGGCGACGTCACCGGTCAGGCGATCGGCATCGGCGGCGACAAGCTCACCCTGTACTCGCACCCCGCCGAGCTCGACGCCGCCTACTCCGACGGCGGATGGGATGCGGCGGGGATCGCCGACGCCTGGCGGTCGACCTTCGCCTCGCGGGCGCAGCACTCCGGCCCGCCCGTGCGGAAGGCGGTAGGCGCATGACGTCGGCTCCGCACTACAGCGACCTCTGGCAGGGAATCGCCCGCGCCGCCCCCGACCGACCCGCCGTCATCAGCCGCGACGGCACGGTGACGTGGTCGCAGCTCGCCGCCGAAGCGGGCGCGCTCGCGACGCATCTGGTCGATCGCGGTCTGAAGGTCGGAGACGCGGCAGCGCTCCTGCTGTACAACCGCGCCGAGTACCTCGCCTTCACCTGGGCGTGCCTCGCCGTCGGGGTCTCGCCCGTGGCGATCAACTACCGCTACCGTGCCGGCGAGGTGCGCGAGCTCGTGCTCGACTCGGAGGCGCGGGTTCTGCTCACCGCACGCAGCCTGGGCGAGCTGGCCCGCGAGGCCGTCACGGGCCTCGACGTCGAGATCATCGAGGTCGACGACGGCTCGCCCGCCACGGCCGGCGCGCTCGAGTACGCCGATGTCGTCGCCACGGGCGGGGCGCTCCCCGAGAGCGCACCGCGGGGGGCCGAGTTGCGGCTCTACACGGGCGGCACGACGGGGTCGCCGAAGGCCGTCGTGTGGGATCTCGATACGCTGCTCGTCGCGCGACGGCAGTCGACGTGGGGCCTGCTCGGAATCACCCCTCCGGAAGGTCTCGCCGAGGCGGTTCAGATCGCGGTCGACCCCGCCACTCCCCGCATCGTGACCCTCCCCCTGACGCCGCTCCTGCACGGCACGGCGCAGTCGACGACGATGGGAACGATGGCGCTGGGCGGCACCGTGGTGCTGCATGCCGCTGCGCGCATGGACATGGAGGAAGCCGCCGACCTCATCGCGGAGTTCGACGTCTCGCGCCTCATCGTGGCCGGAGACGCCCTCGCCCTGCCCCTGGCCGAGACCGTCGAACGTCGCGGCACGGGCCTGCCCGGAGTGCGGTGGATCCTGAGCTCGGGGATGCGCTTCAGCGACGACGTGAAACGGCGACTGCACGCCCTGGGCGACCTGGCCATCGTCGACATGCTCGCCTCGAGCGAGGGCGGCCCGTTCGCGTTCGGAGTGACGCGCGGGGAGGACGAACTGCCCGCCCGGCTCGTACTCACCCCCGGCGCGGTGCTCCTCGACGACGACCTCGCCGAGATCCAGGCCGATGCGGGGGCTCTCGGCATCCTGGCCTTCCGCGGCATCCTTCCGAAGGGCTACTACCGCGATCCCGCGAAGACGGCCGAGACGTTCCCCACCATCCGCGGCAACCGCTACATCATGCCCGGAGACTGGGCACGCGCGAGGGGCGACGGCTCGGTCGAGCTGCTCGGGCGCCTCAGCGCGGTCGTGAACACCGGCGGCGAGAAGGTCTTCCCCGCTGAGGTCGAGGAGGCCCTCCTGTCGCACCCGACCGTCGACGACGCCGTGGTCTTCGGCCTGCCCGATCGCCGCTTCGGCGAAGTCGTGAGCGCGATGGTCTCCCCGGTGCCGGGACGCGAGATCGACGTCGAGGAGCTGCGGACCTACCTCGACGAACGTCTCGCCGGCTACAAGAAGCCCCGGCACGTCTTCGTGCGGGCGAGCCTCGAACGGTCGATGACCGGGAAGGTCGAGCTCGCCCGCGTCAAACAGGACGCGGAGCGCGAGCTGGCGGAGGCGGTGCGATGAGCGCGGGCTGGCCGGGGTTCGACCCCGCGAAGGTATCGATGATCGACGTGCACGTGCACGTGTCGATCGACGAGTCGGGACGCACGGCCTCGCCGCCCGCGCTCACCGAGGCGATGGCGGCCTACTTCAAGAGCAGCGAGAAGCCGCGCACCGTCGATCAGACCGCGGAGTACTACCGCGCCCGCAACACCGGCGCCGTCGTGTTCACCGTCGATGCGACCACCAACCTCGATCATCGCCCGAACAGCGTCGACGACCTGGTCGCGGGTGCGCGAAGGAACTCCGACGTGCTGATCCCCTTCGGAAGCGTCGATCCGCTGCAGGGCGAAGCCGCCGTCGAAGAGGCGAGACGCCAGGCGATAGAACTCGGCGTGCGCGGGTTCAAGTTCCACCCGTCGGTGCAGGCGTTCGACCCGTCCGACCCCGCCTACATCCCGCTCTTCGCCGCGATCGAAGAGCTCGGGCTGCCGATCCTCGTCCACACGGGCCAGACCGGCGCGGGAGCGGGGCTCCCGGGCGGATGGGGCTTCCGGCTCAGCCTGTCGAACCCGATGCTGCTCGACGACGTCGCGGCGCGGCATCCTCACCTCCCCGTGATCATGGCGCACCCGAGCGTCCCCTGGCAGGACGAGGCGATCTCGATCGCGACGCACAAAGCGAACGCGTGGATCGATCTGTCGGGATGGTCGCCGAAGTACTTCCCACCCGCCCTGGTGCGCGCGGCGCGCACGTACCTGAAGCACAAGGTGCTCTTCGGATCCGACATGCCCGCGCTCACCCCCGAGCGGTGGCTGACCGACTTCGCGCTGCTGGAGTACCCCGACGACGTGCGCGCGATGATCCTGAAGGACAACGCGGTGCGACTCCTGGGACTCGCGGGTGAGTGACCCGGCGACCGACCTGTTCGGCTTCGCCGACCGGCTCTCCCCCGCCGCGCGGGCCAAGCTCGCGGCGCTGCGGGCGCTCCTGGACGAGCGGGCACGGCCTCACCTCGCGCAGTGGTGGGAAGACGCCCACTGCCCCGCGCATCTGCGCCGGGAGCTCGCCGCGCTCGACCTGGAGGACGACCCGGCCGTCGCAGGACCCGACGGAACCCCCGACCCCCTCTACGTCGGTTTCAAGCACTTCGAGTTCGCCCGGTGCGACATGTCGATCGGCACGGTCTACGGCGGCCAGGTGGGCATGTTCCGCACCGTGGTACGCGAAGGCGGCTCGCCGGAGCAGGTCGCCCGGTGGGACCCGGGGATCGCCTCGTTCTCGGTGACCGGATGCTTCGCCCTGACCGAGCCGGAGCACGGCTCGGATGTCGCCGGCGGCATGCAGACCACGGCGACCCGCGACGGCGAGGGGTGGCGTATCAGCGGTCGCAAGCGATGGATCGGGAACGCGGCCATCTCGGACGTCATCCTCGTCGTCGCCCGCGATGCGTCCGACGGGCGGGCGAAGGTCTTCCTCGTGCCTCGCGACGCTCCGGGGGTCTCGCTCACCGACATCTCGGGGAAGATCAGCCTGCGGATGGTGCGCAACGCCGACATCGAGCTGACAGACGTCGTGGTTCCGGAGTCGGACCGCCTGCAGCGCATCGACGACTTCGGCGACCTGTCGGCGATCCTCGCGAAGCTCCGGCACGTGGTCGCCTGGAACGCGGCCGGCCTCCAGGTGGGCGCCTACGAGGCGGCGCTCGCCTACGCCCTCCGGCGCGAGCAGTTCGGCCGGCCGATCGCCGGCTTCCAACTCGTGCAGGAGAAGCTGGCACGGATGCTGGGAAACGCCACCGCCTCGCTCGCGATGGCGGTGGGCCTCACCGACCTGCGAGAGGCGGGACGCCTGGGTGAGGAGCACGCGGCGCTGGTGAAGATGTGGACGGCGGATCGCGCGCGCGAGACCGTCGCACTCGCGCGGGAGGTGTGCGGGGCGGAGGGCATTCGCGTCGACACTGACGTGGCGCGGATGTTCGCCGACGCCGAGGCGCTCTACACGTTCGAGGGCACCCGCGAGATCAACGCCCTCATCGTGGGCCGGGCGGTGACGGGTCTCAGCGCATTCACCCGCTGAGAGTCCAGGACACCCGGACGCCGGGGGCGAAGTGTCCGGGTGTTCTGGACTCTCAGCGGTGCGGCGCGGGTCGGCGCGGGTCAGGGGGTCTCGCCGAAGCCCGCCGCCCCGAGCGCGCGAGAGATCGACGTCGCCGTCAGACGCACCAGGTGGATCATGTTCTTGCCGTCGACGTCTTGCTCGGTGAGCGCGAGCGAGACCGCGGCGATCACCGTTGCGTCGGCGCCGAAGACCGGGGCGGCGACGCTCACGTGGATGTTGTCCACCTGGCGGTCGCTCACGGCGTAGCCGCTGCGGCGGATGTCGTCGAGGACGCGGGTGAGCGTCTCGCGGTCGGTGTAGGTGCGCGGCGTGAACTGCTCGAGGTCGCCCTCGACGACCTCGGCCCTGATCTCCTCGGGCGCGTGGGCGAGCAGCACCTGCCCGATCGCCGTCGCGTGCATCGGGTAGCGGTTGCCCACCAGCGGACGGCGTGCCGGGCGGCGCGGGCTCTGGAAGCGCTCGATCGAGATGAGCTCCCTGCCCTCGCGGATGGCGAGATGGGTGGCGTAGCCCGTCGTCTCGTACAGGTCCTGCATGTACGGGCGCGCCAGGCGCTGCAGGCCCACGGCACGCGGCGCGAGCGAGGCGACCTCCCACAGGCGCAGGCCGATGCGGTAGCGCCCCTCCGTCTCGCGCTCCAGGGCCCCCCACTCGGTGAGGCGCTGGACGATGCGATGGCAGGTCGCGATCGGCAGCTCCGTGCGGCGGCTGATCTCCGAGAGCGTCTGACGCACCCGGCCGCCCTGGAAGGTTCCGAGGATCGTGAAGGCCCGGTCGATGACCGAACGCGCCGATGCGTCCTGAGGCCCCGCGTGCTCCGTCGTCACCCTCCCAGTATGGCGGCGCGCGGCTTTCCGTACAGCGAAAGTGCCCGTTCTCGCCATCCGTGCCCGAAAAAGCGGCCACCCTCGGCGGGAACGGGCACTCTCGGCGCGATCAGCGCGGCAGGCGCGCTCCGACCCGCTCGAGATGCGCGTTGACGAAACGACCCTCGGGGTCGAGGCGCTCGAAGACCGCGCGGGCGTCGGCGATGCGGGGGTGCACCGCCGCAATCCGCTCGGCATCGAAGGCGTGCTGCTTGCCCCAGTGCGGGCGCGCGGCGAAGGGAGCGAGCGCGGCCTCGATGTGCGGGATGACCTCGGCGACCTCGGCGGCACGATCGTGCCACGTGAAGTGGATGGCGAGCACGTCGCGCTCGTACGCCGGGCTCAGCCAGAGCCCGTCGCGCGCCGCGGTGCGCAGCTCGCTCACGGCGAGGTGCGGGCGGATCATCGGGGCGAGGGCGCGCACCGCGCGCAGGGCGTCGGGTGCGACCGATCGGTCGACGAAGTACTCCGTCTGGATCTCGGCGCCGAACGACGGCTCGCGGTCGAGGCGGAAGTGCGGCAGTCGCAGCATCCAGGGCCCCGGAACCCCGCCGAGCTCCGTCACGTTGTCGTGGCTGCCGAGCGGCGAGTCGTTGTGGACGATGGCCCCGTCGAGGAGAGCGGCGGGAACATCGTCGTCGTCGGAGACCAGGCGCGTCTTCACCCAGACGTAACCGATCTCGTCGTCGTCCCAGTGCGTGAAGACCGACACGCTGTAGCCGGCGCCCGTGACCGCGTCGAGGTCGGCGAGCGCGGCCTCCCACGTGACACCGCCGTAGATGTCTTGGCGCACCCGGTATGTCGGAACGATGTCGAGCTCGACCTGCGTCACGATGCCGTACGCGCCGAGGCCCACGACCAGCGCCTCGAAGTCGGGGTCGCCGCGGCGCACGTCGCGGACCTCGCCGTCGGCGCCGACGTAGCGCAGCGCGCGCACGCCGGTCGACAGAACCGCGTTGCCGTTGCCCGATCCGTGGGTGCCGGTCGCCGTGGCACCGGCGACGCTGATGTGAGGGAGCGAGCCCAGGTTGCGCAGCGCCCATCCCTCGGCCTCGAGCGCCTGCGCCAGCACGCCGTAACGCGTACCTCCGGGCACCCGCACCACGTGCGCGGCACCGTCGATCTCGATGCCGCCGTCGAGCGAAGTCAGATCGATCAGCGTGCCGCCGGTGTCGGGCAGATCGGTGAACGAGTGCCTCGTGCCGAGGGCATGGATGCGGTCGCCCCGACCGCGCACGAGCGCCACCAGTTCGTCGAGGTCGCGGGGTCGCGCCCGGTTCGCGGCGCGGTACGCGTAGGTGCCGGCCCAGTTCTTCGCGGGTTCGGCCTGGTCGTGCGTGCCTTTGTCCATGCGAACAACCTATCCGCGCGACGCGGGAGCCGAGGTCGCCCCGAGCAGAATGATCTCGCGGCGGTCGCCACTCGCCTCCGGCGATATAGCTAGATAATCTAGCGACATGTCGCATTCGTCGAAGCTCCGCTGGGTGGGGCTCGTCTTCATCAGCATCGCCGTCTCCCTGATCATCGTGGACTCCACGATCGTCAACGTCGCCATCCCGTCGATCGTCGACGACCTCGGCATCTCGTCGACCGAGGTGCAGTGGGTGCAGGAGGCCTACACCCTCGTCTTCGCTTCGCTCCTCCTCGTCTTCGGCAGCCTCGCCGACCGCTTCGGACGACGACGGATGCTGCTGATCGGCGTCGTGATCTTCGTGATCGCCTCCGTGGCCGCCGCCCTGGCCTCCACCGGCGGGCTGCTCATCCTCTCCCGCCTCGTGCAGGGCGTGGGCGGGTCGATGATCCTCCCGACGACGCTGTCGCTGATCAACGCGACCTTCCGCGGCCGCGAAAGGGGTATCGCGTTCGCGGTCTGGGGTTCGACCATCGGCGGCATGGCCGCCGTGGGCCCGCTCCTGGGCGGATGGCTGACGACCGCCTTCTCGTGGCGGTGGGCCTTCGGCATCAACATCCCGCTCGGCATCATCATCGTGGTCGGCGTGCTGCTCACTGTCGCGGAATCGCGCAGCGACCGCGCCGAGCGGATCGACGGTGTCGGCGCGGTGCTGTCGGTCGTCACGATGAGCACCCTGGTGTTCGGCCTCATCGAGGGGCGCACCTACGGCTGGTGGCTCGTCGACACCGTGCCGACCCTCGGCGACGCGACCTGGCCGTGGGAGCTCTCCCCGGTGCCGATCGCGTTCGCCGTCGCGCTGCTCGGGCTCGCGTCGTTCATCGCCTGGGGCCTTCACCGCAGGCGCCGCGGCCGTTCGACGCTTCTCGCCTTCGGGTTGTTCGGCATCACCTCGTTCCGCAACGGCAACATCGCGGCGATGGTCGTCTCGCTCGGCGAGTTCGGCATCATCCTCGCCCTTCCCCTGTGGCTGCAGTTCGTCATCGGGTTCGACGCGCTCCAGACCGGCCTCATCCTGCTCGCCCTCGCGATCGGCTCGTTCGTGGCGAGCGGCATCGCCGGGGCGCTCTCGGGTCGCGTCGCCCCCGTGTGGGTGGTGCGGGCGGGCCTCGCCGCCGAGATCGTCGGCGTCGCCGGGATCGCCCTCGTCATCGGCCCGGACGCGTCGTGGGTTCCGCTGCTGCCGTTCCTCTTCGTCTACGGCCTCGGCGTCGGGCTCGCCACCGCCCAGTTGACCGGCGTCGTTCTCGCCGACGTGCCCGCCTCCGAGGGCGGCCAGGCGTCGGGCACGCAGTCGACCTCGCGGCAGCTCGGCGCGGCGCTCGGGGTCGCTGTGCTCGGAACGGTGCTGTACTCCAGCACGGCCGGGATCCTCGGCGCTTCCCTCGCCGACCAGGGGATCCCCCAGACCCAGAGCGACCAGATCGTCTCGTCGGTGGTCGACAGCGCCGGCGCCGCCATCGCCGGGCTCGAGGCGTCGGGCCAGAGCGCCGCCGTCGCGGATGCGGCGAAGGAGGCCTTCTCCGACGGAACGCGGGCCGCCGCGTTCACGGCAGCCGGCTTCCTCACGCTCGGACTGCTGGCGACGATCTCGCTCGGGTCCGCAGCATCCGCCCCCGCCCGCCGCCGCGAGGACGAGCCCACCGAGGTCTCCGAACGCCCGTGATCTGCCGCATCGGAGCCCCGCCCGCACCTCGAGGCGGCGTCATTCTACGAGGCGCCGTCCGATCCGGAAGAAGGGTCGACGCGCCACGAGGAATGGCGCACGCTGGGCAGTCCCAACGAAGGAGTTCGACATGAGCGACAACGACCACTCGAAGAACGACCCCGACGGCGACGTCAAGCCCGACGGCCTGGGCACGGACGGCACCATTCCGAACGAGCTCGGCGGCGTGGCGGCCGGACACACCGGCACGGCCTCGACTTTCGAACCGGAAGAGGACGAACAGGCCGACTAGCGGCCTCAGCCTGCCGACGGAGAGTGGTCGTCGACGTCGGGTTCGGCGCGAGCCACGTCGGCGATCTCTTCCTCCGGGCGGGGCGCGACCGTCTCGTCGACCTCGATCTCGGGAACGCTCGGCTCGCCCGGCTCGGGGATGCGGTGCGGTTCGACGTGCTCGGCACCTGTTGACACGGTGACCCCTTCGTTCGACGATCCGTCCAGCGTATGTCCGCCCGCACCAGGCCGCCGGGCGGCGACGTACACGGTGTTCGACGACGTGCCGCCGGTGAGCCGGTTGGCGAAGTCCACGACGTGCGCGGTGGCGTCGTCGAAGACCGACGACAGCGTCGACAGGAAGTCGGCGTCGGGCGGGTCGTCCGACCAGAGGGCGAAGATGCCGCCGTCGGCGAGGTGGCGAGCCAGTGAGGCGAGCCCCGCGGCCGTGTAGAGATCGGCGTGGGTCGGATCGAGCGTGTGACGCGGCGAATGGTCGACGTCGAGGAAGATCGCGTCGTAGAGCTCGTCCCCGGCACCCGGCGCCCGCCGCACGACCGCGAAGAAGTCGTCGTTCACCAGCGAGACCCGCTCGTCGCGCACCAGCTGCGCCGACACGGGCAGCAGCTCCCGCTCGTGCCAGCCGATCACGGCGGCCAGAGCGTCGATGACGGTGAGACTGCCGACCCGCTCGTCGGCCAGCGCGGTCGCGGCGGTGTATCCGAGGCCGAGGCCGCCGACGAGCACGCGCAGGTCGTCCCCCGTCGCGGCGGCCAGACCGAGGGTGGCGAGCTCCTCCTCGGCCACGGTGAACAGACTCGACATGAGGTACTCGTCGTTGAGCTTGACCTCGTAGATCTGCTCGCCCGTCGATGGATCGACCCGCCGCCGGAGCGTCAGCTCACCCATCCGGGTGTCCTGCCAGTCGAGCTCTTCGAATCGCGCGCTCATGGGTGTCTCGATCTCCGGCGCGCAAGAGGGCGCGCCTTCGCCCGAGGCTACCGGGCGATGCCGGGGTCGGATGCCGCGACCGAGGGTGGCGCGCGGTCAGAGGTGGGTGACCCCGCGCACGCGATGCCCGACCGCGATCGACTCGCCCGAGACGGCGGCGGCGAGAGGCGAGGCGAGGAAGGCGATGAGGTCGGCGATCTGCGCGGGCGACGACTCGCCGCCCCGACCCGGCTGCACGTCTGCGCTGGGCTCGTCGGTCACGCGGCCCGGGTTCACGACGTTCACCGTCACCCCGGTTCCCGCGCACGCGTCGGCGAGGTTCTCGGCGGCGATGATCAGCGCCGCGTTGCGGATCGATCCGCGCACGTCGCCCGTGACGAGAGCGTTCTGCCCGGCGACCCCGATGATGCGGCCGTAGCCGGCCTCGCGCATGAGCGGGAGCACGGCGTTCGCCGCGCGGAGGAACGTCATCGCCTTGCCGTCGACGGCGGCCAGCACATCGGCGGGATCGGCGGAGAGGGCCGGGTCGAGGGTCTGCGCTGCCGGCGCCGCCGTGACGACCAGCGCATCGAGGCGGCCGTGCTCGGCGAGCACGCCGGCGATCGCGGAGGCGACCGAGCCGTCGTCCGCAGCATCCATCACCACGTCTCCGGAGCTGCGCCCCGCGCTCAGCACGGTCGCGCCCTCGGCGCGGAGGCGCTCGACCACCGCGCTGCCGATGTAGCCGGTGCCGCCCACGACGAGGGCGACGTGTCCGTTCAGGGCCAGATCCATGATTCCTCCGAGGTTCGATCGACCCGTCGAGGCTACGCCGTCACGCCCGCCGTCGACCTTCTGCCGATCGGGGGCGTCGTCAGCCGGCCGCAGCCGCCTTCTCGCGGGCGCGCAGGTCTTTCCGGAGGATCTTGCCCGAGGCCGACTTCGGGATCGCGTCGATGAACTCCACGCGACGCACCTTCTTGTGCGGCGCGACCTGCTCGGCGACGAAGCCTGCCACGTCTTCCTCGGTGAGGCCGGTGCCCGCGACCGCGACGACGAAGGCCTTCGGCACCTCCTGGCCGTCGTCGTCAGAGACACCGATCACCGCGGCATCCGCGACCTTCGGATGCGACAGCAGCAGCGCCTCGAGCTCCGCGGGTGCGATCTGGTAGCCCTTGTACTTGATCAGCTCCTTCAGCCGGTCGACGATCGCGAAGTAGCCGTCGACGTGGTGCACGCCGATGTCACCGGTGTGGAGGAAACCGTCGGCGTCGATCGTCTCGGCCGTGGCGTCGGGGCGGTTCAGGTATCCGAGCATGACGTTCGGCCCCCGCACCCAGATCTCGCCGGGAGAGGTGAGTCCGTCGGCGCCGTGCTCGTCGATCTCGGCGCCCGAGTCGACGTCGACGAGCTTCGCCTCGACGTTCGGCAGCAGCACCCCGACCGCGCTCTCGGGCACGTCGTCGCGGTCGAACGGCGTGGCGTGCGAGACGGGGCTCAGCTCGCTCATGCCGTACCCCTGCAGCACGTGGGCGTTCAGGCGCCGCGCGGTGGCACGCGCCGTCTCGCCGTCGAGCGGGGCGGCGCCCGAGAAGACGGTGTGCACGCTCGAGGTGTCGAAGTCGTCGACGACCGGGAGCTTGGCGAGCGCGACGGCCACGGGCGGAGCGATGAAGAGGAACGTGCAGCGGTGGTCCTGGATGCTGCGGAGAAACTCGACGAGGTCGAACCGGGGCATCGTCACCAGGCTCGCCCGCTGGCGCAACGCGAGGTTCAGCAGAACCGTCATGCCGTAGATGTGGAAGAAGGGCAGAACCGCCAGCACGCGATCGTCGCGCCCGAGGTTGATCGCGATGCGGCACTGCTCGACGTTCGCGACGAGATTGCGGTGCGAGAGCATGACACCCTTGGCCATCCCGGTCGTCCCCGAGGAGTACGGGAGAACGGCGACGTGGGTCGCCGGATCGAACGACACGGCCGGCGCTGCCCGCCCCTCGGCCAGCAGCGCACGCAGATGGGGATGCCCGTCGGCGCCGTCGAGCACGATGATCCGCTCGTCGGGGATGCCCACCGCCCGTGCCGCCTCGGCCGCGTGCTCGAGGAGGGGCGAGATCGTGACGACCCAGGTGGCAGCGGAGTCTCGCAGCTGCTCCTCGATCTCGTGCGCCGTGTAGAGCGAGTTGACGGTCGTGGCGACGGCTCCCAGGCGCAGCACCCCGTGGAACACCGTCGCGAACGCCGGCACGTTCGGGCACAGCATCGCCACGACGGTGCCGACCTCGACACCGCGGTGGGCGAGAGCACCCGCGAACGCCTCGATCTGGCTGCGCAGTGCTCCGTAGGTCGTCTCGGAGCCGGTCTGCGGGTCGATCAGCGCCATGCGGTCGAGGTCGGAGTCTTCGAGTGATGCGAAGAGGTACTCGTAGACGCCGACATCGGGGATGTCGAGGGCCTCGTAAGGGCTGGTGAACATGCGGAGCACCTCTCGCTTCGTCGCGAACTCGCCGCCGCCCGCGGGCAGCGACTGGATGCTCCACTCTCACCCGATGAGCCTCTCCAGGGAACCCCTTGCGCCCAGGCCTGCCGATCCCCCCTGCCGATCCCTTCGCCCGAGCGCACGGCATGCACCCGAGCGCACGGGTTGAGCACGCACGCACGCCGTGTTCTCGGGCGGACGTCGTGCCCTCGGGGTGCATGCTCGCACTGGCACTTGCGCGGTAGGGCCCGTAACGTCGGCGGGATGACCGTCCCGACGAGCCGTCGCATCGAGCTGACCCTGCGTAAGCCCTGGTTCGCGCTCTACGCCGGCGTGCGCCCGACCCTCGTGCTCGACGGGCGCGGCCAGCCCACCCAGTGGGGCCTCGGCACGTGGCAGGTGCCGAGCGACGACGCGACCGTCGCGATCTTCCTCTTCACCCGCGTCTGGCGGTTCGGGCAGGCGGAGCTCACGCTCTCGCCGGACGACCGCTCGCTCGTGTACCGGGCTCCGTGGCTGCCGTTCCTCCGTGGCAGCATCCGCCCGGCACCTCCCGCGAACGCGCAGGCCTGACCCGCGCGCCGACGGGCCGGAGACCACCGCGCCCGAACGCGGGCAATGAGCGACCGCCTCCGCACGCTCACATCTCGCGGGTGATCGTCACCTTCACGTTCAGCGCCGACTTGAACGGACCGGCGTACACGCCGCGCAGCGGCGGAACGTCGTTGTAGTCGCGCCCTCGACCGACGAGCACATGACGGTCGCCGATCTCGATGTTGTTCGTGGGGTCGAAGCCCTGCCAGTCACCGGCGAACCATTCCACCCACGCGTGCGACTCGCCCGTGACGGCCACGCCCACCTCGGCGTTCGGACGCGGGTGCAGATAGCCCGAGACGTACCGGGCGGGGATCCCCACCTCGCGGAGGGCACCGAGGGTGATGTGCGCGATGTCCTGGCACACGCCCTTGCGCGCGACCCACGCCTCGTGAGCCGTGGAGAGCACACTGGTCACGCCGTGCATGTATTCGACCGCGTCACCGAGGGCCTCGGCGATCGCGTGCGCCGCGGCACCCGGGTGGTCGTGCTGACCGGCGATGGATCGGGCGATCTCGGCGACCTCGGGGTGGGGCCGCGTGCGCGCCGTCTGCGTGAGCTGCTCCACCGTCGCGATGGAGCGTTCGGCCTCGGCCGCCAGCGACTCCCACGACACGTCGAGGTGCTGGATCGGCCGCGGTCGCACCTCGACGAGCGAGCGAGCGGTGATGCTCAGATCGTCGTGGGGCGAGAGCACGTCGAACGCGCTGACGCGGGTGCCGAAGTAGTCGATGTACTGGTTCACCGACGTCGAGGGGTCGATGTCGAGCGACGAACTCAGCACGAACTGGCTGTCGGTCGAGACCGGCAGCATCCTCGCCTCGTTGTACGAGGCCGACACGTCGCCCTGGTACGAGAAGCCGGTCGAGTGCTCGATGCGCAATCTCTTCATGCCTGCCCCCGCCCGCGGGGGCGCAGCCCCGGTTGGTGAGCCTGTCGAACCATCACGAGATCTCTCCGATCCAGCTCGGCTCCGCCTGCGTCGGGAAGAACCGCTGGCGAATGGCCTCGGATGCTTCGCGCGTCACCTTCTGCACTCGCTTCATGTGGTGCGGCAACTCCGAGAGCACGTCGCTGATGGGGCTGTACTCGAGGTCGTTGCGGATCTGCCCGAGCGCCCGCAGCACCGTGTTCGAATGCCCGACACGATCGGCGCGCGGGTCGATGAGGCTCATGCACTCCTCCGCGCGCTGGATCGAGTAGATGATCGAGCGGGGGAAGAGCCGGTCGAGCAGCAAGAACTCGGCGGCGTTGTGGGCGCTGGGCATGCCGCGGTAGGTGCGCAGGTACGGCTCGTACGCCCCGCACGAGCGCAGGATGGTCGTCCACGACGGCCCGGATGCTTCGGTGAGCGATCGCGTCGCCAGGAGCCGCGCCGTCATGTCGGCCCGCTCGATGCTGCGACCGAGGGTGAAGAACTGCCAGGCCTCGTCACGGCTGGTCGAGGAATCGACGATGCCGACCGCGAGGGCGGCGCGTTCGCGCACCCAGCCGAAGAACTCCGACACCTTCTCGGTCTGCAGGCGCCGGGGCATGCGCGAGTTCGAGGTGTTCAGGGTCTCCCACAGCTCGGTGGAGACGATCTCGCGCGCCCGCCGGGCGTTCTCGCGCGCGGCCGTGAGGGCGTACGAGATGCTCGCCGGATTCATGCGGTCGATCGCCAGGCGCTGCAGCACGTCCTCGCGCCGCACGTGCTCGAGGCCCTCGGGCTGGGCCGAGCCCATCACGCTCAGCAGCGACCGGCAGGCGGTGTCTTCATCGATCCAGGGGTCTTCGAGAAGCAGCTGCAGGTGCACGTCGAGGATGCGCGCCGTTCCGTCGCTGCGCTCGATGTAGCGCCCGATCCAGAACAGACTCTCTGCGATGCGGCTCAGCATGAGCCGTCCTTCCTGGTCCCTGAGCGTGTCGAAGGGTCTGCGATGCGGCTCAGCATCCGGCACCGTCCTGGGCCTGCTGCTGCTGTTGTTCGGCCTGCGGCCCGTGCTCGGGGTCGGACTGCTGCTGCTGCTCCTGCTGCTCGCTGCGCGAGAGGGGACGGTCGTGGGGCGACACGACCGGCGCCGGCTGCCCGTCGTAGATGATCGGGATCGCCTCGGTCACCGTCGCCGCCTGATCGGCGACGAGGCCGGCGAGTCCGACGCCCTGCCCGTACTCGACGTGGCCGGGGGCCGAGCCGCCGACGATCCAGGTGTCTTTCGATCCGCCGCCCTGGCTCGAGTTCACCACGAGCTGCCCCTCGGGGAGCGCGACGCGAGTGAGCCCGCCCGGCAGCACCCAGACGTCCTCTCCGTCGTTGACCGCGAACGGCCGCAGGTCGGCGTGACGCGGACGCATGCCGTCCTCGACGAGGGTGGGGATCGTCGACAGCATGACCACCGGCTGCGCGATCCAGCCGCGCGGATCGGCGAGCAGGCGCGTGCGCAGCTTCTCGAGTTCGGAGGGCGATGCGTCCGGCCCGACGACCAATCCCTTGCCGCCCGACCCGTCGACGGGCTTGACCACGAGCTCGTCGAGGCGGTCGAGTACTTCCTCGAGCGCGTTCGGGTCTTCGAGGCGCCAGGTGTCGACGTTCTTGAGGATCGGCTCCTCGGCCAGGTAGTACCGGATGAGGTCGGGCACGTAGGTGTAGACGAGCTTGTCATCGGCGACGCCGTTGCCGACCGCGTTGGCGATCGTGACGTTGCCCAGCCGCGCGGCCAGCATCAGTCCGGGGGCGCCCAGCATCGAGTCGGCGCGGAACTGCAGCGGGTCGAGGAACTCGTCGTCGACACGACGGTAGATGACGTCGACGCGCTGCGGACCGCGGGTGGTGCGCATGAAGACCTTGCCGCCGGCGGTGAGCAGGTCGCGCCCCTCGACGAGCTCCACGCCCATGAGGCGGGCGAGCAGGGTGTGCTCGAAGTACGCGGAGTTGTAGACGCCGGGGGTCAGCACCACGACGTTCGGGTCTTCGATCCCCGGCGGGGCCGAGGCGCGGAGGGCGGCGAGGAGCTTGTTCGGGTAGTCGCCGACGGGGCGCACGCGCATCGAGACGAAGAGCTCGGGAAGCGTCTGCGCCATCACGCGGCGGTTCGAGATCACGTAGCTCACGCCCGAGGGCACGCGCACGTTGTCTTCGAGCACCCGCATCTCACCGTTCTCGTCTCGGATGAGGTCGATGCCCGAGACCTGGATGCGTACGCCGTTGGCGCTGCGGATGCCCGCGGCCTGGCGGTAGAAGTACTGCGACGACGAGATCAGACGCGCGGGGATGACACCGTCGCGCACCGCGTGCTGGTGGCCGTAGGCATCGTCGAGGAACGCCTCGAGCGCCTTGACGCGCTGCTTGACCCCGGCTTCGACCTTCGACCACTCGTCGTAGGTGATCACGCGCGGCACCGCGTCGAGCGGGAAGGGCCGCTCTTCGCCGGCGAAGTCGAACGTGACGCCCTGCGCGAGGTACGAGCTCGCGAGCGAGTCGGTGCGCCCGCGCAGCTCTTCCTGCGTCATCTTCGCGAGCGCCTGGTAGAGCTCTCGATACGCGGTGCGCGACTCCGCCGCCTCACCGGGATGAGCGGGGTGACCGAACATCTCGTCGAAGGCGGGTACCCCCGACGCCGTCTTGCGCGGCGCCAGCGTGGAGCCGTATCCGTCGAACAGGTCGCCCATCCCCTGAGCCTATCCCCGCCCGTGTTGCGGCATTGTTTCGCCCCGCAGCATCCGTCTCCCTCTTCTTCGCTCCCCTCCTCGCGGGAGGATGCGGCTTCGTCCAGACCGTGCGGTCTCGACGGCCCAGGAGGGCGGATGCTGCGGGGGCGCGCCGCGGCCGCGGAGATCAGCTGCGCTGCGCCCGCCTGAGAAGCCGCCGGGGGCTCTCGTCGCAGCATCCGCCCGCCCCTCGGGCGGACGTACGCTGAGCGCATGCCCGTCGCCTCCCGACCTTCACCGCTCCTACCCGCCATCGCCGGCGTGGGCTCGGTGGCGCTCGCGGCGGGCGCGGGAGAACTCGTCGCGGGGCTCGTCGCCCCCGCATCGAGCCCGTTCGCCGCCGTCGGCGGCGCGATGATCGACCTCGCGCCCTCGTGGGCGAAAGACACCGCCATCGCGCTCTTCGGTACGAGCGACAAGATCGCGCTCCTCGTCGGCATCGGCCTCGTGGCCGCGGTCCTGGCCGCCGGCGCCGGGGTTCTGGAGGCACGCCGCCCGCCCTGGGGCCGCTTGCTCGTGCTCGCCATCGGCATCGGCGGCGCGGTCGTGGCTGCCACCCGCCCCGACGCCTCCGTCGCCTCCTGGTTCCCCGCGGCACTGGCCGGCGCGATCGGCGCGATCGCGATCCGGTACCTGGCCCGTTCGGCGGTGCGGTCGCAGGAGGCCGCCGGGCGCACCGACGACGGTCCCGCCGATCCCGGCCGCCGCGGATTCTTCGTCTGGGCGGGAGCCGTCACGGCGACCGGCGTCGTGCTCGCGATCGCCGGCAGCGCGGTGCGGGCGGGCGCACAGGTCGTGACCGCGGCCCGCGACGCGATCCGCCTGCCGACGCCCGCCTCGCGCGCACCCGCGGTGGCCGCGGGGGCCGAGCTCGGGATCGACGGGCTCGCGCCGGTCATCACCCCGAACGCGGACTTCTACCGCATCGACACCGCCCTGGTCGTTCCCCAGGTGTCGACCTCCGACTGGTCGCTGCGTATCCACGGCATGGTCGAGCAGGAGGTCACCATCACCTGGGACGAGCTCCTCGCCCTTCCGCTGGAGGAGAGCATCACCACACTCACCTGCGTGTCGAACGAGGTCGGCGGCGACCTCATCGGCAACGCCGTGTGGCTGGGCTACCCGATCCGCGAACTGCTCGCTCGCGCCCGACCGAGCGCCGACGCCGACATGGTGCTCTCCCGCTCGATCGACGGGTTCACGGCCTCCTCGCCGATCGAGGCCCTCACCGACGAGCGCGATGCGATCCTCGCCGTGGGCATGAACGGCGAACCCCTGCCGACCGAGCACGGCTTCCCCGTGCGAATGGTCGTGCCCGGTCTCTACGGCTACGTCTCGGCCACGAAGTGGGTGACCGAGTTGGAGGTCACCCGTTTCGACGCGGCGACGTCGTACTGGACCGACCGCGGCTGGTCGGAGCGCGGACCGATCAAGCTCGAGTCGCGCATCGACGTGCCGCGCCGCAGCACCTCTCTCACCGCCGGCGAGACGGTCATCGCCGGAGTCGCCTGGCAGCAGCACGTGGGGGTCGCCGGCGTCGAGGTGCAGATCGACGAGGGCGAGTGGCAGCAGGCCACCCTGGCCTCGGCCATCAGCGACGACACCTGGGTGCAGTGGAGCCTGCCGTGGCAGGCAGCATCCGGCACCCACCGGCTGACCGTGCGCGCGACGAACGCGGACGGCGAGACCCAGACCCCCGACCGCGCCGACGTCGTGCCCGATGGCGCGACGGGCTGGCACTCGGTCGAGGTCACCGTGCGCTGACTGCACCGGCGAAACCGCACGCCTTCGTCGAGCGGTCTCGGCGGCCGGGACGAGGCGGATGCTGCGCGTCAGACCGTGAGCACGTGGCGCAGCTGCTCGACGGCCCAGTCGAGCTCGGTGCCCCGAACGACCAGCGGCGGGGCGAGGCGGATCGTCTGCCCGTGGGTGTCTTTGACGAGGACGCCGCGTGCCAGCATCCGCTCGGCCACCTCGCGCCCGGTGCCGACGGCGGGATCGATGTCGACGCCCGCCCAGAGACCGGCCACGCGCACCGCGGTCACGCCGTGACCGACGAGCGCGTCGAGCCTGGCGGCGAGGTGCTCACCGAGGGCCGCCGCGCGCGTCTGGAACTCCCCCGACGCCAGCATCTCGACCACCTGCAGGCCGACGGCCGCGGCGAGCGGGTTGCCGCCGAAGGTCGAGCCGTGCTCGCCCGGGCGGATGACCCCCAGCACGTCACGGTTCGCGACGACGGCAGACACCGGCAGGATGCCGCCGCCCAGCGCCTTGCCCAGGAGGTAGACGTCGGGCACGACACCCTCGCGATCGCAGGCGAAGGTCGTGCCGACCCGGCCGAGCCCCGACTGGATCTCGTCGGCGATGAACAGCACGCCGCGCGCCGTGCAGAGCTCGCGCACGGCCCGGAGATACCCCTCGGGCGGAATGACCACGCCCGCCTCACCCTGGATCGGCTCGATCAGCACGGCGGCGGTGCTCTCGTCGATCGCAGCCTCGATCGCCGCGGCATCGCCGAACGGCACGTGCACGAAGCCCGGAGCGTAGGGGCCGAAGCCCTCGTACGCGACGGGGTCGTCGCTGAAGCCGACGATCGTCGTCGTACGGCCGTGGAAGTTGCCGTTCGCGACGACGATCTTCGCCGCATCCGGTGCCACGCCCTTGACGCGATACGCCCATGCGCGGGCGACCTTGATGCCCGTCTCGACCGCCTCGGCCCCGGTGTTCATCGGCAGAACGAGGTCTTTGCCGCACAGCTCGGCGAGCGCCGCGGCGAACGGCCCGAGTCGGTCGTTGTGGTAGGCCCGGCTGGTCAACGTGAGCCGATCGAGCTGCTCGCGAGCCGCCGCGAGGATCGCGGGGTGTCCGTGCCCGAAGTTGAGCGCGGAGTAGGCGGAGAGCAGGTCGAGGTAGCGCTTGCCCTCGACATCGGTGACCCAGGCGCCCTCGCCGCGCGAGATGACCACCGGCAGGGGGTGGTAGTTGTGGGCGAGGTGGTCGTCCTCCGCCGTGATGATCCGCAGGGTTCCGGTGTCGGTCGAGGTGCTCATCGCGAGCCGCCGCGCAGTTCGAGGGTGCAGCACTTGATGCCGCCGCCGCCGAGCAGCAGCTCCGACAGATCGATCAGCACCGGGTTGTAGCCGCGCTCGCGCAGCTGCGCCTCGAAGCCCTTGGCCCGGGGCGAGATCAGCACGTTCCGGCCGTCGCTCGCGGAGTTGAGCCCGAAGACCGCGCCGTCGGCGTCGTCGACCTGGATCGCGTCGGGGTAGCGCTCGGCGAGGATGCCGCGGCCTTCCTCATCGAACGCGCTCGGCAGGTAGGCGATGTTCGCCCGCTCCACCCCTCCGGCCCCTGAGCCTGTCGAAGGGCCCTGAACGGGGTCGAGCACCGAGATCGCCGTGTCGAGGTGGTAGAAGCGCGGGTCGGTCAGCGTCAACGACACGACCTCCTTGCCGAAGACCTCTCCCACCTCGCGGTGGCTGTCTCCGGTCGAGCGGAACCCGGTGCCGGCGAGGATCGTGTCGCCGACGAGCAGGAAGTCGCCCTCGCCCTCGTTGACCTCGGCGGGCTCGGCGACGGTGTAGCCGTTGTCGCGGAACCATTCCATGAACGCCGGCCCCTCGGCCGCGCGCTCGGGGAAGCGGAACTTCGCGCCGTAGGCGATGCCGTCGATGAGGAAGCCCCCGTTGGCGGTGTAGACCATGTCGGGCAGGCCCTCGAGCGGGTCGATGAGCTCGACCTCGTGACCGAGCGCGAGGTAGGTGTCGTAGAGCGTCTGCCACTGGCGCAGCGCCACGTCGGTGTCGGTGGGCCGGCTCGGCTCCATCCACGGGTTGATGCTGTAGCTGACGGTGAAGTGCTGGGGCCGGCACATGAGGTAGCGACGGTGCTGCGCGATGCGCTCCGCCGGAACGGAGGGGGCGGCGGTTTCGTTCGTGGACATGGGGCTCCTCGACTGTGCGTATAGCAAGGGGCGGCGGACGCTGTCCTGGGGCCCGGCGGCTCCCCACCTCTGCTCTCGACGAGAGCGAAGGGGACAGACAGACCCGGGCACGCCGCATCCATTCTGCACCCCGCACTCTCCGCGCGCGAGCACCGCCCCTCGCGCCGTACGGGCCGTGTTCGCGGGTCATTAAAAGCGTGTTACCAACCTGTTAATCGGCGCCGGTCGCGCGTCGTGGATCCATAGCCTCTGATCGGGGCCGACTCCCGGCACCCGCCCACCCGCACCCGTGCACGGACGGCGCCGTCTTCGTTCCTCGAGGATGGGCACCTGGCCGTTGTTCGTCGTGCCCTGCCGCACCCGGAGAACCGTGAGAACTCGCCTGTCCTCGCGCGCACGTCCGATCGTCGTCGCAACGGCCATCGTGCTGCCCGCACTCGTCCTGAGCCCCACCCCCGCATTCGCCGCACCCCAGAACGGAATCGTCGCTTCCGGCGACGAGTGGTCGATCACGACCGCCCCGGGCGGCTACCTCGTCACGTACGAACTCGACGAGGCACTGCCGATCGTCAGCGACGCCCCCACTCTCGTCGTCGACGGCAAGACCGTCGGTCTCGCGATCGAGTCCGCCGACGGCCTGTCGCTGTCGGCTCTGACCACCGACCCCGCCGTGCGCTCCGCGCGCACCGTGGAGAAGGGCTGGGCGTCGAGTGACGGCGACAAGGCCGCCGAAGGAGGCCTCACCGAGGTGACCGACGAGGAGGTCAACGACGCGCTGGAGAGCCAGCTGCGACGGTTGGCCGCTCCGGAAGCCACCGAAGATCCGAGCGATCTCGGCTCCTACGCCGTCACCGAGGCGGAGTACGACTTCGGCGACCGCTCCGTCGCGCTCGCCGGCATCAGCGGGATCCGCGGCGAGATGACCGGCAAGATGTACCTCACGGATGCGCCGGGCGAACGGCCGACCGTGATCCTCCTGCATGGGCGCCACGGTTCGTGCGCGACCGGCACCGCCAACCCCCTGCGGTGGCCCTGCGGGCCGGATCAGGTCAACGTCCGCTCGTACCAGGGCTACGAGGGCACCGGCCGCGCCCTCGCCTCGCACGGCTACAACGTGCTGTCGATCGCGGCGAACGCGGTCAACTCCAATGACAACCAGCTGGCACTCGACTACGGCGCGCAGGCCCGCGGACAGCTCATCCTCGACACGCTCGGGATGCTGGAGAAGGCGAACGACGGGAAGCCGGTCGTGTTCGACGACATCAGCTGGCCCAACGCCGAGGGTTCTTCCACGAAGACCACCCGCACGCTCGACCAGGCGCTGACCTACGCCACCACCCGGACCGACGCGCCGGCCACGGCCGCGGGCGTCACCGCAGCGTCCCTCGCGGGTCGCTTCGACCTCGACCGCGTCGGGGTCATGGGCCACTCCCGAGGCGGCGAAGGGGCGACGTCGGCGGCGACGCTCAACCAGGGCCTCGAAGACCCCTACGGCATCATCTCCGTTCTGCCGTTGGCACCCGTCGACTTCGGCCGCATGACCGTTCCCGACGTGTCTCTGGGCGTCTTCCTCCCCTACTGCGACGGCGACGTGTCGAACCAGCAGGGGCAGCACATGATCGACGACTCCCGCCACGCCTTCGGCGACGACGTGATGCGGTCGGCCGTGTGGGTCATGGGCGCCAACCACAACTTCTTCAACACGGTGTGGACGCCCGGGCTCTACCCGTACTCGACGAGCGACGACTGGAACCGCAACGACACCACCTCGAGCTGCTCCACCCGTGACGCGTCGCGCCTCACCCCCGCACAGCAGTACCAGGTCGGCGTGTCGTACATGACGGGCTTCTTCCGCCTCACGATGGGCGGCGAGACGCAGTTCCAGACACTCTTCGACGGATCGACGAAGCCCACCACCACGGCGACGACGTTCGCCGACGTACGGGTGATGGCCAGCCAGCCCACGACGGCCACGACCCTCGTGACCGACTTCGCCGAGAGGAGCACGCTCGTACGTACGGCGGGGAGCGCTTCCGCGCAGGTGTGCGCGAACGCGGAGACGGCCACCTCGATCGCCCCGACGGTTCCCTACTGCACCACCCGCGAGATCGGAACGGCTCGGGTTCCGCACTGGACTCCCGTGCGCTTCGGGCTGAACGTGCCGGCGACCCCGGTGACCCGGGTCACCTGGACCGGATCGGCGACCGACCCCGCAGCCGCCAGCACGGGCGAGCTGCGCGTATCGGTTCCCGCCGCCCAGCGCGATGTCTCGAACCGGTCGCAGCTGACGGTGAAGACGGCCCCCGATCGGACGGTTCCCACCGGCACCGACTTCACGATCTCGGTGATCGACGGCGCCGGCAACACCTTCTCGCGCGCAGCATCCGCCATCGACCCTCTCGCGATCAACCGCATGCCCGGCGGCACCAACACGACCCTCAACAAGTTCGTGCTGCAGCAGCTGACGATCCCGACGGCGGAGATGACCGGCATCGACCTCACCGACGTCCGCGAGATCCGCTTCACGGCGGGTGTCGGCGCCGACGGAACGGGCGCGGGCGGGGTCTATCTCTCCGATCTCGCGTTCGACACCCCGACCCCGGGGAACGCCGTCGCGCAGCAGAGGACCACGGTGAACGTCGCCTCGACCAGTGTCGAGGAGGGCAATGGCCCGAGCACCGCCGACGTGGCGGTGTACCTCGACGCACCCGCCGAGACGTCCGTCTCGGGCTGGGTCAGCGTGGTGGGTGCGAGCACGGTCGCCTCCGCGGTGCAGAAGGTGTCGTTCGCGCCGGGCGAGATCTGCCAGGCCATCACCGTTCCGGTGAACGGTGACACCTCCCCCTACCCCGCCGGCGCGATGGGCATCACGGTGAGCGTCACGAACACCACGAACGCCGTGATGGGGTCGGACGCCTTCGGCCGGCTCGTCGTCCGGGAGGACGACGGTCTGCGCCCGCTCGCCGACCGGGAGACGCTCCCCGTCGGGGCGATCAGCGCCGGCGCCGAGGTGCCGACGGTCGGCGTGCAGGGCGACGCGTGCGCCGAACTCGCCGCCGCGGGAGAGCCCGGAGAGCTGACCGCATCGAGCACCGAGGTGGCTCCGGGCGACAGCCTGACGCTCACCGCGACCGGGTACCGTTCGGGCGAATCGGTGGAGTTCGGCTTCGGCGACCTCGCCCTCGACCCGATCGTCGCGAACGCCGACGGGGTCGCGGTCGCGACGATCGAGGTCGACGCGGAGTCCGAGCTCGGGCCGCAGGACGCGTTCGCGGTCGGTGCAGGATCGGGTCGCGTGCAGGAGACCTCGGTGGCGGTTCTCGCACCCACCGAGACGACGCTCGCCGTCGATGCCGGCAGCGAGCTCGTCGCCGGTGCGCCGCTCACGCTGGTGGCCACCGTGACGGGGGCCGAGACCGAGGGCGTCGTCACCTTCACGGAAGGGGCCGCTCCCACGGCTCGCGCGGATGTCGCCGCGGGCACCGTGCTCGGCACCGCCGAGGTCGTGGACGGGGTCGCGACGCTGACCATCGAGAGTGGGCTGCCCGAGGGCGACCACGCGATCGTCGCGACCTTCGGTCGCACCGACGTGGCGTCGGCGTCGAGTTCGGCGGCGCTCGTGGTGACGATCGCCGCGGCACCGGTCGACGGCGGGGGCGAGCCGACTCCGACCCCGACTCCGACCCCGACCCCGACGTCGACCCCGACGTCGACGCCGACACCCGGCTCGACCACGACGCCGCTCCCGGCCGGCACGGGCACGACGGGCGGACAGACCGGCGCCCTGGCAGCTACGGGCGTCGCGGGCATCGGCTCGCTCGCACTCCTCGCCGCAGGTGCGCTGGGTGTGGGTCTGGTGCTGGCGATCCGACGGAGGCGGGCGGTCGACTCCGAGTCCTGATCGCTCCCCGGGGCGCCGTCTCTTCGGAGGCGGCGCCCCTTCGCGTGCCGTCCGGACACCGGTCCGCGCGATCTGTCGTGGAAGGATGGGCGGGTGACCGCGACCCTGGAGAACTCCGTCATCCTGGACGAAAACGCGGGCGTCGTCCGCATCCTCGACCGCCGGGTCTTCCCGGCTCGTGTCGAGTGGGTGACGGCCGAGACACCGGATGCTGTCGCCGCCGCGATCCGCGACATGGTGACCCAGAGCTCGGGGCCGCTCTACGCCGCCACCGCCGGCATGGCCCTCGCCGCGTTGCAGGCGCGCGAGCTGGCGCTGCGCGATGCGCGCACCGCCCTCGGGCACGCCGGGCGCGCTCTGGCCACCGCTCGTCCCACCAATGCGCACCCGCGTGACGCGGTCGCGACGATCCTCGCCGCGGGGCGCGACGCCGACTCGACGACCGAGCTCGTGACCGCCACCCTCGACTCCGCCCGGACGGTCGACCGCGACTACCGGGAAGCCGCCCTCCGTCTCGGCCGCGCCACCCTGTCGCTGCTGCCCGCGGCGCCGCGCATCCTCACGCACTGCTGGGCCGACGCCTACCTGTTCGGCCTGGTCGCCGCCGCCGGCGAGGCCGGCCGGGAGATCGAATGGATCGCGACGGAGACCCGCCCCTACCTGCAGGGCGCGCGACTGACCGCGCACTCGCTGCGCGAACTCGGCCAGCAGGTCACGCTCATCACCGATGGCATGGGGGCCGCCGCCCTGTCGTCGCCCCGCGGCGTGGGCACCGGCCCGATCGACGCCGTCGTCACCGCCGCCGACCGGGTCTCGCTCGACGGCTCGGTCGTGAACAAGGTGGGCACGCTCGCCCTCGCGGCCGCAGCATCCGCCTTCGACATTCCGTATTACGCCATGGTGGAGGCGCCCGACCGCGCCGCCCCGACCGGCGCCGACGTGGTGATCGAAGACCGCGACCCCGCCGAGGTGCTCGACGTGCTCGGGCACCGGTCGGCCAGCCCGCTCGTGACCGACGCGTGGTATCCGGCGTTCGACGTCACACCGGCACGCCTGGTGACCCGCATCGCCACGAGCCGGGGCACGTTCGAGCCCGCGCGTGTCGCCGACCACTTCGCCGCCGACCCCGAGGCGCTGGCCGGGATCCCGGGCGCCCCGCCGCTCCGGCGACGGCGGATGCCGGCCGTGCCCGTGCCCGTGAACGCCTCGACGCAGCCCGACACCGTCGCCTTCCATCCCTTCCCGAACGACTCCTCCGGAGGACCCGAATGACCGTCACCCCCTCCGCCGACGTCGTCGTGCTCGACATCGAGGGCACCACGAGCGAGGCCGGCTTCATCCTCGGCGACCTGTACGACTACGCGCGCCCCCGACTCGAAGAGACTCTCGGACGCGAATCGCTGCGGGCGGCGCGAGCCGACGCGATCGCGGAGACGGGACTGCCTGCCGGAGCGAGCGACAGCGAGATCGCCGATGCGTTGCGCGCCCTGATGGCGACCGACGTGAAGTCCACTCCGCTGAAGACGATCCAGGGCGTCATCTGGGCCGAGGGCTTCGCCGCCGGGGAGATCACGTCGCAGTTCTTCGACGACGTACCGCCGCGCGTGCGCGCGTGGGCCGACCAGGGTCTGCGGATCGCCGTGTACTCGTCGGGCTCGGTCGCCTCGCAGCAGCCGTGGTTCCGCCACGCTCCGCAGGGCGATCTGTCGACCCTCGTCGAGGCCTGGTTCGACACCGTCAACGCGGGCGGCAAGAAGGACGCGTCGTCGTACGCCACGATCGCCGAGGCGCTGGGCGTCGCCCCGGCCCGCGCCCTGTTCCTCACCGACCACCCCGAAGAAGTCGCCGCCGCCCGCGCCGCCGGCTGGCAGACCGTGGCGCTCGACCGCGCCGGCGAGCCGTGGGCCGGCGCCGCGTTCGACGGCCCCGTGGCGCACACCTTCGACGAGATCGAGATCGCCCGGTGAGCGCCCTGTCGACCGCGCGCACGCTCGAAGCCGGCGCGATCCTCGCCGCCGAGGCCGCCCGCTTCTCCGGCTACGGCTGGATGCGCGGCACCTCCGGAAACCTCTCGCTCGTGATCGACCGCGATCCGCTCGTGCTGGCGGTCACCGCCTCGGGTCTGGACAAGTCGGAACTCACCGAGGCCGATGTCGTGCTCGTCGGACCCGACGGTGGGGGCCTCGACGCCGACGATCCGCGCCCGCCGTCGGCCGAGGCCGGCCTCCACGCCCACATCGCCGCGCGCACCGGTGCCGGCGCGGTGTTCCACGTGCACGCCCTCGACGCGGTCATCGCCGCGCACCGCTGGCCCGACGGCGTCGAGATCAGCGGCATGGAGATGCTCAAGGGCATCGGACACCGCGCCCACGACGAGACCGTCGTCATCCCCGTGATCGCGAACGACCAGGACATGGCGGTCGAGGCCGCCCGCTTCGACGAGGCCTACGTGCCCGCGACCGCCGACGTCCCCGAGGTGCCGGTCATGATCGTGGCAACCCACGGCATGTACGCCTGGGGCGAGGATGCGGCGGCCGCCCGCCGCCACCTCGAGATCGCCGAGTGGCTCCTGCGCTTCACCGTCGCCACGCGCTGACCGCGCAGCATCCGCCCTCTGACGCCCTCCGGCACACGGCTCCGGCCCCAGCGCACGGGCTACGCACGCACCCACCCCGTGCTCTCGAGCGCAACCCGTGCGCTCGGGCTGACTCTCGCCGCGCTACGTCAGGAGCGGCTCGCGCGTCAGCTGCGTCAGGCGGCGCGGATCGGGATCGATCAGGCGCGCGACGCCCAGCGTGCGGGCCGTGAGCAGCACCCGGCGAGCCGCGATCGCGCGCTCGTGCTCGGGCAGGGTCTGGATATCGGCGACCTTCGAGAACCCGACGATGCGGCGCACGGCCTTCGCCGCGGCGTAGATCGCGGCATCCGAGCGGATGCGGCGCAACGTCACCGCGAGCACGTCGTCGCCGTAGACCCGGGGGTCGACGCGGTCGGGCCAGCGGCGGGTGAACTCTTCCTCGAAAGCGGCGATCAGCTCGACCGGCAGCGCGAGCAGCGCCTCGGCGTCGGCCTCGCGGCCGAGCACCGACGCCCGCGCCGCGGCGATGATGAGGTTCGCCCACACCGCGCCCAGGTCGAAGCCCGTGGGCGCGTAGGTGCCGAACTCCGAGTCGAACGCGCGGACCGAGCCGCCGTCGGCACGCACGAACACCGACCCGGTGTGCAGATCGCCGTGCACAAGGCTCTGGTGGTCTTCCTGGAACCGCTGCTTGGCCAGGCCGATCTCGCGCACGAACACGCGGTCGGCCCGCAGCTCGCGCACGTCGTCCTCGTTCGCGGGCAGCCACCCGTTGTGCTCGTGGTCGACGTAGGGCTCGGTGAAGACGAGGTCTTCGGTGATCTCCGACAGTTCGGGGTTCGCGGCCTCGGCGATCCGTCGGCGCCGCTCGGGCCCGGGGGTGCCGAAGACGCTCGTGGCGAAGCCGATCGCGCCGACGTAGGTGCCGAGCTCTGCGGCGGCGTAGGTGTGCAGGCGCCCCGCGTTCAGCTCATTGCGCCACACGGCGTGATCGCTGAGGTCTTCGATCGAGAGGGCGAGGGATGCCTCGTCGAAGCCGTAGAACGCGGGGACGTGCGCCGCATCCACCGCCTCGTGGGCGGCGAGCACGACAGCCTCGCGCTTGGCCCGCTCGCGGGTGAGCGGCCAGGTGGGGTCGACGCGCACGTGCGGCAGCGACTGCTTGACGACGACGCCGCGGCCGGCGGCGTCGGTGACGATGAAGACGAGATTGAGGTTGCCGTCGCCGACCTCGACCACGGAGACGATCGACGCGGGATCGACGGGGCCGGCCAGCTGCGGGCGGGCGAGGAGGTACGCACCGACCGTGTCGACGGTCAGGAGGTCGGCTTCGAGGTCGCTCATGCGGTGGTGCTCCCGGCGATGATCGTGGTCTTGCGGCGGCGGAACGTGAAGCTGAACAGCAGTGCCACGAGCAGCACGACGCCCTTGCCGAAGTCCTGGATGTAGTAGGGCAATCCCATCATGGAGAAGCCCGTCACCATGACCGCGATCAGCACGGCCCCCAGCGCCGTGCCCCAGGCGTTCGGCCGGCCGATGCCGAGCACCGAGACACCGACGAGCGCGACGGCCACCGCGTCGAGCAGCAGCGAGTTGCCCGCCGAGACGTCACCCTGACCGATGCGGGCGGCGAGCACGAGCCCCGCGATCGAGGCGAGCACACCGCAGCCGATGTACGCTGCGGCGCGGTAGGCGCGCACCCGCACGCCGGCGAGCCGAGCGGCCTCCGGGTTCGATCCGACCGCGGCGAGCGCGCGGCCCCAGCGGGTGCGGTCGAGCACGAACCACAGGAGGGCCGTCAGCACCAGGAAGAGCACGACCGGCACCGAGACGGGGCCGAACGAGCCGCGGTCGAACCAGAGGAAGTCGGCGGTGAAGCGGCCGGGTGCGGTGGAGCCGTCGGCGAGGGTCATCTGCGACGAGATCGACTTCCCGTCGACGATGATGAGCTTCAGCCCGACCACGGTGAACATCGTCGCGAGGGTCGCCAGCAGATCGGGGATGCGGGCGAAGACGATCAGCGCCGCGTTCAACGCGCCGATCAGCGCGCCCGACAGCAGCACGACCCCGACGGCGATCCCGCCGACCTGACCGGCGATGACGAGCGTCCACGCCGCGATCGAGACGGCGAAGCCGGCGTTGGCTCCCACCGAGAGGTCGAGGCCGCCGACCGTCATGGCGAGGGTGACACCCAGGCCCGCGATCCCGACGGGCGCGATGAACTTCAGCATCCCGAAGACGTTCTCGACCGTGCCGAACGCGGGCTGCGTGGCGAAGAAGAACACGATGAGCAGCGCGGTGACGGCGACGAAACCCCACTTCGCGACGCCGTCGATCACGCGCGTTCCGATACCGGGGGCGGATGCTGTCGTGAGGCTCATGCCGTCTCCTTCGGGTGGCCGGGATCATCGAGCAGCGCATTGACGATGCGCGCCCGGTCGTGGACTCCGGCGGGGGTGTCGAGGGCGATCCTGCCCGAGACGAGCACGACGATGCGGTCGGCGACGTCGAGGATCTCGTCGACGTCGCTCGAGAGCACGACGACGGCCGCGCCCTCTTTCGCCCGGGCCCGTGCGGCGTCGCCGATGCGTCGACGCGCGCCGATGTCGACACCGCGGAACGGCTCGTCGAGCACGGCGAGGGCGGGTGCGGTGCGCAGCCAGCGGCCGACGATGACCTTCTGCTGGTTGCCGCCTGACAGATCGTCGACGGCGGTGTCGGCCGATGGCGCGACGACGTCGTAGGCCTCGATCACCTCGTCGGCCACCGCGCGCTCGCGGCGCACGCCGACCACACCGAGCCGGTCGGAGATCTCGCGCAGAACCGGCAGCCCGACGGTGCGAGCGATCGACCAGCCGGGCTGGATGCCGCCGCGCTGGCGGTCTTCGGGAACGAGCACGACCCCGGCCTCTTTCGCCGCCGCGGGGGTGGCCGGCCGGTAGTCGCCGCCGGAGAGCGTCATGCGGGCCTCGCCGGCGGACCGCACGCCCGCGACCGTCTCTGCGAGCTCGGTCTTGCCCGCGCCGAGAAGCCCCAGGATGCCGGTGACCTGCCCCGCGTGCACGTCGAGCGCGAGCGCCTCGGCGCCCGGGATGAGACGGGCCCCGTCGATCGAGAAGACCACGTCGCCTGGCGGCTGCGGGTCGGTCACGTGCTGCTGCAGTTCGGTGGGTACCCCGAGCATGGCTTCGAGGGCGGCGTGCCAGTCGAACGGCCGCGAGGCGGCGAGGGTGAGCCCGCCGTCGCGGAGCACGAGGATGCGGTCGGCCAGGCGCTCGATCTCACCGAACCGGTGGCTCACGAACAGGATGGCCAGGCCCGGTCTGCCGGGCTCGCCGTCGCGCAGCGCCCGCAGCACCTCGAACAGACGATCCGCCTCCGACGCGGTGAGCGCCGACGTCGGCTCGTCGAGGATCAGCAGCTTCGGGGTGGAGCGCAGGGCGCGGGCGAGGATCAGCAGCTGCGCGTCGGAGGTGCCCAGGCGCCCGGCGTCGGCGCGCAGTACCTCGTCGGGCCAGTCGAGCCCGAGGCGCGCGAGCGCGGCACGGGCGACGCGTTCGGTCTCGGCTCGGCGCACCACCCGGTGCCCGCCCGACGAGAGGTCGGTGAGCGCGATGTTGTCGGCGACCGACAGCGACGGCACGATCCCGTCGGCGATGCGCTGGTGCACCGTCTCGATCCCGGCCCGGCGCGCCCGGGCGGGCGAGGTCAGCCGCGTCGATGCGCCCGACACCTCGATCGACCCGGTGTAGCCGGGGTTCGCCCCCGACACGGCGCCGATCAGCGTGGACTTGCCCGCGCCGTTCGTTCCGAGGAGGGCGGTGATGGTGCCCGCGGCGAGCTCGAGCGAGACGTCGCGCAGCACCTCGTTCGCGCCGAAGCGCACGCCGACGCCGCTCAGGCGGACGACCGGCCGGTCGTCCGCCTGAGCGGGAAGGGGCGTGGAGGAGGTCATCCCGAGACGGCGGGGAGCCAATCGGCGACGACGACGTCTTCGAGCAGCAGCGACGGCTCGGCCTCGCGCAGCTGGGCGACGTTCGTGATCTCGTTCTCGAGCAGGAAGTCGCGGGTGACGGTGATCGCGGGGAACTGCACCTCGGTCTCGTCGAGCTCGCCCGCCAGCGAGAGCGCGAGGGTGCGCACGACCGCGGCGCCGATCGAGGCGGGGTCGGTCGCCGAGGTCGCGACCCAGGGGCTGCCGTCGGCGATCATGACCTCGATGTCGGCGTTGGAGATGTCGATGCCGTAGACCTTGACCTTGTCCTGCAGGTTGTTCTGCGTCACCGCCTGCACGACACCCTTGGTGATCTCGTCGTAGGGGGCGAAGATCGCCTGCACGTCGGGGTTGGCCTTGAGCGCGGCATCCGTCAGCGGGATGTTGTCGGTCGCGGTCGACTCGGTGACCTCGCCGGTGAAGAACAGCTGGTCGAGGTCGTACTCGGTGAGGTAGTCGTCCCAGACGGCCTTCCGACGGTCGAGCGGCGCGAAGCCCTCGGCGCTGACGAGACCGACCTTCGCACCCTCACCGGCCGTGGCGACGAGCTCGTCGAGCACGCCCTCTGCCATCGACGTGTCTGACTGCGACGTGACGAGCACGCCGTCGGTGTCGTCGAGCGCCAGGTCGTACACGATCACGGGAATGCCCGCGTCGACGGCCTCGCGGATGCGCGGCTCGATCGTGTCGGTCTGACCGTGGTCGACGATGATCGCGTCGGGCTTCGACGCGATCGCCTGCTCCAGATCGGACGCGTGCTTGGCGTTGTCGTTGCGCGCATCGCTGACGGTCAGCTCGATGTTCGCCGCGGCCGCCTGCGCCTTCGCGCCGGCCGTCCACGCGGTGAAGTAGTCGCCCGCGCCCGACTGCTGCACGAGGGCGACCGTGACGGGCTCGCCGTCGAAGGGCGCCGGCGCGTCGGCCGTGGCCGCCTGCTGCGATGCGGCGGGAGCGGCAGTGCCGCCCGTGTTCTGCTGGGCGCAGCCGGCGAGGACGAGCGCGGTCGCACCGGCGGCGGCGGCGAGGCCGAGCAGACGGCGATTGTGCGAGAGGAACGACATGGAGGTCACCTTCGGGTGAGGGGTGCTGTGGGCGCTGGGGGACGGCGGCCGGTGCTGTCCGGCGCGGGAGCAGTAAACCAGTTCGAGCAGGCACCGACCCAATCCGCCGTTGCGCATTGTTACGCCGAAGTCGACGGAAGTGCTCGTGAACTGGCCGCGCGGTCGGTGGACGCGCGAGAATCGACCTCACACACCCCATCCGAGGAGATCCCCGTGACACTTCTGACCGTCTGGAAGGACACCGACCCGAGCGTGCCCGTGCTCGAGTCCACCGACGAGAACGAGATCCGCGAGGCGCTCGCGACTCTGGGCGCCCGTTTCTCGCGCTGGGAGGTCAAGGACTTCGCCGACGACGCACCGCTCGACGAGGTGCTCGCGCTCTACTCGACCGAGGTCGAGGGCGTGAAGCAGAGCGAGGGGTACACGCTCGTCGACATCGTCGGCCTCTCGCCGTCGCAGGAGAACTACGACGAGGTCAAGGTCACGTCGCGCGAGAAGTTCCTCTCCGAGCACAAGCACGACGACGACGAGGACCGCTACTTCGCCAAGGGCGCGGGGGTCTTCTACCTCCACGTCGACGGCAAGGTCCACGCCCTCTACTGCGAGCCCGGCGACCTCGTCTCGGTGCCGGCCAACACCACGCACTGGTTCGACATGGGCACCTCGCCCGAGTTCACCAGCATCCGTTTCTTCCACGACGACGACGGCTGGGTCGGCCACTTCACCGGCAACCCGATCGCCGACACCTTCCCGACGTTCGACCAGCTGCAGACCCGCCGCGCGGAGCTCGCCGCGGCCTGACGCGCCGCAACAGCCTGAGAGCCCAAGACACCCGGAGACGCGGAGCACCGCGCCCGGGTGTCTTGGCCTTTCAGCGGGCGGATGCCGTGGCGACCGGATGCTGCGGGGCGGGCGTCAGATCGCGCGCTCGCTCCACGCGTCGGGGTTGCCGAAGCGGTGGGCCGTGATGGAGATGGCCTGTTCGCGCAGGAACGGCAGCAGCTCGATGCGCCCGGCGGTCGTGACCTCGTCGGCGTAGACCGCGAGGTCGGGATCACCCGACGTCGCCTCGGCCAGCGCGCGTCGCAGGCCCGCCACCGACGCGGGCGAACCCACCAGCCGCACGCGCGAGGGGCGGGGCCGCGGGTCTTCGTCGGCCGCGGCCGCGACGACGTCGCCGACCCCGGCCATGCGCTCGATCCACTCGTCGTCGCTCTCCACCCACACCGGGACGTCGAGGTCGCCGAGCACGCGGCGCACCTCGCCCGGGAGCCCGACCGGCGAGCTCAGCGCGAAGCTCGAGCCCGATCGCACGCCGGCGAGCACGACCCTCAGCACGGCCTGCCACGCCGCGTCGCCGGTCGCGCGCACCGCGACCGACGCCGGGCGGTAGCGGAAGAGGTTGCGCTCGACGCCGAGCTGCGAGACGTCTTTGACGCGGCCGAACTCGCGGTCCCACGCGATCGCGTCGGCGAGCGCGCCACGGCGCAGCCATTCGAACGCCTCGTACGAGAGCGTCGGTTGCGCCGCCTCGATGATCGCCGTCAGACGCGAATCGAGACCGCGCAGGTGCAACGTCGACGACGCGGTCGCTCCCGTCGACGGGCGCCAGGTGCCGAGGCCGATGAGGTGGTTCGGGCCGCCCGCCTTCGCACCGGCGCCGACCGATGAGCGCTTCCAGCCGCCGAACGGCTGGCGCTGCACGATCGCGCCCGTCGTCCCACGGTTGACGTAGAGGTTGCCCGCCTCGACACGGTCGAGCCAGAGGGCGAGCTCGTCGGGGTCCTGCGTGTGCAGTCCCGCGGTCAGCCCGTAATCGACCGCGTTCTGCAGCTCGATGGCGTGGGCGAGGGAGGTGGCGTGCATGATGCCGAGCACCGGCCCGAAGAACTCCTCGCGGTGAAAACGCGAACCCGGCTGCACCCCGGTGCGGATACCCGGCGTCCAGTAACGGCCGGCAGCCGGACCATCGAAGTCGAGCTCGCGCGGCTCGACCAACCACCGCTCGCCCTCGCCGAGGGTGGTGAGTGCCCACTTCAGCTTGCCGCGCGGCTCCTCGATGAGCGGGCCGACCTCCGAGAGAGGGTCGGAAGCGGGCCCGACGCGCAACGAGGTCGTCGCGTCGATCAACTGCCGGGCGAAGCGCCGCGAGCGCGCGACCGGTCCGACGAGGATGGCGAGCGACGCCGCTGAGCACTTCTGCCCACCGTGCCCGAAGGCGCTGCGCACGAGATCGGACGCGGCGAGGTCGAGATCCGCCGATCCCGTGATGATCATCGCGTTCTTGCCGCTCGTCTCGGCGTGCAGAGAGAGCTCCGGCCGCCACGACCGGAACAGCTGCGCGGTCTCCCACGATCCCGTCAAGAGCACCTGGTCGACCGCCGTGTGCTCGATGAGTCGGCGCCCGAGCGCCTCTTCGTCGAGATCCGCGAGGGCGAGCAGGTCTCGCGGCACCCCGGCGTCCCACAGCGCCTCGGCGACGACGGCGGCGGTGCGGCGGGCCTGCGGGGCCGGCTTGAACACCACGCCCGACCCGGCGGCGAGCGCGGCGAGCACTCCCCCGGCAGGGATCGCGATCGGGAAGTTCCAGGGCGGGGCGACCACCGTCACCCGGGCGGGCACGAAGACGGCGCCGCCGACGCGGTCGAGTTCTCGCGCCGTGGCGGCGTAGTAGTTCGCGAAGTCGACGGCCTCGCTCACCTCGACATCCGCCTCGGCGAAGACCTTGCCGGTCTCGGAGGCCGCGACCTCGATCAGCGCGCCCCGGCGTTCCGCCAGCGCGCGCCCCGCGCGCTGCAGCACCGCGGCCCGCTCGGCCGCAGACGTCGCGCCCCAGGAGGCCGCAGCATCCGTCGTTCGAGCCACGAGCGCGTCGAGAGCATCGCCGTCGTCGACGCGCGCCGCGGCGATGGTCGCGGTTCCGGCCGACGAGTCGTCGACGCGGGCGAGCACCTCGCGCGCCCACTCCCGGTTCGCGGGCAGCGCCGGGTCGGTGTCGGCGACGTTGCGGAACCCGGGCGCGCCGACCGCGTCGCCGGCCTCGCGCGGGGCGTAGACGGCCGTCTCGACGAACGCCTGCCCGCCGAACAGCACGTGCTCCGGTGGGGCATCGGATGCCGCGGCGTCGCGGGCGATGCCGAGCACCGCCTGAGTGAGCCCCGGGTCATCGGTCTGCGGCTCGCGCAGGATCGCCGGCTCGGGGGCCTGCGCCGCCGCGCCCCTGTCCTGCCGGCGGTTCGGACCGGTCGGCAGTGCGGGATCGGCCGCGCGCTCGAGGGAGGCGAGGAAGCGGTCGCGCTCGCGGGCGTACAGCTCGGGGTCGTCGGCGAGATCGAAGGCGGCCGAGAGGAAGTTCTCGCCCGACGCGTTCTCTTCCAGGCGGCGCACGAGGTAGCTGATGGCGACGTCGAACTCGTCGGGCCGCACCACCGGCACGTAGAGCAGCACGTGGCCGACGTCGCGGGCGACCGCGGCGACCTGGCCCTGAGCCATGCCCAGCAGCATCTCGATCTCGACAGACTCGCGCACGCCGCGGTCACCGGCGAGCTCCCACGCGTGGGCGATGTCGAACAGGTTGTGCCCGGCTACTCCGATGCGCACGCCCTCGGTCGCCGTGGCCGTGAGCGCCTCGTCGAGGCAGCGCAGGTAGTTGGCGTCGGTGTCGAGCTTGCTGCCGTACGTGGCGAGCGACCAGTCGTGCATGATCGCGTCGACGCGTTCCATCGCGAGGTTCGCACCCTTCACGAGCCGCACCTTGATGCGCGCGCCACCGGCGGCCACCCGCTGCCGCGCCCATGCCGTGAGCTGCCGGAGGGCGGGGAGGGCATCGGGGAGGTAGGCCTGCAGCACGATCCCGGCCTCGAGATCGGCCAGGCGGGGGTCCTCGAGGATGCGGGTGAACACCGCGATCGTCAGGTCGAGGTCGCGGTACTCTTCCATGTCGAGGTTGAGGAACGTGGGGAGGGTCGACAACGCCGCGTCGAGGTACAGCGGGAGAAGCCGCTCGACGACCCGGTCGACGACGTCGTCGAAGGCCCACATCGAGATGTGTGAGGCGATGGCCGAGACCTTGACCGAGACGTAGTCGACGTCGGGTCGGCGGACGAGTTCGTGGATGCCCTTCAGCCGTCGCTCCGCCTCCGCCTCGCCGAGCACCGCCTCACCCAGCAGGTTGAGGTTGAGCCGCGCGCCGTTCTCGCGGAGAGCGGCGATGGCGGGACCGAGCTTGTCGGGGCGCGCATCGACGACGAGGTGCCCGACCATCTCGCGGAGGGCCCGGCGCGCGATCGGAACGACCGGTGTCGGCAGCACCGGGGCCACCGCTCCCCCGACCTGCACGGCTCCGCGCAGGTACCAGGGCAGGAAGTCGGGCACGAGCGGCGCGATCCGGCGCAGCTGCGCCGCCGCAGCTGCGAGGCTCTCGGGGCGCATCACGCCGTCGACGAACCCGATCGTGAAGGGCAGGCCCTGAGGATCGCGCAGCACTCCGGCAAGACGCTGCGCCGCTGCATCCGTCGGCTCTTCGGCCGCCGCCGAGACCCACCGTCCGGCGAGGGCTACCGCCCGGTCGGCGAGCTCTGCGGGGGCGACCGGGTGCGACATGGCACCACCCTAAGTCGCGGGGCGAGCGCGGGCCGAGCGGCACCCCGGCGGGGTTCACTCCCACATGCTGGGGGCGGGGCGCTTCGTGGAGGGCAGAGCGGATGCTGCGGCCCACTCGTGCAGCCAGGGCGCGACCTCGGGGAGTCCCTCCGGGCGTCCGATGGCGGCGAACAGCTCCTCGTGGGGAACCGTGCCGCCCGAGCGACGCAGCATCCGGGCTCGGATGATCGCCTGCGCGTAGATCTCGCCGTCGACGACCGCGCGGTGCTCCAGGAAGAAGGCGCGGTCGTCATGCCCGATGAACCGGGTCTCGATGACGAAGCTCTGCCAGAGATTCAGCGACTTCCGGAACGTGATGGTCTCGTTCGACACGACCGCGTACCAGCCCTGCGCGCGGGTCGCGTCGGCCAGGCCCGTGCGGATGAGGAGGTCCCAGCGCCCCAGGTCGAACAGCGACAGGTACCGGCCGTTGTTCATGTGGCGCAGCAGGTCGATGTCGGTCGGGAGCGTGCGTACGCGGATGCGGCTGATCGCGGTGGCCGCCAGCGGGCGACTGCGGCGGTGCAGGCGAGCGCGAAGGATGACGAGGAGGGTGCGCCAGATGACATTCACGAGGCGCGATCGTATCGACCTGACAGCGATCTCGCCCCTTTCGTGGTCGATGACCTACAAAGAGATCGCCCTTTCGCCAGCGATCCCCACCAGGGCGCGCGGGCTTTCGGTCGGCGCGAGGGCTTGCGGGCGCACGAAGCCCGCGCCCGGGCCGAAAGCCCGCGTCCGGCCGATTTCCGAGCCCTCGGGCTCACGCGTAGAGTCTGCTCATGGCACCCGAAACACCTATCGAGATCCAGCGCGACATCGTCGTCCGCCCGGTTCGCGACGTGGACGCCGAGGCCCTCGGGCGCGTCCACGCGACGTGCTGGCACGAGACCTACGACCACCTGATCAGCAAGGCCGCGCTCGAGCGCGTGTCGGCTCGCCGCATGGCCGAGCTCTGGACGCACTGGGCGTCGCAGGGCGAGGACTACCGCATGCGCGCAGCCCTCGTCGACGGCGTCATCGTCGGATTCGTCGGCTCCGGCCCGTCCCGTGACGAGGATGCTCCCCGCGCCCGCGAGTTGTTCTTCATCTACCTCCTCGACGCCTGGCACGGCACCGGCATCGGACAGCAGCTGTTCGACGCGGCCGTCGAGCCCGGTGAGGAGCTCTACCTCTGGGTCGCCGAAGACAATCCCCGCGCCCACCGCTTCTGGGTCCGTAACGGCTTCACCCTCGACGGCGCCTCGCACACCGAGCCCTTCCTCGGCGAGACGCTCACCGAGGTGCGCTTCGTCCGCTGACGTGCTGCAGCTCTGGGCCCTCGACGGCATCGGCGAGATCACGCCGGGAGTCGACCTCGTCGATGTGATCGCCGCCGCCGCGGGCGGCGAGCTGCGTGACGGCGACATTCTCGTCGTGACCAGCAAGATCGTCTCGAAGGCCGAGGGCCGGATCATCGACGCCGACGATCGTGAAGACGCGATCACCGCCGAGACCGTGCGGATCGTCGCGACCCGCACCTCGGCCACCGGCCACACCACGCGCATCGTCGAGAACCGCCTCGGCATGGTCTCGGCCGCGGCCGGCGTCGATGCCAGCAACACGCCCGCGGGCACGGTGCTGCTCCTCCCCGAAGATCCGGATGCGTCGGCCCGACGTCTGGCGGAAGGACTGCGCGAACGCACGGGCGCACTCGTCGGCGTGCTGGTCTCCGACACCCTCGGACGCGCGTGGCGGGAGGGTCAGACCGACTCCGCGATCGGCGCCGGTGGCGTGCACGTCTTCGAAGACCTCCGCGGACAGACGGATGCCGAGGGCCGGCCGCTCGTCGTGACGATGCCCTGTGTCGCCGACGAGATCGCCGCCGCCGCAGATCTCGTCAAGGGCAAGGCATCGCGCCGCCCCGTCGCCGTGGTGCGCGGGCGCGCCGATCTCGTGGGCGCGCTCGACCTCCCGGGCGCGCGGTCGATCGTCCGCCCGGGCGAACGCGACATGTTCCGCCAGGGCGCCGACGAGGCCTACGCCGACGGATTCGCCGCGGGCGCCGCATCCGCCCGGTGACCCTGACCGCAAGACCGCTGCGCCGCGGCGAGACCCCCGCAGAATGTCGGGGTCTCGGCGCGCGGATCGGGTCTCGCGGTCAGCTCAGCGCCCGGCGGCGTACCCCTGCATGCCGCGCGGGTTCGCCGCGGCGATCAGCATGCCGTCCTCGCGGATCCCGGCGGCGCTGAGACGACCGAGCGACCACGACCCCGACACGGTCACGTCGTGGCCGCGCTCGCGCAGCTCGGCGACCACGGCGTCGCCGACGCGGTCCTCCACCACGACACCGAGCGGCTCGGAGTCCCGCGGGTAGAACGACGAGGGCATGTGCGTCGAGTGCCAGTTCGCCGCGTCGATCGACTCCTGGAGATTCATGCCGTGCACGAGGTGGTTCAGCAGGAACGCCACCGGCCACTGGTCCTGCTGGTCTCCGCCGGGCGTGCCGAACGCGAGGTACGGACGCCCGTCGCGCAGCAACAGCCCGGGACTCAGGGTCGTGCGCGGGCGCTTGCGCGGTGCGAGCGATCCGGCAAGACCCTGCTCGATCCAGAACATCTGGGCGCGGGTCGGCAGCGAGAACCCGAGACCGGGGATGACCGGGGAACTCTGCAGCCATCCTCCGCTCGGCGTGGCGGCGACGACGTTGCCCCACCGGTCGACGACGTCGAGGTGGCAGGTGTCGCCGCGGGTGAGGCCGTCACGGGCGACCGTCGGCTCGCCGATACCGGCGGTACCGGTCGACGGGGCCGCCACCTCGCGCGGCAGAACCGGCACGCGTCCGCCCGGCCTCCCCGGGTTCTGGCCGTCCGCCGCACGCGACCCGATGAGCCCGGCACGCTCGCGGGCGTAGTCGTCGGAGAGGAGGGCGGCCAACGGCACGTCGACGAAGTCGGGGTCGCCGTAGTAGGCCTCGCGATCGGCGAAGGCGAGCTTCGCCGTCTCGATCACCGCGTGCACCGTCTGCGCCGAACCGGGCGCGCCGAGGTCTTGGTGGGCGAGCATCGCGAGCTGCTGGAGCAGCACGGGTCCTTGCCCCCAGGGCCCCGTCTTGGCGACGGTGACACCGGCGAACTCGATGGTCGCGGGCGCCTCCCAGGTCGGCTCCCACGATGCGAGGTCATCTGCGCGAAGCAGGCCGGCGTGGTCGCGTCCACTCGAATCGCGCACCGGGTGCCGCATCCATGCGTCGACCGCTTCGGCGACGAACCCTCGATAGAAGGTCTCGCGTGCACGGGCGATCACGCGCTCGCGCGACCCGCCGCCGGCGCTCGCCTCGCGGACGATGCGTTCGAGGGTGTCGGCGAGAGCGGGATTGCGGAAACGGGCGCGCGGCGACGGCGGCGCCCCGCCGGGAAGGTAGATCTCGGCCGACGTCGGCCAGTGCGCGGCGAACAGCTCGGCGACGGTGCCGATCGTTGCCACCGCCTGCGGGATGAGCGGGTACCCGTCGCGCGCGTAGCCGATCGCGAATCGCGTGATGCGCTCCAGGGGCAGCGTTCCGTGCCGCTCGAGCATCGACATCCAGGCGCCGAAAGCGCCGGGGACGACCGCCGCGAGATGCCCGGTGCCGGGGACCACGTCGAGTCCGAGCGCGGTGAAGGCCGAGTGATCTGCTGCCGCCGGCGCCGTCCCCTGCCCGCACAGCACCCAGGGTCGCCCGGAGGCGACGTCGAAGCCGATGATGGGCGCGTCGCCGCCGAGTCCGTTCAAGTGCGGCTCGACCACGTGCAGCACCAGGCCGGCCGCCGCGGCCGCGTCGAAAGCGTTGCCGCCCTCCTCGAGCACGGCCATGCCCGCCGCCGACGCCAGCCAGTGCGTGGAGGCCACCATGCCGAACGTGCCGACGAGCTCCGGCCGCGTCGTGAGCGTCATCGGGTCCGCCCCTGCGTCGGCACCGGCACGACCCGCACGTCGCCGAAGAGCCGCGCGATCGGAACGAGAACCGCAGGACGGGCAGCGACCCATCCCGCTGCCAGCACCACCAGCGATGCGACGAAGATCGCGAAGCCCGTCCAATTCACCGTGTCTTGCGACGCATACATGTGGTTCAGGTTACGCAGCGCACCGGTGGCGAAGACCAGCGCGACGTGCACGGCGATGAAGACGAGGAAGTAGATCATCGTCCAGACGTGCACCCGCCGCGCCGCGTCGAACGGCAGCAGCCGGTTCAGTCGATCGGCCGTGCGAGGCCAGAACATGCTCAGACGCGCCCCGGTGACGATGGCGGCGGGGGCGGCGACGAACACGGTCGTGAAGTAGAAGAGCTGCTGCAGGCTGTTGTAGTTGACCCAGCCGTTGTGGGTCGGCCAGTCGAGGGTGGCGTACTGCAGGCCCGCGGCGAGCGCGTTCGGAAAGACCTCCCACGAGGTCGGCACGATCTTCATCCACTGACCGGTGGCGAAAAGGAGAGCGACGTACAGCACGCCGTTGGCGATCCAGAGCACGTCGAGCGCGAGATGGAACCACACCGTCAGGCTCATCTTTCGCCGCTTCTCGCCGCGCGGTGACCAGAAGGCGATGGGCCGCTTCTGCCTGCGCACCTGCCAGCCCGAACGGATGATGAGCGCGATCAGGAACGTGTTGAAGAAGTGCTGCCAGCCCAGCCAGGCAGGGATGCCGACCGGCGCGCCGGCGGGCAGTGGGTACTCGCCGGGATGCTGCGTCAAGAACTCCCGCACGGGATCGAGCGCGACCAGCGCTCGAGCGCCGATGACGACCAGCGCCGCCAGCGCGACGAGACCGATGATCCCGACGACGCTCGCGCCGGCCCACTGCCGCCGGGTGAAGCGGATCCGGCGCGCGCCGGGGGGAGCCTTCACCCCCGGACGATCAGCCGCTGCCACAGTCCGATTCTAGGAAAGGTGGATGCTGCGCCGGACCGGATGCGACCCTGATCGAACGACCGTCGCCAGCCGTCAGCGCCGCACTACCGACGGATGCCGTCCAGTGCGAGCCCGAGCAGCCTTTCCGCGTACTCGACGGGATCGGGCGCGGTCCGGGAGCCGAGCGAGAGGGAGTTCACGAGTGCGAGGAGGTCGAGTGCCGACACCGTGGCAGAGACCTCACCGCGTTCGAGAGCGCGCGCGTGCAGAGAACTGGCTGTGGAGATCAGCATGGTTTCGCACGCACTCGTCGCCGGGTCGGGGAC
The DNA here is from genome assembly GCF_045517775.1 of Microbacterium deferens. Lineage (NCBI taxonomy): Bacteria > Bacillati > Actinomycetota > Actinomycetes > Micrococcales > Microbacteriaceae > Microbacterium > Microbacterium deferens. The sequence goes on from NZ_JBEUWT010000001.1 coordinate 1,511,991, forward strand.
GGTGCCGAGGATGAGGGCATCCGCGACGCCCCGGGTCGACGCACTGAACCGGGCCAGTTCACGAAGCCATGCCTCCAGCGCCTCACCCGCCCCCATGCGGGCGCTGAGCACATCGGCGTGCTCGCAGATCGTCGTGATGCGGTCGACGAAGACGGCTTGGAGAAGGGCGCGGCGGGTGCGGAAGCGCCGATGCAGGGTGGCCGATCCCACGCCGGCGTTGCGGGCGATGTCCTCGAGCGAGGCGTCTGCACCGACGCGCTCCACTTCGACCGCAGCCGCTCGGACGATCGCGTCGTAGTTGCGTTGGGCATCAGCTCGCATGGGGCTCCTTCACGCCGTCCCGAGAGACATTGACAAGTGGGGGCTGCCACCACTTATATTAGTGGGGTGATACCCCATTTTAGCGACGATGACGAGACCAGCAAGGTGCGCAGCCCAGCGATCAGGATCGAGGTGTGGTCGGACGTGCAGTGCGTCTGGTGCTACGTCGGCGACGCCCGCCTCCGACGAGCCGTGGAGGCGTTCGCCGGAGAGGTCGAGATACAGCACCGGTCCTTCGAACTGCAGCCCGGCTTCCCCTCCGAGGTGGACGCGACGGAGTATCTGCGGGCGAACCGCGGCATGGACGACGCCGACCAGGAACGGGTCTTCTCGCAGATGAAGACCGTCGCCGCCGCCGAGGGACTGCAGTACGAGCCGCAGTCGATCCGGCCCACGAACTCGCACCTGGCCCTGGAGATGCTCCACTACGCGCAGACTCAGGGCGTCCGCCGACGAATGAGCGACCGTCTCTACCGCGCGTACTTCGTCGAGGGCCACCACCTCGGATCGGTCGATGCGCTCGTCGAGCTGGCGGGCGACGCGGGGCTGGACCCCGAGCGGGCGCGCGCTGTCCTGACGGCCGGCACCTACCGGGCCGCCGTCGACAGGGACGCCGACACCGCGCGCGCACTCGGCGCCCGCGGCGTACCTTTCATGGTCGTCGACGACCGGTTCGCGATCCCGGGCGCGCTCGGCACCGAGGAGCTGACGCAACTCCTCACCCGCGTCGCCGAGGCATGACCGACTCGATTCCCTTCGCTCTCGTCCCGCAGGCCGCGGCCTGCGTCGATGGCGTCTGCACCTTCCCCACCCCACCCGCAACCAGAACGGAACACCCTCTCATGGACACGATCACCCCCACACCGCACGAACGGTTCGAGATCCTCGACCTCGTCCACCGCTATTCGACCGGGATCGACACTCGGGACTGGGCTCTCTTCGCGTCCACGTTCACCGACGACGCTCACGTGGACTTCGGGTTCGCTCAGTGGGAGGGCGCCCCGTCGTTCACCGCCTTCATGCGAGAGACCCACGACCCCGCCGGACGCACGCTCCACCGCATGACCAACACGGTGGTGACCGGGATCGACCCCCTGACGGCCCGCACCTACGGTGACGCCATCGTCCTGCAACCCGACAACGTCCACGGCACGATCGCCAACGCCTGGTACGACGACGAGATCGTGCGCACCCCCGACGGCCTTCGAATCCGGCGCCGCGTCGTACACATGATCTCGATGCGCGCCATCGGACCCAATCTGGTCGCCGAGATGTGACCTGATCAGCGGTGGCGAAAGCGCGCCTCGCGCTTCTCGCGGAAAGCGGCCATCCCCTCCTTCTGGTCGTCGGTCGCGAACAGCGCCGCGAACGCCTGCTTCTCGAAACGGAGCCCCTCGGCGAGCGGTGTCTCCAGGGCCGCGTCGAGCGCCGCAGTCGCCGCGTACAGGGCAGGGAGGGGCTTGGCCGCGATTCCCTCGGCGATGCCGGCGACCTCGGCGAGCAGCCGGTCGGCCGGCAACACGCGCGAGACGATCCCCGCGCGCTCGGCCTCGGCAGCATCCATGGTCCGCCCGGTGAGGATCAGGTCGGCCGTCTTGTACGACCCGATCGCCCGCGCCAGTCGTTGCGACCCTCCCATGCCGGGAATCACCCCGAGCGTGATCTCGGGCTGGCCGAAGCGCGCGGAGTCGGCGGCAATGACGAGGTCGCACATGAGCGCGAGCTCGCAGCCGCCGCCGAGGGCGTAGCCGGCGACGGCGGCGATCGTGGGCGTGCGCACGGCGGCGAATCGGCTCCACGCCCCGAAGTGGTCGTCCACGATCATCTCGACCGAGGTCTTCGCCTCCATCTCCTTGATGTCGGCGCCGGCGGCGAAGGCTCTCGCCGACCCGGTGACGACGATCGCACCGATCCCGGGGTCGGCGTCGAACGCCTCGGCCGCCTCGACGACCTCCCGCATGAGCATCGTGTTCAGGGCGTTGAGGGCGTTCGGCCGATTCAGCGTGATCCAGCCCACGCGTCCGCGGGTCTCGGTGAGGATCGTCTCGTACGTCATGGGGTCCCTTCCGAAGAGCGGATGCTGCGCGCCAGCCCTCCGATCCTCCCCCGGCGCACCCGCGGAGTCGACCGTCGCCGGATGGTCGTCTCTCGTTCACCTCGCGGTCACCACGACCGGCGAGGGTCGACGAGGCCGGTCTGGAGTTCCACGGAACCGGTGCGTACCCCCGTCTCATCACCTACCCGAGGACACGCATGCCCACGCATTCCTTCCGCCGCGCCGTCGCGTTCACCGCGACCGCCGCAGCGGTGTGCGCGCTCGCCCTGTCGAGCGCCACCGCGGCTTCCGCCGCGATCGTCCCTGTTCCGATCACGCGCAGCGCCGACGGTGCCGCGCTCGCGCTGAGCCCGATCGGCACCTTCGAGTCGGGCGTCTTCGACGAGTCGGCTGCCGAGATCGTGCAGACCTATCGCGACCGCATCTTCGTCGTCAACGCGCAGGCGGGCTCGGTCAGCGTGCTCGACAACGCCGATCCGACGAAGCCGGTCGAGCAGTTCGCTCTCACGTCGGAGGGCGTGGCCAACTCGCTCGCGATCCGCGACGACGGCCTCGGTGTGATCGCCTTCGAGGCGCCGGTGAAGACCGACCCGGGCCACGTCGTCTTCTTCGACGCGAATGCTGCGGATGCGGCATCTGCGATCCTCGGTGAGATCACCGTCGGGGCCCTTCCCGACATGGTCACCATCTCGAAGGACGGCGCGTACGCCGTCGTCGCCAACGAAGGCGAGCCGGCCGACGACTTCACGACCGACCCCGAGGGATCCGTCGGGGTCATCAAGCTGCCGTCCACCGTCTCGCTGCCGGCGACCGCCGACGCGAAGACGGCGAACTTCCGCGCGTTCGAACCCGGGGGCACCAAGACCCTCGACCCGAAGGTGCGTATCTTCGGCCCGGACGTCGCCGCTGCGGGCCAGGACCCGACGACGCTGTCGACCAACCGCGTGAGCCGCAACCTCGAGCCCGAATACGTCACCGTCTCCGGCACGACCGCGTACGTCGCGCTGCAGGAGGCCAACGCCATCGCGGTGGTCGACCTCACCAAGCCCGAGGTCACGAAGATCCTGCCGCTGGGCTTCAAGGACTACGCGAAGAACACCCTCGACGCGAGCGACCGCGACCCCGAAGGGGCCCCCACCTACAACCAGAAGAGCTACGCGGGCTTGTTCGGCATGTACATGCCCGACGGCATCAGCTCGTACGTCGCCGCCGACGGCAGAACCTACCTGGTCACCGCCAACGAGGGCGACGGCCGCGAGTGGGGTGACTACGACGAGACCGCCCGGGTGAAGGACCTCGGCAAGAAGGGCCTCGCACCGGTCTGCGCCACTTCTCCCCTCGCATCGAAGCTCGGCGACGCGGATCTGGGTCGCTTGAACGTCACGACCTCGATGGGCCTGAACGCCGACGGCACCTGCTACTCCGAGCTCTACACCTTCGGAGGACGCTCGTTCTCGGTCTGGTCGACCGACGGCGTGCTGGTCTTCGACTCGGGCAGCCAGTTCGAGCAGGTCACCCACGACGCGAACCCCGCCTTCTTCAACTCCAACCACACGGAGAACAACCTCGAGGGCCGCAGCGACGACAAGGGCCCCGAGCCCGAGAACCTGGTCGTCGGCGTCGTGGACGGCCGGACCTACGCCTTCGTCGGCCTCGAGCGCGTGGGCGGCGTGATGGTCTACGACATCACGACCGCGAGCGCCCCGACCTTCGTCACGTACGTCAACAACCGCGACGTCACGAAGACGCCGGGAACGCCCGCCGCGGGCGACCTCGGCCCCGAGGGTCTCGCGTTCACCTCGGCGCTGCGCTCCCCCACGGGAACGCCCCTGCTGACGATCGGCAACGAGGTCTCCGGAACGACGACGACCTTCGAGGTCGACAGTCTCCTCAGCGACGACGCACAGCCCGACGTGCAGGTGCTCACGATCAACGACTTCCACGGCCGCATCGTGCAGGAAGCCTCCAACGGCTACGCCGGCGCGGCGGCTCTCACCGGTGCCGTGGACGCGTACCGCGCGCAGAACCCCAACACGCTGTTCGTCTCGGCGGGCGACAACATCGGAGCCTCGGCATTCGAGTCGTTCATCCAGGACGACCAGCCGACGCTCGACGCACTGAAGGCCGCGAAGCTGGACGTGAGCGCCGTGGGAAACCACGAGTTCGACCAGGGCTTCGATGACATCCAGCGCGTGATCGACACCCTCGGCGGCCCGCAGTACGCGCTCGGCGCGAACGTGTACGAGAAGGGCACCGACACCCCCGCCCTCGAGGAGTACACGGTCGAGACCACCGAGAGCGGCGCGCGCATCGCCTTCATCGGCGTCGTCACCCCGCAGACGCAGACGCTGGTCAACCCGGCCGGTATCGCCGACATCGAGTTCGGCGACATGGGAGAGGCCGTCGACCGTGTCACCGCCGAGATCGTCGCCGCCGATGCGGCCGACGTGGTCGTCGTCCTGGCGCACGACGGCGGAGCGAGCTCGAGCATCGAGGCGCTGCAGGCCGACACCACCTCCGACTTCGGTCGCCTGGTGCACAACCTGCCGGCCGACGTCGACGCTGTCGTCTCGGGGCACACGCACCAGACGTACGCGGGCGAGGTCGACGGCGTTCCCGTCGTGCAGGCGAACCAGTACGGCACGCGCCTCGGAACGCTCGACATCGACCTCGACGCCGACAACACGCTGGTCTCGATCGAGCCCGGTCTCGTGACCCTCTTCGACGCTCCGGTGTCGATGAGCGCCGCCTACCCGAACCTCGAAGTCAACGAGGTCGTCGCCGAGGCGAAAGCCGAGGCCGACATCCTCGGTCGGGAGCAGGTCGGAACGATCACCGAGAGCATCAACCGCGCGAAGACTCCGGCCGGCGCCGAAGATCGCGGCGCGCACTCGACCCTCGGCAACACCGTGGCAGACGTGTACCTGTGGGCCACGAGCGAGAACCCCGAGTACGGCGGCACCGACGCCCAGATCGCGTTCATGAACCCGGGCGGCCTCCGCGCCGACCTGGTGCCGGGCGAGAACGGCGCGGTCACCTACCGCGCGGTTGCCAATGTGCAGCCTTTCGGCAACACCCTGGTGACCCTGGAGCTCACCGCCGCGCAGCTGAAGGCCGTGCTCGAAGAGCAGTGGCAGCCGGCGAGCTCCAGCCGTCCGAAGCTCGCGCTCGGAGTCTCGGAGGGCTTCTCGTTCGAGTACCTCGAGACCGCGGAGCGCGGGTCGCACATCGGCGCCATCACGCTGAACGGCGAAGAGCTCGACGTGAAAGACACCGCCACGACCTACAAGATCGTGACCAACTCGTTCCTTGCGGCGGGCGGCGACAACTTCACCACGTTCGCGCAGGGTACGCGCGCGGCCGACTCCGGGCAGATCGACCTCGCCGCCACGGTGAACTTCTTCGAGGCAGCTGACGGCCCCGTCGCCCCGTCCCCGGCCGATCGCGCGGTGCTGGTCACCAGCATCGACCCGGTCGGGCCGACCGACCCCGGCACCAGCCCGGAGCTCCCGGGAACGGGCCCCGACACCACGCCGCCGGCACCGACCAACCCGGGCGGCACCCCGCCCGCGGCGGGAACGCAGGTCGGCGGCGACTGGGCCGACGTCACGCTGAGCAATGGCGGACGCGTCGAGCAGGGCCGCACCCTCACGGTGACGGTGTCGGGTCTCGAGCCCGGCCAGCAGATCGCGGCGACGCTGTTCAGCCAGCCGCTCGTCGTCACCGGCATCCCCGCCGCCAGCGCCCAGGGCGTCACGACCTTCGCGGTCGCGATCCCGGCGGACTTCGACCTCGGGGCGCACCGCCTCGTGGTCACGTCCGCGGGCCTCGCCGACATCTCCGTCGGCGTCACGGTCGTCGCACCCGGCGCCCTCGCGGCGACCGGTGCCGAGCTGCCGTGGGGCATCGCGTTCGGGGCGGGCTTCCTGCTGATTGCCGGAGGCCTCGCCTTCGCCCTCCGCAAGCGCCGCACCGTCGTCGGCTGACACCAGCCGCCTGCCACAGAGGCCCTCACCCTTCGGGGTGGGGGCCTCTGCCGTCGGCCGCGGCATCCGCTTCACCGAAAGTGCCCGAAACCGCCGAAGGTGCCCGAGAAGGAGGGCACTTTCGGCGGTTTCGGGCACTCTCGGCGCGAGCAGCGGCCGAGACGCGGGCTCAGCCGTCCCAGCGACGGAACAGCGCGGCGAGCGCCTGGCCGCCGCCGATGCACATCGTCACCACCGCGTACTCGAGATCGCGGCGGCGGAGGTCCATCGCCGCGCGCACCGACAGGATCGCGCCGGTCGCCCCGACCGGGTGGCCCAGCGCGATCGCCCCGCCGTACGGATTCGTCTTCTGGGGGTCCAGGCCCGCATCGCGGATGACGGCGACCGCCTGTGCGGCGAACGCCTCGTTGAGCTCGATCACGTCGACGTCGGCGGGAGTGAGCCCGGTCTGCGCCCACAGCCGCTCGAGGGCGATCACCGGGGCGTAGCCCATGATCTCGGGGTCGACCCCGGCCGTGGCCACCGCTTCGAGCGTGGCGAGCCCCGCGAGACCCCGATCGCGCGCGTCGGACTCCCGCATCAGCACGGTCGCCGCCGCCCCGTCGTTGATACCCGAGGAGTTGCCCGCGGTGACCGATCCGCCCTCGCGGAACGCGGCGCGCAGGCCCGCGAGCACCTCCAGGGAGGTGTCGGGGCGCGGATGCTGGTCGACCGCCACCTCGACGCCGGTGCGGCCCGGAGTCGTCACGGGCGCGATCTCTTCCGCGAAGGCCGCCCGCGCAGCATCCGTCGCCGCGCGCCGTTGACTCTCCACCGCGAACTCGTCCTGTTCGCGACGGGAGACGCCGTAGCGTTCGGCGACGTTCTCGGCGGTCGTTCCCATGTGCGTGCCGCTGAACGGGTCGGTCAGGATCGCGAGGGTGCCGTCGAGCAGCCGGCGGTCGCCGAGCCGAGCGCCGTCGCGGGCGCCGAAATCGAGGAACGGCGTGCGCGACATGCTCTCGTCGCCGCCCGCGACGACGACGTCGACGCCGCCCCACAGCAGCTCCTGCGCGCCCGACCAGATCGCCTGCAGCCCCGAACCGCAGAGGCGGTTGACGGTGAACGCGGGCACGCGGGTCGGCAGCCCTGCGGCGAGCGCCACCCGGCGGGCGTTGTAGGCGTCGGGTCCGTTCTGGGCGATACAGCCCATCACGACCTCGTCGACGTCGGCGGGGGCCAGGCCCGCGCGCTCGAGCGCAGCGCCGACCGCCACCGCTCCGAGCTCGTGAGCCGGAACCGTCGACAGCGATCCGGCGAAGCTCCCGATCGGTGTGCGCGCACCGGCGACGAGCACGACCCGCTCGCGGTCGGCCATCAGCCCGCCGCCTCCTCCGGGCGGTCGGCCGTATCGTCGGCGACAACGAGATCCTCGTGGCCGTCGAGGTGGCGCTCGTCGGGCCCGTTGTACTCCGACAGCGGGCGGATGAGCGCGTTCGACGCCCGCTGCTCGCGGATGTGGGCGGTCCACCCCGTGACGCGCGCAGCGACGAACAGCGGCGTGAAGGTCGCGGTGTCGAAGCCCATCAGGTGGTACGCCGGCCCCGAGGGGTAGTCGAGGTTCGGGTAGATGCCCTTGCGGTCGACGAACTCCGTCTCGAGCGCGTCGTAGAGATCGAGCACGTCCGGCCTGTCGTAGTGCTCGACGAGCTCGACGAGGGCCGCGCGCATCGTCGGAACCCGGGAGTCGCCGCGCTTGTAGACGCGGTGCCCGAACCCCATGATCTTGCGCTTCTCGGCGAGCGCGGCGTCGAGCCAGGGCACGACGTTCGACGCGTCGCCGATCTCGTCGAAGACGTGCATGACCGCTTCGTTCGCGCCCCCGTGCAGGGGGCCCTTCAGCGCTCCGATCGCACCGACGACGGCGGAGTACAGGTCGCTCAGGGTCGACGTGATCACGCGAGCGGTGAACGTGGAGGCGTTGAACGAGTGCTCGGCGTAGAGGATGAGCGAGACGTTGAACGCGTCGACGACGAGCGGCTCGGACTCCTCCGCGAACGTCATCCAGAGGAAGTTCGCGGCGTAGTCGAGGTCGTCACGGGGCTCGACCGGCTCGATCGGGTCGTCGTCGCGACGACGGCGCTGGTCGTACGCGATGACGGCCGGAAGAGCGGAGAAGAGGCGGATGCTGCTGGCCAGCTCCGCCTCGGGGCTCGCATCGTCGGCGTGGGGATCGGTCGCCCCGATCACGCTCACCGCCGTCCGCACCACGTCCATCGGGTGCGCGGTGGTCGGCACCAGGTCGATCGCCGCTCGTACGGCCGGCTGCAGCATCCGGTTCTCCCGCTCCGCGGCGCGCAGCTCGGCCAGCTGCGCGGAGGTGGGCAGCTCGCCGTGCCACAGGAGGTAGGCGACCGCCTCGAAGGGCTGGGAGGCGGCGAGCTCCTGCACGGGGTAGCCCCGGTAGAGGAGGCTGTTGGTGTCGGGGTTCACCTTGCTGATCGCGGTGTAGTCCACCACCACGCCGGCGAGGCCCTTCTTGATGTCGGTCATCTCTCTCCTTCGAGATCGGCGGATGCTGTGGTTCAGCGCTCCACGCGGAAGTCGAACACGTTCGTGTCGAACCGGGTATAGCCCTCGTAGTCGATGAGGTCGTACAGGTCGGCACGGTGCTGCATCTCGCCGAGTTTCGAGGTCAGGTGCCCCTCGCCGTCGAGCGTGTCGAGCGCCCTGTCGGCGGCGCCCATCGCGAGACGCAGGAGCGAGACGGGCCAGATCACGATGTTGACGCCGGCGCTGCGCAGCTGCTCGGTGGAGAACAGCTCGCTCTTGCCGAACTCGGTCATGTTGGCCAGGATCGGCACGTCGAGCGCCTCGCGCATCGCCTCGAACTCACCGAGGTCGCGCATCGCCTCCGGGAAGATCGCGTCTGCGCCGGCGTCGATGAGCGCCTTCGCTCGGTCGATCGCCGCCTCGAGACCGTCGATCGCGCGGATGTCGGTGCGCGCCATCACGAGGAAGTTCGGGTCGCGCCGCGCGTCGACGGCGGCGCGGATCCGCTTGACGGCGGTGTCGCCGTCGACGACGCTCTTGCCGTCGAGATGCCCGCAGCGCTTCGGATTCACCTGGTCTTCGATGTGGGCACCCGCCAGCCCCGCGTCTTCGAGGGTCTGGATGGTGCGGGCGACGTTCATCGGTTCGCCGAACCCGGTGTCGGCGTCGATGATCGCCGGAAGCTCGGTCATGCGGGCGATCTGCTGCCCGCGGCCGGCGACCTCGGTGAGCGTCGTGAGTCCGATGTCGGGCAGGCCGAGGTCTGCGGCGAGCACGGCGCCGGAGATGTAGACCCCGTCGAAGCCCTTCCGCTCGATCAGCCGCGCCGACAGCGGATTGAACGCGCCCGGGAAGCGCAGCAGCTCGCCCGATGCGAGGCGTTCGCGCAGCATCCGCCGCTTCTCGTGCGCCGGGGTCTGGGCGTAGAGCATCAGCCGACCTCCACCCCGCGTGCGCCCGTACTCAGGATGGATGCCGACGCGACAGCCCGACAGGGGCGTGTCGCGGCCGCCGCGGCACGACCATCCTGAGTTCGTGCGCGGCGAGTGGGGGCATCCGCGACGCGACCGAGCATCAGAACAGACCCTTGGGGGCGGGGGCGAGGGCGAGAACGCCGTGCTTGGCGACGATGTTCAGCTGCAGCACCTCCGCCGCCGTGAGCTCGGGCAGGCGCTCGGCGAGGTCGAGGAAGCGCTCGATCTCCTCCGGCAGCAGCACGGGCTCGGCCAGCAGGCGGAACTTGCGCACGTAGTCCTCGCGCGCGAACGGGCGAGCGCCCAGCGGGTGGGCATCGGCGACGGCGATCTCGTCCTCGACGGTCGAGCCGTCGGCGAGGGTGATCACGACGCGGCCGCCGAAGGCCTTCTCGTTCGGGTCTTCGGAGTGGTAGCGGCGCGTCCATTCGGCGTCCTCCGCGGTGGTGACCGTGCGCCACAGCTCGACGGTGTCGGCACGGCCGGCGCGCTCCGGCGTGTACGAGTCGACGTGGTGCCAGGCGCCGTCCTGCAGCGCAACGGCGAAGATGTACGGGATCGAGTGGTCGAGCGTCTCGCGCGAGGCCGCCGGGTCGTACTTCTGCGGGTCGTTCGCACCGGAGCCGATGACGTAGTGCGTGTGGTGACTCGTGTGCAGCACGATCGAGGCGATGTTCGCCGGGTCGCGCAGATCGGGCCGCTCGGTGCCGAGACGACGGGCGAGGTCGATCCACGCCTGCGCCTGGTACTCGGCGGAGTGCTCCTTCGTGTACGAATCGAGGATCGCGCGCTTGGACTCTCCGGCGGCGGGCAGCGGAACGTCGTACGAGGCCTCCGTGCCGTCGAGCATCCAGGCGACGACGCCGTCCTCTCCCTCGTAGATCGGGGCGGGCGCCGTCTCGCCGCGCATCGCGCGGTCTACCGCCTCGACGGCGAGCTTCCCGGCGAACGCGGGCGCGAACGCCTTCCACGTCGAGATCTCACCCTTGCGCGACTGGCGCGTGGCGGTGGTGGTGTGCAGTGCCTGACCGATCGCCTGCCGGATGGTCTCGGTGTCGAGGCCCAGCAGCGTGCCGATCCCCGCGGCAGCCGCGGGGCCGAGGTGGGCGACGTGGTCGATTTTGTGCCTGTGCAGCGAGATCGCCCGCACGAGGTCGATCTGGATCTCGTAGGCCGTGGCGAGCCCGCGCACGAGTGCCGCCCCGTCGCGACCCGTGTGCTGGGCGACGGCCAGGATCGGCGGGATGTTGTCGCCCGGGTGGGAGTAGTCGGCGGCGAGGAACGTGTCGTGATAGTCGAGCTCGCGCACGGCAACCCCGTTCGCCCACGCGGCCCACTCAGGGCTCGTGCGTCGTTCGAGGGCGCAGCCGAAGATCGTCGCGCCGGGGCCGCTGATCGAGACCGGGTGGTCGAGCGCCTGCTGGCGAGCGGCGCTCACGGGACGTCGGGTGAGGGATGCTGCCGCCACCGCGGCGTTGTCGATGATCCGGTTGACGATCATGTCGACGACGTCGTCGTCGACGCCCACCTCGTCGGTCGCGACCTCCGCGAGGTGCCATGCCAGCTCGCCTTCGCGGGGCAGGTGCTCGTCGCTGCGGTGGACTCGGAGGTGATGGGAGATCGTCATGGGGGGCCTTTCGTGGGGCATTCCCTACCCATACTGCCTGCCCGGCGGTGAGAGGGCCTCCCCCGTCCGCCCTCGGCGTGAGCCTCTTGACGAAACGTGGCACCACCCCACGGCAGCCCGTTGCACGCGGTGCGGCCGTTCGCAGGTTGCCGTCGCGGTCAGGCGGTGGCCCACCCGACGTCGCGACGACCGCGATCAGTCATCGTCGCCGTCGTCATCGCCGCCGTCGTCGTCAGCACCGTCGTCGTCAGCATCGTCATCCCCGTTGTCGTCGTCGTCGATCGGCTGCGGCGCCGGCGGCGCGACGGGCTGAGGCGCGACGGGCTGGGGCGCCGGGGGCTGCGGCGCTTCGGGCTGCGGCGCTTCGTTCACCGGAGGCTGCGTGCCCTCCGCCGGGGGCGCCTCGGAAGACGTATCGCCGCCGGCCGGTGCAGAATCCTCGGGCTGCGGAACGACGGCGGGGCGGTTGCCCGTGAGCGGTCCGTCGTCGAACGTGCGGTCGACCGACGTGCGCGGCTCGAGCACTGCGGCGACCGCGACTGTGCCGCCCGCGCCCACCACCGCGGCGAGCGCGATCACTCCGGCGACCATCCACGCGCGTCTGCTCATCACTGTCGATCCTCTCTCGGGCACGTCGATGCCGGCGTTCGACCATCAGCCTCTCCAGGCTGGATGACACGAACGAAAGACGACGATGAGAGGGTTCTTAGTCTCGCGGGGTCGGTCCCCGCCCGCCACCATACTGAGACCATGGGATCGCGCAGCGCCGGCAGACGTGGCGTCGCCTGGACCGTGCGCACCCGCATCATCGCCGTGATCACGGTCGCGTCGGCGATCGGGATGCTGTCGGTCGGGGGCGTGGTGTACGTCGTCGAGCGCGCGCGCATCATCGCCCAGGTCGACGGCCGGTTGGACGCCGGCTACGAATCGGCACGGTTCCTTGTTCGTGACGGTGCGACGGGAGACGCACCCTGGACATCATCGGTCGACGCGCTCGAGTCGGTCGTCACGAGGATGAGTCCCGACGACAACACCGGCGCTCTCGGCGTGATCGACGGGGCAGCCGCCCTGGTGCCCGGGGTGCCGCTCGACGTCGACCTGCAGAGCGCGCCCGGTTTCGTCCCGCACGTCGCCGCCCGCGGGGCGGAGCGCTCGGTGATGGGCACGTACGCCGAGGACGGCGTCACCTGGCGCTACCTCGCGGCCCCCATCGAGATCGAAGGATCCCCCGACCCGGCGCGCGTGATGTTCGTGCTCGCCTACGACCTCGAAGCGGAGCTCGCCGAGATCGACGGGCCCGCCCAGGTGTACCTCCTCGCCGCGGCCATCGCGATCGCGCTCATCGCCGGAGCGGCCGGACTCGCAGCCGCGCGTCTGCTGCGTCCCCTCCGCCGCATGCGCGAGACCGCCGAACGCGTGTCGGCCAGATCGCTCGCCGAACGCCTGCCCGTCGAGGGCCACGACGACGTGTCGGAACTGGCCTCGACGATGAACGACATGCTCGACGACGCGCTCGAGAGCCAGCGCCGGCTGCTCAGCGACGTCGGGCACGAACTCAAGACGCCGATCACGATCGTGAGCGGCAACCTCGAGGTGATGGACATCGACGACCGCGACGACGTGCAGAGCACACGGGCGCTCGCGATCGACGAGCTCGCCCGCATGGGCCGGCTCGTACAAGACCTGGCCGACGAGGCGTCACTGCACGGCCCGGCTCCGATCGCGGTGCGACCGACCGATGTGTCCGAGCTCGTCGCCCAGGTCGCCCGGAAGGCCCAGGGAATCGAAGGAGCAACCGTGACCGCCGGCTCGGCGCCGCGCGCCATCGTCGAGCTCGACTCGGCGCGTATCACTCAGGCCCTCCTTCAGCTCGCGCAGAACGCCGTGTCCCACGGCGGGGGCGAGCTCGGCATCGGCGCGCGGCGGGTCGGCGACACCATCGAACTGTCGGTGCGCGATCACGGCCCCGGAGTGCCCGACGAGGCGAAGGAGCGCATCTTCGAGCGCTTCCAGCGCGGCGACACCGAGGGGCGCGGTGCCGACGGCAGCGGGCTGGGTCTGAGCATCGTGCAGGTCATCGCGCGTGCGCACGGCGGATCAGCGAGCGCCCGTGACGCGGAGGGCGGGGGCGCGGAGTTCGTCATTTCACTGCCGAGCCCGCACCTGTCGGCGGTGGAGCTGACCACCGTCGAGCCCGAGGCCCACCCGCCGAGGCCCCCACGCGCGCGCACCGTACGGATCGACGATCGAGAGGTGGTCGTGCCTCCCCGGCCCGACCTTCCTTCCGGGCCGCCTGTCCGCACCCCCGGCGACCGGACGGAGATCTGACCGTGGCATCGATACTCATCGCCGACGACGAGAAGCGCATCTCCGGCTTCATCGAGAAGGGCCTCAAAGCCGCCGGCTACGCCACGAGGGTGACGCCCAACGGCACCGAGGCGTTGCACCTGGCCCGCTCGGGCGAGTTCGATCTCGTCGTCCTGGATGTGAACCTTCCCGGGATGACCGGCTTCGAGGTGCTCGAGCATCTTCGCGGCGAGGGACACGGCATCCCCGTCATCATGCTGACGGCGCGAGTGGAACTCGAAGACACCGTCGCGGGCCTCGAAGGCGGGGCCGACGACTACCTCGGAAAGCCCTTCCGGTTCGACGAGCTGCTCGCGCGCATCCGGCTGCGGATGAAGAAGGATGCGGCAACCTCAGCGCCCGAGCTGAGGCACCGCGACATCGTCCTCGACATCAGGACGAGAGCGGCGAGCATCGACGGACGCGAGGTGGAGCTGTCGGCACGGGAGTTCGCCCTCGCCGAAGAGTTGATACGCCACGCGGGGCACGTGCTCAGCCGGGAGCAACTGCTCAGTCGGGTGTGGGGGTACGACTTCGACCCGTCCTCGAATGTCGTCGACGTCTACATCGGCTACCTGCGGCAGAAGCTCGGGGCCGGCCGCATCGAGACGCTGCGAGGGGTCGGCTACCGTCTGGTCTGACCGCGTGCGCCGCGCCTACGCACCCCGCAGCCACCGCAACGCGAGCTCGCGCCACGCGGGCCGGAAGAGGTAGAGCGCCCCGAGGCGCAACCGTGTCGCCGACTCGTACGCGTGCACCCGGTCGGGCTCCACGCCCGTCGCACGCGCGACACCGTCGATCGCCGCGCGGGCGACGGCCGTACGCGATGGCTCGAGCCGGCCCTGAGCGGCGCGGAACGCCACGTGCGCGCGCAGGTTGCCGAGATCGAGCGCCGCCTCCGCGATGGTCACGGTGTCGAGGTCGAGCAGGCCCGGCCGAGACGCCGCATCCCACATCACCTGTTTGTCGTGGAGGTCGCGGTGCGCGAGCGCGGCGCGACCGCGCGGACCCGCCACGAGTTCCTCCGCGACCCGGTCGCTCGCGCGGCGCACCGCGGACGCCTCGCCTCCGAGGTGGGGCTCGGCGTGCCGCATCCACTGCTCGAGCACTCGCACCTCAGCCTCGGCGTCGTGCAGGGGCAGCTCGCCGCAGGAGCTGTCCAGCAGCATGCCCCAGGCTTCGGCCCAGCCGTTCCACGCCCGCGCGAACTCCGCTTCGGCAACGCGTCGGTCGGAACCGAGATCGAACAGAGTACGGCCCGGCAACGACGCGAACCGCACGACCCCGCGCGCCGCGTCGGTCGGAGCCGAGGTCACGGCGGCTCGCGCGAACCCCGCCGAGAAGGCGGCGCCCGCCGCGTGCGCGGCGAGCACGGGCTCGGCGGCCCCCTCTCGGACGACCTTGGCATACCCGCCTCCGCGGGCGAGCCGGACGACCGCGCGACGCCCCGGTCGCCAGGAGACGACCTCACCGGCTCCGGCGACATCGGCCAGCGCGGGCAGCCGGCGATCGCACACCGCTTCGGCGACACGGACGTCGCCGTCGCACCAGCGTCCTGCGCGGACGCCGAGGATCCCGTCCGCCGTGACCTCGAGGTCGGCGCCGTCTCCGGCCGCACGAGGCCACGCGCGGCGGACGGTCCACGTGCGTCCGTGCGCGGCGACGCGGCGCGGCACCAGCGCGGTCACGGCGCCGTCTCCTCGGCGAGTGCGACCGCCGCGTGCACGCGGGCCGGCCACTCCGGGTCTCCCCGGCGGAACGGTTCGATCGCGCGAAGGAGCACGCACACCGGCAGCCAGCGTCGCAGGGCGTCGCCGTCGACGACGCCCTGCGCCCCCCGATATCCCGCCACGAGCGCATCGCTCAGCACGCGGCGGCCGGTGCGCAGCAGCTCGTCGGCCGTGAACGACGCCAGGTCGCGCATCGGGTCGCCGCCCCCGCACCGGTCGAGATCGATCACCCGCACCCCGTCACCCACGAGCACCTGATCGGCACTGAAGTCGCCGTGGACCACGGTCGCGCGCCCGGTCACGGGTGCGCAGGCCACAAGCGCGGACGCCCTCTCTGCGAGCTCGGGCAGCACGCCGCCGACGGCGGCGGCCGCGGCGGCCGCCTCGGCCGCCGCACTGGCCATGACGAGCCCCGGTGCCGCGCCGACCCCGTGGAGGGAGGCGAGAACGGCCCCCGCCCGCTCAGCGGAGTCCGTCGACGGGAACTCGGAGAGATCGCCGATTCCCCAGCGGGGGGCCGACCACGCCCGGGAGCCCAGGCCGCGCGGCTCGAGCACGGCCACCCCCCGGTCGAACAGATGCCGGTGCAGGGCGAGCACCCGGTCGACCGGGTGCTGGGTCAGTTTGACGATCCCGTGCGCCCCGGCATCGAGCACGAGGCGCCGGTGCGGGTTGTACCGCAGCACGGCGGCGCGGTGCACGAGCCCCGCCGACCGGTTCTCCACCGACCGCACCGCTCGCGCGAGCGCGCGGTCGCTCAGCGCCGGCCCTGTCACCGCGTGCGCGATGGAGTCGACCGGCCGCACCCCGCCGCCGTGCCGGAGGGCTTTCCCCGCCTTGTCGGGGCCGTCGTAGGCGGCCACCCAGCGCGGCCCCTCGTCGCTCTCGACGGCTGCGACGATGCTCGTCCCCGCCTTGTACCGCAGGCGCGTGAGCCGCACCTCGGCTCCGAGGGCCTCGCTGAGCAGGTGCGGGTCGAGGAGCGTCCCGAGGCCGGCGACGGCCGGGTCGGCGCGCGCGAGACGCGCCGCGGCCCGTGCGGCCCCGTTCATGCCCGCGCCGCCGCGTCTGCCGCGAGCCCGCCGCGCCCGTCACGCCCGGCCTGCAGAACCCACGCGCGAACGCGGGAGTCCGACAATCCCATCAGCAGCCCCGGCGGACCGTCCTCGACGATGCGCCCCTGCTCGAGCCAGAGCACACGGTCGGCGGCGAGAGCCTGGGTCACGTCGTGCGTGATCATGATGGTGGTGCGCCCACGGGTGAGCGCTCGAAGCGACGCGCCGACCTCGTGCCGCGCCTGCGGGTCGAGCCCGGTGGTCGCCTCGTCGAGCACCACGACGGGCGAGTCGCGCAGCAGCGCCCGTGCGATGGCGAGGCGCTGCCGCTGGCCGCCCGAAACCGTATTGCCACGCGAGCCGAGCATCGTGTCGTACCCCTCGGGGAGGTCGAGGATGAACTCGTGGGCGAAGGCGCGCCGAGCGGCCTCCTCCACCTCGTCGTCGGTGGCATCCAAGCGTCCGTACCGGATGTTCTCACGCACCGTCGTGGCGAACAGCACCGACTCCTGCAGGAGCAGCGACACCGCAGACCTCACGCTCGGGATGGTCGCCCCGCGCAGGCTCTCGCCGTCGACGCGGATGTCGCCGGCGATCGGGTCGGCGGTACGCACGAGCAGACCCGCGAGAGTCGACTTGCCCGCCCCCGACGGGCCGAGCAGACACAGTTGCTGGCCCGGCGCGATGCGCAGCGAGAGGTCGCGGAACAGCGCCCTCCCGCGGCCGTCGTCGACGCTCAGCCGATCGAACCACACCTCTCCGGCAGTCGCGCGCAGCGGCCGGGCGTCGACCGTCTCGGCGATCTCGACGGGCTCGTCGAGCAGGTCGGCGACCCGCTCCCCCGAGGCCGCGGCGCGGGCGATACGACCGGTGTACTTCGCCAGGTCCTTCAAGGGGCGCATCGCGAGCTTGAGGTAGGCCACGAAGATCACGAGGTCACCCGCGGTCATCCCTCCCGAGAGCACCTGCCACCCGCCCCCGAGCAGCACGGCCGCCGTCGCGAACCCCACGATGAGGTCGGTGCGACGCTCCAGTCCTGCGGCGAGCCGCCGGGCGCGCACACCCTCGGTGAGCGCCGTCGCGTTTCCACGATCGAACACCCCGCCCACCTTCTTCTCCAGCCCGTACGCCTGCACGACGCGGATCGCGCCGAGCGTCTCGGCGGCGGTGTCGGCGAGCGCCCCCTCTCCCTTCCGGGTCGTGCGCGAAGCATCCGTGATCTTCTTCGAGCTGCGCCGCGACGAGATCGCGTGGGCCACCGCCGCGGCCGCGACGACCAGCGTCAGCAGGGGGTCCATGAAGCCCATCACGACGATCAGCACCGCGAGGGTCGCCACGTTGCCGACGAGCGGCAGGCCCGCTGTCACGGCGACCTCCTGCAGGCGCCCGATGTCGCCGACGAGCCGCTGCACGACGTCGCCCGCCGATGACGAGGAGTGGTAGCGCAGCGAGAGTGCCTGCACGTGCGAGAACACCCGAGCACGCAACTCGGTCGCGACCCTCGACCCGACCAGCGCGAACGCGATGGTGCTGAGGTAGGCGGCGAGAGCGCGCAGGGCGATGATGCCCAGGAGCAGCACCGCGCAGGCCACGAGCAGCCCGGTGGTCGCCGGGGGGATCCCGGCCGCTGCGCCCGCCGTCGCCCCGAGGCTGGCGGCGACGGCGTCGATGACGAACTTCAGCGGCCAGGGCTCGAGCACCCGGAACGCGACGTCGGCGAGCAGCGCGACCATGCCCCCCGCCATCAGCCACCCCTTGCCCCGGAGGTGGGGTCGCACGATCTGCAGGCTGCGCGCGAGCGCGCCTCTGGTCGCCACCGGCTGGCGCGCACGCGACGGGCTCATGCGGCGTCCTCTCGCGGGAGAGAAGCGAGAATTCCCGACAGCACACGGCTCCAGTCGTGGGCGGCGACGGCGCGCTCTCGCGCGGCGGCCCCCATGCGGGCGCGCAGCGCCGGCCGGTCGCGCAAACGGGCGAGTGCGCCCGCCAGCGCCTCGACGTCTCCGGGATCGGTGAGCAGGCCCGTCCGCCCCGATTGCACGAGGTCGGGAAGCTGACCGAGGCGGGAGGCGACGACGGGCACACCTGCTGCGAGGTACTCGCAGACCTTCAGCGGAGAGAAATAGGCGTCGCCGGCACGATACGAGGCGACCCCCACGTCGAGTGTCGCGAGCAGGCCCGGTACGGCATCCGGCGCCACCGCGCCGTGGAACACCGCGTCGACACCCCGTTGCGCCGCATGGCGACGAAGATCCGCCCCCGCGGGCCCGTCGCCGATGATGACGAGACGGGACGGGTGATCGGATGCTGCGAGCAGCCCCATCGCGTCGATCAGCACGTCGACTCCGTGCCACGGCTTCAGCGTGCCCACGAATCCCACGGCGAACGGCTCTCCCTCAGCGGGACGCACGATCGACGGGCGGATACGGGCGGTGTTCACCCCGTTCGGCGCGACGATCGGGGCGATCGCCCCGTGGGCACGCGCCCAGTCCGCGACCGGGGCCGAGACGCAGGCCACGACGTCGGCGGCCGTCAACGCCGTGCGGGCGGTCGCCGCGGCGAGGTTCTCGTCCACGAGCACGCGGTGGGTGCGCTGCTCATCGATGAGCGGGGCGTTGACCTCGAGGACCGCTCTGATCGGAAGCGAGCGCGCGACGCGCGCGCCGATGGCGGCGAACAGCGAGAAGCGCTCGTAGACCAGGTCGCAGCCGTCTGCGACGACCGCGTCGGCGAGCTCCGCCGCGGCGTCAGCGACCGCCCGCTCGCGCATCCGATCGTCGCCGCGTGCCACTCGTCGCTCGATGACGCGCAGATCTGCCAGGTCCGCGGGCGGGTGGTCTCCGCGCCGCGTCGCGTAGACCACCACCTCGTCACCGCGATCGCGGAAGGCGCGCACGATCTCCTGGATGTGGACGCTGGCGCCCTTGGTTCCGAACACGGGCACTCCGGGGTCGGCGCAGACGTAAGCGACGCGCATCAGGCCACCTTCCTCTCGGTCGCGAAGGAGGCCTCCGCGGTGAGGGCCGCCAGCCGGGCAGCCTGGCGGGCGGCGTCGAATTCGTTCTCCACGAGCGCACGCGCCCGGCGCGCGATTCCGACGCGGTCGAATCCGGGACGGGCAACCGCCATGATCGCCTCGCTCAACCCGACGACGTCGCCGGGTTCGCACAGGAGCCCGGTCTCGTGGTGGCGGATGACTTCGGGAATCCCGGTCACCGCGGTCGAGATGCACGGCACACCGCTGGCCATCGCCTCCAGCAGCACGGTGGGCAGCCCGTCGACGTTACCGTCGCCCCCGACCAGGCACGGCGCGACGAAGAGGTCGGCTTCGGCGAGGCACCGGGCGACCTCGTCTTGGGGCAGCGGCCCGCGCAGGCGGATACCGTGACGATGCGGCGATCTGGCGATGCGCGCGGCGATGTCGTCGCGCAGCTCCCCGTCGCCGACGATGTCGAGCCGTGCCGCGATCCCGGCCTCTCGCACGCGGTCGAAGGCATCGATGAGCACACCGAAGCCCTTCTTCTCGACCAGGCGCCCGACCGACAGCATCCGTAGCTCGTCGCCGGGGGCACGCGTGACGAAGGGGAAGCGCGAGAGCTCCAGACCGTTGTACACGCGGTGCAGACGATCGCGGCGGGGAAAGGTCTCGCGCAGGTGACGCAGGTTGAAGTCGCTGACCGTCACCGCGAAAGCCGCGTCGCGGAGCTTCATGTCGAGATCGTCGGCCGAGACCGAATCGTGGAAGACGTCCTTCGCATGGGCGGTGAAGGAGTACGAGATGCCGCTGAGCCGCGCCGCCAATCGCGCGACCGATGTCGCCGTCGAGGCGAAGTGGGCATGCAGGTGGGTGATCCCGCGTGCGCGCACCTGCCGGGCGATCTCGATGGCCTGGATGGCATCGCTCGCCTCGGAAGACACGAGGTCGCCGAGGTGGCGCCCGATCGCCGCCGCGAGGAACGGGTCGACTGCCGCGTCGCGCAGCACCTGCCACAGGGGCGCGACGCGACGAGGCGGGGCGATGGCCCGCACCGGCGCTGTGACCCGGGCGAGCTCGCTGTGGAAGCGCGTGTCATCGGTGGGGCGAAGGGAGAAGATCTCCAGGTGCTCGCCCTGCGCTTCGCGGGCGAGGATCTCGGTGACCACGAACGTCTCGGAGAACCGGGGGTAGACCTTCACCACGTAACCGGTGCGGGGGACATCAGACAGCATGCGCGAGAACCTCCCGTCCGGCGCGGGCGTCGGCGATGAGCCGGGCCGCGAGCGGTGCGACGGCGTCGAGTCCGCCGAGGTCGATGCCGGTACGCGTCGCGCGGTCACCGACCCGACGGGCGAAGAAGTCCTCGATCGCCCGCGCGTCGGCCTCGGAGGGGGAGAAGGTCTCGATCGCACCGGCACGGGCGAGCGCGACGGCCCGGAGGCGTTGCTCGTCTCGACGATCGACCCGGGGCACGACGAGGATCGGAGTATCCGTGCTCATCACCTCGCACACCGTGTTGTAGCCGCCCATCGCCACGACGGCCGCCGCTCGTCGCGCGAGTCCGAGGACGTCGGGCACCGACTCCACGACCTCCGTGCGTTCTGTCGCGACGGCACGCACGGACGCCCGGTCGCTCTCGGGCATCTGAGGACCGACGACGACGAGGTGCCGGAACCCGGCGGGCACCGCCGCTCGCGCCGCCTCCCGCGCGATGCCCGCTCCGTCGCATCCGCCCCCGACCGTGGTGAGCACGAACGGGTCTTCCACCTCGACGGGGGCGGCATCGCGGCCGTGGGCCAGGTAGCCGGTGTGGGTGACCAGGTCGTGCAGACCGCGAGGGAGCTCGCCGCTCGCGGTGATGTCGTGGACGGTGGGGTCGCCGTAGACCCAGATCGCATCGAAGTGCTCGCGGACCGCTGCGGCACCGCCCAGCGCCCGCCACTCGGCACGGGCCACCGCGGGGCGGTCGAGCACGTCACGCAGTCCGAGCACCGTCGCACAGGAGGGCCGCTGGGCTCTCAGCTGCCGCAGAGCCTTGTCGAGTTCGCGGTGCACCCCGAACGGGTGGCGGTCCACGACGAGGAGATCCGGACCGAACTCCTTCAGCACCGCCGCCACGACCGCCGAACGCATCGCCGTCACCCGGTCGATGCCGGCGGCGAGGTGCCGGGAACGATACCCGCCCTCGCCTACGGTGACGCTGGGAAGCACCACCCAGTCCCATCCGGCAGGAGCCGCAAACCCCGTGGCCGACGCCTGACCGGTCAGGAGCACGCCGGTGACCTGCTCGCCGGTCAGTGCGGGGAGCGACCGTGAGAGCGCGTGGGCGATGGCGAGGTTGCGGCGAACATGGCCGAGGCCGACGGAATCGTGCGACGACAGAGCGATGCGGAGGACCATGACGTTCTCTCCCGGGGAGTGCGGCGCGGATGGACCGCGGCGGCGGGTGGCCGCAAGTCAACGATCGCGGCGCCCGCTAAGCCCCCCGTGAGACGTCTACGAGAGCGTTCTTAGAAAGACGAACGCCCCCGCACGCCCGAGTGTTCGCGGCGTGCGGTCGACTCGAGGCCCCGGTCAGCCGTGCACCGCGGACTGCCCCAGGTGCGTGACGAGTTCGTCGAGGGCGCTCGCCCAGCCGTCGTAGAAGCTGTCATCGCCGGCCATGCCGTCCACGCCGCGCAGGTCGAAGGTGAGGCGGGTCAGGTCGCCCGCCGACGCGATGGTGACGGTGACGACGGGGGTCGCGTCGGGATCGGCACCCGGCTCGCCCCAGGTGAAGACGAGGCGCTCCTGCGGCACGACCTCGCGGTAGACGCCACCGGTGGGGGACTCTTCGCCGGAGGCGTCATCGACCATCGTGTAGGCGTAGCGACCGCCCTTCTTCGCGTCGATGGTCACCGTTTCGCGCGGTGTGGTCATGCCGACCGGGTGCCACCACTGGGCGGCGTCGTCGGCGTCGGTCCACGCGTTCCAGATCTGCTCGGGGGTCGCGTCGAGCAGTCGTTCGATGGTGAAACCGCGGGAGGAATCGATCATGGGTGTGCTCCTTGCCTGCCGCGGCGCGCGTCGTCGCGGTTCGAGCACGGTACGTCGCGGTTCGCGTTGCGTCGAGGCGGTTGCGCGCACAGCCGATCGGCGGTGTCGAGTCGGCAGCAGCTCATCGACGCAGCCACCGGGCTCGTCCAGAACGATCAGGGGGTCGTCGCTACGGCACCGCCGTGGAACTCCCCTGAGCGACCCGCGGCTGCCAGGTCGCGAGAACGGCCGCGGCAGCATCCAGGCTCTCGGCGGCGGCCTCGTCGTCGGCGCGCGCCTGAGCCAGTGCAGCCAGCACGAGAGAAGAGCAGGTGACGGCGAGCGTGCGCTGAGACGCGCCGTCGAGGTCGGGTCGCCGCGCGGCGACACCCGCGCGCACGGCGCCGCGGATCTCGTCGGTGTACTCGGCGATGATCACGCGGACGCCCTCGTCTTCGCTCGCCAGCGGTGTGCACGCCGCGTTCACCAGCAGACACCCCGATCTCACCGAGGATGAGGGAGAGGTGATCTCGGCGCGGAGCGCACCCAGGTAGCGCTCCAGTGCGTCGGGGGCGGGGTCGTTCTGCCGCAGCGCCGCGAGGCGGGGGCGGGCGACATGCGCGAGGTAGTCGACGACGACCGCCTCGAACAGCCCCCGCTTGCTCCCGAACGCGTGGTAGAGGCTCGACCGCTTCAAAGAGGTCGCCTCCTCCAGCTCGCCGATCCCCGCTTCGGCGTACCCGCGCGACCAGAACAGGTCGCGCGCCGAGCGCACCACCTCGTCGTGATCGAACGTTCGCTGTCGTCCCATCGGATTCCCTCCGTCGGGGTCTATATTAGACCGATCGTTACACAATTTCGGAAGGACATCCCCATGCGCGCGATCACCCACCACGAGTTCGGCGACCCGGCGGCAGTGCTCTCGGTCGAAGACGTTGAGACCCCCACCCCCGGCGAAGGAGAGGTGCGCATCCGCACGCTGCTCTCCCCCATCCACAACCACGACCTCTGGACGATCCGCGGCACCTACGGGTACAAGCCCGCCCTTCCGGCCCGCGCCGGAACCGAGGCCGTCGGCGTCGTGGAAGAGGTGGGCTCCGGGGTCGAGTCCCTGAAGGTGGGCCAGCGCGTCGCCACGGGCGGCACTCTCGGGGTCTGGGCCGAGCAGTTCATCGCCCGCGCGGCGGGTCTCGTCCCCGTCGCCGACGGCCTCCCCGACGACGCCGCCGCCCAGCTCGTGTCGATGCCGTTCAGCGCGATCAGCCTGCTGGAGTTCCTCGATCTGAAGCCGGGCGACTGGATCGTGCAGAACGCCGCGAACGGCGCCGTCGGTCGCATGGTCGCCCAGATCGGCGCCGCGCGCGGCATCAACGTGGTGGGCCTCGTGCGCCGCGCGTCGGGCGTGCAAGAACTCGAGGATCAGGGCATCTCGCGCATCGTCGCGGTCGACAGCGAGGGCTGGCAGCAGCGCGTCGCCGACCTCACCGGCGGCGCCGACATCGTGGCCGGCGTCGACTCCGTCGGCGGTCGGTCGAGCGGCGACGTGCTCTCGCTCCTCGCCGAAGGAGCGACCCTCGTCGCGTTCGGCGCGATGGACAGCCCGACGATGGAGCTCGCCTCGGGCGACGTCATCTTCAAGCAAGCCACGGTGAAGGGCTTCTGGGGCAGCAAGGTGTCGGCGAGCATGGATGCGGCGACGCGCACCGAACTCTTCGGCGAGCTCTCGCGGCACCTGTCGTCGGGGGTGCTGACGCTTCCCGTCGCATCGATCCACGGGTTCGACGATGTCGCGGCGGCCGTCACCGCCTCCGGCGAAGCGGGCCGCGTCGGCAAGGTGCTCCTGCGCCCCTGACCGGTCTCGGGCCGGTCGTCGCGTCACCTCGCGGCGCCCGGCCCTACCCGGCGGCGAGCTCGACCATCGTCGCAAGCGCCTCGATGGCCGGTCGCTGGCCCTTCACGAGTCGCTCGCGCGCCTCATCGATCGCGACCCACTCGGCCCGGTCGACCTCGGGGAACCGTGCGGTCGCTCCCGACCGCGGGGGCCACTCCATCTCGAACTCGCCGAAGGTGAATCCGGATGCGTCGAAGCCTGCGCCGTCCGCGACGAACACCACGACGCGCTTGCCCGACGAGTACGCGAATGTACCCAGTTCGGCATAGTCGGCCGACGGCGCATCGACGCCGAGCTCTTCGCGGAACTCGCGGCGCGCAGCATCCATCGCCGACTCGTCGTCGGGATCGAACTCGCCCTTCGGGATCGACCAGGCGGCGGCATCCTTCGAGGCCCAGAACGGGCCTCCCATGTGGGCGATGAGCACCTGCACCCCGCCGCCGTCGAGGCGGTACAGCAGGATGCCGGCGCTCATCGCCACCATGGGCGGGCCTCAGGCCACTCGGGTCGCGGGCGACGTCTCGTACGTCTTCTGCCCGTCGCGCTCGACCGTGCCACCCAGCGCCTCGTCGATCGCGGAGAGGGTGTCGGCGTCGAGGGTGATACCGGAGGCCTTGACCGTGTCGGCGAGCTGCTCCGGGCGCGACGCGCCGACGAGCGCGGCGGCGACGTTCGGGTTCTGCAGCACCCAGGCGATCGCCATCTGCGGCATCGACAGGCCCGCCTGCTCAGCGATGGGCTTCAGGCGCTGCACCGCGGTGAGCGTGTCGTCGGTGAGGAAGCGCTTGATGAAGGTGGCGCCGCTCTTCTCGTCGGTCGCGCGCGACCCCTCGGGCACCGGCTGACCGGGCAGGTACTTGCCGCTCAGCACGCCCTGCGCCATCGGCGACCAGACGATCTGCGAGATGCCGAGTTCTTCGCTCGCGGGAACCACCTTGTCTTCGATGACGCGCCACAGCATCGAGTACTGGGGCTGGTTCGAGATGAGCTGGATGTTGAGCTCCTTCGCGAGTGCGTGACCCTCGCGCAGCTGCTCTGCGGTCCACTCCGAGACACCGATGTAGAGCACCTTGCCCTGGCGCACCAGGTCGGCGAACGTCTGGAACGTCTCCTCGAGCGGCGTCTCGTAGTCGAAGCGATGGGCCTGGTAGAGGTCGACGTAGTCGGTGCCGAGGCGCTGGAGCGAACCATTGATCGACTCGGTGATGTGCTTGCGGCTCAGGCCGGTGTCGTTGGGTCCGCCCGGTCCGGTCGGGAAGTACACCTTCGTGAAGATCTCGAGCGACTCGCGCCGCTGCCCCTCGAGCGCCTTCCCGAGGATGACCTCGGCGGCGGTGTTGGCGTAGGCGTCGGCGGTGTCGAACGTCGTGATTCCGGCGTCCAGAGCGGCGTGCACGGTCTTGACGGCGGCGTCGTCCTCGACCTGCGACGCGTGCGTCACCCAGTTGCCGTACGTGATCTCCGAGACCTTGAGACCACTGTTGCCCAGATAGCGATAGTTGACCATGCGTCAACGCTACTGGCGTCCGCGGGCACCGGCTCCGGGTTGCGCCGACGGTATCGAGGATGCGTCAACCACCCCCGTTCGCAGGCGCGCCTCGATAGCGTTCCCTCGTGAGCACCTCTCCGACCCGCGCTCGGATGACCGGGCAGATGCGCGCGGCGCGCACCCTCGTGGCGCCCTCGCGCGTGCTGCTGGCGGCGAAGACCGCGGGCGCCGCCGTCCTCGCCTGGTACCTCGCGCCGCTCATCCCGTTCGCCGCCGACGAGTACTCGTACTACGCACCGCTCGGGGTCGTCGTGAGCATGTATCCGACGCTGGCCGATTCTGCGCGCTCGAGCGTGCAGACGGTGCTGGGCCTGGCGATCGGCATCGGTTTCGGTCTCGTCGCGGTCGGTCTCGACGCCGCCGGGGTGCCGGCCGCGGTCGCCCTCGCCGGCATCGTCGCGATCGGAGTGCTGCTGGGCGGCGCACGCGCCCTCGGCCCCGGCCGGGAGTGGATCGTCATGGCGGCGCTGTTCGTGCTGCTGATCGGCGGGAGGGGCGACCCCGACCAGTTCTCGGTGTCGTACCTCGTCACGATGGCGTTCGGGATCGTGGTCGGTGTCGCGGTGAACGTCCTCATCGCACCCCCGGTGTTCCTGCCGTACGCCTCCCGACGGCTCAGCGAACTCCGCGACACCCTCGCCGCACGGCTGGACGAGATGGCCGACGCCGTCGGTGCAGGAGGCGTCGACCACGACGCCCTGGCCGCGTCGATGAGCGAGCTGTCGACGATGCTCCTGACCGTCGCCGACGAGGTGCGCGAGGCCGACCGCAGCCTGCGGGGCAACCCGAGGGGCCGCCGCCAGGCGGCCGCCCAGGAGGAGAACTCGCGTCGCTTGCGCGCGCTCGAGCACGTGACGTTCTTCGCACGCGACCTGGCCGACATCCTCGGCCGCATCCCCCCGGCGAGCGCCCCGCTGCGAGGCGACGCGCGCGCGCTGCTCGCCGAGGCGGTGCGCGCGTGCCGCGACGTCGTCGCCACCGCGCCGGGTGACCGCGACACCACGGCGCTCATCGAGACCGCCGGCGCGGCGGTCGAGGGCTACCTCGCGTCGCTGGAGCCCGTCGACACCGGCATCGCCGAGCTGGCGGAGACCGTGACCGCGGGGGTCAGCCTTCGCCGCATGATCGACGCCTGCCGACCGTTCGCCTGAGGCAGAGGCCTAGCTGTCCTTGCGGATCCAGCGGAAGGTGATCCGCACGAGGATCAGGCCGACCACGAGCCAGATGAGCGTCACCCCCAGCGTGAGTCCGTGCTGCCACGTGCCGCCCGGCTCGTCGGCGGCGAACACCTCGGGCAGGAAGACCGATCGCATCCCCTGAGCCAGCCACTTCAAGGGGAAGATGCTCGCGACGTTCTGCAGCCACTCCGGCAGCACCGAGAACTGGATGAAGATGCCCGAGATGAACTGCAGCACCAGCACGATCGGGATGACGACCGCCGAGGCGCTGCGCCCGGTGCGCGGGAGGGCGCTGAGGCCGATGCCGAGGATCGCGCACGTGGTGACCCCGAGCAGGAACACCCACGCGAAGGTCAGCCACCGTTGCGGGTCGGTCGGCAGCGCGACACCGAAGAAGATCCCGGCGATCGCGATGAGGAGCGCGGCCTGCAGGAATCCGGTGACGAGCACCTGGCCGAGCTTGCCCATGAAGTACGACACCGGTGACAGCGGCGTCCCGCCGAGACGCTTGAGCGACCCGTCGCTGCGCTCCATCGCGATGTCGATCGCGAGGTTCTGCAGGCCCGAGAGCAGCAGACCCGCCGCGAGCATGCCCGGCAGGTAGTACGCGGCCGAAGAGATCTCGCCGTCGGGCGGCCCGAAGGTCGCCGAGCTGAAGGCCACCGCGAAGATGAGCAGGAACATCACGGGGAACAGGAACGTGAAGAAGACCGAGTCGCCCTGCCGGAAGTACGAGCGCACCTCGTAGGCGACGCGCGAGAGCCCGAGGCGCAGGGTGCGCCCCAATCCGAACGAGCCGACGCCGGAGCGGTTCGGACTCGAGAGCGCCGCGCTCATGCCGCGACCTCCTCGGTCGATGCGGCCGCCGGATCGACGAACGAGAGGTAGATGTCCTCGAGGCTCGGGCGCACCACCTCGAGATTCTCGGGTTCGCGCCCCGACGCGGCCACGAGCCGCGTGACGAACTCGCCGGGGCTCGACGTCCGCTCCTGGTGCACGACACCGTCGTGGCGCCAGCGCACCACCGGCACACGCGACGCGGGCCCGCCGAGCTCGTCGATCGGCCCGATCGAGGCCAGTTCGCCGCCGACGAGGATGGCCGCGCGCTGCGACAGCTCGGCCGCTTCGTCGAGGTAGTGCGTGGTGAGGAGGATCGTGGTGCCCTCCCCCTGCAGCCCCCGGATGAGATCCCAGAACTGCCGCCGCGCCTCGGGGTCGAAGCCGGTCGTGGGCTCGTCGAGGAAGAGCAGATCGGGCTGCCCGATGATGCCGAGCGCAACGTCGACACGTCGACGCTGGCCGCCCGAGAGCTTGCGGACGGGTGTCTTGGCCTTCTCGGTCAGACCGACCGCGGCGATCACCTCATCGACACGGCGGGCGCGCGGGTAGAAACCCGCGAAGTGCGTGAGCAGTTCCTTCACCGAGGCGGTCGGGGCCTCGCCGGTGTTCTGCAGCACGATCCCCAGGCGGGATTTCCACTCGAGCGTGGCGTGGTGGGGGTCGACGCCGAGCACCGACACCGTTCCGCCGCTGCGATCGCGATACCCCTCGAGGATCTCGATGGCGGTGCTCTTGCCCGCCCCGTTCGGGCCGAGCAGCGCGAAGGTCTCGCCTCGATGGATCTCGAAGCTGATCCCCTTGAGCGCCTGGAACCCCCCGCGATAGGTCTTGGTGAGGCCGGACACCTCGACGACGGATTCGGTCATGTCTTCGAGAATGCCCTGAACGGATGCTGCGCACCACTCTCACGGCCAGGTCCGCAGCATCCGTTGCCCTGCCGAGCCGACGCCGGCACGCATCCGGCGTAGGAGAAGCCGCCGGCGTAGGCCGCTCCGCCGCCGATCGGCCTACCCTCGCGCCATCTCCTACCCCCGCGACGCCACGAGGTCGGCGAGCGCGCCGTTCGGCACCGCCAGCGCGGTCTTCGCGCGCTCGGAGGCGAGGTCGACCCCCGCGGTGCGCACCGAAGAAGGGGTCAGGCGACCGGTGTCGCGGAGGCTGCGACCTGGTCGTCTTCGGTGGCGACGAGCTGCCCGCAGGCGCCGTCGATCTCCTTGCCGCGGGTGTCGCGGAGGGTCGTGGGGATGCCGGCGTCGTTCAGGCGCCGCACGAACTCGTTCTGCACGGGCACCTCCGACGCGGTCCAGATCGAACCGGGGGTGGGGTTCAACGGAATCGGGTTCACGTGCACCCACCCGCGACCGCGGGCGTTGAGCTTCTCTGCGAGGAGGTCGGCGCGCCAGGCGTGGTCGTTCATGTCCTTGATGAGCGCGTACTCGATCGAGACGCGGCGCCCGGTCTTGTCGAAGTAGTCGCGCGCGGCGTCGAGCGCCTCGTCGACCTTCCAGCGCGAGTTCACCGGGATGAGCTCGTCGCGCAGCACGTCGTCGGGCGCGTGCAGCGAGAGAGCGAACGTGACGGGGATGTCTTCGTTCGAGAGCTTGGTGATCGCGGGCACCAGGCCGACGGTCGAGACCGTGATGCCGCGCGCGCTCATGCCGAGGCCGTGGTCCTTGTCGACCATGACGCGAACGGCCTGCATGACCCGGGCGTAGTTCGCGAGCGGCTCGCCCATGCCCATGAAGACGATGTTCGAGACGCGATCGGCGGAGTGGTCGTCCTTCTTCTTGCCGCCGAGGCCGCCATCGGCGATGAGCCGATTGGCGCGCACGATCTGCTCGACGATCTCGGCCGCAGACATGTTGCGGGTGAGGCCGGCCTGACCCGTCGCGCAGAACGGGCAGTTCATGCCGCACCCGGCCTGCGACGAGACGCAGAGCGTGATGCGACCCGGGTAGCGCATGAGCACCGACTCGACGAGGGCGCCGTCGTGCAGCTTCCACAGGAACTTGATCGTGTCGCCGCGGTCGGTCTCGAGGCGCTTCACCTCGGTCAGCAACGGCGGCAGCATGCCGGCGACGAGGTCGTCACGACCGGCCGCGGGCAGGTCCGTCATGAGCGCGGGGTCGCTCGTGTAGTGCTGGAAGTAGTGCTTCTCGAGCTGCTTCGCGCGGAACCCCGGCATGCCGAGTTCCTTCACCTTCGCGACGCGCTCGTCGGCGGCCAGGTCGGCGAGGTGCACGGGCGGCTTGCCGCGCTTCGGGCTCGCGAACTGCAGCAGCGGACGACCGGTCTCGTCCTTCTTCTGCGACCAGCCCTCCGTCGCCGGGCGCACCTGGCGGGGCTTCGTGGTGCGCACGGGGGGTTGAGTCGTCATGGCTCCAGGGTACCGGCGAGCGCCTGCGAGCAGGCCGGGGGTGATCCAGCGATCGCTCGGCCTCGACGCGGTAGCCTCGCCAAGGCCGTGCCCGACGATCGTCGGCGGATGCCACAGCATCCCTCACCCCACCCGGAAAGCCCCACACCATGACGTCTCGCCGCATCGCATTCCTCGACGTCGACGGAACCCTCATCGACCACCAGCAGCGCCTGGCCCCCTCGGCCATCGAGGCGGTGCGCGGCGCCCGCGCACGCGGCCATCTCGTGTACCTGTGCACCGGTCGCGCCCGCGCAGAGATCCCCGACCACGTCGCGGCGATCGGTTTCGACGGGGTGATCTCGGCCGGCGGCGGCTTCACCGATCGCGGCGACGAGCACGTCGCGCGACACCTCATGCCGCCCGAAGACCTGGCCGAGCTCACCGCCTTCTTCGAGGCCCACGATGTCGAATACATCCTGCAGGCCTATGACGACATCTACCCGAGCCGCGGCATCCTCGCCCGCGTTCGGCCGATCTTCGATGGCGCCGAAGCGGGCGCCGATGACCCGGCGGCGGTCGCCGCGCTCGCCCGAGTCGAGAAACGCATGGCATACAAGGGGCCGGCGCCCGTCGACGCGATCGCCAAGGCGACGTTCGCCGGAACGCACCCCGACACGTTCTCGGTGGTGCGCGACGGCCTCGGCGCGCGCTTCCACGTGATCACCGGCACGATCCCCTACCTCGGAGGATCCGGCGGCGAGGTCAGCCTGCACGGCGTCACCAAGGGTTCGGCGATCGTCGAGCTCGTGACCCTGCTCGGGATGAGCCTCGACGACGCGATCGGCATCGGGGACAGCTACAACGACCTCGAGATGCTGCAGGTGTGCGGCGTCGGTATCGCGATGGGTAACGCCGACGACACCGTCAAGGGGTACGCCGACGAGGTCACCACCAGCGTCCACGACGACGGCGTGCACACCGCCTTCACCCGCCACGGCCTGATCTGACCCGCCCGCGGGACCCCTCGTCAGAGTCGATGGCCCGTCGCGCGCTCAGGGCGCGTCGCGCGCTGTCGCGATCGCGGCACGCGCCCGCCAGGTGCGGGCGGTCACGCGGTCGAGGGCGACCTGCCGCCGCAACGCGTCGGCCTTCTCGTACACCGACGGATCACCGAAGCTCGTGAGCACCTTCACCAGCACGGGCAGCAGTTCGATCATGAAGAACAGCCCGGCGATCAGCCAGTGAGCCCAGGCGAGCACCGGCTCGCGCTGCGAAAGTCTCTCGAGCGCTCCGATCTGACTGAGGATCCCCTGCGCCTGGGCATTGCCTCCCGCCACGGCGGCCGCGCGCTCGTCGTAGGCGGCGAGGGCTGCGTCGTATTGCGTTCGAGCGGTGACCAATTCGTCTTGGGCCCGCTGTTTGTTCGTCTCGGCCGACGCGGCCGCGGCGCTCGTCCCGGCCGCGTTCGCCGCGCTCAGGGTGGCGGTGGCCTGCTGCAGCTCAGCGGCGAGACCGTCGTACGACGCCTGCGCACCCGCTAGCTGCGCCTCGGCGGCCTCCGAGCTGGCGCCGTCTCCGCTCACACCCGTGCACCCGGGGACGGTACCCGCCCCCGCGCCCGTCAGCTCGCACTGGTACAGAGCACGGGCCTGGTCGATGACGGCCTGCTGCGCGGCGAGCTGGGCAGTGAGCTGATCGACGCTCTGCTGGGCGGCGGCCGCTTCGGCCGAGGTCGACGAGGTTCCCGCGACGATGCCCGTGGCGGCCTGGTCCTCCAACGCGCTCACCCGCGCGGATGCTGCGTCGAGCGCCTGCTTCTCAGGACCGCCGGCCACCGCCTCCTGGTCCGACAGCGCCTGCGAGACGTTGGTCGAGGTGACCTCGCGTGCGATGTCGTTCTGGAACACCTGCAGCACGAGCGGCTCGGCGACGACGATCCCGATGAGGGCGGCCATCACCACGCGGGGCACCGCAATCCCCAGCAACCTCCAGGGATTGCGGGTCGAGCGCATGCTCGAGGTGAGGAACCGGTCGAGGTTGAAGATGATCAGCGCCCAGACGATGGCGAGGGGCACGGCCAGCCACACCGAGATGCGCACCCCGGTGATGAGAGCGAACAGCATCGACAGCGCCGACACCAGAGCGGTGCCGGCCAGCACGAAGAACATCTGCACGAACCGCGGGGTCTCTTCCGGCACGTCGTCGAGCACTGCGCCGTCGGCGCCCCCGAGCACCGCCAGCCGGCGGCCCCACGGCATGCGCCGCCGACGAAGCGTCAACCGGCGGCGCACTTCGGGTGCGGGCCCGCCCTCAGTCGGAGGCGCCTCGGACTCGGGCGCCTCGGACTCGGGCTCCTCATCGACGACGACGGGCTCGGATCGATCGGCCTGCTCGTCGTAACGCCCGGGCGTCTCACGCACATCGCCGAGATATTGCGCCTCGCTATCGTCGTGCGCGGCGAACTCGATTCGACCGTCGGAGCCGTAGCGGCCCGGTCGATGGGCGGAGAAAGACATCCGTACAGAGTAAGAGCACGTTCCTGGGCGGTGCCCGGGGACCGCGAGACGTCATCCCCGATACGAGACTGCACCGCCGGGCGGAAGTCTCGTATCCAGGTTGACGTCTCGCGGTCTTGCCGGGGTGCCGGATCGGCCGGCGCGGTCAGTCGAGGAAGATGTCGGGGAACAGCGCCGAGTCGGGCGTACCCGGAACCGCCGCGTAGCGCGCGAAGTCGGTGACGCCGGCGGCTTCGAGCACGTCCTCGACGATCAGCGTCTGCCCGGTGCGCTCGCGCGCCGGGGCGGTCAGCACCTCGTAGGCCGCGTCGGCGTAGATCTCGGGCGTGCGGCTGGCGGCCATGATCCGGTCGCCGCCGAGAACGTTCTGCACCGCGGCGGTCGCGATCGTCGTGCGCGGCCAGAGGGTGTTCGCGGCGATCCCGGCCTCGGCGAACTCCGCCGCGATCCCGAGCGTGGCCATCGTCATGCCGAACTTCGCCAGGCTGTAGCCCGTGTGCGCGCCGAGCCACTTCGCGGTGACGTTCAGCGGCGGCGACAGCGACAGGATGTGCGGGTTCTCGGCGTCCCTGAGCACGGGGATCGCCGATCGCGACAGCAGGAACGTGCCGCGCACGTTGACCCCCTGCATGAGGTCGTACTTCTTCGTGGCGAGGTCGAGCGAGCCCGACAGGTCGATGACGCTCGCGTTGTTGACCACGATGTCGATACCGCCGAACTCGCCCTGGGTCTTCAGCACCGCCTCGGTGACGTCGTCGTCGTTGCGCACGTCGCCGACGATCGGCAGCGCTTGACCGCCCGCCTCGCGGATCGCCGCGGCCGCGGTGTGCACCGTGCCCTCGAGCTTCGGGTGGGGGGTGTCGGTCTTCGCGAGCATCGCGATGTTCGCGCCGTCGCGCGCGGCGCGCAGGGCGATGGCGAGGCCGATGCCGCGGCTCCCGCCCGACATGAGGATGGTCTTTCCTGCGAGGGATGTCATGGGTTTCTCCGGGTCAGCGCGGGGACGTGGCGGATGCTGCGGCGAACGCGCCGACGCGAGCGTGCGCGTCGGCGGTATCGAAGGCGGCGCCGATGGTGGCCGCCTCATCGTCGAGGTTCTCGGCGAAAGAGCGGCCGGCGCCGGTGCGGACGAGCCGCTTGGCCTGGCCGAACGCCCCCGTGGCACCGCTGAGCCAGGACCGCGCGACGGTCTCGGCCCGGGCGGCGAGGTCGGCCGTGGGAACGACCTCCGCCACGAGCCCCCACGCCTGCGCCTCGTGGGCGTCGAGCGTGCGGTCCTGCAGCAGCAGCTGGAGGGCGCGGCGCTGACCGATCGCGGCGGGCAGGAGCGTCGAGACTCCGAGGTCGGGGGTGAGGCCGATGTTGGCGTACTTGCTGACGAACTTCGCGCCGTCGGCGGCGACGATGTAGTCGGCCGCCAGCATGAGTCCCAGTCCGCCCCCGGCGACCGCCCCCTGAACGGCGGCGACGATGGGCACCGGGATCTCCGAGAAGATGCGGATGCCCTCGTGGATCACGCCGGCGGCCTCGGCCACCGCGGTGCCGTCGGCCCCCGACGTCGACATCGCGACGACGTCTCCTCCGGCGCAGAAGGCCGGCCCCGCAGCATCCAGGATCACCGCCCCGATCGCGGGGTCGACCGCGACGGCACGGGCGACGTCGCGCCAGCGCGCGCCCATCTCGAAGTCCATCGCGTTGAGCGACGCGGGCCGGTTGAAGGTGACGCGGGCAAGCCCCGCGTCGACGGAGAAGAGGATGCTGTCGGACACGGTCGCTCCTTTGTCGGGGTACGCGCGGGGCAGATCGCCGCGGCGTCGCCGAACCGTGTGGGCTCGCGGCGCTGCGGAGTTCGGCACCAGCCTAACGGGGCGCGCCGCGACCGCCGCGGGCGGTGTCGGGTCTACTTCGGCGCCATCCGGATCGCCCCGTCGAGGCGGATCGTCTCGCCGTTGAGGTAGCCGTTGTCGACGATCGCGAGCACGAGGCGGGCGTACTCGTCGGGTGCGCCGAGCCGGGCGGGGTAGGGCACTTGCTCCCCGAGCGAGTCCTGCGCCGCCTGCGGCAGCCCCTTCAGCATCGGCGTCTCCATGATGCCCGGGGCGATCGTCACGACGCGGATCGCGTGGCGGGCGAGCTCGCGCGCGATCGGCAGGGTCATGGCCGCGACACCACCCTTGCTCGCCGCGTACGCGGGCTGGCCGATCTGCCCGTCGAAGGCGGCGACGCTCGCCGTGGTGACGATGACGCCACGGTCGCCCGCAGCATCCGGGTCGTTGCGGCTCATCACGGCCGACGCCTGGGCGATGACGTTGTACGTGCCGACGAGGTTCACGCGCAGCACGCGCTCGAAGAGGTCGAGCGGCGTCGGGACGCCGTCGCGATCGAGCACCTTCGCCGGCGGCGCGATGCCCGCGCAGTTCACGAGCACCCTCAGCGGCCCCGCCTCCGCGGCGAGCGCCACGGCGGCGGCGATCTGCTCAGGGTCGGTGACGTCGGCCGGCACGAAACGCGCGCCGAGGTCGTCGGCGACCGAGGCCCCGGGAGAGGTGGGCAGGTCGACGAGGGTCACGTGCGCCCCGGATGCGGCGAGCCGCCGCGCGGTAGCGAGTCCGAGCCCGCTCGCCCCACCCGTGACGAGGGCTGCGGAACCGTCGATGTCCATGCGCCCACCCTAGCCACGGCGTGAGTTGCCGCAATCGGGGTCATCCGAGGGCTTCATCCCCCGGGTCGCGGCATCTCAACGGGCTCCACGGAGGTTGAGGCGACCAGAACTGCTCCGGCGCGGTGTGCACGGCCTCCGTGACCGCTCGGCGGAACCAGTTCAGGGCGGCACTCTCGTGGCTCGTCGTCCGCGCGAAGAGCCGCACCTGGATCGGCGCGAGGTCCACCGGCAGCGGTCGAACGGTGAGCGGCCACGTGGGCATCCAGTTCTGCGCCAGGCTCGACGGCACGACGGTGACCCATGGCCCCGCGTGGAGAAGACCGGGCAGGGCGGAGGTGTGCCCGACGGTCAGACTCGGGACGATGCCGAGCCCCGCCCGCTCCAACGCCGCGCCGACTCCCGGCGCTGCGGAGTCGCTGGAGGTCATGAGGTGCCGAGCGGAGAGGAACGCGTTCCGCGAGATCTGCGGACGGGCGGCGAGAGGATGCTCGCTCGACATGAGGAGCACGTAGCGCTCGGACTTGAGGATCGTTCCGACGAAGTCGCCCGGTGGCGGCGTCGACGCGATGGCGAGGTCGACGAAGCCTCGGGCGAGCCACTCGGTCAGGGCGCGAACGTCGAGCGGTACGACCTCGATCTCGACACCGGGCGCCTCCGCCGCGAGCGAGGACAGGATCGTCGGGAGGAATCCGACCTCGCCGAGCTCCGACAGCGCGAGCCGGAATCGGTACCGGGCAACGGCGGGGTCGAAGTCGCGCAGGCCCGCCAGAGCCGATTCGACCTGACTGAGAGCCCCGTGGAAGTCGGGGTAGAGCTGATGGGCGGCCGGCGTCGCGCGCAGGGCGCGCCCGTCTCGGCCGAACAGCTGATCGTCGACCTCCCGGCGCAGCCGCGTCAGAGATTGACTCACGGCCGACTGCGTCACGAAGAGACGCTCGGCGGCCGCGCTCACCGACCCCGTCTCATAGACGGCGACGAACACGCGGAGCAGGTTCAGGTCCATGCACGCACCGCCGATCCTCGGGTGGGAGCCTCCCGATATCAGTGAGGCTAATTCCACACATGACGAATGTTAAGTGTTGCGACTGGATCGACGGGCCCAGACTGGCGCTAGCCGTTGCGCAACGATGCCGACGGCCGACCACGTTCGATCAAGGAGGCTCGACAAATGGTTCATCGATCACGGAATCCGCGCCGGACGGCATTCGCCGTCCTCGGCGCCATCGCGACGCTCGCCGTGGCGGGGTGCTCGACCTCGGCAGGCACTCCCTCGGGCGGGGGCGATGATGCCGGCTCTCGCACGGTCAACGTCGCGGTGCTGCCGACCTCGAACATGGCGGCCGTCTACCTCGGCGAGGCGCAGGGGTTCTTCGAAGATGAAGGCCTCGAGCTGAACATGACCACGGTGGGTGGCGGGGCGGAGATGATCGCCGGGATGCAGGCCGGGTCGTTCGACTTCATCGTCGTCGGATACGTGCCCCTCTTCGCTGCAGCCTCGAACGGCCTGGATCTGCAGATCATCTCGGCCAACGACGTGGGCGGAGCCACCCCCGACGAGGAATGGCAGGCACTCGTCGTCGGCGCCGACTCGGATGCGCGATCCGCCGAGGACCTCGAGGGTGCGACCGTCGGCGTGAACGCCCTCAAGGGTGTCGCGGAGGCCACGATCCGCGCCTCGCTGCAGCAGCAAGGCGTCGACGACACGTCGGTGCAGTTCGTCGAGATCCCGTTCTCGGAGGTACCCGCCGCCCTGTCGAACGGGACCGTGGATGCTGCGTTCGGATCCGAACCGTTCATCACGGGCACCCTGGCGGACGGCGGGAGGATCGTCGACACCCCCTCGTACAACCTCGGCGCGAACTTCCCCAACGGCGCCTGGGCCACCTCATCGAGACTCGTCGCCGACGACCCCGACCTCGTGGATCGCTTCGAGCGGGCGGTCACCGCGTCGGTCGACTACGCCGCGGAGAACGAGGACGCCGTTCGGGAGATCCTCCCCGAGTTCACCGCCCTCACCCCCGAACTGGCCAACCAGATCCGCCTCCCGATCTTCCGATCCGGGCTCGATCGCGACCAGCTCGACACGCTCTCCCGAATCCTCGTCGATTTCGGCGTCATCGATCGGGAGCCCGATCTGGATCAGATGATCTCCGGGTGATCCGATGACCGTCTCCTCCCCTGTCCGCGCGCCGAGCGCCGCGTCGGCACGCGCGCTCGGCGTGCACGGCGGCGGACTCCTCCGCAGCGCGTGGCACGACGTAGGCTCGCTCGGCGGGGCCGTGGTCATCGTGCTCGTCCTGGAGCTCGTGACGAGGCTCGAGATCCTCCCCTCGCGCTACCTCCCGCCGCCGACGGTCGTCATCTCCCGCCTCCTCGCGCTGCTCACCGACGCCGTCGCGTGGCAGGCGATCGGCCTCACCTTCATCGCCTGGTTCTTCGGATTGCTCATCGCGACCGCCGTCTCGGTGCCCCTGGGCCTGCTGCTCGGCACGAACGAGCTGGCGTATCGAGCGACGCGACCCATCGTGGAGTTCCTTCGCCCGGTGCCCTCCGTCGCCCTCATCCCGGTGGTGTTCCTCGTCTTCCGGCCGGGCTCGCTCGAAGGCACCGTGTTCCTCGCGGCGTTCGCGGCGACGTGGCCGCTCCTGGTGCAGATGATCTACGGGGTGCGCGCGATCAACCCCGTCCAGATGGCCACGGCGCGCTCGTTCCAGATCGGAGCGGCTCGCCGGTTCACCCGAGTGATGATGCCGGCGGCGACCCCCTACCTGGCCACCGGGCTCAGGATCTCGTCGTCGGTCGCGCTGATCCTCGTCGTCACGGGTCAGATCATCATGGGAGCGCCCGGCATCGGCCTGCAGATCAACCGGGCGCGAGAAGGAGCGGACGTGCCGCTCATGTACGCGTACGTCATCATCGCCGGGGTGCTGGGGCTGATCCTCAACACCGTCTTCACCCGGCTCGAGCGGCGGGCGCTCCATTGGCACCCCTCGCAGCGAACGGGTGCGCGATGAAGCGGCCGGTCGTCTACGCCTCGGCGGAGATCCTCGTCCCCGTGCTCGTCGTGCTCCTCATCCTGTGGTTCACCAATACCGGGTCGAGCTTCTTCCTCCCCCCGCTGCAGGACGTGTTCGTCGCCTTCGCCGGCAACTGGCTGTTCGCCCTCGTTCCCACCGAGCTCCTGCCCAGCGTGTTCCGATTGCTGTCCGGGTACGTCATCGCGATCGTGATCGGCGTCGGAGCGGGCATCGTCATCGGAAAGAACCCGAGGATCCGCCGTCAAGCGGCGCCCGTGATCGAGTTCGCGCGTGCGATCCCGCCACCGGCCCTGCTGCCCTTCACCCTGATCGCCTTCGGCACGGGAGACGAGGCGAAGATCATCCTCATCGCCCTCGTGTGCGTCTGGCCCATCCTGCTCAACACCGTCGACGGGATCACCGGTGTGGACTCCACCCTGAAGGAGACCGGCGCCAGCTACCGCATCACGCGGTGGGACACCCTGCTGCACGTCGACCTGCGCGCGGCCAGCCCGCAGATCTTCGCCGGAATGCGGGCCGCCCTCCCCCTTGCCCTGATCATCATGGTGATCAGCGAGATGGTCGGCGCCACCAACGGGGTCGGATTCTTCATCATCCAGGCCCAGCGCACCTTCGCGATCGCCGACATGTGGTCGGGGATCATCCTGCTGGGCCTTCTCGGGTACCTGCTCAACCTGCTTTTCACCCTCGTAGAGCGACGCGCCCTCGCCTGGCATCACGGCGCTCGTGCCACCGTCCGCTGACTTACGGAGTCGTCACCATGCTCACTTTGAAGAACGTCTCACGACGCTACGGCGATGCCCGCACCGGGACGCTCGCGGTCAGCGATCTCAGTTTCGAGATCGGCTCGAACGAGGTCGTGACCATGGTCGGGCCATCGGGATGCGGCAAGACCACCGTGCTGAAACTGATGGCGGGTCTGTTGTCCCCGACCGACGGATCGATCGAGATCGACGGCCGGCCCGTCGTGCGCCCGCCCGAGGAGATCGCGCTCGTCTTCCAGGACTACGTCAACTCGCTCTATCCCTGGATGACGGTCGCGCAGAACGTCGAGTTCCCGCTCCGACGCAAAGCGCCTGAGCGCGCGATCCGTCGCGAACGCGTGAAGACAGCCATCGATTCGGTGGGGCTCGGCGGATTCGAGGACCACTACCCGTGGCAGCTGTCGGGCGGCATGCAGCAGCGGGTGGCGATCGCCCGCGGGCTCGCCTATCAGCCGAAGATGCTGCTGATGGACGAACCGTTCGGCGCGCTCGACGCGCAGACCCGAGCCGACCTGGAGGATCTCGTCCTGCGCGTGCGCGACACCTTCGGGGTCACCATCGTCTTCGTCACCCACGACATCGACGAGAGCGTCTACCTCGCCGACCGGGTGCTCGTCATGGGGCCACGACCCACCTTCATCGAAGCCGACCTCCCGGTCGTCCTGCCGTCGCCGCGGGATCAGATCGAGACGAAGGAACTCGCCGAGTTCGCCCGGGTGCGCGGAGACGTCTACCGGCGCATCCGACGGTCCAGCGAGGCGATGCGCACGGAAGCCACGCGGACGGTGACGGCATGAGCGGTATCGACACCCTCGAAACCACAGCGGCGACCGCCGAAGGAGAGGGCGAGCCGATGACGGTGGCGGAGGCCGTGGGTCGTGCGTTGGCCGAGCGAGGTGTCGCTCACGTGTTCGGCGTCGTCGGGAGCGGCAACTTCATGGTCACGCACGGTCTCGTCAGCTCGGGGGTACCGTTCACCGCCGCGCGGCACGAGATGGGCGCGGCGTGCATGGCCGATTCGTACTCGCGCCTCACCGACCGCGTCGCGGCGGTGAGCCTTCACCAGGGCTGCGGCTTGACCAACGCGATGACGGGCATCGGCGAGGCGACCAAATCGAACACACCCCTCCTCGTCGTCACGGGCGACACCGCCGTCGGACAGGAGCAGGGCAACTTCGTCATCGACCAGGACTCGCTCGTGGCAGCGGTCGGTGCGGTACCCCGCCGCATCCACTCGTCGGCGACGGCCGTGGCCGACGCGGTCGCCGCCTACGACATCGCCGTTCGCGACCGCACGACCGTCGTGCTCTCGCTCCCGGTCGACCTTCAGGCGGAGATCTGGCAGGAGCAGCCGGCGCCCGCCCCCGTACCTCGGGTGATCCCCGCGGGGGCCTCGGCCGAGGCTCTTGAGGAACTCGCCCGGATCCTCACCGCGGCACAGCGCCCGGTCATCCTGGGCGGGCGCGGCGCGCGGCAGGCCGCCGCCGAGCTCCGTGCGCTCGGGGAGCAGACCGGGGCGATCCTCGTTCCTTCCGCGGGTGCGCGCGGACTCTTCACCGGCGAGGAGTGGGCGCTCGACGTGATGGGCGGATTCGCCACGCCCGGGGCGCGCGAGCTGATCCAAGAGGCCGACGTGCTGGTGGCGTTCGGAGCCGCGCTCAATCAATGGACGGCGCACCACGGCACTCTCACCGCCCAGCCCACCCTCGTGCAGGTCGACGATCGACGCGAGGCGTTCGGGAAGCACCGCGGCGTATCGCTCGGAATCGTCGGCGACACGGCATCGGTCGCATCGGCCGTCACGGGCATGCTCGCGGCGCAGGAGGCCCCCCGGATCGGGCTCCGCACCCCCGAGACCCGGGCGCGTATCCGACGCATCCGTCACTGGGTCGACGACCTCCCGGCCGAGCGGCATTCCCCCGGCCACATCGGAGCGGGGGCCCTCACGGCGGCCCTCGACGCGATGCTGCCGATCGAGCGCGTCGTCGTTCCCGACGGAGGCAACGTCAACATGTACCCCGGCGCGTTCCTGCGCGTGCCCGACGAGCGCGGTTTCGTCATGCCGCTGTCGTTCCAGTCGATCGGCCTCGGACTCTCCAACGGCATCGGCGCCGCGATCGCCCGACCCGATCGGATGGCCGTGGTCGGAACCGGCGACGGCTCGTTCCTGATGGCCGCGGTGGAACTCGACACCGCTGTCAAAGCCGGCCTGGGCATGATCGTCGTCGTCTACAACGACGAGGCCTATGGCGCCGAGGTGCATCTCTTCGCCGATCATCCCGAGAAACAGGCCATCGTCCGCTTCCCTGAGACCGACATCGCCTCGATCGCGCGCGGATACGGATGCGCCGGCGTGACCGTGCGCTCGCTCGACGACCTCGCCGGGGTGCAGGCGTGGCTCGACGGCCCCCGCGACCGGCCACTCGTCGTCGACGCGAAGATCACCGGCGACGCGTCGCCGCTGATGCGCGAGAACCTCGCCCACTGACCCGGCCCGGCCCCCGCCCCGCATCCGCCCCGTTCCGCGTCCAGAATCCAGGAACAACAGCCCCTCGCGACCCGGTGCGAGGGGCGCAGGGGCCGTTTCTCCTGCATTCCGAACGCTGGCGGCCGGAGGCAGGATGAAGGAATGGGTCACGACGTCGATCGCTATCCTCCGCGACCCGGAAGACGCGGCGCCGACCATGAGCCGCTCGAAGCGCTGCCTGCGCTCGGCCGACCAGCATCCTGAACATCACTCCGACACTATCCAGATCCGATGGCGACCTGACGCGGTGAGGTGCCTCGACCGGGCGACGCGGGGCCCCGCACACGGCACCTCGAGGCGCACGCGCCGCGCGTCAGAGGCCGAAGATGGGACGCCAGGCCCCGGAACCCACCGAGATGACGACGGATGCTGCGGCGATGACGACCGCGATCGCGATGAGGGCGGCGTCCCTCCCGCGCAGGCGTGACGGGCGCGCCCAGGTGCGGGGTCCGGGGGCGCCGAAGCCGCGCGACTCCATGGCGGTGGCGAGCTTCGACCCGCGCCGGATCGCCAGGACCAGGAGCGCGAAGGTCTGTCCGAGCAACCGGCGCACCCGGCCGGCATCGGCGACCCCCCGCGCACGGCGGGCGAGGGCGAGCTCGCGCCAGTCCTCGATGAGCAGGCCGACGAGGCGCAGGCCCGCGAGTCCGCCGAGCACGAACCGCGCCGGCAGGCGCAGGATCTGGCCGAGGCCGTCGGCGAGATCGGTCGGGTCTGTCGTCGCGAACAGCACCACGCTCGGCACGGCGATGGCCAGGACGCGCAGCAGGATCGCGAGCGCCAGCGCGATCGAGCCGTCGCTGACGCGCAGCACGCCCCACTCGACGTACACGTCGCCGGCGGGCCGGCCGTAGAGCACGGTGGCGGTCGAGGCGACGACGGCGCCCGCCGCGATCGGCCAGAGCCGCAACCACAGGTCGCGGATCGGCAGACGCGCGAAAGGGAGGAGCACCAGGGTCGCGACCAGCGTGACCCCCGCCGAGACGGGGTCGATCGAGGCGAGCAGCGCGCCGGTGAGCACGAGTGTCGCGGCGAGCTTCGCCACGGGATTGAGGCGGGCGAGCGGTCCGTCCGCAGGACCGAGCGTCGTCAGACTCATGAGCGCCCCACCTCGAGCTCGGCGTCGGCGAGCGCGGCCACGAGCTCCCGGTCGTGGGTGACGAAGGCCACGGCCGTTCCGTCGGCGCGGAGGCCATCGAGCAGGCCCGCGATCTCGCGCCACGTGCGGGCATCCTGCCCGAACGTGGGCTCGTCGAGCACGAGCACGCGCGGGGCGGTGGCGATCGCCGCAGCCACGGTGAGGCGTCGCTTCTCACCGCCGGAGAGCGTGAACGGATTGACGTCGGCGAGCCGGGTCAACCGCAACCGCTCGAGCAACTCCTCCACCGTGCGCGCGATCTCGTCGGGATCGCGCCCGAGCGCACGCAGACCGACGGCGAGTTCATCGCGCACGCGGGTGGTGAGCAACTGATGCTCGGGCTCCTGGAACACCATGCCGATGCGCGTCAGCAGCTCGCGGGATCGCCAGCGCGAGGGCGTCGCCGTCAGCTCGCCCGCGAGCGCCGCTGTCGCGGCCAGGGCGCCGCCGGCCGGCGCGAGCAGACCCGCGACGGTCAGCGCCAGGGTGGACTTGCCCGCTCCATTGGGTCCGGTGACGGCGAGCGCTCGTCCGGCGGCGAGGTCGACCGAGATGCCGGATGCGACGACCGACGCCGCGCGCGCGGCGAACGCCCGACGACCCACCGACAGGTCGGATGCGGTCAGCAGGGTCTCGGATGCGGCGGACCTCGGCCGCCGATCGATCTCGACCGGGATGCCCGGTACCCACACGCCCGCTTCGGTCAGCGATCGGCCGTGCGCGGCGAAGACGGCACCGGGCGGGCCGTCGGCGACCACCCCGCCGCCGTCTCCGCCCTCGAGCACGATCACCCGGTCGACCGCGTCGGCCCACAGGGCGACTCGATGCTCGACGACGATGAGGGTCGCGCCGGTCGCCCGTGCCGCCGCCATGACGGCGTCGCGCACGAGCTCGGCGCCTTCGGGGTCGATGTTCGCCGTCGGCTCGTCGAAGAGCATGAGGCCGGGTCGCATCGCCAGGATCCCGGCCACGGCGAGGCGCTGCTTCTGCCCGCCGGACAGCCGGGACGTCGGGTGGTCGCGGCCGATTCCGAGACCCACGGCCTCGAGCGCGGCATCCACCCTCGACCAGATCTCCTCGCGTGCAACGCCGAGGTTCTCGCAGGCGAAGGCGACGTCGTCACCCGCCCGCGCGAGCACGACCTGAGCGTCGGGGTCTTGGAGCACCAGTCCCGCGCGACCGCGTGCGGCGGAGGGACCTGCACCGTCGAGCGTCAGCTCGCCGGTGCTCTCCCCGTCGTCGAGGTCGCCGAGCACGCCCGCGAGGCCCCGCAGCAGCGTGCTCTTGCCCGAGCCGCTCGCCCCGAGGAGCAGCACGCGCTCACCCGGGGCGATGTCGAGATCGAGCTCGCGCACGGCCCAGCGCCGGCGGCCGGCGTGACGCCACCCCCAGGAGCGGGCGTGGACGGCGGCAGGCGCCGATCTCACGCGGCGTCGGCTGCGGTGGTCTCGCGGGAGCGGTAGGCGCGGCCGGACGCGAAGCGGTCGAGCGCACCGGTCGCGGCGAGCGCCCGGGCCAGCACCCACGACACGAGACCGGCGATCACCACGCCGGAGACGATCGCCGAGACGAAGTAGACCGCCCGGGCCTCGAAGGCGAGCGCGGCGACCGAGGAGAACGTCGTGTCGAGCAGCGCCACGGCGAGACCGGCGAGGGCGCCCGAGAGCAGGGCGACGCCGATGCGCCAGTTGGCGTAGGCGAACAGGGCGAACGCGAGCTCGGCGCCAAGGCCCTGCACCACGCCCCAGATCAGGGTCGTGAAGCCCCACTGGGTGCCGATCGCCATGGAGACGACGGCGGCCACGATCTCGGTGTAGAGCGCGGCACCCGGCTTGCGGATGATCAGACCGCCGAGCACGCCGGCGAAGAGCCAGCCTCCGGCGAGGAGCCCCGACAGGCCG
The DNA here is from genome assembly GCF_045517775.1 of Microbacterium deferens. Taxonomy (NCBI): domain Bacteria; kingdom Bacillati; phylum Actinomycetota; class Actinomycetes; order Micrococcales; family Microbacteriaceae; genus Microbacterium; species Microbacterium deferens. The sequence goes on from NZ_JBEUWT010000001.1 coordinate 1,556,973, forward strand.
GGCGTGAACGCCAGCGCGGTGTCGAGCACCGGCCAGGCCTGGCCCCACAGCCAGAAGACCAGCCCGGCGGCGACACCGATGACGCTGGCCACGACGATGTCGACGACGCGCCACGAATAGCGGTGAGTCCCGGTGGATGGGGACGCGGAAGTGTGCATTCTCTCTCCTCCCTGCGCTGGCATGACCCAGATCAGGTTCGACGGTCGAAGCGTGGATCGCTTCCTCTCAGCCCGGCTCACCGGACTCCCGTGGTTCCAGGCGAGTATAGACCCGCCCGCGAGGTACGTTAGGCGCATGGGACCCGACGCCACCGCGCCGCCGTCGCGGCGTGCGTTGCGCACGAGCGCCACCGCGCCGCATCCGATCGTCGACGACGCCACGCAGACGCCCGTCGAGGCTGCCGGCGACGCCCCGCAGGCCGATCCTTCCGAGCCCGTGCTCGATGACGCGCCCGCCGAGGTCGTCGCGGCGCAGTCCTCCCGCTATCCCGCGCTGACCTGGGTCGACGAGAGCCGTGTCTCGTCGACCGCCGCCCCGGCCTCTCTCGCGGTCGACGCGGCGCCCGTGGCGACGGGCACCGACCTGCTCGCCGGCGCACCCCGACGTTCGATCTTCCGCCCCGGGGTGCTCGCGCCCGTCTTCGTGATCCTCGCCGTGACCGGCGCCTACGTCGCCACGACCCTGCTCTGGCCGCTCTACGCGGTCGCGCCGCAGATCGAGGCGGTCGCCGTGCAGCCGGTCGCCGCCGCCGCCGCGACCCCCGCGTGGCCGACCGAGGGTGGAGCCGCGATCACCGTCGCCGGAGCCGGGGGGATCCTCTCGTCGTCGTCGGAGGCCGAGTCGATCGCGAGCATCACCAAGGTCGTCACCGCGCTCGTCGTTCTCGACGAGATGCCGCTGGCCGCCGGCGAGGCCGGGCCTGATTTCGCGTTCACCGCGGCCGACCGCCGGCAGTACTGGGCCGACCGCGCCGCCGGCGAGTCGGCGCTCGACGTGCCGGTCGGCGGAACGCTGAGCGAGTATCAGATGCTCGAGGGTCTGCTGGTGGGTTCGGCGAACAACTACGCCGACCGCCTCGCGGGCAACCTCTACCCCTCCGACGCGGTCTTCGCGAGTGCGGCGCGATCGTGGCTCACGACCCACGGCATCTCGGGCATCACGATCGAAGACCCCTCGGGCATCGTCGCGGGCAACGCCGCCACCCCCGAGTCGCTCATCCCCCTCGCGATCAAGGCCCTCGAGAACCCCGTCATCGCCGAGATCGTCGCCAAGCCCGAGGTCGACCTGCCCGGCGCCGGCCGCGTCGAGAACACGAACGACCTGTTGGACGACCCGGGTGTGGTCGGGCTCAAGACCGGCACGCTCGACGCGTACAACCTGCTCGCCGCGAAAGACATCGCGATCGGCGACACCACCGTGCGCGTCTTCGGCTCGGTGCTCGGCCAGCCCGACCGGGCGACGCGGGATGCGGCGATGCGCAGCCTCTTCGCGCAGATCGAGACGGAGTTGCAGCCCGAGCCCTCGGTGCCCGCGGGCACCCGCGTCGGCACGATCGAGACGGCGTGGGGCGAGTCGGTCGACGTGGTGACCGCCGATGACGCGACCGTCGTGCTCTGGAACGGCGGCGCGGCCACCCCGGCCACCGATTTCTCGCTCGGCGACGCCGTCGACGAGGGCGCCGCCGTGGGGACGCTCGTGGTGACCGGCCCGCTCGACGCGGACTCCGTCGAGGTGCGCCTCTCCGGAGACATCGAACCCCCGTCGCCCTGGTGGCGTCTCACCCACCCGCTCGAGCTGCTCGGCCTCAGCGGCTGACGCGGGTTCCCGCCGGCATCGCGTCCAAAACGCAGGACGAACAGCCCCTCCGGGGACGCCAACGGGCCCCCGCCCGCCGTTGCTCCTGCGTTCCGTGCGGCTCAGACGTGTCGCACGCGCTGCTGCAGTCGGGTGCGGATGTCGAACAGCTCGGTGCCGCCGATATCGCGGGCGCCGGTGACGCCCTGCCGCAGCAGGGTCGACAGACCCGACTGCGACACCACGGCGACGGGCACGCCGCGCACCTTGCCGAGGTCGGTGACCGCGCCGAGCACGTCACCGTCGGGGAGCACCACGATCGCGCCGCTGAAGCGCACTCCGGCCCCGCGCGCGATCACGCGCTGCCGCGAGACGAGCTCGGTCACGGGGGCACCGGAGACGTGGGCGCCGACGATCTCGCCGCGACGGAAGCCGATCGGGCCGCCGAAGTCTTCCGAGAGCACCGCGTACAGGCCGCTCGGACCGAGCACGATGTGGTCGAGCTTGTCTTCCGGGTCGCCGTCGCGCGACGCGTCGACGTCGTGCCACACCGTGTAGCCCATGCCGAGATCGGCGACGATGCGGGCGGTCGCCTCCTCGGCCAGCGCGTCGGCGAGCATGCGGCGCAGCTCGTGCGGCGCCGATCGCACGAGCTGCGGATCGTACGGATCGGGCAGCTCGACCCCGCGGCCGACCCACTCGCGCACGAGTGTCAGGTAGCGCTCGCGCCGCCACCCGCCGGGCTGGCCGTGCGTGCGGGCGCGCGGCCGCGTGTCAGCGCGGGGAGCACTCGCCCGCGGCGCCGACCACTCGGGCGCCTGCGTGCCGCGACCGCGGTCGTACGACGCACGCGCATCGGGCGTTCCGATGAGTTCCCAGGCGCGCTGCACCTGCACGAAGACCGCGGCGTCGCCACCGGTGTCGGGGTGGGTCTGCCGCAGACGCAGACGGTAGGCGCGACGAAGGGCCTCGTCGTCGACGTCGGCGGTCACTCCGAGCACCTCGTACGCCGACGCGGACACCGGGCTGTCGAACACCTCACCCTCCTCTCCCGCGCGCACACGCAGCATCCGACAGGCTAACCCGACGCGGGTGTGCGGGGGCTGTCAGTCACGCCGACGGCGGTGGGCGTACGCGGCGGCGCTGCGGCTGGACAGCGCGAGCAGGATGAGGATGTCGAGCGCCAACGTCACCAGCGTGGTGCCCACCCGGATGTCCTGCCCCTGGGCCCACCACCCGGTGAACGCCGTCGAGATCGACAGCACCGCGAAGACCATCACGACCACGCGCGGGAAGTTGCGCCCGCGCAGGATCAGCAGCCCGAAGACGGCCTCGCCGAGCAGGAACCCGCCGCAGACGATGACGAAGATCACGAGCGTGACGCCGAGAAGCTCGGGGGTGATGTCGGTCGGATCGTCGTCGAAGACGCTCACCCACGACGACCAGTCGAGCGCGACGATCGTGATCCAGAAGAACCCCGCCGCGACACGCAACAGCACGAGAGCGGCCCCTGCGGTGGTCGAGATCGGCCGTTTCATCGACGGGTCGGCGCGCGGCCTCTCGAGGGCGGCGGGCAGTTCGAACGCCGCCCGCTTCTCGGGCGGGTGCTCTTCTCGACGACTCATGCCGCCACCCCCGTCTCGATCGCGCTGACGTCGATGATGGGCAGGTCGCCGTCGGTGCGGATGCTGTCGCCCCCGCCGTTGCGGGAGTGGTACCCGGTCGAGAAGTCGCGGATGACGTCGACCCTCACGCGGGGCTCCGCCGCCGTGAGGGAACCGACGATGTGGTCGCGCTCGATGTCGGTGTCGGCGTCGATGCGGTGGGTGACCTGGAGGGTGAACAGCGACAGGCCCACCGCCGTGTCGAACGTGCCCGCCGCGACCCACTCGACGCGATAGCCGCCAGGCAGCAGCCACCCGTCCGGGCATCGCCAGAAGCGCACGTGATGGCGTTGCGACGGATTGCCGGCGAACTCCTGCTGGTAGGCGAAGTCCTGCTGCCGCCCGAACAGGAAGAGCGGGCTCACCGGCGCCTCGTCGTAGCTGCGGCGCGTCACGGTGGACGTGATGATGCGCCACGACGACCGCAGGGTCACCGGGTCGGCCGGCCGCCACGAGGCCGTCACGAGCGCCGCCTCGATCTGCTCGCGCGTGCCCATGAACGCGAGGTTCACCGGGTCGCCGAGCAGTCCGTCGCTCGTGCGGGCGCGACCGATGAAGTAGTCGGGCACATAGACGGCCGTGAGGATGCGGTGCAGGCGCGGCAGCACGAGGTAGGCCAGCAGCCCCCAGAACGCGATCGCCATGGGAATGCCCCACCAGCCGACCGCGAAGGTCTCGGTGAAGCCCAGGTAGGCGAGCCAGACCGACGCGAGCCCCGCGAAGACGAAGAAGAACCAGTCGAGCGCGGCAGAGAAGGTGCGCGGACGTCGCTTCTTCGTCGTGGCCATCTCAACTCCAGAGCGGTGTGGTGGGTCGATGGGCGAACGCCTCGGCGAGCGCGGTCGGCGCGATCTCGTCGAGCGACGCCGGAGCCCACCGGGGCGAGCGGTCCTTGTCGATGAGCTGCGCGCGGATGCCCTCGAGCAGGTCGGGCTGGGTCGCGGCGAACCACAGCACGAGGCCGTATTCCTGCTCGAGCGCGGCTCGGAGGTGCGGCAGCGTGCGGGCGCGGCGGACGGCCTCGAGCGTCACCACCATCGCCGTGGGTGAGAGCTCTCCGAGCGTGTCGGCAGTGGCGGATGCTTCGGGCTCCGGCCGTGCGCGCAGACGATCGACGATCTCGCCCACGCTGTCGGCGGCGAACGCATCGTCGATCCACACCCGAGCGGCCTCGAGCGGGGACGGCGGCGGGGTCTCGTCGAAGAGCAGCACCATCTCGGCCGGGGTGGACGGATCGGCCCGCGTCTCGAGAGCGTCGCGCAGCGCGTCGAGGTTCTCGCTCGGCACGACGTGATCCGCGAAGCCGGCGTAGACGGCGTCTGCGCCGTTCATCGACGCGCCCGTCAGCGCGAGGTACTCGCCGAGACGGCCGGGCGCCCGGCCGAGCAACCAGCTGCCGCCGACGTCGGGGGTGAGGCCGATGCGGGTCTCGGGCATCGCGAGCACCGATCGCTCGGTGACGACGCGCACGGTCGCGTGCCCGGCCAGGCCGATGCCCCCGCCCATGGTGATGCCGTCGGCGATGACGACGATCGGGGTCGGGTACTCGGCGATGCGGGCGTTCAGGGCGTACTCGTCGCGGAAGAAGACGCCCGCGGCGTCCGCGTCGCCGGAGCGGATCTGGTCGGCGAGCCCGCGCACGTCGCCACCGGCGCAGAACCCTCGGTCACCGGCTCCGTCGAGCAGCACGATCCCGATGTCGGGCTCGTGCTCCCACTCGTCGAGGGCCGCTCGCAGACTCCTCACCATGCCGAGGTCGAGCGCGTTGAGCGCCCTGGGGCGATTCAGCGTGAGGCGCCCGAGCCCGCTCGCGGCTCGAGCGATCACACGGGGTTCGGTCGCAGCATCCACTCCGTCACGGTAGCGCGCCCGGCGCGGCACGGTCTGAGACGCAAGGAAATGCGGGATCGGGGGGTGTTTCCGCCAAGATGGAAGGAACGCACGCATGAACGGGAGGTTTCGGCATGCCAGACGGACAGGTGCTGGAATTCTCCGGGCTGGTCAAACGCTTCGGCCCGGTCACCGCGGTCGACGGCCTCACGGCACGCGTCGAGCCGGGTCTGGTGACCGGGTTCCTCGGGCCGAACGGGGCCGGCAAGACGACGTCGCTGCGGATGCTGCTCGGACTCGTCCGCCCCACGGAGGGCACCGCCACGATCGGCGGGCGCACCTACGACAAGCTCGACCGACCGCTGCAGAGCGTGGGCGCCGCGCTCGAAGCATCCAGCTTCCACCCCGGGCGCACGGCCGCGAACCACCTCAGGGTCTACGCCGATGCCGGGGGCATCCCCCGCGCCCGTATCGACGAGGTGCTCGGTCTCGTCGGGCTCTCCGATGTCGGCGGACGCAAAGTGGGCGGCTACTCGCTCGGCATGCGTCAGCGGCTCGGACTCGCCTCGGCGCTGCTCGGCGACCCCGGCGTGCTCGTGCTCGACGAGCCCACGAACGGACTCGACCCCGAGGGGATCCGGTGGATGCGGGGACTGCTGCGCACCCTCGCCGGCGAGGGTCGCACCGTGCTCATCTCGTCGCACCTGCTCGCCGAGGTGCAGCAGACCGTCGACGCGCTTCTCATCATCGCCTCGGGAAAGCTCGTCTTCCAGGGCGGCATCGAAGACCTCGCCGAGCGCAGCGAGCACGCGACGATCGTCGACGCCCCCGACCGCGCGGCCCTCATCGCCGCGATCGAGGCCGCCGGACTGGAGTACGCGGTGCTGCGCAACGGCCTGACCGTGCACCGGGTCGAACCGGTGGAGGTCGGCGCGATCGCCGGCGCGGCCGGCGTCGTGCTGTCGAGCCTGCAACGCCGCGGGGCCGGGCTCGAAGAGATCTTCCTCGACCTCGTCAACGGCGTCGTCGTCGCGCCCCCGGCCGATGCTGCGCCGAGCCCCGCGCCTCCCGCGGTCGAGCCTCAGCCGGCCCCTGAGCCCGAGCCTTCTCCTGAGCCTGAGCCCGAGCCGGAGGCGGTTCTCGAGCCTGAGCCGGAGGCGGTTCCTGAGCCGGAGGCGGTTCCTGAGCCCGTCGAAGGGACCACCCCGACGGACGCTTCCACACGCACTGCCACCGACTCCCCCGAGCCGTCGACCGCGGCCTTCACCGTCGCCGCCACCGGCGTGATCGACACCGTGCCGCCCGCCGAGAGCGACCCCGCCGAGGAGGAGCAGCGATGAGTCTCGCAACCGCAACCCGCTCCGAGCTGACCAAGCAGTTCACCACCTCCATCTGGTGGATCCTCGCCCTGGTGCTCGCCGTCTACGTCGCCGTCGTGGCGGCCGGTTTCGGGTGGGCCCTCGCCGCGGTCGCCACCGGTGCCCTCCCCGGCAGCACCGGCCCCGCTCTCGCGCTCGACACCCTCCCGCCGGTGATCTACAGCGTCGCCACCTCGTTCGGCTACGTCTTCCCGCTGCTCATCGGCACCCTGATGGTCACGGCGGAGTTCCGGCACAAGACGCTCACCCCCTCGTTCCTCGCCACCCCGCGCCGCGGCACGGTGCTCGCGGGCAAGGTCGTGGTCGCGCTCGCGATCGGCGCTCTCTACGGAGTGATCGGAACGATCGCCGCCGTCGGTCCGGGCGCGCTCGTGCTCGCCGCATCCGACGTTCCGACCCTGCTCGGAGAGAGCGACACCTGGGCCATGCTCGCCCGCATGGTGCTGGCATTCGCGCTGTGGTCCCTCGTGGGTCTCGGCGTCGGAACCGTGGTGCGCAACCAGGTCGTGGCCATCGTGCTCGTGCTGGCGTTCACCCAGTTCATCGAACCGATCGCCCGGGTCGCGGGCGCGTTCGTCGAGGGGATCGAGCCGATCGCCCGTCTACTCCCCGGCGCCGCGGGCGACGCTCTCGTGGGCAGCAGCGCCCTGTCGGTCGCGGCGGCGAGTGCCTCCGAACCGCTCGAATGGTGGGTCGGCGGTCTCGTGCTGCTCGGCTACGCGGTCGTGTTCCTGGTCATCGGGCAGTTCACGACCTGGCGTCGCGACATCGACTGACCCGGATCAGCCCCGCCGGCGGGGCTTCTTCTTCGCGATCGCCGCGACATCTTCGGGTTCGCCGTCGACCTCCAGACGCAGAGCCTGGAGAAGTGAGGCGCCGTGCTGCGTCGTGAGGATCAGCCGCTCGAACTCGTCGTGCCCTTCGAGGTCGATGACGACGCTCGATCGGCGCCGTCGGATGAGCACCAGGTCGTTACCCCCGGCCGACTTCCACGTTCCCATCGCGATCGCGACGGGCAGGTAGATGCCGGGGTTCGGCACACCGCGCAACCACGTCCACGCGTCGTCGGTGAGCTGGGCGCGCACGATCGTCTCGCGCGGCACACGCAGGTTGCCGCGGCGAAACGTCATCGCCTTCTCGGTCGGCGACAGCACGACCTCGAGCTGTGTCGAATCGAGCAGAAGCGAGACCATGCCTCCATCCTGCCAGCGGTCGACGCCTCCTTCCGGGCCGGATGCTCACAGGACGACAACGATCCGCCCCACGCCCGTCGGCCCCGGCGCGCGGGAGGCGGGATAGCCTGAAACCATGAGCGTCGGCAGCACCGTATCTCCCGTCGACGACCTGCTCGACGCACTCCGCGGGGGCGCGGCTCTCGACGCCGACGCAGCCGAGGTGCTGCTCGCCGCGACCGGCGCCGACCTCGAGGCGCTGCTCGACCTCGCGGCGGCGACCCGCGACGAAGGGCTCGCGGCCGCCGGCCAACCCGGTGTCATCACGTACTCGCGCAAGGTGTTCGTGCCGCTGACGACCCTCTGCCGCGATCGCTGCCACTACTGCGTCTTCGTCGACACCCCCGGGCAGCTGCTGAAGAAGCGCAAGCCGGCCTTCATGTCTCCCGAGCAGGTGCTCGCGGTCGTGCGGCAGGGCCAGGCGATGGGCTGCAAAGAGGTGCTGCTCACCCTGGGCGACCGGCCCGAAGACCGCTGGCCCGAGGCCCGGGCCTGGCTCGACGAGCACGGCTATGCCTCGACCCTCGACTACGTGGCCGCGATCGCGCGACTGGTCACCGCCGAGACGGGGCTGCTCGCCCACGCGAACCCCGGGGTCATGCACGCCGACGAGTTGCGGATGCTGCGCCCCACCGCCCCGTCGATGGGCATGATGCTCGAGACCACCTCGCGTCGGCTCTTCGAGGAGCCCGGGCAGGTGCACTTCGGCTCGCCCGACAAAGACCCCGACCTGCGGCTGAAGGTGATCGACGAGGCCGGCGCGGCGGGCATTCCGTTCACCACGGGCATCCTCGTCGGGATCGGGGAGACGCTCCGCGATCGAGCCGAGTCGCTCATCGCGATGCGGGAGCTGCACGAGCGTCACGGTCATGTGCAGGAGATCATCGTCCAGAATTTCCGGGCGAAGCCGCGCACCGCCATGCAGGACGCCCCCGACGCCGACCTGCTCGAGTACGTCGCCGCGGTGGCGGTCGCCCGACTCGTCTTCGGGCCCCACATGCGCATCCAGGTGCCGCCGAACCTCTCCGACGCGGCCGAGTTCGCGCTCCTGGTGCGCGCGGGTGCCGACGACTGGGGCGGCATCTCGCCGCTGACGGCCGACCACGTCAACCCCGAGCGCCCGTGGCCGCACCTCGACGACCTGGCGCGCATGACGGCCGAGCTCGGCTTCGCCCTGCGCGAGCGCCTGACGGCTCAGCCCCCGTTCGTCCGTGACGCTGACCGGTGGATCGACCCGGCCCTCCACTCCGCCGTCGCCGCCCTCGCCGACCCCGCGACAGGGTTGGCCGCGGATGTGACGGCGGCGCCTCGCGAACCGTACTCAGGCTCATCGGTACCGTCGTCGTCGCATACCCCCGGAATCTCGGGCGTGCCCGCCGTCGCCGACGCGTCCAGCCTGAGTACGGGCGAAAGGCACGCAGACAGCGCCGGGAACGCCTCGCGCGGCCGGCGTCCGACCAGCGACGCGCGGCGGCTGGCGGAGGCCGCCGCGGGCGATCCCCTCGCGCTCGACGACGCCGAGTGGGTGACGCTGCTGCAGGCGACGGGCACCGACCTCGACGCGATCGCGGCCACGGCCGACGACGTGCGCCGGTATACCGTCGGCGAGACCGTCAGCCTCGTCGTCAACCGCAATCTGTCGTCGTCCGGGTTCCGCGCCGCCGGTCGTCACGGCCCGGGCACGTTCGGCCTCGACGACGTCGCACGGATCGCCGCCGACGCGGCCGACCTCGGCGCCACCGAGGTGTGCGTGCAGGGCCGGCTCGAGGCGGCAGAAGATCCCCGCGCCTACCTCGACATCGCGCGAGCGGTGAAGGCCGCAGCCCCCGGCGTGCACCTCCACGCCTATCGTCCCCAGGACGTGTGGGACCTCGCCGACCGGGGCGGGCTCGGCCTCGACGGCGCTCTGGCCGCCCTCCGCGACGCGGGCGTCGACACCGTTCCCGGCACCGGCGTCAAGGTGCTCAGCGACCGGGTGCGCGCCCTCGTCGCCCCCGGTGACGTCGAGGTCGACCGCTGGGTCGCGGCCATCACCGCTGCCCACCGCGCGGGCTTCCGCTCGACGTCGGTGCTGTTCTACGGACACGTCGAGACGGCCGCCGAGCGCGTCGCGCACCTGCGCGAACTGCGCCGCATCCAGGGCGAGACGAACGGGTTCACCGAGTTCGTGCCCATACCTCTGCCGGGTCACAGCATCCCGCTCGTCGCCGGCCGCGCTCCGCTCGACGAGCACCGCGCGATGGTGGCGGTCTCACGCCTGCTGCTCTCGGGCAGCATCCCGCACGTGCAGATCCCGTGGACCCGGGTGGGGAAGGATGCTGCGGCCGAGCTGCTGCGCTCGGGCGGCGACGACCTCGGAGGAGCGCTCCTCGACGGACGCGTGCTCCCCGACGCCGGGGTCGAGCAGGGGCTCGAGCTGCCGGTCGCCGACGCCGCGCGGATCGCCGCACGCCTGTTCCGCCCGTTCCGCCTCCGCACCACCGACTACGGCACCCCGGCCCGCGGGCCGGGCATCCCGTGACCCGGGTCGACGTCGCGATCGTCGGGGCGGGGTTCGCCGGCCTCGGCATGGCGATGGCCCTGCGTCGCGCGGGCCGCGACGACTTCGTCGTGCTCGAGCGCGGCGAGACGGTCGGCGGCACCTGGCGCGACAACACCTACCCCGGGGTCGCCTGCGACGTGCCGTCGCACCTCTACGGTTTCGCCGCGCACCCGCACCCGGCGTGGTCGGCCACCTTCGCGCCGGGGCCCGAGATCCACGCCTACCTCGAAGCCGTCGCCGAGCACGAGAGGCTCGGTGACCGCCTGCGCCTGCGCACACCCGTGCTGGGCGCCGAGTGGGATGCTGCCGCCGCCCTCTGGCGGATCGACGCGGGCGGGGAGAGCATCGAAGCGTCCTCGCTCGTGCTGGCGTGCGGGCGCCTGACCGAGCCCCACGTGCCGTCGATCCCGGGTCTGGAGTCGTTCCCCGGCGCGATCTTCCACTCCGCGCGCTGGGACCACTCCGTCGAGCTCGCCGGCGCGCGCGTCGCGGTCGTCGGCACCGGCGCCAGCGCCGTGCAGCTCGTGCCCGAACTCGCCCGCACCGCCGAGGTCACGCTGTTCCAGCGCACCCCCGCGTGGATCGTGCCGCGCGGCGGGCGCGACTACAGCATCGACGAGCGGGAGAGGTTCGCCACCCACCCCGATGAGCTCGCGCGGCTGCGCGCCGAGCTCTACGTCGAGGGCGAGGCGCGCTTCGCGTCGCGTTCGGGCGATGCCGCCGCGTCGGCCGCCGCCCGCGCGGTCGCTCACGCGCACCTGGAGCGTCAGGTCGCCGATCCCGTGCTCCGACGGGCGCTCACCCCCGACTACGCCTTCGGCTGCAAGCGGGTGCTGCTTTCCGACGAGTTCTATCCGGCGGTCGCGTCCGACGCGGTCGCCCTCGAAGCATCCGCCCTCGCATCGGTGGACGGAACAACTCTTGTCGCCGGGAGCGGTGCGCGGTACGAGGCCGACGTCATCGTGCTCGCCACCGGATTCGCCGCCTCGCGGCAGCCCTACGCCGAACTCGTGCGCGGGGAGGGTGGCACGACGCTGGCGGAGCACTGGGCGGACGGCATGACGTCGTTCGCCTCGACCGTCGTGCCGGGCTTTCCGAATCTCTTCGTGCTCAACGGGCCGAACGCGAGCCTCGGCCACAACTCGTCGGTGCTGATGAGCGAGGAGCAGGCGGCGTACGTCGTGCGCGCCCTCGTCGAGCGCGACCGTCGCGCCGACGGCGTGCTGCGCACCCGGCCCGAGGCCGAGGCGGCGTACACCGACGAGATCGCGACCGCCGCCGCATCCACCCCCTGGCTCACCGGGTGCGGCAACTGGTACGTCGACGATCGTTCGGGGCGGCTCACGCTGTTGTGGCCCGGCACCGTGCAGGCTTTCCGTGAGCGGCTCGCCGCCGCCGACGGAAGCGAATTCGAACCCGCGCACGCGCCCTCGCGTCACGGCCAGACCGGAGGAGAGACGACATGACCGTCCCGTTGCGTTTCGGATACAAGGCGTCCAGCGAGCAGTTCGGTCCGTCCGAGCTGCTCGATTTCGCCGTGCTGGCGGAGGAGATGGGGTTCGACTCCGTCTTCCTCTCCGACCACCTCCAGCCCTGGATGCACGAGGGGGGCCACGCCCCCGCCGCACTCCCGTGGCTCGGAGCGCTCGGCGCCCGCACGTCGACCATCGTGATGGGCACGTCGGTGCTCACCCCCACGTTCCGCTACCACCCGGGCGTCGTCGCCCAGGCCTTCGCGACCCTCGGTGTGATGTACCCGGGGCGGGTCATCCTCGGGGTGGGCACGGGTGAGGCGCTCAACGAGGTCACCCTCGGACTGGAGTGGCCCGAGCCGCCCGAGCGGTTCCAGCGCCTCAAGGAGGCGATCATCCTCATCGAGAAGCTCTGGGCCGACGAGCGCGTCACCTACGAGGGGACCTACTACTCGGTCAAGGACGCCACGATCTACGACCGCCCGCCGGCCGACCAGACCGTGCCGATCTACATCGGCGCGTCAGGGCCGGCGGCCACGCGCCTGGCCGGACGCATCGCCGATGGCTACATCACCACGAGCGGCAAAGACCCGGCGCTCTACACCGACACGCTGCTGCCCGCTCTCGCCGAAGGTCTGGAGAAGGCCGGACGCGAGGCCGACGCGATCGACACGATGATCGAGGTCAAGGTCTCGTACCACCCCGACCACGACACCGCGATGGAGAAGACCCGCTTCTGGGCGCCCCTCGCCCTCTCTCCCGAGGAGAAGCGCGACGTGCACGACCCGCTCGAGATGCAGCGGCTCGCCTCCGAGCTGCCGCTGGAGCGCACGGCATCGCGCTTCATCGTCTCGACCGACCCCGATGAGCACGTCGAGAAGATCGCGCGGTACGTCGAGCTGGGCTTCCGTCACCTCGTGTTCCACGACCCGGGGCACGACCAGGCCGAGTTCCTGCGCATGTACGGGGCCGAGATCCTGCCGCGCCTGCGCGCGCGCTTCGCCGACTGAACCCTTCGCGGGTTCGCGGCAAGCCCGTCCCCGTTCGCCCCGCCCTCGGGCAGAATTGTCGTGATGTCTCTGACTGACCGCTTCTCGCCGCGCTCCTCGCCCGCGCCGGCCGAACACGCAAGCTCCGGGTGGGTCGTCATCGTGCCGGTGAAGTCGTCGGACGTCGGCAAGTCCCGGCTGTCGGATGCCGCGCCCGACCGCGCGGCGCTGGCCCGCGCGCTCGCGCTCGACACCATCGCGGCCGCGGCGGCGGCGACGGCGGTCGAGCGCGTGATCGTCGTGACCGAGGACGCCGACATCGCGGCCGCCGTTCGCCGGATGCGGACGGTCGACGTCGTCCGCGAGGGCGACACCCGCGGGCTCGACGCCGCGATCGCGACCGGGGCGGCCGCCGCCGGATCCGACGTGCCGCGTGCAGCCCTGCTCGGCGACCTGCCGGCGCTGCGTCCGTTCGACCTCGACACCGCTCTCGAGGCCGCGCAGGCCGTGGAGCGCGGCGTGGTCGCCGATGCCGAGGGCGAGGGGTCGACGCTCGTGACCGCCCGGGCCGGCGCGACCTGGCTCTCGGCCTTCGGCGAAGACTCCTTCTCGCGCCACAAGCTGCTGGGCTGCACGCCCCTCGACCTTCCCGCCGACTCGACCCTGCGCCGTGACGTCGACACCGCCGAACAGCTGGCCGCAGCATCCGCCCTGGGTCTGGGCGAGCGCACGACCGCCGTGCTGTCGTCGTCTGCGGCCTAGCCCCGGTCGACTGAGCGCACGAGTTCGGCCCGAGCACACGGGTCGGGCGCGGCCCGAGCTCGTGCGCTCGTGCGCAAGCCGTGTTGTCGCGGGGGATCGCGGGGGGGGGGGGGGTTAGGCGCCGGCGGCGGCGAGCGCAGAGGCTGCGATCGCGGCGGACGCGTCGACGTCGCTCATCCACAGCGGGGTGACGACAGGGCGGATACCGGCGGCCTCGACCGCCGCGGCGCCATCGGCGTCTTCGGTCGCGACGAGCCACGCGTCGAGCAGGCCGCCCCTCGACCGGGCGCCGTAGTGCGCTCCGACGGCGGCGGCGGAGGTCTCGACGCCGATCGCGGCGAGGCAGACGTCGGCCATACCGCGCACCACCCTGCCGCCGATGATCGGCGAGACGCCCACGACGGGCGCGGATGCTGCGGCCAGAGCCTCGCGGATGCCCGGCACCCGCAGGATCGGACCGATCGACACCACGGGGTTCGACGGCGCGATCAGCACCACGTCGGCGGCGGCGATCGCCTCCGTCACGCCGGGCGCGGGTACGGCCGACCCGACCCCGGGGTTGTCGAAGCGGGCGGGGGCGAGGGTGGCGCGATAACGCGTCCACCACTCCTGGAAATGCAGGTCACGGCCGTCCTCGAGCACCACGCGGGTGTCGACCTCGGCGTCGGTCATCGGCAGCATCCTCACCCCGAGCGGCCAGCGGGCCGACAGCCGCTCGACGACCTGCGCGGGGGTCGCTCCGTCGCGCAGCCACCCCGTGCGGGCGAGGTGCGTGCCGAGATCGAGGTCGCCGAGGGTGAACCACGGCCAGCCCGCACCCCACGCCTGGAGCTCCTCGTTGACGCGCTCGGTGTCGCCCTGACGCCCCCACCCGCGCTGGGTGTCGTTGACCCCGGCGAGGGCGTAGAGGATCGAGTCGATGTCGGGCTGCAACCGCACGCCCGAGAGCCACAGGTCGTCCCCGGTGTTGACGACGACCGTCGCCTCGGGCCCGCCGCGGCGTGCGAGCGCCTCGCGCACGCCGAGCGTGAACTTCGCCCCGCCGACCCCGCCGGCGAGCACGACGACGCGGGTCATCGGGAGCCCGCCGCCGAAGGTGCCGCCTTCTGCCGAGGGTGGTCGAAAACTCGGCCTGGTTCGGCGGGAACGGGCACCTTCGGCGAAGGTACGACGCCGGTCACGAGCCCAGCGGAGGCTGAGGGGCGGATGCTGCGGCGCGGGCCGCGGCCGGAAGCGCCGCCACGATGCGCTCGAGGGCTGCCTCGTCGTGCGCGGCGGTGAGGAACCATGCCTCGTAGACGCTCGGCGGGAGGGAGACGCCCGCGTCGAGCATCGCGTGGAAGAACGGGGGGTATCGCCAGGCGTCCTGCGTCAGCGCTGTGGCGTAGTCGCGGGGGGCGTCGGGGAGGAACGCGACACCGAACAGCGACCCCGCGCGGGGCACGGCGTGCACGACGCCCTCGGCGGTGAGTGCCGACGACAGCGCGTCGGCGACGACGGCCGCTGCCGCGTCGACCCGGGCGTAGACCTCGGGGGTGGCCAGGCGCAGGGTCGCGATGCCGGCCGCGACCGACAGCGGGTTCCCCGAGAGCGTGCCCGCCTGGTAGACGGGGCCGAGCGGGGCGAGGGCGTCCATGACGTCGGCGCGACCGCCGAGAGCGGCCAGCGGCATCCCTCCTCCGACGACCTTGCCGAAGGTGAAGAGATCGGGGGTGAAGGCCTCGCCGGCCGCGGCCTGCAGGCCCCAGTACCCCGCGGGGTGCACGCGGAAGCCGGTGAGCACCTCGTCGATGATGAGGAGCGCGCCGTTGTCGTGGGCGATGTCTGCGAGCGCGGCGTTGTAGCCGGGAAGCGGAGCGACGACGCCCATGTTCGCCGCCGCCGCCTCGACGATGACGGCCGCGATCCGGTCGCCGTGCAGCGCGAAGGCCTCGCGCACCGCGTCGAGGTCGTTGTAGGGCAGCACGAGCGTCTGCGCCGCGATCGGGCCGGGGACACCGGCCGATCCAGGCAGGGCGAGCGTCGCCACGCCGGAGCCCGCGGCGGCCAGCAGTCCGTCGGAGTGGCCGTGGTAGTGCCCGGCGAACTTGATGAGGAGGTCGCGGCCCGTGACACCGCGCGCGAGGCGGATCGCGGTCATCGTCGCCTCGGTGCCCGTCGAGACCAGCCGCACCTTCTCGACCGGCTTCGCATCGCCGACGGCTACCCGCTCGGCGATGAGGGAGGCGAGCTCCACCTCCGCGCCGGTCGGCGCGCCGAACGAGAGCCCGCGGGCGGCCGCGGTCTGCACGGCCTCCACGATCTCGGGGTGCGCGTGACCCAGCAGGGCGGGACCCCAGGAGGCCACGAGGTCGACGAACTCGCGTCCCGCAGCATCCGTCACCGTCGCACCGCGCGCCGAAGCGAGGAACCGCGGCGTGCCGCCGACCGACCCGTAGGCGCGCACGGGCGAGTTCACCCCGCCCGGGATCACCTCGCGCGCGCGGTCGAAGAGCTCGTCATTGCGATCGGTCATTCGGGTCTCCGTTCGAAATCCAGGAGGAAAGAGTCATTTCGTCGCCCCGCCCACCCAGAACGCGTGTTCTTCCTGGGTTCTGAACGGCGAAGGAGGCTCAGGGGGTGTCGCGCAGCCAGCGGGCCGCTTCGACGGCCCAGTACGTGAGGATCGCGTCGGCGCCGGCACGCCGGATGCCGAGCAGGCTCTCTTCGATCGCACGGCGACGGTCGATCCACCCGTGCGCTGCGGCGGCCTCGATCATGGCGTACTCGCCCGACACCTGGTACGCCCAGACGGGGATGTCGACCGAGGCCCGCACCTCGGCGAGCACGTCGAGGTAGGGCATCGCGGGCTTGACCATGACGATGTCGGCGCCCTCTTCGGCGTCGAGCAGCGCCTCGCGCACGCCCTCGCGGCCGTTGGCGGGGTCGAGCTGGTAGGTGCGGCGATCGCCGACGAGCTGCGAGTCGACCGCCTCGCGGAACGGGCCGTAGAAGGCCCCCGCGTACTTCGCCGAGTAGGCGAGGATCATCGTGTCGGTGAAGCCCTCGGCGTCGAGGGCGGCGCGCACGTGAGCGGTCTGGCCGTCCATCATGCCCGACAGTCCCAGCAGGGCGGAGCCCGCCCGCGCCTGCGCGAGTGCCATCGACGCGTACCGCTCGAGGGTCGCGTCGTTGTCGACCCGGCCCTTCGCATCGAGCACGCCGCAGTGCCCGTGATCGGTGAACTCGTCGAGGCAGAGGTCGGTCTGCACCACGAGCGCATCGCCGACCTCGGCGACGAGCGCCTCGGTCGCGACGTTCAGGATGCCGCGGGGGTCGTCGGCTCCGGATCCCCGGGCGTCGCGCACCGCGGGCACGCCGAAGAGCATGAGCCCGCCGACGCCGGCGCCCGCAGCATCCGTCGCCGCGCGGCGGAGCGAGTCGAGCGAGTGCTGCACGACCCCGGGCATCGACGAGATGGGCGACGGCTCGGTGATGCCCTCGCGCACGAACATCGGCAGCACGAGCTGCGACGGGGCGAGGTGGGTCTCTCGCACGAGACGGCGGATGGCGGGTGACTGTCGCAGCCTCCGCGGCCGGTGCTGCGGAAAGCTCATGGCGTGAACTCGTCGGCCGAGTGCGGGAGGGGGAAGCGCGCGACCGAGGCGATGAGGGAGTCGACGGTCTGCTGCTCGGCGATCACGTCGACGGCGAGCCCGGCGCGACGGGCGTCCTTCGCGGTGCGCGGGCCGATCGCGGCGATGACGGTGGACTCGGGGATGCGGGGGAACTGGGCCTGCACCTGCTCTGCGACCGATCCGCTCGTGACGAGGATCGCGTTGATACGGCCGGAGGTCACATCGCGGGCGATCTTGTCGGTGACGGGGACGCCGACCGTGCGGTAGGCCACGACGCTGCGCACGTCGTGTCCGGCCTCGATCAGCATGCGCGTGAGCACCGGTTTGGCGATCTCGCTGCGCAGCGCCAGCACCCGACGGGAGTCGCGTTCGAGGGAGATCATCTGCTCGGCCATGCCCGCGGCGGAGTTGTCGCGCTCGGGCACGAGGTCGACGCGATAGCCGGCGGCCTGGAGGGCGGCGGCGGTCGTCTCGCCGACCGCGGCGACCTTGGTCGTCGCGGGGAGCACGGCGCGATAGGCGTAGAGCACGTCGACCGTCGTCGCACTGGTCACGGTCAGCCAGTCGAACGCCCCGGCCGCGAGATCACTGAGGGCGGCTTCGAGCGAGGCCTGATCGTTCGTCGGTGCGAAGTTGATCAGCGGCGCGATGACGGGGGTCGCTCCCTGGTTGCGCAGGGTCGCGGCGACACCGTCGCCCCAGGGGCCGCCCCGCGGCACGAGGACGCGCCAGCCGGCCAGGGGCCGGTCGGGCGTCGGGGTATGCCGTGGGCTGGAATTCATGGGGTCGACTCTCGTGGGACAAGATCGGCCGCCCCACGTTCGAGCAACCGATGTGCGACATCTTCCCCGGTGCGCGCAGCTCGCGCGATCGGGTCCGCGCCATCGGCAGCAATCGCACCATCGCCGCTGCCTGCTGTCCGAGCATACCCCGGCTCGAGGCGGACGGTTCGGTCCATTCCGATGCGGTGCGCCCCGTCGAGGGCGTAGACGAGAGCGCGGATCCGCAGATCGCCGTCCGAGACGGAGGCGTGGGCGCCGACCGGTGCGTGGCATCCGGCGTCGAGGGTGGCGAGCACCGCGCGCTCCGCCGTGATCTCGATCCGGGTCTGCAGATCGTCGAGTCGCCCGAGCGCATCGAGCAGGTCGGATGCGGCGTCCGTCCGCGTTTCGACGGCGAGCGATCCCTGTCCCGGTGCGGTCGGCCACTCCTCGAGGCCCATGGGCTCGGCGACGAGCCCGCCGAGGTCTCCGCCGAGCCTCGACAGACCGGCGGCGGCGAGCACCACGGCGTCGAGATCGCCGTCGCGCACGCGCGACAGCCGCGAGTCGACGTTGCCGCGCAGGTCGCGCACCTGCACGCGATGGTTGCGCCGCAGCACCTGCGCGATGCGGCGGGGCGACCCGGTGCCGACGACCGCCCCCTGGGGGAGTTCGGACAGCGGCGTGCCGTCTCGGGTGATGACGATGTCCCTGGCGTCTTCACGGGCCGGAGTGGCGGCGATCACGAGACCCTCGGGCTGCGCCGTCGGCAGATCTTTGAGCGAGTGGACGAGCAGGTCGCACTCGCCCGCGGCGAGCGCCTCGCGCAGGCCGTTCGCGAAGACGCCGCGCCCGCCCAGCTGCGACAGCGACGCACGGTTGATGTCGCCCTCGGCGACGATCGGCACGAGCAGCACCTCGCGGCCGGAGGTGCGGGTCAGCGCGTCGGCGAGCTGCTGCGATTGGGCGAGGGCCAGCGCGCTGCGTCGGGTGCCGAGGCGGAGGGGCGCGCTCATCGCGCCCGACTCACTGCAGAACCTCGGGGATCTCGGCGAGGTCGAGCAGACGCCCGGTGTAGAAGGGCACCTCTTCGCGCACGTGCCGGCGCGCCTCGGTGTAGCGCAGCTCTCGCATCATGTCGACGAGGTCGGTGAGCTCGTCGGCCTCCATCGGGAGCAGCCACTCGTAGTCGCCCAGCGCGAACGACGCGACGGTGTTCGCGATGACGCCCGTGAAAGCGGCGCCCTTGCGTCCGTGATCCATGAGCATCGCGCGGCGCTCCTCCTCGGGGAGGAGGTACCACTCGTAGCTGCGCACGAACGGGTAGAGGCACAACCACTCGCGCGCGTGCTCGCCTCGCAGGAAACCGGGCACGTGCGAACGGTTGAACTCGGCGTCGCGGTGCACGCCCATGGCGTTCCACGTCGGCAGCAGGGTGCGCAGCAGCTCGGTGCGGCGAAGCCGGCGCAGCGCCCGCTGCAGCGACTCCGCGTCGGGGCCGTGCAGCCACACCATCAGGTCGGCGTCGGCTCGCAGACCGCTGACGTCGTAGAAGCCGCGGACGGTGACCGCCCCGCCCTGCTCGATCAGCGCGACGATGTCGGCCAGCTCGGTGCTGTCGGCCTCGCCGACGGGATTGTGGGGGTCACGGCGGAAGACCGCCCACAGGGTGAAGGCGGATGCTGCGGAGTCATCGGGCATGATTCCAGTCTCTCTCTGCGTGCCGAGCGCGCCAAACGCCGATGGCCGGAACCTGTCGACGACGAGCTACCGGCGCCGCTCGGGCGCGAATACGGTCATCGCCCTCACGGGAACGGCGCCGGAGGGCCTCAGCGGGCGTAGGTGCGGACGGCGAACCAGACGATGCCGCCGACGGCGACCGCGACACCGACGACCGCTGCGGCGGCTCCGGCGGGGTTCTTCCGCCGGAAGTCGCGCGCCTTGGCCGTCACGCGGGTCACACCGTGCTCGAGCCGACGCGGCACGTTGGCCTTGATCTCGATCGCGGCCAGGGCGGCCTTGAGCTCGGCGCGGGCGCTCTCGACCGGGTCGGTCAGACCCAGGGCGACGCCGGTGCGGGGTACGGGAACAGGGGAACGATCAACGCTCATCGCCGGCCTCCTTGACGATCCGGATGTCTTCGGCCACGGCCGAGCCGGGGTTGGTGCGCTTGCTCAGCTTGCGGAAACGCAGGATGCCGAGCAGCGCCAGGACGGCGACGATGACGAGCATGCCGCCGAAGACGACGAGCGCCGAGAGCCACACCGGCCACCACGACGACAGCCCGGCGATGACGAACGCGAAGAACACCGGCAGCGACCAGAAGAGCACGAACAGGGCGCCGACGAACCACCCGGCGCCGATACCGGCGTCTTTCGCCGTCTTCGACAGCCACGCCTTGGCGGCGTTGATCTCGGCGACGACCAGGTTGCGGACGAGTTCGGGGATGTCGCCCAGGAGGGTGAAGAGGCTGTCGTCCGCGCGATCGCGGAATCCGCGGGGCGTGGTCACCTCAGCTCCCGGAGGATGCGGCGGGCTTCGAGGTCGACCGCGAACTCGTGGTGGAGGTCGAGGGAGCCGCCTTCTTGGCGTCGTCGACCGATTCCTCGACGGCGTCGGCGACCTTCTTGGCCGACGACTTCGCCGCGGAACCCGCGCGCTGGGCGCGCTCCTGAGCGGTTCCCGACTCGGATGCGGCGTGCGTGACCTTCTTCGCGCCGTTCCACAGTGCGCTGGGCACGGCCTTCAGAGCGCTGGCGCCGAAAGCCTGAACACGGGTCACCTGCGTCTGCACGGGGTCGAGTTCCCAGACCTTGATCGCCTGGGTCTTGATCTGTTCGTAACGCTCACGCCCGGCACGCGTGCCGAGCACATATCCGGCCGCAAGGCCGATAACGAGTCCTGCTTTGCCCTTCATAAGGGCCTCCTCACGCTCGGTGGAGCCTGTTGTCTGGGTCCCAGGCTAGCCAGATATTCCGTCAGAGGCATCCACCCTTGACATCCCACGGCCCGCGGGGCACTGCGCCACTAGAGCGGTGTTCCGCCGTTCCAGAGCAGCGCGCTGCGCAGACGATCGGCCTCCTGCTGCGCGTCGGGCACCACCTGGGCAAGGCCGGTGCCCGCCAACCAGGCTCCCGCCGCGCCGATCCCCGAGACGGCTCGGATCACGTCGCGCGAATCGCGGGTGCGCTCCGCACGCCCGATGAAGGCCCCCGGCTGCGACTGTGTGTAGCGCTCCCGCCGCGCCGCTCGCAGGTGCGCAGGTTCGAGGGCGACACCGAGAAGAGCGGATGCTTCCGCCACAGCCAGGTGCGCCGCATCCGCGTCGTCCAGGCCCGCCGTCGCGGGCTCCTCTCCCTGCGCGCCGAACGAGACGCGCACGACGTGGACACCGGGCTCGGCCTGCTGCGCCAGCCACGACCACTTCGCCGTGGAGTGCGTGAGGGCCTTCGCGGCGCGCGCGCCGGGCACGACCAGCACGCCCGAACCACGGGGGTGACGGTCGAGGCCGGGCGCGTCGACGACGAGAGTCACGACCTCGACGACCGGCGACTCCCCCGCCTCCGGGTCGAGGTCGGGAACGTGCGGTGCGAGCAGCCGTCGCGCCGACGCCTCGGGCAGGGCGACGAGGACGGCCCCGGCGGCGAGCTCGGTTCCGTCGCTCAGGACGACGCTCCATTCCTCGGCCCCGGTGCCCGGCTCCGCGG
Source organism: Microbacterium deferens (assembly GCF_045517775.1). Classification (NCBI taxonomy): domain Bacteria; kingdom Bacillati; phylum Actinomycetota; class Actinomycetes; order Micrococcales; family Microbacteriaceae; genus Microbacterium; species Microbacterium deferens. Next base: position 1,578,722 of record NZ_JBEUWT010000001.1, read on the forward strand.
CGACGCGGCGCAGCTCCGACACCTCGGCGTCGGTTCGCAGCTCGACGTCGAGGTCGGCCAGCCGTGCCACGAGGGCATCGACGAGGCGACCCATGCCTCCCACGATCCCCTCGACGGCGCCGCCGGGGGCGGTGGTGCGGCCCGCGGTGAGATCGGCGACCGCGCCCGAGAGCGAGCCGGTGCGGGTGAGGGCGGCGTTCAGCCCGGGTGCGGCGATGTCGACGTCGATGTCATCGGGGCGGGCGCTGTAGACGCCGCCGATGACCGGTGCCACGAGCCGATCGAGCACGCGCTCGCCCATGCGCGAGCGCACGAGCGCGCCCAGACTCCGCTCGTGCCCGATCGTGAGCGGGGGGCGGATGCGGTCGACGAAAGCGCGCCACACCCCGCGGCGGCCGATGATGCGACGCACCTCGGGCGACCACGGGTTGCCGGGGATGCCGAGCACCCCGCCGCGCGGCAGGGGTGCGGCCGCACCGCCGGGCAGTCCGGCGACCCACGCCCCCGCCGGGTTCGGGGTCGTGACCGCGTCGCCCAGGCCGAGGTCGTCGACGAGCGCGCGCACCGTGCCGCCCCGGGTCGCGTAGCTCTCCGCGCCGACGTCGAGGGTGAACCCGCCGACCTCGGCCGACCTCAAGACACCACCGAAACGGTCGCCCGCCTCGAGCACGGTGACCCGCAACCCGACCTTGGCGAACTCGAGCGCGGCGGTGAGTCCTGCCATTCCGCCGCCGACGACCACCGCGTGCGACTCGGCCGCGTGAGCGGCGAGCCGGTCGAGCGGCTCGCTCACGCGTCGAGCCCGTGGGCGCGCTCGACGATTCTCGTGAGCACGCCGGGGTCGGCGTCGGGGGGTACACCGTGGCCGAGGTTCAACACGTGGGCGCGGGCGGCGCGGCCCCGGGCGATGACGTCGTCGACGTGCGCGGCGAGGACCGGCCACGGGGCGCCGAGGAGCGCGGGGTCGATGTTCCCCTGCACGGTGGTGTCGGGTCCGAGCACGGCGGCCGCCGCGTCGAGGGGGGTGCGCCAGTCGACGCCGACGGCGTCGGCGAGCCCGCCGAGGCGCATGTCGTCGAGGATGCCGCCGGTTCCGACACCGAAGTGGATGCGCGGCACGGCGATGCCCTCGAGCGCGGCGGCGGAGTGCGGCGCCACGAACTCGAGGTAGTCGGAGCGCGACAGCGAGCCCGCCCACGAGTCGAACAGCTGCACCGCCGAGGCACCGCCGTCGATCTGGGCGTCGAGGAACGCGCGCGAGACGCCCGAGAGCCACCCGGCGAGCCGGTGCCAGGCGTCGGGGTCGGCGTGCATCATGCCGCGGGCGCGAAGGTGCTCTTTCGAGGGGCCGCCCTCGACGAGGTAGGCGGCGAGGGTGAAGGGCGCCCCGGCGAAGCCGATGAGGGGCTTGTCGCCGAGCTCCGCCGTGACGATGCCGACGGCCTCGCGCACCGGCGCGGCCGCGGCTGCGACCTCGGCGGGGTCGATGGCGGTGATGCGCGCGACGTCGTCGGCCGAGCGCACCGGGTCGGCGAAGACCGGCCCGCGGCCGGGCTCGATCTCGACGTCGATCCCGGCCAGGCGCAGCGGCACGACGATGTCGCTGAAGAAGATGCCGGCGTCGACGCCGTGCCGACGCACCGGCTGCAGCGTGATCTCTGCGGCCAGATCCGGGGTGAGGCAGGCGTCCAGCATCCGCGTCCCGACACGCAGTTCGCGGTACTCGGGGAGGGAGCGCCCCGCCTGCCGCATGAACCACACCGGCGGCCGGTCGGGGCGGTCGCCGCGCAGCGCGCGCAGCAGGGGTGCGTCAGGTGTTGCCATGGCAGCCATTCTTCCACCGGCGCCTGGGCGCCCACCGCCCACGGGCGCCCTCGGATGTCTCGTCGTCGAGACACCTCGGCGCTCGCAGCCGCCCCCGCCGACGCGGTGGGTAGAATCGACGACGTGCTGCTGTGCGTCAGCGCGAGTCACAAGACCGCGTCCTTCGATCTCCTCGAGCGCCTCAGCGTCCCCTCCACACCCGTCGCCCCGCTGATCGCGGCGCACGCGGAGTGCGTGCAGGGAGCGGTGGTCGTGGCCACCTGCAACCGCTTCGAGGCGTACGTCGACATGGACGAGCCGCTCACCGCGTCGGGCGCCGTCGGGCTCGAGGCCACCCTCTCGGCGATCGAGGCCGCGACCGGTGTGCCCGCGTCCGAACTCGACGGCTCGTACCGCCTCATGGGCGGCGACGAGGTCGCCGAGCACCTGTTCGCCGTCGCGTCGGGCCTCGAATCCGTCGTCGTCGGCGAAGGAGAGATCGCCGGCCAGGTGCGTCGCGCTCTCACCGAATCGCGCCGTCTCGGCACGACCTCGGCCGAGCTCGAGCGCCTGTTCCAGAGGGCTTCGGAAGCCCAGCGCGGAGTGAAGAACGCCACCGCCATCGGCCGTGCCGGGCGCTCGCTGGTGCGACTCGCCCTCGACCTGGCCGACAGCCGCATCACCGACTGGTCGAAGCTGCGGGTGCTGCTCATCGGCACGGGCTCGTACGCGGCGGTCACTCTCGCCGCGCTCCGCGACCACGGCGCCGACGACATCTCGGTGCACTCCCCCTCGGGTCGCGCGACCCCGTTCGCCGCGAAGCACGGCATCCGCGCCGTCGCACCCGAGCGTTTCCCGTCGGCCGTCACCCACGCCGACCTCATCATCACGTGCACGAGCGCCGAGCACCACGTGCTCAGCGCGGCCACGTTCGCCGCCGGCCGCGGCGCGTACGACACCGCGATCGAGGGCCAGCCCGCAGCATCCGCCTGCCCCATCGCGACCCCCGACCGCCGCCTCGTCATCGACCTCGGCCTGCCGCGCAACGTCGACCCCGATGTGGCGGGCGTCGCCGGCGTCGACCTGCTCGACCTCGAGACGATCCGCATTCACGCTCCCCTCGACGAGCTGCAGGCGACGGATGCGGCGCGCCAGGTCGTGCGCGACGCCGCCCGCCGGTTCGCCACCGTCGGCGAGCGAAAGAGCATCACACCGGCGGTCGTCGCCCTGCGCACGCACATCTTCGGACTCATGGAGTCGGAGATCTCGCGTGCCCGCGCCCGCGGCGACGACGACGGCCGCACCGAGCAGGCCCTCCGCCACCTCGTCGGCGTGCTGCTGCACACCCCCACCTCGCGCGCGCACCAGCTCGCCGAAGACGGACGCGCCGACGACTACATCACCGCGCTCTCGACGCTCTACGGCCTGGAGGTCGCCGAGCCCGAGGCGACCGCAGCCGACGCCGAGCCCGGCGTCGCCTGACGCGTCGCCCCCGCCCCTGACGGACCCGTCCCTGACCGGGAGACCGCTTCGCGCCGACGAGACCGCGACATTCACCCCGGGTCTCGGCGCGCGGTTGCGGTCTGGCGGACGTGCGGGCACGGGCGGGGCCGGCCGGCACATCTCGGCACCCCGCTCGGCGGGCCTAGGGTGAGAGCGTGAAGCTGCGGTTCTTCGGGGGACTCGTCGCGGGGGACGGATCAGCGGTCGTCGCCGGTCGCGGCCAGCAGGCACTGCTTCTCCGCCTCGCCGTCGACACCGCGACGACCGTGGGCTACCGCGCCCTGACGGAGGACATCTGGGGCCAGGACCCCCCGACCGACCCCCGCGCCTCGCTGCACTCCTTGGCCTCCCGCCTGCGGCGCGCGCTGCCGCAGGACGCCCTCGTCGCCGCGCCCGGCGGCTACCGCCTCGCCTTCTCGCGCGAGGACATCGACATCACCCGCTTCGCCGACCTCGTGGCCCGCGCCCGCACCGCTGCCGACCCCGGAGACGCCGCGTCTCTCGCCCGCGAAGCGCTGTCGCTGTGGAACGGCGACCCGTGGACCCCCGGCGACGGCTTCGACTGGCTGGTGCGCGATCTGCTCGAGGACCGAGCCCACGCCGAGCGGCTGGCCGGAGCGCGAACCGTCGTCGCCGACGACGTCGTGCGCGAGAGCGCCGGCGACGTCTTCCGCGAGAGCACCGTGCCGGCGGCCATCACGAGTCTGGTCGGGAGGGAGGCCGAGCTCGCCCTCATCGAGCAGCAGCTCGCCTCCGAGCGTCTGGTCACGGTCGTCGGCCCAGGCGGAGCGGGCAAGACCACGCTCGCGTTCGAGACGGCCCGCCTCCGCGCCGGCGCGATCATCGTCGAACTCGCCCCCGTCGCCGCGGGCGACGTATGGAGCGCGCTCGCCGGCGCCGTCGGGCGCAGCGTGCGCCTCCCCGATGCGACGAGCACCCCCATCGGGGTGCGCGACGGCGTCGTCGAGGCGCTCACCGGGCGCCGCGTGCTGATCGTGCTCGACAACTGCGAGCACGTCTCGCGCGAGGCCGCCGAGGTCGCAGTGGACGTACTGCAGGCTCTACCCGAATCGCGCGTGCTCGCCACCAGCCGCGAACCCCTCGGCGTGCCGGGCGAAGCGTTCGTCGACCTGGGTCCGCTCCCCCTCCCCGACGCGGTCGAGCTGTTCGGCCTCCGGGCGCGCGCGGCCTCCGGGTCGGTGCCCGATCCCGCCGATGCGGCGACGATCGAGGGGATCGTCCGCCGACTGGACGGGCTGCCGTTGGCCGTGGAGCTGGCCGCGGCGAAGACCCGCACGCTGTCGGTGATCGAGATCGCGGCGGGCCTCGACGACCGATTCCGCCTGCTCGCGGCGGGTCCTCGCGCGACGGCGCCCCGCCATCAGACGCTCCGGGCGCTCATCGACTGGAGCTGGGACACCCTGACCCCCACCGAACGCACCGCGCTCCTCGCGGCGGCCGTCTTCCCCGACGGGATTGCGGCGACGGATGCTGCGGTGATCGGCGCGCGGTACGACCTCCCCGCGTCGGCCTTCGACGAGCTGGTCGACCGATCGCTCCTGAGCCGGCGGCACGGACGCTTCCGGATGCTCGAAACGGTGCGCGAATACGGTCTCGAGCGCCTCCGCGCCGAGGGACTCGACGACCGGTTCCGTGCGTCGCAGGCGGAGTCGATGGCCGAACTCGCCTCCGCCCGCGACGCGACGCTCCGCGGCCCGCAGGTGCGGGCGGGCCTGGCGTGGTTCGACACCAACGAGGAGAACCTGTCGAGCGCGCTGCGCTTCTGCGCGGAGACCGCGAGGCGCTCCACCGGGGTCCGCCTCGTGCGGGCGATGCTCTGGCCGTGGATCCTTCGCGAACGCACCGCCGATCTCGCCGGGAACGCCGCGGTCTTCGCCGCGACGGGCGGAGCGCTCGACTCCGAGCCCGAGGTCGTCGTGGCCGGCGTCGGGCTCCTCGCCGACTCGTTCTCTCTCGTGATGGACAGCGCCGTGCTGGCACCGACCGCGGGCGGGCGTGGCGACGTACCGCGCTACGACGAGCGTGCGGCCGAGATCGCCGCGGCCTCGGCGCAGCATCCGTCCGAGCTGGCCGCCGCGCTCCCCGCACTTCTGCGCGGCATCGCCGAGGCGATGTCCAACCTCGGCCGCGACCTGAGCTGGTCGCACGGAGTCACCTTCGCCGAGGGGCCGACCGATCACCTCCCGCCGTGGACGCGGGCGTTCCTCGGCGTGCTCCGCGCGGGGGCGGCGGCGAACTCCGGTGACGTCGAGACGCTCGGTGCGCAGAGTGCGCTGGCGCTGCGCACGTTCAGCGAGATCGGCGACCCGTGGGGCATCGCGTTCGCCGGGCAACTGCAGTCGGAGTGGCTCATGCTGGAGGGCCGTCTGGAGGAGGCCCTCGAGATCGCCGACCGGTCGACCGACGTCTTCTCCGGCCTCACGTCGGCCAGCGACGCGGTGCAGCAGCGGTCTCAGACCGTCGGACTGCTCGTTCGCCTGGGCCGCGTCGATGACGCCCGATCTCGGGTCGACGAGCTCGACGACTTCGCCCGGCAGGACGGCTCGGAGCGCGCCCTGGTGCAGGTGCGGATGAGCCGGGCGCTCGTCGAGATCGCGGCGGGAGACGCGGAGGCGGCGTTGCGTGAGCTCGCCGTGCTAGACCGGGGCCTTCCGGCGGGGTTCCCGTCGCAGCTGACGGCCTGGTGGGGATCGAAGCGCGCCCAGGCTCTCACGCTGCTGCACCGCACCGACGAGGCACGCGCGGCGCTGCGCGACGCCGTGCCCGTCGCGATCCGCAGCGGCGACCAGCCCATCATGGCCGACGTCGCGCTGTCGCTGGCCGGCTGGCTGGTCGAGACGGGTCAGGATGCGGCGGCCCGCCGCGCCCTCGCGACGGCCTCGGCGTTGCGCGGGAGCGCCGACGAGCACGACCCGTACCGCACCCGCCTGGTCGCGCGGATGGCCGCGGCGCCAGAGGAACCCGTCCCCGACGCCGCGGCCGAATTCATCCGGCTCGCCGCCCTGCTGGACGACGACGCGGTCTAGGCCTTGCGCATGTAGGTGCGCACCGTCAACGGTGCGAACACCGCGACGATCACGGCCGCGCCGATCAAGGTGATCACCACGTCGGATCCGACGGTGCCGTTGTTGACGAGATCACGGACCGCCGTCACCAGGTGCGAGACGGGGTTGATGTCGACGAACCACTGCAGCCACCCGGGCATCGTGTCGGCGGGGACGAAGGCGTTGGAGAGGAACGTCAGCGGGAACAGGATCACCAGCGACACCCCCTGCACGCTCGAGGCGGTCCGCGCCACCACCCCGAAGAACGCGAAGATCCAGCTGACCGCCCACGAGCAGACCACGACCAGGACGCCCGCGGCGACCACGGCGCCGAAGCCACCGGCCGGACGGAAGCCCATGATGAAGCCCATCGTGAAGGTGAGCGTGGTGGCGATCGCGTAGCGCACCGTATCGGCCAGGAGGGCTCCCGACAGCGGAGCGATGCGGGCGATCGGCAGCGATCTGAACCTGTCGAACACCCCCTTGTCCATGTCTTCGCGCAGCTGCACGCCCGTCACGACCGACGTGGTGATGACCGTCTGCACGAGGATGCCGGGGATGATGATCGGCAGGTAGCTCTGCACGTCGCCGGCGATCGCGCCGCCGAAGATGTAGGTGAACATCAGCGTGAACAGGATCGGCTGCACCGTCACGTCGATGAGCTGCTCGGGGGTCCGGCGGATCTTGAGCAGTCCTCGCCACGCCATCGTCAACGTGTTCTGCACGGTCTGCGCGACGCCCGCGTGATTGCGGAGGTCGCGATCGGCGACCGGTGTGAGGGGTGCGGTCAGGGTGCTCATGCGCGTGCTCCTTCGAGATCGGGGATGTCCGCGGCATCCGCGTCGGACGACGGCCCCGTGCCGGTCAGCGTGAGGAAGACCTCGTCGAGGGTCGGTTGCTGAACGCTGAACTCGCTCAGGTGCACCCCGCCCTCCCGGAAGGCCAGGAGCAGGTCGGTCACCCGGTCGGGGTCGCTCATCGGCACGGTGAGTCGGGCCGCCTCCGGAGAGACGATCGCCGACGCGCCCAGCACCCGGTCGACCGTCTCTCGAGCCAGGGCCAGCTCGGCGCCGTCGCGCAGGCGGAGCACGAGAGAGGCCTGCCCGACCGAGGCCTTCAGCTCGGGCGCCGTTCCCTCGGCGACGACCCGACCGCGGTCGATGACGGCGATACGGTCGGCGAGCTGGTCGGCCTCGTCGAGGTACTGCGTGGTGAGGAGCACGGTCGAGCCGTTGGCGACGAGCCGGCGGATCGTGTCCCACATCTGCCCACGCGTACGGGGGTCGAGGCCCGTCGTGGGCTCGTCGAGGAAGATCAGCGGCGGCTGGGCGATGAGCGACGCCGCGAGGTCGAGGCGGCGCCGCATCCCTCCCGAGAACTTCGCCAGCGGACGACGAGCGGCCTCGGTGAGCCCGAACTCCTCGAGCAGCTCCCCCGCCTTCCGACGGGAGTCGACCCGCGACAGCCCGAGCAGGCGCCCGAAGATGATGAGGTTCTCGGTGGCCGACAGGGTCTCGTCGACGGAGGCGAACTGCCCCGTGAGGCCGATGAGCTGGCGCACGACCTGCGCCTCGCGCACGACGTCGCGCCCGAAGATCTCGGCGCGGCCCGCGTCGGGACGCAGCAGCGTCGCCAGCATGCCGATGGTGGTGGTCTTGCCGGCGCCGTTGGGGCCGAGCACACCGTAGACCGTGCCGGCGTCGACGATCAGGTCGACCCCGTCGACGGCGCGGTTGGTGCCGAAGGTCTTCACCAGGCCTTCGGCGCGGACGGCGGGGACGCGCCCCGAGGGAGCGGATGAGCTCATGGGTTGTCTGCCTTTCTGTGGGCTGAGACCAGGGTGCGTCGGGGGCGCTGTCACGGCGCCGTCGTCGTCGAACCGCCGCTGTCACCGCGCTGTCGGCGAGACTCCATCCCGTGCGCGAGACTGCGCGCGCCGCGTGACGTCTCGTATCGGGGGTGAAGTCTCGCGGTTTCCGGGCGGGAGCCCTGCGGCACACTGGAGGCATGACGCTGCACATCACCGACGACCCCGCCGCCGACGACCTGCTCTCGAGCGACCCCCTGGCGCTGCTGATCGGGATGCTGCTCGACCAGCAGGTCGCGATGGAGACCGCGTTCGCGGGGCCGCTCAAGGTGCGCGAGCGCGTCGGGTCGCTCGACGCATCCACGCTGGCCCACTACGACGCCGACGCCTTCGCCGAGGCCTTCAAGACCGCACCGGCGGTGCATCGCTACCCCGGGTCGATGGCGGGTCGCGTGCAGGCCCTGTCGGCCGCGGTGGAGCAGGACTGGGACGGCGACGCCGCCGCGATCTGGACACGGGACGAGCCGACCGGCGCCGAGGTGCTGAAGCGGCTCAAGGCCCTCCCCGGCTTCGGCGAGCAGAAGGCGAAGATCTTCCTCGCCCTCCTCGGCAAGCAGCGAGGTTTCACGGGCGAGGGGTGGCGCGAAGCATCCGCCCCCTACGGCGAGGAAGGGTCGTTCCGCTCCGTCGCCGACATCACCAGCCCCGACTCGCTCACGAAGGTGCGCGAGCACAAGCGCGCGATGAAGGCCGCCGCGAAAGAGAAGTCGGCGTAGGAGCAGGGCCCGGCGTAGGACGATCCGCACGGGATCGGCCTACGCCGAGGGCGTCTCCTACGCTCGAACCGTCGTGCGGGCGCTTACGCGCCGCGGAGGCGCTCGGCGAGGTAGCCGTGCAGAGCGTCGAGCGGCACGCGCTCCTGCGACATGGTGTCGCGGTCGCGAACGGTGACGGCGCGGTCGTCGAGCGAGTCGAAGTCGATCGTGACGCAGAACGGGGTGCCGATCTCGTCCTGGCGACGGTAGCGACGGCCGATTGCGCCGGCGTCGTCGAAGTCGACGTTCCACTCCGAGCGCAGGTCGTCGGCGACCTCGCGGGCCAGCGGCGACAGACGCTCGTTGCGCGACAGCGGCAGCACGCCGACCTTGACGGGCGCGAGGCGCGGGTCGAGCTTGAGCACCGTGCGGGTGTCGGTGCCGCCCTTGGCGTTCGGCACCTCTTCTTCGCGGTAGGCGTCGACGAGGAAGGCCATCATCGCGCGGGTGAGTCCGAACGAGGGCTCGATCACGTACGGGGTGTAGGTGGTTCCGCTCGTCTGGTCGAAGAACGTGAGCTTCGCACCGGATGCTTCGGAGTGGCTCGTGAGGTCGTAGTCGGTGCGGTTGGCGACGCCCATGAGCTCGCCCCACTCCTTGCCCGGGAAGCCGAAGCGGTACTCGACGTCGATGGTTCCGGCCGAGTAGTGCGCGCGGTCGTCTTCGGGCACGTCGAAGCGGCGCATGTTGTCGGCGTCGACGCCGAGGTCGATGAACCAGTTCCAGCAGGCTTCGACCCAGTGGTCGAACCACTCCTGCGCTTCGTCGGGAGCGGCGAAGTACTCGATCTCCATCTGCTCGAACTCGCGGGTGCGGAAGATGAAGTTGCCGGGGGTGATCTCGTTGCGGAACGCCTTGCCGACCTGGCCGATGCCGAACGGGGGCTTCTTGCGCGACGCGGTGAGCACGTTGGTGAAGTTGACGAAGATGCCCTGCGCGGTCTCGGGACGCAGGTAGAAGAGACCGCTCTCGTCGTCGACGACGCCGAGGTAGGTCTTCACCAGGCCCGAGAAGGAGCGCGGCTCGGTGTACTGCCCCTTCGTGCCGCAGTTGGGGCACGGCACGTCGAGCAGGCCGTTCTCGGCGGCACGGCCCTTGCGCGCTTCGAAGTCCTCGATGAGCGTGTCGGCGCGGAAGCGCTTGTGGCAGTGCAGGCACTCCACGAGCGGGTCGGTGAAGGTCGCGACGTGGCCGGACGCCTCCCACACGCGCTTGGGCAGGATGATCGAGGAGTCCAGGCCCACCATGTCGCCGCGCCCGCGCACGAACGTCTGCCACCACTGGCGGCGGATGTTCTCCTTGAGCTCGGTGCCGAGCGGGCCGTAGTCCCACGCCGAGCGAGAACCGCCGTAGATCTCGCCCGCCTGGAAGACGAACCCGCGGTGGCGGGCGAGGGCGATGACCTTATCAAGGCGGGACTGTTCGGCCACGGTGGCTCCAGGGGTCGAATGCGACGCGGGGGTTCAGCAGCCGACTGGCCGCCTCCCCCATCTTAGTTCCGGGGCGGGATCGCGCTCAGCCGGTCGAGCACTCGCGTCGGTGGAGGTCGGAGAGAAACCCGAGCGAGTCCGCGACGGCCATGCGCGCGATGGAGTCGGCGGCACCGAGCGTGAACTTCACCTCGAGCATCGTGGTGCCCTCGTCGGCCGCGTCGCAGTTCACCGCCGGCAGTTGCACGCGGATGTCGACCGTACGCCCGGGGGCGATGTCGGTCTCGCCGGCGACGACCCGCTCGGCGAGCCCGTCGAGCCGGTCGTCCTCGAGCTCGACCTTGCCGATGACGAGGGCGTCGTCGGCCGCGTTGTGGATCTGCACCTGCGCCTGACGCGTGGCGACGTCGCCGGCCAGCTGCACGACCGAGGCGGTGATCCCGATCGGGAGGGCCGTCGCCGACGGCGAGGGGTGCGGGGCTTCGGCGCAGCCCGCGAGCGCGAGCATCGCGAGGGCTCCCGCGAGGAGGGCAGCGCCGCGCTGCCGGGTGGTGCGTCGTCTCACCGGGCGATCGTCTCCCGGTGCACCGTGAACTGCTCCAGCGCCTCGTGGTCGATCTCGATGCCGAGGCCGTCGCCGGTGGGGACGCGCACGTGGCCGTCGTCGAGCGTGATCGGTTCGGTGACGATGTCACGCGCGTAGAAACGCGACGACGCCGACACGTCGCCGGGGAGCGTGAAGCCGGGGAGGGCGGCGAGCGCCGCGTTCGCGGCCCTGCCGATTCCCGTTTCGAGCATGCCGCCGCACCACACCGGGAGCCCCGCAGACCGGCAGAGGTCGTGGATGGCGACGGCCTCGAGGTAGCCCCCGACACGGCCGGCCTTGATGTTCACGACGGATGCGGCGCGCAGGGCGATCGCGTCGGCCGCGGCCTTCGCCGACACGATCGATTCGTCGAGGCAGACCGGAGTGCGAAGACGACGGGCGAGGGTCGCGTGATCGACGAGGTCGTCTTCCTGCAGGGGCTGCTCGATGAGGAGCAGGTCGAAGGGGTCGAGATCGGCGAGCAGCTCGGCGTCGGCGATCGTGTAGGCCGAGTTGGCGTCGACCTGCAGCGGGATCGCCCCGAAGGCCTCGCGCACGGCTGCGGTGTCGTCGATGTCGCGGCCCGGTTTGATCTTGATCTTGATCCGCGCGTAGCCCTCGTCGAGGTAACCGCCGACCGCGTCGACGAGCGCGGCCGGGTCGCGCTGGATGCCGACCGAGACCCCCGACGGCACTCGATCGTGCACGGCGCCCAGATGAGCGGCGAGCGAGCGCCCCTCGGCGCGGAGCGCCGCGTCGAGCACGGCCGTCTCCAGGCCCGCCTTCGCCATGCGGTGGCCGACGAAAGGCGACAGCACGCCCGCGACCTCCTCGGCCGAGACGGCGGGGCGCTCGAGGAGAGCGGGGATCAACCAGCGGCGCAGCACGTCCCACGCGCCGTGGGTGTACTCGCTCGAATAGAGCGGCGCGTGCTGGGTGACGACCTCGCCCCAGCCGTCGCCGGCGTCGGTGAGCGCACGCACGACGATGACCTCGCGCACGTCCTCCGTGCCGAACGACGTGGTGAACGGCGAGACGAGCGGCAGGTGCAGCACGCGCAGCTCGACCGCCGACAGGCGCACCGGGGCCGTGGAACGCGCGGGAGACATGCGTTCAGGGTAGCGGCGGCAGCCTGGGCAACCGCCCCCGGCGGGCGGCACCGCCGCGGCGGGCACGCTAGTGACCCGCCACCGGGCTGGCAAGGCCCGGGCCGGTGAGCCGTGCGCGGCCTAGCCTCGGGGTATGGCTACCGACTTCTCCCCCCGCCACGCGATCGTGACCGCCTCGGACTCCGGCATCGGGGCCGCCACCGCCGTCGCCCTCGCCGAGGCCGGACTCGACGTGGGCATCACATGGCACTCCGACGAGGAGGGCGCCCAGGGCACTGCCGACGAGGTGCGCGCCCGTGGAGGACGCGCCGTGGTCGCGCGGTTCGATGCCACCGACTTCGATGCGGCCGGGCGCGTGATCGACGGTCTCGCCGACGAGCTGGGCGGGGTCGACGTCTTCGTCAACAACGCCGGCGGCGGCTCGGGCGGCCCCTTCCTCGACATGGATCTCGACGCGTGGCGCCAAGACATCGCGCTCAACCTCGACGGCGCGTTCATCGGCCTGCAGGTCGCCGCCCGGCGCATGGTCGCCGCGGGTCGCGGCGGGCGCCTCATCGCCGTCTCGAGCGTGCACGAGCACCAGCCGCGCGTGGGCAGTGCCGCGTACGTCGCCGCCAAGCACGGCCTCGGCGGGCTCCTCAAGACCATGGCGCTCGAGCTCGGGCGCTACGGCATCACCGCGAACTCCGTGGCGCCGGGCGAGATCGCCACGCCCATCAACGACATGGACGCCTCCGACGCGGAGTCGACGCACCGCGGCGGCATCCCGCTCGGACGCCCCGGCACGCCCGACGAGATCGCCGCGGTCGTGGCGTTCCTGGCCTCGCCCGCCGCCGCCTACGTCTCGGGGGCGAGCTGGGTCGTCGACGGCGGGATGCTGAACATGGGCCCGCAGGCGGGATCCCACCTCGAGAGCGATGCCTGGCGCGACGCCGGGAAGTAAGGGGAACACCATGACCGACCTTCGACACGATGGCGCCGAGATGAGCGACGCCGAGAAGCGCCACGACCAGCTGACGAGCGCCCCCGATTCGACCGAGGCCGACGCCGCGCCCCGCATCGACGTCACCGAGCACGACGGCGTGACGCGGATCGACGTGCGCGACGACGCCGCGGTGCGCCCCGGCCCGGGCCCCGGCACCCCCGAGGCCGACGGCGCCTGACGCTCGACGGATGCGGCGCGCTCAGCGCCGGGCGAAGAGGTAGCCCCGGGCGGGGTCGAACCCGCTGACGCGCAGGCCCGCGGCGGTCAGCGCGAGGAAACGCTCGCGCACGTCGAGGCGCCACCGCGCAGCATCCGCCGGCGACGCTCGGCGCAGCGCCGCGATGTCGCGCGGGATCGCGACCGCCTCGATGACCTCGCTCGCCGGAATCTGCGCCGGGGTGACCGCCCACGACACGAGGATGCGGTCGGACGCATCGCCGCGGTTCACGTCGTCGTCCATCGGCCCGTACTGATCGACGAGGTACTCGGCGACGTCGGCGCCGAGGACTCCCACATTGAAGTGCGCGTTCCGGGCGATGAGCGGGTCGAAGGTCCACGTGATGCGCTCCACCCCGCGCTCGCGCGCCCACGCGCGCTGGTGCCGCTTCACCGCGCGGCCGATCCCTCGCCCCTGCGCCGACGGCAGCACGCCGGTGATGTGCGAGTGCAGCGTGCGCTCGGCGGGAGGGCCGAAGAATGCGGCCGAGGCGGCCAGCATCCGCTCGCCCTCGAAGACTCCGACGACATAGTTGCCGGCGTGCTCGAGCGCGCGCAGGATGTTCGCCGGCATCGTCGAGCGCTCGCCCGTCCATACCTCGTCGAAGAGGCGGGATGCGGCGTGCACCCCCTCGACCGACGAGAGCGCGCGAATGTCGAGGCCGTCCGATTCGGGCATGCGCCCAGTGTCGCATCGCGCGCGACGACCCCTGGCCCTCCCGCGCGCGGCTAACCTGGGGCCAGTGGGCCGAGACGAGAACGCACGGAAGCGATTGACGCGAAGCTCGCCGCAGTGGGCCGTGATCGCCGTCCTGGCCGTCGCCGGACTCTGCTCGTCGTTCATGTTCACGCTGGTCGTGCCGATCCAGACGCAGCTGCCCGAACTGCTGAACGCCTCGCGGGACGACACCGCCTGGGTCGTCACCTCGACGCTGCTCGCCGCCGCCGTCACCACCCCGATCGCGGGGCGCCTCGGCGACATGTACGGCAAGCGACGCATCGTGCTCGTGCTGCTCGCCGTGCTGGTGCTCGGCTCGGTGATCGCTGCGCTGTCGACGGGCATCGGCAGCATGATCGTGGGCCGCGCCCTGCAGGGCGCCGTGGTCGGTGTCGTTCCGCTGGGCGTGTCGATCCTCCGCGACGTGCTGCACGAGAAGCGGGTCGACAGCGCGATCGCCCTCATCAGCGCGACCCTCGGCGTCGGGGGCGCGCTGGGCCTTCCGATCAGCGCTCTCGTGTCGCAGTACAGCGACTGGCACGTTCTGTTCTGGATCGCCGGGGGCCTGGGCGCGGTCGTCTTCGTGCTCGTGCTCCTGGTGGTGCCGGTGAGCGTGCTGCGCACCCCCGGCCGGTTCGACTTCGCGGGCGCCGCGGGTCTCGCGATCGGACTGATCGGGGTGCTCCTCGCCGTCTCGCGCGGCAACACCTGGGGCTGGCTCTCGCCCCTCACGCTCTCGCTCGGCATCGGCGGCGTCCTGGTGCTGCTCGTCTGGGGCTGGTACGAACTGCGCATCGACGATCCTCTGCTCGACCTCCGCGTCGCCGCCCGTCGACCGGTGCTGCTGACGAACCTCGCCTCGATCGCCATGGGCTTCGCGCTGTTCGCCTCGAACGTCGTCTACCCCCAGATCCTCGAACTGCCCGTCGAGACCGGCTCGGGCTTCGGTCTGTCGCTTCTCGCCGCGAGTCTCGTCGTCATGCCGTCGGGCCTCGTGATGATGGTGCTCTCGCCGATCTCGGGGCGCCTGGCCCGCACGATCGGCCCGCGCGTGCTGCTGGTCGCCGGCGCGATCTCGCTCATCGCCGCATACGGCTTCACGCTGCTGTTCGCCAGCGAGGTCTGGCACCTGGTCGTCGCGAACATCCTCATCGGCTTCGGTATCGGATTCGGCTACGCCGCGATGCCGATGCTCATCATGCGCTCGGTGCCGCCGAGCGAGACCGGCGCCTCGAACGGGCTGAACGCGCTCGCGCGGTCGCTCGGCACGAGCACCGCCGCCGCCATCGTCGGCGTCGTGCTGGCATCGATGTCGACGGTGCAGAACGGCTCGCAGGTGCCCACCCCCGAGGCCTTCCAGGTGTCGTTCCTCCTGGGCGGCGGAGCCGCTGTCGTCGCGCTGGTGCTGGCCCTGTTCATCCCCACACGCTCGGTCGAGAAGCATCCGTCGCTCCCCTAGCCGCTCGTGAGGTGCCGCGCTCCGGGGCATCCGGGCGCCGCGCTCCCCCGGATCGAGGCAACTCGCCGCGCCCGAAGATGAGGGGCGGATGCTGCGGGTCAGCCCGCGCGTCGCGCCGCGGCGCCGACGTGCTCGGCGAAACGGCCGGCCCAGCCGAGCACCTCGTGCGGCGAGCGGGCGACCGACAGGACGCTGCCGGGGATGATCTCGCGCAGCTTCTCGGCCGTGGAGAGCGGATGCGCCGGGTCGCCCGCCCACGCCAGCACCAGCGTCGGCGTCGAGATCGCGCGGAGCGTGCCGACGGGCGGGAAGTCGGTGTCGGCCGCCCCGCGCAGCACCGTCGGCAGCAGACCCGCGTCGACGGCCGGGTAGCTCTCCGGCGCGTCGGCGAGCGCCGGCGGAACGGGGGCGGAGCTGCCGAGCTCGACCAGCGCGTCGACGCCCTCGCGCTCGACGAAACGGGCGTTGCGCCGGTAGGTCTCGGCCTGGGCGGCGCGCGTGGTCCACGCGGTGGGCGGCACGACCAGGGTCAGGCTCGCGAAGCGGTCGGGGTCGCGAACGGCGGCGTGCAGCAGCGTGCCGGTGCCCATGGACGGGCCGACGCCGTGCACGCGTTCGCCGGGGGCGACCTCGTCGAGAAGACGGAGGAGGTCGTCGGCGAGGCGGTCCCACCCGTACGAGGCGGGATCGGCGTCGCCCGTGGAGCGGCCATGGCCGCGGGCGTCGTAGCGCAGCACACGAGCGGCGTGGAGCGCACGGCCCAGATCGAGCCCGAGCTGCGCGTCGCGGGAACGGCTCGACGTCAGCCCGTGCAGCTGCACCGCCAGCGGTCCCGCGTCGCCGGTGACGTCATAAGAGATCGCTGCTCCACCCAGGTCGAGCAACCCCACCGTCATCCTCCGTCACCAGCGCGAGATATCGTCCGCCTAGACTACGGCGCCATGCGGTTGACTACAGTCACACGGATGACTCTCCCCCCGGGACGGTTGTCCAGCTTCGTCGTCCGCACGAGTGAGACGCCCGGCAGGCGCCTGCCGGTCTCGTTCGATCAGAGGCGTCACGTCGGCGAGGGGCAGCGCCCCGGCTCATGGATGGCGGTGTCGTTCCGCCTGCCGCTCGGCGTCGACCGGGAACAGCTCGCGTCGGCCTGGATGCGGGTGATCGCGCGGCACGGCACCTTCCGCACCGCCTTCCGACCCGGCGACGACGGCCCGGCCCTGCACGAGGTCGACGTCGAAACGGGCGCGTGGACGCAGCATCCGGTCGCCCCCGGGCGCACGGCGCGCGAGGTGGTCCGCGACGTCTTCGACGAGGCCTGCGCGCCGTACCAGGCACCGTCGTACCGACTCTGCCTGCTCGAACCGCACGACGAGACCGAGGGCGGGGTGGTCGTGATCGGCGCCGACCACTCGCACGTCGACATGTGGTCGTGGCACGTCGTCATCCGCGATCTGCTCGCCGCGATCGACGCCCCCGACGTCGCCGTCGAGCCCGCCGCGCCCTTCGCCGAGCACACCGACCTGCTCGAGCGGATGCCCCCGGCGCCCTCACACGTCTCGGAGCGGTGGGACGCGATCCTGGCGGCGGAGGCCGGCGCGATGCCCCTGTTCCCCCTGCCGCTCGGCGACGTGTCGCGTCCGCGACGAGCCGTGGTCGAGGTGCGCGACGTGCTCGATTCGGCCGAGCTCCGCCGGTTCGACGCCGCGGCGTCGGCGCTGTCGGTGCGTGCGATCGCGCTGGCGATCAGCGTGCTCACCCGGGTGACGCGCACGCTGGCCGATGCGCCGCTGCGCGCGGTCTTCCCCGTGCACAGCCGTCATGACCACCGCTGGCACGACGCGGTCGGCTGGTTCATCACGAACGCGGTGATCGAGAGCGACGACGACGATCCGGCGGCCTGCGCCGCATCCGTCAAGGAGGCCATGGCGCTGGGGTCGTACCCGCTCGCGCCGATCCTGGCGCCCTACGGCGGCATGCCCGTGCGGCCGGGGATGTTCGCCCTGTCGTGGCTCGACGTGCGGCGCATGACCATGCCGACCGACCCCGAGCTCGAGATCCAGCACGTGTCAGCGGCGATCGACGTCGACGGCGTCATGATCTGGTTCACCGCCACCCGCAACGGCCTGCAGCTGCGCTCGCGCTACCCCGACACCCCCGAGGCGCGGGCGAACGTGGGCGCGTGGCTCGACGCCCTCGAAGCCGGGCTGGAGGATGCTGCGGCCCGCTGACCCGGCACCGCATGCACGTTCCCCCCGCGGGCGCTCCCCCGTCGCATCCGGCGGGTCCCACCCACCACCCGCGTCAGGGGAACCCCGGGAAGGATCCTCCCCTGTCACGAATGAAGGGCGGGACCAGCCGTTCGCGACAGGGGAGCGAAGGGAGCGCCCGAGGACTACCGCGGTGCGCGCACGAAGAGCTGTCGCACGACGCGCAGGAGCCCGAGGAACCCGAACAGGCCGATCGCGGCGCCGAGCAGGTCGAACAGCCCCCATCCGCCCGGGTACTGGGGGCCGGTGTCGACCACCGTCAGCACGATGGCGACCACCACGGCCGTGATCGACACCAGGGCGCCCACGATCTGCGCCGCGATCGAGCGGACGAACCCCTCCTGCGCCTCACCGGGGATCGCGCGCACGCGCAGGCCCGCGGTGCCGTTCTCGATGCCTGTCATGAGGTTCTCCAGCCGTTGCGGCAACGCCTTCGCCCGCACCGCCGCCAGGGCCGCGCTCGCCTGGGCGTCGAGGGCGAGACGCTGGGGCGACACCATGCGGCGCGCGAGGCCGGGCACCACCGGGAGCGCGCGGGCGATCATGTCGAAGTCGGGTACGAGCACCCGCAGGCATCCCTCGAGCGTCGCGAAACTGCGGAACGCGGACGCGAGGTCGCCCGGGAGGGCGATGCGATGGTCGCGGATGACGTCGACCATGCGGGAGAAGATCGACCCGTCGCCGGCGGGCCGGAAGCGCTCGGAGGTGAGCACGATGCCGATGTCGTGGCGGAACGCGTCGATGTCGGCATCGGCCGGTACGTCGACGATGAGCAGCAGCGCGTCGCTGGCGATCACGTCGTCCTCGGTGAGCGCCCCGAGCAGCAGCGCGGTCATGTGCTCGCGCTGGCTTCTCTCGATCACCCCGATCGCCCCGAAATCGATGAGGCCGAGCGACCCGTCGTCGCGCAGGATCACATTGCCGGGGTGGAGGTCGGCGTGGAAGACGCCGTAGAGCAGGATCTGCTGGATGACCGAGGTCATCAGTCCGATCGCGAGGGCGTCGCGGGCATCGTCCGACATCGCGTCGAGTCGGTCGTGCGCGCGGCTGAGCGGCTCCCCGGCGACGAGGTCCATGGTGAGCAGACGCTTCGTCGACCCGTGCGCGTGCACGGCCGGGATCGACAGCAGCGGACTCTCGTCGCCGTCGGCCTCGGCGATGAGGTCCAAAGCGGTGCGCATCATCTCCATGTTCCGCGCTTCGATGCGGTAGTCGAGCTCGTCGAGGAGCGTGGAGGTGAACCCGCGCGCCACCGATTCCAGCCGCAGGTCTTTGCCCGCGCGGGTCTGGCGCTCGGCGCGCTGCGCCAGGCGCAGGATGATGTCGACGTCGGCCTCCACCTGCGCGCGTGCCGCCGGCCGCTGCACCTTCACCACGACCGGCGTCCCATCGAGGAGTGTGCCGGTGTGCACCTGCGCGACCGACGCCGCAGCGAGCGGCACGGGGTCGATCGACGCGAAGACCTCGTCGATGGGGCGGTCCAGCTCGTCCTGGATCACGGTCTCGACGACGTCCCACGCGAGAGTATTGGCGCTGGACTGCAGGGTCGACAGCGCAGAGATGTAGGGCTCGGGGATCAGGTCTCGGCGGGTGGAGAGCACCTGGCCGAGCTTGACGAAGGTGACGCCGGAGTCGTTGATGGTCGACACCAGCGCCTGCGCTCGCTGCTGGCTGGTCGTGAGCTCCCGCTCCACGCGCGACGTGCCGTGGACGAGCCAGCCCGCGCCGTGCTGCGACGCGATCGCGAGGATCTGGAGGTAGCGGCGGGTGCGCTTGCGCTGGCGGATGCCCGCGCGGGCCACGTCGATCGGGTTCGGCAGCGGTCTCGTGGGAAAGATGGCCTCGAGCGCGACGAGCACCGCGAGCCCCAGGGCGAAGATCCACGCGAGAGACAGAACCACGACCGCCAGCGCCAGGAGGGCCGACTGCACGTCGTCGGTGCGCCGGTCCACCAGCAGGCCCGACTGATCCAGCATCCAGTTCGAGAACGGCAGTCCGACGCTGAAGACGAGGAGTCCGACGAGGATGCTGCGCGGCCAGCCGACCGGGGTCTCGAGGATGCGTCGCGCCACGAAGCCGACGAGCACCGCCGAAGCGATCGCGAAGAGCGCCGTCAGGATATCGGCGAGCACGGGTGCACCTCCCTCTCGCCGGCCGTGATGCCGGCTGGTGCACACACTAACAACGCCGCGCCGGTCACCTCACGCCGGGATTCGACCGCCGCAGTCGGAGACAATGCAGGGATGGATCTCTCCGCCGGGCCGATCGTGCTCGACGGCGGGCTGGGCACGCTCCTCGAGGCGCACGGGCACGACCTGTCCGACCCGCTGTGGAGCGCGCGGCTGCTCGCCGACGACCCCGATGCGATCCGCGCCGCGCACGCGGAGTACTTCGCCGCCGGCGCGCAGGTCGCGATCACCGCGTCGTACCAGGTGGGCTTCTCGACGCTCGCACGGCGCGGTTTCTCAGCCGGCGATACCGAGCGGATGCTGCGCGCGAGCGTCGACCTCGCCGCATCCGCTCGTTCGACCGCCGACGGCGGCGACACGCCTCGCTGGATCGCCGCATCGATCGGCCCCTACGGCGCGACTCTCGGCGACGGCTCGGAGTACCGCGGCGCGTCGGGGTTGACCCGCGACGAGCTGCGTCGCTGGCACGAACCGCGGTTCGCGGTGCTCGCCGACGCGGGGGCCGACCTGCTCGCCATCGAGACCATCCCGACGCTCGACGAAGCCGCAGCTCTCGTCGATCTCGCGCGCGGCTCCGGGCGCCCCGCGTGGTTGTCGTTCACGGTCGAGGGCGGGCGACTGCGATCGGGGCAGCCGATGGCCGACGGTTTCGCCCTGGCGAACTCCGCCGACGAGATCGTCGCGGTGGGGATCAACTGCTCCCACCCCGACGAGGTTCCCGGTGCGATCGCCGCCGCCCGGTCGGTGACCGATCGCCCCGTCGTCGTCTACCCGAACTCCGGCGAGCGCTGGGATGCCGCCGCCCGGGTGTGGCGCGGTGCTGCGGGCCTCCCCGAAGACGACCGGGCGGCCGGTGCGAGCCTGGTCGGCGGATGCTGCCGGGTGGGGCCCGCCGACATCGCGCGGATGAGGTCGAGGGTGCGTGCCGGTGGACCGACCGATGGCCTTCGGTAGCGTGGAGGCATGCAGCGGCGCAGACGTTCCTGGGTGATCGGCGGTACGGCTCTCATCGTCTGCGGGGTGCTGGCGATGTTGTCGTCGTCGTTCCTCGGCACCCCCGCCGTTCGGGCGATCGCGATCACGGGAGACGTCGCGTGGGCGTTCGGCGTGCTGATGTTCGCGATCGGGCTCACCCGCGAGCAGAGCCTCGTCGCCCGCAAGCCTCTCGGAACGATCGCGCTGACCATCGTGGCGCTGTGGCCCGTGACGTCGTCAGCGATCGGTGCGGTGCTCGAGTCGCAGCGTACGACCGATGCCGCGGTATGGAGCGCGCTCGGGTACGTCGGCATCCTGGTCCCGGTCGGGGCGGGCCTGATCGCCACCGTGCAGATCGGCCGCATCGGTGTCGCACCTCACCCGTGGCGATGGGCGCCGCTCTCGGTGCTCGCCGGGCAAGCGGCGCTGTGGGTCTTGGTGCAGGTCGCCTACCTCGTCGTCCCCGGCGACGAGGTGCAGCTGCTCGCGGGGCCGCTCGCAGCGCTCGGCACGCTGGCGGTGCTCGCCGCCACGCTGGGCCTCGGGATCCTCGCCCTCGTGCTCGCCGCACGGACCAGGCCGGAGTCGGTCGAGGTCTATGCGCCCGGCGCCCCGTAGTCGACGCCGTCGGTGCGGCCGTACCGCACCCGCGAAGACGCGCGACCGGGTGCGGAGAGGATCACCGCGTGCGACGCGACCGCCACATCCCGACGATCCCCTGGCCGATCGGGTAACCCGAGAAGGCGGTGACGAAGTGAGCAGCAGTGGGGGCGCCGTTCGCGTCCCAGATCAGCATGCCGGTCAGGATCACGACGCCGGTGATGAAGTATGCCGCTGCGACGCCGAAAGTCATCGGCTTGATCTCGGTACCCATGGGTGCTGTCCTCCGCGTGGTTGCGTGTACGTGGGGCGCAGAGGGGTGTCCGTGGAGGAATATCTGCGTCGTCCTGATCGCAAGATATCGGCATGGCCGCCGACACCCCAAACTCGGTGGAGCGCACAGCCGACCCGGCGCAGCATCCGTTCGGCAGATGCAGAACGACCCCCGCAGGAACTCTCACCGCAGGGGTCGCCGCGCACCAGGAGGATCTATCTCGATCGAACCGCGACCGATCCTTGTACCGCACGCGTTGCAGTAACGACACTGCCATCGCAACGGTGTCACCGACCCGCCCTTGACAGGTCTCGTGCAGGTGGTAGGAGTGAGAGCCCACCCGGTCGACGAGACACCCGCCGGCGACGACGTCTCGCGGCGGACTTTCGGCGCACCGAACGAAAAACCCGCCGGAAAATTGCCATGATGATGGCCTGAGAGGGAGTAGTTCCCGCAGAGCGCGTCGACATGCTGGTGAGATCGACCTCACCCGGTGCGCCGCCCGGATTCCGGGTGAACGAGACTCTCGACACCATCGACGTGTCGGGCGTTCACCTGCCCGCGCGCCGAGAAAGGCGCCCCGTGTCCTTCTTCAACCTTCTCGTCGTCTCGGTCGGCGTCTCTGCCGACGCCTTCGCGGTCTCGCTCTCGCAGGGCGTGCGCGTCAAGACGCGGATCTACCGCGACGCCCTGATCGTCGCCCTGACCTTCGGCCTGTTCCAGGCGGCCATGCCGCTCGTCGGGTACCTGCTCGGCGCGCAGTTCAGCTTCCTCATCGCACCCGTCGATCACTGGATCGCGTTCGGCCTGCTGGCGCTGATCGGCGGAAAGATGCTGTGGGAAGCGTTCCGCGCGCACCCCGATGACGTGCCGACCGGCCGCATCCGCCCGCGCGAGCTGCTGCTGCTCGGTATCGCGACCAGCATCGACGCTCTCGCGGTCGGAATCAGCTTCGCGTTCCTCGACGTCGACATCGCGCCGGCGGTCGTGCTCATCGGCGTCATCACGTTCGCCGTCTCGTTCGTCGGCGTGGCGCTCGGCCACCGTGTCGGCACCCGCTTCCAGAAGCCGGCCGAGATCGGCGGCGGCCTCGTGCTGATCGGCATCGGCACGAAGATCCTGCTCGAGCACCTCCTCGGTTGAGCACCGGCGCGGAATAGCGGCGCGCCGCATCCCGTTGGGCCGGGGGTCGGGCGTCCGCGATGCGCCGGCCCCTCCCCCCGAAAGGACCCCCGTGGATCTGTTCTCCCCCCTCGCCGTCGGCGACCTCGCGCTCCCGAACCGCGTCGTGATGGCGCCCCTGACGCGCATGCGCTCCGGTGCCGACGGCGTGCCCGGCGACATCGTCGTCGAGCACTACTCCCAGCGCGCAGGCCTCGGGCTCATCATCACCGAGGGCGTGTACCCGAGCGCAGAGTCACGGGCCTACCCCGGTCAGCCCGGGATCGTCACCGACGAGCAGGCCGCGGGGTGGAGAGCGGTCGCCGCGGCGGTGCACGCCGAAGGCGGACGCATCGTGATGCAGCTCATGAACGGCGGCCGCGTCTCGCACACCGACATCACGGGCACCGACCGCATCGTCGCCCCCAGCGCCGTCGCGATCGACGGCGCTGTGCACACCCCCGAAGGCAAGAAGGCGTTCCCCGTGCCGCACGCCCTGACGACGACGGAGCTCGACGACGTGCGCGCGGAGTTCGTCGGGGCCGCCCGGCGCGCGATCGACGCCGGCATGGACGGCGTCGAGGTGCACAGCGCCAACGGCTACCTGCTGCACCAGTTCCTCTCCCCCGTGTCGAACCAGCGCACCGATGCCTACGGCGGATCGCCGCAGGCCCGCGCGCGGTTCGTCGTCGAGGTGGCCGCGGCCGTCGCGGCCGAGGTCGGCGCCGGTCGCGTCGGCATCCGCCTCTCCCCCGCGCACAACATCCAGGACGTCGTCGAGACCGACCCCGCCGACGTCCGCGCCACCTACGAGGCGCTCATCGACGGCCTCGCACCCCTCGGCCTCGCCTACCTCAGCGTGCTGCACGCCGAACCCGGCGGCGATCTCGTGCAAGACCTCCGCTCGCGGTTCGGCGGCGTGTTCATCGCCAACAGCGGGTTCGGCAAGCTCACCACGAAAGACGAGGCGGCCGAGTTCGTCGCGCGCGGGGCAGCGGATGCCGTCGCCGTCGGACGTCTCGCGATCGCCAACCCCGACCTCGTCGAGCGGTGGCAGGGCGGACACCCCGAGAACGAGCCGAACCCGGCGACGTTCTACGGCGAGGGCGCCGAGGGTTACACCGACTACCCGCGCCTGGCGGGCTGACCTCCGCAGAATCCGCGAGACCGCTCCTGCGCGGCGAGACCCGGGGCCGATGTTACGGTTTCGTCGCGCAGACGCGGTCTCGCGTTCATCACGGCACGCAAGACTGAGGGCATGAGACGACGACTGAGTCCTCTTGTCTGCACCCTCATCGCGATCGCATCGGTGGTCGCCATACCGGTTGTCTTCGTGGCGGGAGCCGCGTACGGCATCGAGTCGCAGGAGTGGGACCCTGTCCACTCGACCTACTTCTACGATGAGCGGCCGGGCGGGGGTTTCGTCGTGATCGGGGCGCTGCTTGCGTGCGTCGCGCTCGCGGCACTGGCCTTCGCCGCGGGGAACGCCGCTCTCAACGGCCGACGCGCATCCCGCGTCCCCGGCTGACCACTCGTCCCGCGTCGATACTTCTGTCGACAGACGAGGTCACCGGCCCGCTCAGAGACGGCGCGGGCGATCGAGACCGAGATGGATGCGGGTGCGCTTGCGCTCGACGACGATGAAGGTCGCCCCGACCAGCCACAACGGCACCTGGGTGAGGAAGGCGATTCGGAACGCGTCGAGCGAGTAGGTGTCCGGGGTGCCCGCGCCCTGCAGGTCCATCGCGATACCGATGAAGAGGATCGCCAGCAGCCCCGCGAGGAACCCGCCGCCGTTGACGATGCCCGTCGCGGTGCTGAGGCGGTGACTCGGATTGTGCGCGCGGGCGTGGTCGAACGCGATCATCGACGCGGGGCCCCCGGTGCCCATCGCGAAGGCCAGCACCAGCAGGAGCCAGAGAGGCGCCGGGCCCGGCCAGGCCGCCACGGTGATCCACGCGGCGGCCTGCAGCCCGATCGACGGGAGGACGAGCCACCGCGAGCGTCGCATCGGATGTCTGCTCGAGAGGGCGCCCATGACCGGCCCGACGGTGATCCCGAAGAGCACGAACGCGGTGAGCACCAGCGAGGCCTCGGCCGGCTGCAGCCCCTCGCCCGCGGTGAGGAAGGGGAAGCCCCAGAGGATGACGAAGGCGTTCCCCGCGAACGGCGTGGTGAAGTGCGACCAGAAGGCGAGCCGGGTGCCGGGGTGCTTCCACGCCTCGCTGAACCCCTGCCGCAGGTCGGCCGACGACCGCACGACGGTGATCGTGCCGGTGTCGGTGTCGACCGCGACATCGGCGGAGCGCGTGGGCGGGCGGTTGCGCACGATCACGAAGATCAGCACCGAGAACAGCATCCCGAGTCCGGCGAGGCTCCCGAACGCCACGCTCCACGAGGTGGCGTGCAGCAGGGCGGCGAGCGGGATGACCGAGACGATCTGCCCGAGCTGGCCGATGATGCCCGTCAGCTGCACCAGCACGGGCGCTCGTTGCGCCGGGAACCAGGTGGCGATCACCCGCAGCACGCTCGGGAAGATCGCCGCGTCGCCGGCGCCCAGCAGCACGCGCGCGAGGATGCCGATGCCCACGTCGCTGGCGAACGCCATGACGAGCTGGCCGGCGGCCATCACCACCATGCCGATCGTCATGACCGGCCGCGCGCCGAAGCGGTCGAGGAGGAGTCCGACGGGGATCTGCATGCCGCCGTAGACCGCCAGCTGGATCACGGCGAACATCGACAGCGCCGACGCATCCGCGTTGAAGCGGGTCGCCGCATCCACACCGACCGCCGAGAGCGACGTGCGGTTGGTGATCGACAGCACGTAGCCGGCGAGGCCGACGGCCCACACCAGCCACATGCGCCAACCCGGGGAGGGGGCGAGCACGGGAGCAGTCACGGGTCTTCTCTGTCGACGGAAGGGACCCTCCCAGCGTAGGCCGGGTCGGAGCGCGTCAGCGCACGGGCGCCTTCCGCCCCGAGCTCACGTGACGCGCGGGCTCGGGGCGCATTCTTCGGGTCGGGGCGCAGAATCCCGCGCCCCGACCCGAGAACTGCGCCCCAAACCGCCGTGCGCCGGGGTGGGGCGTCAGCGCTCGAGCACGACCGCGAGTCCCTGTCCGACGCCGATGCAGATCGCGACCACCGCGACCCCGCCACCCCGGCGCGCCAGTTCGTGCGCGGCTCGCCCGACGACGCGGCCGCCCGACGCGCCCAGCGGGTGCCCGATCGCGAGGGCCCCGCCGTGCACATTGAGCTTCGCCGGGTCGAGCTCGGTCCACAGCTTCGCGCACGCGAGCGACTGCGACGCGAAGGCCTCGTTGAGCTCGACGAAGTCCACGTCGGCCCACGTGCGTCCCGCGCGCGCGAGGGCCCGGTTCGCCGCCTCGACCGGGGCGATCCCGAACACGTCGGGGTCGTTGCCGAACACCCCGCGCCCGGCGATGCGGGCGAGGGGCTCGGAATCGAGCGCGCCCTCGGCACCGATCAGCACCGCCGAGGCGCCGTCGTTGATGGGAGAGGAGTTGCCGGCCGTGACGGAGCCGTCCGCGGCGAACAGCGTCTTGAGCCCGGCGAGCTTGTCGAGGGTGGTGTCCTCGCGGATGCTCTCGTCACGGGCGAGCTCGTGCCCCTCGACCTGCACGATCTCGCCGTCGAAGACCCCCGCCGCCCAGGCGTCGGCCGCGGCGCGGTGGCTGCGCAGGGCGAAGGCGTCCTGCTCCTCGCGGCTGATCCCGTAGAGCCCGGCGAGCTTCTCGGCCGACTCGCCGTTCGAGATCGTCCAGTCCTTGCGCAGGCGCGGATTCGTCATGCGCCACCCGATCGAGGTGTTCCACATGGTCTGATTGCCGACGGCGGGCCAGGGCTTGGGCGACTTCTCGACGACGAACGGGGCGCGGCTCATCGACTCGACCCCGCCAGTCAGCACGATGTCGGCGTCACCGGCCTCGATCGCCCGCGAGCCCTGGATCACGGCCTCGAGCGACGACCCGCAGAGACGGTTGACCGTCACACCCGGCACGCTCGACGGGAACCCCGCGAGCAGCGCGCCGAACCGCGCGACGTCGCGATTGTCTTCGCCCGCCTGATTGGCGTCGCCGAAGATGACGTCGTCGATCCGGGCCGGGTCGAGTCCGGTGCGGGCGACGGATGCTGCCATCACGGCCGCGGCGAGGTCGTCGGGGCGGACGCCCGAGAGCGCTCCGCCGGCGCGGCCGAAAGGAGTGCGGACGGCGTCGTAGATCCAGGTGCTGGGCATGTCAGTCCTTCGGAGTGAGAGAGAGCCCGAGGGCGGCCTCGAGCGAGGCGACGGTGTTGTCGCCGAAGAGCTCGCGCACGACGAACCCGTCGGGCGTGACGTCGAAGATCGCGTGGTCGGTGTAGACCCGCGAGACGCAGCCGACACCGGTGAGCGGGTAGGCGCAGGTCTCGACCAGCTTCGGCTCCCCCGACTTCGTCAGGAGGTCGGTCATGACGTAGACGTCCTTCGCGCCGATCGCGAGATCCATCGCGCCGCCGACGGCGGGGATCGCCCCGGGCTCGCCCGTCGACCAGTTCGCGAGGTCGCCGTTCTGCGAGACCTGGAAGGCACCGAGCACGCACACGTCGAGGTGTCCGCCGCGCATCATCGCGAACGAGTCGGCGTGGTGGAAGTACGCCGCGCCCGGTAGCGCGGTGACCGCCTGCTTGCCGGCGTTGATGAGGTCGGGATCCACCGCGCCGGCCTCCGGCGCGGGGCCCATGCCGAGCAGCCCGTTCTCGGTGTGGAGCAGGATCTCCTCGCCCTCGGGGAGAAAGTTCGCCACGAGGGTCGGCGCCCCGATGCCGAGGTTCACCACCGCACCCTCGGGGATGTCGGCGGCGATGCGCGCCGCGAGGTCGTTGCGCGAGATGCGGGTGGTCATGACGCCTCCTCGGCGGATGCGGCGAGGGGCGACCCCTCGAGGTCGACGCCGCCGACGAAGACGCCGTCGCGCAGCCACGGGCGCTCCCCCACCGCGACGACGCGGTCGACGAAGATGCCGGGGGTGACGACCGCCTCGGGGTCGAGGTGGCCGAGGCCGACGACCTCGTCGACCTGCACGATGGTCGTGGTGGCGGCCGTCGCCATGATCGGGCCGAAGTTGCGCGCGGTCTCGCGGTAGACGAGGTTGCCCCAACGATCGGCACGGTAGGCCGAGATCAGGGCGAAGTCGGCGCGGATCGGATACTCCAGCACGTAGCGACGCCCGTCGATCTCGCGCTCCTCCTTGCCCTCGGCCAGGAGCGTGCCGACACCGGTGGGTGAGAAGAACGCGCCGATGCCGGCACCCGCCGCGCGGATGCGCTCGGCGAGGTTGCCCTGGGGGACGAGTTCGAGCTCGATCTCACCGGCGCGGTAGAGCCCGTCGAAGACCCACGAATCAGCTTGCCGAGGGAACGAGCACACGATCTTGCGCACCTGCCCGGCGGCCAGGAGCGCCGCGAGCCCGGTGTCGCCATTGCCGGCGTTGTTGTTGACGATGGTGAGCTCCCGCGCTCCCGACGCGATCAGCGCATCGATGAGCTCGACGGGCTGCCCGGCGCGGCCGAAGCCGCCGATCATCACCGTCGCGCCGTCGGGAATCCCCGCGACGGCGGCCGCAGCATCCGCAACCTGTTTGTCGATCATGCGTCCCCCTCGGCGAAGATCTCGGAAGCGATGCGGAAGGCCGTGTTGGCGGCCGGCACCCCGCAGTAGATCGCCGACTGCAGAATGACCTCGGAGATCTCCGCGGTCGTGAGCCCGTTGCGAAGGGCTGCCCGCAGGTGCATCGCGAGCTCCTCGTGGTGGCCGAGGGCGATGAGCGCCGTCAGCACCGCGATCGACCGCGACCGGCGATCGAGGGCGGGACGCGACCAGATGTCGCCCCAGGCGTACCGCGTGATGAGGTCCTGGAAATCGGCGGTGAACGCGGTCGTGCGCTCGACGGCGCGGTCGACGTGCGCGTCGGAGAGCACCTCCCGCCGCACGCGCATGCCCTGCGCGTGCCGTTCGGCGTCGGTCGATCCGTGATCCGGGGTCGTCATGCGGCCTCCTCATCGATGCGGCGGAAGAAGTCGTCGAGCGCGGTCGCGACCGCGGCGGGCTGCTCGGCAGGAGGCAGGTGCGCGGCATCGGCGATGCGGATGCTGCGCCCGCGGCGGACGCCGCGTGCGATCTCGTCGGCCTTCGCCTCCGGGGCGACCTGGTCGAACTCGCCCCACATCGCCAGCACCGGGGCGGCGATCTCGCCCAGGCGCTCTCGCACGTCGTACGCGGCGAGCGCTTCGCAGCAGGCGGCGTAGCTCTCGTCGTCGGCGTCCTGCAGGGCGTGGAGCAGGCGCCCCGTGAGTTCGGGTTCGCGGGCGAGCGAGTCGGGCGCGAACCACCGGCTCGCCGAGGCGGTGATGAGCGCCGACGTCGACTGCGCCCTCACTTGGGCCGCGCGGGCGTGCCAGGAGTCGGAGTCGCCGAGGAGCGCACCCGAGGCGACCGCCGCGGTGGCGTCGACGAGGTCGGGGTGACGCAGCGCCAGCTCCAGCCCGGTGGCGCCGCCGAGCGAGACGCCGGCGTAGCGGACGGGGCCTTCGGAGAGGCCGCGCGCGACGTCGGCGACCGCGTCGGCCAGGTCGGCGACCGTGAAGGGCGACGTCGATGCGGGTGAGGCACCGTGGCCGGGGAGGTCCCACGCCACGACGCGGTGGGAGCGCGCGAGAACGGGGATGACGCGCTCCCAGAGGATCGTCGAAGTGCCCAGCGACGGTCCGAGCAGCAGCAGGGGCGCGTCGGCGGGACCGACCGGGGCGGTATGGGCCAGCGTGGGGACGGTCATCGGTTCTCTCCTTCGCCGAGGCGGTCGACGAACGTCGTGGCGAGGCCCGTGTACCGGGCGGGGTCGAGCAGGTCGTCGACGTCGAGCCCGGACGCCTCGGGGAGGGCGCGCACGAGGTCGGCGAGATCCGTGTCGGCGGCCTGCCGGATCAGCGCGGCGAAGCGCTCGCGCCCGATCAGGGGAACGAGCACGAGGCCGATTCGCTCGCTCACGAGCAGCCCGTCGGTGAGGGCGAGGTTGCGCGCGACGGCCTCGCGATCGACGGTCAGCCCGGCGGCGAGCGATGCCGCGTGCGCGGCTGCCCCGAGCGCGAGGCGGAGGAGTTCGCGCAGGGTCGGCCATTCGGCGTGCCAGGCGCCGTCGGGCCGCTCGTCGACGGCGAGGGCCGCAGCCAGATGCAGGGTGGCGCCGAGCTGCGGCGCGCGAAGGGCGGCCGAGCGCACGAGCACCGACGAGACGGGGTTGGCCTTCTGGGGCATCGCCGACGACCCGCCGCCCGCGGCCTCCGAGAGCTCGCCGATCTCGGTGCGGGTGAGGGTGGCGACGTCGGTGGCGAAGACGCCCACCGCGTCGATCGCCTGTACGAGGGCGTCGCCGAGCTCGGTGACGGGCCAGCGCTCGGTGTGCCAGGGGGCGTCGGCGGGTCGCAGGCCCAGTTCGGCCGCGTAGGCCGCCGTCAGCCCGGCGGCGCGTTCCGCGCCGAGGTCGGCGACGAACGCCGCCAGGGTGCCCGCGGCACCCCCGAGCTGCGCGGGCAGTTCTGCGCGCGCCGCGTCGAGACGCACGATGGCACGACGGATGCTGCGCACCCACCCCGCAGCGCGCGCCCCGACGGTCGTCGGCACGGCGTGCTGGGTGAGGGTGCGGGCGGCCGCGACGACGTCGCGATTCGTGGTGGCGAGAGCGGTGAGCGCCGCCTCGACCCGGTGGAGGTCGTCGCGCACCCGATCGGCCGCTGATCGAGCGAGGAGCATCAGAGCGTTGTCGAGGATGTCCTGACTGGTCGCCCCCCGGTGCACCCACGGCCGTGCGGCCTCGGGAACACGCTGCCTCAGCATCCCGACCAGGGCCACCACGGGGTTACCCGCGGCGACGGCAGCGACGGCGAGGTCGGCCGCGTCCAGGCCGTGCCCCCGGCACCCCTTGCCGACCCCTGTCCACCCGAGCGTTGTCGACACACCGTCGGCGATGTCGGCGGGAGCCGCTCCCACCGACGCGAGCGCACGGACGAGCGCGACCTCGGCCGCGACGAGGGCGTCGAGCACCGCAGCATCCGAAACCGCCGCATCGTGCCCCGCGCTGACGGGCGAGAGCAGTCCGACGTCGAGGGGATGCGGGTCAGAAGGCAAGGAAGACGGTCTCCTTCTCGCCCTGCAGCCGGATGTCGTGCTGGAGGTGACCCTCGGGCGTGCGGGTCGCGATGAGCGTAGCGCGCTCGTCGGCGTCGAGGGAGGCCAGCAGGGCGTCGGCGGCCAGCGCGTCGGTGTCCTCGGGGAGGTAGATGCGCGTGTGCAGCTTGTCGGGGAGTCCGCGGGCGAAGACGACCGCCGCGAAGAACGGCGCCTTGCCGTCGACCGCGCCGGGGTTGCGGGTCCAGAACTCGAATCGGCCCTCGTCGGTCGTGAACGCGCGGCCGAAGCCGGTGAAGGTGTGGTCGTCGCGGCGACGCGAGCCGCGCCCGCGCGAGACGGTGCCATCGCTGTCGGCGCCCCAGATCTCTATGCAGGCGTCGGGGATGGGCGCCCCCGCGCCGTCGCGGAGGACGCCGCCGACGACGATCGCACCCGGAGAGTGCGGGAAGACGACCTCGTGCATCTTCGGATACTGCAGCCCGAACGCGAAGAACGGGCCGATCGTCTGCCCGGCGGTCGGCGGCAGCGGCGCGGCGCCGGCCGCCTTCACGAGGCGCCGGCGACGGGTCTCGGTGGTCTCGCTCATGTCAGTGCTCTCCCTCGGGCTCGAACCACGTCGCATCCGGACCGTCGACGACGATGTTCCAGCGGTAGCCCATCGAGAACTCGGGCACCGTCAGGTCGTGGTCGTAGGTCGAGATCAGTCGGTCGCGATCGCTCTGGCGGGCGATCGTGTTGTAGATGGGATCGAGGGCGAACAGCGGGTCGCCCGGGAAGTACATCTGCGTGATGATGCGCTGCGTGAAACCCGTGCCGAACAGCGAGAAGTGGATGTGGGCGGGACGCCAGGCGTTGACGTGGTTCTTCCAGGGGTAGGGCCCCGGCTTGATCGTGGTGAAGAAGTACTCGCCGTTGTCGTCCGTGATCATGCGTCCCGCGCCCGTGAAGTTCGGGTCGAGCGGGGCGGGGTGCTGATCGCGCTGGTGGATGTAGCGGCCCGCGGCGTTGGCCTGCCACACCTCGATGAGCTGGTTCGCAACGGGGCGGCCCCAGCTGTCGACGACCCGGCCGGTCACCGTGATGCGCTCGCCCTGCGGTTCGCCGGTGTGCTGCAGGGTCAGGTCGGACTCGATCGCCGCGACGTCGCGCTGGCCGTAGGCGGGCGAGAAGAGCTCGATCGTCTCGGGGTCGACGAGGCGCGGGTTCTTCGTGGGGTGCCGCAGCACGCTGGAGCGATAGGGAGAGAAGTCGATCAGCGTGCGGGGCAGGGTCTCACCGGCCTCCTCGCGCGCAGCGGCGGCACGGTGCAGATCGCCGATCTCGGCGGTGATCTCGCGCTGCGACGGCATGTCGGGCGACGCCAGGAGCGACTCGGGCGCGGCCGCCGTCTGCTCGAGCACGACGCTCGAGCCGAACGCTTCCTCGCCGCGCGGGTCGGCGTCCGCCGCGTTCTCCAAAGCGGTCATGGGGTCTCCTTCGACGGTCCATTCGAGTGGGGTGTCTACAGAGTCGCACCGGGGGTGGCGGGCGCAGCATCCCCGTTCCCACTCAGTGGGAATCAGGGTGTCGCACGGCGCGCGTGAGGTCTTTCGCGGTCTGCATCACCAGAGGCGCGAGCCTGCGCTCGTCGAGCGCCTCGCCCAGGTGCGCCACGATGCCGATGGCCGCCGGGGGCAGCCCCGGAAGCGCACCCAGGGCAGCGGCAACCGAGAAGTTCCCGAGCGTCATCTCCTCGCGGGTCGTCGCGTAACCCCGGCCCCGCGCGCGCTCGATGTCGGCCCGCAGGCGCTCGGGGTCGGTGATCGAGAGCCGGGTCTCGAGTTCGAGCGGAGCGGAGAGGTAGTCGTCGAGCCAGACGTCGTCGCGCGTGGCGAGCAGCGCCTTGCCGACACCGGTCGCGTGCAGCGGGTGGCGCCCGCCGCTGCGGCTGATCGTCGGCACCGATGAGCGCCCGGTGATGCGTCCGACGAAGATGGCGGATGCTGCGGAAGGGGTGGGATCGTCGAGCACCGCGAGGTGCACGTTCTCACCGGTCGCCTCGTACAGGCGCACCATGTGCGGAAGCGCCGTCTCGCGCAGCTGCGCCGCGAGGGGCGACAGCTCGCCGATCTCCCAGAGCTGCGCGCCGACCGCATACCGGTGGCCCGTGGTGCGCGCCAGCATCCCCTCGGTCAGCATCATGGCTATCAGGCGGTGCACCGTCGACAGCGCCAGCCCCGATCGCTCGGACAGCTGGCTCGCGGTGAGCTGCGGATCGTCCTCGGTGAAGGCGCGCAGCAGCCCCATCGCCCGCTGCAGGACCCCGTCGCTCACTCTCGCCTCCCCCCACGACGCTACTCGCCAGGTAGCGCGGGGAGGAGATGACACGGGCGGAGGATGATCAGTGCCTCCGGCGTCCTCCGCTCGTGAGATCTCCTCCGTCGGCCACGAGGGGGGATTCCCACCGAGTGGGAATGGTGGGCGGCGAGAGCCGAGCCCGCGCGGCAGAGTGGTCGGCAGCATCCGTGCACCCCCCGCCCTGCCCTCGTCGAAGGAGACGCCATGACCCGAGTCGAGCGCACCCGCGTCGCGATCGTGGGGGCCGGCCCCGCCGGCCTGCTGCTGTCGCACCTGCTCGCCGCCTCCGGCATCGAGTCGATCGTGCTCGACCGGCGCTCGCGCGAGGAGATCGAGAACACGATCCGCGCGGGCATCCTCGAGCAGGGCACGGTCGACCTTCTCGTCGAGACCGGGGCCTCGACGCGGGTGCTGACCGACGGCAACCGTCACGACGGCATCGAGCTGCGCTTCGCCGGCGAGGGGCACCGCATCGACTTCCCCGCACTCGTCGGCCGCAGCGTCTGGCTCTACCCGCAGCACGAGGTGCTGCGAGACCTCGTCGCCGCGCGCCTCGCGGCCGGGCAGGACCTCCGGCTCGAGGCGACCGTCGACCGCGTCGACGATGCGGGCACGGCGCGCCCGCGCGTGATCGGAACGGATGCTGCGGGCCAGCCGTTCGAGATCGACGCAGACTTCGTCGTCGGCTCGGACGGGTCGCGATCGGTCGTCCGGTCGGCGGTCACCGGCGGGACACGCGGCGACCTCTTCCGCGAGTACCCCTTCGCGTGGTTCGGCATCCTCTGCGAGGCGCCGCCCAGCTCGGAGGAGCTCATCTACAGCAACTCCCCCGACGGGTTCGCCCTCATCAGCCAGCGCAGCGCGACCGTGCAGCGGATGTACTTCCAGTGCGATCCCGAGGCCGACCCCGACGCGCTCACCGAGGAGCAGATCTGGGAAGAGCTGCGCATCCGCGTTCCGGGGACCGAGCTGCACGAGGGACACATCTTCCAGCGCGACGTGCTGCGCTTCCGCAGCTTCGTCGCCCCTGAGCTGCGTCACGGCCGCGTCGCGCTCGTCGGGGATGCCGCCCACACCGTGCCACCCACGGGCGCGAAGGGCATGAACCTCGCCGTCGCCGACGTCGTGCTGCTGCACACGGCACTCGTCGCTCTGCTGCAGGACAACGACGAACGCCCCCTCGACGCCTACCAGGAGGTCGCGCTGCGTCGCATCTGGAAGGCGCAGCACTTCTCGTGGTGGATGACGACGATGCTGCACTCCACCCCCGACACGAGCGAGTTCGACCACCGCCGGCAGCTCGGCGAACTGCGCTCGGTGGTCGAATCGGAGGCCGGGCGCACCTACCTCGCCGAGGCGTACACGGGCTGGCCGCTCGAGACGCGGCTCGTGTGACGACGACAGGGTCGCGCGCAGCATCCGCTCCGCTCCGGAGGAGAGTCCGGCGATCGTGACCTCTCCCCCCACCCGCCGCGGCCCCGGCATTGCGCTGCTCATCTGCGCGGTCTGCGTGATCGCGGCGAACATGCGCACCACCATCACCGGCGTGGGGCCGCTCCTCGACCAGATCGCCGCCGACCAGGGCACGAGCACGGCAGCACTCGGCGCGCTCGCCTCAGTACCGCTGGTGACCTGGGGTCTCGTCTCGCCGGCGGCCCACGCCCTGTCGTCGCGGTTCGGCATGTCGCGGGTCGTGCTGATCTCGCTCATCGCGCTCGGCGCCGGCACCGCGTGGCGATCGTGGCCGGGGGCCGGTGCGAACCTCTGGCTCGGCACGATCTTCATCGGCGCCGCCCTGGCCGTGGCGAACGTGCTGATGCCCGCGGTGATCAAGCGCGACTTCGGCACCCGCGTTCCGCTGATGATGGGGCTGTACACGGCGCTGCTCGGCGGGTTCGGCGCGATCGCCTCGGGAGTCGTCGTGCCGATCTCGATCGCGGCGGGCGGCGGGGCGGACGGCTGGCGCGTGGCGTTGGCGAGCACCGCGGCGCTGCTCCCGATCGCGATCGCGCTGTGGATGTGGGCGATGGCGCAGGCCCGTCGACGCGACGGGTACGTGGCCCCGGCCCGCGCTCCGCGGGCGAGTGTCGGCACGAAGCTTCGGGGCACGGGCATCTGGCGCGACCCGGTCGCCTGGCTCGTGGCGGGCTACATGGCGCTGCAGTCCGCGTACTTCTACATGCTCGTGACCTGGCTCGCCCCCTTCGCCGTCTCGCAGGGGCGGTCGGCGGTGACCGCCGGCTTCGACACGATGATCTTCCAGATCATGACCATCGTCGGCTCGCTCATCGTCCCCCTGCTGCTTCGGGGGCGTGCACGCCGGTGGATTCCCGCGGTGCTCCCCGTCGCGAGCATCGTCGGGGTCTTCGGGCTGCTCGTGGCCCCGGGCGCCCTCACCGTCTGGGCGCTCTGCGCGGGCCTCGGCGCCGGGGCCTCGCTGAACATGTCGCTCACCCTCATGGCCGAGCGGGCACGCGATTCGGTCGCCTCGTCTGCCCTGTCGGGGATGTCGCAATCGGTCGGCTACCTGTTCGCCGCCGTCTTCCCGCCGGTGTTCGGCGCCCTCCACGGGATCGACGGACGATGGATGCTGTCGCTGCTCGTGCTGCTGGCCGTACCCGTCGCCCAGGTCGCCGTGGGCGCGGCGGTCGGCCGCGACCGTTTCGTGCTCGACCGGGCCTGACGCGACGGCGCGCTCCGCGGCGAGGGTGCCCGTTTCCGCCGAGATAGCCCGAAGAAAGAGGGCAGTTCGGCGGAAACGGGCACTCTCGAGAGTGCCGCTCCGGTGTCAGAGCGGGTACTGACCGGGCTCGCGCCGCATCGTGATCCAGCGGGTCTCGGTGAACGCGTCGATGTTCGCCTCGGCCCCACCGTGGCGCGAGCCGGTGCCCGATGCCCCGACCCCGCCGAACGGGGCGTTGGCCTCGTCGTTGACGGTCTGGTCGTTGATGTGCACGATGCCGGTCGGAATGCGCTGCGCGAGCTCGAGGGCCGCGGCGGTGTCGCGGCTGACGATGCCCAGCGAGAGCCCGTAGTCGGTCTCGGAGGCCAGTGCCACCGCCTCGTCGTCGGTCGAGAACGACACGACCGACGCCACGGGTCCGAAGACCTCGTCGCAGTACGCGGCCGCGTCGCGCGGGGTGTTCGCGAGCACCGTGGGGCGGTAGAAGAGCCCCTCGTACGTACCGCCCGCCGCGAGGGTCGCGCCCTGAGCCACCGCGTCCTGCACCAGCGTGTGCACGCGGTCGCGCTGCACCTCGTCGATGAGCGGGCCGAGGTGCACCTGCCCGGCGGCCGGGTCGCCGACCACCATCGAGTCGGCCTTCGCCGCAAGCTTGGCCACGTACTCGTCGAAGAGCGACTCGTGCACGATGTGGCGTCCGACGGTCATGCAGATCTGGCCCTGGTGCAGGAACGCGCCCCACGTCGCGAGGTTCACCGCCTGGTCGACGTCGGCGTCGGCGCGCACGAGGAAGGCGGAGTTGCCGCCCAGCTCGAGGTGGGCGCGCTTGAGGTGGCGACCGGCGAGCTCGCCGACGATGCGGCCCGCGCGGGTCGAGCCGGTGAACGCGATGACCCGCACGCGGGGATCGGTGACCAGCGCCTCGCCGACGTCGGCGCCGCCCGGCACGAGCTGGAGGAGTCCTGCGGGCAGGCCCGCCTCCTCGAAGATGCGCACCATCGCCACGCCGCCGGTCATGATCGTGCGCGGGTCGGGCTTGAGCAGCACCGCGTTACCGAGCGCCAGAGCCGGTGCGACGGCGCGGATGCCGAGGATGAGAGGCACATTGAACGGCGAGATCACCGCGACGACGCCGACCGGCACGCGCTGGGCGAGCGACAGGCGCGGCTCGGCGCTCGAGAGGATCGACCCGAGCGGCGCCGACGGCAGCGCCGACGCCTCGTAGCACTCCTCCGCGGTCACGTGCAGGGCGAAGCCGGCCAGGGGCGGGATCGCCCCCACCTCGCGGATGTTCCACCCCATGATCTCGTCGGCGTGCTGCTCCCACAGCTGCCCGGCCCGGCGCAGCACCGCAGCGCGCACGGGGTGCGGGGTCGCGGCCCATTCCTTCTGCGCGCGAGCGGCCGACTCGGCGGCCCGGGCGACGTCGTCGGGCGACGCCAGCCCGACCGTCGCGATCGTCTCCCCCGTGGCGGGGGCGATGGATGCTGCGGTGCCCCCGCCGCCCGGCACCCAGGCGCCGTCGAGGTAGATCTTCCCCTCGGTCGAGGTTTCGTCGATGAGGCGGTTGCCGGCCTCCGTGATGGTGGACATGGTCGTTCCCTTCGTCTTCGATCGGGTGGTGTGCTCAGACGGTCGCGCCGCGGGAGAGGCGCTGCGCACGTCGGCCGGCGACGCTCGTCGACCAGCCGCGGCGGATCACACGCAGGGCGTCTTCGGCGAGCACCCTGCCATCATCGAACGGCGACCGCCAGATCGCCAGTGCGTCGGCTACGGGTTCGATCAGTCCGCGCCGCGAGAACGCCTCCACGCCCCAGCGCCCGGTGTACCCGTCGTCGATGGCGCGTCCGACGACCTCGGGGAGGTCGACGGCGCCGCCGCTGAGAAGACCACGACCGGACTGCCCCAGTTCGAGGTAGGCGAGCTTCGGCAGTGCGAGCCGGATGGCGGCTCCGAGGTCGGCCTCCTCGACCGCCATGTGGAAGGTGTCGAGGTGGATGCGGAGGTGATCGGATCCACTGCGCTCGACGAAGTCCATCGCCTGCGCGGCGGTGTTCACCATCGAGGTCTCGTACCGGTTGAGCACCTCGAAGGTCATCGACACACCGCGCTCGTGGGCGTAGTCGGCGACCCGCCCCACGGCGTGGGCCGAGCGATTCCGACGACGCTCCGGCACCGGCTCCGTGGGGTGGGAGAACAGGCCGTAGGGCACGCCGTTCATCTGATCGCCCCCCAGGGCGACCGTGAGGTCGACGGCCGCGCGCAGCATCGCTGCACCGGCCGCCGCCTCGTCGGGGTCGTCGGAGGAGACGTCGGCTCCCGGCGCCTGTCCCGCGATCGTGATCGGCGCGAGGCCGCTCTCGGAGAAGAGCGCTCGCAGCTCCGCAGCATCCGTCGCCTGCGCATCGAGCGGCGGGAGCACCGCGCGGCGGTACCCGAGCTCAGCCAGGGCACCGAGCGCGGCACCGAGTGCGCGCGGCTCGACGTCGGGCACGAGGACGTTGATGTGGCAGGCGAGGTCGAGGTCCAGCTCGAGGTCGGGATTCATCGCTAGAAGGTGGGCAGGTCGAGCCGCTGCTTGAAGACGGAGTAGCCGTCGTCGACGTGCACGACCGTGCCGTTGATGACGTTGGCCTCGTCGGACGCGAGGAAGGCCACCACGTCGGCGATCTCGGAGGGCTGGGTCATCTTGTTGCGCAGCTGCTCGCTCGCGAAGGTCTCTTTGAGCTCGTCGCTGAACTGGTTGATGATCGCGGTACCCACCCGTCCCGGGGTGATCGCCACGGCACGGATGCCGTACTGCGCGAGCTCGTACGCGGCCGACCGGGTGAACGAGATCACGGCGGCCTTCGCGGCGCTGTACGTGAACGACAGCTCGGCGGCCTGCTCGCCGTAGATCGACGACGTGCTGATGATGACGCCGGGGGTGCCCTGGTCGCGGAACTGCCGGCCCGCGGCGAGGATGCCGTAGTAGACGCCGTCCTGGTCGATGCGGATCATCGGCTCGTAGTCGACCGCCGGGTCGTGGTCGAGCAGCGGCTTGCCGCCCGCGATGCCGGCGTTGTTGAAGATGACGTCGAGCGTGCCGAAGACCTCGACCGCTGTGGCCACCATCGCCTCGACCTCGGCGAACACCGAGACGTCGACCTGGCAGGCCGCGGCGGCGCCGTCGAAGCCGGCGGCCGTGATCTCGTCCACGGTCTGCTGCGCCCTCTCGAGCGAGATGTCGGCGACGAGCACTTTCGCGCCCTCTCGGACGAACTTCTCGACGGTCGCTCGGCCGATGCCGCTGGCACCGCCGGTGATGATGGCGACTTTGCCTTCCAAGCGCATGGGTGTTCCTTTCGATGGGGACGTCGTATGCGTCCCGTGAGATGCCGAAGAGTGCACGGGGGCGGACGAGGATGCGTCCGCCCCCGTGGAGAAGGGTCAGAGCTTGTCGGACGGGGTGATCGTCGACGCGTTCGCCTTGTCGACGAGCGTCGTCGCGACGGCGTCGAAGTTGCTCGACGGCATCGTTCCGCTCTCCTGGTAGGCGACCATGGCCTCGACGACCGTGTCGAGGATGCTCGGCCAGGGCTGCTCCACCGTGGCGAGGAACGTTCCGCCCGATTCGATGGCGGCGATCGCTTCGCTGGTCGCGTCGACGCCGGTGACCACCGCATCCGACCCGGCCTCGTTCAGCGCCTGCGCAGCGCCGAGAGCGGCGTCGTCCCATCCGACCCAGACCGCGTCGAGTCCGCCGGGGTTCGCCTGGAGGTAGTCGGTGACGAGCGCCAGGGCCTCCGTGCGACCGGTCGCGGGCGAGGTCACCTTCTGAATGGATCCACCCGCGATGTTCGCGCCGGCTGCCTCGAACGCTTCGGCGGCGAGGCCGGCGCGCATCCGGATGCCCGGGTGGGGGTCATGGCCGATGACCATGATGTTCTTCCCCTCCAGGCCGCCCAGAGTCATGTCGATCTCGTCGACGGTCTGGTCGACGATCCCCTGCTGGTTGGCGGTGATGTTCAGCGCGAAGCCGTCCGTGGCCTCGGTGCCGGCATCAATCGCGAACATCGGGATGTCCGCGTCCTTCGCCGCGGTGATGATCGAGCTGATCGAGGCGTAGTCGGTGTAGCCGTTGAAGATGGCGTCGGCCCCCTGCCCGATGGCGCTCTCGACGGCGGGGTTCATCTTCTGGAAATCGAAGTCTCCCTGGATCATGGTGAGATCCCAGCCGAGCTCGTCTGCCTTCTCCTGCACGGCCTTGACCCACCAGGCGCCGACGGGCGTCTGGTTGCCCGACGTGAAGGCGATGACCTTGAAGGTGTCGTCGTCGCCTCCGCCACCGGCGCCGCCGGTGGAGCAACCCGTGAGGGCGAGAGCCGCGACGGCGGCTGCGGCCGCGATGGCCTTGATTCGTGTACGCACTTCATACTCCTTTGTGTCGTTGCGCTTGTGCTGTGTGGTGCCCGGGCAGGGGTGGCGCCCGGTTCTTTCGGGTGAGGTTTCTGCGTCTATCTCTCTCGGCTCTTGAACGACGACAGCGTGACGGCCGCGATGATGATGAGGCCGGTGACGACCTGCTGCACGTAGGCGTTGACGCCGAGGATGTTGAGGCCGTTGCTCATCACGCCGATGATCGCGACGCCGACGACGGTGCCGACGATGTTCGCGGCGCCCGAGCGGATCACGGTCATACCGAGGAAGACCGCGGCCACCGAGAAGAGGAGGTTGTCCTCGCCCTGCACGGCGCTCGCACTGCCGAGGCGCGCCGCGAGCAGGATGCCGCCGACGGCCGAAACGAGCCCGGCGAAGGCAAAGGCGAGAAGCCGTGCACGACGGACGTTGACGCCGGAGAGGCGTGAGACCTCGACGTTGCCGCCGGTCGCGTACCACCGCCGCCCGAGCGTCGTGTACTTGAGGACGAACCAGAGGATGAGCAGGATCGCGATCGCGAAGAACACCGGCAGCGGAATCTCGAGGAACCGCCCCTGCCCGAGCGCGTTGAACTCGGCCGGCAGGTTGAACAGCGTGGTGCCCTCGGTGACGAGGTAGGCCAGGCCCGTGACCGACGTGAGCGTCGCCAGGGTCGCGACGAACGCCGACAGATTGAGGTAGGCCACGAGCAGGCCGTTCGCGATGCCGATCAGAAGTCCGACGGCGA
Source organism: Microbacterium deferens (assembly GCF_045517775.1). Taxonomy (NCBI): domain Bacteria; kingdom Bacillati; phylum Actinomycetota; class Actinomycetes; order Micrococcales; family Microbacteriaceae; genus Microbacterium; species Microbacterium deferens. Next base: position 1,620,035 of record NZ_JBEUWT010000001.1, read on the forward strand.
GGGCGATGAGGATCGCCAGCACCACGGGCATCCCGCCGAGCATGAGGGATGCGGCCACCGCCCCCGCCAGCGCGGAGGTCGCCGCGACCGACAGGTCGAAGTCGCCGACGACCATCACGAGCGACTGCGCCCCGGCGATGATCGCCAGGATCGCCACCTGGTAGAGGATGTTGCGGACGTTCGTGAAGGTGAGGAAGACGTCAGGTCGCATTGCGAAGAAGAAGACGACCAACACCACGAGCGCCAGCACGGTGCCGCTGGATAGGAGGGTCTGCCCCACCGAGCGGCGGGGCACGGCCCGGGTGCGGGAGGCGTCCTCGATCCCGGGGTTCTGCGTCGTGGTCATGAGTGGGCCTTTCCGTAGCAGTACGACAGGAGAACTTCTTCGTCCGCGCCGTCGGCGGGCACGTCGCCGGAGATCCGGCCCTCGTGCATGATGATGATGCGATCGCACATCCCGATGAGCTCGGGGAGCTCGGAGCTCACGGCGATCACGGTGGTGCCGCCGGCAACGAGCTTCCGGATGAGGCGGTAGATCTCCGCCTTCGTGCCGACGTCGATACCCCGGGTCGGCTCGTCGAGCAGGAGCACGTGAGGGTTGCGCGCCAGCATCTTGGCCAGAACGACCTTCTGCTGGTTTCCGCCGGAGAGCTCCCCCACGGGCTGTCGTGAGCTGCGCGCCTTGATCTGCAGGTCGGACATCCCCCGCGTGACGATGTCGGAGATCTTCGCCCCCGACACCATGCCGAAGGAGCTGACCCCGGGGATGTTCGCCACCGCGATGTTGTCGCGGATGGTGCTCCCGAGGATCACACCCTGTGTGCGCCGCTCTTCGGGCACGAGCGCGATCCCGGCATCCAGCGCGCGTCCGACGCTCGCCGTGTGCCCGAGCTCGTTGCCACCCACCGTGATCGTGCCACCCGCGCGCTTCTGCGCCCCGGCGAGGATGCGCAGCAGCTCGCTGCGGCCGGCGCCGGCGAGTCCGCCGATCCCGAGCACCTCTCCGCGGTGCGCCACGAACGAGACGTCCTTCACCCGGCGCCCTTGGAGGTTCTCCACCCGCAGGGCGATGTCGGTACCGACCGGCGTGCGCTCCGGGTAGAGGTCGCCGCCCGGGCGCCCGACCATGTTGGAGATGACCTCATCGATGTGCGAGTCGGCGACGTCCTTCGTCACGATGGTCTCGCCATTGCGCATGATCGTCAGGCGGTCGCACAGCTCGAAGACTTCCTCGAGGCGGTGCGAGACGTACACGATGGCCACTCCCTCGTCGCGGAGCCCGCGCAGCACGGCGAACAGCTCCGAGATCTCGGTGTCGGTGAGGGAGGCGGTCGGCTCGTCGAGGATCAGCACCCGCGCGTCGGTGGCGAGCGCCCGCGCGAATGCGACCATGGTCTGCTGCACCGGCGACAGCTCGCCCGCGAGCTTTCCGAGCGGGATCTTCTGGTGGATGCGATCGAGCTGTTCACGTGCCTGACGCCGCATCGCGCGCCAGCTCACGATGCCGCCGCGGGAGGGCGTCTGCTCCCCGAGCAGGATGTTCTCGGCGACGGTGATCGTCGGGATGATCGACAGCTCCTGGTAGAGGGCGACGATGCCGGCGCGGTTCGCGACGCGCACGTTGGCGAGTTCGATCTCTTCGCCGTCGCGCAGCAGGGTGCCGCCGTCGGGCGTGTAGACGCCGGTCAGCACCTTGATGAGGGTGGACTTCCCGGCCCCGTTCTCTCCCAGGAGGGCGTGGATCTCCCCGGGCCGCACCGAGAAGCGGGCGCCGTTCAGGGCGTGCACGCCGTCGAAACGTTTGACGATGTCGCGGGCCTCGAGCGCGATCGAGGTAGAAGCGACCCGCGGCGCCTGTTCAGCGGTGGTCATGAGATGCCTCTTTCGTCATCGATGTCGTTGCACCGCAGCACGACCTTCGGGAAGCGCCCGCTAATGTGCACCGCGAAAGCCTCGACCGCGTCTTCGAGGTCGTAGACCGCCTCGGTCAGCTCGTCGAGCTGCAGGTAGGGCAGAATCTGCAGCGCCCGGGGGAACGCGTAGGGCGAGACGAAGATGCCCGTCAGCGTCAGCTCCTTGAGGTAGAGGTAGTCCGACAGGTTGAGGGGCAGCTCGTAGTTCTCGGGATACATCGCCCCGTAGACGACGGTCGCCCCCTTGCCGGCGATGTCGAGCAGGCCCCGCACGGCGCGCGGCGATCCGGACGCGTCGATCACGACGTCGTAGCCGCGGCCGTCGGTGATCTCGGAGGCGAGAGCGGCCTGGTCTTCACCCACGGGGTCGATCACGAAGTCCGCGCCGTGGCGCAGCGCCATCTCGCGCCGCTCGGCGATGGGCTCGATCATCGTGAGCGAGGTCGCACCGTTCATCTTCATCACCTGGAGGGTGAGCTGCCCGATCGGTCCACCGCCGCAGATCGCCACCCGATCCCCGACCCGTGCGCGCGCCTTGTCCGCGATACGCACCGCCACCGAGGTCGGTTCGAGGATGCTGCCGTGCAGGAGGCTGACATCGTCGGGCAGCCGGTACACCTGTGACTCGTGCCAGGTCACGGTCTCGGCCATGCCGGGGCGGTTGTAGTCCTGGATGTTCTCGCAGAACTGCTGCCGGCCCTCCTGGCAGGGGCGGCATGTTCCGCAGAATCGCAGGAAGTTGCCCGCCACCCGGTCGCCGACCTTCAGACCGTTCCGGGTCGCCCGCTCACCCAGCGCCTCGATGACCCCCGACAGCTCGTGGCCGAGCCCGATGGGTACGTCCGTTCCGAAGAAGCCCTCCGCGAGGTGGGGGTCAGATCCGCAGATCGCCGAATAGGCGACCCGGATGCGGACGTCTTCGGGCCCGAGCGGCTGCTCGGGGAAGTCGACGACGCCGATGCGTCCTCGGGTGTTCTCGTCGGGATCGCGCAGGCTGCCGATCCGTGTCACCGCTACCGTTCTCATTCGCTTCTCCGTTGAACCGAGGTGGGTCGTTCAGGCCTGCGCGGAGACCGCGCGCCGCAGGGCCGCGACCGTGGCCGCCGGACCGTATCCGTGCTTGTTGCGGAGTTCCTCGTCGTCGCCGAAGCCGGCGTACACCTGCGGGATCCCGAGTCGCTCGAAGGTCGTGAGTCGCACGCCGCGGTCGGCGACGACGTCGGCGATGCGCGAGGCGAGTCCGCCGTAGGCGAGGTGGTCCTCCAGCACGACGAAGCGTCCGCCGGTCTCGTCGGCGCACCGCACGATGAGCTCTTCGTCGATCGGCTTGAGCGTGAACATGTCGACGACGCGGATCGAGCGTCCGTCCTTCGCGAGCTCGTCGGCGGCGTCCAGCGCCTGGGCGACGGTCGTGCCGTGCGTGAAGATGGTCGCGTCGGTTCCCTCGCGGGCGACGATCCCCTTGCCGATGCGCACGTCGTGCTCGCCCGGCTCGTACAGCACCTTGTCCTTCTTGCCGACGGCCAGACGGATGTAGATCGGTCCCGTCATGGTCATCGACTGCCGGATGATCTCGCCGACCATCAGCGGGTCGCCGATGGAGGTGACCGTCATGTTGGTCAACGCGCACATCAACGCGAGGTCTTCCACGGCGTAGTGCGTCGATCCGCCGTTGCCGACGAGACCGCCGTGGGTGCCGATGATCTTGACGGGGAGGTTCGGGTAGCAGACGTCGCTGCGCACCTGCTCGAGCGCACGCATGGAGAGGAAGGGCAGCATCCCCGAGACCACCGGGATGTTGCCGTCGTACGCGAGACCGGCGGCGATGCCGACGCAGGCCTGCTCGGCGAGACCGACGTCGATGAAGCGGTCGGGGAACTTGTCGCGGAACTCCACGAGCGTGGCGCCGATGTCGGGGGTGAGCACCCAGAGGTTCGGGAGCTCGTCGCCCAGTTCGGCGAGGGTCGACCCGATGACCGAACGGGCTCCGAGGAACTCGCCGAAGGTGAAGGTGGTGGGCATCAGACGTTCTCCTTCGTGCGTGAGGACTGCAGGGCGGCGAGAGCCTTTTCGAGGTCGGCGGCGCCGAGCGATCCGGCGTGCCAGGCGAGGTTGCGCTCCATGAAGTCGACGCCCTTGCCCTTGATGGTCTCGGCGATGATCACCGTGGGGACGTCGCTGTCGGGCGCCGGGAGGGCGTCGATGGCGCCCACCAGCTGGCCCATGTCATGGCCGTCGATCTCGACGACGTTCCAGCCGAAGGCCCGCCACTTGTCGGGGTAGGGCTCGAACATGACCCGCTCCTCGGCGTGGCTCGTCATGAGCTGACGGTTGCGGTCGATGAAGGCCACGAGGTTGCCGAGCTTGTTGCTGCGGCCGGCCATCGCCGCCTCCCACACCGAGCCCTCGCCGGTCTCGCCATCGCCGAGCAGGGTGAACACGCGGTGGTCGTCGCCGCGGTGCCGGGCGCTGAGCGCCATGCCGACCGCGAGCGGAAGACCGTGACCGAGCGAACCGGTCGACGCCTCGACACCGGGCAGCTGGACCTTGCACGGGTGCATGCCGTACGCGCTGTCGAGCTGGCCGTAGGTGTCGACGATCCCCTCGTAGGAGAAGAATCCACGCATCGCCATCGTGATGTACATGCAGACGGCCGCGTGGCCCTTGCTCAGCACGAAGCGGTCGCGCTCCGGGTTGCTGATGTCGGTGGGGTCGATGTGCATCCCGTAGTGGAACAGCACGGTGAAGATGTCGGCGGCCGACAGATCTCCGCCGATGTGCACGGCCCCCTCGTAGGTTCCGCAAAGCTCCAGCAGTTTGGTGCGCAGCTCGAAAGACAGTTCCTCGAGCTCCTCGACGCTGTGCAGCGCCCCGGCATCCAGGGTCTTCGTACTCATCGCATCTCTCCTCGTCGATTGATACGCATGCCGATTTCCGGCGCCTGACCAGGCATCTTCTTCGACACTCTCGGGCTGTCGAGGGCTTTTCTCCCCCGACGGAAGTGACGCTAGCACGAAGCTCTTTACATGTAAACAGGAATGCACGTAAACTCCGAGGAGAGGTTGTGGCGCACGCACTCAGCCCGCAGAATCGGGGGAAACGGCGTCGTTCTCTCCCGGAAACGACTCACAGAGAGGTGGATGTCGATATGACTGGAGACGTTCTGACCAGCGCGGGAACCCGCACAGGTCTGTACATCGGCGGGGAGGAGCGGTTCACCGAGAACACGCTCTCGATCGCCGACCCGGCAAAGCCCGGAGCGATCGTCGGTGAGGCTGCCGCAGCATCCGTCGACGACGTCGCCGATGCCGTGGCTGCCGCGAAGGCCGCCTACCCGGCATGGTCTGCGCTCGGCGCCAAAGAGCGTGCCCGCATCATGGGCGAGGCGATCAAGGGCATCGCCGATGACCGTGACGAGGATGCCGCGATCCTGTCGCAGGAGAACGGCAAGGTCCGCTTCGAGTCCTGGGTCGATGCCCTCGTGTTCGAGATCCGCTGGAACCTCGCGCTCATGCTGGCCGACGAGATCGACACGACCAAGACGCTGCCGGTGATCCCCGGCGCCATCCCCGTCGCGACCGAGGTCGCGTACCAGTCGATCGGTGTGGTCACCGTCATCGTTCCGTTCAACTGGCCGATCGCGATCCTGGGAGCCGCCCTCCCCCACGCGCTGCTGGCCGGCAACACCGCGATCGTGAAGCCGCCGCCCTCGGCGCCGCTGGCGACGACCCGCGTGGTGCAGCGCATCGCCGAGAAGCTGCCCCCGGGAGTGCTGAACGTCGTCACCGGTAAAGACGAGAACATGGCCGGCCTCATCCAGAACACCGATATCGCGAAGGTCTGCTTCACCGGATCGGTGGGCGGCGGCAAGCGCATCATGGAGATGGCGTCGAAATCGCTCACGCGGGTGACGCTCGAGCTCGGCGGCAACGACGCGGCGGTCTTCCTCGCCGATGCCGAGATCGACGACACGCATCTCGACCGTCTCTACGCGGCGATCTACGACACGACCGGGCAGATCTGCATGAACGCCAAGCGCGTGTTCGTGCACCGCTCCCGGCTCGACGAGGTCGTCGCGGGACTCTCCGCGCGCCTCGAGAAGGCTGTGATCGGCTACGGCCTCGACGAGGGCACCACGATGGGCCCCCTCCACCAGGCCGCGCAGAAGGCGTTCGTCGAAGAGATCATCCAGGAGGCCAAAGACGCCGGTGCCGACGTCCGCGAGTTCGGCGAACTGCCCGGCGGCGACCTGGCGGGCGGCAACTTCCTGCGCCCCGCGATCGTCGTCGACCCCGCCCTCGACCTCCGCGTCGTGACCCAGGAGCAGTTCGGCCCCGTGATCCCCGTCATCCCGTTCGACGACGAGGACGAGGCCGTGCGCCTGGCCAACGACACCTGGGGCGGACTCTGCGGATCGGTCTGGACCGCCGACCCCGCCGCCGCCCAGCGCGTGGGAAGCCAGCTCGAGTGCGGCTACGTCTGGGTCAACGACCACGGCGCCACCCGCCTCGACCTGCGCGCGCCCTTCGGCGGCGTCAAGCAGTCCGGCTTCGGTCGCGAACAGGGCATCGAGGGCATCCGGGCGTTCCAAGACACCCGCTCGATAGCGACCATCGACCCCGAAGCGCTCGCGAACATGGCGCACTGACCCCGTGACGTCCAGATGGGGCTCGGCCTCCCGGCCGGGCCCCATCTGCGTTCCCCCACCGACGACGGAAGGATCTGCATGCCACGCGGCACTGCATCGACGAGATTCCCCGCAGGATCGGATGACCTGCTCACCGAACCGCTCACCGCGACGATCGACCCCGAGAACTTCACCCCGCGGCTGATAGCGCTGCTGTCGAACGCGCTCGTGTGGCGCGAGTCGCACGAGCTGCGCCGGCGCTTCGGGCTCGGCACCAACGACTGGCGAGTGATCTCGGCGCTCGCGATCAGGCCGGGTTCGTCGGCGACCGAGGTGACGGAGTTCATCGGCGTCAACAAGGCGGTGGTATCCAAGAGCGTCACGTCATTGGCTGCGCGCGAGCTCATCACGCTCGTCGACGGCCCTCGCGGCTCACGCCCGCTCTACCTCACACCGGCGGGAGTACGGATGCACGACGAGATGCTGCCCGTCTCGACGAACGGGCAGGACATCATCCTCGAGGGCATGGACCCGGCGCACGTCGCCGGCCTGAACACCCTGCTCCGCGACATGATCGACAAGGTCCGGGTGGCCAACGCAGACGAAGCCGCCGAACTCGGCGAAGCCGCGACCCCCGCGTAATCGTCGGCGACGGATGCGGCGAACCCCGCCATCGCGCACACCTGAGGGGCGCGGTTCAGCCCCGGTCGACGAAAGCGATGCGACGCAGCAGCGCGGCGAGCTGATCGCGCTCGGCCGGCTCGAGCGCGGAGTGCAGCTCCTGCTCGGCGTCACGCGCAGCGATCGCGGCCTCGGCGTGCACCGACCGGCCCTCGTCGGTCGCGATGACGACGTTCGCCCGCCGATCGTTCGGATCGGGCCGTCGCTCGACGAGACCGCGCTGCTGGAGCCCGTCGACCAGAGCCACGACCTGGCTCGGGTCGAGTCTGAGGAACGTCGCGAGGTCTCGCTGGGTGGGTCGACGGTCGTCGACCGTCAGGGCCAGCACCGAGAACGATCGCACGCTCAGTCCGAACGGCCGCACAGCCGTGTTGCCTGCCGCCAGCGACAGGGCGTTCGCCCGCGCCATGAGAAAGCTCAGATCCCCCGCGAGCGACACCGACGCGAGCCTCTGCACGGAGATGGTGCCGTCGGTTGCCATGGCGGCAAGCGTAGCAAAACATGCACGAATCAATAATTGACAATCTCAATGATTTACAGGTTCAATGAAGACACCAACGAAGGAGCCCTCATGTCCCTGGACGGCAAAGTCGCCATCGTCACCGGATCCGGCCGCGGCCTCGGCCTCGCCTACGCGCAGGAACTCGCCCGTCAGGGCGCGTCGGTCGTCATCAACGATGTCGACGCCGCCACGGCCGCCGAGGCGGTCGCCAGCATCGAGGCCGCAGGGGGCAAGGCCGTCGCGGTCGTCGCGCCGGTCGGTTCGACCGAGACGGCACAGCTGCTCGTCTCGACCGCCGTCGACACGTACGGCCGCCTCGACATCCTCGTCACCAACGCCGGCGTCCTGCGCGACACCGTGCTGTGGAAGATGAGCGATGACGACTTCGACACCGTCATCGGCGTCCACCTCCGCGGCACATTCACGTGCGTTCGCGAAGCGGCGACCTACATGCGCGCCAACGAGATCGCCGGCCGCATCATCTGCATCGGCTCCCCCACCGGGCAGCGCGGCAACTTCGGTCAGACGAACTACGCCGCCGCCAAGGCCGGGATCGTCGGCATGGTGCGCACGTGGGCACTCGAGCTCAAGAAGGCCGGCATCACCGCGAACGTCGTCGTGCCCGTCGCGGCAACGGCGATGACCGCGACGGTCCCCTACTTCGCGGCCGCCGTCGAAGCCGATACGGCCGGGGAACCGATGCCGGCGTTCTATCGCCACGACCTCGGATTCGGCACCGCCGACGACGTGTCGGGGCTGATCGCCTACCTCGCCTCCGACGAGGCGAGCGGCGTCACCGGCCAGGCGATCGGTGTGGGCGGCGACCGCCTGCAACTGTGGTCGCACCCCGAGCCCGTCGTCACCGCGTATCACGACGGCGGATGGGACGTCGAAGCGTTGCAGGACGAGTTTCCCGCCCTCATCGGCGAGCACCAGCAGTCGGTCGGCGAACGCTTCCCCGCCCTTCCCGAAGAACTGCAGCGCCCCCGGCCGTGACCCGCTACGAGCCGGCGATCGACCTCGCCTCGATCCGCGCGATCGACGTGCACGTGCACGTGGAGGTCGACGATCACGGACACAGTTCGCTGCCGCCCGACCTGGCCGACGCCGCCTCGAAGTACTTCAGCGCCGAACTCGAGCGCCCTGACATCGACGCAATCGCGGCGTACTACCGCGAGCGGCAGATGGCCGCGGTCGTCTTCACCGTCGACGCCCAGACCGCGCTGCAGCATCCGCCTCTCTCGAACGAGGAGATCGCGGAAGCCGCCGCTCGCAACAACGACGTGCTGATCCCGTTCGGCTCGGTCGACCCCCGCCGCGGCGCCGACGCGGTGGAGCGGGCACGACGCCTGATCGGCGACTACGGGGTGCGCGGGTTCAAGTTCCACCCGACCGTGCAGGGGTTCGATCCGAGCGACTCGGCATGGTTCCCGCTCTACGCCGCGCTGCAGGACGCGGGCATGGTGGCCCTGTTTCACACCGGCCAGACCGGGATCGGCGCGGGGATGCCCGGAGGACGCGGGTTTCGCCTGGCACTGTCGAACCCCATGCTGCTCGACACGGTCGCCGCAGAGTTCCCCGAGTTGCAGATCATCATGGCCCACCCGTCAGTGCCCTGGCAGGACGAGGCGATCTCGGTCGCGACCCACAAGCACAACACGTGGATCGACCTGTCGGGCTGGAGTCCGAAGTACTTCCCGCCGCAGCTCGTGCGCGCCGCGAACTCGTTCCTGAAGTCCCGCATCCTCTTCGGCTCCGACTTCCCGCTGCTCACGCCCGACAGGTGGTTGCGCGACGTCGAACAGACCGACCTGAAGCCCGAGGTGATGCCCGGCATCCTCCTCGACAACGCCGCACGCCTGCTCAACCTCACCTGACCCTCATACCCCTAGGAGCACTCATGACGACTACCGTCGCTTACACCGATGCCGCCGGCCTCGCCGGAACCGACCTCGGCTGGACCGACTGGGTTGAGGTCACCCAGGACCGGGTGAACCTCTTCGCCGACGCCACCGACGATCACCAGTGGATCCACGTCGACCCCGAGCGCGCGAAAGACGGCCCGTTCGGCGGCGCCGTCGCCCACGGCTTCCTGACGCTGTCGCTGACGGTGAAGTTCTGGTCGGAGCTGTTCGACGTCGAGGGCGTCAGCGCGAAGGTCAACTACGGCCTCGACAAGGTGCGGTTCGTCTCGCCCGTGAAGGTGGGGGCGAAGGTCCGCGGCGGTGCCGTGATCGCCGAGGTCACCGAGGTGCCCGGCGGCTACCAGTTCGCGGTCGACCAGACGATCGAGATCGAGGGCGGCACGAAGCCCGCCGTCATCGCGCGCGGCCTCTACCGCTTCTACGCCTGACCCACCGGGTCGACTCCCGACACCTCGACGATGAGGACACGCAATGACGCAGGATCACGGACTCGGCTTCTGGCTCGATAAGCGGCGACGGAAGACGCCCGACAAGCCGGCCATCGTCTTCGGCGACGACCGGACCATGACCTACCGCGCCCTCGCCGATGCTGCCGACCGGGTAGCGGCCGTGCTCGCCGACCGGGGGATCGGTGCGGGCGATGCGGTCAGCTACCTCGGCGAGAACAGCCCCGAGTTCCTGCAGGTGCTGTTCGGCTGCGCGCAGCGCGGCGCCGTGTTCGTGCCGGTGAACACGCGCCTCGCTCCGCCCGAGATCGCGCACGTGCTGGCCGATTCGGGCGCGAAAGCCCTGGTGTACGACGCCGAGTTCGCCGAGCGTGTCGCCGACGGCATCGAGGCGGCGCGCGTCGCGCACGTGTTCCTCACCGGCGAGGGTGCTCCGGGGGTGCCGGGCCTCGCGCACTATATGCGTGAGGCCGCTCCACGCCCCGCCGATGCGGGGATCGGTCTCGACGATCCGGCGGCGATCATCTACACCTCCGGAACGACGGGGAGGGCGAAGGGAGCCGTGCTCAGCCACGGCAACCTGACGTGGTGCGCGATGAACTGCATCGTCGACTACGACGTCGTCTCGTCCGACGTGGCTCTGATGATCTCCCCCCTGTTCCACGTCGCGTCGCTCGGGATGGGGGCACTTCCGGTGATCCTCAAGGGCGCGACGCTCGTGCTCGAGAAGGGGTTCGAGGCCGGGCGCGCACTCCGCCTCGTCGAACGTCACGGCGTGACCATGCTCAGCGGGGTTCCGACGACCTACCAACTCATGGCCGATCATCCCGACTGGCCGAGCACCGACGTGTCGAGCCTTCAGAAGCTCACGTGCGGCGGCTCCGCGGTGCCGCTGCGCATCCTCAACGCCTTCGAAGAGCGCGGGCTCTCGTTCTCGCAGGGCTACGGGATGACCGAGACCTCCCCCGGCGCGACCGCGCTGTCGCCGGCGATGACCCGCGAGAAGCAGGGCAGCGTCGGCCTCCCCCACTTCTTCACCGATGTGCGCATCGCCGGGGAGAACGGCGAGCGGGTGCCGGCGGGCACGGTGGGCGAGATCGAGATCTCGGGCCCGAACGTGTTCCTCGGGTACCACGGCCTCCCCGAGGCAACGGCCGCGGCCTTCACGGCAGACGGCTGGTTCCGCTCGGGCGATCTCGGCTATCTCGACGACGACGGGTACCTCTTCATCGCCGACCGGCTGAAGGACATGATCATCTCGGGCGGCGAGAACATCTACCCCGCGGAGGTGGAGAGCCTGATCGCCGAGATCAGCGGCATCTCGGGGGTGGCGGTGATCGGGGTACCCGACGAGCGCTGGGGCGAGGTGCCGTGGGCCGTGGTCACCCTCCGCGACGACGCGGAGGTGACGACCGAGTCGGTGCGCAGCCACCTCGACGGGGTGCTCGCCCGCTACAAGCTCCCCAAGAACGTCGTGGTCGTCGAGGATCTCCCCCGCACGGCCTCGGGCAAGGTGCGTAAGCCCGACCTCCGCGCACGGTTCGGCAAGCGCGGCTGAACGTAGGCCACGCGCGTTACCCCGCCCTGGCCCGGCTCAGCGGGGCGCTAACGACGGTCCGCAGGCGTGGCCGGTGTCCGTCGATCGGCGAACGCGGTAAAAACGACCTCGTACTGACCTTCGGGCCAGAGGAGCACTCGGTGAACGAAGCGTCCCTCGGGAGCTGTATCGACCTCGTCGTAGATGATCTCGGTCTCTGAGTCGAAGAGGTTCAGGGAGCTGATCGTGACACCGGTCTCCAGCCGCAACTCGGCTTCCGCGTAGCTCATCTCGACAAATTCGTACCCCACCTGTAAGTCCCCGATCAGCGCGCAGACCTGGAGCATGTCACGGGGTCGGTAGTCGAAGGATCGCACCTGGCCGTCGTGAAGATGGATGCTGTCGAGAAGCCGATCCGCACCCCCGGTGAGGCGTGGTCGCACCTCGTCTCGATGCGCGAGGTAGCTGCTCCATCGCTGTTCGTACTCGATATCCCCAAGGCCACCCGACGCCCACTCGCGCGTGAGCCACCTCATCGACATGGTGTGACGCTACTGCACTGTTCCACTCCGGCGACTCCCGCGTCCGATCGGCGAGCCTTCACCCTTCCGCGGCGGGGGCACCCGGGTGCCGGAGCATTCGATATAGCTGTTCCTCTGCGCACACCGGGTCCCACGCGATGCCTCGTTCATCAACGAGATGCCATGAATACCCACCGCCCAGAACAGTTGCGACGGACCGCGCTACCTCGTCCGCGATCGCAACCGGCGCCCGGGATTCCGTCGAGAACGGACCACGCGGACCGTCGATGACCGCTACCCACCGGAAAGGCGATAGCGGGAAGACTTCCACGGAGAGATTCACCTGAGAAGTATCGAACGGGCGCGCCGCTCCGACGGGATATCGGGGCCGATCCTGCCATGGGCTCGCATGGGGTTCGGCTGAGGTTAGCCGTCTGCGCCCCGGACGAAGCCGGGGCGCAGCGGGCCATGCCGGTGGCTACGCCCCCGGGAGTGGAGGCGACGGGATTCGAACCCGTAACTCGAGATGCGTGTTGGAGAGAGTAATTACACAGGCCCACGTCGCGCCAGCGCACGCCGGCTCTGTTGCGGATCCGCCGTGACGCTCCGCGAACTTGGCTCGCCTCCATGCCGCCGATACCTGACGCGCCGCTGATCCCGCGCCTCAACCCCGAACGGCCGGGCTCGTCTCGCAGCAAAAACTGACGACCCAACGCAAGAAGCATGTCGTTCCGCGGGCAAACGCTAGGTGGCATCGTCTTGGCACCACGCGCGAACGATCTCGACCGCAACCTCGACATCTTGCGTGTGCGAGTTTGCGGCGAGCAGAACGCGGTGTGCACCGCCGATGAGAGACAAGCGAAGGGTGTGCTCGACGTCACAGTTCAGCAGCACGTTGAGCAGCAGACTCGGCCACCACGTCAATCGAACCGCACCCACAGACACGATCTCCTGGCGCCGATAGCTGCGCGTAAAGAAGTATCCGCGAGCAATCAGGTGTGTCGGTGTGAGTTCGACGCCGTGGGTTGCAGCCCGGAGCATGCGACGACTGCCGAACATTGTTACCTTTGCCGCAGCACTGGATTACTGCTCATCCCCTCCACGGAAAGTCGTCCGTCCGGAACCTCCGGGACTCGCGACGGCCCAAGCTGTCCGTCCCCGCAGTAACGTCACCTGACGGAGGTTCATCGCGCCGGAACCCACTCCACCGCCGAGCAGGCCGAGCATTTCGCATGACGCGGTCGGCTGCTTACAGACCCGCGCAGCGCCAGGAGGCAGTCGAACGTCGACGCCGAGCACAACGCCGACGGGCCGCACGCGGATCGGTTTAGAGTTCGGCGAGGTACTGAGCGCGGGCTTTCATCGCGTGGATGACCAGCTCGTAGCCATCGTCGTAGATCGGAGCGACGAGCTCGAGTAGACGGCCTGCGGGGTCGGTGCCGATCATGAGCCACCGGCCTGGGTCGTCTTCGTCGTCGAGCGGACGCGAATGCAGGACGTGCGCGGCCGCGTAGAGCACGACTGAGTCGTCGAGCTGGTCACGCCGGTAGTGCTTGCGGGCTGATCTGTGCAGCTCAGGCAACGTGTGCCCATTCGCGCACCGCGGCGCGGATCGCATCAGAGCGCGTGGTGATGCCCTCGGCCTCGGCTCGCGCGGTCAAGGCCGCGAGGGTGGAGGCATCGAGCCGCACGGGGATCACCGCGCCTGGGCCGTCGCCCACGGGCGGCCGTCCGCGACGCGGCTTGGGAAGTTTTGACAGGTCGTAACCGACCTCGGCCTCATCCGCCCACGCCTGAATCTGCTCGTCGGTCACTGGCTTGCCGTTCAACAGATGCTCGCTCATGCGGTTATCGTATACGAAACTCACGCGATTGTGTATACGAAACTCCTGAGGCTCGCCGCTCGTGGCGGCCCGAGCGTGCGAGGCCGCGGCGTCCGTGCTCCGGTTTGCACCATCGCTCGCGCTAAGACCTGTGCGGGGCAGATCTCCGCCAGAGCGCGTGGTGCTCGACTCCTCCGACACTGAACTGCCTGCCGCAGGCGGTGCACTCGCACTCGTAGGTCGCCGGACGCCCTGAACCGTCTTGGCCGAGGATTCCCACTGCCCGAGCTCCTCCCCCGGGCTGGGTCGGATACGAGTAGTCGCGGATATTCCTCGCGACAGCCTCGCCATGTGCCCCGAGGCGGCGTATGCCTACGAAAGTGCCCCCGGGCGGGGAGGTGGTTCGACGAGCACCAGTGGGGCGCCTCCCTCGTCACCGACGGAGACGACGAACGCATCGTCGGTGATCCAGGTCATTCCCGCCGGCGCGCACAAGAACGGTGTCGTCACGGTCGTTTCGGCGGTAACAATCGCGAGGTGGTCGACAGCAGCGCCACTACCCGACGGATCACAATCGGCGTGACGTTCGATGACCGCTCGAGCCTGTGCCGACCCGGCCGCGACGAAGGAGGAGAGCTCTTGCGGTGTTCCCTGGCGTGACGACAGTACCTCTCCCCGGTCGTTGACGGAGATCAGGGGGCGCTCGCTCCGGGATGCCACCTCGGCCAGGAGTTGACCGTCAGCGGCGAAGGTGTAGCGGTGTTCCCCAGTGACGAGGTGGATCGTGCCAGTGCTGTCCGCGTCCAGGGCAATCTGGCCAATCGCCGGTAATGGCGTGGTGATGTCGACGGCGCCGACGCCTGCATCGAGCGGGAGCCTCGCGACCGTGAACGTCGGTGTCGCCGAGTAGTCGTAGGCGACGACAAGGACGTCCTGACCGGACACCGTCACGTCTCCTAGAGGCCGCGAGTCCTGGTGGACCACATCCCATGACATGGTCTCCGTGTCGAAGATCCGCACCACTCCACCTCCACTCACCGCGTCGGATGAGACCACCACGAGTTGAGTGGGGGTGATTGCCGCCACCGCGCCACTCGGGACGCCCTCGTCGAGGTTGAACCGGCGGACGGCGTCGCCGGACGCATCGATGTGCAGCCAAGAGCCGACCGAAACTCCCCAGAAGCCTCCCGCGGTGTCGCCGAGCAGTTCCATCGGGTAGGTGGTGTCGATCAGGCTCTCGCCCGCCTGCTCGCCGTCCATCGAGTTGTCATAGCTCACAGGAGTGAGCACCCAATCGTCCTCCTGAGGTCCTGACGCTGAACATGCCGCCGCTGGAAGCAGGCTCATGAGGACGGCAACCGCAAGCAGGGCTCTCCGGGGAGCTTTCACCCGTTCAAGATAGTGCCGCGCGCGTGGCTACGCCCGGCCTCGCACCACGATCGAAGTCACGCGGTAGACGAGCCGTCTCGTCGCGCTGAACGTCAGCCCAGGTCGGCGAAGGCCGCGACGGCCGCGACGTGCAGCTCGCTACGACGCGCCCGGTAGGCGGCGATCGAGCGCTGCGCCGGCCAGTCGTCGTCGAGGAACTCGTCGGGAAGACGGGGGTCTGCCCTGAGCAACGTGAGCCAGTCCGACACCAGCATCGTCAGCGACGACAGCGGCGGAACGGATGCTGCGGAGCGCGCCGGCTCTTCCCATACGGCCAGGAAGCGCTCGTGCAGTCCGCGCAGAGCGACGAGATCCCAGGCCTCCCGCACCGACGCGGCGAGAGGGAACTCGGGCAGGTCGCGCGCCCGGAAGGCCACGACGCTCGAGTCGGCCAGCTCGTCGCGGAGCGGCTCGAGCGCACCGGCGAGATCGACCTCGCCGGGGGCGACCCACAGACCGTCGCGCACCGGCGCGAACCCACCCCAGGTGAGGGCGGCGCGCAGGCGGTGCCGCAGCGTCCGCTGCCCCAGCCTGAAAACATGCCACTGCCAGATCGGGCCCCGCGCACGACCATGGTCCTAAGAGTGGGCGGTCTCTCGCGAGCGGAACTGACGACGCAGCTCGGCTCGCGCAGCATCCGACTGAATGCACCAACGGGGCGGGGCGACTAGTCAGACTGTGCGGTTCGGATGGATCGGTCCAGCCACTCGGCCATCAGTGACCGCTCCGCGGAGCTCAGACCCGGTAGCGCCGGTACGAGCGTGGCGAAGCGGACCGCGATCGAAGTGGTGCTGTCTGCGCCGTCTATGACGGAACGCGGTTCGAGGATCTGATCGAGCACTGCGTCGAAGAGGGCGTCTGCGAGCGGGAGGTCCCTGCTCTCCGGACTGGTCTCGAGGAGCGCCTGGACGGCGCCGGCGCCGGCGGCATGGATCATTCCGAGGGCTCGCTGCTCGCTGACGCGCAAGAGACCGGCCGTCGCAAGGTTGTGGATTCGACGTCGAAGAACCGCGATACCAGCCTCGATCGCGGGTGACCTCTCGGCACGGGCGTTCATCAGCCTGACGAGCTCCGGGTTCGACAGGCCGAAGTCGATCTGCGAGCGCCACCCCGACCGCAGCGCGAGCACCGGGTCATCCTCATCGGCAGCACGCTCCGCTTTGCCGTTCACATGCATCGCCACTGCATGCTCGGCAACAGCGTCGAGCAGGCCGTCTTTGTCACCGAACAGACGGTAGATCGTCGGCGCCTGCACGCCGGCCGCGTCCGCGACGCGACGCGTCGTCACGGCAGCGACTCCGCCGTCACGAAGGAGTCGACCGGCGGCCTCGATGATCTGCGCGCGCACGTCCGGACGAGGAGCTGTCTCGCGATCCACTGCCACGTATCAACGATACCGCGATTGATCTATCGCTGGAAACAACGTGGTACAGTCACTGTCATCCTGGTATCAACGAAAACAGAAATGGCGAATCAATGATAATTGTCACCGGAGCGACAGGAAATCTCGGGCGCCGCATCGTAGAGCGGCTGCTCGAACGAGTACCCGCCGGAGAGGTGGGAGTTAGCGTGCGAGATGCGGGCAAGGCCGGGGACCTTGCCGCGAAGGGCGTCCGAGTCCGCGGTGGAGATTTCACCAGACCGGAGACCCTCGAGAGCTCGTTCGAGGGCGCCGACCAGGTTCTGGTCGTCTCGGCGGCCATCCGCGGCGGCGGAGCCTTCGAGGCCAACAAGTCCGCGATCGATGCCGCCGTCGCGGCGGGCGCCTCGCGGATCATGTACACGAGCCACCAAGCAGCGTCACCACGCTCGCTGTTCCCACCGCAGCAGGTGCACGCAGCGACGCAGGATTATCTGGCCACACGCAACGTCCCGTTCGTCGCGCTCCGGAACGGGTTCTATGCGAACGCTCTCGCCATCCATCTGGACAGCGCCCTGTCCACTGGCCAGATCACCGTCCCGCAGGACGGTCCCGTCTCCTGGACCGCACACGAAGACCTCGCCGAAGCGGCCGCCATCGCCCTCACCAGCGCTGACCTGATCGCAGGCATCTCTTCCCCGCTGACCGCGTCGACGTCGCTCGACCTCGGCGATGTCGCCGCGATCCTCAGCCGACTCACCGGCCGCACGATCACACGCGTGACGATCGACGACGACGAATGGAAGACCGCAGCGATAGCCCGAGGACTCCCACCGATGGTCGCCGACTTCTCACTCGGCATGTTCCAGGCAGCACGCCGAGGCGAATTCGACGTGGCGGACCCCACCCTCGAGACCATCGTCGGCCACCGCCCCTTGCCGGTCGAGAACACGCTCGCACAGCTTCTCGACAACAGATGATCGGGCACGACCGGCAGCTCTCACCGTCGATCTCGTTTCGCTCATCGCGTTCGTCCGGGAACGGAAGCAGGAGTTCACCGCCAATGGTCTCCAGGATGCCGCGGCCATCTTCTTCGGCAACGTGCCGGTGCAGCAGCGACCGCGTTCGTGGCCGGGTGACCCGAGACGTCAGCCCAGGTCGGCGAAGGCCGCGACGGCCGCGACGTGCAGCTCGCTACGACGCGCCCGGTAGGCGGCGATCGAGCGCTGCGCCGGCCAGTCGTCGTCGAGGAACTCGTCGGGAAGACGGGGGTCTGCCCTGAGCAACGTGAGCCAGTCCGACACCAGCATCGTCAGCGACGACAGCGGCGGAACGGATGCTGCGGAGCGCGCCGGCTCTTCCCATACGGCCAGGAAGCGCTCGTGCAGTCCGCGCAGAGCGACGAGATCCCAGGCCTCCCGCACCGACGCGGCGAGAGGGAACTCGGGCAGGTCGCGCGCCCGGAAGGCCACGACGCTCGAGTCGGCCAGCTCGTCGCGGAGCGGCTCGAGCGCACCGGCGAGATCGACCTCGCCGGGGGCGACCCACAGACCGTCGCGCACCGGCGCGAACCCGCCCCAGGTGAGGGCGGCGCGCAGGCGGTGGCGGAGAGTGCGCTGGCCCTCGGGAACCGAAAAGGTCACGAGCGTCCATCCTCCGCCGTGGGGCGAGAACGGGTCGGGCGAATGCACGCGCTCCGACCCCTCGCGCAGCACGTCGCGGCCGTGGTCGGTGAGGCCGTACTCGACCTCGCGCCCGACGCGACCGCGGCTCAGGAACCCGCGCACGACCATGCGGTCGAGTGTGGCGCGCGCCGTCGGGCCGGCGACGCCCGCACCCTCGAGCACGTCGAGGTAGACACCCGCGCGCAGGGGTCGCTCGATGCGCAGGTCGAGCTGCTCTCCCAGCAGCGCCAGCAGCAGCTGTCGCGGGTTGCGGGCGAGGCCCGCCTCTTCATCGCGGGGGCGGGCAGGGGTGACCGTGGACGACACGTCAGGCGACCGGCCGCACGGCCTCGCCCCGCTTGGCGCGCTGGATCTGCTCGTAGACGTGCGTGCGCAGCTCGGTGAAGCGCGGCAGGGCCCGCGTGGTGATCTGGTCGCGGTCCGGGGCCAGGTCGATGACGAGGTCTTCCTGCACCCATGTCGGCGACTTGGACAGCACGACGACCCGCTCGCCGAGGTAGACCGATTCGTCGATGTCGTGAGTGACGAAGAGGATCGACATGCCGCGCTCGAGGTGGAGGCGGCGCACCAGATCTTCGAGATCGGCCCGAGTCTGCGCGTCGACGGCGGCGAAGGGCTCGTCCATGATGAGCACCTCGGGCTGATAGGCGACGGCACGGGCGATCGCCACGCGCTGCTGCATGCCGCCCGAGAGCTGCCACGGGTAGCTCTTGGCCGCGTGATCGAGGCCGACCGCGACGAGCGCGTCGTCGATGAGACGGTCGCGCTCGCCCTTCGAGAGCTTCTTGTGCTTCAGGGGCAGCTCGACGTTGCCCCGCACGGTCAGCCAGGGGTAGAGGCTGCGACCGTACTCCTGGAAGACGAGCGCCATGTTCGGCGGCGGGCCGGTGACCTTCTTGCCGTCGAGCACGACGCTGCCGGCGGTGGGCTTGAGCAGCCCCGCGATGCACTTGAGCAGGGTGGTCTTGCCGCAGCCCGACGGGCCGACGATGCAGACCAGCTCGCCGCGACGCATGGTGAAGTCGATGTCGCCGATGGCCTCCACCGATCCGGTGGTCGATTCGTACACCTTGTTCAGGTGCTCGACGTGCAGGAGCGTCTCAGGCACGCTCCACCTCCTTGATTCCGTGGTACCAGCGCAGGACTCTGCGCTCGACGATGGTGAAGACGACGGCCAGCAGCACACCTACGAGGCCGAGCAGCACGATGCCGCTCCACATCTCGGCGATGAGGTAGTTGCGCTGGAAGAACGTGATGCGGAAGCCGAGCCCCGACGACGAGTAGAACATCTCGGAGATGACCATCATGATCAGGGCGACCGACAGGGTCTGGCGCACCCCCGCCATGATGCGAGGGCTCGCCGCGGGCAGCACGAGGCGGAACAGCCGCTGGCTGCGCGTCAGCGAGAACGAGCGCGCGGTCTCGGTCATGACCGAGTCGGTGCCGCGCACCCCCTCGACGGTGTTCAGCAGCACGGGCCAGAGCGACCCGAAGACGATGACGATGATCTTCATGCTGTCCGTCACGCCCAGCAGCGCGACGAAGACGGGGATGAGCACCGGCGGCGGGATCGCGCGGAAGAACTCCAGCAGCGGCTCGAGCAGCTCGCGCAGCCACCGGGTGAGACCGATCAGCGTTCCGGCGGCGATCCCGATGGCGATCGCGAGCACGATGGCCACGGCCAGCCTGGCCAGGCTCGGCAACACGTCGGTGACGAAGATCGGCCCGACCCAGGTGTCGACGAACGCCTCGGCGATCCGCAGCGGGCCCGGGAAGAACTTCGCCGGGGCGAGGGTTCCCCAGATTCCCCAGACGATCAGCAGCACGATCGGGAGACCGATGGCGAACCCGATGCTCTTGCCGGCCTTGGCCCACACGCGCGGCGCGGGCGGGGCGGTGCGCACGGTGCTCGTGTAGAGGGTCACAGCACTTCCTCCCCGCGGATCGACTGGTGCCACGCCAACGCGCGGCGTTCGATGAAGCGGAAGACGAGGTTGATCAGCAGCCCGAGGATGCCCGTGACGACGACGACCGCGTACACCGTCGAGATGTTGCCGATGTTGTAGGCGACGACGAGCACTTGACCGAGGCCCGGGTTCTGGATGGTCATCTCGGCCGTGATGGCGAGGATGAGGGCGACGGATGCGGCGAGCCGCAGTCCCGTGAAGATGTAGGGGAGCGCCGTGGGGAGCACCAGGCTTCGCAGCTGCGCGACCCGCGTCAGCCCGTAGCTGCGCGCGGTGTCGCGGGCGACCGTGTCGATGTCGGCGACGCCGTAGAGCACCTGCACGAACACCTGCCAGAAGCAGGCATAGACGATGATGACG
This sequence comes from Microbacterium deferens, assembly GCF_045517775.1. Taxonomy (NCBI): domain Bacteria; kingdom Bacillati; phylum Actinomycetota; class Actinomycetes; order Micrococcales; family Microbacteriaceae; genus Microbacterium; species Microbacterium deferens. The sequence continues at coordinate 1,640,810 of NZ_JBEUWT010000001.1, forward strand.
AGCGCCGCCTGGATCTGGATGCCGTAGGCGAGGATCGCGAGCGGGATGAGGGCGACCGACGGGATCGGGCGGAGGAACTCCACCGTGCTGTGGGTCGCTTTCCGCAGGAACGGGATCAGCCCGACGAGCCCGCCGAGCACGATGCCGAGCACCGAGGCGATGACCAGACCGATCGCCCACGCCGTCATGGTGCGCCCGACGTTGCGCCAGAACTCGAGGTCTCCGACCATCACGCCGAGCCGGGCGAAGGTGTCGACGGCCGAGGGCAGCTGCGAAGGGTTCACGATTCCGGCCGCGGCGACGAGCTGCCACACGGCGAGGAAGCCGGCGATGCCCAGCGCGCCCAGGACGGGCTTGCGCAGAGACCGCCGGGGCTTCCGGCGACGCGGCACCACCACCGTCGAGGTGTGCAGCGGAGCGGGGGGAGCAAGGGTCATGAGACGCCTTCCGGGAGGGAGAGGCCGGGGGCGTCGCCGAGCGACGCCCCCGGTCGGGTCACTGCTGCGGCTGGATCAGCGTGGCGAAGTCGGGCTCCGCGTCGATGTAGCCGTACTCGACGGCGAGGGCGCCGAGGTCTTCGATGCCGGCGTCGCCGAGATCGAAGGTGAAGTTCGGCAGCGTGATTGCTGCGGCCGCAGCCTCCGGGATCTCGAGGTTCGACGCGATCGCCGCGCGCACGGCGTCTTCGTTCTGCGTCGCGTACTCGAGCGCTTCCTTCATGGCCGCCGCGTAGTCGGCGACGAGCTCGGGGTCGGAGTCCATCTTTTCCTGCGTGGTGAAGTTGGTCAGCACCGTCAGACCCGGAATGGTCGCCTGGTAGGGCGAGACCACGTCGACCCCGCCACCGCTGACGATGAGGCCGCGGAACGGGTCGGGCACCCATCCGGCGTCGATGTTGCCGGCCTCGAGCTGCGCCTGCACGTCGGGGAAGGCGACCTCGATGAACTCGATCGTCGACGAGTCGCCGCCGGCGTCGTCGACGGCCTTGCGGATCGTGAGGTCGCCGGCCGCGCCGATGCTGTTGACCGAGACGCGCTTTCCCGCGAGGTCGGCGGGGCTCGCGATGCCGGAGTCGGCGAGCGCGACGACCGAGTTGACGTCGTCGCCGCTGGCAAGGCTCGAGGCGTAGTTGCCGAAGATGACCACCCCGAGGTCCTGCAGGTCGGCCCGGATCGGCCCCATGGGCTGACCGATGGCGAAATCGATGTCACCGCTGAGGAGGGCGGGGATCGCCTGGGCGCCGCCCTGGGCGGGGACGACCTCGACCGCGAGGCCGTGCTCCTCGAAGATGCCCGCGTCGATCGCGGCCCAGAGCGCCCCGCTCTCGGCGATGGGGAGGGCGGCGACGCGAACGTCGCGCAGTTCGCCGCCGCCCGCGTCGGCGGAGCCCGACGACGTGTTCGCGGGGGTGGCGGCGGAGTCGCTGCAGCCGGCGAGCGCCAGGGCTGCGACGGCGACGAGTCCGAGCGCGGTCAGGGTCTTCTTCATCGAATGGCCTCTCAGTGCGGTGAGTGGGTGTCGACGCGACAGGGCCATCGGCGGGCGCCCGTTACGGGAGTCACGCTGTCATCCGCACCGCGTCGTGCTGACACCGCCATGCTCCGCGATGGCCGACCCAATGTCAAGCATTCCGTGACGATCGTCGCGTGATCGTTTATTGGCGAACGGACGTCACGGATCCGTGGGCCGACAGGCACATCCGAAATACCTCTTGTCATTACCTATCAACGTAGGTAATGTCCCTCTCGGAGCTGCAGTGACGCACTCCCCCTGAGAGCGGAAAGGACCACGATCAGTGGCACACACATCCCCCGCGGGCGACAACGCCGCATCCGTTCGTCTCGTCGAAGGCTTCTCGCTGGAGATGACCGGCAAAGACATCCCCGGCCTCCAGGAAGCCCAGAGCACGATCCCGGCCGGCACCAAGATCAACGTCACCTTCCTCGGGAACGAAGACCTCGAGATGCGCGTGGCTGCCTCGAAGGCCGTCGTCGACATGGGCTTCGTCCCGGTCCCGCACATCTCGGCCCGACGCCTGTCGTCGCAGGCTCAGCTCGAGGAGTACCTCGACCGCCTCCAGCAGGTCGGCGCGAGCTCGAACGTGTTCTCGGTCGGCGGCGACCCGGCGGAGCCCGAGGGTCCCTACCCCGACTCGCTGTCGGTCATCCGCACCGGACTCCTCCAGAAGTACGGGGCCACCGAGGTCTCGATCGCCGGTTACCCCGAGGGGCACCCCGACATCCCGAACGACGTGCTCTGGAAGCACCTCGAAGACAAGTCCGCGGCGCTGAAGGAACAGGGCCTGGATGCTGTCATCCTCACGCAGTTCGCCTTCGACACCGACCCCGTCACGGCCTGGGTCAACGGTGTCCGCGAGCGCGGCATCGCGTCGGAGATCCGTATCGGCACCCCCGGCCCCGCGGGCATCAAGCGCCTCATCGGGTTCGCGCGCCGCTTCGGCGTCGGCGCGAACGCGATGATCGTGAAGAAGTACGGGTTCTCGCTCACGAACCTCATGGGAACCGCCGGTCCCGACACCTTCGTCACCGACCTCGCCGCCGAGCTCGCCCAGAACCCCGCGTCGGGGGATGTCAAACTGCATTTCTACACGTTCGGCGGTCTCAAGGCGACGTCGGAGTGGGCACGCGACTACATCGCGGCCCGCGTCTGACCCGCGCCCGACGACCGAGGCCTGAGGAGAAAACGCATGTCCATGCACACCGCCGCCCTTCGCGATCGCGCCTGCCTGATCGTCCACGGCCCTGACCAGCCCGGGCTCGTCGCCGCCGTGACCGCGCTCATCACGCGGCACAAGGCGAACATCGTCTCGCTCGACCAGTACAGCGACGACCCCGAGGGCGGCAACTTCTTCCAGCGCGTCGTGTTCCACATGAACGACCTCGCCGCCGCGTTCCCCGACCTCAAGGCCGACCTCGCGGAGACCCTCGAGCCCTACGGCATGACCTGGAAACTCACCGATCAGTCGGTGCCCAAGCGCATGGCGATCCTCGCGTCCACGAGCGATCACTGCCTGCTCGAGTTGCTGTGGCGCCACCGCCGCGGCGAGCTCAACGTCACGATCCCGATGGTGATCTCCAACCACACGAACACCGCGGAGGACGTGCGCTCCTTCGGCATCCCGTTCTTCCACGTGCCCTCGCAGGGGCCCGACAAGTCGGCGGCCGAGGCGGAGATCCTCAAGCTCCTCGCGGGCAACGTCGACTTCGTCGTTCTCGCGCGCTACATGCAGATCCTCTCCGACGACTTCATCACCGGCGTCGGGGTTCCCGTCATCAACATCCACCACTCGTTCCTCCCCGCCTTCATCGGCGCCGGCCCCTACAAGAAGGCCAAGGAACGCGGCGTGAAGCTCATCGGCGCGACCTCTCACTACGTGACCAAAGACCTCGACGAGGGTCCGATCATCGAGCAGGACGTCGCGCGCGTCGACCACTCGCACTCTGCCGCAGCCCTCCAGGCCCGCGGCGCCTACGTCGAACGCGCCGTGCTGTCGCGAGCCGTGCAGTGGCACGCCGAGGACCGTGTCATCCGGCACGGAAACCAGACCATCGTCTTCACCTGACCCCATGCCTCATCCGAGGCACTCTTCGAGAGAGAACAGAGAGGTTCACCTTCCATGGCTGACAACCTGCAGGAGCTGCTCGACCAGACCAACCCGGTCGAGATGCTGCGCAACTCGCAGATCGGTTCGTACATCTACCCCGTCGTGCCCGCCGACTTCCAGAACTGGATCAAGGAGCAGCAGGCCTGGCGCAACACCGCCGTGCTGTACGACCAGTCGCACCACATGGACAACGTGTTCCTCAAGGGCTCCGACGCGATCAAGCTCATCAGCGACACCGCGATCAACTCGGTCGCGAACTTCGCCGTCAACAAGGCGAAGCAGTACGTGCCGACGACCTCGTCGGGCCACGTCATCGGCGACGGCATCCTCTTCCGCGAGGCGGAGGACGAGTACACCTACGTCGGCCGCGCACCCGCGTCGAACTGGCTGATGTTCCACGCCGAGACCGGCGGCTACTCGAACCTCGACCTCACGGTCGACCGTCGTTCGAACTCGCGCCCCTACGGCCACGCGGTCACGCGCCAGTACTACCGCTTCCAGATCCAGGGTCCCAACGCCTGGGCCGTCATCGAGAAGCTCAACGGCGGCCCGCTGGAGAAGCTCGGCTTCTTCAACATGTCGACGATGAGCATCGCCGGCAAGCAGGTCCGCACCCTCCGTCACGGCATGGCCGGCGCGCCGGGCCTGGAGATCTGGGGCCCGTACGCCGACCACGACGCCATCCGCGACGCCATCGTCGAGGCGGGGGCCGAGTTCGGTCTCGTCCCGGTCGGATCGCGCGCCTACCCCTCCAACACGCTCGAGTCGGGCTGGATCCCGTCGCCGCTGCCGGCCATCTACACCGGCGAGGCGGAGCGCGCGTACCGCGAGTGGCTCGGCACCGACAGCTACGAGGCGACCGGAACGCTCGCCGGCTCGTTCGTCTCCGACAACATCGAGGACTACTACCTGACCCCGTGGGAGCTCGGATACGGCTCGTTCGTGAAGTTCGACCACGACTTCATCGGCCGCGACGCCCTCGAGAAGATCGACCCGGCCAGCCAGCGCAAGAAGGTCACGCTCGCCTGGAACGCCGAGGACCTCGCCGGAGTCTGGGGATCGCTCCTCAACGTCGACGGACCGACCTACAAGTTCTTCGACCTCCCGCTGGCGAACTACGGCTCGGCGAACTACGACTCGATCGTCGACGCCGACGGCACGAACGTCGGATTCTCGATGTTCACCGGATACAGCGCGAACGAGAAGCGCGGCCTCTCGCTCGGCGTCGTCGACCCCGACGTGCCCGAGGGAACCGAGCTGAAGGTCGTCTGGGGCGAGCCCGACGGCGGCACGTCGAAGGCGTCGGTCGAGAAGCACGAGCAGACCGAGGTCCGCGTCGTCGTCAGCCCCGTCCCCTACTCGACCGTCGCCCGGTCGACCTACCAGGGCGGCTGGCGCACCGGTTACAACGACTGAGCACGTCCGTCCGAGGGGCCTGGGCGAACTCGCCCGGGCCCCTCGCCGCACCCCGCGGTGCGTCGACCGGTAGCCTCGGCACTCCGACGGGGTGACGACAGAAGGAGTCCGATGAGTCTGCGATACGCGCTTCTCGCGCTCGTTCGCGTGGGTCCGCAGTCGGGGTACGAACTGCAGAAGCAGTTCGCCGTCTCCGTCGGCCATGTCTGGCACGCGCCCGACTCGCAGATCTACCCCGAGCTGCGCCGCATGGAGGGCGAGGGGCTGTTGTCCGGCGAGGAGCAGACCCGCGGCGAACGCGGAACCCGACGGCTCTACCACATCACTCCGGCCGGCGAGCAGGCATTCCTCGACTGGATGGCCTCGCCGCCCGACTACCAGCGGGTGCGCGATCCCGCGCATCTGCGGGCGGCCTACCTCGAGGCCGCCACCCCCGCGCAGGGACGCGCGTTCCTCCGCGCTCACATCGCGCAGTGGGAGGGCGAACTCGATCAGTGGCGCGGCGAGCTGGTGCGCATCGACGCCGCCGACAACCCGATGCTCGTCCGACGCCTCGCCGTCACCGCCGACGAAGATCGCGAACGCACGATCGCGTACAAGAGATTCGCCTACGAAGGCCTCGTCGAGCGTGCCCTCGGCGAGATCCAGTGGGCCCGCAGCGGACTCGACCTGATCGACCGCCTCGAAGGTGCCGAGGAGGCCCCATGACGATCACCAGCCCCGTCAGCGTCGACCGCGACCGTGCGGTCTCAGCCGTCCGCGAACTTCTGCTGGCCGTCGGCGAGGACGCCGACCGCCTGGGCCTGCTCCGCACGCCCGAACGCGTCGCCGACCTCTTCCTCGATCTGTTCTCGGGGCTCGGCGTCGACCCGGCCGCCGCGCTCGGCGCTCCCGTCGCCCTGACGGAGAACGAGCAGCCCGGCGAACTCGTCGGGCTCACCGGCATCCCGTTCCGGTCGGTCTGCGAGCACCACCTCCTCCCCTTCGAGGGCACCGTCGACATCTACTACGCGCCCGTGCGCCACATCGCGGGCCTCAGCCGCATCGCGACTCTCGTCGAGCTCGCCGCCCGCCGCCCCCAGCTGCAGGAGCGGTTGGGACAGCAGATCGCCGACGCGCTCATGGCCGTTCTGCGGCCGTACGGCGTCGCCGTCCGGATCGAGGCGGCCCACGGATGCGTCGCGCATCTCGAGCCGAGCGCCGCGTCGGCGCGAGCGATCACGGTTGCGACCGTCGGCACGATCCCTGACGCGACCTGGCGTCTCGCGGCCAGCACGCACCCCGCGCCCTGACTCCGCACCTGCCGCACAGCGGAAATGGCGTCGAGAATGGTGCCCGGATCGGCGACAATGGTGCCACTGCCCGTGGAGGTCGCCACGGGCATCTCACGGAGAGCGTGGAACCATGACCCTCATGCCTGTCGCCGATGACGCCGACACCGTGGAACGAGCCACCGTCGATCAGCAGATCCGCGAAGCGATCCTCGGCGGCGAGTTCGCCCCCCACCAGCGCCTCATCGAGGCCGACCTCAGCGACCGGTTCACCGCCACCCGCGCTGCGGTGCGCACCGCGCTGCTCACCCTCGCCAGCGAGGGACTCGTCGAGCGGCTGCCGAACCGCGGTGCGCGCGTACGCGCCATCAGCGTCCAAGAGGCGATCGAGATCGTCGAGGTGCGCGTGGGCCTCGAGTCGCTGTGCGCCCGCAAGGCCGCAGAGCGGGTCGACGCCGACGCGATCGCATGGTTGCGCGACCTGCGCGACCGCATCGGGACCGCCGTCTCCGCCGGCGATCTCGTCGAGTACTCCCGCCTGAACCAGGAGATGGACCGGCGTCTTCGCGAGCTGAGCGGTCACGCCACCGCCACCCAGCTGCTCGAGCGCCTGCGAGCCCAGTCGGCACGGCACCAGTTCCGCCTCGCGTTCGCCCCCGGGCGCGCCGCCCGATCGGCTCCCGAGCACATCGCGATCATCGACGCGGTGATCGCCGGAGACGCGGATGCTGCGGAGGCGGCGACACGCACCCACCTCGCCGGGATCGTCGAGGTGCTCCGCACCCTCGACTGATCCCTCCGCGCAACGTCGGACGAACCAGCCCACACCCCGCGGCAGCCACCGCATGGCCCGGCGTGTCGCACGAAGCATCCGAAGTCCTGCCTGGGAAACACCAAACGGCGGCCCGCCCCGAGGGACGGACCGCCGTTCGTGTCGCGGGACTTAGCCGAAGTCCTCGACGGTGGTGTAGCCGGTGCCGTTGTACTTCTGCACGACGACCGACGAGACCGCGGGCTGACCGTCGACCGTCGTGTCGACGGCGGTGCCGTCGAGCATCAACGGCGCCTGGAAGTCGGTGATCGACCGCAGCGCCTCCATGAAGTTCTCACGGGTCGGCTCGGTCATGTTCTCGAAGGCCTGCTCGAGCGTCGCGCCCACCATCCAGCTCCACTGGCAGTGGGGGAACGCCGGCATGTCGGGGTAGTTGCCGTACTCCTTCAGCGCGGAGAGGTACGTCTTCACGTCCTCGTCCTCGGCGAAGGCGGGGCTCTGCGGGGCCTTGGCGAACGACACCGAGTAGATGCCGGGGAACGCGTCGGCACCACCGGGCTGGAGGATCGCCGTCGGGCTCGAGGTGTTCGACGGCAGGAACCAGCTCGGGGTCCAGTTCAGCTGCTGCGCCTTCTGCAGCGCCGAGATCACGAGAGGCGTGATCGACATGGCGTTGACGAAGACATCGGCTCCGGACGCGGCGAGCTCGGTCATCTGACCATCGACGGCCGTGTCGGTCGCCTCGTAGGTGAGCTCCTTGACGATCTCGATGTTCGAGGCGCCCTCAACGGCCGTCTTGAAGCCCTCGAGGTACCCCTCGCCGTAGTCGTCGTTCTGGTACAGCACGGCGACCTTGTGGCTCTCGGTCGAGGAGGCCAGCAGCTCTCCGAAGGCTTCGCCCTCGTTCTGGTAGATCGGCACGAAGCCGAGCTGCTCCGGGCTCTCGGCCTGGTCGCTGAAGATCGGGTCGCCCGTCATGACGAGCACCTGGGGCACCTCGTCGGCGACGGCCGCCTGGAGGTACGCGCGGTTCGTCGGCGTTCCGAGGCCCGCCGTCATCGCGAAGACGCTGTCCTTGAGCTGGTCGTAGTTGGCCTTCGCCTTCTGCGGGTCGTATGCGTCGTCGAGCGCGTTGATCTCGACCGTGCGCGTCTTGCCGTCGCCGAACTCGATGCCGCCCTCGGCGTTCTTCATGCCGAAGTAGGCCGTGACGCCCGCCACGGTGCACGTGCCGGGGCCGGCCGTCGCACCGCTCAGGGGCGTCGTGATGCCCAGGGTGAGCGTGGTGTCGGTGATGCCGGGGCTGGCCGCGACCGCGCCGCCCGAGGCGTCACCGCCGCCCTCTCCCCCGCGCGAACAGCCCGAGATCGTCAACGCGAGCGCCGAACTCAGGGCGACGATGCCCAGGACGCTCCTGCTCCTCTTGCTCATGTTCATGCCTGATCCTCTTTCTTGTTATCGGTGCCCGAGGTGCCGCCCCCGGCGGCGTCTCGAAGGACGGTTCCCTCCGCCGCGGGGCGCTGCTGCTCGCCCTGCGGAGGAGTCGGTCGACTGCCGGACGGACCGGCGTGCTGAGGTTTTCGGAAGAGCTTCCGCAGCCGGGCGGGAAGCGAGGCGAGCCCGCCGGGGAGGAGGAAGAGCACGAGCAGCAGGAGCGCGCCCTGCAGCACGGCGGTCAGGTTCGGATCGACGAGGTTCGTCAGCTGCGGGGCGAGCACGTAGTACGCGCCGCCCAGGAGCGACCCGATGATGCTGCCCGCGCCGCCGATGACCATGGCGGCGAGCAGCTGGATGCTGTGGCCGAAGCTCATGGTCTCGGGCGAGGTGTACTGCACCACCACCATGTACAGGAAGCCGCTGACGCCGCCGATGAGGGAGGCCACCGTGAAGGCCAGCACCTTGTAGCGATACGGCGAGATGCCCATCGACGAGGCGACGGCCTCGTTCTCCTTCACGATGGCGAAGGCGCGGCCGTACTTCCCGCGCACCAGGTTGCGGGTGAGGAGGAAGACGATGCCGCCGACGAGGATCACGATGTAGAGCTGGAACTGGTCGTCGTACAGCCCCGACCATTCCGGCGCGTCGGTGAAGCGGGCGGAGATGCCCTGCGAGCCGCCCGTGAACTCGGACAGGCGCTTGGCGAGGGGCACGCCGACGATGGGGAGAGCGATGGTGACCATCGCGATCGCGAGCCCGCCGAGGCGAGCGGCGGCGAGCGCGATCAGAAGCCCGACGACACCCGGCAGCACGATGCTCGCGATGAAGGTGACGACGATGTTCCAGTCGTTCTCGACCCCGTAGGCGGTGATGTACGCCCCGAACCCCACGAAGAAGATCTGGCCGAGCGAGACCTGGCCGGTGTAGCCCATGACGACGTTGAGGCCGAGCACCGCGACGGCGAAGACCCCGATGCGGGCGACGGTCTGGTTGGCGAACTCGGGGAGCATGAGCGGCAGCGCGAGCACGAGCGCGACCACCACGATCGTGATCGCGAGGCGCACCCAGCGGCGCGAGAGGAACGACGTTGCAGCGGACATCAGACGCGCACCACGGCTTTCCGGCCGAACAGGCCCTGCGGTCGAACGATGAGCACGACGAAGATCAGCACGAACGGCACCGCGACCTTGAGGTCGTAGCCGATGAACGGCACGTACACGGCGGCGAGGTTCTCGAGCACCCCGATGATCCAGGCCGCGAGCACCACCCCGAGAGGACTCGACAGGCCGCCGAGGATCACCGCGGCGAGCGCGTAGACCAGGGCGTTGTCCATCATTCCCGGGGTGAGCGTCAGCTGCGGGGCGATGAGCGCACCGGCGACGGCACCGAGCACCGCCGCGAGGCCCCACCCGACCATGAGCAGCCGACCGACGGGGAGGCCCGAGAACGACGCCGACTGCGGGTTCACCGCGACCGCCCTGAGGGCGAGTCCGAGCTTCGTGCCGAGGAACAGCCCCTGCAGCGCGATCATGATCGCCACGATCACGAGGGTCGTGCCGAGTGACCGCACGCTCACCGAGGCCCCGAGGATCGAGACGGTGTCGAGCGAGAAGAGCGAGGCGAACTGCTGGTTGTTGTAGGTGAAGAGCCACCCGCAGATGCCGGTGATGAGGGTGAGCACGCCGATGGTGACCACGACCGCGGTGTCGGGGTCTCCCCGTTCGAAGCGGCGCATCACCCACCGTTCGATGCCCGCGCCCATGAAGAACGAGACCAGCACCGACAGCAGGATCGCGATGATCAGGGGCACACCGAAGCCGGTGAACCACCACGCGATGTACGCCGACAGCACCGCCATGCCGCCCTGCGCGAAGTTGATCAGCCCGGTCGTCTGGTTCACGAGCACGATCGCGAGCGCGAGGGCCGCGTACACCGACCCGATCGAGAGCCCGTCGACGACGAGTTGGACGAAGGTACCCATCGGTCAGCCTCCCAGGTAGGCGCGTCGGATCTCGTCCATGCCCTTGAGCTCGGCCGAGGTGCCGGTGAGGACGTTGCGTCCGGTCTCGAGGACCGTCGCGCTGTCGACGAGGCGGAAAGCGAGGTTGGCGTTCTGCTCGACGACGAGCATCGCGATGCCCGACTCGACGCGCAGTCGCGCGATCGCGTCGTAGACGTTCTTCGCCGTGCTCGGCGCGAGCCCGAGCGAGGCCTCGTCGAGCAGAAGCAGCCGGGGCCGGGCCATGAAGGCGCGGGCGACGGCCAGCATCTGCTGCTCTCCACCGGAGAGCGCGGAGGCGCTGGAGCGGTACCGCTCCTTCAGGTTGGGGAACAGCTCGAGCAGGTAGTCGATGTCGGTCTGGATCGCCGTGCGGTCCTTGCGGAGGTACGCCCCGACACGCAGGTTCTCGCGCACGGTCAGAGAACCGAGCGTGCCTCTGCCCTCGGGAACGTGGGCGATACCGATCCGCGCGACGCGGTCGGTGCGCATGCCCCGGATGTCCTGGCCGTCGAAGCGGATGCTGCCGCCCGCCCGCACGACGCCGGTGATCGCGCGCAGCGTGGTGGTCTTGCCCGCGCCGTTCGCTCCGAGGATGCCCACCGCGCCTCCCTCGGGAACCGACAGCGAGACGCCGTCGAGCACCTGTACGGGACCGTAGAACGCGGTGACGTTCTCGAGTTCAAGCAGCGCCATCGACCGCATCCTTTCCGATGTAGGCCTCGATCACGCGAGGGTCGTTCTGCGCCTGCGCGGCCGTGCCCTCCATGAGCGTGCGCCCGTGGTCGAGCACGACGACCCGGTCGGTCAGCGCGGCGATCAGGCCCATGTGGTGCTCGACGACGATGACGGTGATGTCGTCGTCGCGGATGCTGCGCACCGTCGCGATCAGCTGCTCCACCTCGGAGTGCGGCAGGCCCGCCGCGGGCTCGTCGAGAAGGAGGAGGCGGGGTCGCGAGAGGAGCGCCCGGCACAGCTCGATGCCCTTGTGCAGACCGTGGGAGAGTTCGTCGGCGGGGAGGTCGGCTGCCCATCCGAGGCCCGTCCGTTCCAGCAGCGCACGCGCCTCCGCGCGCAGCTCGCGCTCGGACCTCAGGGTGCGGGGCGACCGGATCGACCACTCGGCCGGCCCGCCCGGGAGGCGGGTGTGAGCGCCCAGCAGCACGTTCTCGAGCACCGACGAGTGCAGCTGGAGCGCGGGATGCTGGAAGGTCCGCGCGAGTCCGCGTCGGGCGAGGCGTGCCGGCGTCGAGCCGAGCATCTCGTCGTCATCGATGCGGATCGACCCGGAACTCGGGCGGTAATGCCCGCTGATGCAGTTGAACAGCGAGGTCTTCCCCGCGCCGTTCGGCCCGACGAGGCCGAAGATCTGGCCCGGTTCGACCGTGAATCCCACGTTCTCGAGCACCGTGATGCCACCGAATCGCAGGTTCACCTCCTGCAGGGTCAGTCGAGCTGCCATTGCTCACCTCTCCGTGTCGCAGCATCCTTGCCTACGACATAAAGGACGAATCCCGCCCTGTCTGGGAAGCTACGGATCCGCTCCCCGATTGTCAACGATTTTGGTGTGCGGTTATGCGGACGTGATCTCGGGCCCCCTCCACGAGCATGCGCCGGCGGCCCCGTCGACCCGGTTCACGGTGACATCGAGACCGCCCATCCGCCGCGGAATTTCCTTTCATCGGAAGCCGACACGTCGAACCGGCGCGGCGGGCGCACGATCGGACGTAACGAAAGGAACGTCGACGATGACATCCGAATCCCTCGCCCAGGCGATCACCCGTGCTGGCTCCGCCGTGGAGCTGCTCCGCAACCAGAACTGGCCGGCCTTCACGTTCCCGGTCGCACCCGAGTTCACGAACTGGCGCGACGAGCAGCGCTCGTGGAGCACGACCGTGGCGCTCATGGACCAGTCCCACCACATGACGCAGCTGTTCCTCGGCGGCAGCGATCTGCTGCCGCTCCTCGAATCGGTCTCGCCGAACACGTTCGCCACCTTCCGGCCCGGCGTGGCCAAGCAGCTCATCTCGGTGAACGAGGGCGGCTACCTCATCGGGGACGGCATCCTCTTCTACAACGAAGACGCCCCCGAGGGCCTGGTGCTCATCGGCCACCACATCCTCATCGACTGGATCCGTTACAACGTCGAGAAGGCCGCGGCGGCGGGCAAGGACGTGCACCACCGCCTCGAGCCGAACTCGCACATGCGTCAGGGCCCCCCGACCTTCTACCGCTACGAGCTGCAGGGCCCCCGCGCCGACGAGGTCATGGAGAAGCTCTTCGGCGGCCCGCCACCCGAGGTGAAGTTCTTCCACATCGGCGACTTCCAGATCGCCGGACGCGCGGTCAAGGGGCTTCGCCACGGCATGGCAGGACAGCCGGGCTTCGAGTTCTTCGGGCCCTGGGCAGACAACGAAGCCGTGCTCGAGGCGATCCTCGACGCCGGCGCCGAGTTCGACATCCGCCGCGTGGGCGCGAAGGCCTACTCGGCGACGCCGCTCGAGTCGGGCTGGGTGCCCACCCCGTTCCCCGCGGTCTTCGACGACGACCTGGCCGAGTACCGCGAGTGGCTGCCGGCCGCGCGCATCGGATCGGTGGCCGGGTCGCACTTCTCGTCCGACATCCGCGATTTCTACATGACCCCCTACGACCTGGGGCTCGGGCGCTCGGTGCGCTTCGACCACGACTTCCATGGGCGCGCCGCCCTCGAGCGCCACGCCGAGGCTCCGCGCCGGCGAAAGGCCACGCTGCTCTGGAATGCCGAAGACGTCGCATCGGTCGTCCGCTCCCAGCTCGAACCCGGCACTCCGGCGAAGTTCCTCGACTTCCCGAAGGCGCGCTACGGGCTCTACCAGATGGACGACGTGCGGCTCGACGGCCAGAGCGTCGGCATCTCCACCGACGCGGGATACATCGCGTTCGACCAGCTCTACATGTCGCTCGCGACGATCGACGTCGACGTGGCGGACGGCACCGAGGTCGAGGTGGTGTGGGGCGAGGATCCGATCTCCGCGAAGCACTCGGTCGACCAGGATCACCGCCAGGTCACGATCCGCGCGACCGTCGCCCCCGCGCCGTACCACGAGTGGGCGCGCACGGTCTATCGCGCCTGACCGCGATCGCCGGAGGGTCGGGCACGCGGCGGATGGTGTGTAGGGTCTCTCGCAGGAGGTCGCGATGGCGCGGAGATCTGCCGGGGAGTCGGCGCTGCACCGGCACCTGCGCGTGCTCGACGCCTTCGACGCGCTCCGTCCGTTCCTGACGCTCGGCGAGCTCGCCCGCGCCGCGGGACTCCCCCTCTCCACGACGCACCGGCTCGTCGGCGAGTTGCTGCAGGAAGGGATGCTGGAGCGCATGCCCGATCGCACCTACCGTCTCGGCGTGCGGCTGTGGGAATACGCCTCGCGCACTCCGGGGGCGCTGGGCCTCCGCGAGGTGGCGCGCCCGTGGTTGGCCGCGGCGCACGCGCGGATCCGTCAGCACCTGCAGCTGGGGGTGAGGTCGGGCACCGACGTGCTCTTCATCGAGCGCATGTCGACGAAGGACGCCGTGGTCAACGCCACGCTCATCGGCGGACGCATCCCGCTGCACGCCTCCTCGATCGGCCTGGTGCTGCTCGCCCACGCCCCCGACGCCGTGATCGAAGACACCATCGCGCAGGGGCTGCGCGCTTACACCTCCCGCACGATCGCGACCGGGGCCGGGCTGCGCTCGACCCTCCGCCGCATCCGCGCCGACGACGTGGCGATCGCTCCCGGCCACATCCATCTCGAGTCGCGCGGAATCGCTGTGCCGGTGCGCGGGCCCGACGGCTCGGTGTACGCGGCGATGGGTGCCGTCGTGCGCAACGACGATTCGTCGGCCGCGCCGGTGGTCGAAGTGCTGCGCGTGGCCGCCGCGGGGGTCACCCGGTCGCTCCGCGACGTCTACGCCGCCGACGTCGACGAGAACGCCGCGCTGCACGGACCGCGACCCGATGCGGGGGTGTCGGCCCGTTCGTGGGAGTACATCGCCGCGCTCGATGCCCGGGCACCGCGGACGGGATCCGGCGGGGCGGCGGCGGTGGGAGGCGTGCGATGACACGGATCGCGGTGATCGGGCTCGGCGAGGCCGGCAGCCTCTACGCCGGGGGGTTCCGCGAGGCCGGTGCGCGGGTGCGGGGCTACGACCTCCGCCCCCGGCTCGCCGACGGCGGGCAGGTCGACCGCCTCGCCGATGCGCTCGAGGGCGCCGACGTGGTCGTGAGCCTGGTCGGTGCCGCCTCGTCGCTGGAGGTCGCCGAGGAGGCCCTCCCCCTGCTCGAGCCGTCGACGATCTTCGCCGACTTCAACACCTCGTCGCCCGATCTGAAAGACCGCATCGCCGCGATCGGAGCGGCCCACGACCTCGACGTGGTCGACGTCGCCGTGCTCGCTCCCGTCCCGCGTGAGGCGGAGCGCACGCCCCTCCTGGCCAGCGGTCGCGGAGCCGAACGGCTGGCCGCGCTTCTGCGGCCGCTCGGGGCGCCCGTCGTCGTGCTCGACCAGCCGGCGGGCGCCGCGGCCCGCATGAAGCTGCTGCGGAGCGTCTTCACGAAGGGGCTCGCGACGCTCATGATCGAGACGCTCGGGGCGGCCCGCGCCGTCGGAGCCGAAGACTGGGTGCGCGACCAGATCGCCTCGGAGCTCGGCGACCAGGGGCCCGCACTGCTCGACCGCTTCGTCGCGGGCACGTACCAGCACGCCGAACGCCGCGAGCACGAGGTGCGCGACGTGCTGGCAGCGCTCGAGGCGACCGGGCAGCCCTCCGACATGACCCGCGGAACCCTGGCCTGGTTCGAGCGCATCCTGTCCGAGCGTCCGGCCTGACGCCGCCCGGGCTGCCGACTCCCCCGGGTTCGGGGCGCCCTTCTCCCCTCGGGGCGCGGAATCCCCCGCCCCAGGGAGTAGATCGCGCCCCGAACGTCGGTGGCGCCGTCATACGGAAGACTGTCGGCGTGGCCGAGCCCGACGTGAGCGAGCTGATCGCACGCCTGGAAGCGCTGAACGAGGCAGAACGGATGCTGTGGATCGGCGACGGCACGATGCGCGCGCTCAACGGCCCGGCCGCGCTGGCCCGCCAGCGGGAGATCGATGACGAGCGCGAGAGGGTCCGCGCCGAGTTGCGCACGCGCACGACCCCGGAGATGTGGGCCGCGGCCCTCGCCGACCTCCAGGAAGACCTCCGGAGGATCGGTTTCGTTCCGCGCCTGTTCGGCGTCGGGTTTCTCCTCCTCATGCTGCTCTTCGCGATCTTTTCGTGGTTTCACGGCTGGTCGCCACTTCTCCAGGCCGCCTTCGTCGTCACTCCCGTGGTGACCCTCGTCTGCGCGTTCCGCGTCACGGCGCACGTCCGCGGAGACGTCCTGGTCGTGAGGTCGTATCTCAGAACGCAGGAGATCTCGCTGAGAGACGTGTCTTTCAGCGTGGCGCCGTACGAGGGGTTATGGAACACCTACAGGGGGGCCGAGGGTTGGCTGGGCGGGAACATCTACGTCCTCGTCGCCTGGTACGCCGACTCCTCGAGTCAGGAGGTGAAGGCGACCGTCTGTTTCCGCAGAACCGCTGAGCGCATCGCTCGACGGCTCGACGACCACGCCGACATGCTCCGCGACCTGGCGACCGGAGCGAACTGACGGCGGCCGCGCCGCATCCGGTTCGCTGCGGAGGAGATGTGCACTGCGGAGGTTTCCCCTCGCGGAACTCGCCTCCGGTGTGCACATCCCCTCCCGTATGAACCGTGCTTCGAGTGCTCCGGGCGAACCAACACCTCGGGAGGACGGCGCACGTCGTTCGTGCCGGTGCGTCCCCTGCGGTCCGGTGCACGATGCCCCCGGCATCCGGATGCTGCGCCTCAGCTCTTGCGGTAGTTCTCACGCGCGAAGCGCGAGAACGGCGCGGGAGCCACGGTGGCGCGGATCTCCACCTGCCGGTGCGGCTCGACGGCGGGCTTGCGGGAGTTCGGCTCCTCGCCCCACGTCACGACGACCCGCGTACCGGGCTCCGCCGACGCCGCATCGACGCTCGCGAGCGAGACGAACGCCTGCTCGTTGGTGATGTAGCCGCAGTCGTGCGAAATGCCGACGTCGGTGCCGTCGATGCTCACCCGGTCGACCTGGTAGACCCCGTAGCGGGCCTTCGGGAACTCGAGGTACTTCGCCGGCACGCCCTCCTCGTAGAGCGAACGCTGCGCGGCCGCGACGTCTTCGGGGTCCCAGACGAGCGTGACCTTCACCCGCTTGTCGGCGGCCGCGAAGCGCTCGAGCGCGGCGCGACCGATGAAGTCGTGGTCGAACGCGACGCTGCGGCCGTAGCCGAGTTCGTAGGGCGTGAGGTAGTAGTCCTCGATGTTGTCCGAGACGACACTGCCCGCCAGCGACCCGGTGCGGGCGGCGGGCAGCCATGCGAGGTAGTCGGCGCTGCGCTCGCCCGTGAAGATCGCCGGAAGCGGCGACGGCACCCACGCCGACTCGAGGTTCGCCGACGAGTAGGCGCGCGACCCGACGAGAACGAGGTCGAACTCCTCCCCCGCCGCGACGATGGCCTCCCGCACGGTCGCGCCATCGGCCCACGGCCCGAACAGTTCGAACCCGGGCTGCCCGGCCATGCCGTGGCGCAGGGAACGCACCGTGACCCCCGCGATCTCGAAGGTCGCCATGCCGAAGAACTTCGTCGGCGGAACCGGTGCTCCGGTGAGCTTCTCCATGAGAGCGAGGGCGTGCGGCCCCTGCAGCTCGTAGCGGTACAGCTTCGGGTCGGCACCCGGTGCGCGCATGAGCGAGTTCGCGTCGCGCTCGAACGTCACGTCGTAGTCGCCGGTCTCACCGATGAACTGCACCCAGTCGAGCACCATGTGCCACCCGACGAGGTCGTAGACCTCTTCCTCGAGGTGGAAGAGGATGGCGTCGCCGATGAGGTAGCCCTCGTGGTTCACCGCGATGAACTGCTTCGCGGCGTCGACGGGGAAGTTCGCGAAGCTGTTGACGCCGGTCTCGCTCAGCAGGCGCAGCGCGTCGGGGCCCGAGATGAACAGGTCGGTCATGTGGTGCGACTGGTCGAGCAGGGCGACGCTCGTGCGCCATGCCCGTTGTTCGGAGCGCCAGTTGCTGAACTCGGGGGTCACGGGGAAGATCGTCGGTCGAGACTGCGCGTTGCGCAGCAGCTCGACGGGGCTTCCGGCCCGGGCGATGGCCTCGGCGGCGGATTCGATCATGGAGAACTCCTTCGTTCGGCGGGTGTCGCGAGAGCAATGCTAGGCAGCCCCACGCATGATGGGTGGGCGGGCGCATAATGAATGCTTATGGGATCGCAAGCAGCCGTTAGCCGCGCCGGGAACGCCTGATGGATCTGAACCTGGTGCGGGTGTTCCTCGCGGTGAGCGAGACGCGAAGCCTCACCGCCGCGGCCGCCCGCCTCTACGTGACGCAGCCGGCGGTGAGCCAGGCGCTCGCCCGACTCCGCCGCGAGCTCGATGACCCGCTGTTCGTCCGCGAGGGGCGACTGATGGTTCCCACGCCTCTCGCCGAGAGCATCGCACCGGGCTTCCGCGACGCGATCGCCGCGATCGACCGCACGCTCGACGGCGTGCACGGGTTCGACCCCGCAGCATCCGATCGCACCTTCCGCATCGCTCTGTCCGAGCTCGGCGAGATCGGCTGGCTGCCCGCCATCGTGCGGGCGGTGCGCGCGAAGGCCCCGATGATGCGGATCGAGGTCGTCCCGATGAACGTCCGCGAGCTTCCCGAGTGGCTCGGGCGGGGCACCGTCGACCTCGCCGTGACGCCCTCTCCCGTGCCGGGGCGGTTCGAGAAGGTGGTGCTCAAGTCGCAGGGCTACGGGGTCGTGATGTCGACGAAGCATCCGCTCGCCACCGGGAAGCTCGACCTCGAGGCCTACGCCAACGCGAACCACGTCGTCGTCGCGAGTGACTCGGGAGCCTCGGCGATCGACCAGGCGCTGCACCGCGCGGGGATCGCCATCGAGCCGCGGATCGCGTCGAACCACTTCGCGGCGCTGCCGCCGCTGATCGCCGCGAGCGCCGACCTGGTCGCCACGATGCCCGACACGATCGCCGAGGGATGGGCGCAGACATGGCCGCTCGTCGTCCGCGCCCTCCCCTTCGACATGCCGGCGATCGACGTCAGCCTCTACCGGCGGTCGACGACCCAGCACACCGCGGCCCTCGACTGGCTGTTCGCGACGGTCGCCCACGCGATCCGCGGCTCATCGGGCCGCTTCCAGGTCATCCACGGCGACGCCCCCTGAGCATCCGCGCCGCCCCCATCGCCCCCCCGCCTCGCCCCCCCCGCCTCGACCCCTCCATCGTCAGGAATGTGACGCATTCCAGCGACTGACTGCACAGATTCCTCGCGTCACTCGCAGGAATCTGGCGCCGTCGTCGCGAGCACCGTGCCCGAAGCCGCCGCCGTGAAACGAAACCGCCCCCTGCCCCGCGACGACGGGACAGGGGGCGGGGATCGGATGCTACTGGCCGCCGCTGGTGCGCCAGCCACCCTGGTACTCCTGGCGCGCCGTCTCGGCGTACGGCACCGGGCTCACGATGGCACGCACCGAGATCTGCTCGTGCGGCTCGACCGTGGTCTTGCCGGAGCCCCCGTCGGGCTCGCCCCAGACGACGCGCACCTCGGCGCCGATCGGCACGTCGTGGTCGACGGTCGCCAGCGACAGCCCGCGCTTCTCGTTCGCCGTGATACCGGTGAACAGCGACAGTCCGACGGTGTTGCCGTCGGCGTCGATGACCGCGTCGTAGTTCGACGAGCCGTAGTTCGCGTTCGGCAGGTCGAAGAACTGGTAGCCCACGCCCTCGCGGTCGATGACGCTCGTGAGGATCTTCGCGAGGTCCTCATCGTTCCACGCGAGCGTGACCTTCTTGCGCTGGTTGGCCGGATCGATCTTCTCGAGCGCCTCGCGGCCGATGAAGTCGTGGTCGAACTTCACGAACGAGCCGTATCCGAGCTCCCACGGGTTCAGGTAGTAGTCCTCGATGTTGTCGGAGACGAACGAGCCGGCGAGCGCGTTGATCGCCTCGTAGCTGTTGGCGGGCAGCCATTCGCGGTACGCGCGCTCGGCCTCGCCGGTGTAGATGGCCGGCAGCGGCGACGGGATCCAGCCCGACTCGAGCGTGTTCGACGAGTAGGCGCGCGAGCCGCAGGGCTCGAGTCCGAACTCGCGTCCGGCGTCGAGCACGGCCTCGCGGATCTTGCCGTGCTGCTCGTAGGGGCCCCAGATCTCCAGGCCCGGCGCACCCGCCATGCCGTGGCGGAGGGTGCGCACCTTCTCTCCGGCGATGGTCATCTCGCCCATGTGGAAGAACTTGACCTTCTCGAGCGTGCCGCCGTTGAGCTTCTCGATGATCGACCAGGCGTTGGGGCCCTGGATCTGGAAGCGGTAGTACTCGCGGGTGACGGCCTGGCCGTAGGGGCGCGAGGGCGAACGGTCGTCGTAGCGGAACTGCACGTCGTAGCCGCCGGTCTCGGCGTGGAACTGCAGCCAGTTCGCACCCGGTGCGCGGCCGACGTAGACGTACTCGCCCTCGGCCTCGTGGAAGAGGATGCCGTCGCCGATGACGCCGCCGTTGGAGGCGGTCGGCACGAACTGCTTCGCCGTGTTCACGGGGAAGTTCGCGAACGAGTTGATGCCCGTGTCGCTCAGCAGCTTCAGCGCGTCGGGACCCGAGACGAAGAAGTTGACCATGTGGTGCGTCTGGTCGTAGAGCACGGCGGTCTCGCGCCAGGCCTTCTGCTCACGACGCCAGTTCGTGAACTCGGCGGGCACCACCGGGTAGATGTAGGTACCGAGCTGCGAGTCGCGGAGCATCTGGACGATGCCGCCCTTCTCGTCCAGCAACTCCTGCAGATTGCGCGCCATGGGGGCTCCCTCGACTTTCTCTTCGTTGAGCAGCACGTTCAGTCCTGTGTGTCAGCCGCCACCGTACGGCGACGATTTGCCTCTGTCCATAGTGGTTCAGGTTGCCCGGATTGTAAACAAAATCTTGACCATTCGTCCGGCGGTGTGGTTCGCTGAGTCCGAGTCGGCCAGCGTCGCCCCGTCCGCGGCAGCAGCGTGCCCACCGATCCGGTGGACGGACCGACCCACGACGGACAGGAGTCGACATGGCAGAGACCGCACCGGCACTTCTCGTGGTGAGCGCACACGCCGGAGACTTCGTCTGGCGCGCCGGTGGAGCCATCGCGGCCGCGACGATGCGCGGCGAGCGCGCCACCGTCGTCTGCCTCAGCTACGGCGAGCGCGGCGAATCGGCGAGCCAGTGGCTGGCCGGCAAAGACCTCGACGAGATCAAGGCCACCCGTCGCGGTGAGGCCGAGGCCGCAGCATCCGCGCTCGGCGCCGACGTCGTCTTCCTCGACCTCGGCGACTACCCGTTGCGCGAATCCCCCGAGGCCGTTTCGGCGCTCGTCGACGTCTACCGCCGAGTGCAGCCCACGGTCGTGCTCACCCACCCGCTCACCGATCCCTACAACGGCGACCACCCGGCGGCCGCCCGCATGGCGCTCGAAGCACGGGTGCTGGCGCAGGCGATCGGCGTGGCGAACTCCGACGGCACCTTCCCCACGAAGGACGACATCATCGGCGCGCCCCCGGTGTTCTTCTTCGAGCCGCATCAGCCGGAGCAGAGCGACTTCAAGCCGAACGTGCTGCTCGACATCACCGACGCGTTCCCGCTGAAGCGCGCGGCCATGGAGTGCCTCCCCGCACAGAAGCACATGTGGTCGTACTACACCGACCTCGCGATCCGCCGGGGGGTGCAGGTCAAGCGCAACGCCGGACCCAACCTCGGACTCGCGCACGACACGATGGGAGAGGCCTACATGCGCTACTTCCCGCAGGTCACCGGGCACCTCGAATGAGCGGAGCATCCGAATGACCGGCGTCGTCGTCACCGACATCCAGAGAGCGGATGCTGCGGTGGCCGCCGCGCTCGCGGAGTTCGGCTCCGCCACCGTGCACGAGGCCATGGGGCGGATCGGCTACGCCGGCCCCCGGCTGCGGCCGATCCAGCGGGGAGCGCGCATCGCGGGGACGGCGATCACGGTCAGCGTGGCGCCGGGCGACAACCTCATGGTGCACGCGGCGATCGAGCAGGCCCGAGAGGGAGACGTGATCGTCGTGGTGCCCATCAGCGACTCGGCGTTCGGATTCATCGGCGACCTCATGGCCACGCAGATGAAGGCGCGCGGCGTGCGCGGCTACGTCACCACGGGCGGCGTGCGCGACACCCAGGAATTGCGCGAGATGGGCTTTCCGGTCTGGACCCGGCACATCAGCGCGCAGGGCACCGTCAAAGACACCGCAGGTTCCGTGAACGTGCCCGTCATCCTCGACGACGTCGAGGTGCGCCCGGGCGACATCGTGGTCGCCGACGACGACGGCGTCACGATCGTGCCGCGGCGACGCGCCGAGGAAGCGCTCAGCGCATCGCGTGCCCGAGCGGCGAAAGAGACCGCCAACCGCGCCCGCTATCTCTCGGGCGAGATCTCGATGGACCTCAACGGTCTGCGGCCCGTGCTCGATGACCTCGGCGTCCGGTACGTGACACAGGAGGATCACGACGGTGGTCGCTGATCCCGTGCACGACGGCATCCGCTGCATGGTGCTCCGCGGCGGCACGTCGAAGGGCGCGTTCTTCCTCGCCGACGAGCTACCCTCCGACCCGGCGGCACGCGACGACCTGCTGCTGCGGATCATGGGCAGCCCCGACCCGGCCCAGATCGACGGGCTCGGCGGCGCGCACCCGCTCACGTCGAAGGTCGCGGTCGTTTCGCTCTCGGACGCCCCGGGAATCGACCTCGACTACCTCTTCTTCCAGGTGTCCGTCGATGAACCCGTCGTCGGCACCGCGCAGACCTGCGGCAATCTGCTCGCCGCCGTCGGGCCTTTCGCCGTGGAACGGGGCCTGACCCGAGCGGTCGACGAGCGCACGACCCTCCGCATCCGTCTCCTCAACACCGGGGATGTCGCCACGGTCTCGTTCGCGACCCCCGAGGGCCGTGTCTCCTACGACGGCGACGTCGCGATCGACGGCGTACCGGGCACCGCCGCCGGCATCGACATCGACCTCACCGGCGGCGACAAGCCCCTGCTTCCGACGGGTTCGGTCGCGGACGAGATCGCCGGGCACCGCGTGACGCTCATCGACAACGGCATGCCGGTGGTGCTGCTGCGGGCCGACGAGTTCGGCGTCGATGGCGACGAGTCACCGAGCGATCTCGAGGAGCGCGCGGAGCTGCGCGAGGAGGTCGAGCGCGTGCGCCTGGCCGCGGGCCCCCTCATGGGGCTCGGCGATGTCTCGCAGCAGACCGTTCCGAAGATGTTCCTGCTCTCGGCCCCGCGCGGCGACGGCGCGATCTCGACGCGCGCGTTCATTCCGTCGCGCGTGCACACGTCGATCGGGGTGCTGATGGCGGCATCCGTCGCGGCGGGCATCCGCATCCCGGGTGCGGTCGGCAACGACCTCGCCCGTATCGCCGACGACACCACCACCGCCGTCGAGCATCCCTCCGGTGCGTTCCCCGCCGCCGTGACCGTCACCCGCACCGACGACACGTGGCGCGCGTCGTCGGCGTCGGTGCGCACCGCCCGCAAGATCTTCGACGGCACGGTCTTCGCCCGACCGCGTCGCTGAACCCTGTTCGCCCGTCAGAGAGGACCCGCACCATGACCGACTCCACCGCATTCGACGTCGCCCACATCGGCAGCGTCGAACTGCTCACCCCCGAGTTCGACAAGAGCCTCTGGTTCTTCCGCGACCTCCTCGCCATGCGCGTCGTCGCCGAGGAGGGCGGCTCGACGTTCCTGCGCACCTGGGACGAGTACGAGCTGTACACGATCAAGCTCACCCCCTCGGATGCTGCGGGCGTCGGGCGCACGACCTTCCGCGCGTCGTCGCCCGAGGCCCTCGAGCGCCGGGTCGCCGCGATCGAGGCCACGGGCCTCGGCGAAGGCTGGGTCGACGGCGAGGTGGGCACGGGCCCCACCTTCATGTTCCGCGACCCCGACGGCCACTCGATGGGCATCTACTACGAGACCGAGCGCTATGTCGCCACCGACGACAAGCCGGCGCTGAAGAACCAGGCCTCGGCCTTCCCCGGTCGAGGAGTCAACGCCCGGCGCCTCGACCACATCAACTACCTCGCGAAAGACGTCGAGGCCAACGGAGAGTTCCTGGCCGACGCGCTCGCGATGCGCGAGAGCGAGCGCATCCGCAACGACGACGGCAAGTTCGCCGCCTGGTGGTTCCACTTCTCGCTGAAGTCCTACGACGTCGTGTACTCCGACGACTGGACGAAGCACGGCAACCGCCTGCACCACATCGCGTTCGCACCCGACACCCGTGAAGACATCCTCAAGGCCGCCGACATCTTCCTCGAGAACGGCATCCACATCGAATCGGGCCCGCACAAGCACGCCATCAACCAGACGTTCTTCCTCTACGTGTGGGAGCCGGGCGGCAACCGCATCGAGTTCGCCAACGCGGGTGCGCGTCTGCTGCTCGACCCCGACCAGCCGGTCGTGGAGTGGAGCCAGGAGGAGCGCAAGAAGGGCCAGGCCTGGGGCATGAAGACGATCGAGTCGTTCCACACCCACGGCACCCCGCTCGTCTGACGCTCGGGTCTCAGCCGCGCAGCATCCGCTTCGCTACCCCCTTCACAGTCCCAGACACCCGGACGCGCAGCTCACGCGCTCCGGGTGTCTGGGACTTTCAGCGGGAGGGGGCGCTCAGCCCCAGACGGCGTCGGCGATCTCGACCACCGAGCGGATCTTCGCCCACTGCTGATCCTCGGTGAGCGTGTTGCCCTCCTCGGTCGAGGCGAAGCCGCACTGGGGGCTCAGGGCGAGCTGATCGAGAGGGGCGAAGGCGGATGCTTCGTCGATGCGCCTGCGGATGGCGTCGGCGTCCTCGAGCTCACCCGTCTTGGTCGTGATGAGCCCGAGCTCGACGACCTTGTCGCCGGCGGGCAGGAAGCGCAGCGGCTCGAACCCGCCGGCGCGCTCGGAGTCGTACTCGAGGAAATACCCGTCGTACGCGGTGTTGCCCAAGAGCTGTTCGGCGACGGGCTCGTAGCCGCCCGACGAGATCCAGGTGGAGCGGAAGTTGCCGCGACAGACGTGGGTGGTGACGACCAGGTCGTCGGGCTTGCCGTCGAGGATGCGGTTGAGCAGGGTCGCATAGCGCTCGGCGATACCGTCGGTGTCGATGCCGCGATCACGGGCCTTGGCCAGCTCGACGTCGGAGCAGAGGTACGCCCACGCCGTGTCGTCGAACTGCAGGTAGCGCGCACCGGCGTCGTAGAAGGCCGCGAGCGCGTCGCGGTACGCGGTCACGAGATCGTCGGTGATCGCGTCGCGCCCGTCGTAGGTGGCGTCGATGTGGCCCGGCTCGAGCCGGAAGTCGAGCACGGTGGGGGCGGGGATCGTGAACTTCGGGGTCAGGCCCGTGCCGGCGACGTCGTCCTGCAGCGCGCGGTAGTGCGCCAGGAACGGGTGGTCGGCGGGGAAACGGATGGGCCCGGAGATCTCGATACCGCGGGGGCGGGTCTGCACCCCTTGGAACTGGATGCCGTGGTCGAGTTCGACGATCTCCACGCCGTCGAGCAGACCGAAGAAGTCGAAGTGCCACCACGACCGACGGAACTCTCCGTCGGAGGCGACCCGGAGCCCGTTCTCGGCCTGCTGGGCGACCAGGTCGACGACCGCGGCGTCTTCCGCCGCGCGCAGCGCGTCGTCCGAGAGATCGCCCGCCGCGTGCCGGGCACGAGCCTCAGCGAGAGCCGCAGGACGGAGGAAACTACCGACGATGTCGGCGCGGAACGGAGGGTTGACGGTCATGCAGCGATGCTACTGAGCGTCGCGGGTGCGCGTCGCACCGGCCGACGCGCGACGTCATCGACGCCGCACGCCGGCCGGGCGATCACGCGGACCGGCGACGCCGCAGGGCGAAGGCGAGCCCGCCTCCCGTGGCCAGCGCGCCGGCCAGCAGCGCGAGCCCCCACGGCAGCGTCGCGCCGGTCGCCGCGAGCGGCGACCCTGCGACCGCCGTCGGCGTCGGGCTCGGCACGGGGGTCGCCGTCGGCGACGGGACGGCCGTCGACGTCGCGCTCGCGCTCGGACTGGGCGACGGTGCCGCTGCCGCCGTCACCGTGGCCGTCGCGGCCGAGACCGCCGATCGCGACACCCGACCCTCGGCCTCGGCGGTCACCCGCACCGTGAGACGCGCGCCCTCTTCGGCGGCGGTCGGCGCGAACTCCGCGGAGGAGGCGCCGGCGATCGCGACACCGTCCGCGAACCAGGCATACGACAGGGCGGCGTCCGCGGGGTCGGCGTCGACGGTCGCCCGCAGCGTCGAGCCGACGAGCGCCTCTCCGGCCACGGCCGGCGCGTCGAGGCCCACCCGCTCCGTGTCGCCGAAGTCGAGCCACGTGCCCTCGAGCTCCGCGTAGCCCTGGCTGGGCTTCGTCCAGTCGCAGACGCCCTCGGAGAACACGGCGGTGATCGCCGACCACTGCTCGTCGGTGAGCACCGGGTAATCGGCACGCACCGGAGCCGTCAGCTGGCACTTCGGCACGTCGCGCAACAGGCCTTCGCCCGCTTCGTAGCGCGGCTCGGAGTGGTACGGGTACAGCGTGTTGCAGGCGGTCGTCGGGTCGGAGTAGTCGAGCTCCTCCGCGATGAAGGAGCCGGCGCCGTCGAAGCATCCGTCTTCCAGCCCCGCCGGGCGCGCATCCACCGTGCGCTCGCGATCGGCCGGGCCGCCCCGCGCCTCGATCTCCTCCAGCCACTCGTCGAGGTAGGCGAAGGCCTGCTCGCGCATCGTGTTGTTGACCGCCCCCTCGGGGCTGGTCCAGTTCACGTGGGTGTCGGCATCGCCGTGAGCCGCCAGCATCCGCTCTCGGATGATGGCGGAGCGGTACCGCTCGTGGAAGTCGCCGCGCAGATCGGAGTATCCGCGGATCTCGAGCACGGGGATCGCCTGGAGGCCGCCCGTCATCATGTTGATACGGCCGGTCTCGAACGCCCGCTCGATCGCCTCGACGCTCGCGACCGAGCGCTCCGCGGTCCGGACTCCGTCGACGTCCATGCCGCCGATGTTCTCGTTCAGGCTGAGGAACTGCTCGAC
Organism: Microbacterium deferens; assembly: GCF_045517775.1. Classification (NCBI taxonomy): domain Bacteria; kingdom Bacillati; phylum Actinomycetota; class Actinomycetes; order Micrococcales; family Microbacteriaceae; genus Microbacterium; species Microbacterium deferens. The sequence continues at coordinate 1,667,503 of NZ_JBEUWT010000001.1, forward strand.
CGTGATCTCGCCGTCGTGCAGAGCGTCGAGTCCGTACTGCACGCCAACATTGTCGGGCTCCACGCGCAGGCCGCGTCCCTGGTCGTCCACGCCGTAGACGTTCTTGACCATGTCGGCGATCGTGCAGCGCAGACCCCCGGGATTCGTCGGCGACCACCTGTCGGCGACCGGCACCGCGGCCGCGCAGCCGCGGTTCGGGTCGTCGACGCCGTCGAAGAAGGTGAATCCGATGCACGTGCCGGTGACCGCGTGGCCGCTCACCGCGAGCTTCTCGGCATCGGTCCATCCCGAGCCGGCCGGGCTCGCCCAGTAGTTCTGCAGCCCGCGGCAGTCATGCCCGCCCACGGTCGTGGTGCGCTCGTCGGGGTAGCCGATCTCGCCCAGCACGCCATCGAGGATGCCGGGGTAGTTGTTCGACAGCAGCAGCTGCTGCATCGTGCCGGCCGAGCCGCCCGACCCCATGGTGAAACGCACCTCTCCGTGCGTCTCGACGAACTTCTCCTTGACCATCATCGCGGTCTCGGCGCTCGTGACGTCGTTGCAGTTCTGGGCGTAGACGTTGAGGGTGGCGGATGCGACGGCGTACCCGTTCCGCAGGAACAGGTCGTTCTCGACCCCGCCGGTGCTCGCGCCCTGCCAGTACCCGACGCCGCACGCGCCGCCGAACGTGTAGGCGAGCTTGCCGGTCCAGCCGGGGAGGTCGTGCGTCGGCGACGGTGCGGGCGTGCCCGGTTCGTGCAGCACCGCCGTCTCGTACACGGCACGATTGACGGTTCCGCGCTCGATACGCACGACGTACGGCACCTCGACGCCGTCGACGACCGTCGTGGCGAGGTCGGCCGGGGTCGTCCCGTCGGTCGGGTAGTCGGCGAACGCACCGGCGCTCGTGCGGTAGCGGTAGGTGACGAAGGTCTCGTCGGTCTGGCAGTCCTCGTCGAGGGCGCCGAAGTTCCACGGCGCGCCCGACGCGGTGCAGTACATCGGATGCTGCGGACCTGAGAACACCGGACCGGAGGCCGGGTGGTTCACGACCTCGAGCCGGGCGGATCCGGCCGAGCCGGTCTCGACCACGATGTCGCTCGACCCGAGGGGCAGACCCTCGACCAGGCCGACCAGACGATCGCCGTCGGCGACGAACGCCGACGAGACGTCGGCGCCCGCCGCGGTGACGCGCACCGCGCCGCCGGCGCCTGTCACCGCGATCAGGGCGTCGCCGCCTGACACGCTGTCGGCGCGACCGGAGAGGATCTCGACGCCCACCGCGTCGGCAGCCACGGCCGGCGGGGTGAGCATCGCGAGGGCGACGGCGGATGCTGCGGCGACAGCTCCGACGGCGGCGAACAGATTTCGGGGTCTTCTCATGCGGATGCCTCCGAGCGGGGAAAGGACGACGTCGTCCGGGCGGCGTCGTTGCCGCCTTCTGCCCAGATGTTAGAAGCTCAGGTGTCGACCGTCAAGAAAGTATCGAGTATCAACCTCACAGGCGACGGTCGGTCACCTGTTCGGCCAGTGCGGGGTCGACCGCCGCCACGAACGCGCGGAACCGTTGCACGCTCGCCGGAGCGAGCGATCCGTGCCACTGGGCGAAACGACGGCGAAGCGGCACCCGCGGCCAATCGTCCGCCAGGATCGCGAGCGGGAGCGCGGGATCACTCTCGCGGAACGACTGCCACCCCAGCATCAGCCGCGACCGGAGGGCGAGCGCCTCGGCCCCCGACGCCGGGGTCTCGCTCGCGTCGAGCACGGCGCCGAACGCGTCGTAGTGCCCTCGGATCTCGTCCAGATTCCAGGCCGACCGCGGGCTCGCCCCACCCGACCGCTCGAGGGGGGCGCGCAGGGCGGTGGCATCAGCGACTCCGAGCTCCGTCAGCTGCGCGAGCGCGTCGGAGGCCGGCACTCGGGCGGAGATCCACACCCCGTCGTACAACGGCGCGAAGCCGAGCCACCGCAGGCGAGTACGCGACGAGTGCCGCAGTGCGCGATGCGACTCGGGGATCGAGAACGCCACGACCGTCCAGGCGCCGTCCCACTCCGGCTCGCGCACCCCGAACGCATCGAGCCAGCGCGCCTCGTCGTCGATGACCGCGCTCCCCCGCTCCGTCAGCCGGTGCGAGGTGCGCCGCCCCTCGCGCTCGGTCGCGAGCAGACCGATCTCGACGAGCCGCGCGAGGGCAGCTCGAGCGGCGGGTTCCTTGACGCCGAGATCACCGAGGGCCCGCAGAGCAGCCCCCGTCGGCAGCGCCTCGGGCACGTGCCACCAGTAGTCGCCGAAGAGGGTGAGCACCTGCCGGGCGGGAGACACGCGCCGGACGGCGATCGCCTCCCCGCCCAGGGCTGTCGACATCATCCCGCCATCCTCCCACCGCGGGTCGCGGTGGGAGCCGACGCGGTCAGTACACGTACTCCATGAGTTCGACACCCAGAGTGCGGAACGCGTCGTGAGCGCGCAGCCGGTGCGTGATCGACAGGTCGTCGAAGCAGACGATGAGCGCGTAGGAGACACCCGCCCGGGGGCCGGCGAGCACCCCGGCCTCGGCACGCACGCCGGCGCCGCGGCCGGTCTTGTTCACGAACAGCAGCTCGTGCTCGTCGTGCTCGTGAGCGAACGGATCCAGCCCCGTCGCCGACGCCACGAGACTCAGATCGTGGTTGAGGCTCAGCCACTCCGAGACCTGCGCGCTGACCCCGGGGCTGACGGCCTTCGAGTTCACGAGCGACGAGAACAGCTGCGCCAGCTCGCGCGCCGAGGCGAGCGCGACCTGGGGCGCGTCGTCGGGCCCGCGTGCGTCGCGGAACCGGTCGAGCAGCGCCGAACGTTCAAGGCCCAGCGACTCGATGCGGGCGCGCACCGCGGGCAGCCCCACCCGCTCCAGGAGCGCATTGGTCGCGAGCGCATCGCCCACGGCGGCGGCCAGCACGGCCGCGTCGACCAGCGGAAGGGCGGGGATCTTCATGTGCTGCCAGATGCCCGCGACGCCCACGTGCTCGAGGCCCGCTCGATCGACGATCTCGAGCGGGTCGAGGCGCCCCTCCTCGAAGGCCGCCGCCACCTCGATCAGGAGCGGCACCACACCGAGACCTCCGACGGGGTGCGTGTCGAAGTCGTCGCCGGCGAGCACCGGGGTGCCGCGATCGAGATCGTCGACACGCACCGACACGCGGGCACCCGACGCCGCGACGGCGTCGAGCGCGCGCAACGTCGACGTGAACGACCTCGCCGCGGAGCGTGCACGACGCGGCGAACCCCGCATCTCCGTGCGATCGGTAGCCCGCAGCGGGGCGGCCTCACGCGAGGAGTCGGCAGACGTGCCCACGGCGGCCCCCCTCTCCGGTCCGGTCAATCGCTCGACGGTCGATGCAGCATCCGGATCTCACCAGACGCGGGTTACCAGATGGTGACCCGACGGTCGGGGTCCAGCCACAGGTCGTCGGCCTCGGTGACGTCGAACGCGTCGTAGAACGCGTCGATGTTGCGCACGATCTGGTTGCAGCGGAACTCGTTCGGCGAGTGCGGGTCGATCGTGAGGAGGCGGATCGTCTCGGCGTCGCGCCCCTTCTGCTGCCAGACCTGTGCCCAGCTGATCAGCAGGCGCTGGATGCCGGTGAGGCCGTCGACGACCGGCGCTTGCGTGGAAGCGTCGTCGGAGACCGCAGCGCTCGAGGACTGCAGCGACAGTCGGTAGGCGCGGATGGCGATGCCGAGGCCCCCCAGGTCGCCGATGTTCTCACCGATCGTGAGCTCGCCGTTGACCTTGTGCTCGTCTGACAGACCGCGCGGCACGAGCTCGTCGTACTGGTCGATGAGCGCGCGCGTGCGCTGCTCGAAAGCGGTGCGGTCGGCGTCGGTCCACCAGTCGCGGAGCGATCCGTCGCCGTCGAAGCGGCTGCCCTGGTCGTCGAAGCCGTGACCCAGCTCGTGACCGATCACGGCGCCGATTCCGCCGTAGTTCGCCGCCGCGTCGCGGTCGGCGTCGAAGAACGGGTACTGCAGGATCGCCGCGGGGAACACGATCTCGTTCATCAGCGGGTTGTAGTAGGCGTTCACCGTCTGCGGCGTCATCAGCCATTCGTCGCGGTCGATCGGCTGCCCGACCTTGCCGAGCTGGCGGTCGTGCTCGAACACGTGCGCCCGGCGCACGTTGCCGACCAGGTCGGTTGCGTCGACCTCGAGGCCGGAGTAGTCGCGCCACTTCACGGGGTAGCCGATCTTCGGCGTGAACGCGTCGAGCTTGGCGAGCGCGCGTTCGCGCGTCTCGGGACTCATCCACTCGAGATCGGAGATCGACTGCCGGTAGGCCTCGATGAGGTTGGCGACCAGCTCGTCCATGGCCTCCTTCGCCGACGGCGGGAAGTGCCGCTCGACGTAGACGCGACCCACGGCCTCGCCCAGGGCCGCCTCGACGAGGCTGACGCCGCGCTTCCACCGCTCGCGGTTCACGGGCACGCCGGTGAGCTGCGTGCCGTAGAACGCGAAGTTCTCGGCGACGAACTCGTCGCTGAGGAACGCGGCGGCGGCGTGCACGATCTTGAAGCGCAGCCACGCCTTCCAGTCGTCGATCCGCTCGGCGGTGAGCACCGTCTGCAGCGCTTCGACGAAGCTCGGCTGGTAGAGCACGACCTCGGAGAAGGCGTCGGCGTGCCCGGGCGCGATCGCATCGAGCCACGGTCCGAGGTCGACGCCGGCGAGGGCGAGGGTCTCGTCCCAGGTGCGCAGGTTGTAGGTGGCGACCGCGTCGCGGCTGCGCACCTTGTCCCAGTGGTGGGTGGCGATGTCGGCCTCGAGGGCGAAGACGCGGTCGGCGGATGCTGCGGGCTCGGCGACACCCGCGAGACTCAGGATCCGCTCGATGTGGGCGCGGTAGGCCGCGCGCACATCGGCGAAGTTGTCGAGGCGGTAGTAGCTCTCATCGGGAAGCGAGAGTCCGCCCTGGATGACGAAGGGCACGTAGCGCTGCGGGTTGCCCGGATCGGGCTCGACGTAGAGCTCGATCAGACCGTTGACGCCATCGCGCTCGAGCCTGCCCACGGTGCGCAGGAACGACGCGACGTCGTCGATGTCGTCGACGAGCGCGAGCTGATCGGCGATGGGGGCGGACCCCAGCTCGGCGATGCGCGCGGTGTCGGTGAAGCTGGCGAAGAGGTCGCCGATCTTGCGGGTCTCGGTGCCGGGCTCGGCGTCCTGCGACTCCTCGATGATCGTGCGCACGTGGCTCTCGGCCTGCTCGGCGAGCACATGGAAGGCGCCCCACCGAGCCTTGTCGTCGGGGATCTCGGTGCGGTCGAGCCACTGTCCGTTGACGTGACGGAAGAGGTCGTCCTGGGGGCGGATCTCGTCGCTCAGCTCGTCGAGCGCGAGACCGGAGCGGGGGGAATCGGTCATGCGACAAGGATAGGCGCGCCGCTGCGGAGTCGGCTGGGAACGGCGAGGACTCTACGCTCGAAGCCGTGACAGCCGACACGCTCAACCGCGACATCCTGCGCCTCGCCGTGCCGGCACTGGGCGCCCTCGTCGCCGAGCCGCTGTTCCTCGTCGTCGACTCGGCGCTGATCGGTCACCTCGGGGTCGACCCGCTCGCCGGTCTCGGCATCGCCGGTGCGGTGCTGCAGACGATCGTCGGGCTGATGGTCTTCCTCGCCTACTCGACGACCCCCGCGGTCGCCCGGCGCTTCGGCGCCGGTGATCCGACCCGCGCGGTGTCGGTCGGCATCGACGGGATGTGGCTCGCGCTGTGCATCGGAGCCCTGTTGGCCCTCGCCGGCTCACTCGCCACCCCGTTCCTCGTCGGGCTCTTCCGCGCGCCGGAGAGCGTGGCCATGCAGGCCGAGATCTACCTCGGGATCTCGATGTGGGGCCTGCCCGCGATGCTCATCGTCTTCGCCGCGACCGGACTCCTCCGCGGCATGCAGAACACCGTCACGCCCCTGTGGATCGCCGGCATCGGCTTCGCGGCGAACGCCCTCCTGAACGGGCTGTTCATCTACGGCTTCGGGTGGGGGATCGCCGGTTCGGCCGTCGGAACCGTCATCGCCCAGTGGTCGATGGTCGGGGCGTACGTCGTCGTCGTCGGTCGCCTCGCGCGCAGGCACGCCGCATCCGTGCGCCCGCAGAGCGAGGGCGTGCGCGGCTCCGCCGTGTCGGGGGGATGGATGCTGCTGCGCACCGTCAGCCTGCGCGCCGCCCTGCTCGCCACCGTCGTCGTCGCCACCGGGCTCGGCGCGCCGGAGCTGGCGGGGTGGCAGGTCGTGTTCACCATCTTCTCCACCGCCGCATTCGCCCTCGATGCCCTCGCCATCGCCGCGCAGGCCCTGGTCGGAAAAGGACTCGGTGCCGAAGACCCCCGGGGCGTGCAACGGGTGCTCCGGCGCACGACGGCGTGGGGCGTGTGGTTCGGAGTCGTCGTCGGCGGGGCGATCGCGGCTCTCTCGGGTGTGATCGGACTCGTCTTCACGGGCGACCCGGCGATCGCCGCGCTCATCCAGCCGGCACTGCTCATCCTCGCCGTCGCGCAGCCGGTCGCCGCCGTGGTGTTCGTGCTCGACGGCGTGCTGATCGGCGCCGGCGACGCGCGCTACCTCGCCGTGGTCGGCGGACTGAACCTCGTCGCTTTCGCCCCCGCACTGGTGCTGGTCGCCGTGCTGGGCCCGACCGACGCGAGCGGCCTCGCCTGGCTGGCGGTGACGTTCTTCGGGGTGTACATGCTCGCGCGCCTCGCAACCCTGGGCTGGCGGGTGCGCGGCACCGCCTGGATGACGGTCGGCGCGCGTCAAGCCTGACCGCCTCCCCAGCCCGACATCCGTGGGAGTTGTCCACCGGTCGGCACCCCCACCGGCGACGCGTGACTTCGCACTGGAAGTGCGGGGTCATGGTGACGACAATGGAGAGGTGCTGACGGTGACCGAGCCCCAGGTGTGGACCCTGATCGGCGTGTTCGCCGCCATGATGTTCGGCATGCTGACGATCGTGTCGACCTTGTTCGTGCGCGTCCTGCGCGTGGAGATCGGGTCGCTGCGCACCGAGATGACGTCACGCATCGACAACCTCGACCGGGACGTCCAGGCTCTCGTCAAGCACACCTTCGGCATCGACCGCGGCTGAGCCTCGGCCGGGTCGCTACTGCGCCCAGCGGCGGCTCCACTCGTACATCACGACCGCCGCGGCGGCCGAAGCGTTGAGAGACCGCGTCGACCCGTACTGGGTGATCTCGACGACGCCGGATGCGGCGGCGACCGCCTCGGGAGAAAGCCCGGGGCCCTCCTGACCGAACAGCAGCACGCAGGCCTCGGGCAGATCGGCGCGGTCGACCGGAACCGAGCCGTCGACGTTGTCGACCGCGACGACCGGCAGCGAGGCGGCTTCGGCCCAGGCGACGAACGTCGCGACGTCTTCGTGGTGGCGCACGTGCTGGTACCGGTCGGTCACCATCGCGCCACGGCGGTTCCACCGACGCTTGCCGATGATGTGCACCTCCGCGGCGAGGAACGCGTTGGCGCTGCGCACGATCGACCCGATGTTCAGATCGTGCTGCCAGTTCTCGATGGCGACATGGAACGGGTGGCGCCGCTCGTCGAGGTGGGCGATGATCGCCTCCATCGTCCAGTAGCGGAACTCGTCGACGACGTTGCGCCGGTCGCCCTTCGCGAGCAGCTCGGGGTCGAAGCGCGGATCGTCGGGCCACTCGCCCTGCCAGGGCCCCACGCCGTGCGCGACCTCGGCCTCGGGTTCGGTCAGGCCGTCAGCATCCACCGCCTCAGGCTACCCGCGCTCGCCTCTGCCGGAATGTGGCGCATTCCTGCGACTGACCCCATCGATTCGTGGCGTCAGTCGCCGGAAACTGGCGCATTCGTCTCGCACGACGGCGGTGGGAGGCCGATGGAGTCGCAGGAGGGCGGATGCGGCGCCGCAGGCGGTGTTTTCGGTGAGCCGAAATATGGCTAAGGTTTCGGTATGCCGAAAAGCGATGTCGCGATGGCGCGAGCGCCCCGCACCACCCGGCCCCCGCGCGCCGCCTGGCTGATCGGCCCCGCCCTCGTCGCGGGGGTCGCGTACCTCGACCCGGGCAACGTCGCGAGCAACATGACCGCGGGCGCCGTGTTCGGCTACCTGCTCGTCTGGGTCGTCGTGCTCGGCAACGTCATGGCCTGGCTCATCCAGTACCTCTCGGCCAAGCTCGGCATCGTCACGGGCGAGAGCCTGCCCGAGGCCCTGGGCCACAGGATCCGTCGCCCGTGGGTGCGGCGCGCGTACTGGCTGCAGGCCGAACTGGTGGCGATGGCGACCGACATCGCGGAGGTCATCGGCGGCGCGGTCGCCCTCAACCTGCTCTTCGGCGTGCCCCTCCTGTGGGGCGGGGTCATCACCGGGGCGGTCTCGATGGCGTTGCTGGTCGTACAGTCGCGGCGAGGTGCGCGCCCCTTCGAATTCGTGATCGTCGGACTCCTGGCCATCATCGCCATCGGCTTCATGTTCGGCGTCTTCATCGCCCCACCCGACCCCGCCGGTGTCGTCGGGGGTCTCGTGCCCCGGTTCGAGGACTCGCAGTCGGTGCTGCTGGCCGCATCCATCCTCGGCGCCACGATCATGCCCCACGCGATCTACGCCCACTCCGCGCTCGCCCGCGATCGTTTCGATCCGGAGGGCGCGGCCGACGCGAGGCGGGCGGGCACTTCGACCGAGCACGAGCGCAAGGCCGCGCGCGACGGCCTCGAGAAGGCTCGGGGCATCGGCACCGCCCGGCTGCTCCGCGCCACGCGGTGGGACGTCACGATCGCCCTCGCCATCGCCGGAACCGTCAACCTCGCGATCCTGCTGCTGGCGGCCGCCAATCTCGCCGGAGTGCCGGGTACCGACACGCTCGAGGGGGCCTACGGCGCCCTCCGCGACGGCATCGGCCCGCTCGTGGCCACCCTCTTCGCGGTCGGCCTGCTCGCCAGCGGCCTCGCGTCGACCTCCGTCGGGGCGTACGCGGGCGCCGAGATCATGCACGGCCTGCTGCGCATCCGGGTGCCGCTGCTCGCACGGCGTCTCGTCACCCTCGCCCCGGCACTGGTCATCCTCGGCCTCGGCGTCGACCCCACCCTCGCCCTCGTCCTGAGCCAGGTCGTGCTGTCGTTCGGCATCCCGTTCGCCCTGATCCCGCTCGTCGCCCTGACCGCGAAACGCGAGGTGCTCGGACGGTTCCGCAACCGCTTCATCACGACGGCGGCGGGGATCGCCGCATCCGTGTTCCTCATCGCCCTGAACGGCCTGCTGCTCTGGCTGGTGCTGACGGGCGGTTAGCCTGTTCGCGTGGCCTCCCCTGCCGTCGACGACTACCTGAAGACGATCTACCACCACACCGAGTGGCAAGACAGTCGCATCACCCCGTCGCAACTCGCGGCCGTGCTGGGGCTCGCGCCCTCGAGCGTCACCGAGATGGTCAAGAAGCTCGCCGCCCTCGACCTCGTCACCCATCGCCCCTACGGCCCCGTCTCGCTCACCGATCTCGGCGAGCGCCGCGCGGCCGCCGTCATCCGCCGCCACCGCCTCATCGAAACCTGGCTCGTGCGCGACTTCGGCTACTCGTGGGACGAAGTGCACGACGAGGCCGACGTGCTCGAGCACTCGCTCAGCGACCGGCTGCTGGAGCGCATCGACGAACGCCTCGGGCATCCCCGCTTCGACCCCCACGGCGACGCGATCCCCGACGCGGAGGGCGCCGTGCATCGCGAGCCGTTCGTGCTGCTCGCCGACGCGCAACCCGGTCATCGGGGGCGCGTGCTGCGGGTCAGCGACCGCGACTCCGCGCTGCTGCGCGCGCTCGTCGACGTGGGCATCGACGTCGACGTCGAGGTCGAGGTCGAGGTTGCGTCGTCGGTGCGAGTGGATGCTGCGCGGGTCGCGCTGCCCGACGGCGCGGCGGATGCGGTGTGGCTCAGCCGAACGGACGGCGACTGACGGTCACTGCGCCGCGCGCGCGGCTTTCGCGAACGGCCACCGCACACCGGTCGCTTCTTCGCACACGGCCCAGAGACGCTCGCCCACGGCGGGGTCGCGCGTGAGGGCCGATGCCGTGGCGGGCCGCGGGGCTCCTCGCGTGATCTGAGCCGGCCCCCAGTACGACCCTCCCTCGGCGCCGATGTCGACGAGCGCGCGCACGAGCGGCCACGCGCCCTCCTCCTTCGACTGCGTGAGCGGTGCTTGCAGGTTCGCGAGGAAGCGCTTGGCGCGAGTGGGCTCGTTGACGTCGCGGATGCCGGCGGTGCGGCCGCTCAGCGAGTATCCGGGGTGGGCGACGAGACTGCGCACCGGCACGCCCGTCGCACGCAGCCGCCGGTCGGACTCGAAGGCGAGCGCGGTCGTCGCCACCTTCGACTGCACGTACGCCCGCCACGGCGTGTACCCGGTGGTCAGTTGCGGGTCGACGGGGTCGTAGTTCCACATCGAGGTCGACATGCTGCCCACCCAGACCATGCGCCCCCGCGCCGCCGCCAGGGGCTGCAGCAGTTCCCCGGCGAGCGCGAAGTGTCCGAGCACGTTCGTGGCGAAGATCAGCTCGTTGCCGTCGACCGTCTCGCGGGTCTTCGGCGGATGCACGACACCGGCGTTCAGCAGCAGGCCGTCGAGTGCCCCGCGGGCGCGCAGGGTGGCCGCGGCCGCCCGCACCGACCCGAGTTTGCTGGTGTCGAGGAGAAGGGTCTCCACCGAGGCGTCCGGCACCCGCCGCACGAGCGCGGCGCGCGCGGTGACGAGCCGGTTCGGGTGGCGCCCGGTGAGCACGACGTGGGCCCCGGCACGCGCGAGCTGCTCGCAGGCGAAGAAGCCGAGCCCCCTGGTCGCGCCGGTCACCGCGAACGTGCGTCCCGTCAGGTCGGAAAGCTCTCGAGGGTTCCACTCCGCTCGCGTCACACCGTCGACGATATCGGCGCGGAGGGCCACGATCGAGGCATGTCCTCGACGGCATAGAACTGGTAGGGAACGCACCCTGCGGCGGCGGATCGCGGGGTTTAGGCTGAGGCCATGCGGACCAGGGGCGACATCGAGTGCTGGCTGACCGATATGGACGGCGTGCTCGTGCACGAGAACGTCCCCATTCCCGGGGCGGCTGACCTTCTCGCGCAGTGGCGCGAAGAGGGGACCCCCTTCCTCGTACTCACGAACAACTCGATCTACACGCCTCGCGACCTGAGCGCTCGGCTGCGAGCGTCGGGGCTCGAGGTGCCCGAAGCATCCATCTGGACCTCCGCCCTCGCGACCGCCGACTTCCTGAAGTCGCAGAAGCCCGGCGGCACCGCGTTCGTGATCGGCGAGGTCGGCTTGACCACGGCCCTGCACGAAGCCGGCTTCATCATGACCGAGACCAATCCCGACTACGTCGTCGTCGGCGAGACCCGCAACTACTCGTTCGAGGCGATCACGAAGGCGATCCGCTTCATCGGCGCCGGCGCCCGCTTCATCGCGACGAACCCCGACGCGACCGGGCCGTCGACCGAGGGGGTCCTGCCGGCGACCGGTGCGATCTCGGCGCTGATCACGAAGGCCATCGGCAAGGAGCCCTACGTCGTCGGCAAGCCGAACCCGATGATGTTCCGATCAGCGCTGAACCGCATCGGCGCGCACTCCGAGAACACGGGCATGATCGGCGACCGCATGGACACCGACGTCGTCGCGGGCATCGAGGCGGGACTTCACACGGTGCTCGTACTCACCGGCATCAGCGACCAGGCCGAGATCGACCGCTACCCCTTCCGGCCCGACGAGATCCTCGGCTCGGTCGCCGAGCTCGTGCGGTCGGAGCCGATCGAGATCGAATTGAGCGAGTCGGAGCTTCCGGACGGACTCTGATGGGGGCACTCGACGACGGGGAGCGCGTGGTCGCCGCGGACGGCGACGCCTGGCTCGCATGGCTCGACCTCCATCACGAGAGCTCACGGGGGGCCTGGCTCGTCCGAGGACGGACGGGTTTCGCTGACCGCCACGTGGCGTACGAAGACGCGATCCTGCACGCGCTGTGCTTCGGGTGGGTGGATGGCCCGGTGCGCGTCTTCGACGAAGAGACGTCGGGGCTCTGGTTCGCGCCACGTCGGCCCACGAGCGGGTGGGCCGCCACGAACAAGGCGCGTATCGCTCGCCTCGAGGCTGAGGGGATGCTGCGACCCGCCGGCATGCGCGCCATCGAAACGGCGAAGCGCAACGGCGCGTGGGAGATGCTCGACGGACCGGAGGCCGGTATCGAGCCACCGGAGTTCACCGCGGCGCTCGACGCGACCCCCGAAGCGCGCACCCGGTGGGACGCTTTTCCGTCTTCGACGAAGAAGTTCGGGCTCACCCAGATCGCCATGGCGAAGCGGCCCGAGACCCGCGCCGCACGCATCGCACGGATCGTCGCCGACGCGGCGCAAGGAAAGAGGCCCTGATGGACGACCGCACCGCGATCCTGCTCGTCTCGTTCGTGATCCTCGCGACGACGCTGGTGGTGTTCGTCGTGCAGTGGGTGCGCTCGCGCCGCGACCGCGACGACGACTGACCCCCTACTGCGGGGCGAGCCCGAGATCGTCGAGGTCGATCGCGGCGAGCCACGTCAGGCCGGCCGCTTCGACCGCGGCCTGCGCGCCGGTCTTGCGGTCGACGATCACCGCAACGGCCAGAACCTCGGCGCCCTCCTTGCGGAGCGCCTCGACCGCCTTCAAGGCCGACTGCCCGGTGGTCGACGTGTCTTCGACGACGATCACGCGCGCACCGGCGACCTCTGCGCCCTCGATCTGACGGCCTCGGCCGTGGTCTTTGGGCTCCTTGCGCACGACGAACGCGTCGACCGGGTCGCCGGCACGGGCGGATTCGTGCAGCACCGCGTTCGCGATCGGGTCGGCACCCAGGGTGAGTCCGCCGACCGCCGAGATGTCGCTCCAGTTCTCGCCGAGCCCCTGACGCATGAGGTCGAGCATGATGCGCCCGATCGCGGGAGCCGCGCGGTGATCGAGCGTGAGCTTGCGCATGTCGACGTAGTACGTGGCCTTCTTGCCGCTCGAGAGCGTGAAGTCGCCGTGGAAGACGGCCTCCTCCCCGATCAGGGCGATCAGAGCCTGGCGGTCGGCTTCGAGCTCGGGCGTGGAGGCGACGGTCATGCTCCGAGCCTAGAGCCCGCAGCATCCGCCGAGTGTGCCCGAAACCGCCGACCGTGCGCGTTCCTTCGGGCACCTCTGGCCGAAAGCGGCACTCTCGGCAAGGCCGACGTGGCCGCGGTCGTAGGCTGGAAACCATGCGCCTGGCCACCTGGAACGTCAACTCGATCCGCGCCCGCGTGACCCGCACCGTCGAGTTCGCCGTGCGCGAGCACATCGACGTGCTGGCCATGCAGGAGATCAAGTGCAAGAACGAGCAGTTCCCCTACGCGCAGTTCGAGGATGCCGGCTACCACGTCGTCGCCCACGGCCTGAACCAGTGGAACGGCGTCGCGATCGCGAGCCGTGAGCCGATCACCGACGTCGAGATCGGGTTTCCGGGGATGCCCGGTTTCGCCAAGGGGCACGAGGGTCCGGATGCTCCGCAGGAAGCGCGTGCGATCGGCGCGACGATCGGCGGGGTCAAGGTCTGGAGCCTCTACGTGCCGAACGGGCGGGCGCTCGACGACCCCCACTACGTCTACAAGCTCGACTGGCTGAGCGCGCTGCAGGAGTACGCCGCCTCGACGCTGGCACAGACGCCCGATCTGGCGCTCGCCCTCACCGGTGACTTCAACATCGCCCCGACCGACGCCGACAACGGCGCGCCCGGTGTCGTCGTCGGGAAGACCACTCACGTGTCGCCGCCCGAGCGTGCGGCCTTCGCCGCCCTCGAGTCGGCCGGCCTCACCGATGTCGTTCGCCCGCTCGTTCCGACAGGCTTCACGTACTGGGACTACAAGCAGCTGGCTTTCCCCCGCAACGAGGGGCTGCGCATCGACTTCGTCCTCGGCTCGCACACGTTCGCCGACGCCGTGCGCGGTGCCGAGATCCACCGCAATGAGCGCAAGGGCGAGGTGCCGAGCGATCACGTTCCCGTGGTGGTCGACCTCGACCTGTCTTCCGACGAAGACGACGACGATCGGCCGATGATCTTCGGCTGAGCCGCCCGCTGCGGAGTTTTCCACAGTCGCCTGCTTTCCGGGCGAGTGTCGTACCTTTGTTCTAGTATGTAGACATGTTCTCGAGCAGTGGCACCCCGACTGGCGGTGAGGCGCGGCGCGATGCCGATGCCCCGCAGTCGGAGGCCGCTGGCTCGGAGTGGCCCGACGAGCGCGAGTGGTTCGACGAGCGCGAGTGGATCGACGCCGACGGTGATCCGGTCGCGGCGGGTCGTGATGGCTTGGATGCGGTGGCGGATGTGTCGACGTTGATGTCGGTGTTCGCCGCGCAACGGTTCGAGCGGGTCGAGGGCTTGCGGCGGGAGGCGATGGCCGAGGCGGCGGTGTTCCGGGGGAAGACGACGGAGATCGTGATGCGGTCCCTGCGGCTCGAGCTTGCGACGGTGTTGCAGGTGACCGAACACATCGCAGAACGGATGCTGGCCACCTCCGACGGCCTCATGAACCGGTACCCGGCGATGCTCGACGCCCTCTCCCACGCACGCACCACGGAGCGGCACGCGGACGTGTTCGTGGAGCTGGTCGACCAGGTGGAGCCGGAGTTGCGGGATCAGGTGGTGCCGCTCGCCGTCGACCTCGCCACGACCCACGCGCTCGGGTCGTTCCGCCGCCTGCTGCGGAAGCTCGTCGACACGGTGCGGGCCGCGACGCTCAGTGATCGGCATGCGGAAGCGGTGCGGGAGCGGCGGGTGGTGGTGCAGCCAGCGGAGGACGGGATGAGTTGGGTGATGCTCTACACCTCCGCGGTGAAGGCCCACGCGATCCAGCACCGCGCGACCGCGATCGCACACGCCCTCGGCGACCAGGAGGGCGAGGAGCGTTCTCTGGACGAGTTGCGTGCGGACGTCTTGGTCGACCTTCTCGTCGATGGGGACGTGCCCGCCCACCCCGACGCGGCGCGCGGAATCCGCGCGGCCGTGGCCGTGACGGTGCCGGTGTTGTCGCTGCTCGATGACGAGCACGCGAACACGGTGCCGGCGGTGGTGGAGGGGGTCGGTCCGATCCCCATCGAGCAGGCCCGGGAACTCTGCGGTGGCGCAGACGGGTGGATGCGGGTGCTCACCCACCCCGAGACGGGGATGGTGCTCTCCGTCGGCCGTGACCAGTACCGCACCCCGGCGGCGTTACGACGTCTGGTGGAGTGGCGGGCGGCGACCTGCATGGCCCCCGGATGCGGAACCCCCGCCCGCCGGTGCCAGATCGACCACCAACTCGCGTGGGAACACGGCGGCACCACCGAACTCACGAACCTCGGCCCACTGTGCGTCGGGCATCACACCATCAAGCATCACGGCGGATGGTGCGTGACACAGATCCCCGACAGCGGCGGCGCACTCGAATGGCTGTCCCCCGGCGGCAGACGATTCGTCGTGCGACCCGAACGGAAAGTCCCCGTCTTCCGACCCGCACCCGACGACGACCGCTCACCCGAAGCCACCGTGCCCTTCTGACCCGCACCCTCCTGGCCCGCGCCCTCCTGGCCCGCGCCCTCCTGGCCCGCGCCCTCCTGACCAGTGCCCTCGCCCGCGCGAGCCGGTGCGCGCGCGAGCCAGTGCCCGCGCGAGCCGGTGCCGGCGCGAACCGCACCCGCGCCCGCACCCACGCGGCCTGCACCCGTGCCGCCCGCACCCGCACGGGCCGCCGAACGCCAGACGCCCCCGGTCACGAAGACCGGGGGCGTCTGGAGCGACCGATGGTGCTCAGGCGGCCTTCGACTCCGAAGCGTCGTCGGCGGGCGCGTAGCGACCGATCAGGTCGACGAAAGCCTCGAGGTAGGAGCGGAGGAACGCCGCGGTTCCTTCGTTCGTGATCGCGCCGTCGTCTTCGAACAGGCCGGGGGTCGACTGGATGAAGCCCTCGGGCTGGCCGAGCACGGGGGCGTTGTAGTGGCTGAGGATCGTCTTGAGGTGCTGCTGCGCGACGGCCGTCGAGATCGGGCCCTGCGACGTGCCCATGACCGCGGTCGGCTTGCCGTCGAAGGAGGCTTCACCGTAGGGACGAGCCGACCAGTCGAGGGCGTTCTTGAGCACCCCGGGAATCGACCGGCTGTATTCGGGGGTGAGGATGATCACGCCGTCGACGTCGGCGATCGACTGCTTGAAGTCGCGGGCGACCTGCGGGAAGTCTGCGTCGAAGTCGGGCGAGTAGAACGGCAGGTCAGCGATCGGGATCTCGACGAGCTTCACGCCGTCGGGAACGACGCGCTCCAGCGCCTTCGAGAGACGCCGATTGATCGAGGTGCTCGAGATGCTGCCGACGATGTAGCCGATCGTGTAGTCAGTCACGGGGATCCTTTCGGTTGCGCGGCCGGGAACGGCCCGTACCCTCGAGCGAACGCGGCCTCCGATGGGTGTATTCCTGTGAATCGAGTGCACGCTCCCCCTTCCGGCGGATGCTGCGGGGCACGCCCGTCTCGTAACGTGAGGGGATGATCCCCACCCCCGCGCAGCGTCGCGCCGACGTCGTGCTGGCGGTCGTCGTTCTCGTCGGCGCACTGATCAGCGCTGTCCTCTCGGCGATCGCCGGGATGTACGGAGACCGACAGGCGGCGATGCCCCTCTCCGTCGCCTACGCCTTCGTGCTCGCCGTTCCCCTCGCCTTCCGCCGACGCTGGCCGTCGATCGTCGCCATCGTCGTCTCCGTCGCCTACTTCGTCGCGGTGACGATCCAGATCCCCGAGCTCTATGCCGGCAACGTGGCGATGTTCATCGCGCTCTACACGGTGGGTGCCTGGTCGACGAACAGGCGTCGCGCGACCATCGTGCGGATCGCGATCATCGCGGGCATGTTCCTCTGGCTGACGATCGTCATGCTCATCGACGCCACAGGCCCCGTGCCCACCGAGACCGAGGAGGTGTTCTCGCGCGCGGGGGCGTTCTCGCCGTACATCGCCTACACGTTGCTGACGTTCCTCCTCAACGCCCTCTACTTCGGCGGGGCCTACTACTTCGGCGAGCGCTCGCACCAGCAGATGCGCGAGCGCGCCGCCCTCGAGGAGCGCACCGCCGAGCTCGAGCGGGAGCGCGAGGTCACCGCGGCACAGGCCGTCGCCCTCGATCGGGTTCGGATCGCCCGCGAGCTGCACGACGTGGTCGCCCATCACGTCTCGCTCATGGGCGTACAGGCGGGTGCCGCGCGCTCGGTCATGCCGAAAGACCCCGACCACGCCCGCGAGATCCTCGAGGGCGTCGAGTCGTCGGCTCGCCAGTCGCTGACGGAACTCCGGCAGCTGCTCGCCACGCTGCGGACGCCCGACGGCAGCGACCCCGAACCCGACACCGCTCCGACCACCCGCGACCTCGACGCGGTGAGCGACCTCGTCGAGGCGACGAGGTCGGCGGGCATGCCGACCACGTTCCACATCGTCGGCGAGGAACGCGAGGTGCCCGGTCTCGTGCAAGTCAACCTCTACCGCATCGCCCAGGAGGCCCTGACGAACGCCCGCCGACACGGCGGACCGCACGCCACGGCCGAGGTGCGACTGCGCTACACCGACGAGTCGGTCGAGCTCGAGGTATCGAACACCGGACGCGTGGGCTCCGGCGCACCGGGCCTCGGACAGCTGGGCATGCGCGAGCGGGCGGGAGCGTCGGGCGGAACGATCGAGATCGGCCCCCGCTCACGCGGCGGATACCTCGTGCGCACCCGCGTACCCCTGACGACGAAGGCGTCCGCCCGTGTCTGACATACGCGTCCTGCTCGTCGACGACCACGCGATGATGCGCGCGGGCTTCCGCACGATCCTGTCGCTCCAGGACGACATCGACGTCGTCGGAGAAGCGGCCAACGGCGCGGAGGCGGTGTCCGCCGCATCCGCCCTCCACCCCGACGTCATCTGCATGGACGTGCAGATGCCCGGCATGGACGGCCTGGAGGCTACGCGACGGATCGTCTCGGACCCTTCGGTCGAGGCCGCCGTGCTCATCGTCACCACCTTCGATCGCGACGATTACCTCTTCCAGGCGCTCTCGGCCGGAGCAAGCGGATTCCTGCTGAAGAACGCGGGCCCGGAGGAACTGGTCTCGGCGGTTCGCGTGGTCGCCGGCGGCGACGCGCTGCTCGCACCCGAGGTGACCCGGCGCGTCATCGCCCGCTTCGCAGGACCCGACGCCGAGCCCGCGATCGCCGCCGCACCGACCCCGCACCCGGCGATCGCGACCCTCACCGAGCGGGAGACCGAGGTGCTGCGCCTGATGGCCGAGGCGCTCAGCAACGCCGAGATCGCCAGCCGCCTCTACATCGGCGATGCGACGGTCAAGACGCACGTATCCAACGTGCTGCAGAAGCTCGGCGCGCGCGATCGCGTGCAGGCGGTCGTGATCGCGCACCGACACGGCCTCGCCTGAGCGCCCCTCCCCCGCCAGGGGGAGAAGTCCAACCCTCCCGGGGGCGGATGCTGCGCGGCACCCGCCTGCGTAACGTCGTTCTCGGGCACCCGCCACGGGTGCCGGAGGAGGAGGAGCCGTGCTCGAGCTGACCGGCATCACCAAGAGCTACGGCGGTCGCCGTGTGCTCGACGACGTGACGTTCGACGTCACCCAGGGACGCCTGACGGGCTTCGTCGGCGGGAACGGCGCCGGCAAGACTACGACGATGCGCATCGCGCTGGGCGTGCTCGCGAAAGACGGCGGCCATGTCGCCCTCGACGGTTCGCCCGTCACCGCCGCCGACCGTCGCCGATTCGGCTACATGCCCGAAGAGCGCGGGCTGTACCCGAAGATGCGCGTCGGCGAGCACATCGCCTACCTCGCTCGGCTGCACGGCTACGGCAAAGCCGAAGCGACCACGGCCGCCGAGTCGCTGCTCGACCGTCTGGGCCTGTCGGAGCGCCTCCGCGACAACGTGGAGACCCTCTCCCTCGGCAACCAGCAGCGCGCCCAGATCGCCGCGGCCCTCGTGCACGACCCCGAGGTGCTCATCCTCGACGAGCCGTTCTCGGGCCTCGACCCGCTCGCCGTCGACGTCGTCGCGGGGGTTCTGCAGGAGCGCGCGGCCGCGGGCACCGCTGTGCTGTTCTCCTCGCACCAGCTCGATGTGGTCGAGCGCCTCTGCGACGACCTCGTCATCATCGCCGACGGCACCGTGCGCGCCGCCGGCGCTCGCGACGCGCTCCGCGCCGAGCACGCCGGGCACCGGTTCGAGCTCGTCTCCGCGGGCGACGCCGGGTGGATCCGCGACGAACCCGGGGTTACCGTCGTCGACTTCGACGGCGGCTACGCCCTCTTCGACGCCGCCGAGCACGACGCCCAGCGGGTACTGCGCCGCGCGGTCGAGCGCGGCGACGTCGCCAGCTTCGCTCCGCAGCATCCGACCCTCGCCCAGATCTTCAAGGAGGTCATCCAGTGAGCACCTCCGCCCCCGCGAACACCCGTCGATCCACGCCGGGCGAGCTCCAGAGCGTCTGGCTCGTCGCCGAACGCGAGATCGGCTCGAAACTCCGCAGCAAGTCGTTCATCATCTCGTCGGCCTTCCTGCTGATCATCGCCCTCGCCGCGGTCATCTGGGGAGGCATCGCCGCGAACAACGCCGGCGACGACCGCATCGCGATCGCCGTGACGAGTCAGACGCAGCCCGACGTCAGCGGCATCGAGGGGTTCGATGTGACCGTCGCCGACGATGCGGATGCGGCGACCGCCCTCGTGCAGGACGGCACCGTCGAGGCGGCCCTCGTGCCCGATGCCGCGGGCGGCGCCTTCTCGTACAAGGTCATCGCCGACGACAGCTCCCCGAGCAACGTGCTGGGCCTGCTCGCCCAGACCCCGTCGGTCGAGTTGCTGAACCCGGCCGACGCGGTCGACGGCGCCCTCCGCTATCTCGTGGCCATCGGCTTCGGCATCGTCTTCTTCATGGCGGCGACGACCTTCGGCGCGACGATCTCGCAGAGCGTCGTCGAGGAGAAGCAGACGCGCGTCGTGGAGATTCTCATCTCGGCCATCCCGGTGCGCTCGCTCCTGGCGGGGAAGGTGATCGGCAACACGGTGCTCGCGATGGGTCAGATCGTGGGCCTGGCGGCGATCTCGATCGTCGGACTGTCGGTCACCGGTCAATCCGAGCTGCTGAGCGGGCTCGGCGCGCCGCTGGTGTGGTTCGCGGTCTTCTTCCTCTTCGGATTCGTGCTGCTCGCGGCCCTGTTCGCGGCCGCCGGAGCGATGGTCTCGCGACAGGAGGACATCGGCGCGACGACCACCCCGCTCATGCTGCTCGTGATGGCGCCGTACTTCCTCGTCATCTTCTTCAACGACAACCCCGTGGTGCTCACGGTCATGTCGTACGTGCCGTTCTCGGCGCCGGTCGGCATGCCGCTGCGCCTCTACCTCGGCGACGCGCAGTGGTGGGAACCGCTGCTGTCGCTGGTCATCCTGCTCGCCACGTGCGCCGCGGCGATCTGGGTCGGTGCGCGCATCTACCAGAACACCCTCCTGCGGATGGGTGCCCGGGTGAAGCTCACCGAGGCGCTGCGCAGCTGACTCAGCCGCGCAGGGCGTCGGCCGCGCCGACGAGCGCGAGATGCGAGAGGGCCTGCGGGGTGTTGCCGAGCTGGCGACGCCCCGCAGGGTCGTACTCCTCCGACAGCAGCCCGAGATCGTTCGCCGCCGCGCACACCCGCGCCATCAGCTCGCCGCCGTCGTCGCGACGCCCCGACGCGGCGTACTGCTGCACGAGCCAGAACGAGCACGCGAGGAACGCGCTCTCGTCGCCGGACAGACCGTCGACTCCCGACGAAGTGCGGTAGCGGCGCACGAACCCGTCGGGCATCAGCGTCTCCTCGATGCGCTCCACCGTGCGCAGCATCCGCGGGTCGTCGGCGGCGCAGAAGTCCACGAGCGGAAGCTGCAGCAGCGACGCATCGACCTCGGTCGTCGCGTCGTGCTGCACGAAGTAGCCGCCCTCGCCCACACCGGTGGCGTCGATCGCCGACCGCAGCCGATCGCGCAGGGCACGCCAGTCCTCCACCTCGCCGTCGAGACCGTGCTGCTCCACGGCGCGCACGCCTCGATCGAATGCGGCCCACATCATGACGCGGGAGTGCGTGAACATCCTCGGTTCGCCGCGGATCTCCCAGATCCCCTGATCCGGCTCGTCCACCGTCTGCGCCGCCTGCGCGAGAAGCGCCCGCTGCAGGGCCCACGAGAACGGCGTCTCGGTCAGCCCAGCCTGGCGCGCAGCATCCAACGCCACCATCACCTCGCCGATGACGTCGGCCTGCCACTGGTCGACGGCGCCGTTGCCGATGCGCACCGGGGAGGCCCCCTCGTAGCCGGGGAAGTTCGGCAGTTCGCGCTCGGGGAGGTCGCGCTCCCCGGCGATGCCGTACATGATCTGGATGTCGGCGGGGTCGCCGGCGATCGCGCGCAGCAGCCATTCACGCCACCGAGCGGCGGCGGCGAGGTAGCCGTGGGCGATGTAGGCCTGCAGTGTGAGAGCGGCGTCGCGCAGCCAGACGTACCGGTAGTCCCAGTTGCGCGGGCCGCCCGCCTGCTCGGGCAGCGAGGTCGTCGCCGCGGCCACGATCCCGCCGGTGTCGCGGTGTGTCAGCGCCCGCAGCACGAGGAGCGAGCGGATCACGAGGTCGTGGTGCGGGCCGTCGTGCGACAGGGTGCTGGCCCAGTCGGTCCACCACTCGCGGGTGCGCTCCCACGCGCCCTCCACGTCGACGGGCTCGGGAACGTCGTCGTACGACGGCGCCCAGCTGAGGGTGCTGTCGACCGAGTGGTCGGCGTACACCGAGAACGTCGCGCTGTGCGCCTGGTCGTGGGCGGTGTGCAACGGACCGCGCACGACCACGGCCGCGGGTCCGGCGATCGCGAGAAGCGCCGGGTCGTCGGGCGAACCGATCTGCCGCACCCAGGGAAGGGCGCGCGCGTAGTCGAAGCGCAGCCGCAGCACGCTCTCGAACTCCACCTCGCCACGGACACCGATGACCCGCCGCACGAGGTCGTGGCGCGCATCGTCGTAGGCGAGGAACTCGTAGACCTCGGCGATCCCGGCCCGCGTGGTCCAGCGGGTCACCAGGATGAACGTGTCGTCGTCGTAGCGGCGCTCAGCGGTGGCCGCCGGGTCGGTCGGGCGCAGGCTCCACGACCCGTGCGCGTCGTCGCCCAGCAGGCCGCCGAAGATCGAGGGTGAGTCGTAGCGGGGCAGGCACAGCCAGTCGATACTGCCGGTCGCAGAGACCAGGGCCGCCGTGCGGCAGTCGCTCAGCAGGGCGTAGTCCTCGATAGGTGCGGGCACGGCATGATTCTGTCAACTTCGGAGCGCGACCGGACCGGAGCGCCCGGCGAGTCCTAGGGTGGGCCTCATGACCGCCGACACCACCCTCATCATCCTCGGCGCCTCGGGCGACCTGACCTCGCGACTGCTGCTCCCCGCGCTCGGTCAACTGCTCGTGCGCGAGCCCTATCGGTCGGTGCGCCTGCACGGCGCGGGCATGGACGACTGGACCGACGAGCACTGGCGCGAGGTCGTCGAGAAGGCATTCGAGACGACCGAGGCGACGGGCGCGTTCGCCGCGGTGTCGGCCACCACCTACTCGAAGGCAGACATCACGAAGCCCGACGACCTGCAGGCGTTGCTGAACGCCGCCGAGGGGCGTCCCGCTCTGTACTTCGCGGTTCCCCCGGCCGTCGCCGAGCAGGCCTGCACGGCGCTCGAAGCGGTCGAGATCCCGGAGGGCACGATCCTCGCCCTCGAGAAACCATTCGGCACCGACGAGGCCAGCGCCCACGAGCTCAACGAGGTGCTCGCCAAGCTCGTTCCGGAGCGCCAGGTGTTCCGCGTCGATCACTTCCTCGGGCGCTCGACGGTGCTCAACTTCCTCGGCGTACGGTTCGCGAATCGTCTCATCGAGCCGGTCTGGTCGGCCGACGACATCGCGTCGATCGTCATCCAGTACGACGAATCGCTGGGCCTCGAGGGTCGCGCCGGCTACTACGACCGTGCCGGCGCGCTCATCGACATGATCCAGAGCCACCTGCTGCAGGTGATGGCGTTCGTGACCATGGAGCCGCCGTCGTCTCTCGACGAGATCGATCTGCGCGACGCGACCGCGGCGATCCTCCGCGCCACGCACGTCCTCGGCGACGACCCGGTCGCATCGTCTCGACGCGCGCGCTACACCGCCGGCACGGTCGACGGGCGCGAGTACCCCTCGTACGTCGACGAGAAGGGTGTCGACCCCTCGCGCGAGACGGAGACCCTCGCCGAGATGACGGTGGAGATCCGCACCGCGCGCTGGCAGGGCGTTCCGATCACGCTGCGCTCGGGCAAGGCTCTCGCCGACAAGGATGCCGAGGTGATCGTCACCTTCCAACCCGTGCGCCACATGCCGCAGGGGTTCACGGGCGAAACCGCCCCCACCGAACTGCGCTTCTCGCTCAGCCCCGACACGATGTCACTGGGCCTCAACGTCAACGGCGGCGCCGATCCGCTGGTGCTCGAACGCGTCTCGCTGCAGGCCGACCTCGGCGAGGGCGGCCGCGTCGCCTACGCCGAGGTGCTCTCGGGCATCCTCGATGGCGACGCGATGCTCTCGGTGCGGGGAGATGCCGCCGAACAGTGCTGGCGCATCGTGCAGCCCGTGCTCGACGCGTGGCGCGCGGGCACGGTGCCGCTCGACGAATACCCCGCGGGCTCCATCGCCCCGGAGGGCTGGCCGACGCTCTGACCCGGCGCCGCGCCCGCTCCCCCGGCGCCGTCTCCTCCCCGGCATCCGCTCCCCCGCCGCATCCGCTCCCCCGTCACGGATGGCTGATTGAACCCGCCAGATGCGACAGGGGAACCGGCACGGAGCGCGGGCGACGGCGAGTCACATTTCGAGCACGGAGAGCACGTTGCCGGCGGGATCGCGGAACCACGCGATCGTCGGACCCCGGCCGCGCTGGATGCCCTTCGCGTCGGTCTTCAGCTCGTCGTCACCGTAGATCTTCGTCGTCACCCCGCGCGCGTTCAGGTCGTCGACGGCCGCCTCGACGTCGTCGGTCGGGAAGTTGAGGATCGTGAAGCTCGCGGGCTCATGGTTCGGCTTCGAATAGACGAACACCGAGGCGCCCGACGCGAGTTTCAGGCTGAAGAAGCCCATCTCGTCGTCCAGGGTCTCGAGTCCGAGGGTGTCGCGGTAGAACGAGCGCGCGGTGTCGATGTCGTCGACGGAGAACCCGCTGAAAGCCCTGTCTGTGGTGAACATGTCGCCTCCTCGATCGGATGGATGCTGCGCAGCCGCAGCCTCACGCGTGCAAGTGCGCGGTGACGACCCGCACGGTGGCCTCGGGGTCGAGCCGGTGCTGCACCGACTCGGGGACCTCGACGAACACCGCACCGGACACCTCCTCGGCGAGGCGTTCGGACGCCGCGTGGAGAAAGGGAAAGGTATCCCTTCCGGTCAGCACGACCACGGGCACGTCGACCTCGCGCATCGCCGCCGTGGGGGTCGAGACCTGACGGGTGAGGGTGGCGTCGTACACCGTCGACTGCGCGAGCGCGACGAGGCCGTCGAACATCGGGCTCGACCGCATCTGCTCGACCATCGCCGGGGGCAGACCAATGCCCTCGATCTGGAACATCGTGACCGCGTCGGCCGGGCGCCCCTGGTCGATCGCGCGCTGCAGGCGCTCGGGAAGATCCGACGGCGGCTCGTCCTCTCCGAAATGGAACGGCGGTTCGGACAGGAAGAGGGTTCCGGTCGGCACCCCCAGCGAAGACGCGAACAGCGCGAGCGCGGCGCCCGATGAATGTCCGAGGACGGCCGCCGCGCCGCCCACGCCCGCGATCACCGCGGCGAGGTCGTCGGCCTCGCGCTCGGGTGCGAACGGGCGGGTGTCGCCGCTGCCGGCGCGGGCTCGGCGGTCGTAGACGACCGCGGCGAACCCCGCGCGCACGAGCGCGTCGGCGACCCCGGAGGCATCCGCCGCCGTGGAGAACGCGCCGTTGACGATGACCACGGGCGGGCCGTCGCCGGTCGTCTCCACGTGGATCGGCGTTCCGTCCGCAGACTCGACGAAAGACATGAGCTGATCGAATCAACCCGTGCGCGCCCGGTCAAGGGGTGATGGCGCAGCATCCACCGGTCTCTTGCCGGACCCCGGTCGGACGGTCACACTCGAGAGCATGCAGTTCGCCGGAGTGCTTCCCGAAGACGCCCCCGACCCGCGGCTCGATCAGGCCGAGCGGGCGAAGGAGTTGCCCGTACCCGCGCGGGGCTTCGTTCCGCAGCGATCGCTCGAAGACGACGACAGTCTCGCGCTCACGGTGCAACAGCAGGGCGAGACGATGGTCGCGATGTCGGTGAGCGTGGGCTATCTGCTGTGGCGCAATCCCGATGATCGGTCGGATCCGGTGAACCTCGCCGACCTCGACGACCACACGCGGCGCTCCCTCGATACGGTTCCGCCGTGGCCACGGCCCGCGTGGTTAATCGAGCAGGTCGAGCGCATGCGCTACCCGCGTCTGTCGGAGGCCGTGCGCACCTCGTGGCACGCCGAGAGCTCCGAGCGGACGACGCCCGAAGCGCTGCTGGTGGACCACGCGCGACACATCCTGATGAACCACTTCCGGGAACGGGCGGGCATCGACCTGCACGAATGGGACTCGCCGGCGTTCCCGGGGGCATCGGCCGTGCGAGATGGCGTGAGCGTCCGCGTCGAGGGGAGCGACCTCCCGGGCATCGAGATCGACACCGATCCCTTCGTCTACGCCGTCGGAGCGGCGCTCCCCGACGGCGGAGTGCTCACCGCAGTCGTTCCCCGCGACGAACTCGCCCTCATCGATCTGGAGTTCGACGTCCGGCGCTGAGCGCCACCGGAGCGAGCCGACACGAAGAAGCCCCCACCACCGCGAGGTGATGGGGGCTTCTTTCACACGGTCCGAGGTCAGCTGACCCGGCGTGCGCGTGCGCGGATCGCCATGAAGACCGCACCGGCGCCGGCGAGCATGGCTCCGCCGATGGCCAGTCCGGCGATCCCGGTCGAGTCGTAGCCCGTCGCCGCGAGGCTGTCGGACGCACCGGCGTTAGCGGCCGGCAGGCCGGGGATGGGCGTCGCGGTCGGGCTGGCCGTCGACGTGGGCTCCGGGCTGGCCGTCGACGTCGGCTCCGGGTTCGGAACGACCGACGCGGGGAGCGAGAACGAGACCGAGATCTCGCCGTTGCCGGAGAAGCCGGTGGTCTGGAAAGCGGTGATCGTCTGAGCGACCGACGCGTCGTCCGCGTAGGTGCCGGTCGTCGACCAGACACCGTTGGAGACGACGGCCGAACCGGTGCCCGGGATGCGGTCACCGTTCTCGTCGAGAACGTTCACGAACGAGCCGTTCTCGCCGGTTCCGGTGAACGTGATCGTGCGGGAGTCGACGGTCTCGCCGGGCTTCGGGCTCGTCACCGAGAAGACACCCTCGACCGCGGGGAGCGAGAACGAGACCGAGATCTCGCCGTTGCCGGAGAAGCCGGTGGTC
>NZ_JBEUWT010000001.1:1694142-2037903 GCF_045517775.1 Microbacterium deferens
CGGGCTCGTCACCGAGAAGACACCCTCGACCGCGGGGAGCGAGAACGAGACCGAGGTGTTGCCATCGCCCGACAGGCCGGTGAGCTGGTTGACGTACACGGTCTGGGCGACAGGAGCATCGTCGGCGTAGGTGCCCTGGGTCGACCAGGTGCCGTTGATGACCGTCGTCGAACCGGTGCCCGGGATGCGGTCACCGTTCTCGTCGAGAACGTTGATCCGCGAGCCGCTGGTTCCCGTACCGGTGAAGGTGACGGTGCGCGAGTCGGCCGTCTGTCCGGAAGTGGGGCTCGTCACCGAGAAGTCTGCGGGTGCGGCCTGTGCCGCGGTCGTGCCGAGAAGGGCGCCGGCCGAGCTCAGTGCGACGACGGCCGCGACGGCCGCCATCTTCTTCCATGTGGAAGTGATTTTCACGTGAATCCTTTGTATCGGGTGGGTCGGAGCACGCAACATGGAGACCGCCGCTGCGAGAAATTTCTACGACGGAGCCAATGGTTGCTTCTGTGCAATTGTTAACCGAAGCTACCAGAGGTCATCCAATCGGATTCCGGTTTGACTTCGAAGAGGAAGTATGGCGACAGACACGAACGCACCCGACGCAGATGAGCACGACGAAGTCATGGGAGCTCTCCGCGCCGTTCTGGCGATCACCGCTCGCGCTGTCGCGAACAATGTCGAGGGAGCACGATTCGACGACGTCCGCCTCGTCGCCCTCGCATCGCAGGGCTGGCCGCTCGAGCATCTGCCCTCGCGTCTCAATCGACCCCCCGAGAGGATCGCAGACGACGTCGACCGACTCGCCGCCGAGCGGTTCGTCGTCTCTGCCGGCGCGGCCGAAGCCGCAACGCTGCGCATACTCCCTCGCGGCGTTCACCTGCTGGAAGACATCGCCGCCCGGTATCGCGCCGAGTTCGAGCGGGTGCTGCGCCGCCTCGACGACCGTCAACGCGAGGAGTTCCGCGAGGCCCTCGACACGTTCCCGGTCATAGATGCGCTCGCGCGAACCGACATCCTCACACTCGGGCTCGCCCGCGCGGAGTCCGAAGAGGTGTAGCGGCCGCGGTCAGAGCACGGGCCACGAGTCCGGCTGCGGACCCGCCTCGCCGGCCGCGGCCGCGAAGGCTCCCAGCGCGCGGCGAAGCTGCTCCTGACGCTCGGGCGGCACGTCGGCCAGCACGATCCGCAGTTCGTCCTTCCGCCGCCGCATCACCTCGTCGACGAGTTCCGCTCCGCGGGACGTGGCACGCACGAAGATCTCTCGGCGGCTCGCCGCGCTGGTCTCGCGCTCGACCCACCCGCCGCCGATCATCCGCTCGATCATGCGCGTCACGGTCGACGGAGCCACCCCGGCTCGTTCGGCCAGCGCGCCCATGCGCGTCGGGCCTTCCCGATGGAGGATGACGAGAATGCGGAACTGCGCGACCGTCACCTGTTCCAGCGCGGGTTCGAGCGATCGCGCGATGATGGCGAGCAGCGCACCCGACGCATCGATCGTCGCCTGCATGACCTCGTCAGGTACGGACGATTCGTCGACCATCGTCAGCCTCTCAGCTACTCGGACCCCCCGCGCACTGCCCTGTCGTTGCAAGGGCGACCGGCCATGCACGCTGTTCGACAGCATACAAGCGCGAGCATCGATCGTCGGCGGAGCCGGACGCACCATAGACGGCGGCAAGACGGTTCGCCAGACCGACCCCGGAGCCCCCGGGTGTGCCTATGGTGAAGCATGACTGCCAGCATCCTGGGGATCGGCACCGCGGTGCCCGCAACGCGCCTGCAACAGGGCGATGTGCGCGACCTCCTCGCGGAGCAGCCCGCCATCGACCGACGCGCGCGCCGCCTGCTCGGTGCGGCCTTCGATGCCGCCGCGATCGATACGCGCTACACGGTGCTCGGCGAGCTCGGTGGCGGCGACGCATCGGGTCTGAATCTCCGCGACGGCACCCCGGTGCTGCGCGTACCGTCGACCGGCGAGCGCAACGCCGAGTACCGCCGCACGGTGCCGGCACTGTTCGCGGCCGCCGCCCGCGACGCCCTGGCCCGCTCCGGCGTCCAGCCCTCGGAGGTCACGCACGTCATCACCGTGTCGTGTACGGGGATGTTCGCTCCCGGCCCCGACTACCTGCTCGTACGCGACCTCGGGCTCTCGCCTGCGACCGAGCGCTACCACCTCGGATTCATCGGCTGCGCCGCGGCCATCCCCGGCCTCCGGGCCGCCGCCCGGATCGCGGCGGCGCAACCCGACGCGGTCGTGCTCGTGGTGTGCGCGGAGCTGTGCTCCCTCCACATCCGCAGTTCGAACGACCCCGAGCAGATCGTCGCCGCATCGGTCTTCGCCGACGGCGCGGCCGCGGCGGTCGTCAGCGCCGATCCCGCCCGACATGTCGGTCGGCGCCTCGACCTCGACGGGTTCGGCACCCGGCTCACCGAGGACGGCGAGAAAGACATGGTGTGGACCGTCGGCGACGAGGGGTTCGAGATGACCCTCACCGCCCAGGTGCCACGCATCATCGGACGCGAGATCGAGGCGGTGGCCGTCGACCTCTTCGGCGGCACCGCGGCCGTCGACGCGTGGGCGGTGCACCCGGGCGGGCGCAGCATCCTCGACCGCGTCGAGGACGGCCTCGACCTCGACCCGAGCGCTCTCGCCCACTCGCGCGACGTGCTGCGCGAGTACGGCAACATGTCGAGCGCGACCATCCTCTTCGTGCTGCGCCGCATGATGGAAAACGACCGTCGCGAGGGCGAGCGACTCGCGGTGCTCGCCTTCGGACCCGGACTCACGATCGAGGCCGCGCGGATGTCGGTGCGCGGGGTCGAGGCACCCGTCGAGGCGGTCCGCGACCTGGTCGCGGGCGCCACCGGTCGCTGACCGCGCGATGAGCATGCGCGAACGTGCGGTCGATCTCACGGAGATCATGGACGACCCCGACTGCGACCCGGTGCGCCTCGCCGCCACCTATCGTCGTTTCGACACCGTCAACCGGCTCGTCGCCGGCTGGGGCGGCGTGTACCGCACACGCCTGCGGCCGTACCTGAGGAGCCTGGGCCGACCGGCGCGCGTGCTCGATCTGGGCTCCGGCGGCGGCGACCTCGTCGCCCGGCTCGACGCCCTCACCCGCAAGGACGGGCTCGTCGTCGACTGGACCGGGGCCGATCCCGACCCGCGCGCGCATGAGGCCGCGCGAGGGCGCAGCTCGAGCCGCATCCGTTTCGTTCGCGCCGATTCGGCCGAACTGCTCGCGGCGGGCGAGACCTTCGACGTCGTCGTGTCGAATCACGTGCTGCACCACCTCTCCCCGGCGGCGCTGACCCGCTTCGCCGACGACTCGCTCGCCCTGTCGCGGGGCACGGTGCTGCACGCCGACATCGAGCGCGGACGCCTCGCCTACGCGCTCTACGGGGTCGGGGCCGCGCCCCTCAGCCCCGGCACCTTCCTTCATACCGACGGACTGCGGTCGATCCGCCGCAGCTACCGCGCCGCCGAACTCGCCGACGCCCTCGGCCGGCCGTGGCGGGTCGACCGACCCGCGCCGTTCCGCCTGCTCGCGACGGGAGCAGGGCGTGCATGACGTGGTGATCGTCGGCGCCGGACCGGTGGGGATGCTGCTGGCCGGGCGCCTGCATCGCGCCGGCCTCGACGTGGTCGTGCTCGAAAAGCGTCCGGAGGCGTCCCCGGGTTCGCGGGCGATCGGCCTGCACGCCCCGGTTCTCGCGGCCCTCGAAGCATCCGGGGTCACCGAGCGGTTGTTGGCGGACGCGCTGCGCGTGGAGCGCGGCGAGGCACGATCGGGCGGCCGACTGCTCGGCGAGGTGCGCTTCGACCGGCTCTCTGCGCGGTTCCCGTTCGTGGCGACCCTGCCGCAGTCCGCGACGGAAGCCGTGCTCGCCGTCGACGCGCCCGCCGTGCGCCGTGGCGTCGACGTGACGGCCGTGCGCCCGGACGGCGACCGGGTGCGCGTGTTCATGAACGGCGCCGAGCCCCTCCTCGCCCGCGTCGCGGTGGTGGCCGCGGGCGTCGGGTCGCGCGGTCTCGTGTTCCGCGAGGGCGGCGTGGCGGTGCGCGAGTATCCCGACCGCTACCTCATGGCAGATCTCACCGCCCCGGGCGGGCCGGTGGCCGTCGTGCACCTCGACGACGGCGGCGTGCTCGAGTCGTTCCCGCTGCCCGGCGGACGCCGACGGTTCGTCGCGTGGGACGCCGGTGGAAACGACGATCCCGCCGCCCGCACCGAGCGACTGCGCGCCGCGCTCGCGATGCGCGGCGAGAGCGAGGCCGCCGCGGAACTCACGGCGGCGTCGTCTTTCCGCGTACGGCGCGCCGTCGCCTCCGGTCTCGTGCGCGGCGGACTCGTGGTCATCGGTGACACCGCCCACGAGGTCAGCCCGATCGGCGGTCAGGGCATGAACCTCGGTCTGCTCGACGCGGCTACGCTCGTCCCGCTCCTGATCGAGTGGGTGCGGGCCGATCGCCGCCCCGACGCCGACCTGCGGCGCTGGGAGCGAGCGCGCATCGCCTCGGCGCAGACCGCGGCGCGGCTCGCCGCGATGAACACCTCGCTCGGTCGTCCGATGGGGCCGACCGGTGACGTGCTCCGCCGCGCTGCCCTCCGCGTCGCACTCGGCACCCCCGCGGGCCGCGTCGTCGCCCACGCCTACGCGATGGGTCTCGATCGCGCGGCGTGAGGAAGTCGCCCCGTGGCTCAGCCGCCGAGCGCCAAACCCGTCGCCACCAGTTGCGCAGCGAGCAGCAGCGCCGCCAGCATCACGAAGCGGAACACCGTGCGATCGGGTGGGCGCACGAGGGCGCGGATGCCGGTGGCCACCGCCACGACGCCCACGGCCCCCGCGAACAGCCACCCGGGCCAGGCGATCCGGCCGAGGTCGCCGCCGACGGGGCCGACGAGCACGGCCGCCGCTCCGATGAAGAGCCCCCCGACGGCGAGCAGCGCGGATGCACGAGGCCCGATGCGATGCGGGAAACCTCGCACCCCGGTCGCCCGGTCGTCGTCGAGGTCGGGGAGCACGTTGGTCAGGTGCACCGCCGCTCCGAGCGCGGCACCGGCGATCGCGGCCCAGAACGGGGCGAGGGTCGGCGCGGGAGCGGAAAGGGTCGCGAGCGACGGGAAGACCCCGAAGCTGACGAGGAACGGCACGAGCGAGAAGGCCGACGACTTCATCCCCGCGTTGTACGCCCAGGCCCCGGCGATCATGAGGGCCTGGCCCGCCAGCATCCCGAATCCGAGCACCGCCGACAGCGCCAGCGACGCGACGACCGCCCCGACCGCGACACCGAGTGCGAGCTGCACCGAGACGACGCCCGCGGCGATGGGCTTGTCGGTGCGCCCCACGGCGCGATCACGACCGGCGTCGATGGCGTCGTTGGAGAGGCCGACCGAGATCTGGTTGCACAGCACCGATGCCACGAGGAGGGCAATGCGCGCAGGATCGAGGCCCGTCGCGATGCCGAGAGCGAGCGAGAGCGCCGTGACGACGAGCGCCGGACCGGGATGAGTGGAGCCCCAGAGCGCCCGCGCCGTCTTCATGCTCCGACGTTACCCGCGGTCACTTCCTCTTCGCGCCGAGGGCGCTCGCGATGTCGGGAACGGAGCGGTGGAGGTCGCGCGGCGGTCGCGCGTCGTCGGCGATCGGCGGGCGGTCGGGGATCTCGATCTCGTCGGGTTCGGATCGCTCGTACGGGATGCTGCTCAGCAGATGCGCGATCGTGTTGAGACGTGAGGCGCGCTTGTCGTCGCTCTCGATCGTCCACCAGGGCGCTTCGTCGATGTCGGTCGCGTCGAACATCGCATCCTTCGCCCGCGAGTAGTCCTCCCACCGCAGGATCGACTCGAGGTCGGTGGGTGAGAGCTTCCATCGACGCATCGGGTCGTTCAGCCGGGAGGCGAACCGATCCTGCTGCACGCCGTCGGAGACCGAGAACCAGTACTTCAGCACGATGATGCCGTCGGCCACGAGCAGGCGCTCCACGATGGGCGTCTGCACGAGGAAGCGCTGGTACTCCTCGTCCGACGAGTAGCCCATCACGCGCTCGACCCCGGCCCGGTTGTACCAGGACCGATCCATCAGCACGATCTCGCCCGCCGCGGGGAGACGCTCGATGTAACGCTGGAAGTACCACTGCCCGCGCTCGCGATCCGAGGGCTGAGGCAAGGCCACGACGCGCGCGTGACGCGGGTTGAGGTACTGCATGACGCGTTTGATCGCGCCGCCCTTGCCCGCCGCATCCCGGCCCTCGAAGATGACCAGCACCCTCGCGCCGACCGCCGTCACCCACTGCTGCATCTCGACGAGCTCGATCTGCAACCGCTCGAGCTCCGCCTCGTACGCCTTCTTCGGGACCCGCTTGACCTTCTTCGACACGTGCACTCCTTCGCCGCGATGCGTCTCGATCGTCGGTCGAAGGAGGCACGCGCCAGCCTAGACCCGGGCTTCGTCCTCCGGGCCGTCGCTCGTGAGCACGAGCGTCGACCCATCGGCGGCCACGTCGACGCGAACCACGTCGCCGTCGTGCACCCCGCCCGCGAGGATCGCCATGGCCAGGCGGTCCTGGATCTCGGACTGGATGAGCCGGCGCAGCGGCCGGGCGCCGAACAGCGGGTCGTATCCGCGCTCGGCCAGCCACGAACGCGCGTCGGGCGTAACGGCGAGCGTCAGCCGGCGCTCGCGCAGACGCCGCTGCAGGGCGAAGACCGACAGCTCGACGATCTGGGCGAGGTCGTCTTCCGTCAGCGCCTGGAAGATCACGATGTCGTCGAGGCGGTTGATGAACTCCGGCTTGAACGCCTGGCGCACGAGCGCCTGCACCTGCGCCCTCTTCTCGTCGAGCGAGAGCAGCGGGTCGATGAGGATCGGCGAGCCGAGATTCGACGTGAGGATCAGGATCACATTCGTGAAGTCGACCGTGCGGCCCTGGCCGTCGGTCAGCCGGCCGTCATCCATGACCTGCAGCAGCACGTCGAACACCTCGGGATGGGCCTTCTCTACCTCGTCGAGGAGGACGACGCTGTACGGACGTCGGCGAACGGCCTCGGTGAGCTGACCACCCTGCTCGTACCCGATGTATCCCGGAGGGGCACCGACCAGGCGCGAGACCGAGTGCTTCTCGCCGTACTCCGACATGTCGATGCGCACCATGGCGTGCTCGTCATCGAAGAGGAAGTCGGCGAGCGACTTGGCCAGCTCGGTCTTCCCGACGCCCGTGGGCCCGAGGAAGAGGAACGACCCGGTCGGCCGGTTCGGATCGCTGATGCCCGCACGCGAGCGGCGCACCGCGTCGGCGACTGCCTTCACGGCGTCCTTCTGGCCGATCAGGCGCTTGCCGAGTTCGGCCTCGAGGTGCAGCAGCTTCTCGGTCTCGCCCTGCAGCAGCCGCCCGACGGGAATGCCCGTCCACGCGGCGATGACCGCGGCGATGTCTTCGTCGGTGACCTGGTCGTTGACCATCCGGTCTTCACCGGCGGTCTCTTCGCCCTCGGCCGTCATGAGCTCGCGCTCGAGCGCGGGGATGTCGGCGTACAGCAGGCGCGACGCCTTCTCGAGGTTGCCCTCGCGCTGCGCCCGCTCGGCCTCCATCCGGGCCGTATCGAGCTTCGTCTTCAGGTCGCCGACGCGGTTGAGCGAGGCGCGCTCGCGCTCCCACCGGGCCTGCAGCTCGTCGAGGTGGGCCTGCTCCTTGCCGAGGGTCTCGCGCAGAGCTGCCAGCCGCTCCTTCGACGCGGCGTCTTTCTCCTTCTTCAGCGCGAGCTCTTCGAGCTTGAGCCGGTCGACGTGGCGCCGCAGCTCGTCGATCTCCAGCGGAGCGGAGTCGATCTCCATGCGCAGGCGCGACGCCGCCTCGTCGATCAGGTCGATCGCCTTGTCGGGCAGCTGGCGGGCGGGGATGTAGCGGTGCGACAGGGATGCTGCGGCGACGAGAGCCGCATCCGCGATCGCGACCTTGTGGTGGGCCTCGTAGCGCTCCTTGAGTCCGCGGAGGATCGCGATGGTGTCTTCGACGGTCGGCTCGCCCACGTAGACCTGCTGGAAACGGCGTTCCAGCGCAGCATCCCTCTCGATGAACTCGCGGTACTCGTTGAGCGTGGTCGCCCCGATGAGGCGCAGCTCTCCGCGCGCGAGCATCGGC
This sequence comes from Microbacterium deferens, assembly GCF_045517775.1. NCBI lineage: Bacteria > Bacillati > Actinomycetota > Actinomycetes > Micrococcales > Microbacteriaceae > Microbacterium > Microbacterium deferens. The sequence goes on from NZ_JBEUWT010000001.1 coordinate 1,702,283, forward strand.
TTGAGCATGTTGGACGCGGCGACCGACCCCTCTCCGCCGCCGGCGCCCATGAGCACGTGCAGCTCGTCGATGAACGTGATCACCCGCCCGTCGGACTCGGTGATCTCCTTGAGCACGCTCTTGAGGCGCTCCTCGAACTGACCGCGGTACATCGCCCCGGCGACGAGCGCCGAGATGTCGAGGGTGATGAGCTCCTTGCCCTTGAGGCTCTCGGCCACGTCGCCCGCGACGATGCGCTGGGCGAGACCTTCCACGACGGCGGTCTTGCCGACACCGGGTTCGCCGATGAGGACGGGGTTGTTCTTGGTGCGCCGGGTGAGCACCTGGCTGACCCGGCGGATCTCGGAGTCGCGCCCGATGACGGGGTCGAGCTTGCCCTGACGGGCGCGGTCGGTGAGGTTGATGCCGAACTGCTCGAGGGCGCTCTGCGCCTCCTCCTGTCCGGGCTGTTGCGTGGCGTTCATACGGTCTCCTGGAAATCGGTGGGCACTCGATAAAAGTTGAGTGCGTCGGACTCAACTTTATCAGCGACCCCCGTTTCCCACCAGCCCTCCCGGCGGAGGACTACGGTGATGCCGTGACGACGCCCGCACCCGCCGAACCGCGCAACCCGCCGCCGAGCTCCGCAGACCGACGCGCCTTCGGGAGGGACGCGCGGCAGCGCCTCCCGCGCCGCGACCTGGCGCGACTCACCACGACCGGCCGCGACCCGCTCGGCGTCCTCGCCTCGCAGAACGCCTCGCGGGTGCCCGAGCTCGTGCCGATGCGCGCGGAGCGCATGTCGGCCAGCGTCTTCGCGTTCTATCGGGGAGCCGCCGCCGTCATGGCCGCCGACCTCGCGCGCGACGCGAGCACGGGGATCGCCGTGGCATCCTGCGGCGACGCGCACGTGGCGAACTTCGGGTTCTACGCCTCGCCCCAGCGCTCGCTCGTGTTCGACCTCAACGACTTCGACGAGGCCGCATGGGCACCGTGGGAGTGGGACCTCAAGCGGCTCGTCACCAGCGTCGTGCTGGCAGGACAGGAGACAGCACGCGACGACCGCGTCGTGCAGGAGTCGGCGGCCGCGGCCGTGCGCACCTACGCGCGGGTGCTCGACCGCCTGGTCGAACGCGACCCGCTCGCGCGCTACTTCGAGCATTTCAGCCCGCAGGAACTGCTCGACTCCTACGACCCGCAGTCGCGGAGCGTTGTCGTCGAAGCCATCCGCGACGCCAAGCGCCGCACGGGCAAGCGGGCGGTCCGCAGGCTCACGACCGAGGGAGACGGAGGGCGCCTCGCCTTCGTCGATCAGCCGCCGACCACCGTGCACGTCGACCTCGAGACCAGTCGCCTCATGCTCGCCGTCGACGGCGACTACCGCGCCTCGGTGAACGTCGACGTGCGGATGCTGCTCTCCCACTACGAAGCCGTCGACGTCGTGCTGCGCGTGGTCGGCGTCGGCAGCGTCGGCACGCGCTGCTTCCTCGTGCTGCTGCAGGACGGCGACGGGCACGCGCTCATGCTGCAGGGCAAGGAGGCGGGGCGGAGCGTTCTGGAGCAGTACGGCGGCGCCCCCCAGCCCGCCGCGCTGACCGAGGTGGTCGCCGCATCCGGGGAGGGCGCTCGCGTGGTCTCGCTGCAACGGGTGCTGCAGGCGGTGTCCGACCCGTTCCTCGGTCACGTCCGCGGTCCCGATCGCGACTTCTATGTGCGCCAGTTCCACGACATGAAGGGCGGGATCGAGATGGTCGAACTCGACGACGCCCCCTTTCAGCGCTACGCGCAGGCCTGCGCGGCCACCCTCGCGCGCGCGCACGCCCAGTCGCCGAACGCCGCCGCCGTCGCCGGCTACGCCGGCGGCGGCCGGGCCCTCGCCGATCCGATCGTCGACTGGGCCTACGCGTACGCCGACCTCACCCGCACCGACCACGCCGCGTTCGTGTCCACCTGACGCCGGCGGTCCGCTCGGTCAGGCGACGGGCGCGAGTTCGGGCGTCGCGCTCGACCCTGCCCCGACGACGGCCTCCTGGGCCTCGTCGGTGCAGGCGAACCGGGCGCGGTACGCGGTCGGCGTGATCCCGAGGGTGCGCGCGAAGTTCTGACGCAGCACCGCCGCCGACCCGAATCCGCTCTCGGCGGCGATGCGATCGAGCCCGAGCCCGGACTGCTCGAGCAGCCGTTGCGCGTGGATGATCCGCTGACGCCCCAGCCAGGCGGCCGGCGTCGCACCGAAGTCGGCCTTGAACCGGCGGGCGAAGGTGCGCGGAGACATGTGCGCCCGCGCCGCGAGCTGGTCGACCGTCAGATCCAGCGCGAGGTTCTGCAGCATCCAGTCGCTCACCGGGGCCAGTGAGAGCGAAGCCTCGATCGGAAGAGGCGCCACGATGAACTGCGCCTGCCCCCCGTCGCGCTGCGGCGGCACGACCATGCGGCGGGCGATGATGTTCGCCATCTCGGCGCCCAGCTCCTGCCGCAGCAGATGCAGGCACGCGTCGAGCCCTGCGGCGGTGCCGGCACTGGTGATGATGCGGTCGGCCTGCACGTAGAGCACATCGGGATCGACGTCGATCGCGGGGTACATCGACGCCATCACGTCGGCGTACCGCCAATGCGTCGTCGCCCGGTGACCGTCGAGGACTCCCGAGGCGGCGAGCACGAACGACCCGCTGCAGACGCTCAGGAGCCAGGCGCCGCGGTCGGCCGCCCGCCGCACGACGTCCGCGACGCGGACGTCGACGCGCCCCCAGTCCTCGCGCGGAATCGGGGTGACGACCACGAGGTCGGCGTCGTCAGCGAACGCCAGGTCGTGCTCGACGTTGATCGAGAATCCGAGGTTGCTCGGGATCGCACCCGGCTCCGGCGTCACGATGCGGAAGTCGAACGGCTCGATCCCGTCGTCGCTGCGATCGAGCCCGAACGCCTCGCACGCGAGACCGAACTCGAAGGGCGCGAACCCGTTCTGGACGACGACGGCGACCGTTCTCATGGTGCGACCTCACGATGGGTGAATGGCAGGAAAAACGCGATGCGTGTCTATCCTGCCACTCGTGGCTCGATTCGTACAACCATAGCGTTACTGCCGTGATCGTCCTTCTCGCCTCAGCCCTGCTCGCCGCCGTCGCGATCGCGGCGTCCGTCCGCTCGCTGTTCACCGACGGCTACCGCCGCCTCCCCACCGACCGCAACCGCCTGCCCTGAGGCTCGCTCACGCTCCGCGGGTGCTCGCGGCCACGCGGTCGTACAGCTCGACCATCGCGGCCGTCCGAGACGACTGCCGGAACTCCTCGGCGACGGCCGGATCGGGCCGCGGGGAAGCGCCGCGCATGATGTCCGCGGCGGCGGCGCTCAGGGCGCGGGCGAGCGCCGTGGTCGATGCGTCGGCGACCGGCCACGATCCCGAGCGCAGCTCGGCGGCGATGTCGGGATCGCTCACCACGGTCGGCGTACCCAGCGACGCCGCCTCGAAGACGGTCATGCCCTGCGTCTCGAAACCGATCGAGGTCTGCACGACCGCATCGGCGGCACCGATGCGACGCAGCGTCTCGGCGTAGGGAAGTCGCCCGGCGAACTCCACCCGCGTGGCGCCGGTGCCCGCCTCGACGATCCGACGCGCAGCGCGCAGCTGCCCGCCACCGCCGATGATCTCGACGTCGGCCGCCACCCCCGACTCGACGACCGCGCGCAGGAACGGTAGCAACCGCTTCTCGGGGCTCATGCGCCCGACCCAGACGAAGCGAGGGCGTGACGGATGCGGCGAATCGGAACGGGGGCGATCGCGTGCGGCATCGAGGATCTCGTCGTCGATGCCGTTCCAGACCACGTCGACCCTCGGGAAGACACCGTGCTCCTCGAGACGATGCGCGAAGTGGGCGGAGGGCGCGGTGACGGCGTCGGCACCCTCCGCCAGCATCCGCAGATACGCCCACCCGTCCGTGCCGCGCCGCGACGTCGCCCCGGCCGGCAGCATCCGCCCCGCCCAGGAGTTGAGCATCCGCAGGACGAGCTTCGGGAAGGGGGCGGTGGCTTCGATGCCGACGTCGACGCGGTTGTGCATCGTGTGAACGACCGGCAGGCCGTGCCGCCGGGCGAACCGGTGCCCGATGACGGCGCCCCAGAAGTCGGCCTGCACGTGCACCACGTCGACCGGAGGCCGCCCGGTCATCGCGAGGTCGAGCCGCCGATCGGTCCGGCGACCGGGCACGGTCATCGCGTACTCGCGGTCGGGGGTGAGGGGCACCGAGGGAAGGTCGAGGTACGCCGGATCGTCGATCCGTCGCGCGTGAAGGCGCGGCGCGACGATCGTCACGGTGTGCCCGGCGCGTTCGAGGAAGCGGCGTTGCAGCCGCATCGACACCTGCGCGCCGCCCGAGGACTCGACGTGCTGGTCGCCGAACATCACGACGTGCATGCGGTTACGAGGGGAGCGGCTCGCCCCGGTAGAGGGCTTCGAAGGTGTCGAGGGTGCGGCCGATGTCGTGCACGGAGACGCCGTCGAGCGACGCCTTCTGCATGCGCAGCCGTTCCTCCGGGGAAGCGGTCAGCACGTCGGTGAGGCGCGCGGCGAGCTCGTCGTCGTTGCCCGGTTCGAACAGGAACCCGTTCTCGCCGTCATGCACGAGATGCGGCAGCGCGACCGCATTCGCCGCCACGACGGGAAGACCCGACGCCATGGCCTCCATCGTCGCGATCGACTGGAGTTCGGCGATCGAGGCGATGGCGAACACACTCGCCCGCGTGTACAACGCCCGCAGGTCGGCCTCCGAGGCATGCCCGTGGAAGGTGACGCGCGATCTGATGCCGAGCTGGTCGCTCAGGGTCTCGAGGTTCTTGCGCTGATCGCCGCCGCCGACGAGGTCGACCGACACGTCGAGGGACGGATCGAGCTTCGCGACCGCCTTCAGGAGCACGTCGATCCCCTTCTCTGTCGTCAATCGCCCGACGAAGAGGATGCGGTTCGCCTCACGCGGGGTGAGGTCGGCGGTGTAGTTCGCCTGATCGATGCCGCAGCTGATCGGGATCACGCCGTGGAGGTCGATCGTCGACTCGAGGAAGTCGGCGGCGTTGCGCGTGGGTGTCGTGACGGCGCGGGTCATGTCGAACGTGCGCTTCGCATCGGCCCAGGCCAGCGCCAGGATGTAGCGGTTGAGGAACGCGGGGAGGGCGGTGAAGTCGAGCAGGTTCTCGGCCATGACGTGGTTGGTCGCGACGATCGGGATGCCGCGCTTGCGCGCCTCACGGGCCAGGCCGCGACCCAGCACGATGTGCGACTGGATGTGCACCACGTCGGGCTTGACCGCGTCGAACACCTGACGCGCGTAGTGCTTCGACCGCCACGGCCAGACGAAACGGAGCCAGTCGTGGGGAGGCCAGCGCACCGACGGCAGCCTGTGCAGCGTCATCGGCTGGTCTTCGACCACCTCGGTACGCGGGGCCGCGCGACGGTACTCGGTGTTCGGCGCCACGACGTGCACGTCGTGGCCGCGGACCACCAGGCCGGCCGCGAGGCGCTCGGCGAAACGGGCGGCTCCGTTGATGTCGGGCGCGAAGGTGTCGCAGCCGATCAGGATCGTGAGCGGCCGATCGGGGTCGGGACGAACGTGGTCAGGCGTCGCGGGGGAGGTCACGGATGGCGGCCAATCTGTGCGGCGGGATGAGTCGCACGGTGCGGTGCTTGCCGGTTCACTGTACCCGAGGCGTCGATGAACACCGCGGACGGCGGCGGCATGTCAGCGGGGCGCGGACTCCTCCTCGGTGATCGCTTCGGCGGTCTCCGAGCCCGCCGCCTGCTCGAACTGCGACTGGTACAGGCGCCAGTAGGCGCCCTCCGCCTCGATGAGCTCGGCGTGCGTGCCCTTCTCGACGATGTCGCCGTGCTCCATCACGAGGATGAGGTCGGCGTCGCGGATCGTCGAGAGCCGGTGGGCGATCACGAAGGACGTGCGTCCTTCACGCAGTGCCGCCATCGCGTGCTGCAGGAGGAGCTCGGTGCGGGTGTCGACCGACGAGGTGGCCTCGTCGAGGATGAGCACCGACGGCCGGGCGACGAAGGCGCGGGCGATCGTGATGAGCTGCTTCTCGCCCGCCGAGACGTTCGACGCGTCTTCGTCGAGCACGGTGTCGTACCCGTCTGGCAGCGAGTGGACGAAGCGGTCGACGCGGGTCGCGGTCGCAGCATCCAGGATCTCCTGGTCGCTCGCCGACGCGCGTCCGTAACGGATGTTCTCGCGGATCGTGCCGGCGAACAGCCAGGGATCCTGCAGCACCATGCCGGTGCGCGAACGCACGGCATCGCGGGTGAGCGTGGCGATGTCTTGCCCGTCGAGCAGGATGCGACCGCCGTCGAGCTCGTAGAACCGCATGATGAGATTCACCAGGGTCGTCTTGCCCGCACCGGTGGGTCCGACGATCGCGACCGTCTGGCCGGGCTCGACCCGGAACGACAGGTCGGTGATGAGCGGACGGTCGGGCGAGTACGAGAACCGCACCTGCTCGAACTCGATGACGCCCTCGCCGTCGACCGGGGCGGGAGCGTCGTCGGCGTCGGGCTCTTGCTCCTCGGAGTCGAGCAGTTCGAACACCCGCTCGGCCGAGGCGGTGCCCGACTGGATGACCGCAGCCATGCCGCCGAGCTCGGATAGCGGCTGGGTGAACTGCTGCGAGTACTGGATGAACGCCTGCACGTCGCCGAGCCGCAGGTTGCCGCTGGCCACCATGAGACCGCCGAGCACGGCGATGCCGACGTAGGTGAGGTTTCCGACGAACATCATTCCCGGCATGATCATGCCGGAGAGGAACTGCGCCCTGAAGCTCGCCTCGTAGAGCTCCTGGTTCTCGACCTCGAACTTCTCGCGGGAGTCCTTCTCGCGGCCGTAGACCTTCACCAGCGCGTGACCGGAGAACGACTCCTCCACCCGGGCGTTCAGCCGGCCGACCTTGCGCCACTGGATGCCGAACGCCTTCTGCGACCGCGGACCCACGATGCCGAAGATGACGGCCATCAGGGGCAGGGAGATCAGCGCGACGATCGCGAGCTGCCACGAGATCGTGAACATCATCACGAGCACGCCGACGACGGTCAGCACGGAGGTCACCACGGTCGAGAGCGACTGCTGCATCGTCTGGGTGATGTTGTCGATGTCGTTCGTGACGCGGGAGATGAGCTCACCGCGCTGCACCCTGTCGAAGTACGACAGGGGCAGTCGGTTGATCTTCGCCTCGACCGACTCGCGCAGACGCCACATCGTGCGCACCATGATGATATTGATCACGAAGCCCTGCACCCAGCTGAGGAACGACGACGCGACGTAGATCGCGAGCACCGCGATGACGACCCCGCGGAGGCGGTCGAAGTCGACACCGGCGCCGACCTGGAAGTTCTGCATCGCCGAGACGACGTTCGCCAAGTCGCCCTGGCCGGAGTTGCGCAGCGACTCCACGACGTCGGCCTGCGACGTGCCGACGGGGAAGGAGTCGCCGAGCGCGCGGGAGGTGATGCCCTCGAAGATGAGGTTGGTGGCCTCGCCCAGCACGCGCGGTGCGATCACGGCGAGCACGACGCCGATCGCCCCGAGGATCGACACGAGCGTGAAGGCCACGGCGTGCGGGCGGAGCAGACCGATGAGGCGGCCGAAGCTCCTGCCGAAGTTCGTGGCCTTGCCGGGGGCGACGCTGTCCCAGTCGCCGGAGTTCTGACGCGCCTGCTCGGCGAGCTCGAGTTCGAGCCGTTCGTCTTCGGTCAGTGCGTCGGGAGCGCTCATGCCTCCACCCCCAGCTGCGACTCGACGATCTCGCGGTACGTGACGTTGTTCTCGAGGAGCTCTTCGTGGGTGCCGAGCCCCACCATGCGCCCGTCTTCGAGCACGACGATGCGATCGGCCTCGGTGATCGTCGACACGCGCTGCGCGACGACGATCTTCGTCACCTCCGGCAGCTCCCGCCACAGCGCTTGTCTCAGCCGCGCGTCGGTCGAGAGGTCGAGGGCCGAGAACGAGTCGTCGAAGACGAGGATGTCGGGCTGGTGCACGATGGCGCGGGCGATGGCCAGGCGCTGACGCTGCCCGCCCGAGACGTTGGTGCCGCCCTGCGAGATGCGGGCCTCGAGCTGCCCCTCCATCTCGGCGACGAAGTCGCTGCCCTGGGCGATCTCGAGCGCCTTCCACAGGTCTTCGTCGGTGGCCTCCTCGCGTCCGAAGCGCAGGTTGGACGCCACGGTGCCGGTGAAGAGGAACGGACGCTGCGGCACCAGCCCGATGCCCTTCCACAACTCGTCGAGATCGGCCTGGCGCACATCGACGCCGCCCACGCGCACCTCGCCGCCCGTCGCGTCGAAGAGCCGGGGGATGAGCGAGACGAGCGTCGTCTTGCCCGAGCCGGTCGAACCGACGATCGCGACGGTCTCGCCGCGGGCCGCCTCGAAGCCGATGCCCTGCAGCACGGGCGACTCGGCGCCCGGATAGGTGAACTCCACGTCGCGCAGCTGCAGCGCCCCCGGCTCGGGGAAGCGGGTGACCGGGTCGGCCGCCCGCGTGAGGGTCGACTCGCTCGCGAGCACCTCGCCGATGCGCTCGGCGGAGACCGCCGCGCGCGGGATCATGATCGTCATGAAGCTCGCCATCAGCACCCCCATGAGGATCTGACCGACGTACTGCATGAACGCGAACAGGGTGCCGATCTGCACGGCACCCGAATCGACCTGGATGCCGCCGAACCAGATGACACCGACGACCGTCACGTTGAGCACGAGCATCGCCAGCGGGAACAGCAGCACGAAGAGGGATCCGACCTTGCGACCGACCACGAGGATGTCGGTGTTCGCCTCGCGGAAGCGCTCCTCCTCGATGCGCTCTCGCACGAACGCCCGCACGACGCGCACGCCGGTGAGCTGCTCGCGCATGACCCGGTTCACGGCGTCGAGCTTCTTCTGGAAGCTGCGGAACAGCGGAACCATGCGACTGATGATGAGGCCCGCGACGACCAGCAGGAGGGGCACCGCCACACCGATCAGCCAGCTGAGCCCGACGTCCTGCTGCAGCGCCATGACGACCCCGCCGATCGCGAGGAGCGGAGCGGTGACGAGCATCGTCGCGCCCATCATCGCGAGCATCTGCACCTGCTGCACGTCGTTCGTGTTGCGGGTGATGAGCGACCCCGGCCCGAACTGCGACACCTCGCGCTCGGAGAACGCGCTGACCTTGTCGTAGACGTCGCGGCGGATGTCGCGCCCGGCGCTCATCGCGGCGCGCGCGGCGAAGTAGGTGGCGATGATCGACGCGACGATCTGGCAGAGCGAGATGCCGAGCATCATCGTGCCGGTCGACCAGATGTAGCCCGTGTCGCCCTGGGCCACGCCCTTGTCGATGATGTCGGCGTTGAGGCGCGGCAGGTAGAGCGAGGCCATGGCCGAGACGAACTGGAAGGTCAGAACGCCCGCGAGGAACCAGCGGTAGGTCTTGAGATAGCGGATGAGCAGCTTGCCGAGCACGGGATACTCCGAGGTGTGAGCACGACGATCGCCCCCGACCCGGGGGCGTGGTGAACAGCCTGCCACTTGGCTCGGACACCGCAAGACCACCGTCGACGCCTAACCTGGAAGGCATGGCGACGCGATTGCAGGCAGAGGCCGATCCCGCCCGCTGGGTGGCGGTGACGGAGTCGCTGGGCCTGCGCGGGCGACGGCACCGCAAAGCGGCGATCCGGATGCTGCTGGGGCAGGCCAACCGCGCCGTGGGAGCGACCGAGCGCCCCGGCAGCGGGTTCCTCGCGTGGGCGGCGAGCCAGGCCGCGCCGCTCCTGATGCGCCGCGCCGCCGGACGCGTGAGGGTCTGGGTGTGGAAGTCCGATCCCGAACTCGTCGTCGCGATGGCGCAGCTGCAGGAGGCCACGCCGCAGCTGCGCACCGCGCGCGCGAGCATGCCGATGGAGTACGACGACACCGAAGACTTCCGCAACCCCCACCTGGGCGTCGGCGAGAAGCTCGTGATCGACCTGCCGACCGACCAGCGCACGCCGCCCTTCGCGACCTACACCTGGGACACCGGCAGCCACTTCGTCACCCTGACCGCCGTCTGCTCCGACCGCGCACGGATCACCACCGTGCTGCCGGCGGTCGACGAGATCGCCCGCAGCCTGAGAGTGATCGACGACCTCTCGGTCGGCGAGTCGCCCGCCGTGCTGCGCATCGACCCCGGTCCCGCGCCGCGCTGACCCCGGTCAGACCCCGCCGGTCGCGACGGGCGAGGCGAGCGCGCGATCGATCTCGTCGCGCGACGGCATCGACTCGGCCGCGCCCGCCCGGGTGACCGTGATCGCCGCCCCCGCGATCGCGGCCTCGAGGGCCTCGTCGAGGGATAGCCCGTCGGCGAGCCACGCCACGAGCACGCCCACGAAGGTGTCGCCCGCCGCGGTGGTGTCGACCGCGCGGGCGGGGCGCGCGCCGACACGACGCACCACCGCTCCCCCGCGCGCCACGAGCGCGCCGTACTCTCCCAGGGTGACGATGACCGTCGCGGCGCGCCGGCTGAGCTCGATCGCCGCGGACTCGGCATCGTCGCGGCCGCTCAACATCATCGCCTCGCCCTCGTTGGGCACGAGCACGTCGGCGAGATCGAGCAGCGCATCCAGGCCCGCCCCCGCCGGCGCCGGCGTGAGCACGGTCGTGACCCCGGCGTCGCGCGCGTGACGCAGGGCCACCTCGAGCAGCTCGATCGGCCTCTCGAGCTGCACGACCAGATGGGATGCCGCCGCCACCGCCGAACGGTCGTCCTCGGTGAACGCGCGATCGGCGTTGGCCCCGGGCACGACCACGATCGTGTTCTGTCCGTCGTCGGTCACGGTGATCTGTGCGATACCGGTGGCACCGGGCACGGTTCGCAGCCCCTCGACGCCGACCCCGTCGGCGACGAGCCGGTCGCGCAGGCGCTCGGCGAAAGCATCCGCCCCCACCGCTCCGATGAAGCGCACCGACGCGCCCGCGCGAGCCGCGGCGATCGCCTGGTTGAGCCCCTTGCCGCCCGGTCCGGTCGAGAAGTCCGTGCCGAAGAGCGTCTCGCCCGGCTCCGCGCGGCGCGGCTGGCGCACCACGAGATCCATGTTGGCGCTGCCGAGCACGACGACCCCCGAGCCGCCGGTCACACCGTCACCCGGCCGACCAGATTGACCGCGATGCCCATGCGTTCGAACATAGCGGCCTTCGCGATCAGCGCCTTGTCGGCGGTCGCGGCGTCGGGTGCGTAGACGACCTGGGCGTGGTTCGCCTTGTGCCGGGCCATGAACTGGTCGCGCGAGACATCGTGCAGCACCACGTGCGCGATGGGCCACTCGGGGTTGGTCGCCTCCTTGCGCCGACGCGTCTCGGCCTCGGGCAGCTCGACCGCGCTGCCCCGGAAGATGTCGACCTGCAGGATCCCGTCGGCGATGAAGACGCGACTGATCACCAGCTCACCGGGGCGCGAGACGCCGTTGATCGTGGCACCGCCGGCGGGGAAGAAGACCGGCCCCTGCCGCCACCCCTCCGCCTTGTCCCATCCCCCGAGGTGCGACGCGGGAACCGATCCGGAGATCTCGTAGACCCACACGAACTCGCCGTCGTACTCCTCGCCCCACCGCACGTCGTGCAGCGTGTTGTCGGGCACGAGCCCCATCGCCGTCCAGACCCGGTCGGTGACCAGAGCGTCGACCGCGACGCCCTCGTCGGCCTCGTTGAAGTGCGGCATGGCCCGACCGGCGAACAGCTCGCGCCCGCCGTCGCGCGAGAACACCGGCGGGCGTTCGGTGGAGTTGAGCACCCCCTCGGCGAGATCCGACGCCGGCACCAGGTCTTTGAGGCCCTGCTGGTACTGGATGCCCACGGCGTCGAGGCCGAAATCATCGGCGATGCGCAGCGCCGCGATGTACATCTTCATCTGCCATCGCACCTGGCCCTCGGTGAGCTCCGTCGCCTCGTCCGTGCCGAAGCGGAAGGTCATCCCCCGGTCGATCAACCAGTCGCGCGCGGCATCCGCCTCCTCGTCGGGTACGACGAGCATCTCGGCGTACAGGGCCGACTGCGAGAGGCGTTCCTTGTAGATGCCCGTCGGATTCAGCAGCTCGTCGTCGAAGATCGCGTTGTACATGCCCATGCAGCCCTCGTCGAAGACACCGATGATGGCCTTCTCGGCGAGCAGCTGGTCTCCCAGCGCGCGACCCAGATCGCGCTCGGGCGAGGGAGCCAGCTCGGGCAGCTGCCTGACCTGCGACTCGTCGTGGACGATCCGGCCGGTCTCGGTCCACTCCCGCAGCCCGTCCCGGAACCACGGGTCGGTGAAGTCGACCGACCAGATCGTCGAGTAGTCGGTGCCCATCTTGGTCATGCCGGCGTTCAGGCCCAGCAGTCCGACGAGCCCCGGCCAGTCGCCGGCGAAGTTCGCGACCGTGAGGATCGGACCGCGGTGGGTGCGCAGGCCGGCGAGCACGTGGTGCGAGTACTGCCAGACGGCCTCGGCGACGATGAGGGGCGCATCGGCGGGGATGCTGCGGAACACCTCGAGCCCCATCCGCTGGCTCGAGATGAACCCGTGGCCCGTCTCGGGATCGACGCCGTTCGCGCGCACGACCTCCCAGCCGAGCTCGGCGAGCGCCGCGGACACGTCCGCCTCCATCCGGGCCTGCGTGGGCCAGCCCGCGACGTTCGCCGACTCGCGGAGGTCGCCGCTGGCGATGAGGTAGGCGGTGCGCGCGGGCGCGGTGAGACGGGGCGGCGGAGAGGGGAGGGTGTACGTGGTCATCGGGGAGCGCCTTCCGTGTCGGTGAGGCTGCGTTGACGCGCAGCGAGATCGTGGGTGATGACGGCCGTTCCGTCGTAGAGGGAGAGGTAGAGGGTGAAGAGGTCGTCGTAGAGCGCGGCGACCGCCGGGTCGGGGACGACGGTGCGTGCGACCGGGTTCCAGTCCTCGATGCGCGGGGCGTCGTCGCGAGAGGGATCGGAGGCCGCCGCGAGGAAGGCCGCGCCGTACGATGCGCCGATCGTGACCTCGGGGACCTCCTGCACGAGGCCGGTCACGTCCGAGACGATCTGCAGCCAGAGGGCGCCCTGGGTCCCCCCGCCGACCGCGACGATGCGTCGGATGTCGGCGCCCGCGGCGCGCATCGTCTCGACGTTGTGCCGCACGCCGAACGCGGTCGCCTCGAGAGCGGCGCGGTACAGATCGCCGCGGTCGTGCTCGAGGGTGAGACCGGCGATGACGCCGCGCGCGTCGGGGTCGAGGATGGGCGTGCGCTCACCCGTGAAGTACGGCAGCATCACCAGGCCCCGCGCACCCGGCCCCGACTCCGCGGCTTCGGCGAGGAGGCGCGGGTAGTCGGCGCCGGTGAGGGCCGCGATCCATCGGGTGATCGCGCCGGAGCTCGCCAGACCGCCCGCGAGGTTGCGAGACCCGGGGAACGCCCCGACGGTGCTCCACATCGACGGGGTGCGAAGAGTCTCGTCGCCGGTGGCGACGAGGAACATCGTCGTGCCGTACATGAGCATGAGGTCGCCGGCACCGTGGGCTCCGACGCTCACCGCCTCGGTCCACGCGTCGATGGTGCCGGTGATCACCGGCGTCCCCTCCGCGAGACCGGTGCGGACGGCGGCGTCGCGGGTCACGAGACCCGCGACCTCTCCCGCCCACCGCAGGAGCGGCTGCTCAAGTCCCGGCGCGATGAGCCGCCACCACGGTTCGTGCCACTGTTCGTGCTCGATGTCGTAGAGCGGAGTCATCTGACTCGCCGACTGATGATCGAGCACGTACGCACCCGTCAGGCGATGCGCGAGCCACGAGGCCGGCATGAAGAGACGACGAGCCCGCGCATACGCCTCCGGCTCTTCGTCGCGCACCCACGCGATCTTCGGGCCGCCGGCCTGCGTCGTCAGGGACGACCCCGCGATGCGCACGATCTCGTCCTCGCCGAGCTCGTCGGTCAGGCGACACATCTGGTCGGTCGCGCGCGTGTCGACGCCGTAGAGGATCGCCGGACGGACCGGGGTCGCGTCGGCGTCGACGAGCAGCACGCAGGGACCCATGCCGCTGACGCCCACCGCGCTGACCTCCACGTCCTGCCCCGAGACGCGCGCCAGGAGCTCGCGCGAGAGCGTCACGAACTCGTCCCACCAGACCGAGCCGTCCATTTCGACCCAGCCGGTGCGCGGACGCGAGACCTCGTGTTCGACGGCCGCCGATGCGACGATCCGGCCCTGCGCATCGACGAGGACGCCCTTGCTGCTGGACGTGCCGATATCGACGCCCATCGTACAGCGGACCGTCATGGCATCCGCCTCTCTTCCCCGTGTGCGGATCAGCGGTAGGCGGCGATGACGCGATCGATCTCGACCAGCGCCTCGTCGTCGGGCTCCACGAGCGCCATGCGGCAGCGACCGTCCGCGACGCCCATCGAGCGCAGGGCGGCTTTCATGCGGGGCATGTCGCCCCCGATGACCCGCACCACGTCGTCGACGGCCGCCTGCGCGGTCGCGATGATCTCGGGGTCGCCGCCGTCGGCGGCTGCGGCGAGCGCGCGGAACGGCTTCGGCAGCACGGACGACACCCCGGAGACGACGCCCTGCGCTCCGACCTCGCCCGCGGCGACGAGGTCGCGGTCCGCGCCCGTGTAGAGCACGAAGTCATCGTCGACGACGGCGCGGTAGGCGGCGATGTCGTCGAGGCTCATCTCGCTGATCTTCGCGCCGATGACGTTCGGCAGCTTCGCGAGACGGGCCAGGAGCGCGGGGCTGACCTCGACGCCGCTGCGCTTCGGGTACACGTAGACGAACAACGATCCGTCGCCGACGGCCTCGGACACGGCCTCGAAGTAGCTCTCCACGGCGGCCTCCGCCGAGGCGAGGTAGTACGGAGTGAGCGCCGCGAACTCGCGCGCCCCCAGCGCGCGGGCGATCTGCACCCGCCGCACCGCCTCGAACGCGCTCGAGCGACCGACGTGCACGATCACGCGCATCCGACCGCCGAGATCCTCGACCGCGGCTCCCACCAGCGCGCGGAACTCCTCCTCGTCGATGGCGGGGAACTCCCCCGTCGTCCCCAGCACGAAGGCGCCTTCGTTGCCCGACTGCGCGACGTAGCGGAAGATCGCGCGGCTCCCCTCGAGGTCCAGGCTCCCGTCGGCGTGGAAGCTGGTCGGGATGGCGGTGACGATGTCGCGACGTGACATGTGATGCGGCCTTTCAGATGGTGGAACGGATGATGCAGATCAGGCGTAGGAGGTGTTCGAGGTGGGGGTGAGGACGAGCTCGTTCACGCAGACCCGTTCGGGCAGCGCGGCGATCCACCCCACCGCCTCCCCCACGTCCGCGGCGCGGAGCATCGACTCGCGCGCCTCGGCCGAGGGCGGGTTCGGACGGGTGTCGAGGATGTCGGTCGCCACCTCTCCGGGGCACAGGTGGGTGGCGCGCACCCCGTTCGGGTGCTCCTGGGCGTTGACCGATTCCGTGAGCACCCCCAGGGCGGTCTTGCTCATCGAGTAGGCGGCCCCCGCGCCCGGGGAATGGCGCCAGGCAGCCCATGACGAGATGAGCACGATGCGGCCGCCCCCGGCCGCACGCATGCCGGGCAGGACGGCGTGCACCGCGCGGACCGCCCCGTGCAGGTTCACATCCATGACGTGATCGATCGCCGATGGGGTCACGGCGTCCCAGAAGCGCTCCTGCACGTTGGTGCCGGCGCTGAACACGAGGGTGGCGACGGGCCCGTGCTCGGCCTCGATGGTCGCGACGGCCTCCGAGACCGCGCGGTCGTCGGACACGTCGAGCGCGAGCGGCGTCGCCGAGCCGCCGGCCGACCGGATCTCGGCGACCACACGGTCCAGCTCGCGCTCTCGGCGGCCCGACACCACCACGTGACCTCCGAGCCGACCCAACGCCCGGGCGGATGCCTCGCCGATACCGCTGCCACCGCCGATCACCCACGACACGGGGAGAGCAGGCACGTCAGCCCTTCGTCGCGCCGGCGGTCAGACCGCTGACGACGTATCGCTGGGCGATGAGGGCGACGATCATCACCGGGACGGTGATGACGACGGCCGCGGCCATGAGCCCGCCCCAGTCGACCGCGGCGTAGCTGGTGAAGTTCACGATCGCCACGGGCAGCGTCCTCGTACCCTGACTGGACAGCACGAGGGCGAACAGGAAGTTGTTCCAGCTGAAGATGAACGACAGGATCGACGCGGTCGCGATACCCGGCACCGACAGGGGGAGAACGACCCGGACGAACGCACCGATCCGGCTGGTCCCGTCGATCTGGGCCGCTTCCTCCAGCTCGTGCGGGATGCCGTCGAAGAAGCTCGACATGATCGCGACGACGAGCGGCATCGTCACGAACAGGTGCGTGAGGATCAGCACGGTGTAGGTGCCGACGAGCTGGATCTGCGAGAAGAGGAAGTACCAGGGGATGAGCAGGCTCACACCCGGGATCACGCGCGCCATCAGCAGGAAGGCCGTCGTACTGCGCACCCGGTAGCGGGCGATGCCGTAGGCGGCGGGCACCCCGATGAGGAGGGCGAGCAGCGTCGCGCCGATGCCCACGATGACGCTGTTGCCGATGATCGGCAGGAAGTTCTGCGCCCCGAAGACCGTGTCGTAGTTGCCGAGCGTCGGTTCGAAGTCGAACGTGCGGGAGGGGTCGACGACGTCGCGGTTGCGCTTGATGCTCGCCAGGAACATCCAGGCCAGCGGCACGAGGAAGGCCAGCACGACGGCGACGATGCCGACGACGCGGGCGGTGCCGCCGATGATCTGCGCACGTGTCCGCCTGCGCCGACGCGGCGTCGGCAGCGGGCGGGCGGCGGCGGGGGTGGCTCCCTGACGGGGCCGGATGGGGGCGGTGACGCTCATGAGCGGTCTCCTCGTTTGCGAAGAATGGCCAGGGCGACGAGCACGATGACGATGAGCATGAAGAACAGCATCAGAAGGGCGGACGCCTTCCCGTACTGCGAGAACTGGAACGCCTGCCCGTAGGCCAGGATGTTCAGCGTCTCGGCCTCGTGGCTCGATCCGCCGCCGATGCCCTTGGTGGCGTAGATGATGTCGAAGGTCTTCATGGCGTCGATCGCGCGCAGGATGGCCGCCGCGCCGATGACCGGCGCGAGCAGGGGCAGCGTGATGTGTCGGAAGCGCTGCCACGCGTTGGCACCGTCGACCCGCGCGGCCTCGTCCGGCTCCTCGGGGAGCGTGGAGAGCCCCGCGAGCAGGATGAGGATGACCATCGGGGTCCACTGCCAGACGTCGATGAAGATCAGCGTGTTCAACGCGGTCGCGGGATCGGACAGCCACCCCTGTGCGGGAAGACCGAAGAACTGCATCACGACGTTCGCGAATCCGATGGTGGGTTCGAAGATGAGCAGCCACATCATGCCGACCGCCACCGGGGTGGCCACGAGCGGGAGCAGGATGAAGACCCGCACGATCCCCTGGCCTCGGAAGGTCTTGCGCAGCAGCAGTGCGATCGCGAGTCCGAAGAGCAGCTCCAGCCCCAACGCGACACCGGTGAAGTAGGCCGTGCGTCCCACCGCCGGCCAGAACCGCTCGGTGTCGGTGAGCCATCCGACGTAGTTCGCCAGGCCGACGAACTCGAACGGCCGGTTGACCGACCCGGCGGAGTCCGTCAGCGACAGGAACACCGTGTACCCGATGGGGAACGCGATGAGCGCACCGATGAACACCACCGACGGCGCGATGAGGATCCACTTCAGGTGCGCGTCGACCCAGTCGACGGCGCGCGTCGCGGCGCTCGGGCGGCGCGGGGCGGTGATCGTTGCCACTTCTTCCTCCTCTGGTGAGCGGGGTCCCGGCGGTGCAGCCGCCGAGACCCCGGCCCGATCAGTTCTCAGAATCCAGGAGGTCCTGGAACTGCGTGTTGGCGGACGCCGCCGCCTCGGAGACGTCGCCGCCCTCGATCGCGGCGATCACGGGACCGCCGACGATCTCGCGCGCCGCGGCGACCTGCTCGAGCTGCGGGCGGTCGTGACCGACACCGTGGTCGGCGACGTTGCGGACGATCTCGACGAGTCCGGCCGGGAACTTCGCGACGGCGGCGTCATCGTCCCAGGCGGACTGACGGGCGCCCGGGACGGTCTCGTTCTCGAGCAGCCACTTGGTGTTCTCCTCGTTGGTCACCCACTTGATGAACTCCCACGCCGCATCCTTCTTCGTCGAGAACTCGTTGATGCCGACGGTCTGCGGCACGATGTTGTAGAACTTCGAGCCGTCGGGACCCTCGGGGAACTGCGCGAACCCGACGGTGTCGACGACGCTGCTGTTGTCCTCGTCGAGGAAGGTGTAGGCCTGGCTGTCGGCGTCGATGTAGAACGCCGCGCGCCCCTGAGCGAACAGGGCGGATGCTTCGACCCAGCCCATGTTCGTCACTCCGGGAGGGCCGTACTCGCGCAGCAGGTTGCCGTAGAGCTCGATGGCCTCGACAGCCTCGGGGGTGTCGATCGATGCGTTGCCGTCGGCGTCCTGGAAGTCTGCGCCGAAGCTGTAGAGGAACGAGGAGAGCTGCGTCACCAGCGGCACGCGCGAGCCGCGCATGGCGATGCCGAAGACGCCGTTCTCGGGGTCGTTCAGCGTCGCGATCGCCGTCTCGAGCTCCTCGAGCGTGGTCGGCACCTCGAGGCCGGCCGCTTCGAGCAGGTCGGTGCGGTAGTAGACGATCTGGCGCTCGGTCATGACGGGGACGCCGTAGACGACGCCGTCGAGCTCCACCGCGTCGCGCGCGGCGGGCTGGAAGTCCTCCCAGTTCCACTCGGCGTCGGACGAGACGTACTCCGTCATGTCGGCCAGCCATCCGTTGCGCGAGAACTCGCGCATGACGTCCTGCACCTGGAAGGCCATCACGTCGAAGTCGGACGACGACGAGTTCAGCTTGACCTTGTAGTTGTCGTTGAGCTGCTCGTTGCCGTACGCCTCGATCGTGACCGCGATGCCGGTCTCTTCCTCGTACTGCGTGGCGAGGGTCTTCAGTCCCTCGGTCCACGGGCTGTTGGCGGCGACGACGGTCAGCTCGGTGACCTCGCCCTCCGCCTGACCGCCGCTTCCGCCGCCGCAGGCGGTGAGGCCGAGGGCGAGAACCGCCCCGGAGGCCAGGACGGCGAGAAGGCGCCGCGATCGCTGTGTGGTGAACATCGGTGTTCCTTTCGTGGGGTGTTCGGGTTGTGTGAAGGTCAGGCCACCAGCGCCGTGGGAACGCGGCCGGCGAAGACGTCGACGATCGCCTCGGCGGTGGCGAGGCCGATCCGCTCGTACGCTTCGCGGCTGTCGGCCGCGGCGTGCGGGGCCACGACGACCATGGGGTGGGAGAAGAGCGGGTTGTCCTGCGAGGTGGGCTCGATCTCGAACACGTCGAGGCCGGCTCCGGCGATGCGGCCCGTGGCCAGAGCGTCCACGAGAGCGCCCTGGTCGACGAGGCCACCGCGCGACGTGTTGATCAGGATGGTGCCCTGGCGCATGCCGGAGATCAGTTCGGCGTCGACGATGTGGTGCGTCGCCGCGATGTGCGGGGCGTGCACGCTGACGATGTCGACGTCGGCCACCGCCGCAGCCGCCGTGTCGACCAGCGACACCCCGAGGCGCGCCGCGGCGGCCTCGTCGGCGTAGGGGTCGTAGGCCTTGATCGAGACGTCGAAACCGGCGAGCCGACGGGTGAGCAGCTGGGCGATGGCGCCGAAACCGATCAGGCCGATCGACGTGCCTGCCAGCTCACGGCCCACGAATCGGTCCCACCGGCCCGCCTTCGTAGCGGAGTCCATCTCGGGGATGCGGCGCAGGACCGACAGCATGAATCCGATGGCGAGTTCGGCCACCGCGGCGGCGTTGCCGCCGGGCACGTTCACGACCTTCACGTCGCGGCCGCGGGTGGCGTCGAGGTCGATGTTGTCGAGGCCGACACCGAGGCGGGCGATGATCTGCAGACGGTTCGCGTGTGAGAGCGCTTCTGCGTCGTAGACCTCCACCCCGCCGACGGCGGCGTCCGCGTCGGCGATGAGCGCGTGCAGTTCGGCCTGGGTCCACGGAACGGTGGAGTCGTTCTCGACGAGGGTGAAACCGTGGTCGATGAGCAGCTGACGGCCCGACGAGCAGAGTTCGGGGTATCGGACCGGCCCGACGATGACCGTTCGTCCCGTGCCGACAGGTATCAGGGGGGCGGTAGCAGTCATCTCGGAGGCCTTTCTGGGCGGGTCAGGATTCCGAGGAATCGATCACCGTTGAACGATTTGTTTACTGTTAACAGTCACCATAGAGGGCGGGTCGTTGGCATGTCAAGACGACGAAACGAAGGGGCGCCCGCGGCCTGATGCCACGGGCGCCCCTCTGCGAAAGTAAGCCTCAGGAGTGCGCGAGCCCGCGCAGCACGTCGCGGACGTGGCCCTTCGCCAGGGTGAGATGCAGCCTGAGCCGCCGCACCGACGCCTCGACGTCGCCCGTGCGCACCACATCGAGGAAACCCTGGTGGTCTTCGGTCGCAGAGGCGATGTCCGAGGTGTCGCTGAGCTCGAACAGGATCGCGAAGATGCGCTGGTAGGGCCGCCACGCATCGAGGAGGCGACGGTTGCCGGAGTTCGCATAGAAGCTCGTATGGAAGGCCATGTCGGCGTCGGCGAACCGCTCCCCGTCGTCGTCCTCCGCAGCGGCGGCCATGGAGTCCACGATGCGCTGCACGTTGTCCCAGTCCTTCGCGCTCGCGTTCTCGATGGCGAGCCGGATGGCCAGCGACTCGAGGGCCTCGCGCACGGTGTAGAGCTCCTCGACGTCGCGGAGATCCATCGCGCGGGCGTACAGCCTCTTGCGCCGGTCTTCCGCCAGCCCCTCGGTCTCGAGTTGGCGCAACGCGTCGCGCACGGGCCCGCGACTGACATCGAAGCGGGCGGCCAGGTGGTCCTCGGCGAGATGGGTGTCGGGCGGGATGATCCCGCGGATGATCTCCACCCTCAGGCGATGTGCGATCTGATCACCCATCGCCAACGGTCGAAGATCCGACACGGTTTACCCCCTGTGAATTGTCTACTGGTGACAAAACTAACCCACGCTCGGCGATCCGGGGCAATCCTTCACGAACGGGCGTCGGAACCGCCCGCCGCTCGCCGGTCGGTGCTCTCACGGGATGCGCGCTCGTGCTCGAGTTCGCGCATCACCTCCTGCACGTCGGCTCGGGTGGCCGGCAGCTGATCCTCGTGGCCGCGGGCGGCTCGCTCCACGACCCACGATGAGAACGACGCGACGATGAGGCCCACGAGCACCACACCCCCGACCATCAGGAACACCGCGATGACCCGCCCCGGGATCGTCACCGGCGTGTAGTCGCCGTATCCGACGGTGGTGACGGTGCAGAACGCCCACCACACGGCGTTGCCGAAGGAGGTGATCGTCGCCCCGGGGGCGTGGCGCTCGGCGTTGAGCACGGTCAGCGAGGCCATCCAGATGAGAAGCAGGGCCGCGCCCGCGCCGTAGATCAGCAGACGGGCGCGCAGCGAGCTGCCGGCGGTGCGCGTGAACGACGTGAGGCGAGTGAGCGCGCCCAGCAGCCGCACGGGCCGCAGGGTCGGCACCAGCACGATGACGATGTCGATGAGGTGCCGCCGCACCCAGAGCCCGCGGGGGTGGCTGAGCAGGAGGCGCGCGAGGTAGTCGACGATGAACATCACCCACGTCGTCACCACGACGACGGTGGTCACGGTCGACCACAGGCCCCGCAGATCGCCGATGACCTGGAACGTGTAGGCGATGAGGAACGCGAGCGCGGCGACCGTCAGCGGCCAGTAGCTCGCCGCCGCCCAGCGCCGGGTCGCCGCGGTCTCCCCCGCGTTGCGTGCGCGCGGGGGCGAGGACTTCGACGGCATGATCGCACTCTAGAGCAGGCACACCCCGAAGTGCGCGAGACGTCAGTGGGCGGATTCATCACCGGGGCGACGCGGTCGCCAGAGCACCACGTCGGTGGCGCGGCGCACGCGGGCGCCGTGCCGGAGCGTCACGACCGACCCGGTGGCGCCGGCCGCGAAGACGCGCGCGCCGGGGCGGGATTGCCGCTCGGCGTTGAGCTGACGCTCGAGGTCGGTGACGCGGCGGGTGAGGGCGTGGACGTGCTCCTCGAGCGCGAGCAGCCGGGCGATCGCCGGAAGGCTCATCCCCTCGCTCGAGAGGCGGGCGACCTCGCGCAGCTGCCCGATGTGTCGGGAGGAGTAGCGGCGCGATCCGCCCTGGGTGCGGCCGGGCACCACGAGCCCGAGTCGGTCGTACTGCCGCAGCGTCTGCGGGTGCATGTTGGCCAGTTCGGCCGCCACCGCGATCGCGAAGATCGGCGCATCCGCGTCGAGTTCGTCATCCACGTCTGTCACCAGTCTTCCCCCTCTCCTCCGCTCACCTCAGCCGCGCGCCTTCGACATCAGCTCGGCGCGAGGGTTCTCCTTCGGTTCGAGCTCCTGGAAGCGCACGAGCGCCTCGCGAGCCGCATCATCCAGGTGTGCGGGCACGGCGACCTGCACCTCGGCGAGGAGGTCGCCGGTGCCCTTCGACGTCTCGACGCCGCGACCCTTCACGCGCAGCACGCGCCCCGACGGGGTGCCGGGCGCGACGCGGAGCTTCACGGGATCACCGCCGAGGGTCGGCACCTCGATCGTCGCCCCGAGCGTCGCCTCGGTGAAGGTGACCGGAACGGTGACCCTCAGATTCAGGCCGTCCCGCACGAAAACGGGGTGCGGGCGCACCGTCACCTGCACCACGACGTCGCCGTTCTCGCCGCCGTCGGGCGACGGGCGCCCGCGGCCGCGGAGACGGATCTTCTGGCCGTCCGAGACCCCGGCGGGGATCTTCACCTTGAACGGCTTGCCATCGTCGCCCTGGAGCGAGATCGTCTCGCCCTTGGTCGCCGTGACGAAGTCGACCGTCGTGCGCGCCGTGACGTCGGAACCCCGGGTCGGGCCGCCGAACCCGCGATAC
The DNA here is from genome assembly GCF_045517775.1 of Microbacterium deferens. Lineage (NCBI taxonomy): Bacteria > Bacillati > Actinomycetota > Actinomycetes > Micrococcales > Microbacteriaceae > Microbacterium > Microbacterium deferens. The sequence continues at coordinate 1,725,219 of NZ_JBEUWT010000001.1, forward strand.
CCGCCCGAGGTCTGCCCGAACCGTCCAGAGCCGAAGCCGCCGGGCTCGAAATTCGCGAAGAAGTCGTCGAAGTTGCTCGACGACTGGGTGCGCGGGCCCCCACGACCCTGACCGAACATGCTGAAGACGTCTTCGAAGCCGGCGTTGCCGCCGCCCGGGGCCGTGAAGCGCGGCGCCCCCGAGCCCATGGCGCGGATCTGGTCGTACTCCGCGCGCTGCTCGGGGTCGCTCAGCACCGCGTAGGCCTCGCTGACCTCCTTGAAGGTCGCCTCCGCCTTCGCGTCGCCGGGGTTGGAGTCGGGGTGATACTTGCGGGCGAGCTTGCGGTAGGTCTTCTTGAGGTCGGCCTCCGAGATGTCCTTCGCCACGCCGAGCACCTTGTAGAAGTCCTTGTCGAACCAGTCCTGACTCGCCATACGGTGCTCCTATTCCGCCGGGACGGCGACGACGACCTTCGCGGGTCGCAGTTCGACAGAGCCGAGACGGTAACCGACCTCGACGACCTCGAGCACGGTCGGAACCGTCACGCCCGGGGTCGGCGCCTGGAAGATCGCCTCGTGCTGCTGCGGGTCGAACTCCTCGCCGGCGACGCCGTACGAGACGACACCCAGGCGTTCGGCCACGGAGCGCACCTTCTCGGCGATCGCCGAGAAGGGCGTGCCGGCCTCGAGGTCGCCGTGCTTGACCGCGCGGTCCAGATCGTCGAGCACCGGGAGCAGGCCCTTCACGGCCTCGCCCTTCGCCCGCTCGATCTCTCGCTCGCGCTGGTCTTCGGTACGGCGACGGTAGTTGGCGTACTCGGCCTGCAGACGCTTGAGGTCGTTGAGCAGCTGCGACTCGAGGTCTGCCAGGGTCGTGTCCTCGGCCTGCGCCTGAGCGGTCTGCTCCGCGCCGAGGATGTCGTCCACGGTCAGCTCGTCCTGCGACGAGGGGTCGGATGCTGCGGCGGACTCAGCGCCCGCGGACTCAGCGCCCGACCCCTCCCCGTTCGGCCGAACCTCGTCGTCGCCCCGGCCGTCGTCGGCGCCGGGCTCTTCGAAGTTCTTCTTCGCCATGGTTACTTCTTCTCGTCTTCCTCGTCGACGACCTCGGCGTCCACCACGTCCTCGTCGGAGGAGGGGGCATCGGTCGCGGCGTCGGGCGCAGCATCCGGGGCCTGCTGCGACTGGCCGGCGTTGTAGATGGCCTCGCCGATCTTGCCCTGGCTCTGGTTGAGCTTGTCGAAGGCGGTCTTGACCGCGTCGTCGTCGTCACCGGCGAGCGCGCTCTTGAGTGCGTCCACGTCGCCCTGCACCTCGGTCTTGACGTCCTCGGGCAGCTTGTCGGCGTTCTCGGAGAGCAGCTTCTCGATCGAGTACGAGAGGGTCTCGGCCTGGTTGCGCACCTCGGCCGACTCGCGACGCTTCTTGTCTTCGGCCGCGTTCTCCTCGGCCTCGCGCACCATGCGCTCGACGTCCTCCTTCGGCAGCGAAGAGCCGCCGGTGATGGTCATCGACTGCTCCTTGCCGGTGCCCTTGTCCTTCGCCGAGACGTGGACGATGCCGTTCGCGTCGATGTCGAAGGTGACCTCGACCTGCGGGATGCCGCGGGGGGCCGGAGCGATGCCGGTGAGCTCGAAGGTGCCGAGCGGCTTGTTGTCGCGGGTGAACTCTCGCTCGCCCTGGAAGACCTGGATCGCGACCGACGGCTGGTTGTCGTCTGCCGTGGTGAAGGTCTCGCTGCGCTTGGTCGGGATGGCCGTGTTGCGCTCGATGAGCTTCGTCATGATGCCGCCCTTGGTCTCGATGCCGAGGCTCAGGGGGGTCACGTCGATGAGCAGGACGTCCTTGCGCTCGCCCTTCAGCACGCCCGCCTGGAGAGCGGCGCCGACGGCGACGACCTCATCGGGGTTGACGCCCTTGTTGGCTTCCTTGCCGGCCTCGCGCTTGACGAGTTCGGCGACGGCGGGCATACGGGTCGAACCACCCACGAGCACGACGTGGTCGATGTCGGCCACCTTGATGCCGGCTTCGCGGATGACGTCCTCGAACGGCTTCTTCGTGCGGTCGAGGAGGTCCTTGGTGAGGTCCTCGAACTTCGCGCGCGTGATCGTCTCGGAGAGCGAGACGGGGCCCGAGTCGGTCAGCGAGAGGTACGGGAGGTTGACCGAGGTCGAGGTGGAGCTCGAGAGCTCCTTCTTGGCCTGCTCGGCGGCTTCCTTCAGACGCTGGAGGGCGATCTTGTCGCCGGAGACGTCGACGCCGGTGGTGTCCTTGAACTGCTTGATGAAGTACTCGACGAGACGCTGGTCCCAGTCGTCACCGCCGAGGCGGTTGTCGCCGGAGGTGGAGCGCACCTGGATCGTCGAGAAGTCGTCGTCCTTGCCCACCTCGAGCAGCGACACGTCGAAGGTTCCGCCACCGAGGTCGAAGACCAGGATGAGCTCGTCCTCCTTGCCCCGGTCGAGGCCGTAGGCGAGAGCGGCCGCGGTCGGCTCGTTGATGATGCGGAGCACGTTGAGGCCCGCGATCTCACCGGCCTCCTTGGTGGCCTGACGCTCGGCGTCGTTGAAGTACGCGGGAACCGTGATGACCGCGTCGGTCACGGTGTCGCCGAGGTACTCCTCCGCGTCGCGCTTCAGCTTCTGGAGGATGCGCGCGGAGATCTCCTGCGGCGTCCACTTCTTGCCGTCGACGTCGAAGCCCCAGGTGGTGCCCATGTGGCGCTTCACGCTCGAGACGGTGCGGTCGACGTTCGTGACGGCCTGGCGCTTCGCGGTCTCGCCGACGAGCACCTCGCCGTCCTTCGTGAACGCGACGACGGACGGGGTCGTGCGGAAGCCCTCCGCGTTCGCGATGACCTTGGGCTCGCCGCCCTCGAGGACGGAGACGACCGAGTTGGTGGTTCCGAGGTCGATTCCAACAGCACGTGCCATGTTGATCTCCTTCTAGGTGAGACGAGCGGATGCTGCGCCCCTGGGTTCGATTCGAGTTCTGGGGGCTCAACCGCTCCTCGAGTTCGCGAAGGGTTGAGCCGTGATGACTCAAGGCTATCGAACCCGAGAGTCGCGGTCAAACGAACTTGCTATGAATCGGCTCAACTTCGCACGATCAGATCGCGTGGGCGATCGTCTGCAAGCCGATCACGAGAAGACCGAGGGCGAGCAGCAGCAGCAGGGCGAGCAACTGCTGGCGGACGGGCAGGCGGGAGCGACGCACGCCGAGCCAGCCGATGAGGGCCAGCGTGCCGATGAAGACGAACGCGCACACCGTCAGCGCCGTCTCGATGTCGAGCACGTCGACCCAGGAGAGCACGATGATGCCACCCGGGATGATCACCGTGCCCATCGCGCCGCCCGCCACCTTGAGCATCTCCTCGACGCGGCGCCGGTCGGGGAACTCCCGGTGCACCGCGAGATGCGAGATGATCTCCGACACGAACCCCGCCGCGGTGATGCCCAGAACGCCCAGCACGAGCGCGAAGAAGGCGTGGTCGGGTTCGGGGTGGAAGGCGGTGGCGGTCACGAGCACGATCGCGAGACCGGTGAACGTCGCGTAGACGCGCTCCTTGAAGTAGGTCGCGGCTGCCCGCTCCTTCTCCACGTCGACCTGCGGCGTAGCATCCGACATCTCCCGGCCCCTCTCGTCGTCGCGAGCCTAACGCCCGGCCGCACCCCCGCGCGGCGGCCGCCCGACCTGCGGCGGGGCATCACCGCGTGTTCACCGTGACGGCCTAGCGTGACCGACGTGAGCTCCCCCGATCCGGCCGAGGCCGCTGTCATCCCCCGCTCGAGAGTCTGGTCATGGGCGCTGTGGGACTGGGGCTCCGCGGCCTTCAACGCCGTCGTCACGACGTTCGTCTTCAGCACGTATCTGGCCAGCGGGCTGTTCGTCGATCCGGCGATCGTCGCCGCGGCCGGCGACGACGACCGCAACCCCGACCTGGTGGCCGCCCTCGCCGCGAACGCGAGCCTCGTCGGGGTGGCCCTGATGGTGGCCGGCATCGTCATCGCCGTGCTCGCACCGGTGCTCGGTCAGCGCAGCGACGGCAGTGGCCGCCGCAAGCTCTGGCTCGGGATCAACACCTTCGTGGTCGTGCTGGCGATGGCGGCGATGTTCTTCGTGGAAGCCGCACCGGGGTACCTCGTGCTCGGAGCCACCCTGCTCGCCGTCGGAAACGTGTTCTTCGAGTTCGCGGGCGTCAACTACAACGCCATGCTCGTGCAGGTCAGCACGCGGACGACCGTGGGTCGCGTCTCGGGCTTCGGCTGGGGCATGGGCTACGTCGGCGGAATCGTGCTGCTGATCCTGCTGCTCGTGCTGTTCATCCAGAACTTCGGCGCCGAGGGCACCGGAGGCGTGCTCGGCATCACCACCGAGAACGGGCTCAACATCCGCGTCGCCGTGGTCGCCTCGGCGATCTGGTTCGGCCTGTTCGCCATCCCCGTCCTCGTGCGCGTGCCCGAGATCGAGGCGCCGTCGCGACGCGTGCGCGTGGGGTTCTTCCGCTCCTACGCCGTGCTGTGGCACACGCTCGCGTCGCTGTGGCACGGAAACCGCCAGGTGCTGCTCTTCCTCCTCGCCAGCGCTGTGTTCCGCGACGGCCTCGCCGGCGTCTTCACCTTCGGCGCCATCATCGCGCAGCAGGTCTTCGGCTTCTCCTCCACCGAGGTGCTCTACTTCGCTGTCGCGGCGAACCTCGTCGCCGGCATCAGCACCATCGCGTCGGGCCGGCTCGACGACCGGTTCGGCCCGAAGAACCTCATCCTGTTCTCGCTCGTCGGCCTGGTCGTCACCGGCACCGCCGTGCTGTTCATCGGCTCGGCTCAGGGCGGATTCTGGGTCGCGGGACTCATCCTCTGCGCGTTCGTCGGACCGGTGCAGGCTGCCAGCCGATCGTTCCTCGCCCGCATCACCCCCGCGGGTCGGGAGGGGGAGATCTTCGGCCTGTACGCCACGACGGGGCGCGCCGTGTCGTTCCTCGCGCCCGGCCTGTTCGCCCTGTTCGTCGGCGTGACGGGCGACACCCGCCTGGGCATCCTGGGCATCGTGCTGGTGCTGCTCGCGGGGCTCTTCCTCATGCTCCCCGTGAAGGCGAAGCAGGCCACGATCGACTGAGCGCGGCTCCCGACCGAGGCACGACCCGCGAAACCGCTTCCGCGCGCCGACACCCCGACACGATGTCAGGGTCTCGGCGGGCAGATCGGGTTTCTCGGTCAGGTGTTCGTCGGGCCGGCAGGGGTATCGGATGCTGCGGGCGCAGCATCCGTGCGCTTCTTCCACGGCCACCAGTCGGGCGCCCGGAGGCCCGTCTCGTCGCGCGCCTCGACCTCCAGACCGTAGTGCTCTCCGATCTGGTCGACGAACTGCGCTCGGCGCGCCCGCTCGTAGGCCCGCCGCTCGCGCTGGAACGCGATGACGGTTGCCCAGCACATCGCGAGCATCACGACACTGAACGGCAGCGCGGTCGTGATCGCCGCCGCTTGCAGAGCGTCGAGACCCCCCGCGACGAGGAGCGCGATCGCCAGGAACGCGGTGACGAGCGTGAAGAGGATGCGCACCCATCGGGCGGGTTCGGGGTTTCCCCCGGTCGCGAGCATGCCCATCACCAGCGCCCCGGAATCGGCGGAGGTGACGAAGAAGATCGCGATGAGGATGATCGCGCCGATCGTGAGGATCGCCCCGCCCGGCAGGCTGTCGAGCAGCTGGAAGAGCGCCCCCGCGACGTTGACCGATCCATCGGCCTCGGTGAGCGCACCGGGGCTGCGCATCTCGAGCGCGATCGCCGACCCGCCGAGCACGGCGAACCAGAGCACACCGACGAGCGTCGGCACGAGCAGCACGCCGACCACGAACTGGCGCACGGTGCGTCCGCGGCTGATGCGCGCGATGAAGATGCCGACGAACGGCGCCCACGACATCCACCAGCCCCAGTAGAACGACGTCCACGCGGCCTGCCACTCCTGACCTGCCTCGCCCTGGAACGCGCTGACGGTGAAGCTGAGGCCGACGAAGTTCTGGATGTAGGCGCCGATCGACTGCACCCACTCGCGCAGCAGGAACGCCGTGTCACCGGCGAAGAGGATGAACAGCATCAGGAGCCCGGCGAGCACCAGGTTGATCGACGACAGCCACTTCATGCCCTTCGTCACGCCCGAGAGCACCGAGAAGAGAACCGCGATCGTGATGACGCCGATGATGACGATCTGCACCGGCAGCCCGGGCTCCGAGACGATCCCGCCCGCATCGAGACCGGCGCTGATCTGCAGCACCCCGAGACCCAGCGACGTCGCGACGCCGAAGAGGGTCCCGACGAGCGCGATCGCGTCGATCGCATTGCCCCAGCCGCCGCGCACGCGCTTGCCGAGGAGGGGCTCCAGCGCCCAGCGGATGGACAGCGGACGCCCTCGGCGGTGGATGGCGTAGGCGAGACCGAGACCCACCACGACGTAGATCGCCCACGCCTGGATGCCCCAGTGCAGGTAGGTCTGAGTGAGCGCCGACTGGGCGAGCTGCGCGTCGGTGCCGATGACCCCGGGGCGCGGGTTCACGTAGTGGCTGAGGGGCTCGCTCACGCCGTAGAACACGAGACCGATGCCCATGCCCGCGGCGAACAGGAGGGAGATCCACGAGCCGGTCGAGAACTCGGGCTCGTCGTCGTCCTTGCCGAGCTTGATATCACCGAACCTGCTGAAGCCGACGAAGAGGGCGAACGCGACGAAGAAGGCGGCGATCAGCACGTAGTACCAGCTGAAGGTGTTCACGATGCCCGCCTGCACGGCGGCGAACGCGACCTCGGCCTGCGCGGGGAAGATCACCGCGAACAGACTGATCAGCAGCGCGACCGCGCCGGCGGGTATCACCACCCATCTGGCGACCCCGAGCGGCGCCTTCGAGTCGGTCGATACGGGCGATGGCTTCTCGGCAGGGATTCCGTCAGTCACCGGAACACGGTATCCAAGCCTCTCCGCCCGCGCGAGGGAGGCCCTCCCGTGTTATGGACGCGGCCAGGCGCCGGGCGCGGCTTCACCGCCGGGTTCGAGCGCGGTCGTGCCGCTGCATCCGAGCCGGTCGCCTAGCCGGCGGACCAGAATCCAGGACGGATCGCTGCTCTGGGGCCCGAAAGCCCCCGAGAACGCGGATCGATCCTGGATTCTGTGCGCGTACGCGGCGCGGCGGATGGAACTGCAGGGCCGAACGCAGAAGCGCCACGAGAGCGGGATGCTCTCGCGGCGCTTCTGCCCGGATGCGGCGTGACCTGCGGCTACGCGGCGCTGACGCGATCGCGTCGGCGACGCACGATCACCACGAGGACGAGCACGACGGCCGCCAACAGCGGGAGGACGAAGCGCACCACCAGCGCCAACGGACCCCACTCCTGCACGTCGCCCTGGATGGCCGTTCCGCCGACGACGTTCCACGTCACGAGAAGCGCGGACGCGAACGCTCCGGTCCAGATCGTGCCGGTGAGGTGGAAGAAGTACGTCGACATGATGCCCACGAGAGCCAGCACCACGATGAAGGGGTAGCCGACGATCGTGAGCAGCGCCTCGTCGATCGCCAGGCGTCCGGTGACGAGGAGCGGGACGTAGTTGATGATCTCGAGCACGAGGATTCCCGCGGGGAGCACGATGGCGTTCGCCAGCATCTCCTTGCCCCGCGAGATCGACCGTCCCTGCCAGCGCAGCGAGCGGTGCAACGTGAAGGTGAGCATCAGGAAGAACGCCGTGAAGGGGATCAGGTACACGAGGAATTGCGCGAACCGCGTGATGGTCAACGGCTGCAACTGCAGCACGTAGAGCCGGAAGTCGGTCTTGAACAACCAGTCCGAGAGGACGACGAGCACGTAGGCGGCACCGACCGCGATCGTCGCGACGAGCGCCGCGCGTCCGATGACGGCACGCGCACGAGGAGCGGCGACGTCACCGTCGACCTCCGGCAGGTTCGGGAGCACCCGGTTGCCCGACGAGCGGCGTGCCAGAGCCGCACCGATCGCGTAGATGACGAGACCGATGATGCCGTTGAGCAGTGCCCATACCGCGATCCCGGTCGCGAAAGTCTGACCGAAGACGGGCCCGGCGGGGATCCACAGCGCTCCCCAGGTGTTGAACCAGAAGAAGGTCAGCGCGGGGATGCCCGCCGTCAGCAGCGCCGAGACGGCCCACGGCCAGCCCCATCGGCTGCCGGCGGCAGCGGGGACGGGACGACGCATCTGCGAGAAGAAGGGAGCGCGCAGCAGCAGTCCGCCGGTGGCGAAGATCATGAGGACGGCGCCGACCATCGCCACGAACGTTCCGGCCTCCTTGAGCCACCAGATCTGTCCGGCCGCGTCGTGGCCGCCCTCGAGGGTCTGCCCGAACCAGTCGATGATGTGCTGCGTGGCCGCGAGATCGTGCGTCACGCCGGGGTGGTTGTTCACCGGACGCACCAGCTCGCGCGCGGTGCCGTCGGCGATCGATCCGTAGAGCTGGTCGGGCACCACGTCGTCGGTGGTGCCGAACGTCGCCTTGAGCGCTTCGCTCGCGGGGATGTCGCGCGTGTTGGCCTCGCCCCACATCGACCCGGAGAACTCTTCGAACTCGGCGAACTGCACGAGCAGGTTGCGCGGGAAGTCGGGGGTTCCGGGAGGGCCGAAGAACCCGGTGGCCGAATCGAGGAGGACCATCGACTGGTAGCCGTCGGGGAACGCCGCGGCGGCGTTCATGATCGTCGAACCGCCCAGCGAGTGCCCGGTGAGCCCGATGTTGTCGGTGTCGACGATGTCGAGCGATCGGAGGTATCCGAGGCCGGCCGGGCCGTTGAAGGCGTTGCCGAAGGCCGGGGCGTCCGAGCGCCCGTGGCCCGACTGGTCGATGGCGAGGACGACGTAGCCGCGACGGCTGAGCTCGATCGACGGAGCCTGCTGCATCTCCCGGGAGTTCACGTATCCGTGCACGGCGAGCACCGCGGGCGCCGGCGACTCGGCGGTGACACCGTCGGGGACGAACAGGAGCCCCGAGACCGTCTTGCCGTCAGCCGACGTGAATGCGACGTCACGCACCTGGACAGACCCGAACGAGGTCTGCGCCATCGCGGCGGTCGAGCCGCCCGCGAGAACGAGGGCCAGGGCGACCAAGAACAGTGACCACAGGCGGTGGTGCCTTCGGGATGAGGGCATGGCGATTACTCCTTTGTACCGACGGGTGAAGCGACGCTCGGGTGCGTCCGGCTCACCGGCCACCATGCGGCCGGCCGAGCCAGGGTCGAGTGTAGGGTTCTGCGCCGAAGCTGAGAGAACACTCCACATAACATGCACATACGTGCAATTGCGCGTGTCGCGTACCGCCGGAACGGCCGGATAGCGGTATAGCTACCCGCCGGCCGAACCTGCGTCGGTGACCCCGACATCGGTGCGGTGGAAGTTGAGGAACGAGCGCGACGCCGTCGGTCCGCGCTGACCCTGGTAGCGGTTTCCGTAGGGGCCGGAGCCGTACGGGTTCTCGGAGGGCGAGGTCAGCTGGAAGAAGCAGAGCTGACCGATCTTCATCCCGGGCCAGAGCTTGATGGGGAGCGTGGCGACGTTGGAAAGCTCGAGCGTGACATGCCCGGTGAAGCCGGGGTCGATGAACCCCGCCGTCGAATGGGTCAGCAACCCGAGCCGGCCGAGCGACGACTTCCCCTCGAGCCGCGCGGCGATGTCGTCGGGCAGTCCGATGAGCTCGAACGTCGAGCCGAGCGCGAATTCCCCCGGGTGCAGGATGAACGGCTCGTCGGGTGCGACCTCGATCAGGCGCGTCAGCTCGGGCTGGTCCTCGGCAGGGTCGATGAACGGGTATTTGTGGTTGTCGAACAGCCGGAAGTACCGGTCGAGTCGCACATCCACGCTCGACGGCTGCACCATCGCGGCATCGGAGGGTTCGAGCACGATGCGCTTCGCATCGAGCTCACGGGTGATGTCGCGGTCGGAGAGCAGCACGGCATCAGCCTAGAGCCGCGCGACCGATCCGAGAGGATGCTGCGGCGCAGAGCCCCCTGTTATGCTGGCCCGACGCCGAAAGGCTGCCCGGGGATGTAGTTCAATGGCAGAACTTCAGCTTCCCAAGCTGATAGCGCGGGTTCGATTCCCGTCATCCCCTCCACAGAGCGAAGCCCACCGCAGGTGGCGCATCGCCTCGCGTCCGCCGCGGGACGGTCCTCGTCGCGGTCAGGCCGGCGCGAGGCGGCGCGTATTGGCACGCACCGAAGGCAGTCGGCGCCGGTGCAGCACGATCTCGCGCACGGCGGTGACGCGGCGACGCAGACCCCAGACGGTGACGTTCCACAGCGACTCGCGCACGATGCCGCCGCTCATCTTGCTGACGCCGCGCTCGCGCTCGACGAAGGTGATCGGAACTTCGACGACGCGCAGGCCGCGCTCGAGCCCTCGCCAGAGCAGGTCGAGCTGGAAGCAGTACCCCTGCGACGCGACCCCGTCCAGTCCGATGGCGTCGAGAGCGCCGGCGCGGAACGCGCGGTAGCCTCCCGTCGCGTCGCGCACGTCGATCCCGAGGGCGAGGCGCGCGTAGAGGTTTCCGCCGACGCTGAGCGCCTTGCGGTGCATCGGCCAGTTCACGACGCTTCCGCCCGGCACCCACCGCGACCCCAGCACCATGTCGGCGTCGGCCAGCTCGTCGAGCATGGTCGGCAGCGATTCGGGCTGGTGCGAGCCGTCGGCGTCCATCTCGACGAGCACGTCGTACCCACGCTCGCGTCCCCACGCGAACCCGGCGAGGTACGCGCGTCCGAGTCCGTCTTTCGCGGTTCGGTGGAGCACGTGCACGCCGGGATGCTGCGCGGCGAGGCGATCGGCGAGCGCACCGGTGCCGTCGGGCGACGCGTCGTCGACGACGAGCACGTCCGAGCGTCCGACGGCGAGCACGCGATCGACGATCGCTTCGAGGTTCTCGATCTCGTCGTACGTGGGGATGACGGTCAGCGCGGTGTTCATGACGGGTCCTTCCTTCGGCCGCGAGGCGGCGGTTCTCGACGTGTCAGGCGGCGATGGCGGTGACGACCACGTTGTCGACGTAGTGTCCGGTCTGGGGGTCCCACGCGCCGCCGCAGGTCACGAGCCGCAGTTCCGGGGTCGGCACCGGGGCGTAGATCGACTCCGTCGGGAAGCTGTCCTTCTCCACCGTCTGGATGCCGGTGACGACGAAGTCCGCCGTGGTGCCGTCGCTGCGCGCGACGGAGACGGTGTCGCCCGGGACGAGCTTCGGAAGGTCGTAGAAGACGGCGGGTGCCGTCGGGGAGTCGACGTGCCCCGCGATCACCGCCGGGCCGATGGCGCCGGGCACGACGCCGTTCTCGTACCAGCCCACGGCGTCGAAATCGGCGGGGGATTCGATCCAGCCGTCCGCGCCCAGCCCGAGGCCGATGAGGTCGGAATCGACGCCGATGGCGGGGATCGAGATGTGCTCGGGCGTGGCGTTCGACGCCGCCTCCGGGGCGACGGGGTCTTGGAACCCGTCGGCAGCGGAAGACGAGGCGCCCGCCGCCGACGTCACCGCGTCGAGCGGCGGGCATCCTCCCAGCACGTCGTCGGTCAGCATCGCTCCGGCGAGGGCGCTCCACGCGTCGCCGTAGTACGTCGGCGTCGCCACCGCCGTCTCGGTCATGCGCGCGAGATCGTCCCGCGCAGCATCCGTGCTCGAGTCGGCGGCGTACGCGGCCGCGCGCGCGGCGTAGGCGACGGGGTGCTGGTCGCTCGTCACCGCCCCGGCGCCGGAATCGAGCTCGGCCGGCAGCTCGTCGCCGTCGGGCAGGGCTGCGGCGATCCGGGCGGCCACCGCACGGTCGGCGGGGTCGCACGATTCGGCGTAGCGGATCGATGTGCGGGTGGCGTCGTATCCGTATCCGGGCTCGCCCTCGCCGCTCGCCGAACCGGCAATGGCGACCGAGCCGTCGCCCGCGACCGTGGCCCAGTTGGTCGGAAGCGCGTTGACGTCCAGGAGCGCCTCGGTCGCGGCGCGGCTGCCGGTGGCGAGTTCTTCCCACCGAGCATCGCCCGACGCGGCCGACAAGACGGCGTACGCCGCGGGCGAGGAGTACGACGGGTTGTACGCGTGCGGCGAGGTGGTCGCCCACGGCCCGGGCAGGAGGATCCGCCCGATCTCGGTCGGCGCCGTCATCTCGTCGAGCAGCGCCTCACCCAGCGCGACGCCGTCCTCGCGGAGGTCGTCTCGCCCGAAGGCGTCTGCGGCGAGCACGAGAGCGCGCGCCGCGTCGAGATCGGCGTCGGAGGCGGGCTGGTCATCGACCACGGCCCCCTCCTGCCACCGCCACGCGAGCAGGAGATCGTCGCGCTGCAGGTGGGCGGTGGTCCACTCCCAGATCTCGTCGAACGTCTGCTCGTCGTCGGCGGCGACGGCGAGCAGCAGGCCGTACGCTTGCCCCTCGCTCACCGTGTCGCCACCCTGGTCGGTGCGCACCACGCGCCCGTCGTCGGCGTACTGCTCGAGGAAGTACGCCGCCGCAGACGCGGATCCGTCCGTTGCCTCGGAGCCCGGATCGGCGACCGGGGCCGCGCACGCCGCGGCCACGAGGAAGACCGCGACGGCAACGGACGACGCGGCGAGCGCGCGCCGGAGGCCGATCACACGGTTCCCGCGGTGGCGTGGCGACGACGCATGATGAGCGCGACGACGGCTCCTCCGAGGAGGAGTCCCGCGGCCGCGACGCCCCCGAGGGTTCCGGTCTGACCGTCGGCCGTGCCGCCCCCGCCGGTGTGGATGCCGCCGACGGGCATGTCGGCGAGAGTGGCCGAGTCGGTGATGGCCTGCGCGGTGAGCGCGCCCGCAGCGGTGTCGAGCACGAACAGCGTCGACACCGAGCCCGCGGGCAGGTCGACCGCGGAGGACGACACCGCGTCGGCTCCGGTCAGCTCGAGATCCCATGCGCCGGCGGCCACGGAGGCGTAGCCGGTCGCCGCCCCGGTCGGAACCTCGCGGGCGATCGAGCGGCCTTCGACGGTGTCGACGTCGACGCGGGGTTCGACGGTCGACGCCTGCACGACGCGCACGCGCGCCTGCCCCTCGGCGGGGGCGGAGAGGTCGTCCTGGAAGACGGTGGTCTGGAGGTCGTCGTTGCGACCGTAGGCGGCGACGGTCACCGGACCCCCGGCGGCGACGTCGACCGACTGGCGCACGACCGGCTCGGCATCGTCCGCCGCATCCGACGGCACCATCGAGACGACGTACGTCCCCTCGGCGAGCGGGATGTAGTCGCTCACCGCGCCGTACGCGACGTCTTCGAGCTCGTAGACGACGGAACCGCCCGCGAGAGCGGTCATCTGCACATCGACCGACTTCGTGTCGGGTGAGAGGTGGGCGACGCGGGCCCATCCGCCGGGCTCGGCAGGAGCGGCGGATGCTGCGGGCGCGACCGCCACGCCGAGGGCGACCGGGAGGAGGGCCGCGGCGATGAGGGCCAGGCCGCGCACGCGGCGCCGAGGGGTGCGGCGCGGGAAGCCGGGAGTGGAAGCGTTCGGAATCATGGTGATCCTTTCTTCGGGGGTGTGAGGACGGGGTCGGGTGCGGCGGCGGCAGGTCACGCCGCGGGACGCGGCAGCAGGTTCACGGGTTCGACGGGAGAGAACGTGATGACCACCCCCGCATCGCTGCGCACGGCGGACAGGGGCGCCAGCTGGCCGGTGAGGGATTCGTAGAAGCGCAGCGCCGCGTCGGAACCCGGGGCATCGCCACGGGCGTCCTCGCCGGCGAACGCGCTGATGACCAGCTGACGATGCACGCCGGAGGGGTCGCCGTCGAGCTGGGCGATGTCGGCGATGTCGATGCGCCCGATCGCGGCGAGCTGTCCGAGCGTGAGCAGGATGCGGCCGTCGACGACGCCGGAGGTCAGCAGGTCCTGCTCCTCGACGGGAACGCCGACCGAGGGGTTCTGCAGCAGCTGCTGGCCGGCGATCGATCGCGCGGCGTAGAGACCGTCGTCGCTCGCCTGTGCCAGACCGGACTGCTCGCTGTCGATGAAGCGCACATCGACCTGCTGTGCGCCCTCGCCGAAGGACGCGACGACCACGCTGTTCTCGATGGCCTGGCTCACGGTCGGGAACTCCGTCGGGAAGGTGCGCATCGAGTCGGTGGTGACGACGTAGTCGTAGTCCCGCCACCCGTCGGGGGCGAGCGCCTGCACGTCGGAGTCGGTGTCGGCCTTGTAGTACCAGACAACGTTCTCGCGGGTGAAGCCCTCGTCGACGAGATCGACCCACATGGCGTCGTCGACGAGCATCCGGGAGTCGGCCGGGGCGTTCTCGGCCATCCAGGTCTCGGCGTCGCGTAACGGACGGTCGAGGTCGGCGAGCAGGAAGCCGCGCAACTGCGCGGTCCAGAGCGGACCGCCCGCCACCAGCGCGACGACCAGGCCGGCGGCGACACCGGCACCGCCCACGCGGGAGAGCAGCCGATGCCGAGTCGACCGGGCGCGAACGCGCTCGACGGCGACCTGTCCGATCCCGGCGACCACGATCGCCGCGAACGGCAGCAGCATGATCACGTAGGGCACGGGGAGGTACCCGCCGCGGAACATGAACGCGGTGAGCGCGAGCAGGGTGATCGCCCACGGACGCAGGCGGCGCACGAAGAGCGCCGCCACCGCCGCCGCGAGAGAGGCGATGATCAGCACGGAATCGAGCTGCCACCACATGCCGACGGTGCGCGACATGAGGCTGTCGCGGTCGAACAGTGATCCGCTGCCCTCGCGAGAGGCCAGCTGGAAGGCGAGTCCTTCGAAGAGGCTGACCCGACCGGCGCCGGGAGCGACCTCGCCCTTGACGAGTGCGAAGGCGACGTAGGTGAGGCCGATGAGAGCCAGCACCGCCGACGCGACGGAGAGCGTGTAGCGACGCGTCGTGCGGTCGGCACCTCGCCACATGAACCACGCGATCAGCGGCAGTGCGAGGAGGTAGGTCTCCTTGGTGAGGACGGCGACCCCGAATGCCGCTGCCGCTCCGATGTATCCGAGCAGTTGCTTGCGCCGGCTCATCGCGAGCAGGAGGGCTCCGAGAAGCCATGCCGTCGCGATGTTGTCGAGATACACCTGGCGGTGGAACTGCACGGCCAGCGGCGACAGCAGGAACAGCGCCGTCGCGACGGACGCGGTGAGGCGTGCGAAGCCGATGCGACGCACCAGGAACCACAGCAGGATCCCCGCGATCGCCGTCGCGACGAGCATGGCCTCGCGCGCCGCGACGACGGCGACGTCGTGCCGGTCCCATGCCCCCGTCAGACCGGCGTAGCCCGCGATCTGAATCCACCCGAGAGGGGGATGGTCGTACCAGTACGTGTAGTGGGTGAGCTCGCCGAGGTTGCCGATGGCCCAGGCCTGCGCGGTGTAAGTGCCCTCGTCGTCGATGCGTTGCGGCGAACCGCCGAGATTGATCGCGTTGACGACCATGCCGATCGCCAGGGCGGGAAGCAACCAGGCGAGGTCGATCAGTCGCGCCCGCCAGAAGCCGCGGGCGGGATCCGGCGCGGTGCCGCCGGCATTCGCGGGCGGCACGGCAGCGGACACGGTGGGCGTGCGTTCGAGCGTCGAGGTCATCGGTTCTCCTCCGAAGCGGCGGCGGCGGCGACGAGCTCGGCCGAAGCGGGGCGGGGCACGGATGTCGTCGAGGAAGCGGGGTCGCGGTGTGCTCCGGTGTGCTCCGTCTTCTCCCAGCTGCCGTCCCCACGCAGTTGGCGGACGACCGATCGCACGGCCGCCGCGGCGAGGAAGATCTGGTACGGCACGAGACCGAGCACGAGCTTGACGTAGTCGCGCACGCGCACCTTCTTGGAGTACACCCGGCCGAACTCGGTGAGACCGGCGGCTTCGGCGACGAGGGTGATGACGGTGGGCACCAGCGGGAGGAAGGTGATGAGCGCGACGACGGTCGGCACCTTGACGAGCAGGATGAAGGCCACCGAGATCGGGATCAGGATGCCGGTGGCGGCCTGCAGGAACGGCATGTTCAGGAGGTACCGGGCGTACATGCGCTGGCGAAGGGTCGGGAGCTTCTTCCACTCGCCCTTGCCCAGCACCTGCAGGAAGCCCTGGTTCCAGCGCGTGCGCTGCTTGTACAGCGATTTCAGCGTCGGCGGCGTCTCCTCACGGGTGACGTACTCGGGGTTGTAGGCGACGACGACCTTGGCCCCGTCGCTCGACAGACGCACACCGAGCTCGCAGTCCTCGGCGAGGCACTGGTCGTCCCACCCCTTCGACCATTCGAGGCGGTCGCGGGTGACGAAGACGGTGTTCCCGCCCAGGGGGATGAACTTCGACCGCGCGTGGAAGTGCAGGCGCGAACGGAACCAGAAGTAGTACTCCAGCACGTTGCGCAGCGACCACCAGCTCGTCTCGAAGTTCATCAACTGCACGCCGCCCTGAACGACGTCGGCGCCGGTCTCCTGGAATTTCGAGTCGACGACGGTGAGCAGACCCGGATGCACTTCGTCCTCGGCATCGAACACGCCGACGACGTCGCCGGTCGCGATCTGGAGTGCGCGGTTCAGCGCCTTCGGCTTGTTCTTGGGCACACTGTCATCGACGACCACCTTGATGAGATGGGGGTGGCGCGCCGCGGCCTCGCGAACGACGAGTTCCGTGCCGGGGTCGTCGTGACCGACGATCGCGATGATCTCGAAGTCGGGGTGGTCCTGCTGCGCGAGGCGGTCGAGGGTCTGCCCCATGACCTCCTCCTCATGACGCCCGGGCACCAAGAGGGTGAAGCGATGGCGGGCCGGGCGCGGCGATGAGCTGAACTGCGTCGCGCGGAGGTCGTCGGCGGAGCGCCAGGCATGCAGCATCCACCACAGCGTCGTCGTGGCAACCGCGGTGAGCAGCAGCGCCAGAACGATGATGCCGCTGTACCCGAGCCACTCGCCGATCGACCAATCGGGCAGGAATCCCCCCATGACCGAAGTGCCGGACTGCGCGGGGACGGGCACGTCGGTCACACCGGAGGGCTGCTGCCCCGGAGCCGGTGCGACGGGGGTAAGGAGGGGTTCGGGGGTCTGCCCCGGTGCGGTCTGGGCGAGAAGAGACATGGGTGTGTCGAGGGGCGGGATCACGAGATACCTCCGGCGTCCGGGCGGACGAGTCGAGGGGCGGGGAGCGAGAGGCGCAGGGTGCGCGGGCGCGGGGAGACGACGAGACGGCGAGGGGCGACGGAAGGGAAGATCGCGCGCAGAACGGCGAAGAGGGAGCCGGCCTGCTCTGAGATGGACGGGGCGGCTGCGGCGGCGCTCCCGGTGTTCCTGATTTCTTCCGTATCGATATTCGTCCGCACGGGTGGTGATGCGGAACGGATGGGGAGACGGTTTGGAGCGGTCAGGTGTTTGCCAGGGTGGCGAAACCTCCTGTTCACTTAGGGACGGCCTGCTCACGGTCGCGGATCCGCTTCTGCGGAAATATGATGTGCTTCATGACGCAGATTCGTATCCGAGACGCGGCCGCGTTTCTCGCCGTCAGTGACGACACCGTCCGTCGCTGGATCGACGTCGGCGTGCTGGAGAGCACGCGGGATGCTTCGGGGCGCACCGTCGTCGACGCACTCGCGGTGGCGCTCCTCGGTCGGAAGAACGCCGTTCTGCCCGCGGACCCCTCGGAGATCGGGAGGTCCGCCCGCAATCGGCTCGTCGGAGTGGTGACCGATATCCGCATGGACACCGTCATGGCGCAGGTGGAACTGCAGTGCGGTCCTCATCGCATCGTCTCGCTGATGAGCAGCGACGCGGTGCGCGAGCTCGCACTCGAGCCCGGTTCGGTCGCCATCGCCGTCGTGAAGGCCACCGCGGTCATCATCGAAACCCCTGACGCGAAGGCCCCGTGATGGCGCGAACTTCCATGCTCGCGGCGACGCTCCTCGCCGCCGCGCTCACCCTCACCGCATGCGCCGGGGGGACGGCGCCGACGAGCGCCGCGAAGACGGAGGGATCCATCACCGTCTTCGCCGCGGCATCCTTGACCGCGACATTCACCGAACTCGCGGCGGAGTTCGAAGCCGCGAACCCCGGCACGACCGTGCAACTGACCTTCGCCGGCTCCTCCGACCTCGTGACGCAGATCACCGAGGGCGCCCCCGCCGACGTCTTCGCCTCTGCCGATGCGAAGAACATGACGAAGCTGACCGACGCGGCCCTGATCGACGCCGACGCCCCCGTCGATTTCGCGACGAACGTGCTCGAGATCGCCGTGCCGCCGGGCAACCCCGCCGGCGTGACGACTCTCGCCGACCTCGCCGATCCGGCGGTGAAGACCGTGATCTGCGCCGCACAGGTTCCCTGCGGCGCCGCGACGGCCGCCATCGAGCAGGCAACCGGTTCACACATCGTTCCGGTCAGCGAAGAATCATCGGTCACCGACGTGCTCGGCAAGGTCGTCTCGGGCGAGGCCGACGCCGGACTCGTCTACGCCACCGACGTCATCTCGGCCGCGGGCGCCGTCGAGGGGATCGAACTCCCCGAATCGAGCGAGGCGGTCAACACGTACCCCATCGCGGTGGTGAAGTCCTCCGCCCGCCCCGTCGTCGCCGCGGCGTTCGTGGCGTTCGTCACCGGCTCGGTCGGCGAAGATGTGCTCTCCGCCGCCGGCTTCGGGAAGCCGTAGCCGACCGCATGGCGCCCCGGAGAAGCTCCCCTTTCGCCGGCGTACCCGCGTGGGTCGCCGCCATCGCCGTCGTCGGTGCCGCGTTCGTCGTCGTTCCGCTGGTGGCGATGATCTCCCGCGTGAACGGGGCGGAGTTCTTCCCGCTCATCACGTCGGAGTCGTCGATGGACGCGCTCTGGCTGAGCCTTCGCACGTCGCTCACGGCGACGGCGCTGTGCATCGTCGTCGGGGTGCCGATGTCGCTGGTCCTCGCGCGGACGCGCTTCTGGGGACAGAAGATCCTGCGGTCGCTGGTGCTCCTCCCCCTCGTGCTTCCGCCGGTCGTGGGAGGAATCGCGCTGCTCTACACCTTCGGACGCCGGGGGCTCCTCGGGCAGCACCTCGACGTCTTCGGGATCTCGATCGCCTTCTCGACCACCGCCGTCGTCCTGGCGCAGACCTTCGTCGCCCTCCCCTTCCTGGTGCTGAGCCTCGAGGGCGCACTGCGCACCGCCGGCACGCGGTACGAAGCGGTCGGCGCCACCCTCGGAGCCCGGCCCACCACCGTGCTGCGCCGCATCACCCTGCCGCTCGTCCTCCCCGCGGTACTGTCGGGCGCGGTGCTGTCGTTCGCGCGGGCACTGGGCGAGTTCGGGGCGACGCTGACCTTCGCCGGATCGCTGCAGGGGGTCACGCGCACCCTGCCGCTGGAGATCTACCTGCAGCGCGAGACCGACCCCGATGCGGCGGTGGCGCTGTCGCTGGTGCTCGTCGTCGTCGCCATCATCGTGGTCGCGATCGCCCATCAGGCCGGCGAAACGCGCCTCCCCCGGCTCGGGAAGGTGCGCTCGTGACCTTCTCGTTCACGGCGACCGTCGCCGACCGCGGCTTCGATGTCACCGTCGACATCGCCGCCGGTGAGACCGTCGCCGTCCTCGGCCCCAATGGGGCGGGCAAGTCCACATTCCTGAACGTCACCGCCGGCCTCCTCCGCCCGACCACCGGCCGCGCGCGGCTCGATGACCGCACCCTGTTCGACATCTCGCCCGGCCGCACCGGCAACCGATGGCTCGCCCCGCACGAGCGGGGCGTGTCGATGCTCGCGCAGGACGCCCTGCTGTTCCCGCACCTCACGGCCCGCGACAACGTGGCCTTCGGCCCCCGCAGCAAGAGGATCCCGCGCGAGGCGGCGAACCGCACGGCGATGGAGTGGCTGGAACGCGTCGACGCCGCCGAGCTGCACGACAGGAAGCCGGCCCAGCTCTCCGGCGGGCAGGCGCAGCGCATCGCCGTCGCCCGCGCGCTGGCCTCCGACCCGGCGCTCCTGCTTCTCGACGAACCGATGGCGGCCCTCGACGTATCGGTCGCGCCGATGCTGCGCCGGATGCTGCGCGATGTGCTCGCCGACCGGACGGCCGTCATCGTCACCCACGACGTGCTCGACGCGTTCACCCTCGCCGACCGCGTCGTCGTCCTCGAAGCGGGGCGCATCGTCGACACGGGGCCGACGCGCGACGTGCTCGACCGCCCCGCCACACCGTTCGCGGCAGGACTCGTCGCCCTGAACCTCCTCGTCGGCACCCGCACCGACGACGGGATCCGCACCGACGACGGCCACTCGCTCCGCGCACGCGGCATCGACGCGATACCGGTGGGCGCACGGGTCGGCGTGTCGATCCGCCCCTCGTCGGTCACGGTCACCACCGGAACGCGCCCCGCGCGCACCTCCGACGCCGTCACGATCTCGGGTGAGATCACCGATCTCGAGCCGCGCGGCGACCTCGTGCGCGTCCGCTCGACCGGCATCGCCGCCGACGCGCTTCCCGCTCGCGTCGCCGAACTCGATCTCACACCGGGAGCGACGGCCTGGTTCACCTTCGAAGCGGGCGACGCCCTGGCGTACGAGCTGTGACCCGCGGATCGTCGCCGTCGGCTCACACGTAGGTGTTGGCGCCGACCGCGCCGATCGGCGCGTTCGCGATGTCGCGCCAGAGCAGCGCGATGCCCGCGTCGAGGGAGGGGCGTTGTCGTGCCCGCGCCATCAGACGCTCGGCGAGGCTTCTGGAGTCGTCGCACTTCTCGGCCAGCAGCACGGTGAGCACGATCGAGCGCGCGCAGGCCTGCTCGAGGTAGGCGTGGATGCGTTGCGCCGCGCTGTCGCAGATGCGCAGCACGATGCGCTCCGGAAGCATCGAGCCGTTGAGGACGACGAGGATGTGCTGCAGCCGGTGCAATCGACCGACGAGCACCGAGCACTGGGCCTCGACGTCGCGAAGAACCGCTCGCAGCTGCCCGCGGGTGCGCGACGCGGCGACGTCCACTCCGATGACGACGGCACGGTGACGCCCCGACACCGTGCAGGCGCAGGCGAACTCCTGCGCCTCCGGCGCCGCGCGCATCGCCGCCAGACACTCCAGCCGGTCCCCGATCACCGCGACCAGGGGGGAGGGCTCCGGGGCATCGTCAGGTCCCGTCGACACGGCGCTGGCAATCGAGACAGTTCTCGGCGTGAGGGAGCACCTCGAGCCGAGCAGCGGCGATCCCCTCGCCGCAGCGGAGGCACCGACCGTAGGTTCCGTCGTCCAGGCGCGCGAGCGCCGCGGTGATCTGATCCAACACCCGCCGCGTCGCGGTGCTGGTGGCCCACGTCACCGGGTCGACGTTCGGCGCGGCGCTCGGCGCCGCCTGCCGCACGATCTCCTGCCGCTGGCTGAGATCGTGCTCGAGAAGGCGGCGAAGACGAGAGACGTCCCGCTTCGGGGCGGACGGTGTGGAGGTATCGACAGACATAAGAATCCTGAGAAAGAATGCAGCGAAAAAGGGCAGCGCGAATTCTGCCCGCGAAGATGTCGGAGCGTGAGCATGTGATCACGATGCGGCGCGAGGCGCGATAGCGCGCTGGCGATAACCGCCCCCCGGGTACAAAAAAACGCCGCAAATGCGACGCGCGTGATTACCGAGAACCTGAAGACGAATCAGGGCGGCGGAGCGCGGAACACAGAGCGGCCTCCCGGCGGAGCGATCATGGACATGCCATCACCGTAGCCCGCTTCCGGGAAAAGGCAAATCGATCCGATTCACCCCCTGTACCGTCGTCTGTCCGCATTTCGACGAAGGCGAAGTGCTTTATCGAGGTGAATGCACTATGGTCATCGGAAATCATGCCAGCTGAAGAAGGGAAGCGTGATCGACATGGCCGACAAGGCCCCTCGCGGTGGAAAAGCGAAAAAGGAGCCGAAGCTCACTCTGAAGGAAAAGCGCGAAGCGAAGCGCACGAATGCCGAGCCGGTGTTCATCAAGCCGCGCAAGGCCCGCTGAGCCCTCGCTCAGCGCGGCGGCTGGCGGCCGTGATCGAACTCCACGCGCGTGGCCCGCTCGTCGCGGCGACCGCGGACGTAGGCCGTGACGACCCGAACGGCTCCGCGGAACGTGTGTCCGTTCACGAGGAACAGCACGGCATCGGTGACGGCGTGAGTCGTCCTGCTGCCGCTCATCTTCGAGATCGCGCGGAAGGGCGCATTGAAGACGAAGACCACGGAGAGGTCGGGGCGCCCGGCCCGGAGCGCGCGCTGATGTCGACGCTCGATAGCGCGGAAGATCGTGCGCACCAGGCGGCTGCGGGCGACGTGCAGCCGGTCGATCGGATCGTTGAATCCGAGCCGGTCGACCGGCCAGTGCGATGACGGGATCGGGCGCCCGAGCAGCGCCGCGAAGTCGGCGTCGGAGACCTGACGCACGTCGGCCGCACGATAGGCCGGGAGGTCGTCGGCGCTGGATGCTGCAACCTCGTCGCCCTCGACCGTGACGGTCGCGGCGTGCTCGATGTCGCGCACGTTGGGGCCGACGTGGACGTCGTACTCCCCCGCCTCGACAGCCCAGGCACCCGTCGATACGTCGAAGTGGCGGAAGCCTCGGGGTCCGAGCGCCAGCACGACGTCACGGGTCTCACCGGGGTCGAGCCGCACCTTCGCGAAGGCCTTCAGTTCGCGTCGGGGCCGATGGACGGCGCTCGGGCTTCGCCGACCGACGTACACCTGCACCACCTCGGCGCCGGTGCGGGAGCCCGTGTTGGTGACCTCGACCCGCACCTCGTCGGGCGTCGCGCGCAGATTCGCGTAGGCGAAGGTCGTGTAGGTCAGTCCGAACCCGAACGGGAACGCGACGTCGACACCGGCGGAGTCGAAGAAGCGGTATCCGACGTAGAGGCCCTCGCGATACTCGGCCGTCCGCGCTGCGCTGGGGAAGGTGTCGGCCGTCGCGCCGTCGGCGAGCGCGCGGGGGAACGTCTCGGCCAGTCGCCCCGAGGGCGCCGCCGCGCCGGTCAGCAGGTCGGCGATCGCATCCGCCCCGGCCTGCCCGCCGAGATAGGCGTGCAGCAGCGCGGCGGCGTTCTCGATCCAGGGTGCTGTCTCGATCACGCCGCCCGCGCTGAGCACGACCACCGTTCTCGGATTCGCCGCCGCGACCGCCCGCAGGAGGGCGATCTGGTCGGCGGGGATCGCGAGCGTGGTTCGGTCCAGCCCCTCCGCATCTGCGATCTCGGGAAGGCCGAGCATGAGCACCGCGACATCGGCGCCGCGTGCCGCCGCGACCGCCTCGGCGACCAGCGCCGCGTCGGGCACCTCGTCGCGGCGGAAGCCCTGGGCGACTCCGGTCGTCACGAGCCGTGTCGCGGCCACCGCGTCGCGCAGCGTGGCGACGCGGGTCGGATTCACCAGCGACGACCCCGCTCCCTGGAAGCGCGGCTCGGTCACGAAATCGCCGATGAGGGCCACCCGGGTGCCGGGCGCGAGCGGCAGGACCGCATCGGTGTTACGCAGCAGTACGGCCGACTCCGCGGCGGCTCGTCGGGCGAGCGCGTCGTGGGCGGCAGCATCCACCTCTCCCGGAGCGTCACGGGCCGTCACCCGCTCGACGAGCCGCAACAGCTCCCGCACCCGCGCATCGAGGTCGGCGACGGCGAGATCGCCCCGCTCCACCGCGGCGACGATCGCGCGGGCGGAATCGAACCCCGGCGACGGCATCTCGAGTGTGCCTCCCGCGGAAACGGCGGCGACCGGGTCGTCGCCCCCGCCCCAGTCCGAGATCACGGCGCCGTCGAAACCCCACTCCTCGCGGAGGATCTCGGTCAGCAGGTGCCGGTTCTCGTGCGCGTACGTGCCGTTGACGAGGTTGTACGCGCTCATCAACGCCCACGGCCGCGCCTCGCGCACCACGATCTCGAACGCCGTCAGGTAGATCTCGCGCAGCGTGCGCTCGTCGACCACCGAGTCGCTGACCATCCGGCGAAGCTCCTGGCTGTTCACCGCGAAGTGCTTCGGCGTCGCGGCGACTCCCTCCGACTGGATACCGCGCACGTAGGCGGCCGCGAGGATGCCCGACAGCTCGGGGTCTTCGGAGAAGTACTCGAAGTTGCGACCGCCCAGCGGGCTGCGCGTGATGTTCAGCCCCGGGCCGAGCAGCACGTCGACACCTTGCGCGGCGGCCTCACGCCCCAGCGCCGCACCGATCTGCTGCGCGAGCTCGGGATCCCAGCTCCCCGCCACCGTCGCCGCGGTCGGAAAGCACGTCGCCGGCTCGGATGCCGCGAGCCCGAGGTGGTCGGCCGCGCCGAGCTGGCGGCGCACTCCGTGAGGACCGTCGGCGAGCCGGATCGCCGGCACGCCGGCCGAGGCGACCGCGCGGGTCTGCCAGACGTTCTCGCCGCTGAGCAGCGCCGCCTTCTGCAGGGTCGTGAGCCGGGTGAGGATCTCGGCGGGATCGTCCACGAAGCCCTCTCCCGCCGGGCGGGTTCGGCGTGCGTCCCGAGCGGTGTGCAGTTTATCGCTCCGGGACGACGCTGCCGGGCTCAGCCGTCACGCCCGAGACGACCAGATCCGCACGGGAGGCGGATGCGTCGACCAGCAGCGCGTTCGCACCGTCGACCTCCCGCGCGAAGGTCGTCGCCGCCTCGCGCGTGCGCCCGTGCCGCACATGACGGTCGATGAGCCGGGCCTCGCGGTCGGCCTCGGGTGTGCGGCAGAACCAGGCCGCGTCGAGCTGGGACCGCACCCCCGCCCAGGGCGGGCGATCGACGAGCAGGTAGTTGCCCTCGACCACCACGATGTCGACGTCGGGCTCGATCGCGATCTCACCGGCGATGCCCTCGTCGACCTCGCGGCGGAAGCTCGGGGCGTAGATCGTGTGATCGGTCTCGACGCGCAGACGCCCGAGCAACGCCACGAACCCCCACCCGTCGAAGGTCTCGATGGCCCCCTTGCGGTCTCGGAGCCCCCGCCGGTCGAGCATGTCGTTGGCGAGGTGGAAGCCGTCCATCGGCAGGTGTGCGGCAACGCCCGGGCGGCCGGTGTTGAGGTGGTCGACCAGCGCGACCGCGAGGGTGGTCTTGCCGCTCCCGGGGCTGCCGGCGATGCCGACCACGAACCGCCGTCCGGGCGTCGCCGCGGCCTCGATGCGCGACGCCAGCCCGGCCACCGCCGCGCCGGGTGGACGGCCGGTCACCGGCACCGCGTCATTCCGCCGCGTCGATGCCGGACGGGGCGTCCCCGCGAGCGACCGGGCGCCCCGGGGCGGTGGACCACTCGCTCCACGAGCCGGGGAACACGAGCGCTTCGATGCCCGCCTCCTCCAGCGCGAGGGCGGTGTGCGCGGCGGTGATACCCGAACCGCAGTAGACGGCGACCGGCGTCCCCTCGGTCACGCCCGCCGCGGCGAACGTCGCTCGGAGTTCGTCGGGGTGACGCAGCGTCCCGTCATCCGCGAGGTGCACGGGGGTCGGCAGGTTCACGGCACCCGGGATGTGCCCGCCGATCGGGTCGAGCGGCTCGACGTCGCCGCGGTAGCGTTCGGGCGCACGCACGTCGAGGAGCACCCCCGCCTCGGGGAAGGCCGCCGCCTCGTCGATGTCGATGACCCCGACGGTCGAATCGGTGAGGTGCACGTCACCCCTGGGCGCGGTGACCTCTCCGGTCTCGAGGGCACCTCCGGCGGCGACCCACGCGGGCAATCCGCCGTCGAGGACGCGGATGTCGACCCCGGCGCGGCGCAGCAACCACCACGCGCGTGCCGCCGCGAGGCCCCGCGCATGGTCGTACGCGACCACGATGTCGCCGTCGTGCAGCCCCCAACGGCGCGCCGACCGCTCCAGGTCGGCGGCCGCCGGCAGCGGATGGCGGCCACGGTGCGACACCGTGTGATCGGCCAGTTCGCCACCGAGATCGACGTATACCGCGCCGGGCACATGACCGTCGAGGTACTCGGCCCGCCCATCGGGCTTGTCCAGCCGCCACCGCACGTCGAGCACCCGCACGGGGGCACCCGCGTCGAGCAGCTCGCTCAGTTCCGACACGCTCACCAGATGGCTCATGTGTCGAGGGTCGCACTCCTCGGTCGCGCGCGCACATCCATTACCCGCGATTGCGCCGCTCCCCCGTCACGAACGGTCGATGCGCGCCGCCGTTCGTGACAGGGAAGGGTCTTCACGGGAGGGGTTCGCCGAGCGGCGGATCGGAACCGCGCCGGGCGGATGCGGCGTCGCCGCGGGTGCTCGCACGGACGGCGCCGATCGACGCGACGATCACGAGGGCGATTCCGACGATCTCCAACCAGGCGAGGTGCTGCTGCAGCAGGAAGAACCCGGCGAGCGAGGCGGTCACCGGGCCCAGGCTCATGAGGATCGCGAAGGTCGACGCGGGTAGTCGGCGCAGCGCGAGCAGTTCGAGCGCGTACGGGATCGTCGACGACAGCACGGCCACGGCGAGCCCGAGCGCGAGAAGCTCGGGCCGAAGGAGCGCCGAGCCGCCATCGATGACGCCGAACGGCAGCGCGATGAGCGCGCCGACCGTCATCGCCAGAGCGAGGCCATCGAGCCGCGGGAACTCGGCGCCCACGCGGGCGGACGCGAGGATGTAGAGCGCCCACGCGGCCGCCGCCCCGAGGGCGAAGAGGACGCCGAGCAGATCGAGCCGGTCCCAGCCCCCGCCCCCGAGCGCGGCGACCCCGAGGAGAGCAAGGCCCGCCCAGACCCACGCCGACGCGCGGCGGCTCGCGATGATCGAGAGGGCGAGCGGCCCGAGCACCTCGATCGTCACCGTCACACCGAGGGGCAATCGCGACAGCGCGAGATAGAACAGCCCGTTCATCAGGGCGAGAACCGCGCCGAAGGCGACGACGGAGCGCCAGGCGCCCGCGGTGTGTCCGCGCAGGCGGGGTCGCGCGATGAGCAGCAGGATCGCGGCCGAGAACACCAGCCGGAGCATGACCATGCCCAGGGGTCCGACCTGCGGGAACAGGAGCACGGCGACCGACGCCCCGACCTCCTGGCAGACGAGTCCGACGAGGACGAAGGTGAGCGCGGTGTTGGTCCGACGCGTCGTCACGACACGGCCGAGGCGAGCGTCACGCCGCGGGGGGCGCGCAGATCGCGTTGCCCGCGATCTGGTCGTGCCACTGCTGGGCCGTCCACGGCAGGCCGGCCTCGGGCGCGGTCTGCCCGGATGCCGCCGGTGCCTTCGAGGCGATCGCCGCGAGCTCCCACGCCAACCATGCGCCGATCGCCTGGTTCGCGCCCGAGTTGTTGAGCACGACGGCGACCGTCATACCCGTTGCGGGGTCGGCGAAAGCCGCGGTCATGTAGCCGGGGATCGATCCGTACTGCCCGACGAGCGAGCCCGCCTGATAGGCGCCGCCGGTCGTCGTGAGCCACGTGGGCTGGTCGGCGGCCACCGGCACCGGAGTGGAGAAGCGCCCGTCGTCCTGCGACCCGAGCGCGTTCGTCGCCAGTGCCTGCGCATATCGTCCGAGGTCGTCGATCGTGGTCACGGCACCCGAGTCGGCGCCGCCGATGCTCGACGACAGAGTGGTGAAATCGGCCGGTTCGGTGCAGTTCCACACTCCCGCCGCATCCGGGGTCGACCAGTGGCCGTCCAGGACGGCGCCGTCGCCGGGGGCCTGCGCCGCCGGCGCCGGGAGCCGCGTCGACGGCAGCTCCAGCGGCTCCGAGATGTACCGGGCGATGAGCGACGGAAGGCTCTCGTTCTTCGCGCGCTCGAGGGCGAGACCGAGCAGGAGGTAGCCCGCGTCGGAGTCGCGGAACACGGTGCCGGGCTGGGAGTCGTCACGCTCGGAGAGACCGTAGGCCGCGAGCTCCCGGGCGTTCCACACCCGGGCGGGGTTGCCCAGGAACAGCGACTGCAGCTGGGGGGCATAGGACCCGATGCCGGAGGTGCTGTCGCAGAGCTGGCGCAGCGTCACATCCGCGAGCTCGGGCACGGCGGAGACGTACGTCGTCACCGAGTCGTCGACCGAGAGGGTGCCCTCCGCGGCCACCGCGTACAGCACATCGCACGTCATCGCACGCGTGACGTCGCCGGCGCGGAAGGCCATATCGGTCGTCACCGACTCGGACCCGCCGATCGACTGCGTTCCCAGCGCGCTCACCCAGGTGCCGCTCCACGGTGCCCAGACTCCGACGATCGCACCCGACGACCCGGTCGCCGTCATGGCCGCCGTGACGGCGGCCTCGAGCTGGGTCACCGTGTCGGCGGGGAGAGCGGCATCCGTCTGCGGAGGCACGTCGATATCGACCGTCTGCTGTGCGGAGCAGCCGCTCAGCGCGATCAATGCCAATGCCACGGCCGCGGCGACCGCGGCGCCGCGGCGCTTGGGAAGGATTCGCATCCTCACCCCCCGGGGGATCCTGCACGCGTCGTTTTACGCGTCCAAGAATTGAATCACACCCCTTCGCCCCCACCCCGATCATCGGCTGAGGGCAGGTCACAGGTGGATCACGAGTTTGCCTAGGCTGGGGCGATGCCGCACAGCTTCGACGACGCCACGATCGCGGGCGTCCTCCGTCACATGAACAGCGACCACACGGATGACAACGTCCTCATCGCGCGGGCGTTCGGGAACGATCGGGCAGCGGTATCGGCCACCATGACGTCGTTCGACGGCGACGGTGGCCAGTGGGAGGTCACGGGGGCAGGCGGCGCGGTCGAAGCGCTGCGGGTTCCGTGGCCCGGCGGACCGATCACCGAGCGCCCCGAGGTGCGCCGGGAGATCGTCGCGCTGTACGACGACGCCTGCGAGCGACTGGGCATCGAGCCGCGCCCGCACGGCTGACCGTCCCCTCGGCACCCCGAGGAAATTCGTAGGTTAGGACGCCCTAACTTTCCCCTATGATGACCGTTATGAGCGACGTCATCCTCTTCTCCGCCGCACTTCGCGAGCGCTCGAGCAGCGCGCACTCGTCGAGCGAAGGCTCCGGCTTCATGACCGATCTCATGAAGGGCGAGGGCACCCGCGATGACTACGTCGCGCTCGTCGCCCAGCACTGGTGCATCTATGCCGCCCTCGAAGCGGCGGCGGAACGGATGCGGCGCGACCCCGTCGCATCGGTGTTCATCAGCGACCGACTCACGCGCCTCCCCGCCCTCGAAGCCGACCTCGAGTTCCTCATCGGCCCCGACTGGCGCGACGGGATCGAGCCGCTCCCCACCACCCGCGCCTATGTCGCGCGCATCGAACAGGTCGGGGCCACCTGGCCCGGCGGATTCGTCGCGCACCACTACACGCGCTACCTCGGCGACCTGTCGGGCGGCCAGTTCATCGGCCGGCTCATGCAGCGACGGTTCGGCTTCGAGACGAACGGCATCGGGTTCTACGTGTTCGACGACATCGCCGACCCGAAGGCGTTCAAAGACGTCTACCGCGAGCAGCTGGATGCCGCACCCTGGGACGCCGCCGAGCAGCAGCGCGTGATCGACGAGGTACTGCTGGCCTACCGCTTCAACACCGAGCTGTTCGAAGACCTCGGCAGAGCCAAGGCCACTCAGGTCGCCTGAGCCCGTGCCGCGCGGACGCCGGCCATGAACCGCTGCACGTCGGGATCGACGCGGATGTCGCTCGGGCGCAGCGGCCGGGTGAGGTAGAGACCGTCGAGCGACGTCAGCCGGCTGAGCGCCACGTAGGTCTGCCCGGGCGCGAACGCGCCCGACCCGAGGTCGACGATGGCTCGATCGTAGGTCTTGCCCTGCGACTTGTGGATCGTTACGGCCCACGCCAACCGCAGCGGGAACTGCTGGAACTCCGCCACGATCTCACGGGACAGCGTCTTCGACCCGGGGTTGTAGGCGTAGCGGAACTTCTCCCACACCGCCGGCTCGACGTCGTAGGTCTTGCCGTCGACCTCGACGCGAACGCTGGAGCCCGTGATCCGCTTCACCGTGCCGATGGTGCCGTTGACCCATCGCGGCGGCTCGCCGAAGTTCGAGATGTCGTTGCGCAGGAACATCACCTGCGCGCCCACCTTCAGCTTCAACTCGGCGTCGGCGGGATAGCTCGCATCGCCCCGGCCGAAGTCGCCGTTGATCTCGGCGTTGGCGGTCTGCATGCGTCCGACGAGCGCGTCGAGGTGCCGGCGGTTGATCGTGTTCACGATGTCGTTGCGGGTCGCGAGGGTGATGATCGGATGCTCGCCATCGGCCGGGTCCGGCGGTGTCCGGGCCCCGGCACCGTTGAGCACCCCCGCCATGTCGGCGGTGACGTGCCCGTACCGCACCCCGTTGAGCAAGGCCTTGAAGGCGGGGTCGGACTGGCGATGGATCTCGGTCAGCTCGCGGATGTGGAGGTCGGCGCCATGGCGGCCGAGCTCGATGAGACCGTCGCCCGCAGACTCGCCCGCCCACACCTTCGCGTCGAAGAACCAGAACGACCGGTAGTGGTCGGCGATGTACCGCGCCTCGTCGCCGCGAGGGGGTACGGGTGCGAGCTGGTACGGATCGCCGAACATCACGATCTGCACCCCGCCGAACGGCTCCGCCCGGCGGTTGCGGGCCTGACGGAGCGAGCGGTCGATGCCGTCCATGAGGTCGGCGTTCACCATCGAGATCTCGTCGATCACGAGGGTGTCGATCGCGTTGAGGATCTTGCGCGTCGCGTCGGTCTGGTCGATGTCGCCGGACGCGATGAGACCGATCGGCAGTTTGAACAGCGAGTGGATCGTCTGACCCTCGACGTTCAGCGCAGCGACGCCGGTCGGAGCGCAGACGGCGATCTGCTTCGAGGTGTTCCAGGCGAGGTGCTGCAGGAGCGTGGATTTGCCCGTGCCGGCCCGGCCGGTCACGAACACGTGCTCCCGGGTGTCTTCGATCAGCCGGAAGAGGGCCTCCTGCTCGGCGGAGAGGGCGGGAGTGCTCACCGGTTCATGTTATTCGTCCCTCGCACCGCGAGCGCAGGATCATCCCCCGCTCGGAACGGAAGCGTAACGAACGCACACGCCTCGGTGGTCGCTCAGCAGAGATTTCCTAGACTGAGGAGGTGAACCACGAGCTCGGGGGGACTGCGGCGCCGGCGGCCCCCGGCGGGACGCCTTCCGCTTCCTCCGCCCCGCCGATGCCCGAGCGGCGCCCTCGGCGCCTGGGGTTGGAGCTCGGCGTGATCGGCGTCGTGGCGGTTCTCCTGTTCGCC
Organism: Microbacterium deferens; assembly: GCF_045517775.1. Taxonomy (NCBI): domain Bacteria; kingdom Bacillati; phylum Actinomycetota; class Actinomycetes; order Micrococcales; family Microbacteriaceae; genus Microbacterium; species Microbacterium deferens. The sequence continues at coordinate 1,756,265 of NZ_JBEUWT010000001.1, forward strand.
GCTCTGGCAGCCGGCGGCGTGACGCTCTACCGCGAGCTCTACAGCCCGACGGCATTCGTGCTTCGCTATCTCGACCTCCTCTCGGACGGACGAGCCGCCGACGCGCTCGCTCTGCCCGGGGTCGCCCTCGACGCGGCCGCCCTGGAGGCGGCGGGACTGCCGTCCACGGCGTCGAACGCGCTCCTGCGCAGCGCCGCCCTGTCGTCGCTGACGGATGTGGTCGGCGTCTCCGAGGAGGCTTCCGGCGACAGCACCCGCGTGACGGTGGAGTACGTGGCGGGCGGGCACCGCGGGACCTCGACGTTCGAGGTCGCGCAGGACGGGTGGATCGGGGTCGTGCCGAACTGGACCTTCGCGAAGAGTCCGCTTGCCGTCATGGACCTCGTCGTCACGGGATCGATGCGCTTCGCCGTGAACGGCTTCGAGGTCGACAAGCGTCAGGTCTCGGCGGACGGCGTCGATGCCGACCCGCTGGCCGCCGTCCCCCTGCTCGTCTTCTCCCCCGGCATCTACTCCGTCGACGTCGACACGCAGATCTCGGCAACCCCCGGTGTCGCGGTGCTGGCAGACCTCCCCACGGCCGGCATCCCCGTTCGCGTCCAGGCCGAGGCGACGACCGAGTTCGTCAACGTGGTGCAGCAGCGGGTCGAGGAGTTCCTCGCCGACTGCGCGACCCAGCAGGTGCTGCAGCCGACCGGGTGCCCGTTCGGGCTCACGGTGCAGAATCGCATCATCAGCCTTCCGGCGTGGTCGATCGTGCAGCACCCCGCCATCTCGGTGACCCCCGACGGTGCCGGCTGGAGCATCGCCCAGGCCGATGCCGTGGCCCGCGTGGAGGTGCAGATCCGCTCGCTCTACGACGGATCGGTGCGCACGGTCGCCGAGGACGTGCCGTTCGTCATCAACGGTTCGGTCGAGGTGCTCCCCGACGGCACCGCATCGATCAAGGTCGGCGGCAACCGCACGTCGTAGACCGGTCGAGCCGTCAGCGCCCGGCGCGGGAATCCTGCTCGGCGAGAGCGGCGAGCTGCGCGTTGTACTCGTCGAGCTCGGGGTCGCCGGCGCGGTCGACCTGCCGATCGCGTCGGCGCTGCATCCTCTCGTCCGACCGGCTCCACTGGATCGCGACCGCGATCGCGAGGATCAGCGTGGGGATCTCGCCCACCGACCATGCGACGCCGCCACCGAGGTACTGGTCTTCGAGGGGCGACACACCCCAGGTGCGACCCATGGAGCCGAACCACTCCGCGACGAACAGGCCGGTCTGCATCATGATCGCGATGCCGAAGAAGGCGTGCATGGCCATGACCGCGATGAGCACCAGCAGGCGCATCGCGTAGGGCAGCCGGTACGGCACCGGGTCGATCCCGATGAGCGACAGCACGAAGAGGTACCCCGTGATGAGGAAGTGCGCCACCATCCACTCGTGACCGATGTGGTCGTAGAGCGACCACCGGAACAGGTCGCTGTAGTAGAAGGCCCACAGCGATCCGATGAACAGCCCGGCGGCGACGTAGGGATTCGTGAGCACCCTCGAGACCGGGCTATGCACGGCCCAGAGGATCCACTCGCGTCCGCCGCGCGTGCCGTCGTCGCGCTTACGGATCGCCCGCGCCGCCAACGTCACGGGAGCCCCGAGCACGAGCAGGAGCGGGATCGCCATGCTCAGCAGCATGTGGCCGATCATGTGCATGCTGAACAGGTAGTCCTGGTAGGCGTTGATCGGCCCCGCGGTGACCCAGAGCAGCAGCAGCAGGCCCGCGACCCACGAGACGGTGCGGTGGATCGGCCACGCGTCGCCGCGACGCCGCAGGCGGATGACGCCCGCCAGGTAGAAGAAGAGACCGAACCCGACGGCGAACGCCCAGAGCAGGTCGACGTCGATCGACGTGAGCCAGGCGTTGAGATCGAGCTCGGGCGGGAGGGGCGCACCGGTGAGCACCTCTGCGGGCGTCTGGATGACCGGGATGGCGTCGCCCGGGGTGGGCGTGCGGGCCAGCGCCGCCGCCGCGCCGCTGGCGAGGCCCATGAAACCGAGTTCGAGGGCGATGAGGCCCCAGAACCGGCGGGATGCTCCGCTGTCGGGCATGCGGGAGATCAGGCGCACGCGGTACCACGCACCGAGGACTCCCATTCCCAGGAGCGCGACCACCTTCACGATGACGAGGGCCCCGTAGGGCGATCCGAGTTGCTCCCATCCCCCGAGGCCGATCGAGGCGCGCACGGTACCCGAGATCGCCACGACGACGAAGGCGATGAGCGCGAGGCTCGAGTACCGCAACAGGACGTCTTTCAGCGCGCCCTTCTCGAGCACGGGGCGTACGACCACGAGCAGGACGAGACCGCCCAGCCAGACCGCCGCCGCGAGGATGTGCAGCACGAGCGCCGTCACGGCGAGCGTGTGGTTGGCCTCCTCGCCCGCGTGGCCCTGGGTTCCCATCGGCACGAGCGCCACGACCGCGAGGAGGGCGACGAACAGGGTGGGCGTCCACGAGCGGACGGCGAAGGTGAGCACGGTCAGCACCGCACCGGCGATCGTGGTGATGAGCCATGCGCGGCCCAGTTCGACCTCGACGAGGAACCGGCCCAGCTGCTGCCCGAACACGGCGTCGGCGCTCGGCACGGCGTTCATCGTGTTGACGAACGTGAGGAACCCGGTCGCCGCGGAGGCGAGGGTGAAGATCGCCGCGCTGATCGAGGCGGTGTCGAGGGCGGTGTCGAAACCGCGCTGGCCCGCCGGCAATGCCCAGAGGGCGAGGACGAGCGAGCCGAGCATGCCCGCCGCGGCGAGGTTGACGACCAGCTTCGCGGCGGGAAGCCCCCACCGCACGACCGGGCCGGCATCACCGATGAGCAGGGGCGCCGCGCCGCCGCCGTAGGCGAGGCCGGCGACGAGAGCGACGGCCGAGACGACGACGAGGATCGCCAGACCCGCCACGCGGAGCGTGCGGGCCGACGAGGTCAGCTGTGCCGACGTTCCGCGCGGCGCGGTGGTGCCGCGAGGAGTGGTCGTGGTCATCATGCAAGCTTATTCGCGCCGGAACCCGACCGAGCCGGGAAGAGCCCGACACAGCAGAGGGGGGATGCCGAAGCATCCCCCCTCTGGAGCGCTGAGGCCGCGCGGTCGCGCGGCGAGCGTCACGTCGTCTTACTTGACGGCAGCCTTCAGCTTCGAGCCTGCGGTGACCTTGACGCGCTTGCCCGCGGGGATCTTGATCTCTTCGCCGGTCTGCGGGTTGCGGCCCGTACGTGCCGACGTCTCGACCTGCTCGAAGGCGATCCAGCCGGGGATCGAGACCTTGCTGCCCTTGGCGACCGCCTCGGAGACGGTGGAGAAGAGGGAGTCGAGCACGCCCGACACGGCGGACTGGCTCTGGCCGGTGGCGCTCGCGATGCTCGCGACGAGTTCGGTCTTGGTGATGGACTTGTCAGCCATGGGGGTTGTCCTCCAAGGCGGCAGACGCCGCCCCTTATTTCTTCGGACGGAAGCGGAATGCCTCCGGGTGGTCGGATCGACCGCCTCGAATGTATCAACGATCGTGGTGAGAACCGCGTATTTCCGGGGCTCGTGACGCATTCGGACGCCGTGTCGCGGGGCTGATGTGGCAGATGGGGCTGTTGAGGCTCGGTTCGGACCTGCCTCGCGGATCGGCGGCGGCAACGCGAAAGGGCGGGACCCCCGTGAGGAGATCCCGCCCTTTCAGAGGTTCAGTCGTTCACTGAGCCCGTCGACGTCTTACCAGCTCGACTTGGTCACGCCGGGCAGCTCGCCCCGGTGAGCCATGTCGCGGAAGCGCACACGCGAGATGCCGAACTTCGTCAGCACACCGCGGGGGCGGCCGTCGATGACGTCGCGGCTGCGCACGCGAGCCGGCGAAGCGTTGCGGGGCAGCTTCTGGAGGCCCACGCGAGCGGCCTCACGCTGCTCGTCGGTGGAGGTGGGGTCGACCAGAGCCTTCTTCAGCTCGGCACGCTTCGTGGCCCAGCGGGCGACGATGACCTTGCGCTGCTCATTGCGCGCGATCTTGCTCTTCTTTGCCATGTTTAGCGCTCCTCTCGGAAGTCGACGTGCTTGCGGACCACGGGGTCGTACTTCTTGAGCACGATGCGGTCGGGGTTGTTGCGGCGGTTCTTGCGCGTCACGTAGGTGTACCCCGTGCCGGCGGTCGAACGCAGCTTGATGATCGGACGAACGTCCTGTGCTTTCTTAGCCATCAGAGCTTCACACCCCTTGCGAGCATGTCTTTGACGACTGCCTCGATGCCACGAGCATCAATGACCTTGATGCCCTTCGCGGACACGTTGATCGTGATCTTGCGACCGAGCGACGGAACGAGATAGGTCTTGCGCTGCACGTTCGGGTCGAAGCGGCGCTTCGTCCGGCGGTGCGAGTGCGAGATGTTGTGACCGAAGCCGGGAACAGCGCCGGTCACCTGGCACACTGCTGCCATAGTGATTCTCCTTAGTACCGTGACACCGGACGGTGCCACCCAAGATCCCTTGTCTGCACCCCGCTCGCGCGCAGCCGAAGAGGCCGTTCGATGAGGGAGGGGTGCGTACTGCGTGCTGGAGTGCGCGCAGACGAGGAGTCAGTCTAGCACGGGCGGCGCGTCGGCCCGGCGGGGGCCGGATGCTGCGATATGGGCGACGCGCGTTCGTTCGGTCGGAACCCGCAGCAGCTGCCGCACGACCCACACCAGCAGCACGACGAGCATGACGTTGCGCGCGGTGAGCACGAGCACGCCGATCGGGTTCGCGACACGCACGAGGTCGAACACGAGCGGATACACGCCCTGCGTGAGGAAGGCGGTGATCGCGGCGTACTGGAGTCCGCGCCGGATGCCGCGTCGGTCGACGATGACCCAGAGGACGAACGGCGCGATGATCCACGCCACGAACTGGGGCGAACCGACCTTGTTGAAGACGATGAGCACGAGCACGAGCGTGAGGGTCAGCGGGGGGAGGAGGCGCAGCATCCGGGCCCCGGCGCGCGCCTTGAGCACTCCGACGACGCAGACGGCGGCGACCGCGACCGCCATGAGGGGCGTCAGGAGCGCGGCCATGGTGTCGACGCCCGGACCGTAGACGGCGAACGTGATGATCTCGTTGTCGAAGGCGACCTTGGCCCCGTTGATGCCGAACACGGCGAGCCAGACGAAGGGGGTCGCCGCCGTACTCTCCATCTGCAGGCCGCGGCCGACCTGGGCCGTGATGAACCCGGTGAGGTTCTCCGCGCCGCCGAGCGCGACGACCACGAGCACCACGGCCGCGGCGGTCGCCCCGGCGGAGGCGACGACCACCCACCAGCGCTTGCGGGCGGCGATCGTCAGGGCGAGCACCACGGCGGCCGGCCAGATCTTGATCCAGGCGCCGATCGTGAGGATCGCCGAAGAGACGGCGGGGTGGCGGATGGCCAGGAGCAGGGCGACGATCGCGAGGGGCACGGTGATCGCATCGATGCGGTACATGCCGATCGGACCGAGGAGGACGAACAGCACCAGCCAGACGCGGGCTCCGGTCATGCGGGCCCGGGAGCGCCCTCGGCCCACGAGGAAGGCGAACGCCGCCGCGTCGAGCACGCAGACGAGCACGGCCCAGCCGAACGTGTACCCGGCGATCCAGGAGAACAGGTGCGCGGCCAGCATCGGCACGAGCGCCACCTGCGGGTACACCCACGCCGCCGTGATACCGACGATGTCGCCGCCGCCCAGGGCCTGGTTCGACCACGGCTCGTAGACGTTGTAGACGTCGCCCATGGGCTGGCTCCACAGCAGGAACCCGAGCGCCACGACGGCGACATGAGCGCCCAGGAACCACAACCAGATACTCCGAAGTTCTCGCGACACGAGAAGCCAACCTATCCGAGCGACCTGAACGCCGACCTCCGCCGGCCCCGCCCAGCACCTCAGACCGCGAGACTTCACCCGGGCTACGAGACTGCCGCCCAGGAGCGCAGTCTCGTAGCAGGGATGAAGTCTCGCGGTCGGGTCCGGCCGGGGCGGGGTCAGGCGTCGCGGGCGCCGCGGCCCCAGCGGAACGCCGAGACGGTCGGGTCGCCAGCGATCCAGAACCGCCACGGGAACGCCTCGGTGCCCGCGATGCCGGCCACGCCCACCCTCGGACCCGTGACGACGGTCGCGAGCGGCTGCTCCCGCACCGACAGTGACGCAACCGCGCCCGCCCTCTCGGACGGCACGATCGCGTCGATGCCGTCGTGGATCGGATGCTTCAACCCGACCGCGTCGCCCAGACGCCCCGGTCCGCTGGCGAGCTCCCTCGGCGAGCGCACGACGCCGCGGCGTTCGAGCCGGCGGCGCGTCGCCGCATCCGCCCCCTCGACGATCTCACCGGCGCGCAGCAGGACTCCTCCGGCGACGCCCTCCGGACCGCACACGACGTTCACGCACGAGTGGATGCCGTGGCTGAGGTAGACGTACAGGTGCCCGGGCTCGCCCCACATGGTCGCGTTGCGGGGGGTTTGACCCATGCGGGCGTGCGAGCCGGGATCGGCGATGGGGCCGGTGCCGAGGCCGTGATACGCCTCGACCTCCGTGAGCCGGACCGCGACCCGCTCCCCCGCGATCACGGTCTCGAGCACCCCGCCGAGCAGGCGCGGTGCGACCTCGGCGGGGAGTGCGTCGAGGTCGGCGCGGCGCGCCGGGCGGAGCGCGCTCACGCCGGCGGCACCTGGCACCATGACAGGCCGAAGCCGTCGAGCACCGAGACCTCGGTGCCGGTGTCGATCTCGACGACGTGCGTCTGCAGGCGCGTGGGCAGCGGCAGGAGGTAACGGTCGTAGGGGTTGCTCGCGGCGGACGGAGCGACGAGCACGGCGGCGTATCGTCCGCTCGCCGACACGCAGGTCTGCAGCACCGAGTCGGAGGCCGATGCGTCGAGCAGCACGGTGGCCGTGCCGTCGTCGGTCACGTGCGCGACGGCGGTCGAGACGAACGCACCGTCGTCCGACAGCTCGGCGTAGGTGCGGATCGTGCCGGCGCCCTCCCCCGGCATCGGGGTCACCGCACCCAGCGACCCGATCGCCGTCGTCGGCTCGACCAGGGGCTGCTCGCTGCCGTCGGTGAGGTCGACCACGCGCATGCCCTCGAGCCCCTCGACGACGGCCTGCGACGAACCGCGCGCGATGCCGTCGATCGACAGAGCGGTTCCCAGCGGAGCGGCGTTCGCCCCGTCGGCCCCCGAGAGCAGCAGCCGACTGTCGAACGTGAGCACGAGGATGCTGTCGGTGTCGGGCACGAACCGCCACTCGGCCACACGGACGTCACCGCCGAGATCGACCTCCTTCGGAGGGGCGTCGGCCGCGCCGGTCGCGACCGAGGTCGTGAACAGGACCGCCTCGCGGCCTCCGCCGGCTCCGAGGTCGGCGTCGGAGAAGGTGAAGCCGATGGTCTCGCCGCGGTCTGCGCTCTGCAGGTTCGACACGAAGCCGTCGCCGGGCAGATCGAGTTCTCGCGGGTCTTCGCCGTCGGAACCCGTGACGAGGATCGCGGGGCGGTCGTCGTCGGTGCGCACCGAGACCACGAGGTGCGTGGCGGTGGCGCGGTAGTCCTCGATATGCGGATGCGTGAACACGGGCACGGCGTCACCGCCCAACCCCGTGCGATAGATGGTGTCGCCGTCTTCGCCGCCGCGCTGGAGAAGGTAGGGCTGCAGAGCGGGGGTGCGGAACGTCGTCGTCAGGGTGGACGCCGGTCCGACGCCGCGGCCCGAGGCGTCGGAGATCGCGACCGTGTAGTCGGTATCGTCGCGCAGGGGCAGCGTGAAGCGCACCCCGACGCTGCGGCCGGAGGTGTCGACCGTGAACGGCGCCGCCGGATCCACGGTGACCTGCGCCGCATCCACGTCTTCCAGGGCCTGCGTCGTCTCGAGGATGACCCGCGAGCCGGAGGCGACGACGGCACCCGCGGGATCGACCTGCACCTTCGTCACCCGCGGCCCCTGCACGATGCCGATCGCCGCTCCCGCGGCGCCGACCAGCACGAGCCCGCCCAGCACCGCGGCGAAGGCCGAGAGGAAGGCGCGGCTGCGACGTTGGTGCCCTCGTGCGCGGCGCGACGGGGCGTCAGTACTCATAGGGGTCCTGCGGCTCGTCGATCGCCACGACCTCGTCGGGGGTGATCTCGAGCGCGCCGCTGCTGGTGGAGCGCACCGTGCCGGTGACCGTCACCCACTGACCGGTGTCGGGAACCGCGGCCGTCGAGGCGATCGGCAGCGTCGCGGGCTGCGCGTCAATGACGCAGTGCGTGATGACGAGGCGCGTGAGGTCGAACCCGGAGCCGTTGTCGCTGGGGGTGACGAAACCGGTGAGCGAGATCGCGTCGCCGTCGAAGGTGTCGGGGTTCGTGGCGGTCGCGAACACGCTCGCCCACTCCCCGACCCCGAATTCGCCGGTATCGCCCGACGACGCCAGCGTGATGACGTCGGCCCCGGCGAACAGCGGGGGCGCCCCGACGTCTCGTGACATCGCGAGCTCGGCCGACAGCGAGGCGGGCGGCGAGACGAGCATCGTCACGACGACACCCGAGGCGACGAGGCCACCGGCGAGGGCGACGGCGCCGACCGGGCGCGCGGTGGGGTGCGGATGCGGCGCGTCGTCGTCTTCCGCGTGCGCATGCCCGTCGCCGTGGTCGTGACCGTGGTCTTCCTCGGCGCCGAGCGGGAGCGCGAAGCTCGCGACGGCTCCGACGAGGAGGAGCACCGCCATGCCGACGGCGAACCACGCCGAGTCGGGGTTGATGTACAGCGCCAGACGCCCGGTGAGCCAGAGCGCGATGGTCACCACGGCCAGGCACGAGGCGAGGCCCACTCCGAGCCAGCGCGTGCCGACGAATCCCGCGTTACGCACCGAGGTTCACCACCGTTCCGAGGGCGAAGGCGAACAGCACCACGGCCACCGTCATCCCCACGAGCACGCGGGTCGAGAAGGTGGTGCGCAGGAGCGCCAGCATCTTGAGGTCGACGATCGGACCGACCACGAGGAACGCCACGAGCGAGCCGGGCGTGAACGACGCGGCAAACGACAGCGCGAAGAAGGCATCGACGTTCGAGCAGATCGAGACCACGAGCGCCAGCACGATCATCGCGACGATCGACAGCGCCGGATCCGACCCGATCGCGACGAGCGTGTCGCGCGGCACGAGAATCTGCACGGCTCCGGCCAGCGCCGAGCCGATCACGAGGGCCGGCATCACCGAGCGCAGCTCGACCACGAACTGGGCGAGCGAGCGGCGGCCCTTCCCGCCCGTCTCGGTCGTGACGAGTTCGCAGGTCTCGCGGAACCGGTCGGTCAGCAACGCATCGGGCGACGGGTGACGGCTGTACAGCCAGCCGATGAGGTTCGCGACGAGGTAGCCGCCGATCAGGCGGGCGATGAGGATGTTGTCGTCGAAACCGAATGCGGCGTGGGTGGTGATGATGACGATCGGGTTCACGATTGGTGCGGCGACCAGGAACGTCAGCGTCTCCGACACCGTGAAGCCGCGCATCAGCAGGCCCCGCGCGAAGGGCACGTTGCCGCACTCGCAGACCGGGATGAACATGCCCAGGAGCGAGAGCACCGCGCGACGCGCCCACGCTCGCCGCGGCATCCACCGCTCGATCGCACCCGGCGGAACCCAGACCTGCACGACGATCGACAGCACCACGCCGAGCACGACGAACGGCAGCGACTCGATCAGCACACTGAGCGAGAGCGTGACGGCGTCCTGCGCCCTCGTCGGCAACGAGGCGCTGAACAGCTGCGGGGCGAAGGCGTCGATCGCGAACAGGGCGGCGATCGCGGCCACGCCGACCGCCAGCGGCACCGCCACGCGGGATCGCGAGGCGGGCCGTGTCGCGGTCGCGCTACTGCCCCGCACGCTCGCTCGCGCGGGCCTCGGTGCACGACGCGCAGAGGCCGAAGATGTCGACGATGTGCTCCGCCTGGGTGAAGCCGTGCGTCGCCGCGGTGCGCTGAGCCCACTCCTCGACGTCGTCGGCCTCGATCTCGACGGCCAGTCCGCACGAACGGCAGATCAGGTGATGGTGGTGGCCGGGGGTCGCGCAGGCGCGGAAGAGGTTCTCGCCCTCGGGGCTCTGCAGCGAATCGGCGTTGCCCTGGGCGGCGAGCCCGGCGAGGGCGCGATAGACGGTCGCGAGGCCGATGCCGGTGTTGTCGTCGCGGAGGGTGGCGTGCAGCGACTGCGCGCTGACGAACCCGCGTGCGTCGGCGAGCGCTTCACGCACGCGTTCTCGCTGCCAGGTGTTGCGCTGGGTCATGGCCGGGATTCTACCGGCGCTCGCTGGACGTCGACCCGGACGCCGCATCGCCCGGCCCAGACGCCCCCTCCGGGTCGACACCCACCGCCGGGCGAGGTGTCTCGGCCGCAGGGGGTGTCTCCCGGATGCTGGGGGCGAGGGCGTACTCCGACCCCGAGGGGGTGCGTTCGACGACACCGTGGTCGACGAGATGGCGACGAAGAAGGGCGACGTCGTCGGCGAAGCGCTCGAGCCGCCCGGTGAGCTCGCGCTCGGTCACGACCTCGCCGGGGCGCAGAACCCTCTCCGCCACGTGCGCGAGCAGCTCCACCCGCTCGCCGACCTTCGACGGGTAGCGGTCGATGCGCCCGTCGGGCCGGAGGAATCGATCGATGCCGCTCGGTCGCGCGGGGGCGGTCGCCAGCATCCGCTTCGGTCCGGTCGCGTCGGCGAACAGCTCCCCCTCGCGCTCGATCACGAGGCCCGACCCGACCAGCGCGGCGATGGCGGCGTCGGCCCGCGGGGCGGCGACCCCCGCGACGGCGTCGCCGCGCGACGCGCCGAGCACGATGCGCGCGTAGACCTCGCGGGTCGTGTCGTTCGCCAGGGCGGCGATCGCCGGGCGCCAGGCGTTCTCGCCCGTCATGCGGTGCGGGTCACCCGGCCGCGGCGCGCACCGATGATGCGGCAGGCGAGGTAGATGACGAACGAGATCGTCGTGATGTAGGGGCTCACCGGCAACGTGCCGGCCACGGCGAGCAGGATGCCGCCGACCGCCGAGACGAATCCGAACGCGGCGGCGAGGACCGGCACGGCCACCGGGCCGGAGGCGACGCGCATCGCCGCGGCGGCGGGGGTGACCAGCAGCGCCATCACGAGCAGGGCGCCGATGATGTGCACCGCGACGGCGACCACGAGGCCGAGCAGCAGCATGAAGACGAGCGAGACGGCGGTCGTCGGCACGCCGCGGGCCGCCGCCGACTGCGGGTCGAGGGAGTCGAAGCGCAGCGGCCGCCAGATCAGCAGCAGCGCGAGCAGTGCGACGGCGCTCAGGGCGATGAGCCACCCGAGCTGCCCCGTCTGCACCGACACGATCTGGCCGGTGAGCAGGCTGAAACGGTTCGCGCTGCGCCCGTTGTAGAGCGAGAGGAAGAGGATGCCGAGACCGAGACCGAACGGCATGAGCACGCCGATGATCGAGTTGCGGTCTCTGGCACGCGCTCCGAGCACCCCGATGAGGCCGGCCGCGATCAGCGATCCCACGATCGAGCCGGTGACGACGTCGACACCGATGAGGAGCGCCGCCGCGGCACCCGCGAACGACAGTTCGCTGATGCCGTGCACGGCGAAGGCCATGTCGCGCTGCATGACGAAGACGCCGATGAGGCCCCCCACGAGACCCAGCACGGCACCGGCGATGACCGAGTTCCACACCAGGGCGAGGATCTCGCCGTAATCGGCGACCCCTCCGAAGAGCGCGGCGCCCACGTCGGCCCAGTTCATTCGGGCTCCTCGTCGTGGTGGTGGTGATGGGCGTCGTCGGCGTCGGGGGCACCGACCACGACGAGTCGTCCACCCGCCCGCAGCACGTAGACCGGGGCGTCGTACAGATCGCTGAGCACGGCCGAGTTCAGCACCTCGTCGGGGGCGCCGAGCATGAACCGGCCGTGGGCGATGTAGAGGATGCGGTCGACGTGCTCGAGAACCGGGTTGATGTCGTGGGTGACGAAGACCACGGCCGCGCCCGAGCGCGCCCGGTGCTGGTCGATGAGACGCACGACCGCCCGCTGGTTCGCGAGGTCGAGGCTGGTCAGCGGCTCATCGCAGAGGAGGAGCCCCGGGTCGTCGGCGAGCGCCTGCCCGACGCGCAGACGCTGCTGCTCGCCGCCCGACAGCTCGCCTACCGGGCGATCGGCGAAGCCCTCGGCTCCGACCGCGCGCACGAGCTCGCGCACGCGTTCCCGATCGCCGCGGCGCGGAAACGGCAGACCGAAGCGATGCCCGTCGACGCCGAGTCCGACGAGGTCGCGCCCGCGCAGCGAGGTCTCCGGAGGGAGCGGACGCTGCTGGGGCACGTAGCCGATACGGCGGTTGCCGGCCCGGTGCACCTCGCTGCCGAGGGCCCGGATGCTGCCCGAACTGAGGCGCTCGAGACCGAGGATGGCGCGCAGCAGCGTCGTCTTGCCCGACCCGCTCGGGCCGAGGACGGCGATGAACTCCCCCGGGGCGACGTCGAGATCGAGACCGCTCCACAGTTCGCGATCACCGCGGCGCAGGGCTGCGCCGCTGATCTGCAGCGGAGAACCCGACGTCACCTCGCCAGGGCGTCGGCCAGTGCCGCGACGTTCTCGTCCATCCACGAGATGTAAGTCTGTCCCTCGGGGAGCGTCTCCGCGAACTGGATCACCGGGATGCCGCGACCGTCGGCGTCGTCGACGACCTGCGTGGTCTCGGCTCCACCGGTCTGCGTGTTCGTGATGACGACGCGGACGTCGCCGGATGCGACGAGGTCGAGCGCTTCGAGGAGCGTGGCCGGCGGAACGTCCTGCCCCTCCTCGACGGCCTCGCTGAAGGCCTCTGGGGTGACGACCGTGAGGCCCGCCGCGGCGACGAGGTAGCCGGGGACGGGTTCGGTCACGAACACTCCCGCGCCCGCGTCGGATGCCTCGATCTGCGCCAGCGCGTCTTCGATGCCGGCAACACCCTCGGTGAAGGCGGTGAGGTTGGCGGAGATCGCGTCGGCGCCGTCGGGGCGCAGCGTCGTCAGCTCGTCGGCGATGGCCTCGGCCACGTACTCGACGGTGTGCGGGTCGTACCAGACGTGCTCGTTGAACCCTTCGACGTGGTCGTGACCGGCGTGGTCGTGGCCTTCCTCGTCGGCGTGGTCGTCGGTGTCGGCGGCGGGGGTCTCGGTGCCCTCGGTCTCGCCGTTCTCCGCGTCGTCGTGACCGGCGTTCTCGGGCCAGTCGTGGGAGTACTCCACGGCCGTGATCACCGGAGCGTCGACGCCCGACGATTCGATCAGCGCGTCGACGAAGGCGTCGTAGCCGCCGCCGTTCTCGATCAGGAGGTCGGCGCGGCTGACGATGAGCTGGTCCTGCGCGCTCGGTTCGTAGGAATGCGGGTCCTGCGAAGCCGACGCGATGATCGAGGTGACGTCGACGAGGTCGCCGCCGATCGCCTCGGCGATCTGCCCGTAGACGTTCGTCGACGCGACGATCTGCACGCGCCCGTCGTCGTTCGAGGGGGCGGTGCCGGCAGCATCCGTCGTTCCGGCGCATCCGGCCAGAGCGAGCGCGGATGCGGCGACGAGCGCAGCGGGGAGGAGGAGTCGGTTCCGGGTCACCCGCCCACTATAGAGCTACTGATAATCGTTCTCAAACTCAGCTGCGGCCGCCGCGTTGCCGACGGTGCCCGTTTCCGCCGAAGGTGCGCGTTCTTTCGGGCACGCTCGGCGGAGTCGGGCACCCTCGGGGATGGGAGAGCCCGCCGCCTACGCCGTCGCCGCGTCGAACGCCACGACCGATCCGTCCTGGTGGATGACGAGGAGATCCGCGGTCCTCGCTCCGATGTCGACCCGAGGCTCCGGCTCGCCGAGCAGCGCCGCTGGGACGGTCGTCACGGCGGCCACCGCCTGCGCGACGGGGATCCCGGCGCGGACGCACCGGCGCACCGCTTCGTCGAGCGTCAGGGTCGAACCGGCCAGCGTCGTCGTCCCCGCGAGATAGGGGACGCCGCCGGTCACAGTCACGTCGAGCTCCCCGATGGCGAAGTCGCCGTCGGCGCAGCCCGTTGCCGACATGGCGTCGGTGACGAGGGCGATCCGGCCGGGCGCGGCCGCGAACAGCAGCCGGAGAGCCGCGTCGTGGAGGTGGTGGCCATCCGCGATCGCCTCGAGCACCACGTGATCGCGATCGATCGCCGCGCCGATCGGCCCCGGCTCACGGTGCAGGAACGGCCGCATCGCGTTGAAGGCGTGGGTCAGCAGCGAGGCCCCGTGGTCGAACGCCTCCGCAGCCCGGTCGTAGTCCGCATCGGTGTGGCCCACGGCGACCACGACGCCCGCGGCCGTCAGCCGATCGATGGCATCGATGGCACCCGGCAGCTCCGGAGCGATCGTGATCGAGCGGAGCCGGCCGTCTGCGGCCTCGAGAAGGGTCTCCACGGCCCGAGGGGTCGGGTCGGTGAGCGCGGCCGCATCGTGCGCCCCTCGGCGCCCCGCAGCAAGGAACGGCCCCTCCGCATGGATTCCAGCGGTCTCGGCGAACGACGGGAGGACGGCGGAGACCTCGGCGAGCCGCGTCGCCAACCGCGGCGCCGGCGCGCTGACGAGGCTCAGCAGCATCCGCCCCGTTCCATGCGCGCCGTGGAAGTCGATCGCCCGGCGCACGGCGCCCTCGGGGCCGTCGTCGAAGGCGACGCCGCTCGCGCCATGGCAGTGCAGGTCGGTGAACCTCGTCGTGACCACCGCGTTCCGCAACAGCACGGAGCGCTGCCCGGGCTCGGGAGCCCGCGAGCCCGTTCCTCGCGCCGTGACGACGCCGTCCCGCGTCTCGAACCAGCCGCGTTCTCCGGTGGGCGCGGTCGCGTCGAGGTAGACGGTGAGCGGATGAGGGTTTTCGTCTTCGGTCACGGTCGCGACGCCTTCTCGAGCAGCTCCAGGATGTGCGGGTAATCCTCGCCCGTGGCGCGGGTCATCCCCAACTTGCGGCGGATCGCATCATTCCCCGTCACGCCGTGCCGGCCGCCACTCGGAGATGAACTCGACGACGCTCATACGAGCGAGATCGGTGCGCGCCCGCACGTCGCGCGACGACGCGTGCGTCTCGATGGGCGCTGGCCGACTCCGCCTCGTCGTCAGCCGCGGCCATGTCCGAAGTCGAGTCCACGGTCCCAGCTTCGCCGATTTCATCTCGAGCCGGGGAAGGCGCGACCTCATCCTGCTGGCCTGGGTCAGCCTGACGTACTCGGGCTGACCGCGAAGGTCGAGCTCCGGCGTCCACCGGCCGGAATCCGCTCTGGACTACCAATCCAATCGGGGGGATACTCCGAATCGTGGATGGGCCCGCCGGTCCGCGGCCCCTTCGCAGCCGGCGGGCCCACTCTCGACAGGCGCGTGCGGCGTCGACCTCAGTCGAGCAGCAGCGCGGGCTCTTCGAGGATCGACGCGACGTCGGCGACGAAGCGGCTCATGCCGTCGCCGTCGACCACGCGGTGGTCGAACGAACCGGCGACGGTGGTGACCCAGCGGGGGCGCACCTCACCGTCGACGACCCACGGCTTCTGGCGGATCGTACCGAGCGCGATGATGCCGGCCTCCCCGCCGTTGAGGATCGGGGTGCCGGCATCCATGCCGAAGACGCCGATGTTCGTGATGGTGATCGTGCCGCCCTTCTGGTCGGCGGGCGTCGACTTGCCCTCACGCGCGGTGGTCGTGAGGTTCTGCAGGGCACGGGCGAGCTCGCGCATGCTCATGTCCTGCGCGTCCTTGATGTTCGGCACCAGGAGTCCGCGCGGGGTGGCGGCGGCGATGCCCAGGTTCACGTAGTGGTGCAGACGGATCTGCGCGCCGTCGTCGCCGTCGACCCAGGCGGCGTTCACCATCGGGGTGCGACGGGCGGCCCAGATGACCGCGCGCGCCATGATCAGCAGGGGTGAGACCTTGACGTCGGCGAAGTCGGGCGACGACTTGAGCCGCTTGACGAGCTCCATCGTGCGCGAGGCGTCGACGTCGGTCCAGACCGTGACGTGGGGCGCCGAGTAGGCGGTGCGCACCATGCCCGAGGCCACGGCCTTGCGCACCCCGCGCACCGGGATCGATTCCTCGCGGCCGTCGCTGCTCTCGGTGGGCTGGGCGCTCTCGAGAGGAGGTGCGGATGCTGCGGGGCGCGCAGCATCCGATTCCTCGGCGGCGACGGGGATCGTCTCCTCGCGCACCTCTCCCCAGGCGGGGGTCTCGATGTTGCGGAAGACGCTCGCCTGCGATGCGTGCTTCACGACGTCGTCGCGGGTCACCTCGCCCGAGGCACCGCTGGGCGTGACCGAGGCGAGATCGACGCCGAGGTCGCGGGCGAGCTTGCGGATCGGGGGCTTGGCGACCACCCCGGCCGACGTGCCGGCCGGGCGCGCCTCGGGCTTGACGGGGCGACGGCGCGACGCGACATGACCCGCGCTGCCGTAGCCGACGAGCACCGCGCCTCCCGGCGCCTCGGGCTCGGGCACCACGGCCGGCGCGGCAGGGGCGGCGGGGCCCGCGGCCGACTCGTCGGCGATCGTGATGATGGCGCTGCCGACCTCGACGGTGTCGCCCTCGCCGGCGAGCAGCTCGCCGACCGTGCCCGAGAAGGGCGACGGCAGTTCGACAAGCGACTTGGCCGTCTCGATCTCGACGAGCACGTCGTCGACCTCGACCGTGTCGCCGGGGGCGACGCGCCAGGAGACGATCTCGGCCTCGGTCAGACCCTCGCCGACATCGGGGAGGAGGAACTTCTGCGTGCTCATGATCGGTCCTTCGGGGTGCTCAGTACGCCATCGTGCGGTCGACGGCCTCGAGAATGCGGTCGGCGTCGGGGAGGTACTTGCCCTCCAGGTTCGCCGCGGGGAAGGGGGTGTCGAAGCCCGACACGCGCAGCACCGGCGCCTCGAGCGAGTAGAACGCGCGCTCGGCGACCGTGGCGGCGATCTCGCTGCCGACGCTGACGAAGCCCGGGGCCTCCTGCGCGTAGACCATGCGGCCGGTGCGGCCGACCGACTCGAGGATGGGCTCGTAGTCGACCGGCGACAACGAACGCAGGTCGACGACCTCGCAGCTCGTGCCCTCGCTCTCGGCGAGCGCCGCGGCCTGGATGAGGGTCGACACCATCGCGCCGTGTCCGACGAGGGTCACGTCGGTGCCGCGCCGAACGATACGGCTGGCATGCAGCGGCACCGCGGAGGCGTCGAGGTCGACCTCGCCCTTGGGCCAGTAACGGCTCTTCGGCTCGAAGAAGATGACCGGGTCGGGCGAGGCGATCGCCTCCTGGATCATCCAGTACGCGTCGTTCGGGGTCGACGGGCTCACCACGCGCAGGCCCGGCGTGTGGGCGAAGTAGGCCTCGGGACTCTCCTGGTGATGCTCGATCGCGCCGATGTGCCCGCCGTACGGGATGCGGATGACGACCGGCATCTGCAGGGCGCCCTCGTGCCGGTAGGTGAGCTTCGCCAGCTGGCTGGTGATCTGGTCGAACCCGGGGTAGACGAAGCCGTCGAACTGGATCTCGCAGACCGGCCGGAACCCGCCCATCGCGAGGCCGATCGCCGTGCCGATGATGCCCGACTCCGCCAGCGGCGTGTCGATGACCCGGCGCGGACCGAAGTCGGCCTGGAGCCCCTCGGTGACGCGGAAGACGCCGCCCAGCGGGCCGATGTCCTCGCCCATGAGCAGCACGCGGTCGCTCTGCTCCATCGCGCGTCGCAGGCCCGCGTTGAGCGCCTTGCCCAGCGACATCTCGGTCGTGCTCACGATGCGCCCCCTTCGAAAGACGCCTCGTAGGCGTGGAACCAGCGGCGCTCCTCTTCGACGAGCGGATGCTGCTCGGAGTACACGTTCGTGAAGATCTGGTCGGCCTCGAGCCCGCCGAGCGCGTTGGTGCGCACACGGGTGTCGTCGGCGAGCGCCTGGGCCTCGGCCTCCGCGTCGGCGAAGAAGGCCTCCCCGGCGCCGCGACCTTCGAGGTAGGCCCGCATGCGTTCGATCGGGTCGCGCCGGCCCCAGGCCTGCTCCTCGGCGGTCGTGCGGTACTTCGTGGGGTCGTCGCTCGTGGTGTGCGCGCCCATGCGGTAGGTCATCGCCTCGATCGCGCGCGGTCCGCCGCCGGCTCGTGCATCGTCGAGCGAGGCGCGGGTGACCGCGTAGCTGGCGAGCACGTCGTTGCCGTCGACCTGCACGCTCGGGATGCCGTAGCCGGCGCTCCGGCGGAACAGCGGCGAGCGCGACTGCGTGGCGACGGGCACCGAGATCGCCCACTGGTTGTTCTGCAGGAAGAAGACCTCCGGTGCCTGGAAGCTCGCCGCGTAGACCATCGACTCGTGCACGTCGCCCTGGCTGGAGGCGCCGTCGCCGTAGTAGACGATGACGGCTTCGTCGCGGTCGGGGTCGCCGCTGCCGCTCTTGCCGTCGAAGGCGAGGCCCATCGCGAGACCCGTCGCGTGCAGGGTCTGCGCACCGAGGACGAGCGTGTAGATGTGCGTGTTGCCGTTCTTCGGGTCGTAGGGGTTCCACCCGCCGTGCGTGAGTCCGCGCATGAGGCGGATGATGTCGACCGGGTCGACCCCGCGGATGCGCGCGACCACGTGCTCGCGATACGAGGGGAAGACGTGATCCTGGGTGCGAGCGGCGCGGGCCGAGCCGACCTGGGCGGCCTCCTGGCCCCAGCTCGGCGGCCACAGGGCGAGCTGCCCCTGTCGCTGCAGCAGGGTCGCCTGCCGGTCGAACGCGCGGATCGACACCATGTCGCGGTAGAACTGCTCGAGCTCGGCATCGGGCAGCGCATCGATGAGCGGCAGGTACTGCTCGGCGGCGGGCGTCGGCGCGACCGACCCGTCCGCGGCGAGAATGCGGACGAGCTCTGTGTCGTCGACGGGCAAGGACGCGTCGAGCGCGTCGGGCACGGTCGGATCGGGCACTGTCACGCTCTCCACGCTAGCCCTCGGCCGGAATGGCCCTCTGGGAGGGTCTGAACAACGGATGCTGCGATCCGTAGGACCTTCTCGACAGACTCCTCCTCGCCGACGGAGATACGGATGCCGTCGCCGACGAACGGGCGCACGATGAGTCCCTCCTCTTCGAACGCCTCCGCGAAGGCCGCCGTGTGCTCACCGGCGGGGAGCCAGACGAAGTTGCCCTGCGCGTCGGGCACGTTCCAGCCACCGTCGCGCAGACCCGCGACGAGGCGGTCGCGGCGCGCGGAGATCACCCGCACCCGCTCGAGGAGCTCCGACTCCGCCCGAAGGCTCGCCAGGGCCGCAGATTCCGCCTGGCCCGTGACCGCGAGCGGGATGGCCGTCGAGCGCGCGGCGTCGAGCACGCGGCGGTGACCGATCGCATAGCCGATGCGGAGACCCGCGAGCCCGAAGGCCTTCGAGAAGGTGCGGAGCGCGACGACGTTGGGCCGGTCGAGCAGGCCGAGCACCCGCATCCCGTCGACCGCGTCGCTGGCGGTGACGAACTCGGCGTAGGCCTCGTCGAGGATCACGAGCACGTCGCTCGGAACAGCGTCGAGGAAGGCGGCGAACTCGTCATGCGTGACGGCGGTCCCGGTGGGGTTGTTGGGGCTGCAGACGATGACGACGCGGGTGCGCTCGCTCACGCTCGCCGCCATCGCCGGAAGATCGTGCCGGAAGTCGGCCGTGAGCGGCACCTCCACGGCGGTGGCACCCGCCACCCGCACCAGGGTGGGGTAGGCCTCGAACGACCGCCACGCGTAGACGACCTCGTCGCCCGGCCCTGCAGCGGCGAGGATCAGCTGCGCGAGCACCGATACGCTCCCGGCACCGATGTGCACCTCGTCGGCGTCGACCCCGAAACGCGCGGCGAGCCTCTCGCGCAGACGTCGGGCCGACGCATCCGGATACCGATTGACGTCGGCCGCGTCGCTCATCGCCTCGATCACGCCGGGGAGCGGATCGAAGGGGTTCTCGTTGCTCGAAAGCTTGAATCCGTCGTCGCCCGCGGGCTTGCCCTGGCGATACGGCGGAAGAGCGGCGATCTCGGGGCGGATGCGGACGGGGATGTCGTCTGTCACGCACCGAGTCTAGGTCGGCACCCTCCACGAGGGCGGTAGTACCATTCTGGTATGGCTATGACCGTTCGTCTCCCTCCCGAGCTCGACGCCGCCCTGGAGAAGCTCGCCGCGGCGCGCCACACCTCCAAGCACGCGCTGCTCATCGACGCGACCAGCAGGTTCGTTGCAGAATCCAGCAAGACCGAGCGGGTTCTCGCGGCCGTCGACGACATCGGGATGGACTACGCCGAGGCCATCCGTCGCCTCGAAGACGCGTGACCGAGTATCTCGAGCCGGAGCAGGCCATCGCCGTCGTCGAGCACCTCGGCCTCCATGCTCGCGACAGAGGTCTGCTGTTCTCGGCGATCGCGCGACCCGGCGCGAGCATGTTCGGCGTGGATGCGTATCCCACACTCGAGGCGAAGGCCGCCGCTCTGTTCAGCTCGCTCGCGCAGAATCATCCTCTGTTCGACGGCAACAAAAGGCTCTCGCTATTCCTCACCTTCGCCTTCCTGAGGATCAACGGGCGCCGAGTCACGTTCACCAACGATGAAGCTTTCGACCTCGTGCTCGATGTCGCCCAGGCCCGGATCGATGTCGACGACCTCGCGGAACGGATACGACTCCACACGACCGATCTCTGATCCTTCGTGCCGGAGCGTTCGCATGCCACACTCGATCCCATGGGATTCTTCGTCCGCGTCGTCGTCAACGCGTTCGCTATCTGGATCGTGACGCTGCTGCCCGCCCTCGGCGTGGTGCTGGTGCCGTTCGCTCCGGGCGAGTGGTTGCAGGTGGCCCTCACGCTGCTCGTCGTTGGCGCGATCTTCGCGATCGTGAACTCGGTGATCGGCACCATCGTCAAGGTGCTGGCGATCCCTCTCTACATCCTGACGCTGGGCCTCATCTCGTTCGTCATCAACGGCTTCCTCCTCTGGCTCACCGCGTGGATCACGGGCTTCTGGAACTGGGGCCTACGGGTCGACGGCTTCTGGCTGACCGTGCTCGCCGCCCTCGTCATCGGCATCATCAACTGGATCGCCGGGCTCATCCTGCGCCCGCGCCCGCGGGAGCGCCGAGACTGACCCGCTCGGCGACGTACTCGGTCGCGTCGACGGCCTCGGTCCGGCCCAGAGCGGTGAAGACGTCGCGCACGGCGGCGGCCCGAGGGTCGGTGGATGCGTCGATGAGAGCCGCGGTCTGCGTGTAAGACGCCAGAGCGTGGGCGGGCATCCGCAGGTCGTGAAACCCCGCGGCCGGATCGGCGAGGCGCTCGACGACGAAGCTCCCCGGTGCGCCCACCCCGGTCACGTGCCCGCCCGACTGCAGGGCCGCGACCGGGTCGTCGGTATGGCGCACGGAGACGCCCAGGGTGTCGGCGCCGACATCGGCCTGCACCGGCGAGCCGAACGACACCAGCGTGCGGGTGTCGTATGCGCCCTCGAGCGCGAGGCGCTCGATCACCATCGCTCCCTGGGAGTGCCCGAACGCGTGCACCACGTCGCCGTCGCGAGCCCCGGCATCGTGGAGAGCCGCGCCGACCGCCTCGTAAGACGCACTGCGCCGGCCCGTGTACAGCTCGAGATTCGAGCGGATGTCGAAGGGCTCGCTCGTACCGCCCGAGCGGGTGCCCGCGACGAAGACACCGAACTGCCGGGTGCCGTCGGCCATCGCGTAGCGCTCCACCCTCACCTGCGCCGCGCCCGCCGAGGGGATGCGGGAGGCGGCGTCGGCGAGAGAGGAGGGCGGCGTCGCCGCAGCCTGCGCGACCGGGCTGACCCGTACGGGCGCCGCTCCTTCCGCGACCAGCCGAGCGGCGGCAGGGACGGCGCCCAGACGTACGGCGTCGACGACGCCGTACAGGGAGGGGAACATCAACCACGGGTTCATCGGCCCCAGACCCTGCCCGCCGACGAACGCCTGGCCGTAGAGATCGAGATGCGCCGGCGGCCGATGCTCGAGGGCGAAGTCGGCGGCCGCCACCGCCGAGGGCTCCTGCGTCCACAGCCTCGCGAGGCGGGCGTCGATGATCCCCACCCGCGCCGTGTCGCCGGCCGCGGCAGCCGCCACGCGTTCGACGCGCAGCTCCACCGCCTCGTAGAGCGCCGCCGCCGAGGCGACCTTCTCGGCGATCTCCGCGCCCTCCTGCCCCACCCGCTCGAGCACGGCCCGGAGCACGGTCGCGTCGAGCACCGCGGCGAAGGTCGACGGCTGTCCCTGCGCGATGAGGTGGACCGCCGCATCCATCTGCGCGACCGTCTCGCCGACCTCGGCGGCGAGGATGCGCAGCCCCGTCGCCACCCGTCGCACCTCGTCGGAGTCGACCTCGACGAGCGACCCGCTGCGGATGGTGATCTCGGTCACGGCATCGCCGTCGCGGCGCGAGCGAGCAGATCTGCGCGGGCACGCACGACGGTGTCGGCGAGGTCGTCGACGCGCCCCTGGGCAGTGGCCAACGACTCCCGCCACCGATCGAGGCGTTCGTGGCACGCCTGTGCCGACGGAGCGCGCCAATCCGCCTCCGCGACGACCGGGGCGACCCGCACGGCGAGATCGCCGAGCCGCCCGTGCAGATCGCGGAGGATGCGGGCCGCCTCGTCCATCGCCTCCAGAGATCTCGCCGTGCCGGGGGAGAGCGTCACATCGATGAGCATCCGTCCAGGGTGGCGGGCCGCGGCCTCGCCCCCGCCGGCGACCACCGCCCTGGGGAAGCCCGACGCGATAGCGCTGCCTGTGCAGGAGGCGAAGCGGGCACCAGAATGGAGGGGTGAGTGCCCGAGACGCCCAGACCTTCCGCGTCGTCTTCGTGTGCAGCGGCAACATCTGTCGCTCGCCCATGGCCGCCGAGGTCTTCCGCGAGCTGGCGGAGTCAGCCGGTCTGGGCGACCGCATCGTCTCCACGAGCGCGGGCACCGGCGACTGGCACGTCGGCGAACGAGCCGATCACCGCACGATCGAGGCGCTCCATCGGCGGGGCTATGGCGGAGCGGACCACCGCGCCCGGCAGTTCACGGCCGCCGATTTCGCCGACAACGACCTCGTCGTCGCGCTCGATCACACTCATGAGCGCATCCTCCGCGGCTGGGCGCACGACGAGTCGGAGGCGGGCAAGGTATCGCTCCTCTTGACCTTCGATCCCGCGGCGAAGACGACCGACGTCCCCGATCCCTACTACGCGGGCCCGGCGATGTTCGATGAGGTGCTCGGTATGATCGAGGGCGCGAGCCGAGCCCTCTTCCGCCAGCTCGAACCCGCGATCCGTTCCGCGGTCTGAACGCCCGGCCGCTCCATCGCCCGCCCCTCTGCTCGCTCGAACGTTTCGGAGCCTCTCGTGACTTCTCTGCCCCCACAGCCGCTGAGCCCCCTCGACGGCCGCTACCAGAAGACCGTCGCGCCCCTCGCGGACTACCTCTCGGAGGCCGGCCTGAACCGCGCACGCGTCGAGGTCGAGGTCGAGTGGCTGATCGCGCTGACCGACCGCTCGCTCTTCGGCACCGAGCCGCTGTCGGAGGCCGACAAGACCCGGCTGCGCGCGCTCTACGTCGACTTCTCACAGAACGACATCGACTGGCTCGCCGAGCGCGAGGCCGTCACCCGTCACGACGTGAAGGCCGTCGAGTACCTCGTGCGCGACCGGCTCGCGGCACTGGGGCTCGACGCCATCGCCGAGCTGACGCACTTCGCCTGCACCAGCGAAGACATCAACTCCGCGTCGTACGCCCTCACCGTCCAGCGCGCGGTCACCCGCGTCTGGCTCCCCAAGCTCTACGCGGTGATCGACACGCTGACGGCGATGGCCGCCGCTCACCGCGACGCACCGATGCTCGCGCGCACCCACGGCCAGCCGGCCACCCCCACGACGATGGGCAAGGAGATCGGCGTCTTCGCGTGGCGGCTGCGTCGCATCGCGAAGCAGGTCGAAGCATCCGACTACCTGGCGAAGTTCTCGGGCGCGACCGGCACCTGGTCGGCCCACGTGGCCGCCGACCCCTCCGTCGACTGGCCCGAGCTGACCACCGCGTTCATCGAGTCGCTCGGCATCACCGCCAACCCGGTGACGACCCAGATCGAGTCGCACGACTGGCAGGTGGAGCTCTACGACCGCGCGCGGCACGCGGGCGGCATCCTCCACAACCTCGCGACCGACGTGTGGACCTACATCTCGCTCGGGTACTTCACCCAGATCCCCGTCGCCGGGGCGACCGGCTCGTCGACCATGCCGCACAAGATCAACCCGATCCGGTTCGAGAACGCCGAGGCGAACCTCGAGATCGCGGGCGGGCTCTTCGCCACGCTCGCGCAGACCCTCGTGACCTCGCGCCTCCAGCGCGACCTCACCGACTCGACCACGCAGCGCAACATCGGCGTCGCGTTCGGCCACTCGCTCCTCGCGCTCGACAACCTCCAGCGCGGCCTCGGCGAGATCTCGCTCGCGCCCGACGTGCTGCTGGCCGACCTCGACTCGAACTGGGAGGTGCTCGCCGAAGCGATCCAGACGGTCGTCCGCGCCGAGATCGCCGCCGGTCGCTCGCAGATCACCGACCCGTACGCGCTGCTGAAGGATCTCACCCGCGGGCGTCGCGTCGGCGCGGCGGATCTCGCGGAGTTCGTGCGCGGCCTCGACATCGGCGACGCCGCCAAGGCGCGCCTGCTCGACCTCACCCCCGCGACCTACACGGGCCTCGCCTCTGCGACGGTCGACCGCCTCTGACGCGAGCGCACGGACCGCGAGACCCGTTCTGCGCGGCGAGACCCCGACATTCTGACCGGGTCTCGCCGCGCAGACGCGGTTTCGCGGTCAGGAGCGGGAGCGAACGGATGCTGCGGCGCGAGCGCGCGCTGCTACGAACGCGGCGCGGGGCCGCCGTCGGCGGACGAGCCGGGCTGCGCGTCGGGAGTCTCGTCGTCGGGGGGAAGCAGCAACGGACGATCGAGGGTCTTGCCGACCTGGGCGGGATCGACCGCGAGCAGCAGCAACGCCACCACGACGAGCACGACGATGAACGTGACACCCGCGGCGATGGCCGCGATGACAAGAGCGCGTTCGATCTGATCGCCCGGTTTCGACTGGAAGAAGCCCATCGACACGAGCGTCACGATGCCGGCGAACAGAGCGCAGACGAAAGCCAGTCCGAGCAGCTGCACGGGCTTCATGAGGTCGCGGCGGGTGGGGCGGTCGGTCACGGGATGCTCCTATCGGCCGGGCTCGGGGCAGGCGCCCGGCGAGGTGAGAACCCCGCGATGCCGAGGAACACCGCGACGATCGCGGCGTATCCGCCGAACACGCCCACCGCGATCGTGATCCCCGTCAGGGTGAACGATCGACCGGCGTCTTCGATGTAGTAGTCGAGGGCGTACCCGGGCTGCACGAGCAGCAGGGCGAGCCCGAGCACGATGGTGAGCACGCCGATGGTCAGACCGTCGCGCGACGCGGCGCGCGCAGCATCCGCTCGTCGTCGGAAGGCGACGACCGCCTCGACGACGCCGGTGACGAGCGCCCACGAGATCACCACCGCGAAGAACGTCGCCGTGCTGCGCCACGGGCCGATGCTCGCGACGAGCCCGGCGAGCAGGGTGAGCGTGGCGAGCAGCACCGACGGGCCCCGCTGTCCGGCGGGGAAGACGAGCCACGCCGCGACGGCGAAGACGATCCCCGTCGCGATCGCGAAACCGCTGAACACCGCGAGTCCCACCGACGACGAGTGGTCGGGCGAGAAGGTCACCATGATCGCCGCGATCGCCGCGAAGGCGGCGCGGGCGAGCTGAAGATGCCGCACGTTGAGCGTGCGAGCGGATGCGGCAGAGGTCACGGCAGATCCAGGAGAGGCGGAGAGAATACCCCCAGTCTACGTCTGCGCGCCATCGCGACGTCGGGAGGTCCGTCGACGTCGAAGAGCTACGACCCGATCTCGGCGAACGCGCGCACCGGGAACGTGCCGAATCCTTCGAACGCCGGGGGCGCGGCCGTGAAGCGCGCGCCCCGCTCGGGCACGTCGCCCAGGCGGGTCAGGTGCTCCACCACGTGGATGCCCGCACCGAGCAGAAGGGTGTGGGCCGGTCGCTCGCCGCCCGACTCGGTGTCGTCGATGTTGAGGGCGTCGATGCCGACGAGGGTCGCGCCCTGCTCGATCAGCCACCTCGTGGCGTCGGCCGTGAGGAAGGGCGACCCGGCGGCGTAATCAGGGGTGCCGAAGAAGCGGTCCCACCCGGTGTGGAGCAGCACCGCGGCACCGCGCACATCGCGGTCGGCGAGCGCGTCGACCCCGATGCCCCGGTTCTGCGGATCCCACGCGTCTTCGAGGTGGACAACCTCGGCCCGCAGGCCCACGAGGGTGGCGAGGTCGAGGCCCGCCAGGTCGGGGCCGGACGAATAGCGGTGGTACGGCGAGTCGAGATAGGTGCCGGTGTTGCCGATCATCGTCACGATGTCCATGGCGAACTCGGTGCCGGGCGCATAGGACCCGCGGGAACCCTCGTGCGTCATGTGCGGCGTGATCACCGGCGCGGGCAGGCCGGGGTACGTCACGAGGCCGGCTCGGATCGGGTGGCTCAGGTCGACGATGCGGCGGGAGTTCTCGGGCATGATGCCCACGCTAGGGCTCGGGGCCGGCGCACGATGACGGCACCTCGGACAGATGTCGACCGATGCCTGCCATCCGCTCGTCCCGCGAGGAGGACGACAAACGGATGCTGCGCTCAGCGCGGGCGCGGGGCGGGGGGCGGCGGAACGGGCTTGGCCGCGATGATGTCGGCGACCGCGATCCGCTCGACGCCGCGCTTGCCGTCGACCACCACGGTCTCGGCGTCGGCGCTCAACAGTTCGCCGAGCGCGTCGGTCGCCTGCCCGGTGGGGAGCAGGTAGCGCACCACCACGCGGTTGCCCGGGGCGGGGAGCCTCACCACGAGCCGGGGGCGTAGTCCTTGAGGAAGACGCCGAAGAGATCTTCGCCGGCTTCACCGCGCACGATGGGGTCGTAGACCCGCGCGGCACCGTCGACGAGGTCGAGCGGGGCGTGGAATCCCTCCTCGGCGAGCCGCACCTTCGTCGGGTGGGGCCGCTCGTCGGTGATCCATCCGGTGTCGACGCTCGTCATGAGGATGCCGTCGGTCTCGAACATCTCGCGCGCGCTGGTGCGGGTCAGCATGTTGACGGCGGCCTTGGCCATGTTGGTGTGCGGGTGGCCGGGGCCCTTGTACCCGCGACCGAACACGCCCTCCATCGCGCTCACGTTCACGATGTAGGTGCGGGCCGCCGGGCTCGCCGCCATCGAGGCCCGCAGCTTCGAGATCAACAGGAACGGCGCCGTGGTGTTGGCGAGCTGCACCTCGAGCATCTCGAGGGGGTCGACCTCGTCGACGCGCTGCGTCCACGAGTTGACGTCGTGCAGGTCGGGCACGAGGCCGCCCGCGTCGATCGCCGTGCCCGCGGCGAGCCGCTCGAGCGAGCTCGATCCCGCGGCCATCGCCTGCTCGGTCAGCTCGTCGGCGCGCGACGCCGCCGCGGCGAGCACGGGGTGCGCGGCGACGGAGCGCTCGAGCGCCTGCGGGTGCTGATCGTTGGTATGCCCGAAGGTGACCAGCTCGGGGAGAGGTCCGTCGGGGAGCGGCGCGAGCTCCGCATCGACGAGCGGCTGGTAGGCGCCGGTCGAGCGCCGCACCGTCTGGGTGGCGTTGTTGATGAGGATGTCGAGGGTGCCGGATGCGGCGACGTCGTCGGCGAGTCCGATCACCTGCGCGGGGTCGCGGAGGTCGATACCGACGATCTTGAGACGGTGGAGCCAGTCGCCCGAGTCGGGGAGGCTGCTGAAACGCCGCACGGCATCACGCGGAAACCGGGTGGTGATGGTGGTGTGCGCACCGTCGCGAAGGAGCCGCAGCGCGATGTACATGCCGATCTTCGCCCGGCCGCCGGTGAGCAGCGCGCGGCGTCCGGTGAGGTCGGTGCGGGCATCGCGCTTGGCGTGACTCATCGCCGCGCAGTCGGGGCACAGCTGGTGATAGAACGCGTCGACCAGCGTGTACGGCTGCTTGCAGATGTAGCAGCCGCGCGCCTTCAACAGGGTTCCCGCGGTCGGGGCGGTGGTCGCGGTGCTGATCGGGATGCCGCGGGTCTCGTCGTCGATGCGATCGGGCGCTCCGGTCGCGGTCGCGGCGATCACACTGCGGTCGGCCTCGGCGATCGCCTCGCGGATCTCGCGCCGGCGCTCCTTCTTGGCCGCCTTGAACATGTGGGCCGTCGCCCGACGCACCTGGATGAAGTCGGGGTGCGTCTGATCGATCCGGGCCATCCTCGCGAGCACGTCGAGCGTGACCGCGAGTTCGGCGGGGTCGATTCCGCTCGGCTGGCGGTCGTCGGGGGCATCGGAGGGCACACGAGATTCTACGTTGGGCCGGCGGGGCGCAGCATCCGCCTCCCTTCTCTGCGAGATGCACGGGGTGTGGGGCGCACCGTTCCGGTCGGGGCGCGATATTCCTCGCCCCAAGTGCACTTTTCCGCCCCGAACGCCGGCCGACGGCGCGGCTACGCGGCCTTGCGCTCTTCGCGCTTGCGGCCGGCGCGGGCGACGAAGAAGAGCACCGAACCGATGGCGATGTACGCCAGGGCCCCGAGCCACACCACGCCGGTCTGCTGGGTGAGCAGCACGATGCTCGCGATGATGGCGAGCACCGGCACCACCCGCGGCACCGAGAAGTGCTTGTGGTCGACCTTGTCTTTCTTGAGCACGAGCACGCTGACGTTCGCCGAGAGGAAGACGAGCAGGAGCAGCAGCACCGTCGTCTCGGCCAACGTCGCGACATCGCCGAGGAAGGTGAGGCCGATCGTCGCCACCGCGACGACCACGATCGACACCCACGGGGTGCGACGGTTCGGGAGCACCCGGGAGAACGCCTTCGGAAGAAGTCCCGACTCGGCCAGGCCGTACCCGACGCGGCTCGCCATCACCATGAACAGCAGTGCGCCGTTGGCGATCGCGACGAGCGCGATGAGTCCGAACAGCCAGGGCGGCAGCGCGATACCGGTGGCGGCGACCACGTCGAGAAGGGGTCCGGTCGAGGTCGCCAGGTCGGCGGCCGGGAGGATCATCGCCGCGCCGAGCGCGATCAGCAGGTAGACGACCGCGGCGGTGCCGATGGCGCCGAACAGAGCCCGCGGGTAGGCCTTGGAGGGGTTCTTCACCTCTTCGGCCATGTTCGCGGCCGCTTCGAATCCGAGGAACGAGAAGAACGCGATGATGGATGCGGCGAACACGCCCTCCACCGGTGCCCTGTCGGGCGAGAACTCGAGCAGGCGGGCCGGGTCTCCCCCTCCGCCGCCGATGAAGACGGCGGCCAGCACGATGACGATCACGAGCCCCGACACCTCGATCACCGAGGCGACGAGGTTCGCACCGAGCGACTCGCGGACGCCTCGGAGGTTGATCAACGTCAGCAGGATGATGAACACCACGGCAGTCGGTGCCGCGGGCACGTCGATGATCGCGGCCAGGTAGTCGCCGGCGAACGCGTTCGCCAGCGCAGCGGCGGTCGTGATGCCCGAGGCCATCATGAGGAAGCCGACGAGGAACGACAGGTAGGGCACCCCGAACGCCCGATCGGCGTAGCGCGCCGCACCTCCCGCGTGCGGGTACTTGGTGATGAGCTCGGCATACGTGCCGGCCGTCAGCAGCGCGATGACGAGCGCGACGAGCAGCGGCAGCCAGATGACACCGCCGACATCCCCGGCCATCGAACCGACGAGGGTGTAGATGCCCGCGCCGAGCGTGTCTCCGACGATGAACGCGAACAGCAGCGGAGTGCCGACCGCGCGCTTGAGGCCGGTCGGAGCTGCGGGCCCGGTGGCCGTGGTGTCGTTGGTCATCGTGCTACTCGACCGGGTGGTGCGGGGCGATGCAACCCCACGTGCGCGGTGCGCGCGCGTGGGGTATAAGCCCGCGCCGCTACTGGTCGACGAGCACGATCTCCGACAGGGGACGCCGCTCGCGCGGTGCGGTCTCGCGCGCGATCAGCGTCTCGTCGCCCAGCGCCTCCGCCGGGGCGAGGACGCCGACAGCCGTGACCGTCAGAGGACGGATGCGGGCGGGCAGCTCGAACGCGGCCGACACCGCGTCGGCGTCGAAGCCGCCCATGGTGTGCACGTGGAGTCCGGTCGCGTGCGCCTGGATGGTGAAGTGGGCCATGGCCTGCCCCAGGTCGTACTGCGCCCAGGGACGGGGCTCGCCCTCGGGGCCGGCCTGCTCGTAGGCGGCGACGACGAGTGCTCCCGCCGAGCCCGCCCAGGCCCCGTTGAATCCGGCGAGGGTCGCGGCGATACGGGTGAAGGCCTCGGTGCCGCGGCGGGCGACGATGAAGCGCCAGGGCTGCGAGTTCGCCGCGGACGACGACCAACGCGCGGCCTCGATGGCGGAGGCGAGCTTCTGCTCGTCGATCGTCTCGTCGGCGACGAACGAGCGGGGGCTCCAGCGCTCTGCGAGGACGGGAAGGATGGGGGTGTCGGTGCGGGCGACGCGGTCGGTGACGGTGACGATGCTCATGACGTGCTCCTCGGGGCGGGTATGTCTGGATCGCGCCCCGTCGAGCGATCGGCGCTGGTGCGCCACGGTGTGGAACGCCGACCGGTCAGGTGTATTCCCGCGCATATAGAGGACTCTCGGCCCCCCGTTACACAGGAAGGGTTGCTACGGTCCAGGGGTCGGCATCTCGCGGGCGTCAGGGAAGACAGCTCGGTTTCGTCGCCTCCTCTGGGATATCAGGGGAGCATCATGACTCATTCCGCCACGGCCGTCGTCTATTGCGAAGGCAATTTCGGGCGCCAGGACGGCAAGACGGCCAACGGCCTCGTGCGCCACTCGGAGAAGTACGAGATCGTCAGCGTGATCGACAGCACCCTCGCCGGCAGCGACGCCGGCGAAGCGCTCGGCGATCTCACGTCGGGCATCCCCGTCGTCGCCGACCTCGGCGACGCGATCGTGCACGCGGGGCGCGTCCCCGACACGATGATCTTCGGCATGGCTCCCGCCGGCGGACTGTTGAACCCCACCCAGCGCACCGATCTCCTCGACGCCATCGCCTCGGGCATGAACCTCGTCAACGGGCTGCACGAGTTCCTCAACGACGACGCGGAGTTCGCCGCGGCGGCCCTCCTCGCGGGTGTGACGATCACCGACGTGCGACGGACGAAGGACAAGAAGGATCTGCGTCTGTTCACCGGCGAGATCTTCGACGTGACCTGCCCGCGCGTGGCCGTTCTCGGCACCGACGGCGCGATCGGCAAGCGCACCACAACGACCCTCCTGGTCGAGGCCCTCGTCGCCCGAGGCATCAAAGCCGTCATGATCGGCACCGGCCAGACCGCCCTCATTCAGGGCGCGCGCTACGCCGTGGCCCTCGACGCCACCGTTCCCCAGTACTGCTCGGGCGAGGTCGAAGGCCAGGTCGTGGCTGCGTTCCACGATGAGAACCCCGACATCATCGTCGTCGAGGGGCAGGGAGCACTCAGCCACCCGGCTTATCTCACGTCGGCGTACATTCTTCGCGGCGCCCGCCCCGACGGCGTCATCGTGCAGCACGCGCCCCTGCGCGGAACGCTCGGCGACTACCCGGCCATCCCGATGCCGACCGCGGCGAGCGAGATCGCCCTGATCGAGGCGTTCGCCCGCACGCGCGTGATCGGGGTCACCATCAACCACGAGAACATGACCGACCAGCAGGTCACCGACGCCATCGACGAGTACGAGCTCGAGTTCGGCGTGCCGGCGACCGACCCGCTGACACGGCCGATCGATCACCTGGTCGAGATGGTCTTCCAGGCCTACCCCGCCCTCCGCGAGCGGTCGGTGCTCGCCGCCACCTGACCTCGGCCGTTGCTCGGCCGGACGGCGAAAGCCGGGGTGAGTGACCGCTGCCACCCACCCCGGCTCCCGCCGCGATCACTTACACCGGGTTCGCCGCCGCGAACACGTTCCGCGGGTCCCACTGCGCCTTCTGCTCGCGCAGGCGATCGAGCGACGCCCCGAACCCGGGCGCACGATCCATGCCGCCGTCGAGGAACGTGAGCGCCAGAGCGTCACCGGTCCACGGCTCGAACGCGTCGACGTAGGCCGTCGCCGCGGCAAGCGCCCCGGGGATGGCCTCGGGCACGGGAGCCGCGGCGACCGAGTGCGCGATGTACTCGCCGGCGACCGCCGACACCGCCCCTCCGCCCGGCACCGGCCGCGCAGCGGCGCCACCGACGTGCCGCAGCTCGGCGATGAACAGCCCCGGATCCTTGGATGCTGCGACGAAGGCGGCGACGGCGTCTTCGGGCAGCGCGCGCAGCATCCGGTGGCGGGTGACCGCCGGGGTCGGCTGAGGAGGATCCATGTGCACGTGCACGAGGGCGTCGGCGGGGATGCGCGAGAACGTGTCGATCTCGGGCCGCAGCTCGCGCAGGGAGTGAAGCAGTTCGGTCGCGCGCTCATCCGACTCCAGCACGGCGCCGTCGACCACCACGACCGACCGACCCGAAAGGAACGGCGGCAGTTCGGGCAGCGGCGGGAGGTGGAGCACGCGCAGGGTCGAGGTGACAGATTCGGGCGCGGATGCCGTCCAGGTAGCCCACGCCCGGCTGACCGCCGCCGTGAACGAGGCGTCCCACAGCAGCATCCCGGCGAACACGTCGGCGTAGGGGAGCAGGTCGATCTCGAGCGACACGATGATGCCGAACGCCCCCGATCCGCCGCGGACAGCCCAGAACAGGTCGGCGTTCTCGTCGGCGCTCGCGCGGATCAGCGCCCCGTCCGCCGTCACGATCTGCACGGCGCGCACGGCGTTGACGCCCAGCCCGTGGGCGCGGGAGTAGAACGAGACGCCGCCGCTCAACGAGTACCCCGCGACTGACACGTCGCCTGCGCTGCCGTGCAGGGCGGTCAGCCCGTGCGGCGCGGCCGCGGCGAGCACGTCGTTCCAGTGGGATCCGCCGAGCACGATCGCGGTGCGGCTCTCGGGCTGCACCGTGACTCCGCGAAGACGCGCAAGACGCACGAGCACGGTGTCGGAGAGGCCGGCCTCGGCGAGTCCCGGGGCGGCGTGCCCGGTGGACTGCGGGGCCATCCGCAGGCCGGCGGCGGTCACGGCTCGCACGACGGCGACGACCTCTTCCGCCGACTCGGGGGTGACGACCGCGAACGGTCGCTGGTCGACGGCGACGTTCCACGGCATGCGCACGGCGTCGTAGTCGGGATCGCCGGCGAAGACGATGCGGGCGCCGAGCGCATCGCGCAGCCTTTCAGCGCGCTGGCCGAGGGTGATATCAGTAGAAGAAGACATGGTTTTCCGTTCTCTCGGGTGGGTGACGAGAAGACTCTGCTCTCGCCGGCGGCGGGCATCCATCCCAGAGGGCGGGGGAAATTCCTCCCCCCAGAATCCTGGGATAGCGGTGACGGGAGCGGGGGGAGCACACTGGTGCCATGGTCACCGCCTTGGCCGCCGGACGCGCGCGCAGCGACATCGATGTGTTGTCGCGCGCGGGGCTGTCCCTGGGGGATTTCATGGCGGAGTCCGCGGGTGCTCTCGCGTCCGTCGTGCCGTTCATCGCGGGCTGCTTCTCGAGCACGGATCCCGCGACCTCGATGATCTCCAGCACCCACAAGCTCGGCGATCTGTACGGCAAGAACGAGGCCGATGTCGACTGGGCGCGTATCGAGTACGGCGGCGAACCCGACCCCACCCACTACGACGCGATGGCATCGGCGGGGCGCGTCGCCGTCGGCATCCACGCGGCCACCGGCGGTCAGGTCGAGCGAATCGAGCGCATGGCCGACCTGGTGCTCCCCCGGTTCGGCTACGTCGACGAGGCGCGGGTGGTGTTCGCCGATCGCTCCGGCGTGTGGGCGACCCTCTCCGTCCTCCGCGGCAGCGACGACGCCGTGTTCGACGCGCACGAACTGGCGTTCCTGTCGAGTGTCGCGCCGGCCCTGACGCGTGGCATCCGCACCGGTCTGCTCTCGCAGATGGTCCGCCGCGAGACGGTGCACCCGACGGGTCCGGCCGTCATCATCTTCGACGCGTCCGACCGCGTCGTGCAGACGAGCCCCGGTGCACAAGAGCGACTCGCGCAACTCTCCGCCCCCGGGGCCGACCCCCTCACCTACATCCAGGCGCTCGTGAGCGGTGCGCGCCGCTTCGCCGCGGGAGACCTGCCCCGGATGCCACGCACCCGCACGCGCACGGCCGACGGCGTGTGGCTGGTTCTGCATGCCGCACCGCTCGGCGGTCTGGGCGACCGGGCCGGCGACGTGGTCGTGACGATCGAGGAAGCGCGCCCGCAGGAGGTCATCGACATCGTGGCCGCCGCCTTCGCGCTGACCGCCCGCGAGCGCGAGGTCGTCGGAGCGGTGCTGCGCGGAGCCGACACGAAAGAGATCGCGGGCTCCCTGCACGTGTCGCCGTACACGGTGCAAGACCACCTCAAGTCGATCTTCGACAAGGCCGGCGTCACCAGCCGCCGCGAACTCGTGTCGCGGGTGTACTTCGACCAGTACCTGCCCCGCGCCGGTTCGGACCTCGGGGCGGATGGGTGGTACGCGGGGGTCTAGCCCGATGCTCGACATGGCCGCCCTGTGGTCGGATGCCCTGGCCGGGAACGTCGCGCCGCTCGAGCTGGCTCTCGTCGCAGGCAGCGGCCTCCCGGGCCCGCGGGCCAATCTGGGGCTCGCGGCGCAGTTCGCCGACACGGTCGCGAAGACGGCGGTCGAGAATCGGCCGGGCGCGCTCGCGCTCCTCGACGACTGGCTCGCTCGCCCCGCACGCTTCGTCGCCGACATCCCCGAAGACGTCTCCGACTACCTGCCCGCCTGCGCAGCGCTCGCGGCGGGATCACTCGACGCCCGAGCCCTCCTCACCCACGCCGCTCCCGACCACCGGTGGAGAGTCCGCGAGCTCGCCGCGACAGGCATGCAACGTGTGCTCACCGTCGATTGGGGCGCGGGGATGCAGACGATCGACGACTGGCTCCGCTCGGGTGACCCGCTGCTGATCCGGGCGGCGGTCGCCGCGGTGGCCGAGCCGAGGCTCGTGCGTGATGCCGCCCACGCGGCTCAGGCGTACGAGGTGGTGCTGCAAGCGACGGACGCGCTGCTCGCCACCCGCCCCGAACTCCGCCGCGCGGAGGACGTGCGCGTCCTCCGCGCGGCGCTCGGCTACGGGATCAGCGTCATCACCGTCGGTCATCCGGATGCCTGCATCGACCTGCTTCAGCAGCTCGCCGCCTCGGACGACGCCGATGCGCGGTGGATCGCGAAGGAGAATCTGCGCAAGGCGCGGCTGCGACCGTTCGCCGATCGCCTGGCTGACGCCCGGCGGGCCGTGGGGTTGAGCTGATCCGCATCGCTCGCCGGATCCCCGGCGTCGGAGTGAGCGACCCCGCGCCGTAGAGTCGCGACGTGCGTATCGTCGTCTGCGGGACCCACGCGAGCGGAAAGAGCACGCTCGTGGCAGACTTCGCCGCCCGGCATCCTCGTTTCACCGTGCTGTCCGATCCGTTCGAACTCCTCGACGAGGCGTGGGACGCCCCGAGCCCCGCCCTGTTCACGGCCCAGCTGCGAGTCTCCGCGGCACGGCTGCATCCGGGTGAGACCGCGAGCCCCGTCATCGCCGAGCGCGGCCCGATCGACTTCTTCGCGTACCTCCTGGCGTGGGAAGACCTGACCGGTGGAGAGGTTCCGCGCGACCTCCTCGACCGGCTCCTCGAGATGACACGGGATGCCATGGCCCACGTCGACGTTCTCGTCGTGCTCCCCCTCACCCCCGCCGACGAGATCTTCGTCCACACCGAAGAAGACCTCCCGCTGCGCGCAGCGATGAACGACATCCTGCTCGACCTCGTCGCCGACGACGACGTCACCGGAGGACGGCCGAATGTCGTCGAGATCACCGGCGACCGCGACCACCGACTCGCCGCTTTGGAGGCCGTCGTGGCGGATTTCGCGCGCTGACGCGGAGCGCTCGGTCCCTATTCGGCAGGCCGGTACCGCTGCACCGTGACCCCCGACCGGAACTCCCGCCGCTCGATGAGCTCGAGATTCAGCTCCACCCCGTGGAGCAACCTCGGCCCGCGCCCGGCGATCACCGGATGCACCACGAACGTGTACTCGTCGATGAGCCCGGCCGCGGCGAGCGCGGCCGGAAGCACCACACCGCCGAGCGAGATCCCTCGCCCCGACTGCGCTCTGAGTCCCTTCACCGCGGCCACGAGCTCGCCGTCGAGGAGTTCGGCATTCCAATCCACGGCGTCGAGTGACCCGGATGCCACCACCTTCGGCATCCGGTCGATGACATCGGCGAACGGCACGTCGTCGTCGCCCATCCAGTCGGGCCACTCCCCCGACTCGGGCCGGCGCCACGCGGCGCGCATCATCTCGAACGTCACGCGCCCGTAGAGCAGCGTGTCGGAGCGGCGCAGCTCGTCGGTCCAGAACGCCATCGACTCGGCATCCGGCGGGAGGCCCGCCTCGTGGTGGACGCACCCGTCGAGGGAGACGTTGATGCCATAGCGGAGGGGTTGGGTCACGGCGGTCTCCTTCGGCCCGAACGGCGGTGGCGCCAGGCTACCGGCGTGCGCGTCCCATCGACAGGCCCGACCAGCCGGCGGTCTACGACGGCGAGCGCGGGAATACGGACGACGCGTTCCTCGAGGGCTGAGATGCCGAGCGGGGCCTCGCGCGGATGGTGGGTGCCATCGCTGCAAAGCCCCGCTCACTGGGCCAGGGTCAGTGACCCACCTGCTTCTGCCGCCGTGCGGCGCTGGTCAGAACCGTAGTGAGAACCAGGAACACGACGATCGTGACCACCCCGGACGAGGACAGCGCGGCCCCCATTGCCGCCCCCACCCCGACCAGGAAACTGGCGACGACGAGTCCCACCCCGATCCCGAGGCCCAGGATGCCGAGCATCAGACCGAGCGTGAGAAATCGGTTGTCGGCGAACATGTCATGTACCTCCTCTACTGAGCCCAGCAACTGGGAATGACCACGCCGGGCACCCCACCGTTGAGGTAGATGGCGTTCAGGCTGCTGGTGTCCTCGCAGATGTTCAAGAACCTGGGGCGGCACGCTGCTGTCCAACCTGATCGGCGGATGGCTGATCATGGCGATTATCGTCGCCGCCTTTCCCGACTGGCATCCGGTGCTCGCCGAGACCGCGCAACACTTCATCGACGCGCCCCTCAACCTCGAGTTCGCAGCTCTGGCGATTCTCGGTGGTGCCGTCATCACGCTCATGACGAGGATGCAAGCTGGCACCGAATCCGAGCCCGCGAAGATCGTGGCGGCCGTCGCCGGCGGATTCATCCTCGCCGGCTTTCAGCTCTTCCACTCGATCCTGGATTCGCTGTTCGCCTTCGGCGCGATCATCAGCGGCGCACCGATGACCTACCGACTGGGTGCTGTGGTTCCTCCCCGTTCTGGGCCTGAACCTCGCGGGCGGGCTGCTGCTCGTCACCCTGTTGCGCATCGTGCGGACCGGCGAGCTGTTCAAGCTCCGACGCCGCAGGAACGAAGCGCGCAACGCGGGTTAGGCAGGGATCCAGTCGGGGCCTGGACTCACTCAGACCAGACGCTTCTCGAGGAGAGCAAGAAGGGCGTTCGCGCCGTCGGGCTCTTCAAGAAGGTCGAGCGCCTGCTTCCGAAACGGGCTGGAACGCGTGACAGCCTCGCGAATATCACTGCGCAGCACTGCCGTGCGACGGCGAGAGTCTCGTCAGGACCGTCAGAAACCGCCGTCACTAAGCGAACCCTCCACCAGCGCCGCTACATCCCCACGGCCATGTCGGTGAAGCGCGAGTAGTGGCCCTGGAACGCCACGGTGATCGTGTCGGTCGGACCGTTGCGGTGCTTCGCCACGATCAGGTCGGCCTCGCCGGCACGCGGGCTGTCTTTCTCGTACGCCGCTTCGCGGTGCAGCAGCACCACCATGTCGGCGTCCTGCTCGATCGAGCCCGACTCGCGGAGGTCGGAGAGGGCGGGCTTCTTGTCGGCGCGCTGCTCGGCGCCACGGTTCAGCTGCGACAGCGCGATGACGGGAACGCCGAGCTCCTTCGCGAGCAGCTTGAGCGCACGCGAGAACTCGCTGACCTCTTGCTGGCGCGACTCGACGCGCTTGCCGCTCGTCATGAGCTGCAGGTAGTCGATGACCACCATCTTCAGACCCTCGCGCTGCTTGAGACGGCGGCACTTCGCGCGGATCTCGACGAGCGTCATGTTGGGGCTGTCGTCGATGTACAGGGGCGCCTCGTTGATGCGGCCCCGCGTGGCGGCGATCGTCGTCCAGTCGCGGGAGTCGAGGGTTCCCTTGCGCATGTTCTGCAGCGGGATAGCGCCCTCGGCGCTCATGAGACGCATGGCGATCTCGCTGCGCCCCATCTCGAGCGAGAAGAAGATCGTCGGCATGTTGTGCTTGATGGCCGCCGCACGGGCGAAGTCGAGCGCGAGCGTCGACTTACCCATGGCGGGCCGCGCGGCGATGATGATCATCTGCCCCGGGTGAAGGCCGTTGGTGAGCTGGTCGAGTCCGCTGAACCCCGTGGGGATCCCGGTCATCTGACCGTCACGGCCGCGGGCGGCCTCGATCTCGTTGACGGCGGCGTCGACGGCGATCGTCAGCGGCACATAGTCTTCGGCCGTCTCGGCGCCCGAGACGTTGTAGATCTCGGCCTGGGCGTTGTTGACGAGGTCGAGGGCGTCGCCCTGCCCGTTGTAGCCCATCTGCACGATGCGCGTGCCGGCCTCGACGAGGCGGCGCAGGAGGGCCCGCTCGGCGACGATCGAGGCGTAGTAGCCCGCGTTGGCGGCAGTCGGCACGATCGACGTGAGCGTGTGGAGGTAGTCGGCACCGCCGGCGCGCTGCAGCTCGCCGGTCTTGATGAGCTCGTCGGTGACCGCGACCACGTCGGTGGGCTCGCCGTGCGAGTAGAGGGTCAGCACGGCGTCGAAGATCAACTCGTGCTTCGGCACGTAGAAGTCGGCCCCTCGCAGCGTCTCGATCACATCGGCGACGGCGTCTTTCGACAGCAGCATTCCGCCGAGCGCACTCTGCTCTGCCAGCAGGTCGTGCGGAGGCGTGCGCTCGTGCTTGCGGGGTCCGCCCAGGCGTTCTTCCGAGATGTCGGCGATCGACACGTGGTCTCCGTTCATGGGCTCCGCGGGGTTGTGCGCATCGGCGCGCGGAGCGCACCGAAAAACGAAGCGGACGAGGTGCGATCCGCTTCGCGAGATGTCACCACCAACCTCCGACACGACCGGTGATCGTGCGTCTCGACGGGGTTTCTTCGGTGGGCTGCCCCCACGCTATGGAGGCGATCAGCCCCTCGCAAACCGGCCTGTGGATAACTCTGTGGAGAGATGTCGAGAAACGCCGGGCGGCCTGTGTACAACACCTGTGGAGAATCTGCAGAGAACTACCTACTTGAGAGACGTAAATGATCTCTGATCAGGCTTTTATGTATCCACATGCCGTCCTCCCCAGACGACTTGAAGTGTGGGTTGAAGGTTCTGCGAAACCTCCCGCCACATGTGTACAACTTCGGGGATAACTTCCGCGAAAACTTGACATAGGCGGCCGGAGGAGTCGCTCGGACGCCGAGCAATCGGCGCACTGCCGTGGAACGACGGATGCCGCGAACCCCTGAGGGTCCGCGGCATCCGATGGTCCCGAAGGACCGACGTTCGGTACTACTTCGCAGCGACCACCTGGAGGGTGATCACGGCGGTGAGATCGTCACGCAGGCGAACGGTCGCCTCGTGCTCGCCGACCGACTTGATCGGCGACGTGATCTGGATCTTGCGCTTGTCGAGGTCGCCGAAACCGGCGGCCTTGACGGCGTCTGCGACGTCGCCGGTCTTGACGGCGCCGAAGAGGCGGCCTTCGTTGCCAGCCTTGACGGCGAGCTTGACCTTGTTCGACTCGAGGGTGTCCTTCAGGGCGACAGCCTCTTCGTGGTCGTGGATCGCGCGCGATTCACGGGCCGCGCGAATCGACGCGACCTGCTTCTCGCCACCGCGGGTCCACGCCACAGCGAATCCCTGGGGGATGAGGTAGTTACGGGCGTAGCCGTCCTTGACCTCGATGACGTCTCCGGCGCTACCGAGCCCCGTGACCTCGTTCGTGAGAATGAGCTTCGACATGGTTGCTCCTTAGCGGCCGGCGCCGGCGTAAGGCAGGAGAGCCATCTCGCGCGCGTTCTTGATCGCGCGGGCGATGAGTCGCTGCTCCTGCACCGAGACACCGGTGATACGACGGGCGCGGATCTTCCCGCGCTCCGAGATGAACTTGCGGAGGGTGGCGACATCCTTGTAGTCGATGAGGCCGACGCGGATCGCCTTCGCGGGGGCCGCGTTCTTCGCGCCCTTCCGCGGCTTCCGGCGGTCGCCGGTGGCTTTTCCAGCCATAGTGCTTCCTTACTGTGAAATGTGGATGCTGTCTCTCGGCACCGTGCGGTTCTCACCGCGCTGCCGATCGGCGGGCATTTAGAAGGGGGTGTCGTCGCCGTAGCTGCCGGGCGTGCTCCACGCGTCGGCTCCGCCGGCGGCGGGAGTGCTGCCTCCGGTCGAGGATCCGGGCGTCGACCACGGCTCGTCGGCCGCGACCTGAGGACGGGACTGCCCGCCACCGGTCTGGCCGCTTCCGCCGCCCGACGCTGCGCGCGTGACCTGTGCGGTCGCGTAACGCAGCGAGGGGCCGATCTCGTCGACCTCGAGCTCGATCGAGGTGCGGTTCTGGCCCTCGCGGTCCTGGTAGGAGCGCTGCTTGAGGCGACCGGTCGCAACGACCCGTGCACCCTTCGTCAGCGAACCCGCCACGTGCTCGGCGAACTCGCGCCACACCGACGCGCGGAGGAACAGCGCTTCGCCGTCCTTCCACTCGTTCGCCTGACGGTCGAACGTGCGGGGGGTCGACGCGATGGTGAAGTTCGCCACCGGGAGCCCGTTCTGCGTGTAACGCAGCTCGGGATCGGCGGTGAGGTTGCCGAC
The DNA here is from genome assembly GCF_045517775.1 of Microbacterium deferens. Lineage (NCBI taxonomy): Bacteria > Bacillati > Actinomycetota > Actinomycetes > Micrococcales > Microbacteriaceae > Microbacterium > Microbacterium deferens. Next base: position 1,797,282 of record NZ_JBEUWT010000001.1, read on the forward strand.
GACCGTGATGATCGTTTCACCGGCCATGGCGCTACGCGTCCTGCTTGGCGGGGCGCGCTGCCTTGCGGGCAGCCTTCTCGTCGGAGCGCTGCTTCTCGGAGGCGATCATGGCGATCGCTTCCTCGGCACGGAGGACCTTGGTACGCATGATCTGCTCGTTCAGCTTGAGCTGACGGTCGAGTTCCTGCGTGGCCTCGCTCGTGGCGGTGAAGCTGACGACGGCGTAGATGCCTTCGTTCTTCTTCTGGATCTCGTAAGCGAGTCGCCGGCGGCCCCAGATGTCGACCTTGTCGATCGAGCCGCCGTCGTTCGTGATGACCTTGAGGAAACCATCGAGCTTCGGAGCGACCTGGCGCTCGTCGACCTCGGGATCAAGGATGACCATGAGTTCGTACTGGTGCGTCACTAACCCACCTCCTTCGGACTAGAACGGCTTCCGGGCATTTCCCGGAAGCAGGAGGGTGTGTGCACGTCATCGGGACTCACGCGGACAGACCGCTGCCAGACAACCTCCTCAGTGTAGCGGATGCCTCGTCTCCCACGAATCGCGCTCCCTCGCCCGGTCGCCCCCCAACTCGCGAGACATCATCCTGGGCACGAGACTGCGTCCAAGGAGCGAAGTCTCGTAGCCAGACTGACGTCTCGCGGTTCCACGCGCGCCGGGGGCGCGTGAGTAGCGTGGACGCCATGCAGCGGACACCGGAGACCCGATGAGCGGCGTGGCGTTCGATGCGCGCCCGCTGACCGAGCCCGTCGATGCGCGCGAGGCGCGTGCCCATGCCCGGCGCATGAAGGCGGAGGGGCGCGCTCCGACGTCGAACGCCGCGGTCATCGTCGTCGCGGTCATCGTCGGGCTCGTGATCGTCTCCGCGTTCTTCACCGTCGGCGTCGGTGTCGTGACGGCGCTCGTGCGGGGCGGGCTCGGGGCCGCCGCCGTCTTCCCTGTGATCGTCGCGATCGCGGTCTTCGGCCTCATCGTCTTCTTCGCCGTGCGCGGCATCCGGGGGCAGGCCGCGCGCTGGATGCGCCTCGACCGGTTCGCGCGCGCGAACGGCCTCACCTACCTGCCGAAGCTCGATGACCCGCAGCTTCCGGGCATGATCTTCCAGCGGGGGAGCAGCCGCGCCTCGAGCGACCTGATGCGCGGAGAGCAGCCGCGCTTCGTCGAGTTCGCGAACTACCGCTACACGACGGGCAGCGGCAAGAACCGCACCACGCATCGCTGGGGCTACGTCGCCGTGAAGCTGGACGTGCCCCTGCCGCACATCATCCTCGACGCGATCGGCAACAACGGCCTCTTCGGCGCCTCCAACCTCCCCGCCGTCTACGACCGCGACCAGCGGCTGAGCCTCGAGGGCGACTTCGACCGTCATTTCGCGCTGTACTGCCCCCAGGGCTACGAGCGCGATGCGCTCTACCTCTTCACGCCCGACATCATGGCGCGCTTCATCGACAACGCCGCGCAGCTCGACGTCGAGATCGTCGACGACTGGCTCTTCCTCTATGCCAAGCGCGACCTGTCGACCCTCGATCCGGCGACGTGGGGCTGGATGTTCACCGTGGTCGCCGCGCTGCTCGACAAGCTCTCCCAGTGGGCGCGCTGGCGCGACGACCGGCTCGCACCCCCCGCCCTCGACGCGGTCGCCTCGGGCATCCCGGGGGCGCAACCCGGACCTACGCCGGTTCTGCTTCCGCCACCGCCCGGTGTCGCAGCATCCGGCCGTCGACTCAAGACGGGCGTGCCCTGGGTCGCGCTGATCGTCTTCGGCGTGCTCGGCGCGGGCTGGCTGTTCACCGTGATGGGTGGCTGGACGGCGATCCTGGGCCGCTGACGGCCCGGCGATGCGACACCCCCCGTGACGCGGAAGCGTCGCGGGTGCAGAGTGGAGGTACCGCCCTGAGAGAAGGAGAGCCATGAAGGCAGTGCAGTATCGCGAGATCGGCAAAGGACCCGAGGTCGTCGAGATCGATACCCCCGAACCCGGCCCCGGCCAGATCCGCCTCAAGGTCACCGCGGCAGGGCTCTGCCACTCCGACTGGTTCGTGATGGACCTCCCCGAGGAGCAGTACACCTACGGCCTGCCCCTCACCCTCGGTCACGAGGGAGCCGGCGTCATCGACAAGCTCGGCGACGGCGTCGAGGGCCTGAAGGTCGGAGACCCCTACGCCATCTACGGGCCGTGGGGCTGCGGGCGCTGCCACGCCTGCGCGCAGGGCGCCGAGAACTACTGCCCCTACGCGGCCGAGCTCGGCATCACCCCTCCCGGCCTCGGTGCGCCCGGCGCGATGGCCGAGTACGTCATCGTCGACGACCCGCGCCACCTCGTGCCGCTGGGCGACCTCGACCCGGTCGAGACCGTATCGCTCACCGACGCCGGCCTCACGCCGTACCACGCGATCGTCTCGGCCCGAGAGAAGCTCTACCCGGGCGGCGTCGCCGTGGTCATCGGCGTCGGAGGCCTCGGCCACGTCGGCGTGCAGATCCTGCGGGCGATCTCGCAGGTCACGGTCATCGCCGTCGACGTGAGCGAGGAGAAGCTCGAACTGGCGACCGAGGTCGGCGCTCACCACACGGTGGTCTCCGGCCCGGGCGCGGCCGACAGCATCCGCGAACTGACGAACGGGCTCGGCGCGTCTGCCGTCTTCGACTTCGTCGGCGTGCAGCCCACCATCGACCTCGCCCGCGAGGTCGCCGCCGTCAACAGCTTCATCCACATCGTCGGGATCGGCGGCGGCATCATGCCCGCCGGCTTCTTCTCCACGCCGATGGGCGCGGCCGTTCGCGCGCCCTACTGGGGCACGCGGGGCGAGCTCATCGAGGTGCTCGATCTCGCGCGCACCGGGTCGGTCGGCGTGCACGTCGAGCGCTACGACCTCGACCAGGCCGTCGAGGCGTACCGCAAGCTCCACCACGGCGAGGTGCGCGGCCGCGCCGTCGTCGTTCCCTGACGCACCCGCGTCGGAGGCTCACACCGAGGTCGGAGGTTTTCACGTGAAACCTCCGACCTCGGTGCGTTTCTCCGACGAACGGATGCTGCGAGCTCAGCCCTTCGCGAGCCCGAAGGCCTCCAGCTCGGCGGGCTCCAGCATCCGCGACCGGATCAGGAACCGCATGCCCGTCGGGCCCTCGACCGAGAAGCCGGCGCCGCGGCCCGGCACGACGTCGATGGTGAGGTGCGTGTACTTCCAGTACTCGAACTGCGACTCCGACATGTACACCTCGATGGGGTCGATCGGCTCCGAGCGGATCGATGCCTGCCCTGAGCCTGCCGAAGGGTCGAGCCCGGCGTCGATCGCCCCGAGATGCACGTCACCCGACCCGGTGAGGAACATCCCCACCGGGTAGCACATGGGCGAGCTACCGTCGCAGCATCCGCCCGACTGGTGGAACATCAGCGGACCGTGCTGCTTCGTGAGGTCGCGAAGCAGCGATGCCGCGGCTTCGGTCACGTCGACCCGCGAGTAGTCGGTCATGAGAGGTCCTTTCGTCGAGCGGATGCGGCGCCGATCAGAAGAAGCCCATCGCCCCGTCGGCGTACGACACGAGCAGGTTCTTCGTCTGCTGGTAGTGGTCCAGCATCCGCAGGTGGTTCTCGCGGCCGATGCCCGACTGCTTGTACCCTCCGAACGCCGCGTGCGCGGGGTACTGGTGGTAGGTGTTCGTCCACACGCGTCCGGCCTGGATCGCCCGGCCCGCGCGATAGGCGGTGTCGCCGTTGCGGCTCCACACTCCCGCGCCGAGACCGTAGAGGCTGTCGTTCGCGATCGACATCGCGTCGTCGAAGTCGTCGAACGAGGTCACCGACAGCACGGGTCCGAAGATCTCCTCCTGGAAGATGCGCATGTCGTTCGTGCCCTCGAAGACGGTCGGCGCGACGTAGTAGCCGCCCGACAGCTCGCCGCCGAGGTCGACCCGCTCGCCGCCGGCGAGGAGCTTCGCACCGCCCTGCGTGCCGATGTCGATGTACGACAGGATCTTCTCGAGCTGGTCGTTCGAGGCCTGCGCGCCGATCATCGTCTCGGGATCGAGCGGATTGCCCTGCTTCACCTTCGCCACACGGTCGAGCCCGTCGGCGAGGAACCCGTCGTAGATCGAGCGCTGGATGAGCGCGCGCGACGGGCACGTGCAGACCTCGCCCTGGTTCAGCGCGAAGAGGGTGAACCCCTCCAGCGCCTTGTCGTAGTAGGCGTCGTCGGTCGAGCGCGCGACGTCTTCGAAGAACACGTTCGGGCTCTTGCCTCCGAGTTCGAGCGTCACCGGGATGAGGTTCTGCGAGGCGTACTGCATGATCAGGCGACCGGTCGTCGTCTCACCGGTGAACGCGATCTTGCGAATGCGCTTGTGGGAGGCCAGCGGTGCTCCGGCCTCGATGCCGAAGCCGTTGACGATGTTCACGACCCCGGCCGGCAGCAGATCGCCGATGAGGTCGAAGAGGAACAGGATCGACGCGGGTGTCTGTTCGGCAGGCTTGAGCACCACGCAGTTGCCCGCGGCGAGCGCCGGGGCGAGCTTCCACGTCGCCATGAGGATGGGGAAGTTCCACGGGATGATCTGTCCCACCACACCGAGCGGTTCGTTGAAGTGGTAGGCGACCGTGTTCTCGTCGAGCTGGCTGAGCGAGCCCTCCTGGGCACGGAGCACCCCGGCGAAGTAGCGGAAGTGGTCGATCGCGAGCGGGATGTCGGCGGCGAGCGTCTCGCGCACCGGCTTGCCGTTCTCCCACGTCTCGGCGACCGCGATCGATTCGAGGTGCTGCTCCATGCGGTCGGCGATCTTGTTGAGGATGATGCTGCGCTCGGCGGGCGTGGTCTTGCCCCAGCCGGCGAACGCCTTCCACCCGGCGTCGACGGCCCGGTCGATGTCTTCGACGGTGCCTCGACCGACCTCGCAGAACGCCTTCCCCGTGATCGGGGTGATGTTCTCGAAGTACTCGCCCTTGACCGGGGCGACCCATTCGCCGCCGATGTAGTGGCCGTACCGGTTGCGATACTCGGCGAGCGCACCGCGCTGGCCGGGGGCTGCGTAGACGCTCGAGACGCCCTCTTCGACGATGGTCATGTTGTGTCTCCTTCGACGGTCATGAATCGCCGCGGCGGCTTCACGGCGGCGATGCCCCGACGGTACGTCGGCGCACGTTGCATCCGGTTGCGCGGATCGAAGGAGACGAACGGATGCTGCGGCGGGCACGCCGCGGCATCCGGAGAGCCGACTACACCTCGGCGTCGACGAGCACCGAGCGCAGTGGCGGCACGTTGCCCTCGTGCAGGTCGAGGCCCTCGAGGCGCTCGATCGAGATCACGCGGGGAGCGATGGCTCCGCCGTCGGCGACGATCCAGCTGCCCACCAGGAGGAAGGCGTCGTTGCCGGAGGTGACGGGGCCGGTCACCGCGAAGACGCCGTGCGTGGGCGTCTGGAGGGTCGCGCGCACCGGAGTGCCGTGCGAGAGCGAGCCGGGGTCGACGACCTCTGCATCGGCGTCGGCCTCGGGGGCGGCGACGGCGAGTTCGATGCGCTGGATCTCGGAGCTCGTCGCCAGGATCACGTCGCCGACGATCGGCTGACCGCCCACCCCGATGCGCACCGGACCCTCGACGGCGTACAGCCCGTAGCGCGGCGAGCGCACGATCACCCGCGCGACATCGCCGGAGCGCACCTCGGCGAGCGCCTCGCGGATGCGCGCGACGTCGCGGCGGGCGCGGGCGGCCGAGAAGATGTCGAGGGTCTGTGCGTCCATGTGTTCAGCGTAACGACCGCCGCCGACGGCTCCGCGGTGATGCGCGCCGGTCAGTGCTGCTCGAGGCGTTCGATGCGCGCGACCAGCCCGGCGCGTTTGGGCGAGCGCGCCGGAAGCAGCGCCAGGCACAGGCGCAGCACCTCGTCGTCGTCCCGCCCGTCGGCGGTGTCGGCGTAGGCGAGGAGGACATCGACCCCCGCCTCGGCGATCAGTGCCTCTCGAAGGGCGAGTCGCACCGATTCGCGCACGTCGGCGACGCCGGGCGATGTCGAGTCGGGCAGCACGGGCCCGCGGTAGGCGGCGAAGGCGACGCGGTGCGCACCGCGGTCGAGAAGCGACAGGACGTGGTGGGCGTCGGTCTCGAGCGGCGAGGGTAGGCGGTAGGGCCGCGAGGTCGGCACGAGACCCGGTGCGATCGGCTCGAGCACGCGGCGCAGGCGCACCATCTCGGGACGCAGGGTCTCGGGCGTCGCGTGGTCGTAGACGAGCTCGCTCAAGGCCTCGGCCGACAATCCTTCGCGGTGCACGGCGAGCATGAGGAGGATCTCGGCGTGGCGTGCCGAGATCTCGACGACCGTGTCGACGCCGTCACCGGTCACCTCCAGCAGAGCGCGGTCGCGGCCCAGGGTGCGCAGCATAGTGTCCTGGCGAACCGGCGGTCGGCGCCGCACCGGTGCGCGACCGGCGGCCGCGGCCCGCGCCCGCAGACGGGCGACGAGCAACTCGCCCTCGACCGCCCGAGCCGTGGCGTCGACGAGCAACTGGGCCTGCGGTGTGACCGCCTCCACCCCGCCCGTCACGTCGATCACTCCGAGCAGCTGTCTCGTCTCGGGATCGTGCACCGGGGCCGCCGTGCACGACCACGGCTGCACGAGGCGGTTGTAGTGCTCCGCTCCGCGGATCTGCACCGATCGGCCGAGCGCGAGCGCCGTCCCGGGGGCCGACGTGCCGACGGCGTCCTCGGCCCAGTTCGTCCCCTCGACGAAACCCATGTCTCCGGTGAGCGATCGCACGTGCCGGTCACCCTCGACCCACAGCAGTCGTCCCGCCGCGTCGCCGACCGCGACGACCACCCCCGACTCCTCGGCCGTGCCGGGCAGCAGCAGAGCCCGCACCATCTCCATCACGCCCGCCAGCGGGTGGGTGCGGCGGTAGGCCTCGAGCTCGTCGCCCACGAGCTCCAGCCGGGGCAGGGCCTCCGCCCCCACCAGTGACGCGAGCGAACGGCTCCACGATTCGCGCACGATGCCGCGTACGTCGCCGACACGGAGGTCGTCGGCGTTGCCCGAGAGGAACTCCTCGTGAGCGCGCTCGATGAGCAGGCGCGAGGTGTCGGGCGCCACCCGCGGCCGGGGAGACCACGATGAGGACACGATGCTCCGATCAACGGTGATGGGGCTGACGCCAGTGTAGGCGCGGCCCCGACGATCAGCTAGGTCGGCACCGTTCCGCTATTACGCAGTGCGTGGTACCGTTCGATCGAGAGGAGCCGCATGGACACGACACAATTGCTCAAGGGGGTGCTCGACGCGGCGGTGCTCGCCGTCGTCCAGCACGACGACGGGTACGGCTACGACATCGTCCGCCGTCTGCGTGATGCGGGGCTCGGAGACGTCGGCGACGCCTCGGTCTACGGCACCCTCCGCCGCCTGTACAGCGCGGGAGCGCTGTCGAGCTACGTGGTGCCCTCCGACGGCGGCCCGCACCGCAAGTACTACGCCGTCACGCCGCAGGGTCGCGACATGCTCGCCGCCCAGCGCAGCGACTGGACGGACTTCAGCATCGCCATGACGCGCCTGCTCGACGAGAAGGCCCCCACGAAACTGCGCACGATCGGAGAAGCCCGATGAGCACGATCGACATCTCACCCGTCGAGGCCGGCATCGCGGCCTTCGCCGCCTCGGTGCGCCGTCATCTCGACGATCTGCCGGCCGAAGAGGTCGACGAGCTGGTCGACGGCCTCCCGGCCGACATGGCCGATCAGGCAGCCGACAGGGGTGCCGCCTTCGCACTGCCGGATGCTGCGGCGTATGCCGACGAGCTGCGCGCGGCGGCGGGGCTTCCGCCGCGCGTCGAACCCGGTCGGGGCCCCGGACTCGTCGAGCGTGTCGCACGACGATCGAGGACGCTGACGGGCCGGCTGCGCGCCCACCCCGCAGCGGCGGCGACCTGGGACTTCCTCTCCGCGTTGCGCCCGGCGTGGTGGCTCATCCGTGCGGTCGTGATCTTCGAAGCGATCACGGTGTTCGGTCGCGGCCAGTGGCTGCAGCTCGACCTGGTGGGTGTGGTGATCCTCCTCGCCTGCGTGATCGTGAGCGTCCAGTGGGGCCGCGGCCGATGGCTCACGAAGACGTGGGGGCGCGGCATCCTCCTGACCGTCAATATCTCCGCGTGGGTGCTCCTGCCGATGCTGGTCTTCGGCGCCATGTCGTCATACGCCCAGTGGCGCGCGTACGGTTCGATGGCATCCGTCGACTACTCGTCGACCCCGGGTCTCGCGATCGACGGCGAGCGCGTGCGCAACGTCTTCGCCTACGACGCGGAGGGAAACCCCATCGAGCGGGTGCAGCTGTTCGATCAGAGCGGCCGCCCGCTCACCACCGTCGGGCGGGGCGGTCAGAGCGACGAGTTCGACTGGTACTTCTACGGCGGCGGGGGGCCGACCCCCGTGGGCGAACGCGAGATCGGCCGACAGCCGGTGTGGAACATCTTCCCGCTGCAGGAGGTCACCGCCGACGACTGGCTCGACGGCGAACCCGCGATCGACGACGCCGTGGAACCCACGTTCCCGTTCCCGCGGGTACCCTCCCTGGCCGACGGCTCGGACGGCGACCCGTCCTCGAGCGCCTCGCCCGCTCCGCAGCCGACCGTCTACGCCGACCCCACGGCGTCCCCGGCGCCGTAGCCCGCCGCGTGCTCAGGCGCGGGCGGCCCACCATTCGCGCAGGCGCTGCTCCGCGGCATCCTCGCCGAGCGGCCCCTCATCGAGCCGCAGGTCGAGCAGGAACCGGTAGGCCTCGCCGACCTCGCGACCCGGACCGATGCCCAGGATCTCCTGAATGCGGTTGCCGTCGATCTCGGGGCGGATCGCATCGATTTGCTCCTGCTCGCGCAGGGTGGCGATGCGCGTCTCGATGTCGTCGTACGCGAACGAGAGGCGGTCGGCCTTGCGGCGATTGCGCGTGGTCACGTCGGCGCGGGTGAGGATGTGCAGCCGCTCGAGCTCGTCACCCGCATCGCGTACGTACCGGCGCACGGCCGAATCCGTCCAGGCACCCTCGGCGTAGCCGAAGAACCGCAGGTGCAGCTCGACGAGCCGCGAGACCACGCCGATCGTGTCGGAGTCGAACCGCAGCTCCTGCAGGCGCTTGCGCGCGAGGCGCGCGCCACGCACGTCGTGGTGGTGGAAGGTCACGCCTCCGCCGGGCTCGAGCCGGCGGGTGGCCGGCTTGCCGATGTCGTGCAGAAGAGCCGCGAGACGCAGCGGAACGTCGGGGGGAGAACCCGGATGCCGCGACCGCTCGAGCTCGATCGCCTGCCGCAGCACCGTCAGCGAGTGTTCGTAGACGTCCTTGTGGTGATGATGCTCGTCGACCTCGAGGCGCAGCGCCGGCACCTCCGGCAGGAAGCGGCCGAGCAGGCCCGTCTCATCGAGGATGCGGATGCCCCGCACCGGATCGTCGCTCTGCAGCAGTCGGACGAGCTCGCCCTGGATGCGCTCGGGGCTCACGATCCGCAGCGATTCGCCGAGCTCTCCCATCGCGTGGAGCGTCGGCGGCGCGACGTCGAAACCGAGCTGCGCCGAGAAGCGGGCGGCGCGCAGCATCCGGAGCGGATCGTCGCCGAAGCTCACCGCCGGATCGGCAGGGGTCCTCAGCGTCTGCGCCAGGAGGTCTTCGACGCCTCCCGTCGGGTCGACGAGGGTCTGCGCCGGCACCCGCAGTGCCATGGAATTGACCGTGAAATCACGGCGCACGAGGTCGCCCTCGAGGGTGTCACCGAACTCGACGGTCGGTTTTCGTGTCACCCCGTCGTAGCTGTCGGCGCGGTAGGTCGTGACCTCGACCTGCTCGGTGCCGCCGTCAGGCAGACGCACGCGGGCACCGATCGTGCCGAAATCCCGCCCGATGTCCCACCGCGCCGTCGAGATCGGCGTGATGATCCGGAGGATGTCGTCGGGGAGCGCGTTCGTGGTGAAGTCGAGGTCGTTGACGGCGCGGCCGATGAGCGCGTCGCGCACGGGCCCGCCGACGATCGCCAGCTCGAAACCGGCGTCGGCGAAGGCGCGCGCGAGGGTCGCGACGGTCGGGGAGGTGGCGAGCGCGCCCAGACGCGCGACGCCCTCGGCCATGTTGAGCATTGAACGAGCCTATCCGCGGGTCCAGCCGAGAAAACCGGTGAGCACCAGCTCGCGCACCCGCGGCAGCAGGTCGGCACGCAGCGCGATGGCGTCGACCTCGAGCAGCTGGGCGATCGCATCGATCAGCGAACCGAGCGGAAGGTCGCCGTCGCAGGCTCCCACGAGCGCCGCGAGCCCCGGATCGACCGAGAGCGCACGGCCGAAGCCGCCGCCCTGACGCAGCTCGATGACGGTGGGCTCCTCTTCACCGGGACGGTGGTGGCGTGCCTCGGTGACGTCGGGGGCGACGACCAGGCGTTCACCGGCGAGCGCGTCGTCATCGAGCCCGGCCAGGCGGTCGTGGGCGGCGAGCACCGCGTCGACGTGGGCGCCGAGTGCGCCGTCCCCCGCACCGAAGGCCGTCTCGTACCGGGCGAGGGGTGTGGCACCCGCGGCCGCCCGCCGCAGCACGATGTAGCCGAACCCGATGCCGGTCACGCCCCGGGCGGCGAAGTCGTCGAGCCACGCGTCGACCAGGCCGGCGAAGCGGGGTGAGCCGGGAAGAGTGCCGCCGTCGCGGATCCACAGCTCGGCGTAGGCCACGGGATCGAGCCACTCCCGCTCCACCACCCACGCGTCCAGCGCGACGGGCGAGGCCGCCACCCACTCGCGCACGCGCTCGAGTCCCTCGACGCCGTCGCGGGTCTCCCAGTTGCCGAGCAGCTGTGCCACGCCGCCGGGCGCGAGGCGCTCCCCGACACCCTGGACGAAAGTGGACACGAGGGCATCGCCCACCATGCCGCCATCGCGGTACTCGTACGCGGGCACGCCGGTCACCCGCGGGGTGATGACGAAGGGCGGATTCGACACGATGCGGTCGAAGACGTCGTCACCCGCCGGGTCGAAGAGGCTTCCCAGGCGCGTCTCGATGCCGTCGACGCCGTTGAGCAGCGCGTTCAGTTCCGCGAAGCGGAGCGCCCGCACCGAGACGTCGGTGGCGACGACGCGGTCGACCACTCGCCGCATGCGCAGCGCCTGGATGCCGCACCCCGTGCCGATGTCGAGACCGGATGCTGCGGGGGCGACCGATTGCAGACGCGCCAGGGTCAGCGACGCTCCCCCGACGCCGAGCACGTGATCCTCCGGCAACGCCCCGCCCAGGGCCGCCTCGTCGAGGTCGCTCGCGATCCACCACTCGCCGTCGCCCGTGTCATCGGAGAACGACTGCGGGCGCACCAGCACGGCGGGGCGGACCGTGTCGTCCTCGATGGTCGCGAGGCCCAGCCCGGCGAGTCCCTCGGCTCGGGTGACGGGGAGGGCGGCATCGACATGCGCGACGGGCTGGGGGATGCCGAGCGCGAGCAGACGGGCGAGCACCGCCAGAGCGTCTTCGCGCGAGCCCAGCGCGCGAAGCGCCGGCGTGCGCAGGCCCCGGGCGATGGCGTCGTCGGCTTCCTCACCCCACGCGCCGCGCACCGCCTCGGTCGTGAAACCCGCCGCGGCGAGATCGGCGGCGAGCGCGGGAACCGCGACGGGATCGGGGTGGGGAAGCATCCGTCCATTCTCCCGTTTCCCGCCGCGCGCGCAGGGCTCGCAGAGCCGTGGACCGTACAATCGCACCGGTGTGGCCTCCATCCGCACCCGAGCAGAAGCCCCGCATGATCGAGACTCCTCACGTCCCGCGCGTTCGCGCGTCGCGCCGCCGACCCCTGCGGCGTCTTGCGGCGACCGGTGCGATCCTTGCGATCCTTCTCGGCGGAGCGGCACCGGCCTTCGCTGCGGCGACCCCCGAGCCGGCCGCCACCGCAGCGCCCGCGCCCGCCCTCACGCTCGTCCCCGCCGACAACGGCGTTCTCACACCGGGCGCCGATCTCGCCGTGACGGTCTCGCTGACCGCCGGGGGCGGCCCCTCGACCGTGTCACTGGCCATCGGAACGCAACCGCTGGCCGACCGTGCCGCTCTCACGAGGTGGAGCGCCGGTGAGCGCGACGGGGTCGCGGTCGCCGACGTCGGCTCCGTCGCGATCGACGCGCAGGGGACCCCCGGTGCGGCGAGCGCCCCGATCCGCGTCGCGGCGGCGAATCCCACCCTGCTCGGCCGCCCGGCCGGGGTGTACCCGATCGTCGCGACGACCACCACGGCGAGCGGCGCGACGCTCGTCTCCACGAGCGCTGTCGTCATCCTCGGCCCGCGCGCCCCGGTCAGCATCGGCGTGGTGGTGCCCATCACCGGGCCCGCCATCTCACGCGGCCTGTTGACCTCCGACGCCCTCGCCGAGCTCACCGCCGCCGACGGAGACCTCACCGCGCAACTCGACGCGGTCGCCGGCACTACGGCGATCCTGGCTGTCGACCCCGCCATCCCCGCGGCCATCCGCGTGCTGGGAGATGCCGCCCCGGGCACCGCACGTGACTGGCTCGACCGACTCATGAACCTGCCGAACTCGAGGTTCGCGCTGCAGTTCGGCGACGCCGACCTCGCCACCCAGGTGCAGGCGGGACTCACCGAGCCCCTCAGCCCGCTCTCCCTCGTCTCGTACGTGCCCGACGGAACGGCGCCCGAGACGGCCACCCCCACGCCCACTGCCCCCGAGTCCGCCGCAGCCGCCGATGTCGCACCGACCGACATCGGAGATGCGCGAGCCGCCGTGTACTGGCCTGCGACGGGCACCGCCGGTCCGAGCGTCGCGGCCGCCCTGGGGGCGTTCGGCACGGCCGAGGAACCGGCTCTGACCCTCGTGCCCTCCTCGAGCACGTCGGCCGGTGCCGACGGGGCACGCGTCGGCGCGAGGGTCGACGCGGCAGCGTCCGCACTGCTCGCGTACGACTCGACCATCTCCGATCTGCTGCGCACGGCGAGCGACGCCGGCGACGCCGTGCAGCGCGACGCGTCGCTCGCCGAGGCGACGGCGCAGATCGCCTTCGTCGATGGGTCCACTCCGCTGCTGGTGACGGTCGACCGCGGCACCGACCGCTCGCGCTCGAACCTTCGTGCCGCGATCCTGGCCGCGACGGGAGCACCGGGCGCCGCACCCGCCACGCTCGACGAGATCGTCGCGTCGCCCCCCTCCGCCTCCGTCGAGATCATCGACGCACCGGCCGACGAGGCACGCGTCGCCGATCTCACGACCCTGCTCGCCGAGGAACAGACGATCGGTCGGTTCGCCACGATCCTTGACGACCCGACGCTGCTGACCGGACGCCAGCGTGCGGAGATCCTGCAGCTTCTGAGTGCGACGTGGCGAGCGGATGCGGCGGCCGCCCAGACGGCGGTCGCCGACCACCGATCCGCGACGGCGGCGACGCTCGACTCCGTCGGGATCCTGGCCTCGGACGTCAACCTCCTCAGCTACGGAGCGGACTACCGTCCGTACGTGCGCAACGGCCTGCCGTGGCCCATCACCGTGACGCTGATCGCGCAACCCAACAACCCGCGACTGATCATGCAGAACCGCACCGACGCGACCGCACTGCCGGCCAACAGCAACACGAGGGTCGCCGTCCCGGTCACCGCACAGATCGCCAACGGAACCGTGACGGTCGACATGCGTCTGATGAGTCCCACCGGGGAGCCGATCGGGACGCCCACGAGCATCGCCGTGGAGGTGCACGCCGACTGGGAGAACATCGGCCTCGCCGTCCTCGGTGGGGCTCTCGTGCTCTTCGTGGGTGCGGGCATCGTCCGCACCGTGCTCCGGCGGCGCAAGGCTGCGCGGGCGAACACCGCCACCGAGAGCAAAGACGAGGTGAGCGAGTGAGCGGCCTCGGACGCGCCAGCGCCCTCATCGGGGCGGGCACGATCATCTCGCGCCTGACCGGGCTGCTGCGCACCATCGTTCTCGTCTCGGCGATCGGGAGCGTCAGCCAGGCCGCCGACGCGTGGGCCGTCGCCTACTCGCTGCCCAACAGCGCATACGCGATCATCTCGACGGGCCTCCTGACCGCGGTGATCGTGCCGCAGATCGTCAAGGCGGCGTCCCATGCCGACGGCGGCCACGCCTTCATCTCGAAGCTCTTCACCCTCGGCGCCACGATCCTCGTGGCGGCGACGGGCGTGGCGGTGCTGGTCGCACCACTCCTCGTCGGGCTCTATGCGCGGGAGTTCCCCCCGGAGCAGCACGCCCTCGCCACAGCCTTCGCCTACTGGCTGCTTCCCCAGATCTTCTTCTTCGGGCTGTTCGCCCTCCTCGGCGAGATCCTGAATGCGCGGCGGGTGTTCGGTCCATATACCTGGGCGCCCATCGTCAACAACATCGTGTCGATCGCCGGCTTCCTCGTCTTCATCGCCCTCTTCGGCGGCCCGATCACGGTCGTCGAGGAGTGGACCCCCCTGATGATCGCCGTCCTGGCGGGGTCGGCGACCGCGGGGATCGTCATCCAGTGCCTGGTGCTCGTGCTCTTCTGGCGCCGAGCAGGGCTGCGGATTCGCCCCGACTTCCGGTGGCGCGGGGTGGGATTGCGCCATATCGGCCGCATGGCCGGCTGGACGTTCCTGATGGTCGTCGTCGGCCAGATCGCCGGCATCGTGCAGTCCAACGTCCTGGCACCGGCGTCCGGCAACGCCGTGGCGAACTTCGCGTCGGCGAACGCGTGGCTCGTCTTCATGCTCCCGTACTCGATCATCGTGCTGTCGATCGGTACGCCCTACTTCACACGGTTGAGCGAGCACGCGAACGCCGGTCGGCACGACGAGGTACGGGCCGACATCGTCAGCAGCATCCGTATTCTGGGCCTCTTCACGGTCGTCGCCGCCGCGGCTCTGGCCGTCGCCGCCGTTCCCGCCTCGCGCATCTTCACCGACCAGGCCTCGACGGCCCCCGCGGTCGGAGCCGTACTCATCGCGTATCTCGTCTCACTCGTTCCCCTGGCCGTACTCTTCGTGGTCCAGCGCACCTTCTACGCGTATAACGACACGCGCACACCGTTCTTCTTCACCCTCTTCCAGGGTGTTCTCGTCGTCACCTCGGCGCTCATAGCGGGTGCGACCTTGCCGCCGCAGCACGTCGCCGTCGGCGTGGCTCTGGGCCAATCGATCGCCAGCATCGCGCAGGTCGTCGTCGCGGCCTGGCTGCTCAACCGTCGGCTGGGCGGAATCGGTGTCGGGTCATGGATGTCGTCCATCGCCCGCTTCGCCCTCGCCGCCGTCCCGGCCGCCGCGGTCGGCTGGGGCATGTTCCTCCTGACGGGGGGCATCGACGGCTGGACCACGAACGACAAGATCTTCGGTGCGCTCGGAGCGGCCCTGATCGGCACGGTCACCCTCGTCGCCTACGTCGGCGTCCTGGCGCTGTTCCGCACGCCCGAGCTGCGGCCCGCGATCGCCATCGTGCAGCGCTTCCTCCCGAAGCGCTGACCACCCGCTGATCCGACCTTCCGCTCTCCGGATGAGCGCGAGGGTGCGGAATACCGCCGGGCTACGATGAGTTCATACGCCGTAGGACCAACGAAGGGGGCGACGCACGTGCGTCACGTCATCATCATCGGATCGGGCCCGGCGGGATACACCGCCGCGATCTACGCAGCTCGAGCGAACCTGGAGCCGCTCGTCGTGGCGAGCTCCGTCGAAGCCGGCGGCGAACTCATGAACACCACCGACGTCGAGAACTTCCCCGGATTCCCCGAAGGCATCCAGGGTCCCGACCTCATGACGAAGATGCAGGAGCAGGCCGAGCGCTTCGGCGCTGAGGTGCTCTACGACGACGTCGTGTCGCTCGACCTCAACGGACCGATCAAGAAGGTCACTCTGGGCAGCGGCAAGGAGTACGAGGCCTACTCGATCGTCTACGCGACCGGCTCGGCCTATCGCAAGCTCGGTCTGCCGGGCGAGGAGCGCCTGTCCGGCCGCGGCGTTTCGTGGTGCGCCACGTGCGACGGGTTCTTCTTCCGCGACCGCACGATCGCCGTCGTCGGCGGCGGCGACTCGGCGATGGAGGAGGCGACGTTCCTCACCAAGTTCGCCTCGAAGGTCTACGTCATCCACCGCAAGGACAGCCTTCGCGCCTCGAAGATCATGCAGGAGCGCGCCTTCGCGAACGAGAAGATCGAGTTCATCTGGAACACCGAGGTCGCCGACATCCTCGGCGATGACGCCGTATCGGGCGTCGAGCTTCGCGACACCGTCGACGGCTCGACCCGGCACCTCGATCTCGACGGTCTCTTTGTCGCCATCGGCAACGACCCGCGCACCCACCTCGTGCACGGCACGCTCGACCTCACCCCCGAGGGCACCATCTGGGTCGACGGGCGCTCCTCGCGTACCTCGGTGTCGGGTGTCTTCGCCGCCGGTGACGTCATCGACCCGACCTACCGTCAGGCGATCACCGCTGCAGGCACCGGAACCATCGCCGCCCTCGATGTCGAGCACTACCTGGCCGCGCGCGGCGAGGCCGGCGCGCCCGAAGTGACGGCAGACCAGATCGAGAACCTCCCCGACGCCGACGCTGCCTGAGGAACATTCGGGCCCCGACCGGCGTTATCACGAGCAGAACTTCCCACTAAGGAGATGCAATGACCGCTAAGGCGACGACGTCCGCCACATTCGAGCAGGACGTCCTGAACGCAGATGGACCCGTCCTGGTCGACTTCTGGGCGGAGTGGTGCGGCCCGTGTCGCATGGTCGGACCGATCCTCGACGAGATCCAGTCCGAGAACTCCGAGAAGATCACCGTTCTGAAGCTCAACGTCGACGAGAACCCTGACCTGGCCATGAAGTACCAGATCACGTCGATTCCGGCGATGAAGGTCTTCCAGGGTGGCGAGGTCAAGACGACCATCATCGGCGCGAAGCCCAAGTTCGCGCTCGAGAAGGATCTCGCTGCGTTCATCGGCTGACACATTCCGTCTCGCGCATACTGCTCCGCGCAGCATCCGAGAATCCCTCGTAACCCCCGTGGTTGCGGGGGATTCTCGCATTCCCCCACGGGCATCTCCTGTTTCGGGATCAGCTCACGGGGATCGGGTCACTGCGCGTCGAGACGGATCGCCGCATCCCATCGACGGTGGTTCTCCTCATTGCCCAGCAGACGCCACACGGCTCGGGTCAGTGGCGGATAGTCCAACGCGATCTGCCGGAGAACCCGGTAGTGCCGCGCCCGGTTGGGCCGCGCTCCACCGTTCTCGGCGATGTTCTCGGCCCGAAGGATGAGCACGACGAGCTCGTCGACCGTGGGGAGGTCCTCCATGAAATCCCACGGATCTTCGCCGTCACGCAACCTCTCGTGGACGAGAACGGAGAGTTCGTCGGCTGCCTCTGCGCGGAGCAGTTCGAGGCTCGCCCTCCTCCGGGGCTGGTCGTCATGCGTGGCCATCCATCAAGGGTACGCGGCGAGAACACCCCTCGGCGCCGCCGACGGCGAATGCGTGGGGCGAGGTTCCGGCCTCAGGCGCCGTAGCCCTCTTCGCCCATCTCCGAGAGAATCCGGTTGAGATCCTGGATGGTCGCGAAATCAATGCTGATCTGGCCTTTACGTGCTGTCAGGGCGATTCGGACCTTCGTGTTCAGCCGGTCACCCAGCCGCTCCGCGACCTCGTCGAGGTGCCCTCGCCGAGCGCCGGCCTTCGGAGCCGCTCGCTTGAGCTCGGGAGTCTTGGCCGCGGCCTCCGCCGCGCGCACCGAGAGGTCTTCGTTGACGATCTTGTCGGCCAGCCGCTGCATGGCATCGGGCCCGTCCACCGAGAGGATGGCACGTGCGTGACCTGCCGTGAGAACGCCGGCCGCAACCCGTTGCTGCACCGGCACAGGCAACCGAAGCAGACGGATCGTGTTGCTGATCTGAGGACGGGAGCGTCCGATGCGGGTCGCCAGCACGTCTTGGGTGATACCGAAGTCTTCGAGCAGCTGCTGATACGCCGATGCTTCTTCGAGCGGGTTCAGCTGCGAACGGTGGAGGTTCTCGAGGAGAGCGTCACGCAGGAGATTCTCGTCGGAGGTCTCTCGCACGATCGCCGGGATCGTCTCGAGCCCGGCCTCACGCGAAGCGCGTGTGCGTCGCTCCCCCATGATGAGCTCGTAGGTTCCGTCATCCAGCGGTCGCACGACGACCGGCTGCAGCACCCCGAACTCACGGACGCTGTGGACGAGCTCGGCGAGGTCGTCGGGATCGAAATTGGTTCGCGGCTGCCGGGGATTCGGAACGATCTTGTGGGGGTCGACCTGAATCAACCGCGCTCCCGGCACCGTAACGAGCTGCGCGGCCTCATCCTCTGCGCGTGCTACCGCCGCCTGATCGGCCGCCGCCTGCGCCTGCCCATCGGGGAAGAACACGTCGACGGGACGCGACTCACTCTGCTCCGCCGTCGGGATCAGCGCGCCGATCCCCCTGCCCAGGCCAGTCCTCTTCGCCATCAGGCTTCCTTCCGGTCAACGGCATCTCGCCGGATGATCTCGATCGCGGCTTCGCGATAGGCAATGGCGCCGGCCGACTGCCCATCGTAGGCGATGACGGTCTGTCCGAAACTCGGCGCCTCCGATACGCGCACCGATCGCGGGATGACGGTGCGCAGCACCTCGTGGGGAAAATGCTCTCGCACCTCCTCCGCCACCTGCTGAGCGAGGCGCGTGCGTCCGTCGTACATGGTCAGCAGGATCGTGGACAGTCGAAGGCTGGGATTGAGGTGCTTCTGAATCATCTGCACGCTACCGAGCAGCTGGCTCAGACCTTCGAGGGCGTAGTACTCGCACTGGATCGGAATCAACACTTCGCGGGCCGCGGTGAAGGCGTTGATCGTGAGGAGACCGAGCGACGGAGGGCAATCGATGATCACGAAGTCCATGCGGTGATCAGGATCGTTCACGTACTCATCGAGGGCGGTGCGCAAGCGGTGCTCGCGTGCGACGCGCGAAACGAGCTCGATCTCCGCACCGGCGAGATGAATCGTGCTCGGCGCGCAGAAGAGATGGGGAGACTCCGGGCTCTGCTGCACGATGTCAGCGAGAGGGACCTCGTCGATCAGCACGTCGTAGATACTCGAGACCTCAGCGTTGTGGGGCACGCCGAGGGCCGTGGAGGCATTCCCCTGCGGATCGAGGTCGATGACGAGCACACGGGCCCCGACCTGAGCCAGAGCGGCAGCGACATTGACGGCACTCGTCGTCTTTCCGACTCCGCCCTTCTGGTTCGAGACGGTGATGATGCGGGTCTCGCCGGAAAGCTGCACTTCGACGCTCTCGAGAGCACGTCGTCGGGCGGAGAGGTTGGCGATCTCGCGGGCGATGGGCGAGTCCTCGAAAGCATCCATCGGCGACCGGTCATCGGGATGTTTCACGTGAAACTCTCTCCTTCTCGCCGGTTCGGCACACTCGATCGAGTCTACGTCAGGGGGCGGACAGCATCTATTCCGGGTGGGTTTCACGTGAAACATCGTCGCCGCGGGCATGCGTCCGTCGTGCCCGCGACGACGGCCGATGTTTCACGTGAAACGGGGGCGGGGTCTACGGTTATGCGCGGACGAAAGCGCGAATGACGCGCGTGGGCTCGTCGAGCAGATCAGCACCCACGACCTCGACTCGAGCATCGGTCACCCTATGAGCACGAAGCTGTTTCGTCGCGGCGCTGATCTCGTTCTGCGCATTCGCTCCTTTGAGAAGCACGAGCTCGCCGCCACTGCGAACGAGGGGCGCCGTCCAGGGGAGAAGCGTCTTCAGAGCGCTGACTGCGCGAGCCGTGACCATATCGAGAGTCCCGGCTCCCGACCATTCCTCACCGCGCGAGCGAACGATCTCGACATTGGTCAAGCCGAGCGTGTCGACCTGTTCCGCCAACCACACGGTACGGCGCTCCATCGGTTCGATGAGAACCCACTCGACGTCGGGGCGTGCGATCGCGAGCGCGATACCCGGAAGGCCGGCGCCGGATCCGACGTCGCCGACCCGTCCCGTGAAGAGCGGTGCAACGACGGCACTGTTCAGTACGTGGCGCGTCCACAACCGGGGGAGTTCGAGGGGTCCGATCAGACCGCGTTCCTCCCCGTGCTCGGCGAGAGCGTTCGTGAACCGACGGGCCTGGTCGATCGTGTCGCCGAAGATGACAGCGGCAGCCGCCGGCTCGGCTTCGAGAGAGGTCATCGATGTTTCACGTGAAACGCGTCAGGCGCGGCGGATGACGGGGTGACGGTCCGCGCCCTCGCCGAACGACTCGGACGCATATCCGCGGTCCGCTGCGATGTCGTGAATCAGTTTCCGCTCATAGCTCGACATCGCCGGCAGCGAGGCCTGCGATGAGCCTTCGTCGATGCGCGCGATCGCACGATCGACGAGCACCTCGAGCTCGCGCTGGCGAGCATCGCGCGATCCACCGACGTCGAGGATGAGACGCGAGAATCGCCCGGTACTGTTCTGCACAGCGAGCCGCGTGAGTTCCTGCAGGGCGCGCACCGTCTCGGGCTCTGCGAGGCGGGCGATAGGTCCCGCTGCATCCGCCTCGACGGAGACATAAGCGCGACCGGCGCGGACATCCATCGCCAAGTCGCCGTCGATGTCGGCGATATCCAGAAGCGCTTCGAGATAGTCGGCGGCGACGTCGCCCTCCTGCTCGAGCTGCTCATCGGTAGCGGGGGCGGGTGCTTCGGTCTGCTCGGAAGTCGTCATGATCGTCTTTCAGGTGGTGCGGTCAGCGAGGTGTGGGCGCGTCGGGCGCATCGGGCGACGACGGCGGGGATGCTGCCGGACGAGCGGCCGTCGGCTTCGTGCCCTGCTTCTTGGCGCGCTGCTTGCCGACCGGTTGCTGGCGCTTGGGGGCTGCGGCGCGTGCGCGCTCGGCCTCCTCGAGCAGACGCTGCTGTTCGGCCTGGTACTTCTCCATGGGAACGACCTTGCCGTTCGAGTCGATCGCCTTGCCCTTGCGAGCGAGGCGCTCCTCGCGGGCTTTCGCAGCCTCGGACCCGGGAGTCGGCATCTCGCGGATGACGATGAACTGCTGAACCATCGTCCACAGGTTGCTGGCGAACCAGTAGATGACGACGCCGAGGGGGAAGAACACACCCGAGAAGATGAAGCCCAGCGGCAGGATGAAGAGCATGACGCGCTGCATCTGGTAGGCCTGGCCGGTCTTGGCCTCGGGGGACAGGTTCTTCGAGATGATCTGCAGCTGGGTGAAGAACTGCGACGAGATCATGAGCACCACGAGGATGATCAGGATGATGACCGACACCTGGCCGTCGGGCTGGCTCCATGCCGTCGTCAGGTTGACGTGCAGCGAAGCGACGTCGAAGAGCTTGGCGTCGTAGAACTCCTGCGTGAGCCGGTTGTCAAGGAGCCCGACACCACTGAAGCTGGGATTGGTCGCGATCTTCTGCACGTCGTTGAGCACGCTGAACAGCGCGAAGAACACAGGCATCTGCACGAGCAGAGGCAAGCAGCTCGACACCGGTGTCGTGCCGTGCTTCTTGTAGAGCGCCATGGTCTCCCGGCTCATGGCCTCACGAGAGAGCTGATCCTTCTTGCCGCGATATTTCTCCTGAACTTTTCGCAGTTCAGGAGCGATTTCCATCATCTTTCGCTGGCTCTTGATCTGACGGACGAACAGCGGAATCAGCGCGGCGCGCACGACGATCACCAGACCGACGATCGAAAGCACCCACGTCAGGCCCGCTGCGGGCGCCATGCCGATCGCCGTGAACACCCAGTGCCACGCGACCAGCACGAGTTCGACCAGCCACTTCAGTGGCCAGAGGATGGTTCCAATCAGGTCGAAGCCCAAGAGTCAGTCCTTTCCAGGGGGCACGACGAAGCCGTGCCGGGTGAGCTCATAGCGGAAGGCGCGGTGAGGCGGCACGTCGTCGATGCCACCCTGAGCCCAGGGATGACATCGGGCGAGTCGCGCGGCCGCCAGAACCACGCCTTTCACGACCCCGTGCTGCTGCACCGCACCAACCGCGTACGCCGAACAAGAGGGGTAGTACTTGCACACGTCGCCATAGACGTGGGAGATCGTCGCGCGATATGCGTGGAGAACACTCAGCGCCGTGTTGCGCGGCACGAGAGGAACCGAGCGCACGAGATCGGATGCGACCCAGTGTCCGTTCCCCGTCGACGAGGTCGGCAGAGTGGAGGTGCTCATACGGCCCTCCGCTTCAGACAGCGGACGACGTCGTCACGCAGTTCCGCGAAGTCTGCCGTCGCTGAACCGGGCAAAGCACGGATCACGACATCTGCCCCGGGGCGAACGACCTCGAGAGCCTCCGCGCACACGGCCTTCAGCCGACGCCGGACGAGATTGCGCGTGACTGCCGAACCGACCTGTCGGCTCACGATGAAACCGAAACGAGCCGGCGCGTCGCCGCCACCGCCCACGTAGGTGACGGTGTGCGTTCCCGCACACCGAGCACCGCGCCGGACGATGGCTTTATAGTCCGATCCGCGCGTGAGTCGGTTCGGCTTCGCGAGCACGGGGTGGGTGAGACCGAGTGAGGTCAGGCCGAGAGCTCGGTGCGCCCCTTGGCGCGCCGAGCCGAGAGGATGGCGCGACCGGCACGCGTGTGCATGCGGGCACGGAAGCCGTGCTTCTTGGCGCGACGGCGGTTGTTGGGCTGGAACGTACGCTTGCTCATGAGATAACTCCGGTATCGGATGCCGCCCGGGCGATCATCCGGGCCCAGACGGTGGGGACTGCCACGAGGGCATAAGTCAACCGACTAAGACTAAGCCGGACTTCCTGAGAACTCAAACCCGATCGAGGCCAAAGAGCGATTATCCCCAACCTGTGGGGTTCCCCCTGGCAATGACACGCCGCCCGGATCTACAGTGGGTTTTGCTCTCGTGACGACCGCTGACTAACGTGTGTCTCCGATAGTTATCCACAGGTTCGGCGCGCCCGTCGATCTGAGACGCGCGAGCTCCCGGGGGGACGATGTCACCGAACGAGGTCGCCGACGTCCCCATTTGGCCCGCGGTTCTCGAGATGCTCGACCGGGACGACCGCGTGACTCCCCAGCTCCGGGGGTTCCTCAACCTCGTCGTGCCCAGCGGTGTCTACGCCGGCGTTCTGTACCTCGACGTACCGAACGATCTGACCGCAGCGCAGATCAACAAGCGTCTTCGGCTGCCCCTGCTCGAGGCCCTCACCCGGGTCGAGGCACCCGAGCCCGCCGCATCCTTCCGGGTCGCCGTGAACCCCGACCTCATCGACGCTCATCTCAGCTCGCCGGCGAACTCGCCGCATCCGGAGATCGACCACGAGCCGGCCCCCACGCCCGCGCCCGCGACGGTTCCCCACTCGCGACCGAACATGGACGATACGTCCGAGTCCGCGTCCCCCGCCTCCCGCAACGACACCCGCCTCAACCCGAAGTACACGTTCGACAACTTCGTCATCGGGCAGTCCAACCGTTTCGCCCACGCCGCGGCGGTCGCGGTCGCCGAGGCCCCCGCGAAGGCGTACAACCCGCTCTTCATCTACGGCGACTCCGGACTGGGCAAGACACACCTCCTGCACGCCATCGGTGACTATGCCGTGAGCATGTACGCCGGCATCCGCGTGCGCTATGTCTCCAGCGAAGAGTTCACGAACGACTTCATCAACTCGATCGTGAATAACCGCGGCTCGGCGTTCCAGGCCAGGTACCGCGATGTCGACATCCTGCTGATCGACGACATCCAGTTCCTGCAGGGTCGCGCCGAGACCCAGGAAGCGTTCTTCCACACCTTCAATACGCTCCATGACCACGACAAGCAGGTCGTGATCACGAGCGATGTGCCCCCCAAGCACCTCACCGGCTTCGAAGACCGCATGCGCAGCCGCTTCGAGTGGGGCCTCATCACCGACGTCCAGGCACCCGACCTCGAGACGCGTATCGCCATCCTGCGCAAGAAGGCACAGAGCGAGCGACTGCAGATTCCCGACGAGGTCATGGAGTACATCGCGACCGTGGTGTCGTCGAACATCCGTGAACTAGAGGGCGCACTCATCCGTGTCTCGGCGTTCGCCAGCCTGAACCGCTCGACGCTCGACATGTCCCTCGCCCAGACGGTGCTGCGCGACATCATCGATCAGGACGACCAGAACGTCGTCTCACCGACCGACATCATCACGGCGACCGCTCAGTACTTCAAGCTGTCGGTCGACGATCTGTACGGGTCGAGTCGCTCGCAGTCGATCGCGATCGCCCGTCAGATCGCGATGTACCTGTGCCGGGAGCGCACGAGCCTGTCACTGCCGAAGATCGGTCAGCTGTTCGGGAACCGCGACCACACCACCGTGATGTACGCCTATAAGAAGATCAGCGACCTCATGAAGGAGCGCCGATCGATCTACAACCAGGTGACGGAGATCACCACGCAGCTCGGCCGGTCCCGCTGATCCTCTCCGACTGAGCCCCTGTGACCCCCTTCCACGGGTCTCGGGGGCTCTTTCGTGCGCAGACGGCCCCTCAGAGGGGTTCTCGAACGACGTTCTGCACATGTGGAAAACGTGTGGATAACTACGATTTCCCGTGCGCGGGATGTGTACGGATTCGACAGACCTGTGGACAGAGCCTCGGATGCTGTGATCCCGACGACGACATGTTGGGGGCGGTTTCCGCACCGAGTCCACATCTCACACGCGTGTAGTTCCCATGTCGCGACAGGTATCCACCGAGTTGTCCACAGTTTCCACAGCTGTTAACAAGATGAAGAACAAAAATTGTTAAGCAAGCCGGGTCGATCACCTTTACGGCGGCAACGGGCTTTCCGGATCATCCGGGAGCGGGCACTAGCATGAGTAACCCAAGCCCGACGTCGAGGGAGCACCCGTGAAATTTCACGTCAATCGTGATGTGTTCAGCGAAGCCGTGTCGTTCGTCGTCAAGCTCCTGCCGCAGCGGAACCCGCAGCCGATCCTTGCGGGAGTCTTGATCGAAGCGAGCGACGAGGGTCTGTCGCTCGCCGCTTTCGACTACGAAGCATCCGCCCGCACCACCATCGAGGCGACCGTCGACGAACCGGGCACGATCCTCGTCCACGGGCGTCTGCTGTCCGAGATCGCGAGCCGCCTGCCCAACGCGCCGATCCAGATCGTCGTCGACGATGACGGCGGAATCGTGCTCACCTGCGGTTCGGCGCGTTTCACGCTGGCATCGATGCCGGTTCAGGAATATCCCGCCATTCCCGAGGTCAATGGCGAGTCCGGCCTCGTTCCCTCCGAAGACTTCGCGACGGCCATCGCGCAGGTCGCCTTCGCCGCGTCGCGCGACGATGTCACCCCGGTTCTCACCGGCGTGCAGCTCGAGGTGTCGGGAACGCGCTTGAGCCTGGTGGCCACCGACCGCTACCGCGTTGCGCTCCGCGAGATCCCCTGGGACGGCGGAACCTCGGCCTCCGACGAGCCGACCACGGCCCTCGTCCCGGCACGAACCCTGCAGGAGGTCGGCAAGACCTTCGCCCACGGTGGTGACATCTCGATCGCCTTCTCCGGCTCGGGCGACCGCGAGATCATCGCGTTCACCGCGGGCAACAAGACCGTGACATCGCTGCTGATCAAGGGCAACTTCCCCCCGGTCCGCCGGCTTTTCCCCGAAGCTACTGACCACCACGCGGTGGTCAACACGGCAGAGCTCGCCGAAGCGGTTCGTCGTGTCGCGCTCGTGCTCGACCGCTCCGCACCGCTGCGTTTCACGTTCACCGCCGACGGCGTCTCGATGGATGCGTCCGGCACCGAGCAGGCGCGCGCCTCCGAATCGGTCGACGCGACTCTCGTCGGCGAGGACGTCACCCTCGGGCTCAACCCGCAGTACCTGCTCGAGTCGCTCGGCGCGGTCCGCAGCGAATTCGCGCGCGTCACCTTCACGTCGAGCGAGAACGCCAACAAGCTCAGCCCCGTGCTGGTCACGCCCCAGACATCGGGCGGCGAGGAGTCGTTCAAGTACCTGCTGCAGCCGAACCTCCTCCTGCGCTGACGTCGGACGTCGCGGGTAGGCTTCCCCGGTGATCGTGGAGCAGCTGAGTCTCGTCGACTTCCGCAACTACGCGGTCGCCGACGTGTCACTCGGTCCCGGGGCCAACGTGTTCGTCGGTCGCAACGGTCAGGGAAAGACGAATCTCGCCGAGGCGATCGCCTACCTCGCCACCCTCGGGTCGCACCGGGTATCGAACGATGCCCCGCTGGTTCGCGACGGCGCGGAGGCCGCCATCGTCCGAGCGCGCCTCGCGCACGGCGAGAGAAGCGTGCTGCTCGAATTGCAGGTCAACCGCCAGGGCGCCAACAAGGCCCGGGTCAACGGCGCGGCCGTGAAGACGGCGGAGCTGCCGCGGTACGCGCAGGTGATCCTGTTCGCACCCGAAGATCTCCAGATCGTGCGAGGAGACCCGTCTGCCCGTCGCAGATTCGCCGATCAGCTGCTCGTGCAGCGCGCTCCCCGTCTTGCCGGCGTGCTCGGCGACTACGACCGCGTGCTCAAGCAGCGCACCGCACTGCTCAAATCCGCGAAAGCACGCGGCGTGCGCGGCGATGCTCTGTCGACTCTCGACGTGTGGGACGACAAACTCGTCGCGCTCGGTACCGAGGTCATCGAAGCGAGGCTCTCGCTGGCCCGTGACCTCGCGGCGCCCGTCGCCGGCGCCTACACCGCTATCGCGGGTGCCGATCACGATCCGCGGCTCGAGTGGGCGCTCTCGGTTCGCGGCGGAGATCCTGAAGACGACGAATCGATCGACGGTGAATCGACCGACTCGGGTTCTCTGGCAGAGCAGTTCCGCGCCGCGCTCGCGGCGCGACGTCCCGCGGAACTCGAGAGAGGGCTGACCCTCGTTGGCCCGCATCGAGATGATCTGGTGCTGCGCGTACGGGGCCTGCCGGTCAAGGGCTATGCTTCGCACGGCGAATCGTGGTCGGTCGCGCTCGCCCTGCGACTCGCGTCGGCCGAGCTGCTGCGAGCGGAGTCGCGTCTGGGTGATCCGGTGCTCATCCTCGACGACGTCTTCGCCGAGCTCGACGCCGGCCGTCGGTCGCGACTGGCCGATCTGGTCGGCGGCTATGAGCAGGTCATCGTGACGTCGGCGGTGGAAGAAGACGTGCCCGACGCACTCCGCGCGCGTCTGGTGCGGGTCGATTCCGGACGGATCGTCGAGGCCCCCGATGCCTGACGAGGCGGATCTCCCCGAATCGATGGCGACATACCTCCGCCTGCGCGGACTGGAGCCCTCTCCCTATCGGCGCAAGCGCCGGCAACGACGCTCGGCCGATTCCGAGGAGAACGCTCCGTTCACGGCGGGTCGCGATCCCCACGGTGTCGGCGACGTGCTCGCCGACTTGACTCGGACGGCGGGATGGAACTCCGCCCTCGCCCGCGAAGACCTCGTCCGCACGTGGGATGACGTGGCCGGCGACGAAACGGCCAAGCACACGCGACCGGTGGCACTCGACGCCGGGATGCTGACGGTGCAGGCCGATTCGACGGCCTGGGCCAAGCAACTCCAGCTCATGCGCGCGCAGATCCTGTCGGAGATCGTCCGGCGGTTCCCGGAGGCGGGGGTCGACAGCATCCGCTTCATCGGACCTGACGTCCCCTCTTGGAAATGGGGTCCCAGAGCGATTCAGGGCCGTGGTCCGCGCGATACCTACGGTTGAGCTAGGTCCGATCTTGGTTACGGCATTTTCATCGCGTCACAGAGGCGTATAAGCGTCGGGATCCTGCCGGCACAGGGTAGACTGGCCGAGTTACCGATGACCGATGTGGAGCGCGCGAAACCTATGACGTCCGTGAACCCCGACAGCGTTCCTGAAGAACCCGAATCCCGGCCCGCAGAGAAAGTTCACAACGACTACGGCGCCGATGAGATCCAGGTACTCGAAGGGCTCGAGGCGGTTCGCAAGCGCCCCGGCATGTACATCGGCTCCACCGGTGCTCGAGGACTCCACCACCTGGTGTATGAGATCGTCGACAACTCGGTCGATGAGGCCCTGGCCGGGTACTGCGACACGATCGAGGTGACGATCCTCGAAGACGGCGCTGTCCGCGTCGTCGACAACGGTCGAGGCATCCCCGTCGACATGCACCGCACCGAGGGCAAGTCGACCGTCGAGGTCGTTCTCACCGTGCTGCACGCCGGCGGAAAGTTCGGCGGCGGCGGATACGCGGTGTCGGGTGGTCTGCACGGTGTCGGCTCGTCGGTCGTCAACGCCCTCTCCTCGCGTCTCGAGGTCGCCGTGCAGCGTCAGGGCTACTTCTGGCGTCAGTCGTACCGCAACGGCGGCGTGCCCGAGGCACCCCTCGCTCAGGCAGAGCCGAGCGACGC
The DNA here is from genome assembly GCF_045517775.1 of Microbacterium deferens. NCBI lineage: Bacteria > Bacillati > Actinomycetota > Actinomycetes > Micrococcales > Microbacteriaceae > Microbacterium > Microbacterium deferens. The sequence goes on from NZ_JBEUWT010000001.1 coordinate 1,825,564, forward strand.
GACCGGTACGACCATCACGTTCTGGCCGGATGCCACGATCTTCGACACGGTCGACTTCGACTACGAGACCCTTCGCACGCGCTTCCAGCAGATGGCCTTCCTCAACAAGGGGCTCCGCATCACGCTGCGCGATGAGCGTCCGGATGCCATCTCGGTCGAAGCGAGCGAAGACGGCGAAGAAACGCCGCACCACCCGAACGACAGCTTCCTCTACGAGCGCGGGCTCGTCGACTACGTCGAGTACCTGAACAAGGTGCGCCGCGCAGACGTCGTCAATGACGTGATCATCGACTTCGAATCCGAAGACACCGAGCGCAAGATCGCGCTCGAGATGGCCATGCAGTGGACCACGAGCTACACGGAGAACGTCTTCACGTTCGCCAACACGATCAACACCCACGAGGGCGGAACGCACGAAGAAGGTTTCCGTGCGGCCCTCACGGCTCTGGTCAACAAATACGCACGGGCGAACAACCTCCTCAAGGAGAAAGACGAGAACCTCTCCGGCGAGGACGTTCGCGAGGGTCTCACAGCCGTCATCTCGGTGAAGCTCTCCGAGCCGCAGTTCGAGGGTCAGACGAAGACCAAGCTTGGCAACACCGAGGCGAAGGCGTACGTGCAGAAGGCCGTGGGCGACCGCCTCGGCGACTGGTTCGATCGCAATCCCACGCAGGCCAAGAACGTCGTCCGCAAGGCGATGGATGCGAACACCGCGCGCCTCGCGGCACGCAAGGCGCGCGAGACCGCGCGTCGAAAGAGCGTGTTCGAGTCGGCGTCCATGCCCGACAAGCTCAAGGACTGCACGAGCAAAGACCCGAAGATCAGTGAGATCTTCCTCGTCGAGGGAGACTCGGCCGGCGGTTCGGCGGTGCAGGGTCGCGACCCGCACATCCAGGCGATCCTGGCCCTCCGCGGCAAGATCCTCAACGTCGAGCGCGCGCGTCTGGATCGTGCTCTCGGCAACAACGAGGTGCAGGCGATGATCCAGGCCTTCGGCACCGGCATCGGCGAGGACTTCGACATCGAGAAGGCGCGGTATCACAAGATCGTGCTGATGGCCGATGCCGACGTCGACGGCCAGCACATCACCACCCTGCTTCTCACGCTGCTGTTCCGCTACATGCGGGGCCTCATCGAGGCGGGGTTCGTCTACCTCGGCCAGCCGCCGCTCTACCGCTTGAAGTGGTCGAACGCTCCGCACGAATACGTGTACAGCGATCGTGAGCGCGACGCATTGCTCGCGGAGGGCATCGCCAGCGGCAAGCGTGTGCCCAAGGACAACGGAATCCAGCGCTACAAGGGTCTCGGCGAGATGAACGCCAAGGAACTGTGGGAGACCACGATGGACCCCCAGACGCGCACCCTCCTCCAGGTGACGATCGACGACGCCGCGGCGGCGGACGAGATCTTCTCCGTCCTCATGGGCGAAGACGTCGAGTCGCGTCGCGGCTTCATCCAGCGCAACGCCAAAGACGTGCGCTTCCTCGACATCTGACGCGTTCACTCGCGCCCCCGAGCTCGCTCAGGGACCGATCAACGGAAAGAACACATGGCTGACGAAGAACGCTCGATCCCCGAGCACAACCACGGCCGCATCGACCAGGTCGATCTGCAGCTCGAGATGCAGCGGAGCTATCTCGACTACGCGATGAGTGTCATCGTCGGTCGCGCGCTGCCGCGTGTCGAAGACGGCCTCAAGCCCGTGCACCGTCGCGTCATCTACGGCATGTACGACGGCGGGTTCCGCCCCGACAAGTCGTTCTCGAAGTGCGCCCGTGTCGTGGGCGAGGTCATGGGGCAGTACCACCCGCACGGTGACGCTCCGATCTACGACGCCCTCGTGCGCCTCGTCCAGCCGTGGTCGTTGCGTTACCCCCTCGCTCTCGGACAGGGGAACTTCGGATCCCCGGGCAACCAGGGTGCGGCCGCCCCGCGCTACACCGAGACGAAGATGGCTCCCCTCGCGCTCGAGATGGTGCGCGACATCGAAGAAGAGACCGTCGACTTCGAGGACAACTACGACGGGCAGACCCAGGAGCCCGTCGTGCTCCCGGCGCGCTTCCCGAATCTGTTGGTCAACGGCTCGGTGGGTATCGCCGTCGGTATGGCGACCAACATCCCGCCCCACAACCTGCGTGAGGTCGCCGCCGGCGCGCTCTGGGCGCTCGAGCGCCCAGAGGCCAGCCGCGAAGAACTGCTCGAAGCGCTCATGGAGCGCATCCCCGGGCCCGACTTCCCCACCGCGGCGCAAATCCTCGGAACGCGGGGCATCAAAGACGCGTACCGCACGGGCCGCGGCTCGATCACGATGCGCGCCGTCGTCAACGTCGAGGAGATCCAGGGCCGTACGTGCCTCGTGATCACTGAGCTGCCCTATCAGGTCAACCCCGACAACGTCGCGGTGAAGATCCGCGACCTGGCGCGCGATGGCAAGATCACCGGGATCGCCGACATCCGCGACGAGAGCTCCGACCGCACCGGTCAGCGCCTCGTGATCGTGCTGAAGCGCGACGCGGTGGCCAAGGTCGTGCTGAACAACCTGTACAAGCACACGCAGCTGCAGGACAACTTCGGCGCCAACATGCTCGCGATCGTCGACGGGGTGCCCCGCACTCTGCCTCTCGACGGGTTCATCAGCTACTGGATCGCGCACCAGGTAGACGTCATCGTGCGGCGCACGACCTTCCGTCTGCGCAAGGCCGAAGAGCGCGCTCATATCCTGCGCGGATACCTGAAGGCGCTCGATGCCCTCGATGAGGTCATCGCGCTCATCCGGCGCTCCCCCACGGTGGACGACGCCCGCACCGGCTTGATCGAGCTGCTGGATATCGACGGTCTCCAGGCAGACGCGATCCTCCAGATGCAGCTGCGTCGACTGGCTGCTCTCGAGCGTCAGAAGATCATCGACGAAGCGACCGAACTCGAGCTGCAGATCGCCGACTTCAAGGCGATCCTCGCCGACCCCGCCCGCCAGCGTTCCATCATCCGCGACGAGCTCACCGAGATCGTGTCGAAGTACGGCGATGACCGTCGCACCGAGATCCTCCCGGGCTACGACGGAGACATGTCGATCGAAGATCTCATCCCCGAGGAAGAGATGGTCGTCACCGTCACGCGCGAGGGCTACATCAAGCGCACGCGCAGCGACAACTACCGCTCGCAGCACCGCGGCGGCAAGGGTGTGAAGGGTGCCCAGCTGCGCGCGGACGACGTGGTCGAGCACTTCTTCGTCACCACCACGCACCACTGGCTGCTCTTCTTCACCAACAAGGGTCGCGTCTACCGGTCCAAGGCCTACGAGGTTCCGGAAGCCGGTCGTGACGCGAAGGGTCAGCACGTTGCGAACCTTCTCGCGCTGCAGCCCGACGAAGAGATCGCCCAGATCCTCGACATCCGCGACTACGACGTCGCGACCTATCTCGTGCTGGCCACGCGTGGCGGCCTCGTCAAGAAGACGCGACTCACCGAATACGACACCAACCGTCAGGGCGGTGTCATCGCGATCAAGCTGCGCGGCGCAGACGAGGAGGACGGCGACGAGCTCGTCAGCGCCCTGCTCACCGATGAGGGTGATGACGTCTTCCTCATCAGCCGGCACGGCATGTCACTCCGGTTCACCGCGACCGACGACTCGTTGCGTCCGATGGGACGCGCGACCGAGGGCGTGAAGGGCATGTCGTTCCGTGGCGACGACAGCCTGCTGTCCGCGTCGCTCGTCAGCGACGACGGATTCGTCTTCGTCGTGACCGAGGGTGGCTACGCCAAGCGCACCGCGGTCGACCAGTACCGCACCCAGAGCCGCGGCGGACTCGGCATCAAAGTCGCGCGTCTGAGCGACGATCGAGGCGATCTCGCGGGCGGCCTCATCGCCTCCGCGGACGACGAGATCCTTGTGGTTCTTGCCAGCGGCAAGGTGGTACGCTCTGCCGTGGCCGAGGTGCCCGCCAAGGGTCGTGACACGATGGGAGTCGTGTTCGCACGTGCCGGAGGCGATGATCGCATCATCGCGATCGCCCGGAACGGAGAGCGCGGCCTGGCTGAAGCATCCGAATCCGACGGAGATGCCGACGTGGTCGCAGATCCTGCACCCGAGCCCACAACCGAGTCTGTCGAAGAGCCGACCGAGACACCTGAGGAAAGCGCGGACGAATGAGCACGGTAGCCGACAAGCTCGCCAAGAAATCGACGCACAAGACGACCGCGAAGCAGGTTCGCCTGCGTCTGGTCTACGTCGACTTCTGGTCGGCAGTGAAGCTGTCGTTCCTCGCGGCGGTCGCGCTCGCGATCGTCACCGTGGTGTCGTTCTTCCTGGTGTTCATGGTCGTCAACACGACGGGTCTGATCGATCAGGTCGACGAGTTCTTCACGAGCTTCTCCGACGGCGGTGTGTCGATCAAGACCTTCATCGGCCTGCCGCAGGTGATGGCTTTCGCAGCGATCGTCGCCATCCTGAATCTCATCGTCGTGACCGTGCTCGGCGCGGTCATCGCTGGCATCTACAACCTCGCCGTCAAGGTGAGCGGCGGTCTGCTCGTCGGCTTCACCTCGAACTGATCCTGTCTCGGCGTCACACGACGCCGGTGGTCCCCAGGAGTGCACCGATCGCATAGGTAGCAGCCAGTGCGAGCGCGCCGCCGACGACCAGTCGCACGACGGCGCGAGGAGCGGACGATCCACCCAGTCGCGCGCTGATGGTCCCCGTGATCGCAAGGGCGACCAGCACTGCCACGGCCGTCACGGGCACGCGCCACTCCGGCGCCGGAAGCAGGATCGCCAGCAGCGGGAGCAGCGCGCCGACGGTGAAAGCGAGCGCGGACGACGCGGCGGCCTGCCAGGGACTGACGAGGTCGTCCTGGTCGATGTGGAGCTCGACCTCGAGGTGCGCGGCGAGTGCGTCGTGCGCGGTCAGCTCTCGGGCGACCTGTTCGGCGGTCGCCTCCGACAGCCCGCGTCGGCGATACATCAGCGCCAGCTCCCCCAACTCCTCCTCCGGCATGTCCCGCAGCTCACGCTTCTCCTGCGCGATGAGCGCGCGTTCGCTGTCGCGCTGACTGCTGACCGAGACGTACTCGCCCAGGGCCATCGAGATGGCGCCACCCACGAGCCCCGCGATACCCGCCGCCAGGATCGCGGGTATGCCGGCACCGGCGCCCGCGACGCCGACGACGAGCGACGCGACGGAGACGATGCCGTCGTTCGCACCGAGCACGCCGGCTCGAAGCCAGTTGAGCCGGCGGCCGATCCCCGTGCCGTGTTCTTCGCCGTCGTGTGCGGGAGTTTCTGAGGTCACCTGATCAGTGAACCAAACCGCGGCGTTGCACAGCGGACCGGCGCGGTACCGATTCGTGAATTCGTCGCGGTTCCGGTAAAGTCTTCGAGGTTGACGACTTGTTGCGTCAATGTAGTTCGGGGCTATAGCTCAGGCGGTTAGAGCGCTTCACTGATAATGAAGAGGTCCCAGGTTCAAGTCCTGGTAGCCCCACAACAGCCCCGGGGCCTTAGCTCAGTTGGTAGAGCGCCTGCTTTGCAAGCAGGATGTCAGGAGTTCGAATCTCCTAGGCTCCACAGATGGGAAAGCGGTCGCCCGACAGGGCGGCCGCTTTTCCCGTCTTCGGGATCGGGGATTCGAACGGCGAGCGAAGCGAGCGTTCGATGGGCCCCGGCGCCGAGGCTCCGCGCGCTGCGAAGCGGCGCGTGGAGAGCGCAGGGACGGAGGAGGGCGTTACGTGCCTAGGAGACGTGAACTCGCCGACGTTGCAGACGGCATCACCGGACACTTCATTTTTGACTCCCCAGCCAACCCCGACTGGCCTCTCGCGCACGTCTCGTTCGCGGTGCGAGCCGGTCACGGGGTTGCGTATTCATTCGACCTCCTTGACGGCACAGTGGAACCCCCCGCGAAGGAAGTCGAGTCGGTGGCGCACTTTCTGCGCGGTGACTTCACCAGGCACCTAGCGGTGCGCAGGATCGATCCCGCGTGGGTGAGCGCGGCGAGCCTTTCGGTGAGCACTGAGGGGGCGAGTCATGGGACCCGTGTGCTGGTGCGGTGCCAGGTGCTGATCCGAGATGATCGCGGCTTCGTCCACACGTCCACCAGGCGCGGCTCCATGGAGGTTCCCGGATGGGGCATCGGCCAGCGGCTGTCCTTGTGGCTACGACGCCACTTCACCGCGTAGACGAAGCCACGCGACGATCACGCTTCGAGGCTTGCAGGCTTCGCACCTGCGAGGTCACTTCGGAAGCGCGACGAGCTTCGGGGCGTTACGCCCGCGTCGAGGTCGCGTCATTCCCTCGAAACAACCGCCCCCTACCGTGTGAACTGATCGATTCATTTCGGGTCGGTCGCTCGGCACCCTCTCGTCACCGACCGCTTCGTCGGTCGGACGAGAGAGAGCGAAGGAAGGATCGCGGCATGGATCGGATCTCGATGGAGGGCGCGCGGTGAGCCTGCATTTCGGAGTCTTCGAGGTCTACGGACCCCAGATCGGGGGAACCCTCAGCTGGCCGCACCCGCTGAGCGACTCGATCGACTTCGCCGACCCGCAGCACTGGGTCGAGATTGCGCGGATCATGGATCGGACCGGGTACGACTTCCTGTTCTTCGCCGACGGCTTCGGCTATCCGATCCTCGGTGACGACATCGCCCTCGGCGCGGTGGAACGCGGGATCAACTTCTCGGGCTACGACCCCGCGGGGCTCGTCCCGATCCTGATGCGTGAGACCACCGAACTCGGGTTCGTGATCACGGCGAACACGGGCGTCGATCATCCGGTGCAGTTGGCGCGGCGGTTCTCGACGCTCGACGCGATCTCGAACGGACGGTTCGGCTGGAACGTCGTGACCGGCTCCTCGCAGAACGCCGTCGCCGAACTCTTCGGGCACACCGAGATGGTGCCGCACGACGTGCGCTACGCGATCGCGGCCGAGTACGTCGAGCTCGCGAAGAAGTACTGGGAGGAGTCGTGGTCGGATGACGCTCTCGTCGCCGACCCGGTGCGCGGGATCTACGCGGACCGCGCGGGGATCACGCGGGTGACCTACGACGGGGAGCACTACCGCAGCGACGGATACTTCGGGGCGCCTCCGACGCGGCAGCGGACGCCCGTCATCTTCCAGGCGGGGACGTCACCGGCGGGTCGTGCCTTCGCCGCGACCCACGCCGAGTGCGTCTTCGTGCAGGCCACGGTTCCCGCGCACACCGCCCGCAACGTGGCGCACATCCGAGAGGTCGCTGCAGAGCAGGGGCGCGAAGACCCGCGGATCATGTCGGGGCTCACCGTCGTGGTCGCCGAGACATCGCAGGAGGCGCACCGCCTGGCTGCGGAGTTCGACGCGATGCAGACCGATGATGTCGTCGCGACGCTGTACGCCGGCAATACGGGCATCGACCTCCTCGCCCTCGATCCCGACCTCACCCTTCATCAGGTGCTCGAGGCGGGCGGCCCCGTCGGCCAGATGGGTACGAGCAACATCGAGCGGTTCCTCGGCTCGAACGGCGCGCCCGCGCCGACCGTGCGCGAGATCATCGACGACCTGAAGGGCAAGGGAACCCGGGGGTTTCGCATCGTGGGCGATCCGCACGAGGTTGCCGACGGCATCGAGTCGCTGGCTGCAGAGACCGGGCTCGACGGCTTTCTCATCGAGCCCGTCTTCGGTACCCGCGACATCGCCGCTTTCGGAGAACTCGTGCTCCCGATCCTGCGAGAGCGCGGACGCCTGGCCGACCGTGTCGACTGCGAGACGCTCCGCGAGCGGATGCGTCGGTGAACTCACCCTTCTGAGCGCTCGGTGCGTCCTCCGCCGCCGAACATCGCGGCGACCGCGCGGTCGTGGGCTTCGTCGAGTTCGGCGATATCGGTGCCTTCGAGGAGCGTGAACTGCAATCCACGCCAGAGGGCGAGCAACTGGGTGGCTTCGCGCCGCGCCACAGCGGGTTCACGCCCGTGTGCGAGGAAGAGATCGGTGAGACCGGCCGGCCATTCGGCCCCGACCGCCGCGATCTGGCTCCTGTTCTCGGTCGGCTCACGCACGGCGATCGAGAACGACTCGAACAGCAACGCGACGTAGGCCCGATGCTCCGCCGCGCGTATGGTGCGCCACCCGTAGGCGATGCGCTCCTCGAGTCCGCCGTCGCCGTCTCTCAGGGCGGCCATGAGGCCATGAAGACCGGGGAATCGCTCGTACGCCCGGAGAATGGCGGCCGTGAACAGTTCGTCCTTCGAGCCGAAGTAATACAGAAGCATCCGATTGTTCGATCCGATGTCTTTGGCCAGGCGCGAGAGCGAGATTCCGCCGACTCCGTGTCGCAACATGTAGTCGGCCGCGAGCGAGAGAAGCCTGGCGGCTTCGGGTGAACGCGGTGCCATCACACTCGCCAGCATAGGAGCCTGAGTAATGTGGATCGGATGGATACCAGAGTCGCCGCCTACGCCGTCGTCATCGGCGCCGATGATCGGATGCTGCTGGCGCACTGGAACGAGGGACGCCGGGCGGCGTGGACGCTCCCCGGTGGGGGTCTTGAACCCGGTGAGGATCCCGAGCACGCAGTGCGCCGTGAGGTGCGTGAAGAAACCGGCTATCGGGTTTCGGTCGAGAGCCTGCTCGGTATCCATTCGCGGGTGATACCGGCGTCGAGTCGCCTGACGGCCGACGCTCCGGGTCCGCTGCACACCCTGCGGATCGTGTATCGAGCGCGCATCACCGGCGGACGCCTGCGCAACGAGCTCGACGGTTCCACCGATCGCGCAGCCTGGTTCGACCTGCCCGATGTACGGCATCTGCAGAAGGTCAAGCTCGTCGAGATCGGCCTCAAGATGGCCGGTCGCTAGGACGCCGGAAGGTCACCGGAGATGTCGGCGACCGTTGCGCCGTACGCCTCGATCAGGGCGTCGGCGTCGACGAACAGACTGAATCCGTGGGCGCCCGCGCCCATCGCGATTCGAGTGCCCGCGATGCGCTCGTCGGCGAAGACGGGCCACGCGGTGGAGCTGCCGATCGGAACGATCGTTCCACGCTCATAACCGGTCGCCTCGAGGGCGAGCTCCGGTTCGGGAAGGCGGAGCTTGTTGACGCCGACGATAGCCCGGAGCTTCGGCCAGGAGATGGCCCGATCGCCCGGGATCAAGGCGAACAAGAACGTGTCGTCAGACCGCTTGACGACCAGCGTCTTGACGATATCGGCGGGACGGATCCCCAGGAGCGCGGCGGCGTCGACGAGGCTGTGGGCCGCGGGGCGCTCTCGCACCTCGATGTCGAGCCCGCGCTCGGCGGCTGCCGTGCGCACGCGCTCCGTGGGGTCCGGTGTCACGCGTCGGGGGCGCGCAGCGGGTCGTCGGCCACCCACAGCTCGTCGTCGGCGCGCAGGGTCTGCCACGCGGCGTAGGCCACGCCCACGGCAGCGGCGACACCGAGGATGATGGCGATCACGCCACCGGCGCTGATTCCGTCATGGCGGGGCTGCACGGAGAGCTTCTTCGAGAGCTTCCGGGTCGCCTTCTTGCCGTACTTGTCGGCGCGCTTTGCATACTTCTTCGCGTTGGGGAGTTCGAGGCCGCGTCCCTTGGCGATGCGGTCGCGGGTGTCGTGCGCGGCATCCCACACCGACAGCGCGGATCCGACGACGGCGCCGGCGGCCGGCACGACCTTGTCGGACAGCACGTGCTTGGAGTAGTCGACGCTGCGGTCGACGTAGGGAGCGGCGTACTTCTGGTACGAATCCTGAACGGTGGGTACGACCTGCTCGCGGCCGAAGTAACCCAACTGGCGTCCGGCTTCACGCGCGACGTGCGCGCTCTCCCCGACGAGGACCTGCTGCGATTCCCACAGCTTCGATGCCTGATCCTGAAGCTTGCGGAGTTGCTTTTTGCGCTTACGGCTGAGGCTCACGATGATGCCCTCCCGGATAGATGGGACGTGTGCACCCATACTGCCAGAAGCGGGCTTCTCCGGGCGGAGGGGCTTGCTTATAACTCTGCGAGAATGTACCCATGCCTATCCACAGCGCGGTTGCGACCATCCACACCAACCACGGCGACATCGTCGTGAACCTCTTCGGAGACCAGGCACCCCGCACGGTGCAGAACTTCGTGGGACTCTCCGACGGTTCGCAGGCGTGGACCGACCCGGGCACCGGCAAGCCGGGCGAAGGCGCGCTCTACTCCGACGTGATCTTCCACCGCATCATCCCCAACTTCATGATCCAGGGCGGCGACCCGCTCGGACAGGGCATCGGAGGCCCGGGCTACAACTTCGACGACGAGATCAGCCCCGAACTCGACTTCGCCGCTCCCTACAAGCTCGCGATGGCCAACGCCGGCCTGCGCCGCAACGCCATCACCGGCAAGGCCGAGGGCACCAACGGCTCGCAGTTCTTCATCACGACCGACCCGACCCCGTGGCTCCAGGGCAAGCACACCATCTTCGGCGAGGTCGCCGACGACGCGTCGAAGGCCGTCGTCGACGCGATCGCCGCTGTGCCGACCGGTGCCGGCGACCGTCCGGTCGAGCCCGTCGTGATCTCGTCGATCGACGTCGTCTCCGTCTGATCGCACACCGGTGACCACGGACGAGTTCCGTCGCAACCGCGACAACTTCTGCTACCGGCATCCCGACCGGCAGAGCTTCGTGCTGTGCCAGCGATGCATGCGCACGATCTGTCCCGAGTGCCAGACGCAGGGTGCCGTGGGAGTGATCTGCCCCGAGTGCATGGCGGAGCAGCGGAAGGCTCGAACGCCCGTGCAGCGGAAGGCCGAGCGTCGCTGGGCGCGGAGGCCCCAGGCCCTCGCCGCTGTGTCGAGCGGACGACCCGTGGTCACCCTCGCGATCATCGCGATCACCGCGCTGTTCTACATCCTGACGCTGATCCCGGGTTACGGCCCGGTGATCCAGTCGACGCTGGTGTTCAACAGTGGATTCGTCACGCCCGGTTACCCGTTCCAGCCGTGGCGTGTGCTCACCGCAGCGCTCGCGCACGCGAGCTTCCTGCACCTGGCCCTCAACATGTTCACTCTGTGGATCCTCGGCCGCAGTCTCGAGCCGATGCTGGGTAAGGGCCGTTTCCTCGCGCTGTACCTGATCAGTGCGCTCGGCGGATCCGTGGCAGTGACCCTGCTCGCGCCGCTGACCAGTGTCGTCGGAGCTTCGGGCGCGATCTTCGGTCTGTTCGGCGCGCTGCTCGTCATCGGGCGCCACATCGGTGCCGACATCCGCGTCATCGCGGTGCTGATCGGCATCAACTTCGCTTTCCCGTTCGTGCTCGCGCTGATCAACTCGATCGGCTCGGGATCGTTCGTCGCGGAGCTGAACGCCGTCGGCATCTCCTGGCAGGCGCACCTCGGTGGCCTGGTCGTCGGAGCACTCGTCGGGTTCGTCTACGCGAGAACGCGAGCGCCGAAGCAGCGACCCCTGCAGATCGGGTCGCTCGTCGCCGTCAGCGTCGTGCTCATCGGTCTCCTCGCCGTGCCGTCATTGGTCGGCTGAGAAGTTATCCACAGTTCCATCCACACCTGGGGATGAATCACACGGGTGTAATTCGGTGTGTCAGCGCCAGCGGGTCGTCATGAGGAACCCGATGAACGCGATTCCGAAGCCGATGACCAAGTTCCATGCGCCGATCCCGGGAATCGGGTACTGCATGTTGCTCAGGTAGAAGAAGAGAACCCAGACCAGCCCGACGAGCATGAGCCCGATCATGACGGGCTTGAACCACACCGGATTCGGTGCGGCTTCGCTCTCACTGCGCTCGGCGATCGGGTCTTCGCCACTCGTGGTTCGTGCCATGCCGTCAGTCTAACTCCACGGTGCCACTCATCACGGTGTGGGAGAATCCCTGCGTGCAGACCCTTGAAGACGCCCCACCGGCCACGCGCCGCGAGCGTCGCGCGACGCCGCCCCCGAAGCGCCGTCGTCGGGTCTCGGTCATCGGTGTCGTCGGTGAACTGCTGATGACCGCCGGTGTGATCATCTTCCTCTACGTCGCATGGCAGATGTGGATCGGCGACGTGATCACCGGCGCGCAAGCCAATGCCGCCAGCCAGGAGCTCTCTCAGAGTTGGGCTCAGGAGTACGACCCGGCTCCGCCGGTCGCCGATCCCTCGGTGCCCGAGGCGGAGCCCGTCACCGCCGAGCCGCCGATCCTGCCGCAGCCGGCCGACGCCGAGACGTTCGCGGTGATGTATATCCCGCGCTTCGGGGCGGACTACTCGCGTGAGATCGCCGGCGGAACCACGCGAGCCCGCACGCTCGACACCGATCGCATCGGTCACTACACGGATGCCGCCATGCCGGGCCAGGTGGGCAATTTCTCCGTCGCCGCGCACCGCACGACCTACGGTGCCCCGTTCAACCGTCTCGCGGAGCTGCACGTCGGCGACGCGATCGTGATCGAGACGCAGGAGGGGTGGTACACCTACCGCTTCCGCACCCTTCAGTACGTGAAGCCCACGGAGGTCGACGTGCTGCTCGACGTGCCGCAGGCCCCCGACGTGCCGGCCGGTGAGCGATACATCACGCTGACCAGTTGCAGCCCGATGTTCTCGCTCGCGGAGCGCATCGTCGGGTACGGACTTTTCGAATCGTTCACCCCGAGAGCGGACGGCACCCCGCCCGCCTCACTCACGGAAGCGGTGGTGTGATGTACGGCGCATTGTGGCGGGTGCTGCCCGGGCCGTGGTTCGTGCGGTTGTTGATCCTCCTGATCCTGATTGCTGCGGCGCTCTACGGGCTCTTCTTCTACGCTTTCCCGTGGGTGAGCTCGTTCGTCAATCCGCAGGATCCGACCTTCGGGTGAGCGCGCTGCGCGTCCTCGTCGTCGACAACCACGACAGTTTCGTCCACACCCTCGTCGACTACCTGGCTGAACTGGGTGCGATCGTCACCATGGTCGAGGCTGACGCGATCGATCCGGCGGTGGAGCTCTCGCATCACGATGCGGTGCTGGTCTCGCCGGGTCCGGGTGATCCTGCCGACGCCGGGGCGTCGATCGCCGTGGTCACGAACGCCGCCGAACGCCGCCTCCCGCTCCTCGGCGTCTGCCTCGGGCACCAGGCCATCGGTGCCGCCTACGGGGCGCGCATCGTCCACGCGCCCGAACTCATGCACGGAATGACCTCCGAGGTGCGGCATGACGACAGCATCCTGTTCGCCGGACTCCCCGACCCCTTCACCGCGACGAGGTATCACTCCCTCGCCGTCGACGAGGCCTCGCTCCCGAGCGAGATCGTCGTGACCGCCCGCACCGAGTCGGGCGTCGTGATGGCCCTCGCCCACCGCAGCCTGCCGATGTGGGGCGTGCAGTTCCATCCCGAGAGCATCCTCACCGTCGGCGGACATCGTCTTCTCGGCAACTGGCTGGAGGCAGCCGGGAGCGTCGGGGCCGCAGAGCGAGGGCGGATGCTGCGACCGCGGCGGTCGGACTCCGCTCAGCGCGAAGTCAGCCGGAGCAGCTGATCAGCACGATCTCCGAACGCACGGGAACCTCACCCGGAGCGAGCGACTGCGTGCGCACGGTCGGCGGGTTCGTCGTGGGGCAACTGGGGTCTTGCTCCGTCAGGACGGTGAGACCGATGTCGGCGCTCTCGAGCAGGCGCTTCGCCGCGTCCACCGTGTAGCCCGTGTAGTCGACGATCACCACTCTGCCGCTCGCGACGACGAGGTTGACGGTGCTGCCGACGCCGACCTTCGCGCCCGCGACCTGGTCGGCCTCGAGTACCGTGCCGGCCGCCGCCCCGGGGTCGTTGCGCTGGGTGATCGTGCCGATGGTGAGTCCGGCTTCGGCGAGGGCGGTACGTGCCGCGTCTTCCGAGATGCCGGTGAGAGGGGGGACGGTCGAGGTGGCCTCGCCCTGCGAGACGTAGACCGTGATCAACTGCTGCGCACTGACGGACTCACCCGAGCCGGGGTCGGTGCGGATGACGTTGCCCTCCGTCACGGAGTCGCTCGGTTCGTTCACGCGGGACGCACGAAGATCGTTCTCGCTGAGCACGTCTGCGGCGCGGTCGTAGGCCATGTCGACGATGTCGGGCACGACGCGTGCGCTGCTCGGGACCTCGTCGGCCGGCCTGATCGAGAGCACCCAGAAAAGCACCGAGACGAGGAGCACCGCGAGCAGCGCGACACCCGCCCACACCCACGCGACCGGGGGACCCGCCTGGGTACGACGCATCGTGGTGTCGGTGCTGAGCTGACGGAGCGATCGTGCCGTCTCCGCGGCCTGTCGCGGATTGGGCCCGTACAGTTCGCTCGTCAGCGCGCCGAGCTGTCGTTTCGTCGGGGCCTTGCCACCGACCGCGGCGTCGAGTGCCTCGCGGAAAGCCGCAGCATCCGGGTACCGCTGGAAGGGGTCTTTCGCCAGCGCACGGAGCACCACGGCGTCGAGACCGCGGGGCACCGACTCGTTCAGCTCGGACGGCGGTACGGGGGTCTCGCTGACGTGCTGGTAGGCGACGGCCACCGGGGTGTCGCCCCGGAAGGGCGGGCGTCCGGTGAGGAGTTCGTACAGCACGACGCCCGTGGAGTAGAGGTCGGCGCGGGCGTCGACCGGTTCGCCCTTCGCCTGCTCGGGCGAGAAGTAGGCGGCCGTTCCGATGATCGCGGTCGTCTCGGCGACGGTCGACGACGAGTCGGAGACGGCCCGGGCGATGCCGAAGTCCATGACCTTCACCTCGCCGCGCTCGGCTTCGGCGGTCGACCCGGAGCTGTGCTCCTCGGAGGCGTCGGTGATCATGACGTTGCCGGGCTTGATGTCTCGATGTACGACGCCGGCGCGGTGCGAGTACTCGAGCGCCTCGAGGATGCCGTCGACGTAGCGGAGGGCGTCTGCGGTCGGCACCGGCCCCTGGTCGATGACGTCTTTCAGCAGGGAGCCGTGCACGAGCTCCATCACGATGTAGGGCACGGGTCGCGCCTGACCGTCGGCGCCGACCTCGGTGGCCTCGCCCGCATCGAAGACGCGAACGATCGTCGGGTGCGCCATGCGCGAGGCCGCCTGGGCCTCGAGGCGGAACCGCGTGCGGAACGCGGCGTTGTCGGCGAGTTCGCGCTTGAGGATCTTGATCGCGACCGCGCGTCCGAGGGTCAGGTCGTATCCGCGATAGACCGTCGCCATCCCGCCGCGGCCGATGAGGTCGTCAACGCGATAGCGCCCTGACAGGACGCGCGGTTCCGAGGTCACGGAGTGGAGCTCGTGGTCGGGCTCGGAGTGTTGGGCGCGGCGATCGGCGCGTTGGCCTCCGCCGACGATCCCGAGGTTCGCTCCGTGTTGCTTCCCGTGCACGTGACCGTGTAGCTGACCGTGAGCGTCTGGCCGGGCGCGTTGGCGATCTCGATCTGCGCGTTGCGGTCGTTCGGACCGAAGACGGCCGTCGACTGCCCGTTCGTCGCGAACACGCCGTTGATGGCGGTGAGCGTGTAGGCGCTGACGGTCGGCGTTCCGGCCGGGCAGCTGTATCCGGTCCAGTTCACCGTCGCCGTGCTCGACGGGGTCACCGACGCCGGCAGCGTGGGGTTGCCCGGGGTCGGCATGGGGGTCTGCTCGGCGTAGGTGGTGACCGTGATCGTCGCGCCCTCTGCGACGCCGCCGGTCGGGTTCACCGAGTAGACGACGCCGACCTGGTCTTCGCTGGTCGCGGCGTTGCCCGGCTGGCAGTTGGCGACGAGCCCGGCTTCTTCGAGGATCCCTCGCGCCGCGTCGCACGTCTGGCCGACGAGGCCGAGGGAGCTCACGTCGACCCGGGTCTCGGAGGGGGACGGGGCCGGAGTCGCACTGGACTGGCTAGGACTCGGCGAACGCGGCGGGGTCGCCGAAGACGTGGTCGGATCGGGTGCGGGGTCGTTGTTGACGACCATCGCGAAGATCGTGCCGCCGATGACCAGCACGAGCAGCACGATGAGCGCGATCAGTGGCCACGTCCACGGGCTGCGCTTCTTCTTCGGCTCGTCGGTCAGCGTGTCGTCCGCCACGTCGACGACCGCGGGCGCGGCCATCAGGCGCGTGGCGGCGGACGTGTCGGAACCGGGGGTGAGCAGCTGCGTGAGTTCGTCTGCGCCGGCGGCTCCGGCGATGGCGGGGACGGCGGCGGTGGCTGCCGTGAGATCACCGCGACGCAGAGCGGATGCTGCGCGGGCGACCGCCGCGGCGGAGGCAGGGCGCTCCTCCGGCTTCTTCGCGATCATCGCCATCACGAGGTTCTGCACCGGCACGGCGACGGTCGGCGGAAGAGGTGCCGGCGTCTCATTGATCTGCGCCATCGCGATGGCGACCTGCGACTCGCCCGTGAAGGGGCGCTTTCCGGCGAGGGCTTCGTAGGCCACGATGCCGAGCGAGTAGATGTCGGTGGCCGGCGACGCCGCGTGTCCCGAGGCCTGCTCGGGCGAAAGGTACTGCACGGTGCCCATGACCTGACCGGTAGCCGTCAGCGGCACCTGGTCGGCGATGCGGGCGATGCCGAAGTCGGTGATCTTCACGCGACCGTCGGGGGTGATGAGGAGGTTCCCCGGCTTGATGTCGCGGTGGACGAGACCCGCGGCGTGGGCGGCCTGAAGTGCCGACGCGGTCTGCGCGACGATGTCGAGCGTCTTGTCGGTCGACAGGGAGCCCTCGCGCTCGATGATGGTGGACAGGGCTTCGCCCGGAACCAGTTCCATCACCAGGAAGGCGCTGCCGTCTTCCTCGCCGTAGTCGAAGACGCTCGCGATGCCTTCGTGGTTGACGAGTGCGGCGTGGCGGGCCTCGGCGCGGAAGCGCTCGAGGAACCCCGGGTCGCCCATGTACTCGTCTTTGAGGATCTTGATCGCGACCGTGCGGCCGATGACGTGGTCGGTCGCTTCCCAGACCTCGCCCATCCCGCCGATAGCGATCCGCGAGTCCAGTTCGTAGCGTCCTCCGAAGGTCGCACCCTGTGTTGGTCTCATCTTCCCAGCACCGCCTCCATGACCTTCTTCGCAATCGGTGCCGCGAGGGTGTTCCCGCTGCCCGACTGTCCCTTACCACCGCCGTCTTCGACGACTACCGCTACCGCGACCTGGGGGTCGTCCGCGGGGGCGAATCCGGTGAACCACAGCGTGTACGGCGAGTTGTCGCCGTTCTCCGCGGTGCCAGTCTTTCCGCCGACCTCGACCCCGTCTATTCTTGCACCGGACGCCGCGCCGTCACTGACATTGGCGAGCATCATGCCGACCATCTCGTCGGCGAGAGCCTCGTCCAGAGCGCGGCCGTACTCGCTGTCGGTGGCCGTTTCCTGCACCGACAGGTCGGGTGCGATGACCGAGTCGATCATGCGCGGATTCATCACGACGCCGCCGTTCGCGATACCCGCCGACACCATCGCCATCTGCAGTGGCGTCGCGCGCACATCGCCCTGGCCGTAGCCGGACAGCGCCGTGCGTGCGTCGTCTTCGAGGCGCGGGTACGCCGAGGCGGTCGTTGCCAGGGGGATCTCGAACGTCGAGTTGAATCCGTACTTCTCGGCCTCGGTGCGGATGGCGTCTTGACCGAGCTCCACGGCGAGCTCCGCGAACGGAATGTTGCAGCTCAGGCGGAGCGCGTCGGCGATCGTGACGGTGTCGCCGCCGCCGCACGCGCCGCTGCCGGCGTTGCTGATGGAGGTCGACGTGCCCGGGAGCGTGTAGCTCGAGACGTTGGGCAGCGTCGACTGAGGCGTCCATTCGCCGCTGGCGAGGGCGGCCGAGGCGACGACGAGCTTGAACGTCGAACCGGGCGGGTTCAGGTTGCCGCCGATCGCGCGGTTGAACAACGGATTGCTGGGGTCTGCCTGCAGTTGAGCGTCGGCCGCGTTCACGGCGGCGACGTCGTGGGATGCCAGGGCGTTCGTGTCGAAGCTCGGGCTGGTGACCATTGCGAGGATGCGTCCGGTGCTCGGCTCGATCGCGACGACGGCGCCCTGCAGGTCGCCGAGAGCGTCATAGGCCGCGCGCTGCACCTCGCCGTCGAGCGAGAGCACGATGTTCGACCCGCGGGCCGCCTGCCCGGTGACGATCTGGTCGATGCGCTGCAGGAACTGCTCGGGCGCGGTGCCGCTCAGGGCCCTGTTCTCGGTCTGCTCGAGACCCGTGCGTGAGTCGAGCACGGGGTTGAGGTAGCCGGTGACCGGCGCCCACATGTCGGCGTCGACGTAGAGGCGCTGCCAGCGGTACACGTCGTCGGCGGGCACGGAGGAGGCGATCGCGGTGCCGTCGACGATGATCGACCCCCGCTGCACTTCGTAGGAGTCGTAGCGTGCGCGGGTGTTCTGGGGGTTCTCGGCGAGCGACCCCGACTGGACGACCTGGATCACGCTCGTGGAGGCGAACAGCGCGATGAACATCAGGAGCATCACGATGCTCAGACGGCGAAGCTCTTTCGTCATCGGGTCGTGCCTCCCTTCGTCGTTCGGTGCGTGGTCGTGGTGGGCTGCACGTTCATCCGATGACCACCCGGGGGCGGCTGCGCACAGCATCCGAGATTCTGAGCAGGATCGCGACGATCAGCCAGTTCGCGATCAGCGAGGAGCCGCCCGCGGCGAGGAAGGGCGTCGTCAGACCGGTGAGCGGGATGAGCCGGGTCACGCCGCCGACCATGATGAACACCTGCAGCGCGATCGTGAACGACAGGCCCACCGCGAGCAGCTTGCCGAAGTCGTCTTGACCGGCGACGCCGATGCGGATGCCGCGGCTGGCGAACACCATGTACAGCGCGAGGATCGCGAAGACGCCGACGAGGCCGAGTTCTTCGCCGAGACTCGGGAAGATGTAGTCGCTCTCCGCGACGGGCGTGAGGTAGGGGCGGCCCTGGCCGAGCCCGGTGCCGATGAGACCGCCCTGAGCGAGGCCGAAGATGCCCTGCACGAGCTGGAAGCTCCCGCCGACGCGGTCGATGATCTCGGTGTCGAAGGCGTTGAGCCAGTTGGCGAACCGCCAGCCCACGTAGGTGAGCACCTGGGAGGCGAGCACGGCTCCTGCCACGGCGAGGGTCACACCGATCACGACCCAGCTCGTCTTCCCCGTGGCGACGTAGAGCATGGCGACGAACATGCCGAAGATCAGCAGTCCCGTGCCGAGGTCGCGCTGGAGCACGATGATGCCGAGCGAGATCAGCCAGATCACCAGGAGCGGGCCGAGCTCGCGCGCGCGGGGCCACGTCATGCCGAGGAAGCGGGTGCCGACGGAGGTCAGACTCTCGCGCGTTCGAACGAGGTAGCCGGCGAAGAAAATCGCGAGGGCGATCTTTCCGAGCTCGCCCGGCTGGAACTGGAAGAGGCCGCCGACCGAGATCCAGACGCTGGCGTTGGCGCCGGCGAGACCGAGTCCGGGGATGAAGGGAAGCATCAGGAGCGCGATGCCGGCGAAGCCGAAGACGTACGTGTAGCGGAACAGCACGCGGTAGTTGCGCAGCAGCAGCACGATCGCGAGGGCTCCGGCGGTGGCGATGGCCGCCCAGACGAGCTGCCGGGCCGAGAAGGCGTCCCAGCCGAGCCGGTCGTTCGCGATGTCGAGACGGTAGATCTCGGCGATCCCGAGGCCGGTGAGCAGCGTCGCGATCGGGAGGACGAACGGGTCGGCGGCGCGCGCCCGCAGCCGCAGCACGATGTGCAGCGAGATCGCCAGGGCCGCGGGGATGCCCGCGTAGTAGAAGATCTGCGGGTTCAGGGTGCCGGAGGTGCCGAGCTCGACGAGTGCGACGGCGCCCGCGACGATCACGAGCGCGAAGACGAGCAGTCCGAGCTCGCGGTTGCGCTGCGTCTGCGGCACCCGCAGGCGCCGCAGCGCCTTCATGACGGTGGTGTCGGTCGTGGGCTTGCCGTCTGTGGCCGTGGTCATCATTCCCCCACCCCCGAGGTCTCGCGCAGTCTCGCGACGATCAGCTGCGCGTCCGACAGCGAGCGCGCCGAGATGGTGCCCTCGACGGTCGCGCGGTCGAAGTCGGGCAGGTCGGCCAGAGGGATCTGCGTGTCTTCGTACGGCGTCGAGAGCGTGATCGGGCCGATGGATTGCTGGATGCCGCGGTAGACGACGACCGTGTCGTCGTCGGCTCCGACGAAGTAGCGCGTCTGCGTCCAGTTGTAGGCGAGCACCAGCCCGACCACGATCGCGGCGACCACGAGCGCGAACCCGACGAACCAGCCCACGCGCCGCAGCCGCGCGCGACGGCGGTCTTCTTCGATGAGCTCCTCGAGGAACTCGGCGGCGGGCTCGAAGTGGGTGGGCTCGTTCGCGGCCTGACGGTTGGGGTGCAGCCACCCGCTGCGCCCGACCCGTGCGGCCGGCACCTCGATGCCGCTGGGGTTCGACGCGGAGCCGACGATCGTCGGGGTGCCGATGAAGACCGGATGCTGTCCGCCGACGTCGACGAGCACGATCGTGACGTTGTCGGGGGCGCCGCCGTCGAGGGCCTGCCGCAGGAGAAGGTCGGCGGTGCGTCCGGGCGCGAGGCCGCCGGCCATCGCCTTGGCGGTGTGCGAGTCGTCGACGACACCCGACAGGCCGTCGGAGCAGAGCAGCCAGCGGTCGCCCGGCTGCGTCGGCATGATGAACGTGTCGACCTCGGGATCGGGGTCCATGTCGCCGAGCACGCGCATGAGCACCGAGCGACGCGGGTGGTACCGCGCCTCCTCGGGCGTGATGCGACCCGAGTCGACCAGTCGCTGCACGAACGTGTGGTCGGCGGTGATCTGGGTGAGCGCGTCGTCGCGGTAGAGGTAGATGCGCGAGTCGCCGATGTGACCGATGACCGCGTAGTCGTCGACCATGATGAGGGCGCTCACCGTCGTTCCCATGCCCGAGAGCTCCGGCCGCTGCGCGACCGTGTCGATCAGGGCGACGGCGGTGTCGGCGATGCTGTCGCGCAGCGCGCGCTCGGCCTCGGCGGTGGAGGTGTAGGGCCGGTCGAGCTCGGCGAGGCGGGCGATCGCGAGACTCGACGCGACATCGCCGCCGGCGTGACCGCCCATGCCGTCGGCGACGACGAAGAGGTTCGACCCGGCGTACGCGGAGTCCTGGTTGTTGGACCGCACCTTGCCGGTGTGCGAGATCGCCGCGCTCGAGCCCTGGAAGACCATCGTGAGGAGTCCGCCGCTTACTTCCGCAGTTCGAACGTCGTCGCGCCGACCTTGATGGGCGCGCCGACGTCGATCGCCACCGGCGACGAGACGCGTGAGCCCGCGTGCCAGCTGCCGTTCGTGGAATCGAGGTCTTGCAGCATCCACTGCTCGCCCCACAGCACGAGGCGCGCATGGTGGCTCGAGGTGTAGTCGTCGCGGATGACGAGGCCCGACTCGCTGGATCGCCCGATCGTCAGCGGCTCGGTGCCCAGCGGAAGCTCGAGGCCGGCCTTGGGGCCGCTGGTGATCACGATGCGTGAGACGGTCGCGGTGGTCGCCTTGCCGGTGGGTGCCGCCGAAGCACGGGGCGCGGCGTTGACGATCTCGGTCTTGTCGCTCGGGCGGCCGGGTGCGACCGGCGCCGACGGCGCAGCCGCAGCGGGTGCCGGCTCGGGCATCTTTCGCACCTTGACGCCGAAGAGGTCGGCGCGCAGCGAGTAGACGACGGCGAACACGAAGAACCACAGCAGAACGAGAAAGCCGATCTGCAGCAGGAGGTAGGTGAGGTCGGTGACCATCAGCGCGAGTCTCCTCGTCGAGTGTCGAAGGCACGCGTCGCATCGGGAACCGGCGGTCGCGGCGGTGTCGATGCCTCGGCGACGATGCGGAACACGATGTTCGTGCGGCCGATGGTGACGGTGGCGTCAGGGGGAAGCGGCGCTTCGGTGACCTTGCGGCCCTGCAGCTGCGTGCCGTTCGTCGAGCCGAGGTCGCGCACCATGGCGCGCTCGCCGTCCCAGAGGATCTCGACGTGCTTACGGCTGGTTCCCGCGTCGGGGATGGTGATGTCGGCATCGCTTCCGCGGCCGATGACCGTGCGCGCCGCGACCAGGGGATGCCGCTTGCCGTCGATGTCGACGACCGCGCGCCACGAGACGCTTGCGACGCTCGCGGTCTGCGACTCGACGCGGAGGGTTCCGGTCGACAGGCTCGCATCGCGCTCGATCGTGATCGTCACGGGGCCGGCGAACGAGTAGCCCTGGGTGCGGGCGTGCTTCTTCACGAGGCCGTCGAGCTCTTCGACGAGGGTCTGCCCCAGGGCGCGCATCTTCTCGTCGTCGGCGGCGGAGAGCCGCACGAGGAACGTGTTCGGCGCGAGGATGCGGTCGCGGCTGACGACGGCGGCCTTCGTGTCGAGTTCGCTGCGCAGCGCAGAGGCGATCTCCACGGGCTGGATGCCACTGCGGAAGGTCTTCGCGAACGCGCCGTTGACGGCACGTTCGAGACCCTTCTCGAAACTGTCGAGTAGCCCCACGAGACTCCTTCGGGCAGGCAGATGGTGGCTACATCGTAGTTGCCGCGGCTGGATGCCCCGTGGACGCGCGTCATTGCGTGCGTGTACGGGGGTGTTCGGCGGTCTCACCAAGCGCCGCACCGATGCGAGATGTCGTTCAGGGGTGGGGTTCGTGACGCAGCATCCTCGGTCTCGTACACCTCCTCGATTCGGCAGGGCTCGGCGCGTGATATTCTCGGGAAGTTGAGTGCGCGGTATCTCGGATGCTGCGCCTCGCGCGAGTGGCGGAATAGGTAGACGCGCTGGCTTCAGGTGCCAGTGCCCGCAAGGGCGTGGGGGTTCAAGTCCCCCCTCGCGCACAGACGGGCGCTCTCAGTTTTTGTGAGAGTTGCCTTTCAGTAAATGTGCGAAAAGGGCCGGTCGAGGGAAGAATCCTCGACCGGCCCTTTGCTTTGGTGCCTGAAGGATCGGCTTCGTTGCCTGAATCACCAGGGTCGTGAGCGCGGCCGTGATGGAGACTGACGGTGGCACGTGAACTCGAACATCCAGGGCGCGGGGGTCCCGCCGGGAGACGGGCCCGCGAGCGATGAGCAGGACGTTCAGCGTTCGGTGGGTCGGGCACCCAGGAGATCCGCGCGATGGATCAGCGCTGCGGCGCCCACGAGAGGCGACTGCGAACCGAGCGCCGCCGCCTGCACGCGCAGCCCTGCGGCGTAGGCGTTGACGGCGGCGGGGGCGATCTGCTCCTGGACGAGGGCGATGTAATCGTCGGCGACCGCCACGAAGCCGCCGCCGATGACCGCCACCTCCAGGTCGAGAAGAGTGGTGGCGCTCACCAGGCCGTGGGCCACGGCCCTCGCCGAGCGCCGCACGGCGCGCCGCGCGACGTCATCGCCGCCGGCGTACGATTCGGCGAGCTGCTCGCCGGTCGACCCCGACCATCCGTGCGACCGGGCCCAGGCGATCGTCGCCGGCCCGGACGCGACACCCTCCACGGTTGCGCCGCGCAGGTCGTGGTCGGGATCACCGATGAGCATCTGGCCGAGGTGGCCGGCGTTCCCGGTGAGCCCGCTGACCAGTCGTCCGTCGCTGATCAGGCCGCCGCCGACGCCGGTGGAGACCACCATGACCAACGCGTTGGCGGTGCCCCGCGCCGCTCCGTAGGCGTATTCGGCAAGAGCGATGCACGTCCCGTCGAGGCGCACGGAGACGCGGTCGAGTCCGCTGGCGGCGCGGACGACGTCG
The DNA here is from genome assembly GCF_045517775.1 of Microbacterium deferens. Taxonomy (NCBI): domain Bacteria; kingdom Bacillati; phylum Actinomycetota; class Actinomycetes; order Micrococcales; family Microbacteriaceae; genus Microbacterium; species Microbacterium deferens. The sequence continues at coordinate 1,849,135 of NZ_JBEUWT010000001.1, forward strand.
CCGAGAGGGTAGTCCACGAGCGCGGGCAGGTTGAGGGGACTGACGGCACCGCGACCGAGGTCGATGGGGCCGGCAGAGCCGACGCCGACGGCCGCGACGTCGGTCGCGCACGCGAGAGCGCTCGACACGACGGTGCCGATCGCGTCGGTCGCCACCGCCGCATCGCGCGCGGCGGCCGCGCCCGTCTCGGCGCGGAACCGCGAGCCGGAGACCACTTCGCCGTCTTCACGGACGAGAGCGGCCTCCACCTTCGTGCCGCCCAGGTCGATGGCGAGGACTTCTGTCATGGCGTCAACGATCTCAGAAGTTCGTTTCGGCGAAGGTGTGGCCGGTCCCAGCGGACAACCGATGCCGCCGTTCGCCGGTGTGCGGGTCTACCGGTCTTTCGCGAGGTCCGTCGGGCGCCGGAACGGTATATCCACCGAGGCGATCGTCGCGACGAGGGCCCAGCATCCTGCCAATGCGAATCCTCCGACAGCTGCTGTCGCGGGGTCGTACAACTGAGGCAGGAGAAGTAAGGCCGCCGCGCCGCTCACCGCTGCCGCGGTGCCCGCGAGAAGAAGATTCTCGAGAAGGAGAAGTGTCAGCAGCGAGGTCGTTGACGTACCGGAGAGACGGTAGACGGCCAATTCGCTGGTCCTTGTTCGGGTGATGAGGGCGGTGGCAAAACCTCCGAGCGCGCCGAACGCCATTGGCGCGAAGCGACCCAACCGTCCTAGGTAGCTGTCTACGGGATCTGACGCCGCGGCGAGTACTTCTTGGCCGCTCACCGTGTTGCCGGTGACCTCGAGCTGGGCGATGAGGTCTGAGGTGAGTTCGGACGCCGTGGCGAATGGGTCCAGAAGTACCGCGCAGCGAGAGGCGGACGTGTCCGCGGGAAGGAGTGGGAATGTCAGCGTGAAGGCGCTCCCGGTCCCCTCACGCGAGGGCGGGGCCACTATCGCGTCGAACGGTTGGTCGTAAACGAGCGTTCGGAAGGGGCCTTGTTGGCTGGCGAGGGTGTCCCCGACAAGAACGTCTACCTCCCCGAGCTCGGGAAAGAGGGTCGTTGACGCACGGCGAGCGGGTGCATCGACGGCGAACGGCGCGGCGTCAGCTCGACCCGCGTCGACGATGATGCCGGCGCGCTCGACCCGCGGATCTTCCGTGAGTGCCTCGCAGGAGTTCCGCGATATCGAGGCGGGTCGGTCCGGGGAGGCTTCGCCGATGAAGACGACCCCTCGGCCCTGCGAGGTGAGGGCAGCGATCTGAGCGTTCAGCGCCGACTGCTCAAGTGTGAGCACTCCCACTGCCCCACCACCGAGCACTCCGGCCAGGGCCAGAGCCGGCAGCAGTCGCGCGCTTCGACCGAACACGTTCCGCATAGCCTCGCGAGTCAGATCGGCGAACCTCCACGAGTCAGCCAACGGTGGAGACCTGCTGGCGCATGTGAACCGCGGCATGGGATGAGCTGACGAGGATGGGGTCGTGGGTGGCCACGATGATGGTGGCTCGGGAAACGAGCCGGTTGAGGATGGCCGCGACCTCGTTGGTGTTTCGTTCGTCGAGATTCGCTGACGGCTCGTCCGCGAGGATCAGATCCTTCCCGGACGCGAGCGCGCGGGCAATGGCGACGCGCTGCAACTCACCCCCTGAAAGACGTCGTGCCTGTTCCCCCGATCTGGTCATGAGATCGACCTGAGACAACGCGTCCTCCGCGACATCGACGGCCTCGCGCATTGCCAAGCCGGCCGCCAGCGAGGCGATGAGTACGTTGTCGAGGACGGACCGTCGAGCAAGCGAGTTCGACCCTTGCGGAACCCACGACACCAGATCCGCGTGCGGACTGAGGGAGGTGCCCTGATCCACGATCGTGATAGAGCCGTCGCGCAGACGGACGTACCCCGCCATCGCAGCGAGTAAGGATGATTTCCCGCTTCCGGAGGGACCGACCAGCGCGGTCACCTGACCGGCCTCGAAGCGAGCCGAGAATCCATCGAAGACGGTGAACGAGCCGAACGCGATGGACGCGTCCGCCACGATCACCTGCACGTTCGGTCCTTCTCCGCGAGGGCGGACACGTCGCGCACCACCTGGGCGCCGATCGCCGCCTCGTCGACGACGATCGTTCCGAGTTCGTTTCCCGCGGTCGCCGTTGTCAATGGAAGCGGAGTGAGGTCCTCCAGGCCACCACTCGGACCCACCGAGAGCAGGCACGCCACCGAGGTCGCCTCGATGAGTACAGCCGTTGAGGGCACGGTCCCCGTCGTCTCCGGCGCGCGCAGGACGAGGATGCCGCCGCTGTACGTCGAGGGAGCCCCGTCCGAGATCTCGACGCGGGCGGCTCCGGTACGCACGGCTTCGTCCAGCGCCGCAGCGACAACTGCGGCCTCTGCTCCGGTCACTTCGACACCCGAGACGTCGACAGCCGACGACCCGAGGCGAAGCGCGAGGTCGACGCCGTCGTACGCGGCGAGGTTGCCGGCAGATACCGGTGTGAGGACGACGGATTCGACGGGTGCGGCTGCAACCAGTATCGGGTCGCCCGAGCTCACCTGGTCCCCCAACTCAGCGACCGCACCGACGATCTCTGTCGCACCTTCCGGAACGTAGGAGATGTATTGCAGGCGGAACACGCCATCCTGAGCAACACCTAGTTGTTGCTGGCCATGACATTGTTGACGGGGCGAGCGGACCGTCAACGTCGAGCGGATAGCCGGCACAAGTTTGCGGATGTGATGGACGATTTGAGCTGATCCGGGAATGTGCAGAGTGAGACCATCTCACGAACGGAGAACACGATGCACATCGACGACGTCGACCAGCTTCTGACCATGAGCGACCCTGCGCGTGAGGTGACCGCGAAGCAGCGGCGTCTCGCGGCGGAGATGGCTGAGCAGTCGAGACCCGGGAAGGAGCGGCGCGTTGCGCGGCCGATTGCGGTGGGGGCTGTGGCGGCGGTTCTTCTTGGCGGCGGCGGGATGGCGGCGGCAGCGGCCACCGGGTTGTGGGAGGGGTGGGCGCAGAACGATGCGCTCGCGATTCTTCATTACGAATTGCCCAGCGGGGCGTCGTGCGAGTGGCGCATCGGAAGCCCTGAGGGAGCGCCGGACGAGGTCGACGACATCGTCCGGGACACTCTGGCGGGCGTCGAGATCACTCCGGCTGACATTGCGGAAGGCGCAGCATACGTCGATGCTGCTGGTGATCCGCGGACCGATGATGGCGCGTTCGAGACGGGATATGTCTGGGCAGTCAACCTTCGCCTCCAGGACGCCTATGCAGCGAATGGGTATGAGGGTCAGTGGTGGAGCATCGAGGGCCAGGGATACTGCGAATGAGGGCGGCGAACTCTCGTAAGCGGCTCACCGATGCGCTCCGCGAGACCTCTGATGATCTGCTGCGCTACTTCGTGCGACGACTCGATGGGGAAGACGCAGCGGATGCACTGGCTGACACCATGGCAACAGCATGGACACGCGTGAACGCGATGCCAACTGACCCCGAAGAAGCGCGCATGTGGTTGTTCGGGATTGCTCGCAACGTGCTCCTGCACACGCAGCGCGGCAACATCCGCCGGTCCAAGCTCGCAGACCGCATGCGAATCACGCTGTCCCTCCGGACGGCTCCACCAGCGGATGCCGGGTCAGAAATCCGCGACGCCATCGACAGGCTCGACGACGACCTTGCAGAACTGATCCGGCTCATCCACTGGGACGGGTTCTCCATCGTCGACGCCGCCGCGCTGCTGGACATCCCTGCTTCCACGGCCCGCGGCAGGTACCAGCGAGCGAAAGAAGGGTTGCGTGAGGCGCTCGCGCCAGTCCCCCGTTAGCTCGGGGGCTGACGCTCGCAACATCACTGCGATGCGGAGCCGGGTGCATCGCAACGCTCCTCTCACCGTCGAAGGACGCAGGAGGCTGATCGAACGTTGCCGCACCCGACCGATCGCGCACGTCGCGGCAGAGATGGGCATCTCCCGCGCCACCGCATCGAAGTGGATCAATCGCTATCGACGTTATGGCGAGCTCGGACTACTCGATCGGTCTTCCGCGCCAGCAAGCCAACCAACCGCGACTCCCGGTCGACTCATCGAACTCATCGAGGTGATGAGACGTGAGCGCAAGTGGTCGGCGTCACGCATCGCGTTCGAGATGCACCAGAACGGTGAGCCCGTCAGCCGCCGCACCATCACCAGGCTGCTCGCACAACTCGGGCTGAACCGGCGGAAGTTCATCGACCCGACTGGCGAGAACAACCGGGAGCCTCGAAAGATCATTGCCAACCACCCGGGACACATGGTGCACGTCGACGTGAAGAAGACCGGCCGCATTCCCGACGGCGGCGGATGGCGAGTGCACGGCAAGAACAGTGCCGAGGCGAAAGCCGTCGCCCGCACGAAGACACGAGGCAAGAGAGCGGGCTACGTCTTCCTCCACTCAGCCATCGACGGATACTCACGACTGGCCTACACCGAGTCCCTGCCCGACGAGAAGGCTGTCTCTGCCATCGCCTTTCTCGAGCGAGCGAGAGCCTGGTTCTCAGCACACGGCATCACACAGATCGAACGCATCGTCACAGACAACGGAGCTTGCTACCGCGCGAACGCTTTCACCGACGCGATCGGCACGAGCCGGCACCAGCGGATCACCCCCTACACGCCGCGGCACAACGGGAAGATCGAGCGCTACAACCGCATCCTGGCCGAAGAGTTCCTCTACGCACGCACCTGGCACTCAGAAGCCGAACGGACTGACGCACTCGATATCTGGAACCGTCACTACAACTACCACCGACCCCACGGCGCCCACAAAGGACAGCCGCCCGCATCTGCAACTGCGGCACGCGTCAACAACGTCCTGGCCTCCTACACCTAGTCGTTGCTGGAGGGCGCGTACCGAGGCTTGCACGGCGGGACCGAACGTGTCGCCTCCAGAGGCTGGGTCCAGCAGGCCGAGCGAAGAGAGATAGCTGCTCAACGCGGCCACGTCGGCACCGCGGTCGTCTCGGTTCAAGTCACGGTGCAGCACCGGTCCGCGGTACGCGAGTACGGCAACCCCATTCACCGCGAAGACCTCAGAGCCGGACACGACTGGGCCGGGCGCTCCAATGCCGGTGAGCACCCCCACAGCGGTGGTACGGATCTCCGGCTGCGCAGCGAGGGTCGCGACGGCGTTGACGGCGATTGCTCGGTCTACCTCTCGAGATCCCACGGTCACTGTGAGGGGGGCAGGGATTTCGACGCTTCGCGCGTCCAGTGCTGCGGATAACGGGACTGCGAGCCCCACCGCCACGACTGGCGCCACCCACAACCCCACGAGTGCGATCACTCGGCCCGTACCAAACCGTTGCGCGCGACTCGTCGCGCGGCGGGTGCTGTCTGTGGTCGTCACACAAGCCTCCTCGCTCGCGGGTGAACCTCATTCTGCCGCCATTCGTCAGGCACAATCGTCGACGCTGTACCCCGCCTCCTGAATGGCGGCTCTGATCTCGTCCATCGTGGCGGCGCCCGAGCTGGCGACGAAGTCGAGTCCGAGTTGCGAGACGCACTCCGCCAGCTGAGTGCGTTCGTCCCCGACGTCAGCATTCTCGACCGATTGCCAGATCGTGTCCACGGCGGCGTATTCACTCGCGTAACAGGGCCCATCCACGCCGGATTCGACTGCGGCGGCAGGGATGCTGAAGTTGATGAACGGCCCGTCGCGCTTTATCCCGAATGGTTCGTAGCCTGCCGCACGTAGACACGATCGGTATCGCTCGAAGGCAGCCATGGCGTCAGCCTCCGTCACACGCCCGTCCAAGAGATCCTCGCGCTGCGCATCGGACATCGGAGCTTCCTGGGCCCACATCTCGATGCTTTGTGCCATGTCGGCTCCGTACAGGCTGCTCCATTCGGATGGCGGTGCGGGTGCTCCCGAGCAGCCGGCCAGCAGGAGGGTGCAGCCCGCCACCAAGGCGGCGAGCTGCACCCTCATCGAGCATCGAACGGTCACGGCGTGGTGTAGAACAGGGCTCGCCGTTGCGCGTAGTGGTCGCCTCGGTTCACATTCGGCAATCCGCTTTGCGTCGTTATGGAGGCGCTGCTCGTGTAAGCCGTGAACGCATTACCGCCAGGCGTTCCATAGCGGGCTCGCACGTACACGGTGCCGCAGTTGACCTCATTCACAGACCGGACCGTGGTGGTGTTCGAGACGCCCGTCATCGAACCGCCGTTCGTACAGCCCACTGTCGATACGCCTGCGGCCGCCGGCAGTGCCGGGAGTAGCGCGAGCGCTAATGAAGCAGCGATGGCTGCGCCGGCGAACTTCTTCTTCATCTTCATTGACAACTCCGTTCGCTTACCGAACGCCCTCGACGCGTGTTCACAGAAGGCGACAGCACCGGATCAGTGCGGTAGCGGGGACGCTAACAGGTCACGCGGAGCTTTTGTAGTGTCTCCCTACAAACTGTTCTCCAGCCGCAGACTGCGGCAGAGCCAGGCCCACAACGCCGTCGCAGGGCCCTTCAGTCCAGGCTGCTCGTGATGAGGCGTACCGCGGCGTCGGGGTCGTCGACATCGACGACGAGCTTCTCGTACTCGTTGTCGCGCAGGATGACGATGATCGCCTTGGCCTGATCGTCGACCGCCCAGAAGGACTTCTCGTCGTCGTCTTCGTCGCGATGGATGCCGGGGGATGCCCGGACCCCTTCTACCCGAAAGAAGGGGTCCGGGTCACGCACAACTCCCACGATGTGCGCGAGCGGGATTCTGAGTTCCCGCTCCTGAGAGAGGATCCGCACGGCGCCTTCCATCCGCACGACGAGCGAGTCGTCGATAACGGTCAGGTCGGCCATGTTTCTCCTCGAGACCTTGGCGTACCCACCCCACGTGAACCCGCCACGGACGTTGACGAGCTCGGACCTCGGGCTGGAGGTCCGAGCTCGATAAACGGGTCGAGGTCCGCAGTCACGACTCCGTCCACCACGCACGTTAGGTCAGGGCGGGTGCTGCGCGCATGTCCCCCGAATGGGGGACACATCCGGCTCATCGCGGCCCTCGGTTGACGGCCGAGAACTCAGTGCAGGCGGCCACTTGCCTGGGGAGACAAGGGAGTTCGCGGGATGCGGCCCGACTCGCTTCCGTCGGACGGTCGTGCGCCGCATCCGCTCGCGGTCGCAGATTGCCGTCGGAAGTTCATACATATGAGTGAGGGCCCACGATCGGGGGAGTGGCTCGCCTCGCGACTCCACTCCCCGCGACCGTGACCGACGTCTATGTCAGCAGACCGACGCCGATGCCGTGCTCACGCAGACGCTGGCACTGAAGGTGCTGGCGAACTGTGTTCCCCGCCCTTCGCCCGACGCGTCGTCGAGCGTCTGGAGTGACAACAGATATCCCATGGATCTCACCTCCCTCGTTGCGAAGGGCGCCGCCGGAGCGAGCGCATCTCGATATCGCGGGGGGAGAGCAGGTACGGCAGACCCAGCAGCACGGGGGTCTCGCCGCGAAGGTGTGCACGGTAGGCCACCAGGGCCGTGAGTACTCCCGCCGACCCGGTGGCGAGGTCGCAGGATGCGCGGAGTAGCCCGTTGCCCACGAATCGGATGCCATCGGGGGAGGAGAGAGAGTGCAGGGGCAGCTGAGCGGCGTGCCGGTGCAGGGCCTCTGTCGACATGGTGTCGGAGCGTCCGACAGCTTCGAGGAGGAGCAGGAACTGCATGAGACCGGCCCGCCCCTGCACGAGACCGGACTGGATCGCGAACGGCGCTGACGCCGCGCGCACGATGCCGTCGAGCGACTCGAGATGGCGTTCGCTCTCGCCGAGGTGGGCGAGCGCGAGGGCGATCACCACGCCGATGCCCGCCGACCCGTGACCCAGGTAAGGGAGCACGCGCCAGCCCTCGTTCACCTGCAGCGATGCGTCGGTGGGCCGGGTGAGCGAGGCCATGTCGTGGTCCAGGGCGTCGCTCGCGAGCCGGAGGTGGCGCACGTCGCCCGTGCGTTCGTACAGGCGCACCGCGAAGAGCGCGGTGCCCGTCGCACCGTGCAGCAGCCCGCCGCGGCCGGTCGCGACGCGGGTCTGCGGTGCGGCGTCGGCCAGACGATTGCGTAGATCATCGGCGATGCGCACCGCCGCATCGAGCATCGCGGGGCTCTCGTCGCTCTCGGCGAGAAACGCCAGACCCACGCCCGGCAGCCCCGAGTAGAGGTCGCTGCCGAGACCGCTCAGCTCGTCGGCGGCGAGCCACGCCGTCGCACGCTGCGCTGCGGATCGATCGCCGAGCAGGCGGAACGCCCACGCCGACCCGGCCGCGCCGTCCATCAGCCCCGCGCGCGGTGCCTGCTCGCGGGCGAGAGCGCGTTCGACCCACGCCCGCTCGAGAGCGAGGTCGTCGTGCCCTGCCAGCCGCAGGGCGCTCATGACGCCGAGCGCCCCGTGCGCGACGCCGGTCGCGGGCTCGGCGAACTGTGCGGGGTCGCCCGGCCACAGGCGGTCGTCGCGCCCGAGATCGAGGTCGGCGCGCAGCGCAGCGACGACCCCGTCGATCGTGCGCGACAGCGCAGCATCCGTCGTCTCGGCAGGGTCGTGGATGCTGCGCGGAGCGCGGTCACGGTCGCGCAGGGCCAGGGCGCCCGCCGAGCGCTCGACCCAGGCAGGGTCGAGGGAGAACTCCGCCGCGGCCGCGGAGATCAGCTGCGCGGCCTTCGCGTCGTCCAGGGGAAGGAGGGCCGTGAGGGGGAGGAAGACGAAGAGGTCGATGCAGGCGAGCGCGTAGAGATCGCGTGCGGTTCCGCCCCGGCCGTCGGGGGGCACGAAACCGGGGACGCCGATGCCCGCCGAATCGGGCGCCGAGACGTCTCGTGCCATCTCGAGGTCGATGAGCACGACGGAGTCGTCGGCCCGCACCATCACGTTGCCGGGATGGAGGTCGCCGTGAACGAAGCCGGCGGCGTGCAGCTGCGAGATCGCGCGCCGGACCGCGGCGGTCACGGTGAGCGCCCAGTCGCGGTACTCCGCCCGCGATGCCGCGTCGGCGCCGGTCCGCACGAGCGGGTGGCGGGCGACGACGGCCGCATTCAGGGGCGTGCCGTCGATGCGCTCCATGGCGAGGAAGCGGTGGCCGTGCGCCTCGAAGACATCGACGACGTCGGGGGTGGGAAGGCTCGCGAGCTCGCGCAGCACGTGCTCCTCGTCGCGGATCCGGGTCACCGCGTCGCGGCCGTCGGGAGTGCGCCCGGTGTGGGGGCGGGCCTCTTTCACGATGACGGATGCGCCGCCGACGGTGGCCTCGTAGACACCGCCGGCGTTCGAATGGTGCAGCGCCCCCGTGATGGTCGGAAGGCCAGCCGGAGGTGTCAGGTCGAGCGCGCCCAGCTGCTCGCGGAGGAAGCCGGGCATCCGCACCCAGGTGGGCACCTGGAATGCCGCCGACCGCACGTCGGGCCGCCATCGCCCCGTGTCGAGATCACGGACCGCGAGGACGGGCACGCCGTCGATCGTTGCCCACCGCTTCACGAAGGCCCCGTACCGGACGAACAGCGGGCCCTCGCGCCAGCGCAGGTCGGAAAGGATGTACGGCGCCGGGGCTCCACCGAGTCGCTCGTCGAGCTCCACGAGCGCCTCGTGCAGGGACCGCTCGTCGGGCGGATACACGGTGAGGAACTTCCCCGCGGACGACCGGTCGGCATCCTTGCTGAGGGATCGCTCGAGCTGGCCCTGGTCGACGAGAAACTTGAAGGCGATCCCGCGGCGGTGACAGAACGCGGCGGCCTCGCGCAGCATCCGATCGGCCGTCTCCAGCGTCGCGCCGACGTGCATCTTCCACCCCTGCTCGGGAAGGACGGAGCCCCGGGGGCGCCAGAACGACCACGGCCGCTCGACGAGGTGGTCCCACCCGCTCCAGTCGAGATCGGCCGGCACGACGAAGCATCGGCCGGTCGCCGCAACCGCTCGGGACGGTGCGTCGTAGAACCGTGGGTGGGCGTTCGCGAACGCCGAATAGTTGGTGTCCACAAGCCCCCCTTGTCACCGTGAACCCCGCGCAGGTCAGTCTGCGATCACGGTCCCATCGAAGGGCAGGCGGTGGATCGGCTGCCAGGGTGACGCGGTGCTCCCGGGGCGCCGCGTTGCGGCCCGGCGACTCGACACCGAACGGACGGACGCCCCTGCGACACCGGAAAACTCGTCGTCGAACTTCATACATATGTATGAGGTGCATTTTCAGGACAGGTGGTTGCGCGCTCCCCACAGGGCAAGCTGCGTGCGGTCTTCGAGCCCGACCTTCTTGATCGCGGAGTGCATGTGGGAGCGCACCGTGTGGACCGAGACACCCAGGTGCTCCGCGATCGCCTCGCTGCTGGTCACGCCCTTCGACAGCACCGCGACCACCCGGCGTTCCGACGCGGTGAGCCGATGCGCGATGGCCCGGTCATCGCGCGACGAGCCCCGGCGGACGAACTCCTGCAGCATGGTGGCGGTCACGTGCGACGACACGAGGGCGTGCCCCCGCGCGGCCGCGTGGATCGCCTCGAGCAGCACGTCGGAGTCGTGGCTCTTGAGCAGATAGCCGACAGCTCCGGAGTCGAGTGCTTCCGAGACGTAGCCGTCGATCGCGAAGCTGGTCATGACGATGACGGCGACGGACGGATGATCGGGCGACGTCGTGAGTTCGCGGGTGGCTTCGAGTCCGCTCATCCCCGGCATCTGCAGATCCATGAGCACGACGTCGGCGTGTTCCGAGCGCGCCGCGGCCACGGCATCCACCCCATTGGTGACCTCGCCGACCACCGTGATCCCCGCGGCGCCCTCGAGCTGGAGACGCAGGCCCTTGCGGACGGTGCGGTTGTCGTCGGCGATCAGCACGCGGATCGTCGTCTTGCCGCCCATCGGCGTCTCCTCGTCTAGTCGATGTGTGCGACCGGGATGCGCACCCGAACACCCCAGCCGCCGTCGGCGGTGTCGCCGCTGGTCATTGTGCCTCGCAGGAGGTCGATGTGTTCGCGCATTCCGGTCAGACCCCAGCCCAGGTTGAGGCCGGGGAGCGGTTCGGTGCCGGGTCGCGGAGGCTCGTTCCTCACGTGCAGCTCGAGCATCCCGGGGGAGTGCGCGAGATCGACCTGGACCGCCGCGCCGGGCGCGTGCTTGGCCGCGTTGGTCAGGGCCTCCTGCAGCGCTCGGTAGGCGGTGGTGGAGACGACGGCGGGCAGCTCCTCCAGAGGACCAGACGACTGAATGGTCAGCGGCATCCCGCGCTTCTGCCAGTACGAGACCAGTTCATCGGCACGGCGGAGGTCGCGCGTCGCCTCGATCGGCGTGGCACCCACCGCTCGGAAGTCGGCGAGGGCGCCCGCGAGGCTGGCCGCGGCGAACCTGCCCTCGTTGCGCACGTCCTCGACGAGTTCGAGAGCCCGCTCGGGGTGTTCCGGTGCCAGGCTCATGGCGGCGTCGGCGAGGGCGATGAGACCGGCAAGGTGCTGGCCGGCGACGTCGTGCAGCTCCTGCGCGATCCTCGCCCGCTCTCTTCCGCGGGCCTCTTCCACGCGCTTCTCGTGCTCGCGTCGAGCGGTATCGGCGCGGTGCCGCTCCAGCAGCAGTCGTCGAGTTTGCGCGCCCCACCACACCCCGAGCACGGCGGCACCGCCGGCGATCGCGATGATGGCGATCGACTCGGCGACGATGAAACCGATCGCGACCCCGAGAGGCTCGCCCAGCGAGAGCACCCACAGCAGCATCCCCACGACGAGGACGACCACGACGACCACGAGGGAGAGCAGACCCCTCAACGCCGTGGTGCGAGTGGCGAGCAGGAACAGAGCGATCGCGATCACCGCCTGCATCGGCACGAGCCACTTCGGCACCCCCAGTCCGATCGCGAGCGCGAGATAGATCGCCGTCGCTCCGGCTACGGCGAGAGCGGGGTGTCGATCGCTCACGAGCAGCATCGCCGACTGCGCTGCGCACCCCGCCACCAGCAGGCCGAGTGTGAGCGCCATCGGTACCGGGAAGTTCCATTGGCCCTGCGTGGCGACGAGGGCGGAGATCGGCACGGACAGCACGGGGATCACTGTCGCGACGAACACGGTCAGGGCGAAGATCAGGGCGGAACGGCGGCTGCCGAGGATGCGGCGCTCGATCGTCTGCGGCTCGATGAGCGCGCCGCCGATCGACGTCGGCGACGTCAGCGAACTCGAAGACCTGGTTCCGGCTTGAAGAGACACCCCCTCATTGTCGGGGTGCCGCGTGATTCCCGCTCGGTTACTCCAGAGTGGGTGGGAGCGCGAGCACGATCTCTTCGGCGGTGCGTTCGCTGCCCGGGACGGACGAGGTCGTGCGCGAGACCTCGATGAATCCGAGCTTCGACAGCAGCGATGCGGATGCGTCGTCGTCCGCCCCCACGCGGACGTACAGAGGGCGTTCCGCGGTCGTCGCGACGAGCTCGGAGATCGTGGCTCCACCGTCGTCGGGCAGGTGTCGAAGGTCTATCGGGTCCACGTCGTCACCCTACGCCGGGAGGTCGCCTCGACCCCAGGAGAAATTCCCAGAAAATGCTGTCGCCGGGACACTCCGTTCATCAGTAGAGTGTTCGCAGTCACGCATTGCGTGGCCTATCCGGGGGGATCCGTCGACGCCCGGGCCTCAGAGCTTCAGCTCGGCCCGGGCGTCGTATGGTTTCCGGGCGCGTTTCGCCGCCGTAACCGCATGCAACGTTTCTGTCACCATCCTTTCGGCGACGACACGTCGACCGTTAGCGTGTCAGAGGACCGACGCAGAAGGCGTCGGCAGCAGCAGAACGGCACGCAATGAGCACGCAGGGCACGGTCAAGTGGTTCAACTCGGAGAAGGGTTTCGGATTCATCGCTCCCGATGACGGCAGCGCGGACGTCTTCGCGCACTACACGGCGATCCAGGCCTCGGGTTACCGCTCCCTGGAGGAGAACCAGCGGGTCGAGTTCGACGTCGCGCAGGGTCCGAAGGGCCTGCAGGCGGAGAACATCAACCCCATCTGAATCACCGCCCGCTGAGGCGGGTTTTTCGCGGTCCGCATCGCCGCGTGATCATCGGCGGCGGTGCGGATCGTCTCGAACGCGGTGTGGTTTCCGCCAGGGCTGAGCGGTCGGCTCAGCGCTCGCCGTTCGGGACGAGCAGCAAGGCTCGCAGCTCGTCGATCGTCTCGACGGCCGCCTGCGCCCCCTCCGACTCGTGGGGCCAGCTGAACCCCCAGCGCACGAAGATCACGGGCACCCCGTTCTCGAGACCGCCCTCGACGTCGTGGTGCCGGTCACCGATGAGCACGGGGCGATCGGTGTCGACACCGGCGACCTCGAGACGACGGAGCGCCTCGGCGACGATGTCCGACTTGGCGCTCAGCGTGCGTTCGTCGAGGCTCGCTCCCACCATTGCGGTGAACGCGGGCGAGAGGTCGAAGTGCTCCATGAGGGCCGTCACCTGAACTTCGGGCTTGGAGCTCGCCGTGGCCTGGGGAATGCCCGCCGCGGCGATGTCGTGGATGAGCTCGCCGACACCCGCGAAGAGCGTCGCACTAGAGGTGTAGCCCTCGGCCTTGTTCAGCGAGCGGTAGTAGGTCACGGCCTCGGTGGACTGCTCGGGCGTCATGCCCACGTTCACCTGGAATGACTCGAACATGGGCGGACCGATCCAATGCGACAGCTCGTCACGAGTGGGCGGGCGCCGGTCGAAGTGGGTCAGGGTGGCGGTCAACCGTCGGAGGATGCCCTCGGACGCATCCACGATGGTGCCGTCGACATCCCAGAGGATGCACGAGAAGGGGGAGCGTTCGGGCATGACTCCCACGCTACCGGCCGCCGGAGGTCAGAAGAGGCGGGGGGCTCCGGAGTCGATGCCCTTCATCTCGTCGTAGTCGAGAGTGACGCAGCGGATGCCGCGATCGGCGGCGAGCACGCGGGCCTGAGGCTTGATCTCCTGGGCGGCGAAGACGCCGGTCACCGGGGCGAGTCCAGGGTCGCGGCCGAGGAGCTCGAGGTAGCGCGTCAGCTGCTCGACGCCGTCGATGTCGCCGCGTCGCTTGACCTCGACCGCGACGGTGCCTCCGGCCGCATCGCGCAGGAGCAGGTCGACCGGGCCGATCGCCGTGGGATACTCGCGGCGCACCAGGCTCAGGCCGTCGCCCATGATCGAGACCTGCTCTGACAGCAGGCGCTGCAGATCGGCCTCGACACCGTCTTTGATGAGTCCCGGATCGATGCCGAGCTCGTGATTCGAGTCATGGAGCACCTCGTGGATGCGAACGATCAGGGCGTCGCCCGATTTCGCGTGCGTGACCCGCCACTGCTGCACGACGCCGTCCTCGGCGGCCTCAGCATCCGGCACCTCCAGCGTGAGGGTGCACGGCGGGCTCATCCAGTTCAGCGGCTTGTACGAGCCGCCGTCGGAGTGCACCAGAAGGCTCCCGTCGCCCTTGTGGACGAGCAGACGGGTGGCCAGGGGCAGATGCGCGTTGAGGCGGCCGGAGTAGTCGACCGAGCAGCGGGCGATGACGAGACGCACGTACCCAGAATATGGGGCCGGGTGAACGTCAGACTGCCATGCGGCCGCGGATGAGCAGCTCCACGGCGTCCCGAGACTCGGACTCCCAGTGCGGGCGGTCGACTGCGGATCCAATGCCGTGGAGAATGACCATCACCGACCCCGGTGGCACATCACGACGGATGGTGCCTTCGTCGGCCGCGCGAGCCATCAGCTCGGCGATCAAACGCTCGGAGACGGTGCACGTGCGGAGTGACTTCGCTCAAGGCCCGGTTCGTCTTTATGTGCCCTGTGAATACGCACCTCAGCGCTCCTCATCCCGTTCAGCAGCGTGTACGAGCCGCCGTCGGAGTGCACCGGCCGGGCGGGCGAGGCGGGGGGTGTTCGCCACACTTTCCGGCGAATGCCCCCACCAATTGATGGGGTCCTTCGCCGGAATGTGTCACATTTTGTGCTCGGGGAGGGGCTCGCGAGCCGCCGGGACGAGCGGGCGCGCGGCGCCCGAGAAGAGTCCGGATGCCACGATCAGCCCGACGACGATGAACAGCGTCTCGAGCAGACCGATGTGCTCGCTGATGAAGCCGAGGACCGGCGGACCGCAGAGGAAAGCGACGTAGCCGATGGTCGCGGCCGCGCTCACACGTGCGGCGGCGTGGGCGGGGTCGTCGGCGGCCGCCGACATTCCGAGAGGGAAGCCGAGCGAGGCCCCCGCGCCCCACAGCGCCGCACCGACGAACACGAGCGGCAGAGTGGGCGCGAGGATGAACAGCAGCAGGCCGGCGGCAGCGGTGAGGGCGAGGACGCGGAGCACCGTCACCCGACCGAATCGATCGACGAGCGGTCCGCCGAAGACGCGGAACACGGTCATCGCGATCGAGAAGACGGCGAGGCCGGCGGCGCCGAGCGCCTGATCGGCGTCGTGGCCGTCGACGAGGGCAAGGGGCAGCCAGTCGTTCGCACCGCCCTCGGCGAAGGCCATACCGAGCATGACCACGCCCAGCGCGTAGGTGCGCGGCTCGCGCCACGCCGACATCGCGGTGTGGAGGCGGTCACGCCAGCCCCGCGGCGCGCTCGTCGCCTGCTCGTCGCCGGTGATCTCGCGCGCAGGCACGTTCGCGACGCTGAGGACGGCGATCACGACGATGAGAACGGCGATGATGCTCGCGTGGACGACGACCGCGAGGTCCATCGCCACCGCGGCGACGCCGAGTCCGGCTCCGATCACAGTGCCGAAACTGAAGAACGCGTGGAAGAGGGGAAGGATCGTCTTCCCGGTCTGCTTCTCGATGGCCGCGCCCTCGACGTTCATCATGACGTCGACCGATCCGTTGCCGAACCCGAACAGGGCGAGCCCGAGGAGCACGACGGAGTACGAGTGCACGAGGTCGGTGCCGACGCCGATGACCGTGACGCCGACCGCGACGAGCAGCAGTCCTCCCAGCATCCCTCTCTTCGCGCCCAGCCGCGCCAGCACGATGGGCGCGACCGAGAGGCCGAGGATCGAGGCGACGCCCATTCCCAACAGCAGCAGGCCGATCTGGATGTTGTCGACGCCGAGCGATTGCTTGATGGCGGGAACGCGGGATGCCCAGGTCGCGATGCTGAGCCCGCTCGCCAGGAAGATCGCGAAGATCGCGGTACGCCAGCGCACGATCTGCGATCGCGAGAGGTCGGTGTCCATGTCTGGAGCGTACCGAATCGATTCGATGATTGTCACGCGCGCGAGTACGATCGGGGGATGCGCGCGCGCCGAGCCACCATCGCCGACGTCGCCCGTACCGCGGGCGTCTCGCCATCGACGGCGTCGGTGGTCTTCAGCGGGCGGACCCCGGTGTCGGACGCCACCCGCCAGCGGGTGCTCACCGCCGCCGCCGAACTCGGGTACACGGGTCCAGACCCGCGGGCGGCGTCTCTGCGCCGCGGCCGGTCGGGCATCGTGGGCGTGGTCTTCGACTCCCCGCTCAGCTCGGCGTTCCTCGATCCGGTGACAACGCAGGTCATGGACGGGCTCACCGAGGGCGTCGCCGAGTTGGGTGCCGGGGTGCTGCTCCTGCGCGACAACTCCCAGGATCCGGATCTCGCCGACGCGCAGCCGACTCTCATGACCGCGCCCATCGACGCGGCCGTACTCATCGGGTGCAGCACGGTGATGCGCGAGTCGCTCGACGTGATGCGCGCGCGCAACATCCCCGTCGTGGTGATCGAGGGCGACGCCGGCGAGGGCGTGCCCCAGATCCGTCTCGACAACCGGGAGGCCCAGCGGCAGGCGGCCAGCCACCTCGCATCTCTCGGGCACCGTCGCGTGGCGATCGTGACGCTGCCGAGCGGTCTCGAGCGTCCCGGGCGATGGATGAGGCCGGCCGAGGAGGCGCGGATCAGCGTCGACGTCACCCGCGATCGGCTGTTCGGAGCCCGCGACGTCTACCCCGAGGCCCCCGCCTACGCCGCGGCGGCGAGCTCGATCGACGAGGGCTTCGCGGCGGGCCGGGCGATCTTCGCCGCACGCACGTATCCGACAGCGGTCATCGCGCAGAGCGATCTCCTCGCGGCAGGCGTGATCCGTGCCGCCGAGGAGGCGGGGCTCCGCGTTCCCGATGACGTGAGCGTCACCGGGTTCGACGGCGTGGTCGTCGACGGCCTCGCCCCCTACGCGCTGACGACCCTGATCCAGCCCTCGACCGAGAAGGGGCGGGCGGCCGGCGATGCTGTCGCGGCGATGCTCGAGGGACGGGATGCTGCGTCGCTGCGGTTCACGTGCGTGTTCCGCGAGGGCAATACGACCGCGCCCGTCGCGCGAAAGGCCTGATCGGCTCGGTGGCTGAACGCCGGGCGCGGATGCGCCCGGTAGAATGGGTCAGACACCCCGAGCGCCCGGGCAGCCGCCCGTCGACCCCCGAGGAGGCCGCATGTTGGTACTCCTCGCCGCGTTCGCGGTCGCGCCGCTTCTGCTCCCGTTGCTCGTGAAGAGGCTGGGCGCACGGGCTTTCTACGTCGCCGCTCTTCTGCCCGCCGCCGCATTCGTGCAGGCAGCGGTCGCGACCCCCGCCGTGCTCGACGGCGACATTCCTTTCGAGGCATACGAGTGGATCCCGTCGCTCGGCATCTCGCTGTCGATGCGGATGGACACCCTCGGATGGGTGATGGCGCTCGTCGTGAGCGGCGTCGGTGCGCTCGTGATGATCTACTGCCGCTGGTACTTCCGCGGCAAGGACGAGGGGCTCGGACAGTTCTCCGCCGTCCTCCTCGCCTTCGCGGGCGCGATGTACGGCCTCGTGCTGACGGACGACCTCGTGGTGCTCGTGATGTTCTGGGAGGTCACCAGCATCCTGTCGTACCTGCTCATCGGGTACTACCACCGGCGCGGAGCGAGCCGTCGTGCCGCGCTGCAGGCGCTGCTGGTGACGACCCTCGGCGGCCTCGTCATGCTCATCGGCGTGGTGCTGCTGGTCGTCGACACCGGCACGTCGAGCATCTCCTCGATCCTCGCCCTCGCACCGACCGGTCCGATCGTCGACGCCGCCCTGGTGCTGCTGCTGGTCGGAGCGCTCAGCAAGTCGGCCATCTTCCCGTTCCACTTCTGGCTTCCCGGAGCCATGGCCGCACCGACACCGGTCAGCGCCTACCTGCACGCGGCCGCGATGGTGAAGGCGGGCATCTATTTGATCGCGCGTCTGGCGCCGGTCTTCGCGTTCGCCCCGAGCTGGCGCCCGATCGTGCTCGCGCTGGGCATCTTCACGATGCTGCTCGGTGGGCTCCAAGCGCTGCGCGAGACCGACCTGAAGCGCATCCTGGCGTTCGGAACCGTCTCGCAGCTCGGTTTCCTCACCGTCGTGCTCGGCTACGGCACGCAGGAGGCCGCCCTGGCCGGGCTCGCGCTGCTGCTCGCTCACGCCCTCTTCAAATCGTGCCTGTTCCTCGTCGTCGGCGTCATCGACCGCCAGCTCTCCACCCGAGACATCCGGGAGCTCAGCGGCGTCGCGCGCCAAGCGCCCGTGCTCACGGTCGTCGCGACGATCGCCATCGCCTCGATGGCCGGCATCATCCCCACGCTCGGCTTCGTGGCCAAGGAGAGCGCGCTCGCCGCGTTCGTCGAAGAGGCCCTCCACGGCGAGACCTGGGGTCTCGTCGCCCTGATCGGCGTTTCGCTCGGCTCGATACTGACCGCCGCCTACGGAGCCCGGTTCGTCTGGGGCGCATTCGGCACCAAGAAAGACGATGAGGGCCGCGTGGTCGAGCGCACCGAGTGGCCCGATCCGCCGATCGGCTTCCTCGCGTCGCCGGTCGTGTTGTCGCTCATCACACTCGCCGGCGGATTCGGGGCACCGCTGCTCGACCTCGTGCTCCAGCCCTATGCGCAGACGGCGGCCGCCGCGAGCCCCGGACTGCCCGAACCCGAGAGCACCCCCTACCTGGCGCTCTGGCACGGACTCGAGCCCGCGCTCTTCATCTCGCTCGGCACGCTCGTCGTCGGTCTGTTCGTCTTCTGGATCACCCGCCGTGCCACCCCCGCCACCGCGCGCCGCGTGCTGCCGTTCACCGCGGTCGACGTGTACAACGCGGTGCTGCGGTTCATCGCCCGCGCCTCGGTGTTCACCACGAGCCTCACCCAGCGCGGTTCGCTGCCCGTCTACGTGGGCATGATCTTCCTCGTCTTCGTCGTGGCCGAGGGCACCGTGCTGCTGTCGAGCCCCGGCTGGCAGGCTCAGCTCGACGCGTGGCACACGCCCTCGCAGCTGGCGGTGGCCCCGGTCATGATCGCCGCGGGCGTGCTCGCGGTGAACGCCCGTAAGCGCTACAGCGGTGTCGTACTCGTCTCAGTGACCGGTCTCGGCATGGTCGTGCTCTTCGCCACGAGCGGGGCCCCCGACCTCGCCCTCACGCAGATCCTCGTCGAGACGGTCACCCTGATCGCCTTCGCCCTGGTGCTGCGTCGCATCCCCGCTCGGATGGGCGACCACAACGCGTCGGTCTGGCCGCTCGCCCGCGCCGTGCTCGCGATCGGCGCCGGCGCGACCATGGCGCTCGTCGCGATCGTGGCGACCGGCGCCCGACAGGCGCGACCCATCTCCGACAGCTTCCCGATGCTGGCCTACGAGATCGGCCACGGGCGCAACGTCGTGAACGTCGCCCTCGTCGACCTGCGCGGATGGGACACGATGGGCGAGCTGTCGGTGCTCGTGCTGGCGGCCACCGGTGTCGCATCGCTCGTCTTCGTCACGCACCGCTCCGACACCCTCTCGAAGCTGACGACGCGGCTCCCGCGGCTCACCAAGCGCGGACGCGGAGCGCTCGTCGAGACCGCTGAGGGCGTGCGCGCGCGCACCGATGACACGAGCAACCGTCCGCAGGCCTGGCTGTTCGCCGGTCAGCGGGTGCGGCCCGAGAATCGCTCGATCATCCTCGAGGTCATCGTGCGGGTGCTCTTCCACTCGATCATCGTCGTCTCGCTGTATCTCCTCTTCGCCGGTCACAACCTCCCCGGCGGCGGTTTCGCGGGCGGCCTCGTCGCGGGCATGGCGCTCGTCATGCGCTATGTCGCGGGTGGTCGCTACGAGCTGGGGGCCGCCGCTCCCGCCGACCCGGGCCGCCTGCTCGGCGTCGGGATGGCGCTGGCGGTCGGCTGCGCCATCGTGCCGCTGCTGTTCGGTGCGGCGCCCCTGACCAGCACGTTCTGGGAGTTCGAGATCCCCGTCCTCGGCCACGTGGAGTTCGTCACCTCGACGATCTTCGACGTCGGCGTCTACCTCGTCGTCATCGGGCTCGTGCTCGACGTGCTGCGCAGCCTCGGCGCCGAGGTCGACCGCCAGACGCAGGAGCTGCGCGCCCAGGGGGCGAGTGCCCGATGAACGTCTCGCTCGTCCTCATCATCATCATGGCGGTGCTCTTCGCCTGCGGTGTCTACGCGATGCTCGAGCGCAGCCTCACCCGCGTGCTCATCGGTTTCCTCCTCCTCGGCAACGCTGCGAACCTGATGCTGCTCATCGTGATGGGCGACCCGGGGGTGGCTCCGTTCTACCCCGACTCGTCGACCCCCGAGGGATACTCCGACCCCCTGCCGCAGGCGCTGATGCTGACGGCGATCGTGATCACCTTCGCCGTCTCCGCCTTCCTGCTGGCCCTGATCTACCGGTCGTGGCAGCTCGGTCAGGCCGACACGGTGGAAGACGACGCCGAAGACGTGGCCATGCGCGCACGTACCTCGCAGGACGAGGAGGCGATGGACGTCGAGGTCGACGAGGAAGACGACGACGCCACGACCGACTTCGTGGGGGTCGAGAGCTCTCCACTGCGCCTGCTCGGCAACCGCGACTACACCGACCTGCGCGACGATGCGCCGTCCGACCGCCCCGCAGCATCCGAACGGCCGGCCCGGACCGACAGACCCGACAACCGAGATGACGAGAGCGAGGAAGACCGATGAGCTCCCTCGTTCCCCTCCTCGTCACCCTGCCGCTGCTGGGCGCAGCGATCGCCCTGATCGCGGGGCGCCATCGGCGCACCCAGATCATCGTGTCGATCGCGACGCTGACGCTGACGATGGTCATCGCCACCGTGCTGCTGGTCTACGTCGATGCGTCGAACGTGCCGATCGCGGTGTCGGTCGGCGGGTGGCCCGTGCCCTTCGGCATCGTGCTCTACGTCGACCGGCTCGCCGCGCTGCTCGTGCTGGTCTCGAGCGTCGTGCTGCTCTCGGTCCTCCTCTTCTCGGTCGGACAGGGCGCCGAGGACGGCGACGAAGACACCCCGGTGTCGATCTTCCACCCGTCGTATCTGATCCTGGCGGCAGGGATCTTCACCGCCTTCATCGCGGGCGACCTGTTCAACCTCTACGTCGGGTTCGAGATCCTGCTCGTGGCGTCGTACGTGCTCATCACGCTCGGCGGCACGGAGAACCGCATACGCACGGGCGTGGTCTACATCGTCGTCTCGCTCGTCTCGTCGATCCTCTTCCTCGCCGCGATCGGTGCGATCTACGGCGCGCTGGGCACGGTCAACATGGCTCAGCTGTCGGAGCGCATGGTCGAGCTGCCCCAGGAGACGCAGCTCGTGCTGCACCTCATGCTGGTCGTCGCTTTCGGCATCAAGGCGGCCGTCTTCCCGCTGTCGTTCTGGCTGCCCGACTCGTACCCGACCGCGCCGGCCCCGGTGACGGCGGTGTTCGCAGGCCTTCTGACGAAGGTCGGCGTCTACGCGCTGATCCGCACCGAGACCGAGATCTTCCGCGACAACGACATCAATCTGCTGCTGCTCATCGTGGCGTTGGCGACGATGATCGTCGGTGTGCTGGGCGCCGTGGCGCAGGCGGAGCTCAAACGCATCCTGTCGTTCACCCTGGTCAGCCACATCGGGTACATGATCTTCGGCCTGGCCATCGCGACGCCGGCAGCCATCGGGGCGACGATCTACTACATCGTCCACCACATCGTGGTGCAGACGACCCTCTTCCTCGCGATAGGACTCGTGGAGCGCCGGGCGGGCAGTACGTCGGTGCTGCGCGTGCGCGGACTCATGCGCGCCGCCCCCGTCATCGCGGTGCTCTACTTCATTCCCGCGGTGAACCTCGGGGGCCTGCCGCCGTTCTCGGGGTTCATCGGCAAGTACGCGCTGTTCGATGCCGCCGCCGAGATCGGCACCCCGATCATGATCGTGCTGATCGTGGGCGGTATCGTCACCTCGCTGCTCACCCTGTACGCGCTCATGCGTGCCTGGAACCTCGCGTTCTGGCGCGAGGACGAGGACTCGGCAGAGTCCGACGAGCGCATCTCGTACCTGGGCGACTCGCCCGAGGCGGGTACGAAGACCGAGCGTCGCGCGATCCCCAAGATCATGACCGCGTCGACGGCGGGCATGGTCGCCGTCACCGTCGCGCTGACGATCTTCGCCGGGCCGCTGTACGAGGTCTGCACGCGCATCGGCGAGTCGCTCCTGCAGCCCGTCTCGGTCGTGCAGCTCGAGCAAGAGGCCGTCTCATGATGCGCGAGAAGAAAGACGCGCTGCACCAGCTGTGGCGGCAGCTGCCGTTCTTCGTCTGGCTCGTCGCACTGTGGATGCTGCTGTGGGGCCAACTCACGATCGTGGCCTTCCTGACGGGCCTGGTCGCCGCGGTGATCGTCACGCGCGTGTTCCGCCTCCCGCCCGTGCAGCTGTCGGGCCGGTTGAACCTCTGGTACGGGCTCGTCTTCGTGGTGACCTTCTTCGCCGCCCTCGTGCGCGGTTCGCTGCTGGTCGCTTGGCAGGTCGTCGACATCCGCCGCCAGCCGAGCAGCGCGGTGATCGCGGTGCACCTGCGGACCGACGACGATCTCATCATGACCCACACCGCGGTGACGGCCTCGTTGATCCCCGGCTCGCTCATCGTCGAAGCCGACCGCGACCGCCGCATCCTGTATCTCCACGTCATCGGCGTCGACAGCGACGACGACGTCGAGGCGCTTCGGAAGTCGATCCTCGGCTGGGAGGCGCGTATCGTGCGCGCGGCCGGCTCGCGCAGCCAGCTCGAGATGATCCGCAGAGCTTCCGTCGACACACCGCGTCAGGGAGGTACGCCCCTATGAACGTCCTGCTGCTGGTGATCTTCGTCGTCTTCGCCGTCGCCGCTCTTCTCACGCTCTGGCGCATCGTCATCGGCCCGTCGATCCTCGACCGGGCGGTCGCGTCCGACGTGCTCCTGACCGAGGTGATGTGCGTGCTGGGCGCCGAGATGGCGATCAACCAGCACACCCGCACCCTGCCGGTGCTGCTCATCATCGCCGCGGTGGGGGTCTTCGGTTCGATCTCGATCGCACGGTTCGTCGCGAGGAAGGACAACGCAAGCCAGTGATCCTCGCAACCGCCCCCATCGAAGTCACCGCGTCACCGCTCGACGCGGTGCTCGACACCGTCGCCCTCGTGCTGATCCTCGTCGGCGCCCTGCTGTGCCTCACGGCCGCGATCGGCCTGCTGCGTTTCCGTGACGTGCCGACGCGGCTGCACGCGGCCACGAAGCCGCAGGTGCTCGGCCTCATCGTGATCTGCATCGCGATCGCCCTGTCGCTGCGCTCGTGGGCGGTGCTCGCGTTCATCGTCCCGATCGTGCTGATGCAGCTCGCGACCGCGCCGCTTTCGGCGCACATGGTCGGGCGGCAGGCCTACCGCAACGGCACCCTCGACCGCACCGCTCTGTACACCGACGAGCTGCGCGCGTCGAAGGAGACCCCGCCCGCGGCGGGCGGCTGACCCGAGCGCAGGAGATGACGCGGGCGTAGGACGATCCTCGCGGAAGCGGCCTACCTCCGGCACGTCGCCTACCTCCGGCCCGCCGCCTCCCTCCGGTTCAGCCGATCACGCTCGGCTGAAGGTCGCGCAGGGTGCGGAAGCGGGTCATGCGCGCGACGCCGATGGCCGCGACGACGCCGGCGCCGACGAGCCACGTGCCGAGGACGGCGAGGTCGAGCCACACGCGATCGAGGTCTCCGCCGTACATGACCTGCCGCATCGCGTCGACGACGTAGCCCATGGGCAGCACGTGATGCAGCGCCGCGAGAGGCGCGGGCAAGGTCTGCCAGGGGAACGTGCCGCCCGCGGTGACGAGCTGCAGCACCATCAGCACGAGACCGAGGAACTGCCCGACCGACCCGAGCCACACGTTCAGTGCGAGCACGATCGCCGCGTACGTGGCCGTCGCCAGCAGAAGGATGCCGAGGGTGGCCAGCGGATTCGCGAACGAGAACCCGAGCGCGAGGGCGAGGACGCCGAACAGCCCGAGCATCTGCACGCCGCCCAGCAGCGCGGGCGTCAGCCATCCGGCGAGAGTGACCCGCACGGGAGAGTGGAGGGCCGTGACCGCGCGACGCGATACCGGTTTCACGATGAGGAACAGGGCGTAGATGCCGATCCAGGCCGCCAGTGCGGCGAAGAACGGGGCGAGTCCCGCGCCGTAGTTCTGCGCCTGGGTGAGGGCGCTGGTCGAGACCGCCACCGGGTCGGACAGCGTCGACGCCTGGCGCGCCCGGGTCGCATCGTCGGTGTCGGGGATCTGGCTCACGCCGTCGGCGAGTCCGGTCTGCAGCTGCTCGGCGCCGTCGGCGATCTGCGCGATGCCGTCGTCGAGACTGCTCGCGCCGTCGCTCAGCTGCGCGGCGCCGTCCGCGGCGGAAGCGGCGCCGTCGGCGAGTCCGGCGGAACCCGAGGCGACCTGCTGCGCTCCCGCCGACACCTGCTGCGCACCGGCGGAGAGCTGATCGATCTGGGCGACCGCGGTCTGCACGCGCGTGTTGGCCTCGCTCAGGCGCTGCCCCACGGGGTCGAGGGCGGCGAGCACCTCCGCGACGCGGGCGGGGTCGACGCCGGCGTCGGCGAGCCTCTGCGCGATGTCGGCGCGGGCGGTCGGCAGGAGCGAAGCGGCGTCGGCGGATGCTGCGGCGACGCGATCGGCGACGGTGGCGGCCTGTTGCGTGCCGTCGGCGACCTGCTGGGCACCCGAGCTCACCTGGGCGGCGCCGTCGCGGAGCGCCGTGGCACCGTCGCGCAGCTGCGCCGTGCCGGAGGCGAGAGCCCCGGCGCCGGCGGCGAGCCGCGTGGATCCGTCGCGCGCGGTGCCGAGGCCGTCGACGAGCTGCTGGGCTCCCGACGCCGCATCCGTCAGCTTCACGCGGATCGTGGAGAGCGCGTTCAGCAGCGTGAGGCCGCCCTGGTCGACGACCTTCTGCGCGACGGTCGACTGGATGCGGGCGACGGCCTGCGTGCCGATCGTCGAGGCGAGGTAGTTGTTCGCGTCGTTCGTCCGCAGCACGATGTCGGCCTGACGGGGCGCGTCGGTCGAGATCGAGGCGATCGACGCCGAGAAGTCGGCGGGTACCTCGACGATGAAGTCGAAGTCGCCGTTCTCGAGCCCGGCCGTTGCGGCGTCGGACGACACCTGATGCCATTCGAAGGTGTCGCCGCCGAGCAGCTCGTCGGCCACCTCGTCGCCGAAGTTGCGCTGCTGGCCGTTCACGGCCGCGCCGGTGTCGTCGACGACGAGGGCGACGGGCACCCGGGAGAGGCTGCCGTACGGGTCTTGGTTCGCCCACAGGTAGAGGCCGCCGTAGAGGATCGGCACGAGCAGCAGCGCGACGAGGGCGATCAGCGACATGCGCGATGAGGTGAGCCGCCGCAGCTCGGCGGCGATCATCTGCGGGACCTTCATCGTTCGTCCTCCGTGGGTGCGGATGCTTCGGTGTCGGGCGCGTCGGCGCTGGTGTCGGGGACGGGGTTCACGGCCGCGGGGTCGCCGCTCGGGGTGGACGCGTCGTCCTCGACCGTGAGCACCGACATCGACGCGCGGCCGGCGATCGCGAGCACCGCGTAGCCGCGCTCGGCGAACTCCGTCGCGACACGCCACCAGTTCTGCGGTTCGCCGCCGTGGCGGTCGGGGGAGGTGAGCACGATGCCCTCCACGCCCTTCCTGAGCGCGGCCAGCTCGAGCAGGATGCGAATGCGCGCCGCCGGCTCGATGTTGCCGATGGGGGTCGCGGCCAGCTCGCCGAGGCCGAGATCGTCGAGCCAGCGTCGGGCGGCGAACGGGTTCGGGGAGGTCCCGGCGAACATCAGCTCCTCGGCGACGACGCCGGCCACGGTCACCGCGGGTGCGGGCTCGGACACCTCGAGCGCATCGACGAGCGCGACCCGGCGGCGGATACCCGCCGCATCCTTGCGTCCGTCGAGCAGCACCTCGCCCGTATCCGCACGCATGCGGCCGGACGCCAGCAGCCCCAGCACGGTGGGGCGCTGCTCGGTCTCGGCGACCGCCAGGGTCACCCGTCCGGTCTCGAACGTCAGCGACGTCTCGGGGAGGGCACGCTCGGCGCGCCCCTTGCTCACACCGCGCAGCTCGATCCTCATTCGCTCGTCTCCTCGGACTCGTCAGCCAGCAGCTCGATGCTCTCGCGCCACGAGAGCCCGGCGATGCCCAGCACCGCTTTGACCGCGAGCTCGCCCCCGTCAGTCGCATCCACGTGCAGGTGCGAGACCACGGCGCGCCCGGTGCCCTCGATGAGGTCGGTCAGCACAGCGGCGGGGATGTCGGTGCGCAGCGACCCGTCGGCCCGGCCTCGCGCGACGATCTCCGCGATCTTCGCCCGCAGGGGCGCGAGGGCCGCGGCGGTGTGGGCGACGTGGGTCTCGTCGAGGGCGATCGCGGCAGCGGCGCGTACGTGCGATGCCTCGTGCCACAGAGCGGCGGCGAGGAGTGCGAGCGCCCGACGCGGGTCGGGGTCGTCGATGCGGGCGGCGATCGCGTTGAAACGGGCGGCTCCGGTGACGATCACTTCGGTGACGAGGGCGTCGCGGTCGTCGAAGTGTCCGTAGAGGGCGCGGCGAGACAGGCCCGCCGACCGCGCGATCGCGTCGAGCGAGGCGTGGGGGTCGCGGGCGATCTCGACGGCGGCGGCCGACACGATGCCCGCCCGGTTGGCCTGGGCGTCGCGGCGCGGCCGACGCGCAGCAGGAGAAGTCATGCCGCTATTGTGGCACGAAACTGCACACATGTGTGCAGTTTAAATCTCCGCCCTCGGGTCAGTCGGTACCGGAGTCGAACGCCGCGGCTTCGCCCGCAGCATCCGTCGCCTCGGCGAGGCGTTGGTCAGCGGCATCGGGGCGCTTCGCGGGTTCGGTGACACCGTCTGCGCCGCCGGCCGTGACGCGACCGACGAGTTCGCCGGTGGGGCCGCCGAGGAGGCCCAACCCGGCGTACTGCTCGAGACGCGTGCGCGAGTCGGCGATGTCGAGGTTGCGCATCGTCAGCTGTCCGATGCGGTCGGTGGGGCCGAAGGCGGCGTCGCCGACGCGCTCCATCGAGAGCTTCTCGGGTCCGTACGACATGGTCGGCGCGGTCGTGTCGAGGATCGTGTAGTCCTCTCCGCGACGCAGACGCAGCGTGACCTCGCCCGTGATGGTCGAACCGACCCACTTCTGGATCGACTCGCGCAGCATGAGCGACTGGGGCTCGAGCCACCGGCCCTCGTACATGAGGCGGCCGAGCCTGCGGCCCTGCTCGTGGTAGGTGGCGAGGGTGTCTTCGTTCAGGATGCTGTTGACCAGCCGCTCGTAGGCGATGAACAGCAGTGCCATCCCCGGCGCCTCGTAGATGCCGCGCGATTTCGCCTCGATGATGCGGTTCTCGATCTGGTCGCTCATGCCCAGTCCGTGGCGACCGCCGATGCGGTTGGCCTCGAACACGAGGGCGACCGGGTCGGTGTACTCGATGCCGTTGAGGGCCACCGGGCGCCCCCGGTCGAAGGTCACCGTGACGTCTTCGGTCGCGATCTCGACGGACGGATCCCAGAAGCGCACGCCCATGATGGGCTCGACGGTCTCGAGCGAGACGTCGAGGTGCTCGAGGGTCTTCGCCTCGTGCGTCGCGCCCCAGATGTTCGCGTCGGTGGAGTAGGCCTTCTCGACGCTGTCGCGGTAGGGGAAGCCGTGCTCGACGAGCCACTCGCTCATCTCTTTACGGCCGCCGAGCTCGGTGACGAAGTCGGCGTCGAGCCACGGTTTGTAGATGCGCAGGGCGGGGTTGGCGAGCAGGCCGTAGCGGTAGAACCGCTCGATGTCGTTGCCCTTGTAGGTCGAGCCGTCGCCCC
The DNA here is from genome assembly GCF_045517775.1 of Microbacterium deferens. Lineage (NCBI taxonomy): Bacteria > Bacillati > Actinomycetota > Actinomycetes > Micrococcales > Microbacteriaceae > Microbacterium > Microbacterium deferens. The sequence continues at coordinate 1,877,201 of NZ_JBEUWT010000001.1, forward strand.
AGATGTCGACGCCGTCTTCCTTCATGGCGCGCACGAGAAGTGTGCCGGTGACGGCGCGACCGAGCGGCGTGGTGTTGAAGTACGTGCGTCCGCCGGAGCGGATGTGGAATGCGCCGCACGACAGGGCGGCGAAGCCCTCCTCGACGAGCGCCGACTTGGCGTCGACCAGGCGCGCGACCTCGGCGCCGTACTCGAGCGCGCGACCGGGGATCGATGCGATGTCGTCTTCGTCGGGCTGGCCGAGGTCGCCCGTGTAGGTGCAGGGCACCGCGCCCTTGTCGCGCATCCACGCGACGGCGACGGAGGTGTCGAGTCCTCCCGAGAAAGCGATGCCGACGCGCTCGCCGACGGGCAGGGACTGAAGGACCTTGGACATACTCTCGATTCTACTGAGCGCCGGTCTCCCGCCTTGCGCGCGTGTCTGGCCGGAATGTGGCGCATTCCTGCGACTGCGCACACCGGTTCGTACTGTCAGTTCGCAAAACCTGTCGCGGTCGCCGCATTGCGCGCCCCGCGATCTGAGGGGCGAGCGGATGCTGCGTTGGGTGCCCGTGCGGCGGTGGCGCAGCATCCGTTCCCGGCTCCGAACGGGAGCGCTCCCGGCCGCCAGCCGCCCGGGCCGCGGCCGATACCAAGTTGTGACCAGAACGGAGGGAGAAAATGCGTGACGAGCCCTCCACGCCGCCGGTATGTTGACCCACGCAACGTATGTCCTGCAATCGGGATCGGCGGTGCGCCACAAGCAGCAACCCGGAAGCCAGCGTCGTCTGCGGAACCAGATACCGGCGTCTCCCATTCCCCTCGATGGACTCGAGAGGGATGAGCGATGCGGGTCGACGCCGACTCGTATTCCTCGGAAGGATTCTCATGTTCAAAGGCAGAACACTCATCACCCTGGTCGTCACGGGCGGCCTCCTCGCTTCCCTCGCCGCGTGCGCACCGGCCGGAACCTCGGGAGGCACGGGCGGTGACGCCGGCGGAACGGACTGCAACGTGGGCATCGCGATGCCGACCCGCAGCCTGGAGCGCTGGATCAACGACGGTGAAGGGTTGAAGACGAAGCTCGAGGGCGACGGCTGCACCGTCGATCTCCAGTACGCCGACAACAAGACCGATCAGCAGATCAGCCAGATCCAGAACCAGGTCGCCGGCGGCGCGAAGATCCTCGTGGTGGCCGCGATCGACGGCGAGACGCTCGGACCGGTGCTCGAAGATGCCGCGGGACAGGGCGTGACGGTCATCGCTTACGACCGCCTGATCAACGGCACCGAGGCCGTCGACTACTACGCGACGTTCGACAACTACAAGGTGGGCACCCTGCAGGGCGAGTTCATCGAGGAGCAGCTCGGTCTCGCCGACGGCGCCGGCCCCTTCAACCTCGAGCCCTTCGCCGGAAGCCCCGACGACAACAACGCCGGCTTCTTCTTCCAGGGCGCGTGGGACGTTCTCCAGCCCTACGTCGAGAGTGGCCAGCTGGTCATCCCCTCGGGCAAGCTGTCGGCGACCAACGACGACTGGAAGTCGATCGGCATCCTCGGCTGGGGCTCCGATGACGCCCAGGCCGAGATGGACAACCGTCTGCAGTCGTTCTACACCGGCGGCCAGAAGGTTCAGGTCGTGCTCTCGCCCAACGACAGCCTCGCCCTCGGTATCGAGCAGTCGCTGCTGTCGGCCGGGTACACCCCGGGTTCGGACTGGCCGATCATCACGGGCCAGGATGCGGACAAGGCGAACGTCCAGGCGATCCTCAACGACCAGCAGTCGATGACGGTCTGGAAGGACACCCGCGAGCTCGGAGACCAGGTGCAGGCCATGGTGAAGTCGATCGTCGCTGGCGAGACGCCGGAGACGAACGATGACACGACCTACGACAACGGCGTGAAGGTGGTTCCGGCTTACCTGCTCGACCCGCAGGTCGTCGTCAAGGACGACGTGCAGTCGGTCCTGATCGACTCGGGCTTCCTGAAGGCGTCCGACGTCGGACTCTGATCACCCCACCCCGATCGGCGTCGGCCAGCCCGCCGGCGCCGATCGGGGTCCCGTCGAGCAAAGGGACAGAATGAACAACGCCATTCTCACGATGCAGGGCATCGTGAAGGACTTCAGCGGCGTCAAGGCACTCAACGGCGTCGACCTCGAGGTCAGGCGCGGCGAAGTGCACGCCGTGTGCGGCGAGAACGGCGCGGGGAAGTCGACCCTGATGAAGGTGCTCAGCGGCGTGTACCCGCACGGGTCGTTCGACGGCACGATCACCTTCGAAGGCAAAGAGGTGGCGTACCGGTCGATCAACGACAGCGAGCGCGACGGCATCGTCATCATCCACCAGGAGCTCGCCCTCAGCCCCTACCTGTCGATCGCCGAGAACATCTTCCTCGGCAACGAGAACGCGCGCGGCGGGGTGATCGACTGGAACCAGACCAACGCCGAGGCCGCGAAGCTCATCGCCCGCGTCGGGCTGCAGGAGAGCCCGGCGACCAAGGTGCTCGAGCTCGGCGTGGGCAAGCAGCAGCTCGTCGAGATCGCGAAAGCCCTGTCGAAGCGGGTGAAGCTCCTCATCCTCGACGAACCGACCGCGGCGCTGAACGACGACGACTCGGCCCATCTTCTCGACCTCATCAAGCACCTGCGCGGGCAGGGCATCACCTCGATCATCATCTCGCACAAGCTCAAGGAGATCCGGGCGATCGCCGACACCGTCACGGTAATCCGCGACGGCTCGACCATCGAGGCGTTCCCCGTCGAAGACTCCGACGCCATCGAGACCCGCATCATCCGCGACATGGTCGGCCGGTCGCTCGACAGCCAGTTCCCCCACCGCGATCCGCAGATCGGCGAGGAGAAGTTCCGGGTGGAGCACTGGAACGCCTACCACCCGGTCGACCCCACCCGGAAGGTCGTCGACGACGTGTCGTTCTCGGTGCGTGCCGGCGAGATCGTCGGATTCGCCGGGCTCATGGGAGCGGGGCGCACCGAGCTCGCGATGAGCATCTTCGGTCGTTCCTACGGCACCGACATCTCGGGAAAGGTGTTCAAAGACGGCGTCGAGATCTCGACGAAGACCGTTGACGAGGCCATCCGCCACGGCATCGCCTACGCGACGGAGGACCGCAAACGCTACGGACTCAACCTCATCGGCAGCATCACGGTCAACGTGTCGGCGGCGGCCCTGGGCAAGCTCGCCCGGCTCGGCGTCATCGACCGAAACCGCGAGTACGCCGTGGCCGAGGACTACCGCAAGCAGATGAACATCAAGACGCCGTCGGTGTCGACCCTCACGGGCTTCCTCTCCGGCGGCAACCAGCAGAAGGTCGTGCTCAGCAAGTGGATCTACTCGGGTCCCGACGTGCTGATCCTCGACGAGCCCACTCGAGGCATCGACGTGGGGGCCAAGTTCGAGATCTACGGGATCATCAACGAGCTTGCCGCGCAGGGTAAGGCCGTCATCGTGATCTCGTCCGAGCTGCCCGAACTGATCGGTCTCGCCGACCGCATCTACACGATCGCCGAGGGCCGCCTCACCGGCGAGATCGCCCGTGCCGACGCAACGCAAGAAGAACTGATGCGGCATATGACCGCAGGCAGACCCGAAGGAGTAAAGCCGTGACCGTCACCGCGCCCGAGCAAGCCACCCCGACCGGTCCGATCGGGCCCGGCAAGCCGCGTCGACGGCTGCGCATCGATATGCGGCAGTACGGGATCCTCGCCGCGCTCGCGATCATCATCCTCCTGTTCCAGGTGCTCACCGGAGGACGACTGCTCTACCCCGGCAACGTCAGCAACCTCATTCAGCAGAACGCGTACGTGCTGATCCTCGCGATCGGCATGGTGATCGTCATCATCGCGGGCCACATCGACCTCTCCGTCGGCTCGATCGTCGCCGTCGTCGGTGCGGTCGCGGCGCTGTCCATGCAGTCGTGGGGGTTGCCCTGGTGGGCCGCCGTCGTGGTCGCCCTCATTACCGGTGCGGTGATCGGGGCGTGGCAGGGGTTCTGGGTCGCTTTCGTCGGCATACCCGCGTTTATCGTGACTCTGGCCGGCATGCTCGTCTTCCGCGGTCTCGCGCTCGTGCTTCTCACCGGCGGCACGATCAGCGGTCTGCCGGCGGAGTTCAACGCCATCGGCTCGGGCACACTGCCGACCACGGGAACCCCCGACCTCATCACCTTCGCGATCGCGGCGCTCGCGGCCGTCGCGCTGGTGGTCCAGCAGGTGCGCACCCGGGCGACGCTGCGGCGGCTCGGACTGCCCCGCGAGCGCGCCGTGTCGGCCTGGATCAAGGTGGGCATCGCCGTTGCCGCGATCATGTACGTCGCCTACCTGCTGGCTTACAACCGGGGCACGCCGATCATCCTCATCATCCTCGCGGCGCTCATCCTCATTTACTCGTTCGTGCTCAGCCGCACGGTGTTCGGCCGTCACGTGTACGCGATGGGCGGCAACCTCTTCGCCGCTCAGATGTCGGGCGTCAAGACGAAGTGGGTCACCTTCTTCATCTTCGTCAACATGGGGTTCCTCGCCGGACTCGCCGGCGTGGTCAGCACCGCGCGAGCCGGAAGCGCGGTCGCCTCGGCCGGTACCAGCTTCGAGCTCGACGCCATCGCCGCCGTCTTCATCGGTGGTGCTGCGGTGCAGGGCGGTGTCGGCACGGTCGTCGGCGCGGTCATCGGTGGTCTGGTCATGGGTGTGCTCAACCAGGGCCTGTCGATCCTGTCGGTGGATGCCGCGTGGCAGCAGGTCATCAAGGGACTCGTGCTGCTGCTCGCCGTCGCGTTCGACGTGCTCAGCAAGCGGCGCTCGGGGCGCTGACCCCGCAGGGAACGACGAAGGGGACGGCCTGCGGGCCGTCCCCTTCGTCGTTCCCGCAGGTCGAGGATCAGTCGACCGTGACGTCCGTGATCACGACCGGCGTCACGGGGGCGCCGTCGCCGGAGCCGCCGTCGGAACCGGCGGCGGCGACCTCACGCACGACCGCGAGCCCCGCAGCATCCATCTGTCCGAACACGGTGTACGACGGGGGGAGCTGGGAGTCCTCGTACACGAGGAAGAACTGCGAGCCGTTGGTGTCGGGGCCGGCATTGGCCATCGCGACGGTGCCGGCGGGGTAGGTCTCGCTGCCGTCGAGCTCGTCGTCGAAGCTGTAGCCGGGGCCGCCCATGCCGGTGGCGGAGGGGTCGCCGCACTGCAGTACGTAGATGCCCGACGCCGCGGTGGTCAGACGGTGGCACTCGGTGTCGTCGAAGTAGCCCTGCTGGGCGAGCGAGACGAAGCTGTTGACGGTGCACGGCGTGCGCTCGGCGTCGAAGGTCATCGGAATCGCGCCGGCCGACGTCTCGAGGGTCACGTTCTGCGCGGCGACGGGTTCGGTCGGAGGAGCGGTGACGTCGGCAGCGGCCTGGCCGCCCGCGACGTAGGAGCACGCGCCGTCGGCGGTCGGCTCCGCAGCAGGTGTCGCGGGGCTCGCGCACCCCGCCAGGACCAACAGCGAAAGGGCGGCAAGAGAGACGGTGGCGAAGCGGGTGCGCATGCTCCCAGATTAGAGCGGCCGCCGCCTCGTCCGCCGCCGCGCCGCGTTGCCGCCGCCGTCCCGTCGCGAACTTCGCCCGTACTCAGGCTGAGGTGGGGCGCATCCTGCGGGTGGCCCCGGAAATGTGCGCCTCCGCGGGGGCGCTCGACCAACCATCCTGAGTTCGGGCGGGAGGGGCGAGACCGGAGAGCCGGTGCGACCTCCCGAAGCGACGCGGGGCCCGTCCCGCACCCGTTCCGCCCGCCTCGCCGTCCCGCCCGTCCCGCCCGTCCCGCCCACCTCGCCGTCCCGCCGTCCCGCCCGTGCGTCCTTGCCCTTCTCGTCGGCGTCCCCGCCCGTACTCAGGCTGAGGTGGGGCGCATAGTGCGGCTGCCCCCGGGAATGCGCGCCTCCGCGGGGATCGCTCGACCAACCATCCTGAGTACGGGCGGGAGGGGGCCGAGACTGGAGAGTCGGCGCGACCTCCTGAAGCGACGCGGGGCCCGTCCCGCCCGTCCCGCCCGCCTCGCCATCCCGTCCAGCCCGTGCGTTCTCGCCCTTCTCGCCCGGGTCCTTGCCCGTACTCAGGCTGAGGTGGGGCGCATCCTGCGGGTGGCCCCGGAAATGTGCGCCTCCGCGGGGGCGCTCGACCAACCATCCTGAGTTCGGGCAGGAGGGGGCGGGTACGGACAGGAGGGGGCGGGTTCGGGCAGGAGGGGCTGGTTCGGGCGGAAAGGGGCGGGTTCGGCAGGAGGGGCGAGGGCCGAGAGTCGGCGCGACCTCCGGGGTCGCGACGTGCCGTCGGTCAGCGCGGCAGGCGCGGCACCGCGGCGACGAGCTGACGGGCGTACGCCGTCGTGGGGGAGGAGAGGATGCTGCGCGTCGCGCCCGCCTCGACGATCCGGCCGTGCTGCAGCACCACGGTGCGCTCGCAGACCGAGGCCACGGCGCTGAGGTCGTGCGAGACCATCACCAGCGTGAGGCCGTTCTCGCGGCGGAGGCGGGCGAGTAGGTCGATCACCTGAACACGGGTCGTGACGTCGAGCGCGCTGACCGGTTCGTCGGCGAGCAGCACGCGCGGGCGCGAGACGAGCGCCCGCGCGATCGCGATGCGCTGACGCTGGCCTCCGGAGAACTCGTGCGGGTACCGGGTGAGGGTATCGGCGTCGAGGCCGACGGCGGAGATCGCCTCTTCGACACGGGATGCGGCGTCGACGCCGCGGGCGAGGCCGAGGGAGCGCAGCGGCTCGCCGACGATCCGGTCGACGCGCTGTCGCGGATCGAGCGACGAGTACGGGTCTTGGAATACGGGTTGCACGCTGGCGCGGAATCGCCGCATCAGAGCCCGGTCGCGGAGGTCGAGGGGCGCCCCGTCGAAGAGCACCGAGCCGTCGCGCGGGGCGGACAGGCCCAGCATGAGGCGCAGGATCGTCGACTTGCCCGCACCCGATTCGCCGACGAGCCCCACCGACTCCCCCTCGGCGACGCTGAGTGAGACGTCGTCGAGCACGGTGCGCGACCCGTACGAGAATCCGGCCTCGCGCAGTTCGATGACGCTCATTCGGCACCTCCGACGTCGGGGTCGAGGGCGGCGTCGAGCGCACGGGCGCTGGCGACGAGGGCGCGGGTGTACGGATGCTGCGGATCGCGCAGCACGCGGTCGACCGGCCCCTCCTCGACGGCGACGCCGCGCTGCAGCACGACGATGCGCTCGACCATCCGAGCGACGACGGCGAGGTCGTGGCTGACGAAGAGCAGCGCCATGCCCCGCTCGGCGATGAGCCTTTCGAGGAGGGTCAGCACGGCGTCCTGCACCGTGACGTCGAGCGCGGTGGTCGGCTCGTCGGCGATGAGCAGCTGGGGGCGAGCGGCGAGGGCGATCGCGATCGCGACGCGCTGACGCTGACCGCCCGAGAGCTCGTGCGGGTAGGCGCGCGCGATGCGCGGGTCGGTCAGGGCGACTTCCGCCAGCGCGGTCGAGACGGCCTCCCCGAGCGCACCTCCGCGCAGGTCGAGGTGGCGTCGCAGCGGCTCGGCGATCTGCTTCCCGACGCGCATGAGCGGATCCAGCGCCGTCAGTGGCTCCTGGAAGACGACCTGCGCAACCGGACCACGGAGTGCGCGCAGCCGCGCGTCGGGGGTGCCGACGATCTCGTGCCCGTCGAGGCGCACCGAGCCGGTGACGCGCAGCGCGGAGGGGAGGAGCCCGACCGCGGCGAGCGAGGTCAGCGACTTTCCCGACCCCGATTCGCCGATCAGCCCCACGCGGTCTCCGGCGTCGAGGGTGAAAGAGACGTCGTCTACGAGGGGCGCAGCATCCGCCATCACCGTCAGGCCCGTCACGTCGAGGAGGCTCATCGCGCCCTCCGTCTCGTCGGATCGGCGACGTCGCGCAGGCCGTCGGCGAGGAAGTTAACGCCCAGCACCAGGGCGACGATCGCGAGGCCGGGCGCGATCGCGCCCACGGGGGCGTTCAGCACGGTGCCCTGGGCCTCCTGCAGCATCCGTCCCCACGAGGCGTTGGGCGGTGGGGCGCCGAGGCCGAGGTACGACAGGCTCGCCTCCGCCAGCACGGCGACGCCGAACTGCAGGGCGAGGCTCACCGCCAGGGTGGGGGCGATGTTGGGCAGCACGTGGTGCCACACGATCCCGAGCAGACGGGTGCCGCTCGTGCGGGCGGCCGTGACGTACTGCTCCTGCAGCACACGCCGGGCGAGGATGCGGGTCAGTCGGGCGACGACGGCCGACATCGCCAGCCCGATCGCGAGGGTCGCCGACCACAGCGACGCGCCCTGCACGGCGACGACGAGCATCGCCAGCAGCAGCACGGGGAACGCGATCACGACGTCGAGGGCCGAGGAGAGCGTGTCGTCGAGCCAGGGGCGCGAGAACGCCGTCACCAGCCCGACGAGCGTTCCGAGCACGCCGGCGAGGAGCACCGCACCGGCACCGACCAGCAGTGCGATGCGGGCGCCGACCATCAGCTGCGACAGGAGGTCGCGGCCGAGGCGGTCGGTGCCGAGGAGGTGCGCCGCGCTCGGTCCGTCGAGCCGCCCCCCGCTGATGTCGTCGAGCGGGTAGGGCAGCCAGAACAGCGACACCAGCGCGACGACGACGACCAGGGCGGTGAGCACGATCCCGACCACGAGGGTGATCGAGCGCCGCCGGGATGCTGCGGGCGCAGCATCCGCGATGTTCTGCTCGACGACGGCGCTCATCGGTTGCCCGAGACGCTCGTGCGCAAGCGCGGATCGATGAGGCGCTGCGCGATGTCGGCGGCGAACCCGACGAGCAGCACGAACAGGGTGCTCACCACGAGCACGCCCTGGATGTTCGCGTAGTCATGCTGCTGGATTCCGGTGAGCAGCAGGCTGCCGAGGCCGGGGAGCGTGAAGACGCTCTCGACCACGACAGCGCCGAGGAGCGTGGTCGACAGCTCCACGCCGAGTACCGCGACGACGGGTACGGCGCCGTTGCGCAGACCGTGGCGCAGCAGCGCCTCGGTCATCCCGGCGCCGCCCGCGCGGGCAGTGCGCAGGTAGTCGCTGCCGAGCACGTCGAGCGTCGCCGAGCGCACGTAGCGGCTGAGCGAGGCGCTCATCACGATCGCGATCGCGATGACGGGGAGCGTGAGGGCGCGAAGCGCGGCGGCCGGGTCTTCCCAGTCGCTGCGCGGGAAACCTCCCGAGGGGAGGAGTCCGAGCTGCAGAGCGAAGATCCACACGAGGATCACACCGACCCAGAACACGGGCACGGCGACGCCGAGCTGAGAGAAGCCGCTCAGCACGACCCCGTACCAGCGGTCGGCCTTCACCGCGGCGGTGATGCCGATGACGAGCGACAGGACGAGCGCGAGCCCGAAGGCGAGCAGCGTCAAGGGCAGCGTGATCGCCAGGCGCGAGGCGATCTCGGGTCCGACGGGCCGCGAGCTGATGTACGACTCCCCGAGGTCGAAGCGCACGAGCTGCCCCGCCCAGGTGGCGAACTGCGTCAGCAACGGCTGATCCGAGCCCACCTGCGCGCGAGCCGCGGCGATCTGCTCGGGCGTCGCGTCGATCGACAGCAGCGCGTTGGCCGGATCGCCCGGCAGGAGGCGCAGCAGCACGAAGATCACGACGAGGGCGACCACCAGCGACACCAGGAGGAACCCGGAGCGGCGGAGCACGTAGGTGAGCATCGGATCTCAACAGGGAACGGGCGGGGGGATGCTGCGAGCCCGAGCGGACCGCAGCATCCCCCGACGGATGAACGAGACGATCAGGACTTGACGATGTCGTAGGCGAAGAACTGCGAGTTCAGGCCGTTGACGGGGTATCCGCTGAGGTCGCTTCCGGCGACCACGATCTGCGGGTACAGGTACAGCCACACGCTAGCCGCATCCTCGGCGATCTGCTCGTTGACCTTCTTCAGCAGCTCGGTCTGCTCGTCGGTGGTCTGGGCCTGCTCGGCCTCGGACACCCACTGCTGAACCTCGGCGTTGTCGTAGCCCCAGTAGAAGTCGGGGTTGCCGTACCAGACGACGTCGCGGTCGTTCACGTGCTCCTGGAGCGTGGCGGTGAAGTCGCGCTCCTTGAAGACCTTCGAGTACCACTCGTCGGCGCTGATCGTGTTGATCTCGACCGTGATCCCGACCGCGGCCAACTGCGACTGCAGGAACTCGGCGACGGCCGGGTGCGGGTCGTAGCTCGGGGTGTCGAGCGTGAACGTGAACCCGTCGGCGTAGCCGGCTTCGGTCAGCAGCTGCGTCGAGAGGTCGGGGTCGTAGGGGTTCACCTGGGTGAGATCGACGTACCAGGGGTCGGTCGGGGGCACCATCGAGCCGATGAGGGTGCCGTAGTCGCCCCAGATCGAGGTGAGGAGCTTCTGGGTGTCGATCGCGGAGTAGACGGCCTTGCGCACCAGCGCGTTGTCGAAGGGGGCGACGCGGTCGTTGAACGCGAGCAGTTCCTTCGTGGTCGACGTGCCCTCGCTCACGACGTAGTCGGCGTTGCCCTCGAACTGGGTGAGCGAATCGGGGCTCTGCACGCTGGTGATGAGGTCGATCTCGCCGGTCAGCAGCGCGTTGTTCTCGGCGGTGGCGTCGGTGAAGTACGTGAAGACGACCTCGGCGTTCTTCGCCGGCTCGCCCCAGTACTCGTCCCAGCGCGTGAGGGTGAGGGTGCTGCCCTGGCGCCACTCATCGAGCGTGTACGGGCCGGTGCCGTCCTCGTCCTGCGTCAGGTCGCCGGCCTCGGCGTTGACGATCCAGACGTAGCTGAGGTTGTAGAGGAACGAGATCGAGCGCTGCGAGAGCGTGAAGACCACGGTCTGGTCGTCGGGGGTCGCGATGTCGGCGATGGTGGCGAAGCTCGACTTGCGAGCCGACTGCGAGTCGTCGGCGGTGACCGCCTCGACGCTCGCCTTCACGTCGGCCGACGTGAGCGCCTTGCCGGAGTGGAAGGTGACGCCCTCGCGCAGGGTGATCGTGTAGGTGAGGCCGTCGTCGCTGACCTCTTCGCCCTCGGCGAGGAGGGGTTCGACCTGGCCGTCGTCCGTGAGCTTGTAGAGGCCCTCGTACACGTTGCCGTTGAACGCCTCGGTGACGCCCTGGCCGCCGCCCTGGGTGTTGCTGAGGTTCTGCGGTTCGTACAGCGAGCCGATCGCGATGGTCGCGTCGTCGGAGCTCTCGGCACTCGTGCCGCCGCCGGTAGAGCAGCCGGCGAGGACGAGCGCTGCGGCGAGGGTCGCCGACACGGCGATGAGGGGTCTTCTCATGGGGGTGACTCCAGGGTGCGGTGGGAGGGTGCTGTGGTTCGGGTGCGGCTCAGGCCGCGTAGATGTCGAAGCCGTCGCGGAAGACGACGGTCTTCTCCCCGGCGCGGACCGGAACGGGGAACCGGTTCGAGGCGGGAGGCAGGGGGCAGTTGTACTGGGCCGAGAAACCGCACGGCGGCACGAACGCGCGGTTGAAGTCGAGGATCACGCGCTGCGGGTCGTCGGCGTGGTGCTCCACGAAGAGGAACCGGCCGGCGCCGTACGTCTCGTCGCCGTTCGTCGCATCGCCGAAGACGAGCAGGAGCTTCCCGCCGTCGTCGAAGGCGGCGAGCGTGTAGTCGCGCCCGTCGAGGGTCAGCGCGATGTCACCGGGGACGACGAGGTCTCGGGTGCCGCCGTTGTCGCGGATGTGCTCGAAGGGCACAGTGCGGCCTTCCGCCACCGGGGTGAAGGTGCCCTCGAGCACCCACGTCGGGTCGTAGGGGTAGGCGTCGATGCGGTCGAACGCGCGGATCGCGGGGGCGTCGGCGTCCCAGAACCGCAGGCCGTGCTCGACCGCGCCGCTGCCGTCGATCGCGGTGCGCTGAATCGGAGTGACCTCGACGGTCGCGGATGCTGCGGCGCGGGCCGCGTCGATGTCGGGGAGCTCGCCGGTCCACCGCGTCTCGACGAGCGAGAGGTTTCCGGTCGGCGAGGCGACGGCGCGCTCTCGGGCGGCGTGCCAGCGGGCGTGGTCGTCGGATGCGGGCATGATTCGAACATTCTCGATCGGGGGGAGACGACGGACCAATCGACCGTCACGAAGAGCAATGCGCGCCGACCGCGATGTATTCCCCCGCATGCAGGGGGCGGGCGTCGCGCCGCCCCCGGGCGAGGGGGCGGCGGCGTTCGACGCCCCCCTCGGTAGAATGGGACGGATCTGTGCCATCGACGCGAGGAGCGCCCATGCCTGGAATCGTCATCGTCGGAGTCCAGTGGGGCGACGAAGGCAAGGGGAAGGCGACCGACCTCCTCGGCGAACGCACCGACTGGGTCGTGAAGTTCAACGGCGGCAACAACGCCGGGCACACCGTCGTCATCGGCGACGAGAAGTACGCCCTGCACCTGCTGCCCTCGGGCATCCTCTCGCCCGGGGTCATCCCGGTCATCGGCAACGGCGTCGTGGTCGACCTCGAGGTGCTCTTCTACGAGCTCGAGGCCCTCAACGCCCGAGGCCTCGACACGTCGCGCCTGCGCGTCAGCGCCAACGCCCACGTCATCACCCAGTACCACCGCACGCTCGACAAGGTCACCGAGCGCTTCCTCGGCAAGCGTCAGATCGGAACGACCGGCCGCGGCATCGGTCCGGCCTACGCCGACAAGATCAACCGCGTCGGCATCCGCGTGCAGGACCTCTTCGACGAGAACATCCTGCGGCAGAAGGTCGAGGGCGCCCTCGACGGCAAGAACCACCTCCTGGTGAAGGTCTTCAACCGGCGCGCGATCGCCGTCGACGAGATCGTCGAAGACCTGCTCTCGTACGCCGAGCGGCTGCGGCCTATGGTCGCCGACACCTCGCTTCTGCTGAACGAGGCGCTCGACGCCGGCGAGGTCGTGGTCTTCGAGGGCGGCCAGGCGACCATGCTCGACGTCGACCACGGCACCTACCCCTTCGTCACGTCGTCGTCGGCCACCGCCGGCGGCGCGGCGACCGGTGCCGGCGTCGGACCCAACCGCCTCGATCGCATCGTCGGCATCGTGAAGGCCTACACGACCCGCGTCGGGTCGGGCCCGTTCCCGACCGAGCTCTTCGACGAGCAGGGCGAATGGCTGCGCTCGCGCGGCTTCGAGTTCGGCACCACCACCGGGCGTCCTCGCCGGGTGGGCTGGTACGACGCTCCGATCACGCGGTACGCGACGCGCATCAACGGCATCACCGACCTGGTGCTCACGAAGCTCGACATCCTGTCGGGTCTCGAGCAGATCCCCGTGTGCGTCGCCTACGACGTCGACGGGGTGCGCTTCGACGAGGTGCCGGTGAGCCAGACCGACTTCCACCACGCGAAGCCGATCCTCGAGTACTTCCCGGGCTGGAAGAGCGACATCTCGGGTGCCCGCACCTTCGACGACCTCCCGCGGGAGGCCCAGGACTACGTGCTCGCGCTGGAGGGCATGAGCGGCACGCGCATCTCGGTCATCGGAGTCGGCGCCGCCCGCGACGCCGTGATCGTGCGCACGCCTCTGGTCGACTGATGCGCCTCTGGGTCGGCGGGTACTCCGCGAGCGGCAAGGGCGAGGCCGAAGGCATCGGGCTGCTGCAGGCGGGCGAGGCCGACTCACCCTGGGCCTCCGGCCCGCTCGGGCTGGGGCCGACGGCCGTCGTCGCGCCCGGCTCACCCTCGTGGATCGCCCGTCACCCCTCGCTCGACGTGCTCTACGCCGCCCTCGAAGGCGACGGCACGGTGCAGGCGTACCGCCTCACCGGCGAGACGACTCTCGCGCGCCACGGGCGTCCCGTCGAGGCGGGCTCGGCGGTGTGCCACGTCGGCGTCTCACCCGACGGTGCTTTCCTCCTCGCGAGCTGCTGGAACGACGGGCGCGTCGTGCGGATGGCGCTGGATGCGGAGGGGCGGCCCTCGTCGCCCTGGATCGCCCCCGCCGCGAGCGATCCGTTCGGCCCCGACGCCGCCTCGGCGGTCGCCTCCTCGCCGGTGAGCGACCTCGCTGCCGCGACCCGAGCCCTGCGGGAGGCCGCGGGTGCGGAGTTCGCGCACCTCGTTCCGGATCACGACGAGCCGGATGCGGCGGAGCCTCCGACGGCGCGCGACGGCGCAGCATCCGACGACCCCTCCGAGCCGCGCCCCTCCCGGGCTCACCAGAGCGTCTTCCTCGGCGGAGGCCTTGTGGCCACCACCGACATGGGGCTCGACCTCGTGCGCTTCTGGCGGGCGACGACGGGCGGGCTTCGGCTGGTGCAGGAGGTCGTGCTCCCCCGGGGGAGCGGCCCCCGGCACACCGTCTGGCACCCGAGCGGGCATCTGTACGTGCTCACCGAGCTCAGTTGCGAGGTGTTCGCCCTGCGCGCGGGCGTCGACGGGGTGTGGCGCATCGTCTCCGGTGTCTCGCTGTCGCCCGACGTGCAGCTCGGGTCGGACACCGCCGCCGAGATCACCCCGAGCCATGACCGCGAGATGCTCTACGCGGGGGTACGCGGAAGCGACGCGCTCGGCGTCGTGCGCATCACCGGAGACGGCAGCGGTCTCGTGCCGCTCGCCTTCGTGGAGGCGGGCACGCACTGGCCGCGCAACCACGTCGTGGTGCGCGACACCCTCCTCGTCGCCGGCCAGCGGGCGAGCGAGGTCGTCTCGCTCCTCATCGACGAGCGCACCGGCATTCCCGGACGGGTCCGTCACCGCACTGCGGCTCCGACCCCGACCTGCCTGCTGCCGACGCGCTGACCGAACGTCGGAGATCCACGCCGAGGTCGGAGAATCGGCCTCGCACGCTCCGACGACGGTGACGTTCTCCGGCGGCGGTGCGTGCGCGACGGCTACTTCTTCGCGTCCTGGCGCGGCACGACGACCTGCTTCACGATCAGCAGGATCGACGCGGTGACCGGGATCGCGACGAGGGCTCCGAGGAGCCCGAGCAGTGTTCCGCCGACCAGCGCTCCGATGACGACGAGCGCTCCGGGCACCGAGATGGTGCGGTTCATCACGCGCGGTGTGAGCACATATGCCTCGAGCTGCATGTACACGAGGTAGATGCCGGCGAAGATGAGCGCGTCGATCGGATCCACGAACAGGACGAGTACGGTTCCGATCGCCCAGAAGAGAACCGAACCGACGAGCGGGATCAGCGTGATGCAGAACGCGACCACGGCCATCAGCGCGGGGAACGGGAAGCCGAGGAAGAGGAGGAGGAAGAACGCGACGACCGCGTTGCAGAACGCCAGCACCACCATGCCCATGAGGTACCCGCCGACGGAATCGGTGATCTGCTCCGTCATATCGGCGACGCCCGCGCGGTTGCGAGCCGGCACGAGGCGGACGAACGCGGTCTTCATGTTCGGCAGCGATGCGAGGAAGTAGAGGCTGAGGACGATCACGATGATGACGCCGGAGATGCCGGTACCGATCGTGATGCCCACCTGGAGCACGCCGCCGCCGATCGCGGCGATATTGCCGGGATCGGTGAGGAACTTCTGCACGTCGGCGACGATGTCGGTCACGCTGTCGCCGAAGTTCGCCTGGAGCCACTGGTAGACGTCGCTGCGCATGAAGTCGCTGACGAGCCCGGGGGCGTCGGTGACGAACTGGGTGACCTGGCGGACCACGGTGGGGATGATCAGCAGCAGGATGCCGATGAGCACCCCCGCGAAGGCGATCGACACCACGACGATCGACCACGCGCGCGACAGCCCGCGACGCCCGAGGAACCGCACCAGGGGGTCGAGCCCGAGAGCGGCGAACAGCGCGAAGGCGACGTAGATGATGACCGTCGAGAGGTTCGAGATGGCGATCCCGAGCAGCACCGCGGCGAGTCCGCCGAGGGTGATGAAGAATCCGACGCCGAAGGGGCTGGCCAGATTCGCCCAGATCGGCTTGTTCGGAGAGCGGCCCTCGGAGTGCACGCCGTCGGCGCCGGGCGAGGTCGGATCCGCGTCTGAGGCGGACTTCTTAGGGGTGACGCGCATGGGTCACACTCTAGGGCTGCGGCGGCGCGACCACAGGGAACGCGGCACTGCGGTGTGCGCCCGGCCAACCGGTATCGTCAAAGCCGGAGGAAGCCATGACCGAACCCACATCGACCGAGTCCGACCCCGCCGTGGTTCTCGCGGGGCTCCGGGGGAGCATCGACAACATCGACGCGGCTCTGATCTTCCTGCTCGCCGAGCGCTTCCGCTGCACCAAGCAGGTGGGGGTCCTCAAGGCCAAGCACGACATGCCGGCGTCGGATCCGACACGCGAGGAGCAGCAGATCGCGCGCCTCAAGAGGCTCGCCGAAGACGCCGACCTCGATCCCGCCTTCGCTGAGAAGTGGTTCAACTTCGTCGTCGCCGAGGTGATCCGCCACCACCGCAACGAGGCGGCCGCCCAGCAGTCCTGAACCCCGTCACCGAGCCCGGCCCGGACGAGTGGTCGGGGGGTGCCGGTGCGCCCCGCGAGGCGCTTTGTGCTCGCCGCGGTGAGCTTATACGTATTCATGTTACAGCCGGGTGTCGAAAGATTTCGCGTGAATTAGGCTTCCCTAAGCAGTATGCATACGTATACGGTGTGGCCATGTCATCCACCAAGAAGCGCGCATTCGCCCTCATCGTTGCGGCGGCCGTGGGTGCACTCGCTCTAGCAGGATGCGGCGCCGGCAGCCGCACCGGCAACGCGAATGCCACCGAGGTCACTTGCGATTACACAGCCCCCGATTCGGCGACCACCGTCAACGTGCTCGCCTACAACTCCTCCGCCATCGACCCGTTCACCGACACCATGGTGTCGAGTTGCTCCAAGGACGATGTCACCGTCAAGCACGACCCCATCGACTTCGGTGGACAGGTCACCAAGACGACCGCCACCCTGGCGGGTGACACCGGCACCTACGACATCATCGAAACCTACGGATTCGTCATCCCCGGCCTCGCCACCGACGAGAAGCTCGTACCCCTGAACGACCTGTACGACAAGTACGCCGCCGACTACGGTCTCGACAAGATCAGCGAGTCGATGCGCACCGGAATGTCGTTCGACGGCGAGCTCTACGCCCTGCCGATGCAGGCGCAGATGTTCGTCATGGCGTACCGCACCGACATCTTCGAGGAGCTCGGCATCGACGTGCCGACCACGTTCGACGAGATGATCGCGGCTGCCGAGAAGATCAAGGCCGCGGGCAAGATGGACTACCCCATCGCACTGCCGTGGCTCGCCACCTCCGACGTGTCCACCAGTTTCCAGGCGGCGATGAACTCGCTGGGCGCCGACTTCGTCAACGACGCCGGCGATGTCACGCTCGACACCCCCGAGGCGCAGCAGGCGCTCGAGGGAATGCTGGCGCTCAAGCCGTACATGGACCCGCAGGTCACCACCTTCGACCAGCCCAAGGTGCAGCAGCAGATGTACAACGGCACCGCGGCGATGTCGATCATGTTCTCCGGACGCATGAGCGACCTCACCCTCGACACGAACAGCAACCTCGCCGATTCGTTCGCCTTCGCGGGACCGCCGAAGCTCACCAGCTCCGCCGAATACGCGTACAACCGTCTCTCCATCGACGGGTGGTCGATCCCCTTCAACACCGAGCTCGACCACGACATGCTGTTCGTCATGATGGCCTCGGCCGTCAGCGAGGAGGCATCGACAGCATCCGTCCCCGCGGCCTACCCGGCGCGCGAGGGTATGGTCACCGCCGAGAACTCGCCCTACGGCGAGGCTGCCAACGAGTCGATCGCGGCCGCGATGCCGCCCGTCGTCTCGCCGGTGCTCGCCGACCTGACGAACGAGATCCGTCCGATCCTCGTCCAGATCCTGGCGGGCAACGTGTCGGTCGACGAGGGTATGGCGCAGATGCAGGCCGCGGGCGAAGCCTTCGTCGGCTGATCGACGTCCACCCACAACCACCGACGAGTGCGGCCCGGATCCTGGTCCGGGCCGCACTCCGGCGAAGGGAGTAACGCCCATGAAAGCGCGCGAGTTCTGGCTGCTTTTCGCTCCGAGTTTCCTCATCATGACGGGGCTGCTGGTCATCCCGCTGGTGCGGACGATCCAGTGGAGCTTCGAGAGCGTCCGCTACGGCACCCCCGGCACCTTCGTGGGTCTCGCCAATTTCGCCGACGCCCTGACCGACGTGCGGTTCGGGAAGGCGGCGCTGTTCACGGTCGTCGTCACCGTCATCACGACGGCCATCCTGCTGGTTCTGGGATACATCATCGCGACCGGCATCAACCGGCTCACCACCTCTCGGCCGCTGGTGCTCGGCATCATGCTGGTGTCGTACGTGCTGCCGAACCTCGTCGGCGCCGTCGCCTACTCGTGGCTGTTCGACGACAACTTCGGAGGCGTGGCCAATCGCTTCATCGGTCTCCTGGGCGGCAGCCAGGTGCTGTGGTTCACCGATCAGGTGCCGAACGCGATCCTCGTGATCTCGAACACCGTGTGGCACATGCTGCCCTTCGCGATGCTGATCATCCTGGCGGGCCTGCAGGGCGTGCCGGCCGAGCTCAAAGAGGCAGCGAGAATCGATGGGGCGAACGGTCTGCAGACCCACCTGCACGTCATCATCCCGACGATCAGGGGCGTGGTCGGGTTCGTCACGCTGATCTCGATCATGGACGTGCTGCGCATGTTCGACAACCTGATCCCGTTGTCGCCACAGGCCGCGGCGATCGGCAACGAGTCGATCATGCTCTACGTCTACTCCGTGGCCTTCGCCGACGGAGCGCAGAACCTCGGACTCGGCAGTGCCATCAACGTCCTCACGATCGGGCTGATCCTGGTCATGCTCATTCCCTTCATCCGCGGCATCTTCAAGGAAGCGAGGGTCGCACGATGACGCTCACCAGTGACGGACTCTCCACCCGTGCCATCACCACCGGAGATATCGAAGGCAAGGGGCCCCGCCGGCGCCGCGGTCGCTGGGGGCGTCCGCCCATCGTCACCGGGCTCCTGCTCGCCATCCTCTGCGTGGTGATGCTCAGCCCCTTCATCTGGATGACCCTCTCGGTCACGAAACCCACCAACGTGGCTTTCGCCAATCCGCCGGTGGTGTGGGGGTACGAGCCGACGGTTCAGGCCTTCGTCGACCTGTGGCAGACGACGTACTTCGCCGACTACCTCGTGAACACCGTCGTGGTGGCCGTGGTCTCGACCGTCGTCGCGCTCATCATCGGCATCCCCGCGGCGTATGCGCTGTCGCGGTTCCCGAGCTACGTCTCCGCCCTTCTCCTCGTGCTCGCCCTCATCTTCCGAGCGCTCCCACGGTTCGCCGTGGTGCTGCCGATGTACGACATCAGCCGCGCACTCGGGATCTACGACACGACGTTCGCCCTGGCGATCGCACTCGTGGCGATCAATCAACCGTTCACGATCTGGCTGTTGCGCAACTTCTTCGCCGAGATCCCACGCGAACTGGACGAGGCCGCGATGATCGACGGATGCAGCAGGATCGGGATGCTGCGTCGCGTGATGATTCCGCTGATGGGCCCGGGAATCCTCACGGCCGGGATCTTCGTCTTCCTGTTCGCGTTCCAGGAGTACCTCACGGCGCTCGTTCTGACGGACTCGTCGTCGAAGACGGTGCCGGTCTTCATCGCCACGCAGCTGGGCCAGACGCTGCCGATGCTCCAACAGGCGGGAGCGGCCTCCATCCTCCTGACCATTCCGGTGGTGGTGATCGCATTCATCGCGCAGAAGTACCTCGTCGCCGGGCTCAGCGACGGCGCGGTGAAGGGCTGAGCGGGGTGTCGGCCGTGCCGCTCGTCCTCCTGGCGGGGATGAACTGCACGGCCGACCTCTGGGCGGGGTGCGGTCTCGACGATGCGCTCACTCCCGAGCTGACCGAGGGATCCATCGACGCCCAGGTCGAGCACCTGCTCGATACGCTGCCCCCGGTGTTCGCGCTGGGCGGGCTGTCGCTGGGGGCGATCGTGGCGATGGCGCTGATCGCCCGGGCGCCCTCCCGTGTCGCCGGGCTGTGCCTGGTGTCGACCAATGCCAAGGCGCCGACCGACGAGCAGCGACGATCGTGGCGGGGCTGGATCGATCGGCTCGACCGCGGCGAATCCGCCCGGTCGCTCCAGGAGTCGATCATCGACGCGCTGCTCACACCCCGGACCGTGGCCGATCGGCCCGACCTGGTGGCGCGCACCGCGGCGATGGGAGAGTCGACGGGAGCGGAGACCCTGCGCGCGCAGTTGCTGATGCAGGAGACGCGCACCGACCAGCGACCGGGCCTTCGGGCCGTCCGCGTGCCGACCCTCGTGGTGTCGGGGGCGCACGACACGGTGTGCCCCCCGTCATTCCACGTCGAGATCGCGAACGAGGTCAGGGGTGCGCGGGTGGTGTCACTGGATGCGGGGCACCTGCTGCCCCTCGTGCAGCCGGCCGCCTTCGGCGCCCTCGTCCGTTCGTGGCGCGACCGGCGCCTCACCCCCGCGGGGTCAGCAGCGTACGCAAGTGGCTCATGAGGGCGTGGGCCAGGTTGTAGACGACCAGGTGCGCTCCGTTGTCGAACGCGGCGGTCGCAGCATCCGTCGTCCCCACGATGTCCATGCGGAGCTTCCCCGCCGACGCGATCGACGCGTTGACGCGGGCGGAGGCTTCGGCGACGGGGAGGTCGTCGGCATGCGACGACGCGGCGAGGTCGGCGGGGCCGATCATGATCCCGTCGAGCCCGGGTGTCGCCACGATGTCTGCGGCCGCCGCGACCCCCGCGGGGGATTCGATCATGCCGATCACGAGGGTGTTCTGGAGGAACCAGTCTTTGTGAGCCGCCGCGTCGGCCTCACCGAAGCGACCGGCGCGGCTGTAGGTGGCGAACCCCCGGGCTCCGAGCGGCGGGTAGTGCGCCGCGGCGACGAGCGCGGCGGCGTCGCGGGCGTCGTCCAGATGCGGCGCAACGACCCCGACCGCTCCCTGGTCGAGCACCCGGAGGATCGAGCCCCCGTCGCCTTCGCCGACGCGGACGATCACGGGAACGCCGTGAAGGCCGGCCGCGGCGATGTGCTGGCGGAGGGCGAGAAGGTCGGCCGGGCCGTGCTCGCAGTCGATCAACACGAAGTCGTAGCCCGCGACCGCGGTCATCTCGACGAGCTCCTCGGCGGGCATGCGCAGCAGCACGCCGAGGAGGCGCTCGCCGGCCAGCGCGCGAGCGCGCAGAGACTCGGGCATCACGCGACCATCCCGGCGGACAGGTCGATGTCGGCACCGCACATGCCCGACATGCCGAGCATCGCCACGACGGCGCCGCCGACCTCCTCCTCGGTGACCATCCGGCCCAGCGCCGCGCGCGAGACGAACGCCGCTTCCGCGTCGTCGACCGTGCTCCCCGAGCGCTCCGCCTCGAGGCGGAAGTTGCGATCCATCCGAGGCCCGGCGACCGGACCCGGCGAGAGGGTGTTGACGCTGACGCCGGCCGGACCCACCTCGAAGGCGAGAGTGGACGTGAGCCCGAGGACGGCCATCTTCGAGGCGGTGTAGGGCGTCCGGTGGGCCAGCGGCCGCTTTCCCGACACCGACGCGATGTTGATCACGTCGCCGGAACCGCGGGCGGTCATGGCGGGCAGGAAGGCCCGGCACATGAGGAACGTGCCGCGGACGTTGATGTCGAAGACCTCGTCCCACTGCTCCACCGAGATGTCGGTGAGAGCGGCGACAGGACCGGCGATGCCCGCGTTGTTGACGAGGATGGAGATCTCGGTGTCGGCCAGCGCGTCGCGCAGTCGGTCGACCGACGAAGGGTCGGCGAC
This sequence comes from Microbacterium deferens, assembly GCF_045517775.1. Lineage (NCBI taxonomy): Bacteria > Bacillati > Actinomycetota > Actinomycetes > Micrococcales > Microbacteriaceae > Microbacterium > Microbacterium deferens. The sequence goes on from NZ_JBEUWT010000001.1 coordinate 1,898,893, forward strand.
GTCGCAGACGACGCGCCGCGCCTTCGTCCCCAACCGGTCGACGATCGCGTCGAGCTTCGACGGATCGCGGCCGACGACGACGACCTCGGCGCCCGCCTCGTGCAGCGCCGTGGCGATGGCCGCCCCCAGTCCGCTTCCGCCGCCCGTGATCACCGCGGTGCGGCCGCCGAGGTCAGTCATCGGGCGCCGGTCTCCGCGCCCACGCTCTCGTCGATCCACCCGAAGGTGGCGCCGCCGTGTCGCCACGCGCGCGCGTCGCCCGAACGGGCGTGTCCTTCGAACAACTCCACGCGCGCCGCACGTCCGCACACCTCTCCCAGGAGGGCCGAGGAGGACGGCTCGACGATCTCCTGGTAGGTGACCGTGCGCAGGTACTTTCCGACCCAGAGTCCGCCGGTGTAACGGGCCGCGCCGAGGGTCGGGAGCACGTGGTTGGTGCCGATGACCTTGTCGCCGTACGACACGCACGTGTTCTCGCCGAGGAAGAGGGCTCCGTAGTCGTGCATCTTGGTGAGGGCCTCGCGTGGCTCCTTCGTGAAGATCTGCACGTGCTCGAACGCGAAGGAGTCGGCCAGCTCGTAGGCCTCGTCGATGTCGTCGACGACGATCACCTGACCCCAGTCACGCCAGGCGGGCTCCGCATAGTCTCTCGTCGACATCCCCGGCAGCAGGGCTTCGATGTGGGCGATCACCTTCTCGCCGAGCGCCTGCGAGGTGGTGATGAGCACGGCGGGCGACTCCGGGCCGTGCTCGGCCTGCGACAGCAGATCGACCGCGGTGAAGAACGGGTCTGCGTCGTCGTCGGCAACGATGAGGATCTCGGTCGGACCGGCGAAGAGGTCGATGCCGACCTCGCCGAAGAGCTGACGCTTCGCCTCGGCGACGTAGGCGTTGCCCGGGCCGGCGATGAGGTTGACCGGGTCGATCGTCTCGGTGCCGACCGCCATCGCCGTGACCGCCTGCACTCCGCCGAGGATGTAGATCTCGTCCGCGCCGGCCAGCTTCATGGCCGCCACGGTCGCCGCGGGGATCTCACCGCGGATCGGCGGCGTGCACGCCACCACGCGGGGGACCCCCGCGACCTTCGCCGTGATGATCGTCATGTGCGCCGAGGCCGTCAGGGGATACTTGCCGCCGGGGATGTAGGCGCCCGCGGCCTGCACGGGGACATGCTTCTGTCCGAGGTGCACACCGGGCAGGGTCTCGATCTCGATGTCGGTGAGTGAGTCGCGCTGAGCCTGCGCGAACCGGCGAACCTGGGTCTGGACGAAGACGATGTCGTCGATCACCTGCTGATCGAGGGTGTCCATGATCTCGGCGATCTGCGCGTCGTCGAGACGGAAGGACTCCGCGGTCCATTTGTCGAACTGGTCGGCGTAGCGGCGGACGGCCTCATCGCCGTTCGAGCGGATGTCGGCGATGATCGAGCCCACCCGGGCGGCGACGTCGGTCTGCGCGGTGTCGGTGAACGATTTCGTCGGGGCGCTCTTCAAGTAAAGGGGCATCGGTGCATCCTCTCGTGCATACGTATGTGCTCATCATGACTGCGTATGCATGGACAGGTCAAGCGGTCGGATAGACTTTGACGCGTCGTGGCGAGACCGCAGGGGGTGCAATGGCTGTCACCAGCAGAGACGTCGCCCGGCTCGCGGGTGTCTCGCAGCCGACCGTCTCTCGAGCGCTCCGCGACGACCCCCGTGTCTCGTCCGAGACGAAGAAGCGCGTCCGGGAGGCCGCCGACCTTCTGGGCTACGTCCCCAGCGAGGCCGGCCGTGCCCTCTCGTCGGGGCGCACGCGGCGCATCGGTCTGCTCGTCACCGATCTGGGCAACCAGTTCTACTCCCACATCATCGCGCCGGTGCACCACGAGCTGGAGGGCATGGGCTATCAGCTCGTGCTCCACACCGAGACGGCCGACAACGAGACGGTCGCAGAGCGGCTCATCGCCAACGGGCTCGACGGGGTGATCCTCGCCACGGCGACCGTCGATTCGGTGGCCCCGTTGCGGTTGCGCGACCGCGGTCTGCCGTTCGTCTATTTCAACCGGACGGCCGCCTTCGTCGACGCGGACGCGACGGTGGTCTCGCCGATGGCGGGCTTCTCGGACGCCGTGAGGCGCGCTGTCGAACTCGGCCACCGGCGCGTGGGGGCGGTGCTCGGTCCGAGCAACACCAGCACCGCGCAGACGCGCGAGGTGGCGTTGCGGGCCGCGCTCGCCGAGCGCGGGGTGGCGCTCGATCCCGCATTCGTCCGTCGCGGCAAGTTCGACACCGCCTGCGGAGACTCCGCCACCACGGAGCTGCTCGCCCTCCCCGATCCGCCCACCCTCATCTTCTGCGGCAACGACGTCGTCGCCTACGGCGCGCTGAACGCCGCCCGACGGGCGGGGGTCGCTGTGCCCGATGACGTGTCGATCATCGGGTTCGACGACCTGCCCCCCGCGGCGTGGCCGATCATCGAGTTGTCGACGATCGCGTACGACTTCACGCAGATGGCACGAGAGGCGGCGAAGCTCATGGCCCGGCGCATCGAAGACCCCGACGCCGACGTCTCGCACGTCGAGTTCCCGACCTCCTTCGTCGAGCGTCGAACCCTGGCGGTCGCGCCTCGTCGCTGACGCCGGAACCCGGTCAGCGCATGCGCTGACATCCCCTTGCGGGCTTGTTGTGCATACGCATACACTGCCAACAACGACACCCCGCCCGCCACGCAAGACGCGGCCGGGACCAACCCCAAGGAGTTCACGCGTGCCTCTCGATCCGGTGGCCTACCAGCCGTATGCAGACCCCGACGATTTCATCCGCGAGGTCACCGACCTCATCTGGGTGGACCGTTCGATCAGCTACATCCGCGAGAACTATGAACCGGACTCGATCGTGCACGGGGCCTACGGAACCTCGACGTCGCGCGACGAGGTGATCGAGGGCACTCTCATGCGCATCTCGGCGACGCCCGATCGCACCGGCCAGGCCGAAGACGTCATCTGGGAGGCGCGCGGCGACGACGCGTTCCTGAGCTCGCACCTGGTGCTGTCGGGTCACCTGCAGGCGCCGGAGTACAGCCGTACCATCGCCAACTGCCTCTACCGACGAGGCCGCATGGTCGAGGAGTGGGTCGTGCGCGACACCCTCGCCGGGGCGCTCGAGCGCGGCGACGACCTCGACGAGCTCGCCCGTGCCCAGGCCTTCCGGGGCTACACGGGGTCGTGGACGGAACCCGCCCCCGTCGACCCGATCGCCCGGGGTGATTCGGGTCCGCGCGCCGACGATCACCGCTCAGAGGTCGAGACCGTGATCGACATGATCCAGACGGTCTGGAACGACCGTGACCTGCAGAAGGTCGAGAAGTACTTCGAGCGCGACCTCGTCCTCCTGACCGTCGGCAACCGCCTCGTCATCCGGCCCGAGGGCTACCGCCGCTCCCTGCTGCGCTTCCTCGAGGCTTTCCCGGCCGGGCAGTTCGAGATCCGCGACATCCAGACCAACTACGACGTCCGCTACGCGGGCCTGCGCGTGGCCGTCACGTGGAAGTTCGTCGGCGACTACTCCGGCAAGCCGAACTACGGTCCCCTCACGGGCAAGCCCGTCGACCTGCTGGGCATCTCGCAGTTCACGTTCCACAAGGGGGCGTTGACGAAAGAGGTACGGCTCTGGGACGACATCGCCCTTCGCGCCCAGATCGCCGGCATGCGCGGCGACGAGAGCGTCGGCCCCTCCAACATCTACTGATTCGCACGACACAGAGAGAGAAGACGAAAATGAGCACCGATCATCTGAGCCAAGACGTCACCGTCGATGAAACAGAGATCGAGCGTCGCACGATCCGCAAGACGGATTGGGCGCCCCACAACGCGGCTTTCATCGACTGCCGCACCCCGGGCTCCGACCGCAAGGAGAACTACGCCTTCATCGGTGGCGGCGTCTCGCAGAATGCCGGTCAGGTCATCAACCTCACCGAGGAACACGGATTCAACACCGGTGCCGCGGGCATGCCCAAGGGCATCTCGAACAACCTCCACCTGCACTTCACTGCCGAGGTGTTCGTGAACCTCGGCGGCGAGTTCCGGCTGCGCTGGGGGATCGACGGCAAGCAGGGCGAGTACGTCAGCACCGACGGCGACATCATCTCGATCCCCACGTGGATCTTCCGCGGCTTCACGAACGAGGGTCCTGACGACGGCATCCTGTGGACAGTGCTGGGTCGCGACGTGACGGGCGGCATCATCTGGGGCCCTTCCGTGCTCAAGGAGGCGGAGTCCTACGGCCTGCACCTGACGGCGGACAACCAGCTGATCGACACGGTCGCCGGTGATGTGCTCCCCGAGGGCGTCTCGCTGATCAAGCCGATCCAGCAGAAGTACGTCGACGAACTCAGCACCTACTCGGTCGAGCAGATGCGCGGCCGCGTCATCCAGCCCGGCGACCGCGTCTACAGCAGCAACGCCCTGCTGTGCGCCAGTCTCCCCGGCGGTGGCGCCGAGCTCAGCCTGGCCATCGGGTACGGCATGAGCGAGGATCGGCGCCAGGTGCCCCGCATCCACGAGCCCCACTCGTTCAACATGGCATGGGTCCGCGCGGCGGAGGACGAGGGAATCCTTCGCCACCGTCACGACAAGACGCAGGCGCTGCTGGTGAAGTCCGGCCGGTGGGCCGTCACTCTCAACGGCGACCCGGCCACCACCGTGGAGATCGGTCCCTCGGACTCGTTCTCGGTGCCCGTCGGAGCCTGGCGGGCGTTCCGTTGCATCGAGGCGGGGGAGTCGGGCCACGGAGAACTCCTCGTCGTCAACTCCGGCGACGACCGTGTCTACATCGACTGGGCGCCCGAGGTCGTCGACGCCGCCCGCGACGCCGACTGGATGATCGACCCCAACGGATACCTCGCACCGGTCGGTGTGATGATCACGGCCACCGAGGACGACTGATCTCCTCCCCCGACGTATGACACGTACTCTCAGGGTCGCCGCGACCTCGCCCGACATTCGTGTGGGCGAGGTCGCCGGCAATTTCGCGCGTATCCGCGACGCCGTGCTCCGCTCGGGCAGTGACGGCGCGGGTCTCATCGTCGTGCCCGAACTCGCCACGAGCGGATACGTGTTCGCCGATCGCGCCGAGGCCTTCGCCGCATCCGTCGCCCGCGACGATCCGCGGTGGCGCGACCTCGCCGCCGCGCTGCCGCGCGGGGCGGTCGCCGTCGTGGGGTACGCCGAGCGAGACGGAGAGCATCTGTACAACACCGCCGCCGTCCTCACCCGAGACGAGCGCATCGGCGACTACCGCAAGGCGCATCTCTGGGGGATGGAGGCGGACTTCTTCCGCACCGGGGATGCTGCGGGGGCGCTGTTCGAGACACCCGTCGGGCGTCTCGGCGTCGCGATCTGCTACGACAACGAGTTCCCCGAGGTTCCGCGGCGGCTCGCGCTGGCCGGTGCGGACGTGCTGGCGCTGCCCGTGAACTGGCCGCTCGTCGCGCGCCCGGAAGGAGAGCGCGCCCCGGAGACGATCCAGGCGATGGCCGCGGCACGGTCCTCACGCCTGGCCACCGTCATCGCGGATCGTCGCGGCGTGGAGAGGGGGGTGCCGTGGACGGGCGGCACCGCGGTCATCGACGAGGACGGCTGGGTCGCGGCATCCGCAGACGTCGACGGCATCGCCGCGACGACCATCTCGTTGCGCGGTGACAAAGGTCTGCCACCTCGCAACGACCTCTTCGCCGATCGCCGTCCCGACCTCTACGGGTGAGGTCAGGCGGGGGAGCGGCCGGCATGGTCGCCCACCCTGGCCATCAGCAGCTGTTGGGCGAGCTGCGCGAGCCGGCGCGTCGCGGGTGAGAGGTAGGCGCCGTCGCGCTGCACGAGGGCGATCGTGTCGTAGATCGGATCGGCGAACGGGGTGACGGCGACCCCCGGCGGGAACGAGGGCGACTCGGCGATCGTTCGCGAGACGATCGTGTCGGCGGCGCCGGTGGCCACCAGGCTGATCGCCGTCTCGACGTGTTCGACCTCGATCGCCGGCTCGATGGTGAGCCCCTCCAGTCGCGCCCGAGCGAGAAGTTGCCGTCGCGTGGGGTCGTTCCACGCGGCGTAGGCGTCGTAGAGCACGAGCTTCGCCGACGACACCTCTGACGTCGTCACGGGGCCGTCGGCGGGGCGACGGTGTGCGGATGCGTAGAGCACCTCGTCGCGGAAGAGCGGGGTGATGCGCAGCCCCGATTCCTCGACCGGCAGCACGACGAGACCCGCTTCTATCTCGCCGGCGGCGACCGACTCCGCGACGAGCGCGGAGTTGAGTCCGACGAGGCGCACCTTCACCTTCGGGTGCTGCGCGTGGAAGCGCTCGACCAGGTCGGACAGGTCGTAGTAGGCGGCGTTGCGCAGCACCCCGAAGGTGCACGTACCGCCCTCGAGCGCGTGGAGCGCGCGGACGGTCTCGAGACCGTTGTCGATCGCGCTCACGGCCTGCTCGGCGTGAGCGCGCAGGGCGAGGGCGGCATCGGTGGGGGTGAGTCGTCGACCGCCCCGGGCGAACAGCTTCACCCCCAGCTCTCGTTCGAGACGCGCCACGAGCTCCGAGACGGAGGCCTGAGCGCTGTCGAGCTCGACAGCGGCCGCGGTGAACGAGCCGAGGTCGAGGGCGGCGAGGAAGGCCTTCAGCTGCGCGATGGTCACAGCCAATGGTAAACCCGATGGTTCACATCGTATCCACTGGGCTTGTGGGGTATCAGCGCGAACGCTTAGCTATCTGTCATGCGCTTCACTCCCGTTCTGCTGCAGAGCCTGCAGGGCTCTTTCCACCACCTCAAGACTCCGCTCGTCGACGCTCCGGCCGCGCAGCGCGATCCCGCCGTGATCGAGACGGTTTCGGCGATGCTCTCCGACATCCAGCGCCGCGGGATGGACGCCGTCCGCGACTACGCGCGCACCCTCGACAACGACACCGGCGGCGAGATCGAGCTCACCGCGGCGCAGATCGCGACGAGCGGCGACCGCCTCCCGGCCGATCTCCGCGCGGCGATCGAGCTCGGCGCGGAACGGACACGGGCCTTCGCCGGGGTTCAGCGCTCCCACCTGAAGGACTTCGAGACCGAGCTGGTCCCGGGGCTGGTCACCGGCGCGCGCTACGTACCGGTCTCCCGCGTCGGGGCATACCTCCCGGCCGGGCGCTTCCCCCTGACGGCCAGCGCGTTCATGACCGTCGGTGTGGCCAAGGCAGCCGGCGTTCCCACGGTCATCGCGTGCACCCCGCCGCAGCCCGGCGGTGGCGCGAACGACGCGGTCGTCTACGCGGCCCACCTCTCCGGTGTGGACCGCGTGTTCGTGCTCGGCGGAGTGCAGGCACTGGCGGCCATGGCGTACGGGCTGCTCGGAGAGCTGCCGATCGACATGCTCGTCGGTGCGGGCAACGCCTACGTCGCCGAAGCGAAGCGTCAGCTCTTCGGCACCGTGGCGATCGACCTGCTCGCCGGGCCCTCCGAGGTCGCCGTCATCTCGGACGAGACCGCCGATCCCGAGATCGTCGCCGCCGACCTCCTCGGGCAGGCCGAGCACGGGCCGAACTCGCCCGCTGCCCTCGTGACGACGTCGGAGGAGCACGGACGTGCGGTGATCGAGGCCGTCGAGCGACAGCTGAGCGGACTCGCCACGGAGCCCATCGCCGGGCCGGCGTGGCGGGACTACGGCTCGGTCACGGTCGCCGCCGACCGCGAAGCAGCGGTCGTGCTGATGGACGATCTCGCGCCGGAGCACCTCGAGGTGATCACCTCGGACGACGCGTGGTACCACGACCACCTGCGCAACTACGGCTCGATCTTCCTCGGCGCGTGGAGCACGGTCGCCTACTCCGACAAGGGCATGGCGGGGACGAACCACGTTCTGCCGACCGCCGGCGGCGCCAAGCACAGCGCGGGGCTGTCGGTCTCCCGCTTCCTCAAGCCGTTGACCTACCAGCGCATCACCCGCGACGCCACCCCCGAGCTGGCGCACGCGGTGCAGGTCATCTCCGACTCCGAGGGGATGGCCGCGCACAGCGCCACCGCCACGATGCGCCTCGATACCTTCGCCACGTCGGAGTCGTGATCTCGGGCGCGACGACGGCCGGCGCGCAGTGGTGGCGCTCGGCCGTCATCTACCAGATCTATCCGCGGTCGTTCGCCGATGCGAACGGAGACGGGGTCGGCGATCTCGCCGGCGTGACGGCGCGCCTGTCCGCCCTCGAGGCGCTGGGGGTCGACGCCATCTGGCTGAGCCCCTTCTACGTGTCGCCGCAGAAGGACGCCGGGTACGACGTCGCCGACTACTGCGACGTCGACCCGCTCTTCGGCACGCTCGACGACTTCGACGTGCTGCGGGCGGCCGCCCACGCTCGGGGCATCCGTGTGATCGTCGACCTCGTGCCGAACCACTCGTCCGACCGGCATCCGTGGTTCCACGACGCGCTGCGCGCCGCCCCGGGGAGCCCGGAGCGCGCGCGATACATGTTCCGCGACGGCCGGGGGCCGGGCGGCGACCTGCCGCCCAACAATTGGCAGTCGCTGTTCGGGGGGCCGGCGTGGACCCGGACGCTCGACGCCGACGGCGCTCCCGGCCAGTGGTACCTGCACCTGTTCGACACCTCGCAGCCCGATTTCGATTGGACCAGCCAGGATGTGCGGGCGGAGTTCCGCCGCATCCTGCGCTTCTGGCTCGATCGGGGCGTGGACGGCTTCCGCGTCGACGTCGCGCACGGGCTGGTGAAGGCCGAGGGGCTGCCCGATTACACCCCCGACCCGCACGCGGGGTCGATGGGCGGCGACGAGTACGGCGTGCCGTACTGGGCGCAGCCGGGAGTGCACGACATCTTCCGCGACTGGCGCTCGCTGCTCGAGGAGTACGACGGCGACCGGGCCCTCTGCGCCGAGGCCTGGCTGCCCTCGATCGAGATGACGAGTCTCTGGGTGCGCCCCGACGAGATGTCGCAGGCGTTCAACTTCGCCTATCTCGAGACGCCCTGGCACGCCGGCAGGCTCCGCGCCGTCATCGACGAGTCGTTGCGCGCCTACGGTGCGGTCGGCGCGCCCAGCACGTGGGTGCTGTCGAATCACGACGTGGTGCGGCACACGGCCCGTCTCGCGCTCACCGCCGAGAACCCGCAGGGGCACGGGATCGGTCCGGACTCGCCCGGTCGCCCCATCCCCGAACTGGGCCTGCGACGCGCGCGAGCGGCGACGACCGTGATGCTGGCGCTGCCCGGATCGGCCTATCTCTACCAGGGCGAGGAGCTCGGACTCCCCGAGGTCGTCGACCTTCCCGCCGCTGCACGTCAGGACCCGACCTGGGCCCGCTCGAACGGCGAGCGGTACGGGAGGGACGGATGCCGGGTTCCTCTGCCGTGGGAGGCGGACGCGCCCTCGTACGGCTTCGGTGCGACTCATGCGCCGCCTTGGCTGCCGCAGCCGGAAGGGTGGGCGCCGTTCGCCCGTGACAGTCAGGAGCGAGATCCCGACTCGACACTCCACCTCTATCGACGGCTCCTGGCGGCTCGTCGCGAGGCGCGACTCGGTGCCGGGACGCTCGAATGGCTCTCCCTGGGGGAGGATTCGGTGGCCTTCCGTAACGGGAAGGTCACGATTGTCGCCAATCTCGGGCAGACGAATGTGCCCCTGCCCGCGGGTCGGGTGATCGTCGCGAGCGAGCCCTTCTCGGGGGCCGAGCTGCCCCCCGACGTCGCCGTCTGGATCGCCGCCGAATAAGGGATCCCGCGGCCTTCCGGCGGGGGCTCCGCGTGCTCCGTCGGCGACGCCGTCTCACGCGCCGGCGTACCCGGATCGAGGCTCGCGGCACCGTGCAGGTCGCCTCGCGGCCCGATTTGCCAACGCCCCCGAGGCCGTGACACGTTGAGATGTGCCCGTTGCCGGGCCACCCGACCAGTCCGCGGTCGCGGTGACATCTCCCGAGGGTGTCAGACCGCGATCGTACGGTCGGCGGTCTTTGCGTGCGGGTCCGACACCCGCCGCCCGGCCGCGCCTCGACCCGAGGTGCGCGTCTGCGACCGCCACCCGGGCGTGACCGATGCCGTCCCCGCGCGGGGCAGCCGAGGTACACACTGTGACCGTTCTTCCGCCTGCCCTCGAGGCGCGCAATCTCTTCAAGGTCTTCGGACGCAGTCCCCAGAAGGCCGTCCAACGCCTGAAAGCCGGTGAGAGCCGCACCGACGTCGCCGACGCGGGAACCGCCGCCGTCATCGACGCGAGCTTCGACGTCGCCGAAGGCGAGATCTTCGTCATCATGGGCCTGTCGGGTTCCGGCAAGTCGACGATCATCCGCATGCTCAACGGGCTCCACGACGCCACCGCCGGGTCGGTCCACGTGCACGGCGAGCCGGTGACCGGCACCACCGCGGCGAAGCTGCGGGCGTTGCGCCGAGACCGCGTCTCGATGGTGTTCCAGCACTTCGCGCTCCTGCCGCACCGCTCGGTCGCCGAGAACGTCGCGTACCCGCTCGAGCTGCGGGGCGTCGCCAAGACCGAGCGCCTCGCGCGCGCCGAGGAGATCCTCTCGCTCGTCGGGCTCGAGGGGTGGGGCGACAAGCTCCCCGACGCGCTGTCGGGCGGCATGCAGCAGCGCGTCGGCATCGCCCGTGCCCTCGCGGCCGATCCCGATGTGCTGCTGATGGACGAAGCCTTCAGCGCCCTCGATCCCCTCATCCGTCGCGAGATGCAGGAGCAACTGCTCGCGCTCCAGCAGAAGCTGCAGAAGACGATCGTCTTCATCACGCACGACCTCAACGAGGCCATGCTCCTGGGCGACCGCATCGCCGTGATGCGCGACGGTCGCATCGTGCAGATCGGCACGCCGGAAGACATCCTCACCGACCCGGCGAACGACTACGTGGAGCAGTTCGTGCAGGACGTCGATCGCGCACGCGTGCTGACCGCCGCCAACGTCATGGAGCGCCCGCGGCCCGTGGTCACCGAGACCGCCGGACCCCGCTCCGCCCTGCGCCAGATGCGCGACGCGTACATGTCGGCCGCGTACGTCGTGGGGCGAGACCGCCGCCTCCTCGGCGTGGTCACCGATCGCGACGCGATCGCCCTGGTCCGACGCGGCGAGGGCTCGGTCACCTCGGTGATCCGCCCCGCCCCGCTCACCGTCTCGCAGGACGAGGTGCTGATGAATCTCTTCGTCCCCGCGGTCGAATCGCCCGTGCCGCTGGCGGTGACCGACGCCGAGGGCAGGCTCGTCGGCGTGATCCCCCGCGTCACTCTTCTCGCGGCGCTCGGCCCCGGCCCCGGGGCGACCGACGAGATCACGATCCCCGTCGTCCCGCTTCCGGCGACCGTCATCGACGAGGCCCTCGCGGAGTCGGCCGACGATGCATCCACCACCACAGGAAAGGCGGCAGTGTGATGGAAGACTTCCGTATTCCCGTGGGTTCCTGGGTCAAGGGCGGGGTGGACTGGATCCGCGACAACCTCGACGGACTGCTCGACGCGATCGCATGGATCGTGCGCCTCCTCGTCGACACGCTCACCGACGTGCTGGTGAGCACCCCGATCCCCGTGGCCATCGTCGTCGCGGCGCTCATCGGCTGGCTGGTCCGATCGTGGCAGCTCGGTGTGGGCACCCTGGTGTCGTTCACCCTCATCGTCGGCATGGCCCAGTGGACCGCCTCGATGCAGACCCTCTCCCTCGTGCTCGTGGCCACCCTGATCGCGGTCGCGATCTCGGTGCCGCTGGGCATCTGGTCGGCGCGCAACGCCCGGGTGCGCTCGATCCTCAAGCCGGTGCTCGACTTCATGCAGACGATGCCGGCCTTCGTCTACCTGATCCCGGCGATCACGTTCTTCAGCATCGGCGTGGTCCCCGGTCTCGTCTCCACGGTGATCTTCGCCCTCCCGCCCGGCGTGCGGCTGACCGAGCTCGGCATCCGCGGCGTCGACTCCGAGACCGTCGAGGCCGGCCACGCGTTCGGCGCCAAGCCGGGGCAGATCCTCCGCGGCATCCAGCTTCCCCTGGCGATGCCGACGATCATGGCCGGCGTCAACCAGGTCATCATGCTCGCGCTGTCGATGGCGGTCGTGGCCGGCATCGTCGGGGCCGACGGCCTCGGCAAGGAGGTCGTCTCGGCGATCTCGACCGTCAACCTCGCGAAGGGCGTCGAAGCGGGCCTCAGCGTCGTCATCATCGCGGTCTACCTCGACCGCGTGACCGCCGCGCTCGGCAACCCCTCGGAGTACCGCGGCTCGCTCCTCGGTCTGATCTCCCGTCGCCGCGCCGCTCAGCGGGCGATCGCGCCCTCGGCCGACGACAAGGACGCCACGGCGGAGGCCGACCGCATGAAGGCATCGCCGCGTCGCGCCCCGATCAGCACCAACGGCTGACACACGGGCCTCGGCCCGACCTCACTGAACCCATACGGAACGCAGCAGAACATACGAAAGGAACACCATGCAGATGTCCCGCAAGATCACATCCCTCGTTGCTCTCGGAGCCGCAGCATCCCTCGCCCTCGCAGGTTGCGCGAGCGGCGCCGGTGACGGCGACAGCAACGCCGACTCCGGCGACAAGGGCACCATCACCCTCGGCTTCCTCCCCTCGTGGACTGACGGCCTCAGCACCGCCTACCTCCTCCAGAACCAGCTCGAGGAGCTCGGCTACACGGTCGAGATGGAGACGCTCACCGAGGCGGGCCCGCTCTACACCGCGCTCGCCCAGGGCGACATCGACATCTACCCGTCGGCATGGCCCGAGCTGACCCACGCGTCCTACATGGAGGAGTACGGCGACTCGATCGACGACCTCGGCGCCTACTACGACAACGCGAAGCTCACGCTCGCGGTGCCGAGCTACTCCGACATCGACTCGATCGAAGACCTCGCCGGCCAGGCCGACCGCTTCGACGGCAAGATCTACGGCATCGAGCCCGGCGCCGGCCTGACCAAGCAGACCCAGGAGGTCGCACTCCCCGGGTACGGTCTCGACGGCGAGTTCGAGCTCGTCACCTCGTCGACCGCGGCGATGCTCACCGAGCTCGACAACGCGATCGCCGCGCAGGACGACATCGTCGTGACGCTGTGGCGTCCGTTCTGGGCCAACGACGCGTTCGACATCAAGGACCTCGCCGACCCGCAGGGCCTCATGGGCGACCCCGAGGCGCTGCACTTCCTCGGCGCGTCGGGCTTCGCCGAGAAGTACCCGGATGCTGCGGAGCTGATCTCCGGCATCAAGCTGGACGACGAGCAGTACGGCGCCCTGGAAGACATGGTCGTCAACGAGTACGGCGAGGGGCGCGAGGCCGAGGCCATCACCGCGTGGCTCGAGCAGTACCCCGACGTGATCCCCGCGGTCGCGGCGCGCTGACCTGAGTTCGATGAGCGGGCGGGTTCCCTCCGGGGAGCCCGCCCGTTCTCTCGTTCGCGCACGGGGCGCGGCCACGAGCGGAGGAAACCTCACGAGCGGAGGACCGTCGGGGGCCCGGCGGTCAGCCGCTCGTGAGATCTCCTCCCGTCGTGACGGGCGGCGGCGTCACACGCGCACGGGTGTCCCGAAGCGGGTGAGGAATCCCGGATGCTGCGACGGCATCGCGAGCACGGAGTCGGGCGGGCGCGACGCGAGGCCGGCGAAGCCGCTGTCGCCGAGCAGCTCGTCGTCGAGGGCGAGGAGTTCGCCGTCGACGAGCGGCCACGGCTCGTGTTCGTTCGCGGCCCAGATCGTGCGGCCGAGGTGGGACTGGTGGAACCCCCATCGCGCGGTCAGGAACCGCGACAGGTCGGTGTCGACGGGGGTCGCGCCGGGAACGACCCGGATGCGCGTGCGCGGCCTCGGGCCGGGGCCGTGCCGGTGTGAGCGGTACTCGATCGCTTGCTCGTCGGCGCGGAGACCGGCTCTCGCCCAGCGATAGGGGAGGCCGAAGAGCGCCCGCGCGCCGGCGACCGGAAGCAGGTGCTCGGCCTCCAGGGTGAGGAAGACGACACCCCGGCGGCCGCGCTCATCGACGGCGTACGTGCGCACGTTGATCTCGACGAACGATCCGACCACGGGCACCGGCGGCAGAGGCAGGAAGCGGAAGTCGCCGAGGACGAAGGGGATCAACCCCACCCAGGCCGACCCGTCGAAGAGATCGGGGCGCGTTCCGGGCGGAAGGCGGCCGGCGATCGCGGCGGGGTCGACCCGCCAGTGCAGGAAGAGCGCCGTGCTCCACCGCTGCTCGATGATCGCGCGTCCGCCGAGCGGCGGTGCGCCGTCGTCGACGGTCACCGGTCGTACGGCCGGTCGCGGCCAGGCACGGGCCACACGGGGTCGCTCGGAGGCATCGGGTCGTCGCCGCCCGAGGGCCGACGCGGTGCGTCGTCGGAGGACGCGCGCGACGATCGGGCGCGATCGAAGCGGTCTTTCGCCGCGCGGCTCATCGCCCGCACGGAGTCGGAGACGGCCCGTTGCGCGTTGTCGCCGAGGGTCTGCGCCATCTGCGACCACATCTCCGACGCCGCATCCGTCGTTCGCGGGGGTGCCTCGCCGGCCTGCCGACGCGCCTCGCGCTCGGCGTCGTCGAACGCGTGCCCGGCCCGACGCACCGCATCGCGGTAGGCGAGGAAGTCCGCCGGTGTCACCCGCACACTGCTCGAGCTGGGGCGCAGCCACTGCGCCTGCGACTGCTCGCGGAGGAACACCGCGAGCAGGGGCGAGCGGGCGTCGCTCATCGCGGGGTAGGCGAGCTGCAGGTCGATGTCGGTCTCGTAGGCCAGCCACCGGGCGTTCAGAGCGTCGTGCTGGGCCATGAGCCGGTCGAGCGGCAGCATGGCGCGCCCGGCACGGATGGCGGGCAAGGTGGCCTTCGCGGCCTTCAACCCCGCGCGTCGTGCGCGCAGGTCGGCGCCCGCGGCGCGCACCTGCCGCTGAGCGGCTTGCACGCGCGCCCGGGCGGCGGCGATGGCACCCGGAGCGACGCGGGATGCTGCGCTGTCGGCCTGCACGCGGGCGAGCTCGGCCTGCGCCACCTGCACCTCGGCGCGGCTGCGCGCGACGGCATCGCGCGAAGACTGCAGATCGAGTACGGCGGCGTCGAGCTCGAGCCGACGCGCGGCACCCTTGCTCATGGTCTTGCGTCCGAGGCCGCCCGCCACCGCCGGCCGCTTCGCTCGCTCCCGCTGTGTGAGCACGCCGATCCAGCCGAGAGTGGCTGTGCCGGCCGCCGCAGGACCGATCCACCACCAGTCGGCCACGAACAGCCAGAGCGGATCCACTCCTTCATGCTACGTCGCTCGTCGCGGCGGCGCCTCGTGGCGGTCGCCGCGCGCGCTCGCGGGGTGCGGCCGCATCGGTCGAGGTGTTCAGGAGCTGCGTCATACTCGCCCCGCGACCGGAGCCCGAGCCCGGTCTCAGCGCTGGACGAGCAGCGCGAACACCGTGGCGCCACCGCCGGTGATGATGAGGGCGGCGATCACGACCCACGCGATCACCTTCACGCGTCGCTGACGGACGCCTACAAGATCGCCGTAGTCCTCGTCGTTGCTCATGGCGTCAACCCTACGCGGCGGGCTCGGTGACGGTGGCGCCGAAGGCGGCGGGCAGCGTCGCGGTCGACACGGCGCGGAGCTCCGAGATCGGCAGCGTGAAGACGCCCTGGACCTCGAGCGCCGCCTCTTCGCCGTCGGCGGCCGGATCCGTGACGCCGATGCGCAGCACGGGGTAGCCGCGGCCCGCGCAGAGCCCGCGGAACTTCACGTCCTCCTCGCGCGGCACCGACACGATGACGCGGCCGGTCGACTCGGAGAAGAGGGCGGTCGCCGCATCCACCCCGTCGCGTTCCATGATCTCGGTGAGCCACACCCGGGCGCCGACGCCGAAGCGCAGCACGCCCTCGGCGAGGGCCTGGCCGAGCCCGCCGGCGGAGAGGTCGTGAGCGCTGGAGACGAGCGACTGGTCGGATGCTGCGCGCAGCAGCTCGCCCAGTCGCTTCTCCCCGGCGAGGTCGACCTGGGGCGGGCGTCCGCCGAGGTGGTCGTGGATCGTGTCGGCCCAGGCCGAACCGTCGAGCTCCTCGCGCGTGATGCCGAGGAGGTAGAGGTTCTCGCCGGCGTCCTGCCACCCGCTGGGGATGCGCGCGGCGACGTCGTCGATGATGCCGAGCACTCCCACGACCGGGGTCGGGAAGATCGGGGCGTCACCGGTCTGGTTGTAGAACGACACGTTGCCGCCGGTGACCGGGATGCCGATCTCGAGGCACGCGTCGGCCAAGCCCTCGACGGCCTGCGAGAACTGCCACATGACCTCGGGGTTCTCGGGGCTGCCGAAGTTGAGGCAGTCGGTGACCGCCGTGGGGGCGGCGCCGGTGACGGCGACGTTGCGGTAGGCCTCGGCCAGGGCGAGACGCGCCCCCTGGTAGGGGTCGAGCTGGCAGTAGCGGCCATTGCAGTCGGTGGCGATCGAGAAGCCGAGACCCGACTCCTCGTCGACGCGGATCATGCCGGCATCGTCGGGGAACGACAGGGCGGTGTTGCCGAGCACGAAGTAGTCGTACTGGTTCGTGATCCACGAGGTGTCGGCGAGATTGGGGCTGGCGAGCAGGCGCGTGAACTGGTCGCGGAGGGTGGCGGGGTCGCTCGAGCGGGGAAGCGCGCTCGCCGAGTCGGCCTGCAGTGCGTCGATCCACGTCGGGTAGGCGACGGGACGCTCGTAGACGGGGCCGTCGACCGCGACGGTGGAGGGGTCGACGTCGACGATGCGCTCGCCGTGCCAGTCGATGACGAGGCGGCCGTCTCCGGTGACCTCGCCCAGCACGCTGGTCTCGACGTCCCACTTCGCCACGACCGCGAGGAACGCGTCGAGCTTCTCGGGAGCGACGATCGCCATCATGCGCTCCTGGCTCTCGCTCATGAGGATCTCCTCGGGCGTGAGCGACGGGTCGCGCAGCAGCACCTTGGACAGCTCGACCTTCATGCCGCTGTTGCCGTTGGCGGCGAGCTCGCTCGTGGCGCACGAGATGCCGGCGGCGCCGAGGTCTTGGATCGCCTCGACGAGCTCGGCCTTGTAGAGCTCGAGGCAGCACTCGATGAGCACCTTCTCGGCGAAGGGGTCGCCGACCTGCACCGCGGGGCGCTTGGTCGGTCCGCCGTCGGCGAAGGTGTCGGAGGCGAGGATGGATGCTCCGCCGATGCCGTCGCCGCCGGTACGGGCGCCGAACAGCACCACCTTGTTGCCGACGCCCGACGCGTTCGCGAGCTTCAGGTCTTCGTGACGAAGGACGCCCACCGCGAGGGCGTTGACGAGGGGGTTGCCCTGGTAGACCGCGTCGAAGACGGTCTCGCCGCCGATGTTCGGCAGCCCGAGGCAGTTCGCGTAGAACGAGATGCCGCTGGTGACGCCGTGCACGACGCGGGCGGTGTCGGGGTGGTCGATCGCGCCGAAGCGCAGCTGGTCCATGACCGCGACGGGGCGCGCGCCCATCGAGATGATGTCGCGCACGATGCCGCCGACGCCGGTCGCGGCACCCTGGAAGGGCTCGATGTAGCTCGGGTGGTTGTGCGACTCGACCTTGAAGGTCACGGCCCAGCCCTGCCCGACATCGACGACACCCGCGTTCTGGCCCATGCCGACCATGAGGCGCGTCTTCATCTCGTCGGAGACCTTCTGGCCGAACTGGCGCAGATAGATCTTGCTCGACTTGTAGGAGCAGTGCTCCGACCACATCACGGAGTACATCGCCAGCTCGCCGCTCGTGGGGCGGCGGCCGAGGATCTCGCGGATCTTCGCGTACTCGTCGGACTTGAGGCCGAGCGCGCCGTAGGGCTGCTCCTTCTCGGGCGTCGACGCGGCGTTCTGCACGGTGTCGGCGAGGGATGCTGCGGGGCTGGTCACGCGGCTGAACTCCAGAGATCGCGGGGATCGGGGATAGCGCCCATCCTATCGGCGCGCGTGGACGCCGCCCGGTCGGCTGTCAGCCGCGCGGTGAGTACGCGCGCCAGAGAAGCGCGGCGTGCTCGGACTTCGCCCGGGCGACGCCCCGCTCGTCGCCGCGGAGGGCGCTGATCCACTCCGCGCCGCGGGAGGCGAGCGCCGCGACGAACATGCGGATGTCGGCGTGCCGGGCGGGAGGCACTTCGGCCTCGTCCGACGGCATCTGTCCACGGCGCGGCAGGTCGTCGTCGAGGTGGCGGATCACGAGTTCGGCGACACCGACGGCATGGCCGTTGATGATCGAGTGGGCCGCCCCCTTCATCTCCCAGCGCCAGGCATCGGGGAGGGCGTCGGCGAGTCGGGAATGGAAGCGACGGGGTGACGATCGATCGAACTCGCCGCGGATGAGCAGGGTGCGCGCGTTCACGAGACGCACCCGGTCGGTGATGCGGTAGCGGAGCATGTGCGGCAGCACGGTGAGGAAGTAGACCATGCCGCAGAGGATGTAGGCCGACAGGGCGGTCATCGCGAGGTGGAACGACTCGCGCGCCGCCGACTGCGCGAAGCGCACGCCCTGGAGGAGGGGGGCTGATTCGGCCTCGTTGACGACGGGGCTGACGAGCACGCCGCGGCTGAGGCCCGTGCGCCGCACGAGCACCTCGGTCACGACCTGGGTGCCCATCGAGTGGCCGATCAGCACCGGGTCGCGCAGGTCGAACCGGTCGAGGACGGCCTCGACCTGATCGGCGAAGAACGCGGCGGTGGGGGCCTCGTCGGGGCGGCGCACGCCCGCGAACCCCGGGAGGTCGAGGGCGTAGACCGCACCCGTGCGAGCCAGGAGCGGCGCGAGGAACTCGAAGTAGGTCGCGGCGACCCCGATCCCGGCGACGAGCACGAAGGCGGTGGCGTCGTCGCCGCTGTCGGTCGTCATCCGGGTGACGCGCGTGACCGCGTCGCCGGTGTGCACGTGCTCGACGGAGACGTCGATCGGGGCGTCGTCTTCGCTCATCGGTACAGCCTGCCAGGCCGCGGCGGGCGCAGCATCCGTGCTCTGGTCGGCTCAGCGAGCGACCGCGAGGGCGAAGGGCACGAATCCGAGTGAGCCGAGGAGGCTCGGCACCATGAGCGCCATGGCCTCGGTACCGCGGGCGGTGTTGATGCCTCCGAGGTCGATCACCCAGTCGTCCTGCCAGCCCAGGCTGCCGAGGACGGCGTGGACCGTGCTCTTGGCGGAGGCATCATCACCGGAGAGGTATGCCGTGGGAGGCGTCTGAAGCGCTCCCGGGGCGGTCATGACGGGGAACAGCATCGTGTTCAAGCTCTTCACGACCATCGTGTCGGGCAGCGCCTCCTGCAGGAGCTCGCCGAGGCTCCTATCGGGATAGACGAGTCCGCCGGGCAGGCCGTCGGCGCCTCGGACGGTGGCATTGCTCACGTCGAGCAGCACCTTGCCGGACAGCGGTCCGCGGTGGGCGGTGAGGAGGTGCAGGGTGGTGTCGCCCGGGGTCGCGTTGATGACGAGGTCGCTGGTGGTGATCGCGGTGGCGACGTCGGTGACGGTGATGTCGGATGCGGCCTCTGCGGTGTCGGTGTCGCGCACGCCGAGAGTGACCCGGTGGCCGGCGGCGGTGAGGGCTGCGGCGAGGTTGCCGCCGACGCGGCCTGCACCGAGGACGGCGATGGCGATCGTGCTGGTGGGGGTCATGGTGTCTCCTGACGTGTGCGGATCTCGAGAAAGGGGTGGATCAGCGAAGGACTGCGGCGATATCCGCTGCGAGGCCGGGGGTGGTGGCGATGAAGTCGTCGCTGGTCAGCGTCCACGGTGCGCCCATGGAATCGATGACGGCACCCTGGGCTTCCTGCACGAGCAAGGCGCCGGCGACGAGACCGGAGCGGACCTGGCCGAACTGCCAGAACGCGTCGGTGTGTCCGGCAGCGACCTGGACGAGCTGCAGTGTCGCGGGGACGGTGACGGACACGAGCAGCGCGGCGTCGAGCATGCGGCCGATCGACGCGCTCGTACGCCGCAGGACGTCGCGTTCTTCGCCGGGCTTTGCTTGCCCAGTGCCGACCAGCGCGGCGCGCAGGTCGGATTTCGTCGACACCGACACGCGAGAGCCGTTGAGGAACGCGCCTCGGCCTCGGACGGCGGTGAACGTCTGACCGAGCGCCGGCAGGAATACTGCGGTGACGACGGGGACGTCGTCGCGGACGAGGGTCGCGGTGACGCCCCAGTTCACTCCGCCGTGAATGTGGTTCACGTTGCCCTCGGCGGCGTCTGCAACCCACCACTCACCCGGACCGAGGGCGCCGTGTCCCTCTTCGTCGTCGTCCCACCGCGCTTGCGGACGCAGGCGTTCGAGAGCCGGCCGGAGCACGGCGGCTGACGCGTCGTCGTTGCCGCCGATCGCGGTGAGGAGCGCATCGAGCCCGTCGACGCGGTTCTCCGTGGAGAATCGGTCGAGCAGGACGTTGCCGGCCTCCGTGACGGCTGAGGTCACAGCCTCGAGCAAGGCGAGATCGTCGGTGGTCTGGACCGACGCGGTGGTGTCGTTCATGGGGGTTCTTCTCCTTCGCCGCGGCGGTCATCGTCGCTCTGGCGGCAACGGTACAAGCGCCGGTACATGCGCTCAAATGCAATCCATGCACATATAGATTGCTTCTCATGCACTTGGACCTGAACCTCTTGATCTCCTTGGATGCGCTGCTGGAGGAGGAGAGCGTCACGGGCGCCGCGGACCGTCTGCACCTTTCGGCTCCTGCAATGAGCCGCGCGCTCGGACGGATTCGGCGGGCGACGGGCGACCAGATCCTCGTCCGCGCGGGTCGCGCGATGCAGCCGACTCCGCGGGCGTTGGCGTTTCGGGATGAGGTGCGAGCTCTCGTCCTTCGAAGCGCTGCGGTGCTGGCACCGGAGCAGGAGCTGCACCTCGATACGTTGCAGCGCACGTTCACGCTGCGGGCGCACGATGCGTTGACGACGGCCGTGGCGCCGGTGCTGGCGCAGCAGGTCGCGGCCGTCGCGCCGGGGGTCAGGCTGCGGTTTCTGGCCGAAACGGCTGATGAGACTGCAGACCTTAGCCGCGGGGTCATTGATCTCGAGATCGGGTCCGCAATGCCGACGTCGCCGGCGGTCGATCATGATGCCGTCGGAATGGACGAGTTGGTGGGGATAGCCCGGGCCGGCCACCCGATGCTGGCTACCGCGATCGACCTCGAGGAGTTCGTCGCCGTTCCGCACGTGCTGGTGTCGCGGAGAGGCCGATTGCGGGACCGTGTCGATGACGTCCTCGAAGCCGCCGGCGTTTCTCGCACAGTGGTGGCAGCCGTGGCAGCGACCGGCGCGGCGATCGATATCGTCCGCGCCACCGACGTGGTCGCCGTCGTGCCGAAGTCCGTGGCAGTCCGCCTTGACGCCGGAGTAGCGCGGTTTCGCCTGCCCGTCGATCTGCCACCCGTGCCGATCATCCTCGCCTGGCATCGCCAGTTCACCGATGACATCGGACATCAGTGGTTCCGGACGCTGACCCGCACGCTCCTGCACGGAGGAAGCGCATGATCCGCAGCGCCGAAACGAGTCTTGACGGCGGGGCGGGGCGGAGCTAACGTACAACCAAATGGTTGTAGAAACGGAAACCCAGAACGCGCAGCTCGATCGCATCTTCCGGGCGCTGGCAGACGCGACGCGACGCGACATCGTGCAGCGCACCATCCGCGGTGAGCAGTCGGTGTCGGCGCTCGCCGCCGACTACGACATGAGCTTCGCCGCCGTGCAGAAGCACGTGGCGGTGCTCGAGGCCGCCGAGCTCATCGTCAAGCGCGCCGACGGGCGGGAGCGCCTCGTGCGCGCCAATCCCGCCACGATCGCCCGCGTCCGCGAACTGATGACGCGCTACGAAGCCCTGTGGCGCGCCCGCATCGACAGGCTCGACGCGTTCCTGGCCGAGCCCGAGCGACTGACCGAGAAGCAGCAGGACCCCGAGAACTGAGGAGAACTCCATGCCCGTCACCGCCGTCACCACTGATCCCGAGTCGCTCACGATGACGCTCGTCGCCGAGGTCGAGGCCTCGCCGTCGCGTGTCTGGCGCGCCTTCACCGAGCCCGAGCAGCTCGGGCGCTTCTGGGGCCCTCCCGGCTGGCCCGCGACCTTCGAGACGTTCGACTTCACCGTCGGCGGGCGCGCCGAGTACGCCATGACCAGCCCCCGGGGCGAGAAGTCGCGCGGCGCGTGGGAGTTCCTGCGCATCGATCCGACCAGCGGGTACGAGGTCATCGACTCGTTCGTCGACGAGGACGGGCGCGCCGCAGAGGGACTGCCGTCGATGCGCATGACCTTCGCGTTCGACAGGACCGACACCGGCGCACGCGTCACCACCGTCACGTACTTCCCGTCAGCCGAGGCGCTGGAGCAGCTCACCGCGATGGGCATGGTCGACGGTTCGACGCTCGCGATCGGCCAACTCGACCGGGTCGTCGCCGACCTCCGCGACTACGCGCGGGGAAACGGCACGCAGACCGAGCTGCTCGACGACACCCACGTGCGCATCACCCGAGCGATCGACGGGCCCCGCGACCTGGTGTGGCGGGCGCACCACGACCCCGACCTGATGAAGAAGTGGCTGCTCGGCCCCGACGGCTGGCGTATGACCGTCTGCGAGCCCAGCGCGGAGGCGGGCGGCCGCTACCGCTACGCGTGGGCGCCGGAAGAGGGTACCGAGGGGGAGCCTTTCGGCTTCGACGGCGAGGTGCTCCTGTCGGAGGCCCCCTCGCGATCGGTCACGACCGAGCACATGACCGGCACCGACTACCCGTCGACGACGAACGACATGTCGCTCTACGAGGAGGACGGCGTGACCCTCCTGACGATCCTCATCGAGTACCCGAACAAGCAGACGCGCGACATGGTGCTCGCCACGGGCATGACCGACGGCATGGAGAGCAGCTACGTGCGCCTCGAAGGCGTGCTCGCCGACGCCTGAAGCCGCTCCCCGGGGTTACGCTGATCGGGGGCGGTAAGGGGTAGGGCCGATGGATGCTGCGCGGGCCATGACAGCATTCTTCGACGCGCCCGTGAAGGGCAAGAACCTCGATGATCTCCGCCGCACGAACCTCGCCACGGCCCTCGGTCTGATCCACGCCGCCCGCTCGATATCGCGCGCCGACCTGACGCGCTCGATGGGGCTGAACCGCTCGACCATCGCGACGATCGTGGCCGACCTCGAGGCGCGCGATCTGATCGTCATCGGCGGAGCGCGCGACACCAAGCGCATCGGTCGCCCCAGCCTCGAGATCTCGACGTCGGATCGTCATGTGGTGATCGCGGTCAACCCCGAGCTCGATGCGACGACCCTCGGGATCGTGGCGATGGGCGGGCGTGTGCTCCGCGAGGTGCGCATGGATCACGAGCGCCCTCCGTCGGCCCGCGAGGTCGTCAACTCGGTGCGGGCCCTCGTCGCGGGCATGCAGCCCGAGCTCGGGCAGCGACACGAGGTGCTCGGCGTCGCGCTCGCGGTGCCGGGGCTCGTCTCGGCCGTCGACGGCTCGGTGCGTCTCGCTCCTCACCTCGAGTGGGTGGACGAGCCGATCGCGGCGATGCTCGCCGAGGCACTCGGGGTTCCGGCGTGGGCGGTCAACGACGCGAGCTGCGGGGTCGTGGCCGAGGTGCTGTTCGGGGCGGGGATCGGCAGCGGCAATGTCGTGTACCTGAACGGTGGCGCGAGCGGCGTGGGCGGTGGAGTCGTCGCCGAATCGCGTCTCATCCAGGGCCGCGGGGGTTTTGGTGGGGAGATCGGACATACCCTGGTGCGCTCCGACGGGGCCGCGTGCCGGTGCGGGTCGCGGGGGTGTCTGGAGGCCGAGGTGACCCGCAACGCCTTGCTCGCGGCGGTCTCCCTCGAGCCCGCCCGCGCGCACGAGCTGGAGGCGTTGCTGTCCGAGGCCTATGCGCAGAGCGATGACGTCCGCGCGCTCGTCGACGCGCAGCTCTCGTGCCTCGCGGTGGCGTTGCGGACGACCGTGAACATGCTCAATCCCGAGGTCGTCGTGCTGGGCGGATTCCTTGAGATCCTGGGGCGGATCGGGGGCGAGAGGCTCGAACGGATGCTGCGCGAGGTGGCCCTTCCCGGGCCCGGCCAGCAGGTACGTCTCGAGGGTGCGCGGCTCGGACGCATGAACCTCCTCATCGGGGCGGCGGAGCTCGCGTTCCGCCCGCTGCTGAGCGACCCGGCGGCAGCGCCCGTGGTCGCCGGCCGCGAGTACGTCGGCGGCGCCCTCTAGAAGCGCGGCCGCGCGCGCTCCACCCTCTGCTGCCGCCGATGCGGGCAGCGCGGGCTGCGCGATGTCGTCACCGGCGACCGCTCGACAGGTATGTCTTGACAGACAACAAATGGAACTCATAGGGTTGCCGCAACCACCGGATGCACCGTCGCTCCCTTGGCGCCCCGCCCCACGCGGGTGATCCGACCACACCGACGGTGGCTCGGCTCGAGAGGATGACCCCTTGTACACAGCTGTACGAAACCGCCGATCTCGCGTCATGGCGAGCCTCACCGCTGCCGCCCTCGCGATACCCCTCGCACTGATGAGCGCACCTGCTGCGACGGCCTCGCCGTCGGCACCCGCCGCCGCTCCCGTGCAGGCCGCAGCCGAGGAGGCGGGCGAGTTCCGCGCCCTCGTCTTCTCGAAGACGGCCGGCTTCCGGCACGACTCCATCCCCGCCGGGATCGCGTCGATCGAGAAGCTCGGTGCCGACAACGGCTTCGACGTCGACACGACGGAGGACGCCGCGGCGTTCACCGATGAGAACCTCGCCGCCTACGACGTCGTCATCTGGCTGTCGACGACCGGCGACGTGCTCAACGCCGACCAGCAGGCGGCGTTCGAGCGGTACATCCAGGCCGGCGGCGGCTACGCGGGCGTGCACGCGGCCTCCGACACCGAGTACGAGTGGCCCTGGTACAACGAGCTGGTCGGCGCCTACTTCCAGGGCCACCCCGCACCCCAGAACGCGGAGGTCAAGGTCGAAGACCACGCGCACCCCTCCACCGCGCACCTCCCGGAGGTCTGGCCGCGCTACGACGAGTGGTACGACTTCCGCACGAACCCGCGTGACGACGTGCACGTGCTCATGTCGCTCGACGAGTCGACCTACACCGGCGGCGGCATGGGCGTGGACCACCCGCTGGCCTGGTGCCAGACCTACGACGGCGGCCGCGCCTGGTACACCGGCGGCGGGCACACGAACGAGTCGTTCGAAGACGCCGCGTTCGTCGAGCACCTGCTCGGCGGCATCCGCACCGCGGCGGGCGTCGAAGACGCCGACTGCAACGCGACGCAGAGCGAGAGCTTCGAGCTCGTCGCCCTCGACACGAACACCGGCAACCCGATGGCCCTAGAAGTGGCCGACGACACCACGGTGTTCTACGCCGAGCGCAACGGTCGCGTGCAGCGCATCGACCCCGAGACCCAGCAGACCACCACGGCGCTGAGCCTGCCGGTCACCCTCGGAAACGAAGACGGTCTGCTCGGCCTCGTGCTCGACCCCGACTTCGCCACCAACAACTGGCTCTACGTCTACTGGTCGCCGACGACGGTCACCCCGGAGGACGGCCCCCACAACCGCATCTCGCGCTTCACGTACAACCGGGAGACCCAGACCTTCGACGCGGCGTCCGAGAAGGCGCTGCTGAAGGTGAAGACCCAGCGCAACACCTGCTGCCACGCGGGCGGCGACATGGTCTTCGACCTCGACGGCAACCTCATCCTCGCCACCGGCGACAACACCAACCCGTTCGAGTCCGACGGCTACACGCCGATCGACGAGCGCTCCGGTCGCAGCGACTACGACGCGCAGGGCAGCGCGGGCAACACGAACGACCTCCGCGGCAAGATCATCCGCATCACGCCGCAGGACGACGGCACCTACACCGTCCCCGAGGGCAACCTCTTCGCCGAGGGCACCGCCCAGACGCGCGCCGAGGTCTACGCCATGGGCTTCCGCAACCCGTTCCGGATCGGTCTCGACCCGTACACCGGCAACGTGCTCGTGGGCGACTACGGCCCCGACGCGGGCGCGGCGAACCCGTCGCGCGGCCCGGCCGCGACGACCGAATGGAACATCGTCGACGAGCCCGGCAACTACGGCTGGCCGTACTGCGCCGGTGTCACCTGCTACAACGACTACAACTTCGGCACCCGCGTCTCGGGCGCGGTGTTCGACCCGCAGAACCTCGTCAACAACAGCCCGAACAACACCGGGCTGACGAACCTGCCGCCCGTCATCCAGCCCGAGTACTGGGGCTCCAGCGGCGCCGACAACCCCTTCAAGGAGATCGGCAACGGCTCGGGCTACAGCGGCGCCCCGATGGGCGGACCCGTCTACCAGTTCGACCCCGAGCTCGACTCCGACGTGAAGTGGCCCGCCTACTGGGACAACAAGGCCATCTTCGGAGACTGGAACGCCGGTCAGGTCTTCAGCATGCAGCTGAACACCGACACGACGGATGCGGCGCGCAACACCGAGATCGTCGACGTGAACCGTGTTCTCCCCGGCATCCTCGACCCGGCTCAGGGCTTCTACCGGGCCATGGACATGACGTGGGGTCCGGAAGGCGCCCTCTACGTCATCGACTGGGGCCAGGGCTTCGGCGGCGACAACGCCAGCTCGGGCATCTACCGGATCGACTACGTGCAGGCGAACCCCTCGCCACTGGCCCGAGCGAGCTCCGACGTCACCAACGGCGCGGGCGACACCCTCGCGGTGAACTTCTCCTCCGAGGGCACACGCCACCCGGCGGGCAAGTCGTTCACCCTCGAGTGGGACTTCGGTGACGGATCGCCGACGTCGAGCGAGGCCGACCCCGCGCACACCTATGAGGGAGTCGGCCAGTACACGGCCACCCTCACGGTGACCGACGAGGACGGACGCACCTCGATCGCCACCATCAACCTGGTCGTCGGCAACGCCGAGCCGAAGGTGGAGATCGTCTTCCCGCAGTCGGGCGGATTCTTCAACTGGGGTGACGAGGTCGCGTACGAGGTCGTCATCACCGACCCGGATGCGTCGGAGCCGATCGACTGCGCCAAGGTGCAGGTGCTCCCGGCCCTCGGCCACGACTCGCACCAGCACCCCTGGGGTGAGCTGAGCGGCTGCTCGGGCAGCATCCCCACCGGCCGCGACGGCGGGCACGGCATCACCTCGAACATCTTCTGGGTGGTCGACGTGCGCTACACCGACGACGGCGGAGCCGCGGGCGTGCCCCTCACCGGGTACGGCACGAACATCCTGAACCCGAAGCACTTCGAGGCCGAGTTCTTCGCCGCCACCGGCAACGTCGACGGACCCGGTGGTGTGCAGACCGAGACCACGGGCGACGAGGGCGGCGGACTGAACCTGTCGTACGTCGAGCCGGGCGACTGGTGGTCGTACGAGCCGATCAACTTCACCGGGATCGACGGGCTGCGCGCCCGCCTCGCCTCGCCGGACGCGGGCGGCTCGATCTCGATGCGGTGGAATTCGCCGACCGGGCCGGAGATCGGCACGATCGACTTCACCGCGACCGGAGCCTGGCAGACCTACCAGTACTTCGACGCCGAGCTCGGCGATCTCCCCCAGGAGACCGGCACGCTGTACTTCGTCCTCAACTCGGGCGGCGTCAACGTGAACTACTTCGACTGGGTCGGCGACGGGGTGGAGAGCAACGGACTCCCGGTCGTCACGCTGAACGTCGACGCGCGATCGGGCGCAGCGCCGCTCGTCGTGAACGCGACGGCAGCGGCGACCGACCCCGAGGGAGGCCCGGTGACCCTGCAGTGGGACCAGGGCACGGGTGACGGTTTCGTGGCGGGCGAGGGTGAGAAGCAGTTCATCTACGAGACGCCGGGCACCTACCTGCTGACGGTGCGCGCCACCGACGAGCAGGGCGCCTACCGCGACGAGGTCGTGCAGATCACCGTGTCGACGCCGGGCGGCGAGACCTGCCTGTCGGGTCGCTCCGACGGGTTCGACGGCGACGCGCTCGACACCGACCGCTGGAACCGCAACGTGCGGGTCAACCAGGACCTCCGTGTCGAGAACGGCAGCCTCGTGATCCCCGCGAGCAAGACCGACATCTACGGTGCCGGTGGTGACACGCCGAACATCGTGCTGCAGGACCTCCCGGAGGGGGCCTGGCAGGCCACCGCCAAGGTGACGCTGCCGGCGCGGGCGACCTACCAGCAGGCCGGTCTGCTCGTCTACGGCGATGACGACAACTACGCCAAGATGGTGCTCCAGGCGCGTGACGCCAGCGCCGCCGGACGCGTGTTCCAGTTCATCCGCGAGGAGAACGGAACCCCGAACGAGGTCGCGGCCTCGAACACGTCGCCCCTGGGCGAGGCGTTCCCCGACACCTACTTCGTGCGGTTCACGAGCGACGGAAGCAACCTGCAGGCGTCGTACTCCGCCGACGGTTCGACCTTCACGTCGATGACCGAGACGAAGCAGCTCGCCGGCATCACGAACCCGCGCATCGGCCTCGCGGCCTTCGCGAACAGCGGGTCGGCGCCCAGCGTGATCAACGCCCAGTTCGACTGGTTCCACATCACGCCGGACGACACGGCCTCGGCCGCCACGCCCGACGACGAGTTCGACGGCACGTCACTCGACGCCTGCCGCTGGACCGTCGAGAACCCGCAGCCCGAGGGCTACCGGGTCGCCGGGGGCGAGCTGCAGATCGACACCACGCCGAACGACATCTACGGTGCCGACACCGGTGTGCCGAACTTCGTGACGCAGGCGCAGCCCGACGGTGACTGGGTCGTCGAGACGAAGGTCGACGCCTCGCGCCTGGACCGGGCCTACCAGCAGGGTGGCCTGATCCTTCGCGCCGACGACGACAACTACGTGAAGATCGACATCCTGGCGACCGGTTCGGGGGGTGACAACCCGCCGCGCAACCTCGAGTTCCGCAGCGAGGTCGGTGGCGTAGTCCAGAACCCGCAGCCGAACGCGGCGGCGCCGTCGAACGGCATCGTCTGGCTGCGACTGGCTAAGACCGGCACGACCATCTCCGGGTCGTACAGCGCCGACGGCACCACGTGGAGCGCCTTCGCCGAGACGTTCGAGAACCAGCCGGCGGCAGCCGGTCGGGTCGGCCTCTACGCACTGGGCAACTCCGCGCAGGGCCAGGTCTCGAAGACCGCGCACTTCGACTACTTCCGGGTGATCGACACCGCCGCCGAGCCGATCTCGGTGAGCGCTGCGCTCGACCCGGCGGAGCCGACGGGCGAGAACGGGTGGTACACGGATGGCGTAGACGTCACGGTCACCACGACCGGTGGCGGCGAGAGCACGGTTTACCGTGAGATCAACGTCGACGGGGCCGGCTGGGTCGAGTACACCTCGGCCGTGCGGGTGACCGGAGACGGTGAGCACACGGTGCAGTTCCGAGCGTCGGCCCCGAACCAGGAGCCGATCACCGACGAGGTGTCGTTCAAGATCGATGCGCTCGCACCGGTGAGCACGGCGGTCGTCGACGTCGTCGCCAGCCCGCGGACGCTGACCCTCGCGGCGACGGACGCCACGAGCGGTGTGGAGTCGATCGAGTACCGCATCGGCGAGGGGGAGTGGACCGCGTACGAGTCGGTCGTGTCCCTGACCGACGAGGCTCAGACGGTCTGGCACCGCGCCACCGACGAGGCCGGCAACACGTCGGAGGCCGTCAGCGTCGAGGTGCCGGCAGTCTCGGAGGAGACTCCGGTGATCAGCCTCGAGGTCGGGCTCGACCCGTCGCTGCCGAACGGCGAGAACGGGTGGTACGTCGACGAGGTCGAGGTCAGCGCAACGGCCACGACCACGGGTGAGGAGCCGGTCTCGGTGGAGTACTCCACCGATGGCGAGACGTTCGTCGCCCTGGGCGAGTCGCTCGTGATCGACGACGAGGGCACGACCACCCTGTGGATTCGTGCCACCGACGGCGAGAACGTGTCGGTGACCGAGCAGCGGATCATCCGCCTCGACACGGTCGTCCCGACCGCGTCGGCCGAGGTCGCGACGCGCACCGTCACCCTCGCGGCGACGGACGCGACGAGCGGCATCGACCGGATCGAGTATCGCCTGAGCGCCGACGGCGCGTGGGTCTCGTACGCCGAGCCGATCGTCGTCCCCGGTGCCGCTGCCGCCACGGTCGCGTTCCGCGCGGTCGACGTGGCGGGCAACGTCGGTGCCGACCAGGCCGCCGAGGTCGCCGAGGTGATCGTCGATCCCGAGCCGCAGCCCGACCCGTCGGTCGTGGTGAACCCCACCGGGGTCGCCGTGGGCGGACAGGTCTCGGTCACCGGTGCGCATCTGCCGGCCGACACCGCGGTGGAGATCTGGATCCTCTCCGAGCCGCTGCGGTTGGCGACCGTGCAGACGAACGCCAGCGGCACGTTCTCGGTGAATGTCACCATCCCGGCAGGCGTCGACCCCGGCGTGCACCACATCGCCCTCCGTATCGACGGCGCCGAGGTGGCCCGCAGCGGTGAGCTGACGGTCACGGCGGCACCCGGTGGCGGCGGCACCGACCCCGGTACCGGCCCGGGCACCGGACCGGGCACCGGCACCGGCGCAGGTTCGGGCAGCGGTGGCGGCACGGGTGGCGGAAGTCTCCCGGCGACCGGTTCGGACGCCTGGCAGCTGCAGCTCCCCTTCGGAGCGGGCCTGCTGCTCCTGGGAGCCCTGGTCTACCTGGTCACGCGCCGTCGCCGCGGAGCACAGGACTGACCCCCCCCACCGAGGGAAGCCCCGGGCGCGATGCGTCCGGGGCTTCCCTCGGGTCTCGGCTTCCCCTCGATCACGAGAGAAGATGACACCATGACGAAGACTGTCCTTCGCCCATTCGGTGCGGCCCTCGCCTTCCTGCTGGCCGCCGCTTTCGTCCTCTTGGCACCCGGCGCCGCACGCGCGCACGGCGGGCCGATCCAGCTGACCATCGGTCCGGACGGCATCGGAGGCGTGTCGCTTTATGCCCAGTACGCGCGGGACGGGCACATGGTCGACGAGATCATCGATCCGCTCGTGACGGCGAAGTCCGACGACGGGCGCACCGCCGGGCCCATCTCGCTCGTCTCGTCGTCGGAAGGACAGGGGCGCTGGGTGAGTGAGCAGCCCTTCCTCGGCGAGGGCCGGTGGACGGTCACGGTCCGCACGACCACTCCCGACGTCGCGGAGACGACCGCGGTCTTCACCGTGGCCGAGCTGGACGAGCCGATCAGCGCTCAGACCACATCCGCGGTGGCAGACGACGACGCATCTTCCGCCCTCGGAGTCGGAATCATCGGACTCGGCGCGGGGGTGCTCCTCGTCGGAGGCGTGGTGGGGGCGATCGTGCTCCGCCGCCGCACGAAAGACCGAACGGTCTGAGATGAGCGCGACGAGCATCGAGTCCCCCGTCCGGTCGGCCGCGCGTCGGAGTGCCGGAGCCGTAGCCGTCGAGTCGAAGGTGATCTTCGTGTCGTTCGCCGTCGAGGACGAGCATCGCGAAGCATCCTTCCGCGCGCAGACCTTCCGCACCCGCGACCCCTTCGTCTTCGTCGACCTGGCGGTCAAGCGACCCGATGACCGCACCTGGGTGCGTCGCGCGCGTCACCGCATCGAAGGGTGCGACGCGGTGATCGCGCTGGTGAGCCGGCACACCCCGTCGTCCGAGGGGCAGACGTGGGAATTGCATCGTGCGCGCGAGGCGGGAAAGCCGATTCTCTGCGTGTGGGCAGACCCCGAAGACCAGTCGCCCTTCGCCGGCCTGGCGATGGCCGAGTGGGGTTCGCCCGAGATCGCTGCGTTCATCGACGCGATCGAGTGCTGCAAGCCCGCGTGGGGCGCACGGCTGCCGTGATCCCCCGGCACACGGGCGACGGGTAGCGGGGACCGCGCTCCGCCGCTGGCGGACGATGCGGCGAGGCGGTCCCGCTCAGGAGCGTCGCAGGGCGTCTTCGAACGCGACCCACGAGAGCATCGCGCACTTGACCCGGGCGGTGTACTTCGACACCCCCGACAGGGCGGTGGCGTCGCCGAACTCTTCCTCGTCGAGCTCGAGGGTGCCCTTCGAGCGCATCGCCTCGCGGAAGCCCTCGATCAAGCGTTCGGCTCCCGTGCGATCGAGGCCTTCGGCTGCGAGCTCGGCGAGCATCGAGGCCGACGCCTGCGAGATCGAGCAACCCGCGCCCTCCCACGTGAGAGAGGCGACGCGATCGCCCTCCATGCGCACGCGCACGGTGATCTCGTCTCCGCAGATCGGATTGCGCTGGTGGCTCGTCGCATCCGCGTCGGACCCGGCCAGACCGAAGCCGCGCCGGTTCTTGGCGTGGTCGAGGATGAGCTCCTGGTAGAGCGACTCGAGCCCGCTCATCGGTCGGCTCCGAAGAACGGGCGTACGCCCGAGAGCGCATCGAGGAACACGTCGATCTCGTCCTCCGTGTTGTAGAGAGCGGCGCTCGCGCGCACCGATGCGGTGATCCCGAATCGGCGGTGCAGTGGCTGCGCGCAGTGGTGGCCGACGCGCACGGCCACCCCGCGTGCGTCGAGGAACTGGCCGACGTCGTGCGCGTGCACGCCGGCGACGTCGAACGCCCACAGCGCGACGCGGTCGACCCCGTCGGCATCGCCGAGCAGACGGATGCCGGGAATCTCGCGGAGTCCGCGCAGCATCCGCTTCTCCAGCGCCGTCTCGTGCGCATGGACGGCGGCCATGTCGAGACCGCCGAGGTAGCGCACGGCAGCGGCGAGGGCGACGGCTTGCGACACGGGCTGCGTGCCGGCCTCGAACCGCTGCGGCGGCGGCAGGTACTCGGCGCGGTCGAGCGTCACGGTCGTGATCATCGACCCTCCGGTGAGGAACGGCGGCAGGGCCTCGAGCACGTCGGTGCGTCCGTAGAGCGCGCCGATGCCGTAGGGGCCGAGCATCTTGTGGCCCGAGAACACGGCGAGGTCGACCCCGAGCGTCGGCAGGTCGAGTTGCAGATGCGGTGCTGACTGGCACGCATCGAGTACGGTCAGCGCCCCCGCCGCGCGGGCGAGGCCCACCAGTTCGGCGACGGGGTTCACGATGCCGAGCACGTTGGAGACGTGCGGGAAGGCGACGACGCGGGTGCGCTCGCCGATGACCGATGCGGCGACCTCGAGGTCGAGCCGGCCGTCGTCGAGAACGGGGACGTGGCGCAGGATCGCACCGGTGCGGGCGGCGAGCTCCTGCCAGGGGATGAGGTTCGCGTGGTGCTCCGACTCGGTGACGACGATCTCGTCGCCGGGGACGAGGGCGAATCTCCGGCCCTCGGGCCCGCCGCGTCCGATCGAGGCGTTTCCGATCGCGTAGGCGACGAGGTTGATGCCCGCCGTGGCCCCGCTCGTCCAGACGAGCTGCTCGGGACGCGCGCCCACGAAGGCCGCGACCGTCTCGCGGGCGTCTTCGAAAAGCTCGGTGGCTTCGGCGGCGAGGGTGTGCGCGCCGCGGTGCACGGCCGCGTTCGCGCCGGTGAGGAAGGCGGCCTCCGCGTCGATGACCGCGCGGGGCTTCTGGCTCGTCGCGGCCGAGTCGAGATACGCCAGGGGCGCGCCGTCGATGTCGCGCGAGAGGATCGGGAAGTCGCCGCGGACGGCGACCGGGTCGAAACCGGCGGCCAGGATCGCACCGTCAGGAGAGCTCATCGCTCCAGGCTATGCCGAAGCATCCATCCCCGGGTCGTGGGGCCCGCCCCGTTGACCGCGAGACCGCTCCCGGCCGACGAAACCCGGGCTCTATGTCGGGGCCTCGCCGGCGGGAAGCGGTCTCGCGTCGGGGGTCGTGCTCAGACGCGCTCGGCCCGCCGGCGGCGCAGCACCACGGTCGCGGCGCCCGCCGCGACGAGCAGCGCGGCCGCGAAGGCCGCGACACCGAGCGGGGCGACATCGCCCCCCGTCGCGGCGAGGCCCGCTGAGACCGGGGCTGTCGACGGGGTCGCCGTGGGCAGCGGCACCGTCGGGGCGGTGACGAACGCGGTCGGCGCGCTGAGGGAGGAGACGGGATCGAAGCCCTCGAGCGTGCCGGTGACGACCACGAGAAACGCGTAGCCTGCGTCGCCGGGCTGAAGGGTGTAGGTCGCACCGGTGGCCCCCGCGACGGGCTGGCCGACGAATCCGGGGTCGACCGGCTGGCCCGTCATCTCTTCGTACTCGCGAGCGTCGTCAGCCGTGAAGCGGAGCCACTCGTACGTCAGCGAGGTGCCCTCGGCCCAGACGCCGGGGTCGGCGGTGAGGGTCTGACCGACGATCGCGGTTCCCGAGATCGTCGGCATGCCGAACGGGTCGACGGCCACCGAGACGCCGACGCTGGACTCGCAGAGCAGGCAGTCGGCGCCGAAGTCGACGGCTGTGACCGAGACATTCAGCTGCCCCGTCGTGGCGTCGTCGTCGACGGTCGCCGAGAAGGTGACGGATGCTGTCGGCGTGCCCTGTTCGACGGAGGGCACGGCCCAGGTGAGAGTGTCGTCGCTCCGGGTGAGGCCCGCCGCGAGCGACTCGGACACGGTCGCCGAGCCGACGAGGCCGGTGAGGTCGATCTCAACCGTGCCGCCCTCCAGGTCGGTGGCACCGACGTTGCCCACCTCGACGGTGTATTCGACCTTGTCGCCGCGCTCGAGCTGCTCCCCGGAGAGCGTGCTCGACGAGATCTCGAGCGTGCGGGTGAGCGGCCAGGCCGGCTTGTCCAGGTCGAAGAGCCAGTCCCGGAAGAACGCCTCGAGGTCGAGGCCGGAGATCTCCTCCGACAGGGCGATGAAATCGGCCGTCGATCCGTCTGCGCCGTTCAGGCGCAGGTACCACTGCGCGAAGATCTCGTCGAACTGGTCGTCGCCGATCGTGAGGCGTAGGGCCTCGAGCGCCATCGCGGAGCGCGAGTACGCCTGGAAGCCGAAGAGCTCGGCGGGGTTGTCGAAGCCGGCGACAGGGGTCGTCCATGCCGCGTCGTCGGCGGCCGTGTCATTCCAGGCCGAGTACCAGACCGGCTCGGTCGCGTCGCTGCCGTAGAGAGCGGCCTCGACCTGCGAGCCGATGTGCTCGGCCGGTCCCTCGTTCAACCAGATGTCGCTCCAGTCGGAGAGCGTCACGGCGTCGCCGAACCACTGGTGCACGAGCTCGTGGATGAGCGTGCCGCGGCTCGCGGAGCGGTCGAAGAAGGAGCGGTCCTGGGTCTCGAGCGCGTAACCGACCCCCACGTTGTCCACGACGATGCCGGTGCTGTTGCCGGGGTAGGGGCCGTAGGCGGTCTCAAGCCACCCGAGCACCGCTCCGATCTCGGCCCGTGACGCGAGCGACGTCGTCTTGCGTGCGTCGGAGAGGTCGGAGTCGATGAAGCTCCACTCGGGGATCGTCCGACCGCTCGGCAGCGTGATCGTCGACTCGTGCACGTCGTACTTGCCGATCGATGCGAGGGAGAGGTACGTCGTCATCTGTTCGTGCTGCTGCCAGACCCACGTCGTCGTGTCGTCCCCGTTGGCCGTGCGCGAGACCAGCTCGCCGTTGCTCACGGCGGCCGCCGGGCCCGTGCCGGTCGACGTCGTGATGGTGGTGGGGATCGTGAAGGAGAAGTCGAACGTCGCTTTGTCGAGCGGGGTGTTGTTGCTCGGGAACCAGGTCATGGCGCCCACCGGCTCGCTCACCGCGGTGGCGCCGTCGGCTGTCGCGACCCAACCCTCGTAGCTTCCGTCGGGGTCGGTGTGACGGGTCGGCACGCCGGAGTACTCCACGACGGTGGTGAACGTGCCCGTCACCGGCGTCGCCGGGGTGACGATCAGCTTGTGGGTGGTGGACGGCAGGTCGGCGATGCGGCTGAAGGTTGCCGCGACGCCCTCGACGGTCACGGATGCGACGGTGAGCCCCTCGAGGTCGAGGCTGAACGACGACAGCTCGACGCTCGCCGTTGCTGTGATCTCGGTCGTCGCAGCGATCGCCTTCGTCGCGTGGTCGTACGCGAGATCGATGTCGTAGTGCTGCACGTCGTAGCCCGTGTTTCCGACGTTCGGGAAGAGCGAGTCGGCCGTGCCCTGCCCGCCGGCCTCGGCGGCCTGGGCGGGCGCGGTGGCCAGCACGCCGGCTCCGACGAGGCTGAGGGCGACGGCGCCGGCGGCGATGCGGGCGGCGCGGTGGCGGGTGGGATGAGCGGCGGTGCTGATCGGCGACATGGCGCCCCTTCGTGCGACGGTGAGAAGGATGCTGACCGCACGGCGATGCGCGCGATCGTGACGACTGTAGGAGACGCGGGTTTCCGCGACGTTTCCCCCGTCGTCTCCGCGCGTCACGCCCGCGGGCACCGCGCAGCATCCGCCCCGGTCGCGTGCGGAGGGGCGGTCAACGGATGCGGCGCGACGGGGTCACGCGATGCGGGTTCCCGGGGGCATGCGCTTCGCGGGGGTGCGGGTGCGCACTGCGGCGCGCCACAGCAGCAGCGCGGCGAGGGCGATCTGCACCGCGAGTCCGACGAACCAGCTCGGCGTGGTGCCCTCGATGCGGTCCTCGGACGTGATGACGCCGTCGCTGGAGTTCTGCACCGCGCATCCGTCGTACTCCGACCTCACCTCGGGCGACAGCTGGGCCGAGCGGATGAAGACCTTGATCGATCCGAAGAGATCGCGGGGGTAGCCGTCGACGAACTGCGACGGCGTGGCATCGGCCAGCACGATGAACGGGTTCGCCGCCAGCAGCCACCACACGTGGTCGCTGCGCGTGGTGCGGTACTCACTCGTCGTCCACTCGCCGCACACGTACTGCGGCTCGATGAATCCCGAGCCGCCGGTGCACTGGGGCAGCGGTTCGGTCTGCCCGGGGGCGGCCGTCATGCACTCCGGCGCGACCGTCGGCACGTCCGTCGGGTAGACGGGCTCGAGGTTTCGCGATCGCGACTCGACGGTGGTGTGGCTGGCGGCGGTGGCGAGCCCGAAGGCGATCGGCGTGCCCAGCACGAGGGCGGCGACCGTCAGGTAGGTCACGGCCACCGAGAACAGGGGGCGGGCGAGGATGCCGCTCAGCCCGACGCCGATCGCGGCGACGACGCCGACCTCGACGACGAGCACCAGGAGGGAGACGAGCAGCACGGCGATCGACACCCCGCCCGAGACGGTGGCGAGCACGAGGAACGGAACCGCGACCGCGAGGAACGCCAGACCCGTCACCCAGGCCGCGAGCAGCTTGCCGACGAGGATGTCGCCCGTGGTGGCGAGGGTGACCTGCACGGGGGCGAGGGTCGCCGCATCCCGGTCGCCGTTGATCGCGTTGCCGCTGAGCGTCGGCGAGACC
This sequence comes from Microbacterium deferens, assembly GCF_045517775.1. Lineage (NCBI taxonomy): Bacteria > Bacillati > Actinomycetota > Actinomycetes > Micrococcales > Microbacteriaceae > Microbacterium > Microbacterium deferens. Next base: position 1,936,048 of record NZ_JBEUWT010000001.1, read on the forward strand.
AGCACGACCAGCAGCAGCACGAAGTACACGACGATCGAGAACACGGTCGCGCCGGCTGTGTCGTCGGGCGCCATCCCCGTCGCGCTGAACGACAGGGCCGTGACCGCGACGAGGAGCACGGCGAAGACGCCGAGCAGCACGTACCAGGCGACGCTGCGCACGCGCTGCGTCAGTTCGAGTCGGGCGATGACCCCGATGCGGGCGGCGTTCACGTCGGGCTCCCGTCGCGGAGGTCGAGCAGGGTGTGTTCGAGGGTGCCGGTCGCCGGCGCGAACTCCACGACGGGAAGACCCGCTTCGACGAGCGCGCGCAGCGCCGCCGCTGCGTCGTCGTCGGATCCGACCGGCACCATCACGCCGAGACGCTCAGCCGTGAGGGTCCACGCCTCCAGGCGCAGGGCCGAGGCGATGGGCTCGATGGATGCGGCGGCCGCCGTGTTCGCGAGACGCACGCGCCACGCACGACGGCGGTGGGTGGCGGCGGCGACGCGGTCGGGGGCGACCGTCGCGCCGTCGACGAGGAAGACCGCGTCGTCGACGACCTCTTCGAGCTCGGAGAGCACGTGGCTGGAGACGAGGACAGCGCGCCCCTCATCGGCGAACCGGCGCAGCAGCACGCGCAGCGCGACCCGGGCCTCGGGGTCGAGTCCGGAGGCGGGCTCGTCGAGGAGAAGAGCCTGCGGGTCGTGCACCAGGGCGCGGGCGAGCCCGAGGCGTTGCTTCTGTCCGCGGGAGAGCACTCTCGCGGGCGACTCGGCGAGGGAGGCGAGGTCGACGAGCTGCAGCAGTTGCTCTGCCCGCTCGTGCGCGGCCTCGCGCGTGGCATCGTAGAGACGGCCCGTCACGACGAGCGTCTCGCGGGCGGAGAGCGAGCCCCACGCGCCGAGCGCGTCGGGCATCCAGCCGAGCAGCCGCCGCACCTCGTGGGGTTCGGTGACCGGGTCGAATCCGCCGATGCTGATCTCTCCCGCATCCGGCGCCAGCAGTGACGAGAGCATCAGCATGAGCGTCGTCTTGCCCGACCCGTTGGGGCCGACGAGGCCGGTGACCCGCCCCGCCTCGGCCCGCAGGCTGACGTCCCGCACGGCGGGCACGTCGCCGAACGAGCGACGGACTCCGGTCGCGACGATGGTGGCGCTCATCGTTTCACCCTATCGGGGCGTTTCTGCAGGCCCCGGGCTCGGTGGTGCCGGGGCAGAGCGCGGCGGTCAGAGTGCGGGCGGGGGTGCGTCGGTGACGAGGCGGTAGCCCATGCCCGACTCGGTCAGCAGATGCGCGGGGTGGGCGGGGTCGCGCTCGAGCTTCTTGCGCAGCTGGGAGACGTACAGGCGCAGGTAGCCCGAGTCGCTCACCTGCTCGCTCGCCCAGATCTCCTTCAGCAGGGTCTGGCGGGTGACGAGCACGCCGGGGTTGCGGGCGAGGAACTCCAGCATCCGCCACTCCGTCGGCGTCAGGTGCACGGTGGCTCCGGCGCGGGTGACCGAGGTCGCGGCCAGGTCGACGACCACGTCACCGAAACGCACGGTCGGCTCGTCGGTCGTCGCGACCTGGCGCCGCGAGAGCGCACGCAGCCGCGCCAGCAGCTCGTCGATCTGGAACGGCTTCGTGACGTAATCGTCGGCGCCGGCGTCGAGCGCGTCGACCTTGTCGGCCGACCCCGTGCGACCCGAGACGACGAGGATCGGCACGCTCGACCATCCGCGGATCGCCTCGATCACCTGAACCCCGTCGAGCCGGGGCATTCCGAGGTCGAGCAGCACCAGATCGGGATGCGTCTGCGCGGCCGCGGCGATCGCCGCCGCGCCGTCGGCCGCGGCCACGACGTCGTACCCGTGCGCGGCGAGGGTGATGCGCAGCGCACGCACCAGCTGCGGGTCGTCGTCGGCGATCAGCACCTTCACGGCGCGACCGCCTCGGGTGATGCCACGGGGAGCGCGATCACCATCGTGAGCCCTCCTCCGGGTGTGTCCTCGGGCGCGAGCGTACCGCCCATGCCCTCGGCGAAGCCCTTAGACAGGGCGAGGCCCAGCCCGAGACCGGTGCTGTTGTCGGTGTCGCCGAAGCGCTGGAAGGGCGCGAACATGTCGCTGCGGCGATCGGGCTCGACCCCGGGCCCGTGGTCGACGACGCGGATCTCCGCGGTTCCGGCGAGGCGGCTCGTCGCCACTCGCACGCGCCCGTCGGCGGGCGAGTGCCGCGCGGCGTTCGCCAGCACGTTGACGAGCACCCGCTGCAGCAGCACGGGATCGGCCGAGACCGCGGGCAGGTCGGGATCGAGCGCCAGCTCGACGCTGTCGGGGCCGAGGCCGAGCTCGTCGACCGCGGCGAGCACGACGTCGGCGGCATCGACGGGCGCGAGCGATACGGCCAGCACCCCCGCCTGCACGCGGCTCACGTCGAGGAGATCGGTGACCAGCGCCGTGAGCGTGTGCAGGCTCTCGTCGGCGGTGGCGAGGAGCTCGGTGCGGTCGGATTCCGACAGCCGCACGTCGGTCGCCCGCAGGCCCCCGACCGCGGCGACCGCGGCGGCGAGAGGGCGCCGGAGATCGTGGCTGACGGCCGAGAGCAGCGCGGTGCGCACGTGGTCGGTCTCGGCGAGCATCCCCGCCTCGCGAGCGGTCTCGGTGAGGTCGGTGTGTTCGATCGCCGCCCCGAGCTGCGCGACGATGACGTCGAGGAGGCGGCGTTCGGCGGCATCGAGGTCTCCGCCGTGCAGCTCGAGCGTCGCCCGGCCCGCACCGACCCGGATGGCCACGACCGCGTTTCCGCGCAACGGCTCACCGTCGGTCGCGAGCACCTCGCCCGACGCATCGACGAGACGCACCCCGGCCATGCCGAACGCCTCGCGCGTGCGGCTGACGAGGGCGGGCACCGCGCTCTCGCCGCGCAGGATGCTGCCGGCCACGGTCGCGAGCAGTTCGGACTCCGCCAGCGCCCGCCGCGCCGCCCGCGCACGACGGGCCGCCTGGTCGACGATGTAGCTGACGAGGATCGCGATCACGGCGTACAGGAAGAGCGACAGCGCGTGCGCCGGGTCGTCGATCGTCACGGTGAACAGCGGATCGACGAACAGGAAGTCGAGCGTGAGTCCCGACAGCACAGCCGCGAACAGCGCCGGCCAGATGCCGCCCACGAGCGCGACGATCACCACGAGCAGCTGATAGGCGAGCACGTCGGCCGTGATCGACTCGTCGGAGCTGGTGGCCAGGAGCAGCCACGACAGAAGCGGCCCTCCGGTGACGGCGACGACGAAGCCGAGCACGCGGCGCTTGAGGCTGAGGGCGCCGCCGGCGAGCCGCGGGAGCGCGAAGCGGTCACCGGCGGCGGCGTGCGTGACGATGTGCACGTCGATGTCGCCCGACTCGCGGATCACGGTCGCACCGATCCCCGGCCCGGTGAGGGCGGCGGCGAGCCGGCCGCGCCTGCTGACCCCGACGACCAGCTGCGAGGCGTTGACCGATCGCGCGAACTCGACCAGCGTGCGCGCCACGTCGTCGCCGACGACCTGGTGGTACGTGCCCCCGAGCGATTCGACGAGCGCACGCTGCGCCGCGAGGGCCCCGGGCGCGGCCTGCCGGAGGCCGTCCTGGCTGGTGACGTGCACGGCGAGCAGTTCGCCGCCCGCCGAGCGCGCTGCGATCCGGGCGCCCCGCCGCAGCAGCGTCTCGCCCTCGGGGCCGCCGGTCAGGGTCACGACGACCCGCTCTCTCGCCTGCCACGCCCCCTCGATGCCGTGCTCGGCCCGGTACGACTTCAACGCGCTGTCGACCTCGTCGGCGAGCCACAGCAGTGCGAGCTCGCGCAGCGCCGTGAGGTTGCCGAGGCGGAAGTAGTTCGACAGGGCCGCGTCGATCCGCTCCGCCGGGTAGACCTGGCCCGCGGCCAGGCGGTCGCGCAGGGATGCGGGGGAGAGGTCGACGACCTCGATCTGATCGGCGCCGCGGACCACCGCATCCGGCACCGTCTCGCGCTGCTCGACGCCCGTGATCTTCTGGACGACGTCGTTCAGCGATTCGATGTGCTGCACGTTCACGGTCGTGATGACGTCGATCCCGGCGGCGAGCAGGTCGTCGACGTCCTGCCAGCGCTTGTCGTGCCGGGATCCGGGGGCGTTCGTGTGCGCGAGCTCATCGACGAGGGCGAGCGAGGGGCGTCGCTCGAGGACGGCGTCGAGGTCCATCTCGGTCAGCTCGACCCCCCGGTGCACCACCGTGCGCCGGGGCACCTCGGGAAGACCGACGGTCTGCGCCGCGGTCGCCGCGCGGCCGTGGGTCTCGACGACGGCGATGACGACGTCGCGCCCGTCGTTCCGCAGGCGCCTGCCCTCCTCGAGCATCTCGTACGTCTTGCCGACGCCGGGTGCGGCCCCGAGCAGCACCCGCAACCGCCCGCGTCTCATGTCGTCACCCTAATCTCTGCCGTTCGCGGGGCGCGTGCGCGCAGCATCCGTTCCCCTGTCGCAGATGGCGCAGGAGACCCGCTGCTCGTGACGGGGGAGCGGAGAGGGGCGGCGCAAGACGCACCTCAGCGCGCGTCGAGCGCGAGGTTGAGCTCGAGCACGTTCACGCGCGGCTCGCCGACGAACCCGAGGTCACGGGGGCGGATGCTGCGCTCCATGAGATCGCGCACCTCTGCCGCGTCGAGGCCGCGGGCCCCGGCCACGCGGTCGACCTGCACGAGGGCGTACGCGACGCTGATGTCGGGGTCGAGACCGGAGCCGGAGGCGGTGACCGCGTCGGCCGGGATCTCGCCCGCCGCGACCCCGTCGAGGTCGGCGATCGTCGCCTGGCGCTCGCCGATCGCCGCGATGAGGTCGTCGTTCTCGGGGCCGTAGTTCGACCCGCTCGAGGCCCCGGCGTCGTAGCCGTCGCCCGCGGCGGACGGCCGCGACTGGAAGTATCGCGCGAGCGGGGCCCCGTCGGCGTCGGTGAACGACTGACCGATCAGCGACGAGCCGACGACGTCGCCGTCGGCGCTCCGGATGAGCGAGCCGTTGGCTTGGGCGGGGAAGGCGAGCTGCCCGATCGCGGTGATCAGCAGCATGTAGCCGACGCCGAGGACGACGGTGAAGACGAGCATCGCGCGGATGGCGACGCCGGTGGTGCGGAGTGTGGTGCGCATGGCTGGACCTTTCAGAAGCCCGGGATGAGGCTCACGACGAGGTCGATGAGCTTGATGCCGATGAAGGGCGCGATCACGCCGCCGAGGCCGTAGATCACGAGGTTGCGGCTGAGTGTCGCCGAGGCGCTCGCCGCGCGGTACCGGACTCCGCGCAGCGCCAGCGGGATCAGCACGATGATGACCAGCGCGTTGAAGATGATCGCGCTCGTCACCGCCGAGGCCGGCGAGCTCAGCTGCATCACGTTGAGCGCGGCCAGGCCGGGGAAGACCCCCATGAACATCGCGGGGATGATCGCGAAGTACTTCGCGATGTCGTTCGCGAGCGAGAACGTGGTGAGCGCGCCGCGCGTGATGAGCAGCTGCTTGCCGATCCGCACGATGTCGATCAGCTTGGTCGGGTCGGAGTCGAGGTCGACCATGTTGCCGGCCTCCTTCGCCGCCGACGTGCCGGTGTTCATCGCGACCCCGACGTCGGCCTGGGCGAGGGCGGGGGCATCGTTCGTGCCGTCTCCGGTCATCGCGACGAGGTTGCCGCCCTCCTGCTCGCGCTGGATGAGGGCGAGCTTGTCTTCGGGCGTGGCCTCGGCGAGGACGTCGTCGACGCCCGCCTCGGCGGCGATCGCCTTCGCGGTGAGCGGGTTGTCGCCGGTGATCATCACCGTGCGGATGCCCATGGCGCGCAGCTCGTCGAAACGTTCGCGCAGCCCGTCCTTGACGACGTCCTTCAGGTGGATCACGCCGAGGATCGAGCCGGTCGCCGAGCCTGTCGACCCTTCGACGAGCTCAGGGACCGGGGAGAGGGTCGCGACGACGAGCGGGGTGCCCCCCGAGGCGGCGATGGCGTCGGTCTCGCTCATCAGCTGCGCCCGCAGCGAGGTCGAGGGGGCGGCGGCGGATGCTTCGAGCCACGCGAGCACCGCCGAACCCGCGCCCTTGCGCACCTGGGTGCCGTCGAGGAGGTCGAGACCGCTCATGCGTGTCTGCGCGGTGAAGGGCACGGGCGCGGCCCCGTCGGGGAGGATCGCGACGACGCCCTGCGCCGCGGCCAGCTCGACGACCGAGGTGCCCTCGGGCGTCGGATCGGCGAGCGACGAGAGCGAGGCGGCGCGGGCGAGCTCGTCGGCGGGTACTCCGGGCATGCGCACGAAGTCGGTCGCCCGGCGGTTGCCGTAGGTGATCGTGCCCGTCTTGTCGAGGAGCAGGGTCGTCACGTCGCCGGCGGCCTCGACGGCGCGGCCCGACATGGCGAGCACGTTGCGCTGCACGAGGCGGTCCATGCCGGCGATGCCGATGGCGCTCAGCAGCGCCCCGATCGTGGTGGGGATGAGGCAGACGAGCAGCGCGATGAGCACCGGGATGCTGACGGGAGACGCGGCGTACGAGGCGATGGGGTTCATCGCCAGCACGACGATGACGAACACGATCGACAGGCTCGCCAGCAGGATGTTCAGCGCGATCTCGTTCGGGGTGCGCTGGCGCGAGGCGCCCTCGACCAGGGCGATCATGCGGTCGACGAAGGTCTCGCCGGGTTTCGAGGCGATGCGCACGACGATCCGGTCCGACAGCACGCGGGTGCCGCCGGTCACCGCGCTGCGGTCGCCGCCCGACTCCCGCACGACCGGGGCCGACTCGCCCGTGATCGCCGACTCGTCGACCGTGGCGATCCCCCAGACGATGTCGCCGTCGCCCGGGATGACCTCGCCCGCGGTCACCACGACGACGTCACCGAGGGTGAGGTCGGCCGACGGCACATCCGTGACGGATGCTGCGGTGGCCGCCGCATCCGACGACCCGTCGTATGCGACCACGCGGCGGGCGCTCGTCGTGGTGCGGGTCTGTCGCAGCGCCGAGGCCTGCGCTTTGCCGCGACCCTCGGCCACCGACTCGGCGAGGTTCGCGAACAGGACGGTCAGCCAGAGCCAGACGGCGATGCCCCACGTGAAACCGGCGGGCACGGGGGTGCCGCCGGAGGCCTCCGGGCCGCCGAGCAACGGTTCGGCGATCGCGATGGCGGTGGTCAGGGCCGCGCCCACCCACACGAGGAACATCACGGGGTTTCGCCAGAGGGCGGCCGGGTTGAGCTTGGTCAGCGCCCCGGGGAGCGCCTCCGCGAGCTGCGCCACGCCGAAGGCGCGCGGGGGTGTGCGGGTCGCCGACCCTTCGGCGGGAGCGGGGGCCGGCGTGCGTCGTTCGACGGGGTCGGGGGCCGGGATGGCGGTGGTGGACATGTCAGGAGAGTCCTTCAGCGAGGGGTCCGAGGGTGAGGACCGGGAAGTAGGTGAGTGCGGTGATGATCACCGCGACGCCCGCGAGGAGCCCCGCGAACTGGGGTCGGTGCGTCGGGAGCGTTCCGACGGTGGACGGCACCGTGTCCTGCGCGGCGAACGAGCCCGCCAGCGCGAGGACGAGCACGATGGGCACGAAGCGGCCCAGCAGCATCGCGACACCGAGCGCGGTGTTGAGCCACGGGGTGTTCGCGGTGAGCCCGGCGAAGGCCGACCCGTTGTTGTTGGCCGCCGAGGTGAACGCGTAGAGCACCTCGCTCAGACCGTGGATGCCCGGGTTCCAGATGGATGTCGACTCGACGTCGGCGCGCACCGCGGGGATCGCGAAGCTCAGCGCGGTGCCGACGAGCACGAGGATCGGGGTCACGAGGATGGAGAGGCTCGCGAGCTTGATCTCGCGCGGGCCGATCTTCTTGCCGAGGTACTCGGGAGTGCGCCCGATGAGGAGACCGCCGACGAACACCGCGATGACGGCGATCACCAGCATCCCGTACAGACCCGAGCCGACGCCGCCGGGGGCGATCTCGCCCAGCATCATGTTGATCATCGGCAGCATGCCGCCCAGCGCCGTGTAGCTGTCGAGCATCGAGTTGACCGCGCCGGTGGAGGTGAGCGTCGACGTCGAGTCGAACAGCGTCGAGCCGAAGAGTCCGAACCGCACCTCCTTACCCTCCATCGCGGCACCGGCGAGCTGGGGAGCGGTGCCCCCGGCGGATGCTTCGGCCCACGTGACGAGCACGAGCGAGGCGACGAAGATGCCCGCCATCACGGCGACGATCGCGTAACCCTGACGGTCGTCTCCGACGATGCGGCCGAACGCGCGAGGCATCGCGAACGGGATCACGAGCATGAGGAAGACCTCGAGCAGGCTCGTCCAGGGCGCCGGGTTCTCGAACGGGTGGGCGGAGTTGGTGTTGAAGAATCCGCCGCCGTTCGTGCCGAGGAGCTTGATCGCCTCCTGGCTCGCCACCGGTCCGCCCGGGATCGACTGCGTGGCCCCGGCCACGGTCGTCACGTCGGTGAAGCCCGCGAGGTTCTGGATCACTCCGCCGGCGAGCAGCACGATCGCCGCGACGATCGAGAAGGGCAGCAGCACCCGGTAGGTGCCGCGCACGAGGTCGACCCAGAAGTTGCCGATCGTGCCCGACCGGCGGGAGGCGAAGCCGCGCACCAGAGCGATGGCCACTGAGATGCTGACGGCGGCCGAGACGAAGTTCTGCACGGCGAGGCCGGCGAACTGCACGGTGTAGCCGAGGGTGAGCTCGGGCGAGTACGACTGCCAGTTCGTGTTCGTCACGAACGACACGGCCGTGTTGAAGGCGAGCGGCTCGATCGGCGCGGGCAGCCCCAGCGACGCGGGAAGGAACGACTGCAGTCGCTGGAGGCCGTAGACGACCATCACCCCGACGAACGAGAACAGCAGCACGCCACGGAGGTAGGCCTGCCAGGTCTGCGCGGAGCGCGGGTCGACGCCGATGAGGCGGTAGGTGCCCCGCTCGAGGGCGAGGTCTTTCGCCGGGGTGTAGACGTGGGCGATGTAGTCGCCGACCGGACGATACGCGAGCGCCAGGAGGAGGGCGAGCGCGCCGGCCTGGAGGACGGCGAACCAGAACTGTTCCGCGGTCACCTCAGAACCTCTCCGGTCGCACGAGGGCGACGACGAGGTAGACCACGGCACCGATGGCCAGGACGCCGGCGAGCAGAGTGAAGAACGTCATAGCCGCTCGACCCCCCGAGCGATCAGGGCGACGAGTGCGAACAGCACGATCGTCGCGGCGATGTAGACGGCATCGAGCACGGGAGCTCCTCCAGAGGGTGCGGCCGCGCTTGTCCGCGCGGGCGACCCGGCAGGATGCCCGGGTCACGGTTTCGATGCAACCGCGCCACGGCGCAGCATCCGTCCGTCCTCACGGAACCCATACGCCCCCGGCGCAACCCCTCACGAACCGCCTACGAGACGGGGCGATAATGGCAACCGACAGGCCGAGTCGAAGACTGGGGGAGGCCCTGGTGGACGATGAGCGGTCGACGCCGATCCGCGGCTCCCGTGTGCGCGCGGCGCGGCGCAGGATCGCCACCGCGCTGCGCTCGAACGAGGGGGCGCAGGCCTGGACGGTGCTGCGTGTGGCGGTGGCCATCACGGCCCTCGTCGGCGTCGCCGCTCCCGCGGAGGTGGTGATCCGCGGCGCCATCGAGGGCGACCGCCACGTGCCGACGGTGGCGGCGAACTACTTCGGCTTCTTCACGATGGTGTCGAACTCGGCGGCGGCCGTCGTGCTGCTGTGGGCGGCGGTCTGGTTCTGGACCACCCGGGGCGGGCGCCGTGAGTCGGCACCGCTCGCGATGGCTCTCGCCGTGGCGACGGCGTGCATCTTCGTCACCGGGGTCGTCTACAACGTGAACGTGCCCGGTATGCCCATGGCGCGCAACGCGATCCTGCCGTGGGCGAGCGTCATCCTGCACGGGATCGTGCCGGCGTTCTTCGTGTTCGACCTGTTCTTCGGCCCGAACCGCCGGGCGCTGCCGTGGTCGCGCGTCGCGTGGATTCTGGCCTTCCCCGCCGCGTGGGTCGTCTACACGCTGGCGCGCGCGAATCTGGTGACCAACACCCTGACCGGCGTGCCGTACTGGTATCCCTACCCGTTCCTCAACCCGTATCAGCCCGGCGGCTACGTCACCGTCGCGGGCTTCGTGGCGCTCATCGGGCTCGTCGTGCTGCTCGCGGCCGTCGTCGTCGTCGCCGTCGGACGCTGGCGCGATCGCGACGCTACTCGGCGGGCGGCGGCGTCTCGTCGGAGCCGCGCGACAGGTGGTGGGGGCGCTGCCCCACCTCCGGCACCGGCTGGCCCCCGCGCTGCTGACCCGGGAGCGGGCGGGATCGCCGACCGTAGATGATCTCCGACGAGTCGAGCAGCCACGGCACAAGGGTGATGGAGACACCGTGCAGCAGCATGAGCTGGTTGGCCAGGCGACGAGCCCTCCGGTTGTGCAGGAACGTCTCCCACCAGTGCCCCACGATGTACTGCGGCAGGTAGACCGTCACCACCGACGAGCCGTGCTTCTCGCGGTACTTCTGGATGAAGCCGGCGACCGGCGACGTGTAGGCCCGGTAAGGCGAGTCGATGATGACGAGCGGCACCGGCACCTCGTGCTCGGCCCAGTCCTTCTGCAGCCGGGTGGCATCGGCCTCGTTCACGGCGACGTGCACCGCGAGCGTCTTGTCGTGATTGGCGGCGAGGGCGTAGTCGATCGCCTTCACGATGGGCTTCTGCAGGCGGTTCACGAGCACGATCGCGACATCGCCCTCGGAGCCGAAGTGCACCGTGTCGTCCATCTCGATCTCGTGCTCGACGTCGCGGTAATAGCGGTTCACGCCCACCATCAGCACGGCGATGATCGGGATGGCGAGGAAGACCAGCCACGCACCGTGGGTGAACTTCGTGATCGTGACGATGATGAGCACGGCCACCGTCATGCCGGCGCCGATGGCGTTGATGACGAGGCCGCTGATCGCCGAGCGCCGTTCGTACTGCGCCGAGCCCTGCTGCGCCGCGTCGGGGGTGAGATCCTTCAGGCCCCGCAGCGCCCGACGCCAGTGACGCACCATGCCGATCTGGCCCAGGGAGAACGACACGAAGACGCCGATGATGTAGAGCTGGATGAGGTCGGTCTGGTCGGCCTGATAGACGATCAGCACGATGATCGCGACGACGCCGAGCACGATCATGCCGTTGGAGTAGACCAACCGGTCGCCGCGGGTGTTGAGCGACTTCGGCGCGTAGCCGTCGCGCGCCAGGGTCGACCCCAGAAGCGGGAAGCCGTTGAAGGCGGTGTTGGCCGCCAACAGCAGCACACAGGCGGTCGCCGCCTGGATGACGAAGAACGGGATGCTGCCCATGCCGAAGGTCGCCGCGGCCACCTGCGCCATGAGGCTCGGCTGCGGCTGCGTGCAGTCGAATCCGACGAGGTTGCAGGGGTTCTCGGCGTAGCGCACGCCCGAGACGAGCGCGACGATCGTGAGTCCCACGAACAGCACGATCGCGATGATGCCCATGAGGCTCAGCGTCGTCTGGGCGTTGCGGATCTTCGGCTTTCGGAACGCCGGCACGCCGTTGGAGACGGCCTCGACGCCGGTGAGGGCGGAGCATCCGCTCGAGAAGGCGCGCAGCACGAGCAGGATCATCGCTGCTTGCGTCAACGACTCCGCCTGCACCGCGTAGTCGTGGCTCGACGCGACCGGCGGATCGCCGGCGACCGTGCGGGCCAGGCCCACCACGATCATCAGCGCCACAGACCCGATGAAGAGGTAGGTGGGGATCGCGAAGACCGCGGATGCTTCGCGCACCCCGCGCAGGTTCACGACGACGATCAGCACCACGAACCCGACGGCGAACTCGATGCGGAACGGGTTCAGCTCGGGAATCGCCGAGATGATGTTGTCGACGCCGGAGGCGACGGACACCGCGACGGTCAGGATGTAATCGACCAGCAGGGCCGCCCCGACGATGACGCCGGGTATCTCGCCCAGGTTGGTGCGCGCGACCTCGTAGTCGCCGCCGCCCGAGGGGTAGGCCTTGATCAGCTGCCGGTAGCTCGTGACCACGACCACGAGCACGAGCACGACGGCACCCGCGACCCAGGGGCTGAAGGTCAACAGTGCCGTGCCGCCGATGAGCAGGATCATGAGCAGTTCCTGCGGCGCGTACGCGACCGACGACAGGGCGTCGGAGGCGAAGATCGGCAGCGCCATCTTCTTCGGCAGCAGCTGGTCGTCGAGCTTCTCCGACGTCAGCGGATCACCGATCAGCAGGCGTTTCGCCATGGGGGTTTGCGCGACCGGCACGTGCTCGCCGGAGTCGCGACCTTCATCCGTCACGACGCGCGACACTACGCCCGTCCCTCACCCCTGCGCAACGCGGCGCGCACGGCGCGGTGTGCGGCGGCGGAGGGCGACTGGCAAGCTGTGGTCGTGAACGGGGATCCGACGCGGCCATTGGAGCCGGACGACGCCCGCATCCTGGCGCTCGAATCCGACGCGGTGCTCGGCCACACCCTGAAACTGCTGGTGCTCGAACCGGGTGCTCAGCTCGACGTCGACGCGGTGGGTCGGCGCATCCTCGCCGGCCTCGACAGCTTTCCCCGAGCGCTCGATCGCGTCGTGGCCGGGCCGGCGGGTCCGGTGTGGCAGAGGGTCGAACGCATCGACCTCGACCACCACGTGCGGCGCCGCACGGCGGGGACGCCCCACGACCTCCGGCGCGTGGTGGGGGAGCTCATGTCGCAGCACCTCGATCGTTCGCGACCCCTGTGGACGGTCGACCTGATCGGCCCGCTCGACGACGGCAGACACGCCCTCGCGGTGCGGCTGCACCACGCGATGGTCGACGGGATGGGCGGTGTGCGGTTCCTCGATGCGGTGCTCTTCGATCCCCACGACGCGCCGCTGCATCCGGTCGGGGTGCGAGCGGCGGCACCTCCGATCCCCCGCTGGCTCGAATGGGAGCGCATGCCCGGAGCGCTCGCGCGCGAGCTCGGCCGCCCGGGGGCACGCTCGCCGTTCGACCGGCCGATCACCCGCGAGAGGGCGCTCGCCTTCGCCGACCTGCCGCTCGACGTGCTCCGGGGCGTCGGCGCAGCTCGTCCGGAGCACGCGACCGTCAACGACGTGCTGCTCGCCGTCGTCGCCGGGGGGCTGCGCCGGTGGATCGGCGGGCTTCCGCAGGCCCGCGGGCACGCCCTTCCGCGCCTGCGCGCGCAGATCCCGGTGAGTCTGCGCGTCGAGGGGGAAGACGAAGCGGCGGGCAATCGCGATTCGTTCCTGAACGTCGACCTGCTTCTTCACGAAGGCGATGATCTGCGACGCCTCGACGGCATCAGCGCCCAGACTCGCGTGCGCAAGCTCGACCACGACGCGGCATTGATGGACGATCTCTTCCGCGCGCTCGGTCGGGCGGGGAGTCTCGCACGGGCCGTCGCCGACAACCCGCGGGAGTTCGGTGTCGCGATCTCGAACGTGCCGGGGCCCCGTACCCCCGTCGTGGTGGCGGGACGGCGGGTGGAGCGGCTCTACACGTCGTCGGAGCCCGCGGCCCACCACGCCCTGCGCATCTCGGCCATCTCGAGCGTCGACCGGATGGGTATCGGCTTCTGCGTCGACCCGACCGCCGTCGCCGACGTCACGGGCCTCGCCGACGCGACGCACGACGCCTTCGACGCGCTCGCCGCCTCCTGACGGGGTCTTTCCCCGGCGCCCGGTTCAGAATCCAGGAAGAACGGCCGCCGCCGACACCCCGGGGCCGTACCGACGTCGATCCGTCCTGGATTCTGAACAGTCAGGACGGTGAATACACTCGCAGGGTGGATGATCAGGTGCGCAACGGCATCCTCGCGATCGTCGCAGGGGGTCTCGTCGGGGTCCTTCTGTTCGTTCCCTTCGTCGCCCTCAGCTATCGGCGGCGCGGCCGGCTCACCGCCGGCAGGGCCGTCCTCTGGGCGCTGGCGCTGGTGTACTTCTGGGCGATCTGGACCTACACGCTCCTCCCGCTCCCCGACCCCGACACGATGCGCTGCGCCGGTGTGAACCTCGACATCTGGGCCTTCGTCGACGACATCCGAGGAGCTGCGCGCCGACCCGGCCCGTTCGTGACCGACCCGGCCATCCTCCAACTCGTGCTGAACGTGCTGCTGTTCGTGCCGCTCGGGTTCTTCCTGCGCGTGCTCGGCGGCCGCGGCATCCTCGTCGCCCTGCTCGTCGGCCTCGCCACGTCGGCGTTCGTGGAGACCACCCAGGTGACCGGCGTCTGGGGCATCTACCCGTGCGCGTACCGGGTGTTCGACGTCGACGACATGCTCACCAATACCCTCGGCGCCGTGGCCGGTTCGCTCTTCGCGCTCGCTGTCCCGTCGCGCTTGCGCGGGGCCGAGCGCGCCCCCGACGCCGACGTTCCGCGCCCCGTGACCCGTCGGCGTCGGGCGCTCGGCATGCTGTGCGACGCGGTCGGCCTGGCGCTGGTGATGTCGATCGTGGGCGTGGCCGGGCAGCTGTGGCTGCAGTTCGTCGTGGGCGATCAGGAGGCCGTTGCCGACGGCACCGTCTCGTCGGTGGCCGGTGTGGTCGTCGGCACCGGGCTCTGGCTCGCGGTGATCCTGGGAACGGGACGCTCGGTCGGTGATCTCGCCGTGCGTCTGCGGTTCGCGGGAGGGGTGCTGCCGATGTGGCTCGCCAGGCCGGTGCGGTGGCTCACCGGGGTCAGCGGATACACGCTGCTCGACGCCCTGCCCGACCCCTGGAGTCTTCTGGCGCTGTTGTTCGTCATCGCGACCGCGGTGATGCTGTTCGCTTTCCGCGACGGTCGGGGGCTCCCCGGCGTCTTCGGCGCCCGCGTCGTCGACGACCGCGAGGCGGCGGTGCTCGTGGAGTAGGCCCCGCGAGTGCACGGCTTCCCCCCGACCACACGGCCCGGGTACGCGAACAACTCGTGCGCTGGGTCGCAACCCGTGCGCTCAGGCGACGGATGCTGAGGAGGCGACGGGATGCTGCGCGGCGGGCGCGCGGACGTTGACTTCGGCCCAGACCTCGTCGAGCGAGAGGTTCAGCACCCCGGCGATCGCGGCGATCGTGGGGAAGGCGGGGGTCGCGATGCGGCCCGACTCGATCTTGCGAAGGGTCTCGGGCGAGACGCCGGCGTCGAGGGCGACGTCGAGCATCGGGCGTCCGGCGCGGGCGTGCCGCAGCAGCGTGCCGAGGCGCCGCCCGCGTTCGATCTCCTCGGGGCTGAGGGGAAGTCTGACCATGGCCTCGAGTGTAGACGGGATGATATGGCCGGTATAGTTATTGGGTGATTGAGATCCTGAACCCCGACCAGATCAGCCGCGCGCGGGTGACCGGCGCCCTCGTCGCCGACATCCTCCACACCATCAAGGGCCGCGCGACCGTGGGCACGAATCTGCTCGAGATCGACCGGTGGGCGCAGGAGATGATCGTCGAGGCCGGCGCGACGTCGTGCTACGTCGACTACGCGCCGTCGTTCGGGCGCGGGCCGTTCGGCCACTACATCTGCACCGCCGTCAACGACGCCGTGCTGCACGGTCTGCCCCACGACTACGCGCTCGCCGACGGCGATCTGCTCACGCTCGACCTCGCCGTGGTGAAGGGCGGCATCGCCGCCGACTCCGCCATCAGCTTCATCGTCGGCGAGGCGCGGTCGGCCGACGACCTCGCGCTGATCGACGCGACCGAGCGCGCGCTGGCCGCCGGCATCGCCGCCGCCCGTCCGGGTGCCAAGGTCGGCGACATCTCGCGCGCGATCGGCACGGTGCTCAAAGACGCGGGGTACCCCGTGAACGTCGAGTTCGGAGGGCACGGCATCGGTTCGACGATGCACCAAGAGCCCCACGTCGCCAACACCGGTCGTCCCGGCCGCGGCTACACGTTGCGCCCGGGCCTCCTCCTCGCGCTCGAGCCCTGGGTCATGGCCGACACCGCCGAGCTGGTGACCGACCCCGACGGCTGGACCCTCCGCAGCGCGACGGGCGCGCGCACCGCGCACACCGAGCACACCGTCGCGATCACCGATGCGGGCGCCGAGATCTTGACCCTGCCTTCGCGCTAGTCCCTTCGTCGAGACCGTACGGCCTCACCGAACCCGCACGCTCCCACGCGCGATCGCGTGCGGTGTCGCCGAGCCTCACGCGGGTTCGACGACAGCGCCTCAGGCGAGGAACTCCCGAGCCGCGACCACGAGGTTCTCGACACCGCGGTCGAGGGTCGGCTGCAGCACGGGGGCGAAATACGGCGAGTGGTTCGTCGGAATGTCACGGTCGATCGTGCCGCCGGCGACAGCATCCGCGAACTTCTGGGGGTCGACGCCGCCCCAGAACCAGAACACCAGCGGCACGCCGGCCTCGCGGGCGAACCACGACACGTCCTCGCTGCCGGTGAACATGCCGGGGTCGACGACGCTGTCGTCGCCGAACGCGCGCTGGAAGGCGCCCGTCAGCCGTGCGGTCGCCGCCTCGTCGTTGATCGTGGGCGGCAGCGTGTGGTCGGTCGTGATCGTGGGGGTCTGCTCGGCGCCGGATGCTGCGGCCTCGGCCCGGATGACGCGCTCGACCTTCTCGAGCACCTTGGCGCGCGCTTCGTCGTTCGGGTAGCGCAGGCTCAGTTCGAGCTTCGCCTCGGCGGGGATGATGTTGTTCTTCAAGCCCGCGTGGATCGAACCGACCGTCACGACGGCGATGTCGCGCGGGTCGATCTCGCGCGAGACGATGGTCTGCAGGCGCATGACGGTGGCGGCGGCCATGACGATCGGGTCGATCGTGGAGTGCGGGCGCGAGCCGTGCCCGCCACGGCCGTGCAGCACGACGGTGAGTCCGTCGGAGGCGGCCATCTGCGTGCCGGGGCGCACCCCGATGACGCCCGCCGGCAACGGGGTCACGTGCTGGCCGAGCACGATGTCGGGGCGCGGGTATCGATCGAGCACGCCGTCGGCGATCATCGCCTTCGAGCCCGCGCCGTATTCCTCGGCGGGCTGGAAGACCGCGACGACGGTGCCCGACCACTCGCCCTTCGTGCTCAGGAGGCGCTCGAGAGCTCCCACGAGCGAGGAGACGTGCATGTCGTGGCCGCACGCGTGCATCACGGGAACCTCGAGTCCGGCGGGATCGGTGCCCTTCGCGGTGCTGGCGTAGTCGAGGCCGGTCTGCTCCTGCACGGGGAGGCCGTCCATGTCGGCGCGCAGCCACACGACCGGCCCGTCGCCGTTCACGATCGACGTGACGAGTCCGGTGCGGCCGACCCCCTCCTCGACCTCGAGTCCGAGCTCGGTGAGGTGGCGCACGATCACCCCGGCGGTGCGGGTCTCCTGGAACGACAGCTCCGGGTGCTTGTGCAGGTCGACGTACAGGGCTTCGAGGTCGATCGTCATGACCCGAGCCTACGGGGGCGTGCGGCGCGGCCGTCGAGAGCATGTCGCCTCGCCGAGACGACACCCCTCCTCCGCGAAGGGCGCGTCGCCTCGGCGAGACGATGGCGACTCGACGAGCCGGGCGGATGCTGCGCGGTAGCGCGTGATCCGCTCAGGCCAGCCAGACCGTCGTGTCGGGCGGGAGCTGGCGGCCCTCGAGCGGCTCGCTCGCGACGACGACGGTGCCCTCGGGCAGCTCGATCGGCGTGGCGCCGATGTTCGTCAGCACGTGCAGGTCGCCGTTGCGGAACGACAGGACGCCGGCTCCTGCGCCGTCGACCCAGCTGAGGGTGCCCGCACCGAGGCCGCGGGCGCGACGCTCGGACAGCATCGTCTCGTAGAGGGAGAGGGTCGAGGTGGGCTCGCCCTGCTGCGCGTCGCGGGCGAGGGCCGCCCACTCGGCGGGCTGCGGGAGCCACGAGGCGCCGGTGTCGTTGAAGCCGAAGGCGGGGCCCTCGCTGGTCCAGGGGAGAGGGACGCGGCATCCGTCGCGCCCGTACTTCTCGCCGTCGGTGCGGAACCAGGTGGGGTCCTGGCGGGCTTCGTCGGGCAGGTCGATCGCTTCGGGCAGTCCGAGCTCCTCGCCCTGGTAGATGTAGGCCGAACCCGGGAGTGCCAGCATCAGCGCCGACGCGGCGCGGGCGCGGCGCAGCCCCAGCACGGGATCGGGCTTGCCGACGGTGTCGGGGCCGATGCCCGCGCCCTGCGGGATGTCGGCGGGCAGGCCCAGGCGCGACGCGTGACGCACGACGTCGTGGTTCGACAGCACCCACGTGCTCGGCGCGCCCACGGCGCCGTACGCGCGCAGCGACTCATCGATGACGGAGCGGAGGTCGGCCGCATCCCAGTGGGTCTCGAGGAAGACGAAGTTGAACGCCTGGTGCATCTCGTCGGGTCGCACCCACAGCGCGGTCTTCTCGATGGTCGGGAGCCACGCCTCGGCGCACAGGGCTCGGTCGCCGTCGTACTGCGCCAACACCTCGTGCCAGTCGCGGTAGATCTCGTGCACGCCGGGCTGACCCCAGTACGGCACGTTCGCTTCGTCGCCGCCCATCGAGCCGCCCTCGGGGGAGGGCGTGTAGTCGGGCAGGCCCGCCTCCTTGACGAGGCCGTGCGCGACGTCGACGCGGAACCCGTCGACGCCCCGGTCGAGCCAGAAGCGCAGCACGCCGCGGAACTCCTCGCGCACCTCGTCGTTCGACCAGTCGAAGTCGGGCTGCGAGGTGTCGAACAGGTGCAGGTACCACTGGCCGGGGGCGCCGCCCGCTTCGGTGACGCGGGTCCACGCGGGGCCTCCGAAGACGGAGTCCCAGTTGTTCGGAGGAAGCTCGCCGTGCTCGCCGCGGCCGTCGCGGAACATGTAGCGAGCGCGCTCGGGGCTGCCGGGGGCGGCGGCCAGTGCCTCCTGGAACCAGGCGTGCTGGTCGCTGGAGTGGTTGGGAACGAGGTCGACGATGATGCGGATGCTGCGGGCGTGCGCCTCGGCCAGCATCCGGTCGAAGTCGTCGAGCGTGCCGAAGAGCGGGTCGACGTCGCAGTAGTCGGCGACGTCGTAGCCGGCGTCCTTCTGCGGAGACCGCTGGAAGGGGCTCAGCCAGATCGCGTCGACGCCGAGCTTCTCGAGGTCGTCGAGGTGCCTGGTGACCCCGGGGAGGTCGCCGATGCCGTCGCCGGAGCTGTCGGAGAACGAGCGGGGGTAGATCTGGTAGATGACGGCGGTGCGCCACCACTCGGATCCGGTCTCGGCCGGTCGGTCGTCGGGCGTCGGCACGGTCTCAACGGTCGTCATGCACCCAGGCTACCGAATCGGTTCGATCCGTTGCTGACAGCGGTTTCCGACCGCGAGACCGCAGCTGCGCGTCGAGACACGGGTTTTCCGTCGGGGTCTCGCCGCGCAGACCGGTCTCGCCGTCTGCGGCGGCTCGCGTAAGGTCGTACGGTGCCCGACGCCTCCGCCCTCGCCCGCGCCGAATCGCTCATCGGCTCGATCCCCGATTACCCGCAGCAGGGGGTCGTGTTCCGCGACATCACGCCCTTGCTGGCGGATGCTGCGGCCCTCCGCGCGACGATCGATGCCCTCATGGAGCCTTTCGCCGGGCAGTTCGACGTGGTCGCCGGCATCGAAGCCCGAGGGTTCCTCCTCGCCGGCGCGGCGGCCACCGCCGCCGGGGTCGGGTTGGTGCCGATCCGCAAGGCCGGGAAGCTGCCGCGCCCCGCAGCATCCGTCTCGTACGCCCTCGAGTACGGCGTCGCCGCGATCGAGATGCACGACGATCTGCCCCGCGGAACACGCGTGCTGCTGCTCGACGACGTGCTGGCCACGGGCGGCACGCTCGCCGCTGGACGCGAGCTCGTGCACGCCCTCGGCAGCGAGGTCATCGGCACGGCGGCCCTGCTTGAGATCGACGCGCTCGGCGGTCGTGCAGCTCTGGGCGACGCCCCGCTGCACTCCCTCTTCCACGTCTGACGACGAACGTCCGCTGAGAGGCCAAGACACCCGGAAGCCCCCACAGGGTCGTCCGGGTGTCTTGGCCTTTCAACGCTCCCCGGCGCCGCGGTCAGACGAACGCGGGCAGGTCGAGCCAGGCGTCGGGGGCGGGGGCGGCGCCATCGCGCGTGACCGTGCCCTCGATGAGGCCGTAGGGGCGGTCGGCGGCGAAGAAGACCTCGTTCGGATTCTCGAGGCCGAACGACGACAGGTCGACGACGAAGTGGTGCTTGTTCGGCATCGCGAAGCGCACCTCGGCGATCTCGGGGCGCGCCTCGATCGCGGCCCTGCCCATCTCGAACAGCGTCTGCTGCAGCGCGAGCGAATGCACCGACGCGAACGTGGCCAGCAGCACCTCGGTGACCTCGGCGTACAGGCCGTCGTAATCGATGCCGGCCTCGACCGCTTCGGGAAGGAAGCGCCAGCGTCCCGTCACCGAGGTCGCCATGATCCGGTCGTCGGTCTCGACGAGGGTCGTGTAGCGATCGCGCGGGAAACCGGCGAATTCGCTCCCGGTGGACTTCAGCACCGTGAGGTCTTTCACCCCGCCGGTCACGTGCACCGCGCCGTCGATCGACTGCACGGTGGCGAGGCGGGTGCCCTGCCCCTGCCGCACGAACGAGTGGTCGTGCGGCACGCCGTCGACGAGGATGCGCTCCCACGCGTACTGCTCGGCCTGGAAGAGTCCGCCCTCGATCCACTCGAACGACGAGGTGAAGTGCTCGGCGAGCAGCAGCAGGAATTCCTCGGGCGAGCGGATGCCGTGTTCCTTCGCGAAGGCGAAGACGGTGTTCTTCTGCGTGTCGGTCGCCACGACCATCGAGTTGTCGCCCGTGAGGTACGCCGACGCGAGGGCGGCCCCCCGCAGCTGCGACGTCACATTCAGATCGACGATCTCGTGCCGGGCGGAGTCGCGCACGACGCGCACGACCCGGTTCTCGGCCTTGCCGTACTTGTTGGCGCCGAGACTGACGCTCACTTCCGTCATAGTCAGCTCCCGCGGTAGGTCGAGTAGGCGAAGGGGCTCAGCAGCAGCGGCACATGCAGGTGCCGGCCCGAGCCGTCGACCGTGAAGGTCACGGCGACGTAGGGGTGGAACGTCGGTGTGTCACGGGCGGCGAAGTACTCGCCCGTGAGGAAGGTCAGCGTGTAGTCGCCGGGCTCGAGGGCCTCGGGACCGAGTGCGAGCCTCCCGTCGGCGTCGGTGGCCCCGTGGGCCACGATCGCCCCGGCGGCCTCCGCGGTGACGGCCCCGCCCGATGCGTGGGCGAGCACGACCGACACCTCGGCGGCGGGGTTGCCCGTCGCCGCGTCGAGCACGTGCGTGGTGAGGTGGGTCATTCCTGCTCCTCCGGAAGGGTGGGCGCCGCGAACGTCTCGCGCAGTCGCAGCAAGGCGATCTCGGCCAGCTGCGCGGTCGCTTCGCGGGTCTCGGTCTCGGGGTCGTTCGACAGGCGGCGTTCGAGCTCGGCGAGCATCTCCGACGGCGTCCGGCCGGCGGCGCGAATGAGGAAGACCCGGCCGAACCGCTCCTCGTACCGGGCGTTGCCCTCGGCGATCGCGCCGACGACGTCATCGCCCGCGGCCGACATCGAGGCCTGCTCGCGGCGCGAGGCCGAGGCCGCGGCGTCCGCGCCCGTCACGCGAGCCCCGATGCGGGGGTGGTGTGCGAGGGCTGCCTCCAGATCGGCGGGCGTCCACTGCTGCGCGAGCGCACCCGCATAGGCCGCGAGGGCGTCGACCGAGCCGAACGGGCGACCCGTCACGATGGCGTTCACCCACCCGTCGACCTCGGCCCAGACGCGGGCGGTCGCGGTCGCTGAGGCCTCGTCGGCCGCGTCGAATTCGCTCAGTTCCATCCCGTCACCGTATCGAGCGCACATTTCGGGCGAACGGCGGAAATGTTGCCCTGGGTAACATCCGGGAAACGCGACGCACCTAGCGTGGTCGTCATGACCGCGTTCCCCGCCCTGCCCACCACGGTCGCCGCGCGCCGTGTCTGGACGGGCGCCGCCTTCGTGCCGGCCACCGTCCACACCGTCGGCGGGGTGATCGCCGCCGTCGACGCCTTCGACCCGCGCGCCGAGCTCGTGCTCGCCGACGAGACGATGCTGCTTCCCGGCCTCGTCGACTCCCACGTGCACCTCGACGAGCCCGGGCGTACCGAGTGGGAGGGCTTCGCGACCGGCACGGCCGCCGCGGCCGCCGGCGGGGTGACGACCCTGCTCGACATGCCGCTGAACAGCGTGCCGGTGACCACCACGGTCGACGCTCTCGCCGACAAGCGCGACGCCGCGCGGGGCAAGCTCGCCGTCGACGTGGGGTACTGGGGCGGGGCGGTCCCCGAGAACCTCGGGGCCCTGTCCGAGCTGGATGCGGCGGGAGTGGTCGGCTTCAAGTGCTTCCTGTCGCCGTCGGGCATCGACGAGTTCGGGCATCTCGCCCTCGACCAGCTCGAGGCCGCGCTCGCCGAGATCGCCGGGCTCGGCAGCATCCTCATCGTCCACGCCGAAGACCCCTCGCACCTGCACGCCGACGGCCCGCTCGGCGAGGTGTACGCCGACTTCGTCGCCTCGCGTCCGCCGCAGAGCGAGCGGGAGGCGATCCTCGCGGTGATCGACGCGTCGCGGCGCACCCGCGGCCGGGCGCACATCGTGCACGTCTCCGACGGCGGGGCGCTCGATGCGGTGCGCGCGGCCAAGGCCGAGGGCGTGCCCCTCACGGTCGAGACGTGCCCGCACTACCTCACGCTCCGCGCGGAGGACGTGCCCGCGGGGGCGGCGGAGTTCAAGTGCTGCCCACCGATCCGCGATGCCGCGAACCAGGATCTCCTCTGGGAGGGCCTCCTCGACGGCACGATCGACGCGATCGTCAGCGATCATTCCCCCTCGACCGTCGACCTCAAGTCGTCTCCCGACTTCGGCCTCTCGTGGGGAGGCATCTCGGGTCTGCAGACCGGATTCGCCGCCGTCCACACCGAGGCGCGCCGCCGGGGCGTGCCGATCGAGCGGCTGCTTCCGCTGTTCACCACCGGCCCCGCCCGCATCGGCGGCCTCGCCGGGCGCGGGCGGATCGCGGCCGGCGAACCCGCGCACCTCGTGGTGTTCGACCCCGATGCCGTGCGGACGGTCGACGCCTCCGCCCTCGAGTACCGCAACAAGATGTCGCCGTGGCACGGGCAGGAGCTGCGGGGCGTCGTCGAGGCGACCTACGTGCACGGCGGGCTCGCGTACAGCGCCGACGGTGTCGTCGAGCGGCGGGGGCGTGAGATCCTGGCCGGATCCGCGTCACTCGCGGAGTGAGGAGCGAGCGGTGACGATCGAGATCCTCCAGCCCGGCACGGGTGAAACCCCGGGCGACCATTACCTTCCCGCCTCGCCCGAAACCGTGCGGTGGGGGCGCCTCCCGTGCGAGACGGATGCTGCGGTGCTCACCGTCGCACCGGGCGAGACCGTGACGATCGACACCGTCTCGCACGAGGGCATCCTCGATGACCAGGGGAAGGATCCGCTCGCGTTCTTCGCGGCCCACGGGGTCGCGGCCTCCGCGGTGCTCGACGATGCGGTCGAGATCGCCGCATCCGTCACCCGAGACCCGGCCGCCGACGGCCCGCATGTCGTCACCGGGCCGATCAGGGTCGAGGGCGCCGAGCCCGGGGACCTGCTGAAGATCACGGTCGTGAAGCTCGTGCCGCGCGTGCCGTACGGCGTGATCTCGAACCGTCACGGCAAGGGTGCCCTCGTGGGGGAGCTGCCGCGCGGGGCGGGCAACGTCAGCGTCTTCAGCCCGGTGGTCGAACGCGACGGCGAGCTGTTCGGGAGCCTCCCCGTGGTCGAGGGCGGCGAACGGGTCGTGACGTTCCCGCTCGCACCGTTCCTGGGCACGATGGGCGTCGCCGTCGCCGGATCTGACCGCCCGCACTCGGTGCCGCCCGGGGCGCACGGCGGCAACATCGACATCAACCTGCTCGTCGAGGGCACCGTGCTCTACCTGCCGGTGCAGGTGGCCGGCGCTCTCGCGTACGTCGGCGACCCGCACTTCGCGCAGGGCGACGGCGAGGTCGCGTTGACCGCGCTGGAGGCGTCGTTGCGCGCGACCCTGCGGTTCGACGTCGTCGCGAAGGACGACGCCCTCGCCGAGTTCGGCGAGATCACCGGGCCGCTCGTGCGAACGGCCGAGTTCCTCGTTCCCACCGGGCTCGATCCCGATCTGGATGCGGCGATGCGGGCGTGCGTGCGCGCCGCCCTCTCGCTGATCCGGGCGCGGTGGGGTCTCGACGAACACCTCGCGTACGCCTACCTGAGCGCGGCGACCGACTTCGACATCTCGCAGGTGGTCGACATCGTGTGCGGCGTGCACGCCCGCATCCGCGAGTCCGACTTCGCGGCGGTCGCGACGGCGGGAGACGCGCGATGAGCGCCCCCGATCTTCCCAAAGGCCAAGACACCCGGACGACGCCCGACCCCGCCCCGGGTGTTGTGGACTCTCACGCGGGGAGCGAGATCCCCGCCGACCTGCTCGCGGCGTTCGAGGCCTACGAACGGGCGCTTATGAGCGACGACGTCGAGGTGCTCGACGCCGCGTTCGCCTCGGGGTCCGAGGTGATGCGGGGGGATGCTGCGGGGCTGCTCGTCGGCGACGACGCCCTCCTGGCCTTCCGGAAGCTGCGCGGCGGGGTCGCCCCCCGCACGATCGAGCGCGTCGAGTACCGTCCCCTCGTCGAGGGGGTGGCGCTCCTGGTGTCGGTGTCGCGCTTCGGGGGCGGCGGAACCGGGCTGCAGACGCAGGTCTGGCAGCGGCTCGAAGGACGCTGGGTCATCACGGCCGCGCACGTCACCGGCCGAGCCCAGGCGCTCGACCGCGCCGTGTGGCGTCAGGTCGGCGACCCGTTCCTCCAGGGCGCCTGGGAGGGGCCGCTGGCCGGGCTCACCGTCGCGGTGAAAGACCTCTTCGCCATCAAGGGCTTCCGCATCGGTGCGGGAAACCCGGCGTACCTCGAGAGCGCGCGGGCCGAGGCGACGACCGCCGCCGCCGTCTCCGACCTGCTGCGCGGGGGTGCGTCGTTGCGCGGGATCGCCCGCACCGATGAGTTCGCGTACTCGATCGCGGGCGACAACCCGCACTACGGCACCCCGCCCAACGGCGCCGTCCCGGGGGCTCTCCCCGGCGGCTCGTCGAACGGGCCGGCGTCGGCGGTCGCGACCGGCCAGGCCGAGATCGGTCTCGCCACCGACACCGCCGGATCGGTCCGCGTGCCCGCGTCGTACCAGGGGCTGTGGGGGCTGCGCACGACCCACGGGCTCGTGCCGCGCCAGGGTCTGCTGCCGCTCGCGCAGTCGTTCGACACCGTCGGGTGGATCACCCGCGACGGCGAGACCCTGCAGCGCGTCGCCGACTGGTGCCTGAGCTACGACGGGTCGGAGTCGACGGAGAGCGTGTGGGGGGAGTCCGGGCCCGACCTGCCGTGGCGTCTGCGCGTGCCGGCCGAGATCCGCGCCGACGCCGACCCCGCGACGGGCACCGCCTTCGACGCGCTGGTCGCGGCTCTGGCCGCCGTGCCCGACGGTCCCATCGTCGACGAGGTGCCGATCGGCGACCTCGCCGCGCCCGCGGCGGCGTTCCGCGCGGTGCAGGGCGCCGAGGCGTGGCGCAACAACGGCGAGTGGCTGGAGGCGCATCCCGGTGCGGTCGGCCGCGCTGCGGCCGAACGCTTCCGGGCGGGTTCCGCCGTGACGGCCGAGGGCGAAGCATCCGCCCGCTCCTCCCTGGCACCCCTGCGCGACCGCCTCGAGGCCCTCGTGCGCGACGCGGTGCTGATCTTTCCCACGGTGCCCGGCCCGGCACCCGCGCGCACCGCCGACCCTGCCGACATCGACGCGACCCGCGCGGCGACGCTGCGCATGACCGTGCCCGCCGCCGTCGCGGGCCTTCCCGCCGTCTCGGTGCCGCTGCTCACCGTCGCCTCCCCCCTGGGCCCCGCCCCGGTCGGGGTGTGCCTCGTCTCGCGCGCCGGCACCGACATCGCCCTCGTGCGCCTGGCCCGCCGCCTCGCATCCCTCGCCCGTCGAACGGAGACCCCATGACCTTCCCCGCACCGATCGATCCGCCCGCGCGTCTGCTGATGGGCCCGGGGCCGATCTCGGCGTATCCGAGCGTGCTGCGGGCGATGTCGGCGCCTCTCGTCGGTCAATACGACCCGTTCATGACGGCGACGATGACCGAGACCCAGGAGCTCTACCGCCAGGTCTGGGCGACCGACAACGACGCGACTGTGCTCGTCGACGGCACCTCTCGCGCGGGGATCGAGGCCGCGATGATCTCGCTCGTGCGGCCGGGTGACCGCGTGCTCGTGCCGATCTTCGGTCGCTTCGGGCACCTGCTCGCCGAGATCGCCGAGCGCGCGATGGCCGAGGTGCACACGATCGAGGTGCCGTGGGGGGAGGTGTTCCCCGTCTCGGCGGTGCGCGAGGCGATCGAGCGCGTGAAGCCCCACCTCCTCGCGCTCGTGCAGGGTGACACGTCGACGACGATGCTGCAGCCCCTCGAAGAGATCGGTGAGCTGTGCCGGGCGAACGGGGTGCTGTTCTACACCGACGCGACCGCCTCGCTCGGCGGCAACGCGTTCGAGATGGACGCCTGGGGACTGGATGCGGCGACCGCCGGCCTCCAGAAGTGCCTCGGCGGGCCGTCGGGGTCGGCCCCGATCAGCCTGTCCGAGGCGGCGGTGGAGGTCATCCGCTCGCGCACCCGCATCGAGGCCGGCATCCGCGAGGCCGGAGACCCGACGGCGGCCGACTTCGTGCGCTCGAACTACTTCGATCTCGGCATGATCCTCGACTACTGGGGCCCGCGTCGCCTCAACCACCACACCGAGGCGACGACCATGCTCTACGGCGCCCGCGAGTGCGCCCGCGTGCTGCTGCTCGAGGGCCGCGACGCCGTCATCGACCGGCACCGTCTGCACGGCGAGGCGATGCTCGCGGGGGTGCGCGGACTCGGCCTGACCGTCTTCGGCGACGTCGCCCACAAGATGAGCAACGTCGTCGCCGTCGAGATCCCCGAGGGGGTGCCGGGCGATGCGGCGCGCACCGCGATGCTCGACGACTTCGGCATCGAGATCGGCACGTCTTTCGGCCCGCTGCACGGGCGCGTGTGGCGCATCGGCACGATGGGCTACAACGCCCGCACCGACGCCGTGCTGCAGACCCTCGCCTCGCTCGAGACGGTGCTGCGCCGCTTCGGCGCACCGGTGCCCGCCGGCGGCGGGGTCGAGGCCGCGAACGACGTCTACCGGGCGGCGAGCTGACGGGTGCAGAGCCGACTCCGGGTCGAGCCCGACCGCCTCGCCGCTGCCGCCCGCCGGGTGATGCAGCGCTGCGACGAACTCGCGCGCGTCACCTCGACGCCCGGGCGCATCGAGCGGGTGTACCTCTCCACCGAGCACGCCCGCGTCAACAGGCTCGCCGCCGAATGGATGCGCGAGATCGGCATGACCACCCGCCAAGACGCCGCGGGCAACCAGGTCGGCCGCCTCGCCCCATCGACCGGCTCGGCGACCCCGCGCGATGACGCGCCCGCCCTCATGATCGGCTCGCACCTCGACACCGTGCCCGACGCGGGGCGCTTCGACGGGATCGTCGGCGTGCTGATGGGCCTGGAAGTGGTGCGGATGCTGCGCCGCATCCGAGACGACGGACTCGCCGTCTCGCCGCTCCCGTTCGCCCTGGAGGTCGTGGCGTTCTCCGACGAGGAGGGCACGCGGTTCGGCAAGGCGCTTCTCGGATCGTCGGCGGTCGCCGGCACGTGGGACGACGCCTGGTGGTCGCTCGCCGACGCCGACGGTGTGACCCTGAGACAGGCGTTCCTCGAGTTCGGCCTCGATCCGGCGAGGGTCGGGGAGGCCGCGCGCCGCCCCGACGAGCTCGTCGGCTACCTCGAGGCGCACATCGAACAGGGGCCGGAGCTGCACCGCCGCGGCGAGGCGCTCGCCGTGGTGTCGTCGATCGCCAGCGCGCGACGGTTCCAGCTCGTCGTGGAGGGCGAGGCGCGGCACGCCGGCGGAACCCCCTACGACATGCGACGCGATGCCCTGCTCGGGGCGAGTGAGATCGCCCTCGCCGTCGAGCGGATCTGCCGCGGCGAGCACCACATCATCGGCACGGTCGGGCAGCTGGAGGCCTTCCCCGGGGCGGTCAACATCGTGCCCGGCGAGGCCCACCTCTCGGTCGACCTGCGCGGGGAGTTCGACGGTGCGCGCGACCGGGTGTGGGACGCCATCTCGCGCGAGGTCGACGAGGCGATGGGTCGCCGCGGACTCCGCTGGCACGCTCGTGAGGTGCACAACGCCCCGGCGGTGTTCTGCGCGCCGCTGCTGCAGGACGTCGTGCGCGCGGGCATTCGGGGCCCCGGGGCGGAGGAGCCGCCCCAGATCTTCAGCCGCGCCGGGCACGACGCGATGTCGATCGGCGCCATCACCGACGTCGGGATGCTGTTCCTCCGAAACCCCGACGGGATCAGCCACCACCCCGACGAGTCGGTGTCGACCGCCGACGTCGAGCGGGGGATCGCCGCGCTCGCCGAATCGGTGCTTCACCTCGCCGCCGAGCCCCGCTGAATCCGAGAGATCGACGCGTATCGACCCGCACACCTGTAACGGCGGCGAAACATCGCGCCAGTGTTCGTGAAATCTACATCGCCTAGCGTCGGGGTCACGCGCAGTGTCGAGGCCCAGGGCGCGCGCGTTCCCACCCGAAGCACCACATCCGTCAGGAGTGTTCATGTCCTTCCTTCTTCCCCGGCGCGCCAAGCGCCTCGCCGCAGCCCTCGCCGGTATCGCCGTCGCGGCCGTCGCCCTCTCCGCCTGCGCGGGCAGCACGACCGAGACCGCCGGCGGCGGCGAAGCATCGGCCAGCGCCGACGGCTTCGGCGACATCACGCTGCAGCTCAGCTGGATCTTCAACGAAGAGTTCGCCGGTGAGTACATCGCCGACTCCAAGGGCTACTACACCGACGCCGGCTTCTCGTCGGTTCAGCTGGTCCCCGGCCCCTCGGGCGGCGTTCCCGAGCTCCTCAGCGGCACCGCCGACATCGCACTGAGCGACTCGGTGCAGGTCGGCGCGGCCGTCGCCAACGAGTCGGCACCGCTGAAGATCATCGGCGCGACGTTCCAGGCGAACCCCTTCACGGTGCTCTCGCTGAAGGACGGCGGCGACATCGCCACCCCCGAAGACCTCAAGGGCAAGAAGATCGGCGTCCAGGACTCCAACCTGACGCTGTTCAACGCACTGCTGGCCGCGAACGACATCGACGCCTCCGAGCTCACGATCGTTCCCGTGCAGTACGACCCGGCACCGCTGATCAACGGCGAGGTCGACGGCTTCGTCGCCTACCTCACCAACGAGGCGATCTCGGTCGAGATGGCGGGCACCGCCACGACCAACCTGCCCTTCGCCGACAACGGCCTGCCGTTCGTCGCCGAGACGGTCACCGTGACCGACGACACCATCGCGAACAACCGCGAGATGCTCAAGGCGTTCCTCGTCGCCGAGATCAAGGGCTGGACCGACGCGCTCGCCGACCCGCAGGCAGGCGCCGACCTCGCCATCGAGACCTACGGCACCGACCTCGACCTCGACCCGGCCAAGACCCTCGCCGGCTCCGAGGCCCAGAACCTCCTGGTCGTCTCGGACGAGACCGAGGAGAACGGCATCTTCACCATCTCCGATGCGCTGCAGGCGGAGACCATCAAGAGCCTCGAGGGAGCGGGGATCATCCTCGAAGCATCCGACCTCTTCGACCTCAGCCTGCTGGCCGAGGTCTACGAGGAGAACCCGGATCTCGTCGCCTACGCGGGCTGAGATCCCTTTGGGAGTGCAATTGTGACCGATACGGCCACCGAGACCGGTGCCCAGGGGACGACCCTGGGCACCGGCCTGCAGATCACCGGACTGAACAAGGTCTTCAGCGTCGGACGCAAGAGCGTCGTGGCGCTGCAGGACGCCAACCTCCACACCGACCAGGGAACGTTCCTGGCCCTCCTCGGTCCATCGGGGTGCGGCAAGTCGACGATTCTTCGGATCCTCGCCGGTCTGGAGGACCCGACCAGCGGCACCACCCGTGTCGACGGCAAGAGCCCGAAAGAGCTGCGCCGGGGCAACGAGCTGGGCATCGCGTTCCAGGACTCGGCGCTCCTGCCGTGGCGCAGCGTGCAGTCGAACATCCAGCTGCCGTTCGAGGTCGCGGGCAAGCCCGTCGACAAGGCCTACGTCGCCGAGATGATCGACCTGGTCGGGCTCAAGGGCTTCGAGAAGGCCAAGCCCGCGCAGCTGTCGGGCGGCATGCGCCAGCGCGTGTCGATCGCGCGCTCCCTGATCATGAAGCCCTCGGTGCTGCTGTTCGACGAACCGTTCGGCGCCCTCGACGACATGACGCGGCAGAAGCTCAACCTCGAGCTGCTGCGCATCTGGACCGAGAAGCCCGCGACGACCCTCCTGGTCACGCACGGCATCTCGGAGGCGATCTTCCTCTCCGACCAGGTGGCCGTCATGAGCCCGCGTCCGGGACGCATCAAGGAGGTCATGACCATCGACCTCCCGCGTCCGCGGACCCCCGAGATGATGCGCACGCCCGAGTTCCACGCCTACGTCGATCACGCGCAGGAACTGCTGTTCGGCGTCGGAGGCGCCGCCGCCGATGACCATTGACGCGCCCGCGACGAAGAGCCCGGGTGCTCCCGCCCCCCAGGGCTCGAAGCCGCGCGCGATCCAGTGGGAGGACATCGCGCTCCCCGCGTGGCTGACCGGAGCGATCGGCGTCGTCGGCATCATCGCGGTCTGGTGGATCCTGGCAGCGACGGTGTTCTCGAACGTCGGCCCCGGCGGGGTGCAGGCCATCCCGACCCCGCTGCAGGTCGTCGTGGAGTTCTTCGACACCGGGTGGGAGTTCTACGCCAAGAACTTCGGCATCACGCTCACCGAAGCGGGCATCGGCTACCTCTGGGGCAACGGCCTCGCCCTCGTGCTGGCCGCGCTGGTGCTGATCGTGCCGCGCCTGGAGGGCGTGGTGATGCAGATCGCGATCATCACGTACTGCATCCCGATCGTCGCGCTGGGTCTGCTCCTGACCGTCATCGTGCCGATCCCGACGGCCGGGCAGCCCTCGACGACGGCCGTGTTCCTCGCTGCGCTGAGCTGCTTCTTCACGACCGTCGTCGGTGCGCTCCTCGGGCTGAAGGCCGCCGACAAGGCGAGCCTCGACCTCATCACCGTCTACGGAGGCTCGCGGCTCACCCAGCTGCGGAAGGTGCGCCTCATCGCCTCCCTCCCCGCGATCCTCAACGCCCTCCAGATCGCGGTGCCCGCCGCCTTCCTCGGTGCGGTGCTGGGAGAGTTCTTCGGCAAGATCACCGTCGGCGTCGGTCCGGCGATGATCGCCGCCCAGCAGGCCCTCAACTCTGCCCGGGTGTGGGACATCGCCCTCGCCTCCGGAGCGGTGGCCCTGCTCGGCTACGCGCTGCTCGGTCTCATCTCGCGGGCCGTGGCGCCCTGGTCGAAGGGAGCATCCCGATGAGCATGGACACCCTGCCCGCGGTCACCGTGCCCGGCGGCGCCGAATCGATCGCGAAGCTGAACGCCGAGATCCGTCGTGAGGCGACGAAGTCCACCGTGCGCGCGCTCACCCGTGCGCTCCTGACCTTCGTGCTCACGATCGTCGCCGTGCTCGTCATCTGGGTCGGAGCCCTCGGGGTCTTCCAGGTGTCGGCCTACGTCGGCAAGGGACCGATCGACGTCTGGAACTTCCTCTTCACGGTGCCCAACGCCGAGGCGAACCGGGCGCAGCTGTTCGGCCAGCTCGGGGTGACCCTCGGCCACTCGTTCGTCGGGTTCGCCGCGGGCCTCGTGGTCGCGCTGCTGGTGGCGATCGTGTTCCAGCTGAGCAAGGGCATCGAGCACGCGCTCATGCCGATGGCGATGCTGCTGCGCTCCGTGCCGCTGGTGGCGATGGCGCCCGTGATCATCCTCATCTTCGGTCGCGAGTTCGCCTCGGTCGCCGTGATCGGCGGAATCGTCGTGCTGTTCCCGGCCCTCGTGAACATCGTGTTCGGCCTCAAGTCGGCCTCCCCGCAGATGAACGACCTCGTCGCCGTGTACGGCGGCAACTCCTGGACGCGACTGCGCAAGGTCGCCCTGCCGAGTTCGCTGCCGGAGTTCTTCGCGGCGGTGCGCATCTCGGTGCCCGGCGCGATCACCGGCGCGCTCCTGGCGGAGTGGCTCGCGGTCGGCGGCGGCATCGGCGGTGCCGTCGGCGGCTACATCGCCGGGGCGCAGTTCTCGGCCGTGTGGACGGCCGTCGTGCTGGTCACCGGCACCGCGCTCATCCTCTACAACCTCGTACAGATCGTCGAGTCGGTGGTGCTCGCCCGCATGGGCATGGCAGACCGGTCCTGACGCATCCCGCCGTCTCCGCCGCATCCGTCCGCCCGAAAGGACACTCCCGCATGACCTCCCTGACCGACTTCGCCCTCGGCCTGCCCAAGGCCGAGCTGCACCTGCACCTCGAGGGAACGCTCGAGCCCGAGCTCAAGTTCGACCTCGCCGCGCGCAACGGCATCGAGCTCGCCGAGAAGACCGTCGACGCGGTGAAGGCGACATACGACTTCACCGACCTGACGAGCTTCCTCGCGGTGTACTACCCGGCGATGAACGTGCTGCAGACGGCAGACGACTTCCACGACCTCGCCTGGGCGTACCTGTTGCGCGCGAAGGAGCAGGGCGTCGTGCACGCGGAGATGTTCTTCGACCCGCAGGCGCACACGAGTCGCGGGGTGCCCTTCGGCAACGTCATCGGCGGCTACCGTCGGGCAGCGGTCCGCGCCGAGAGCGAGCTGGGCATCTCGGCCGAGCTGATCCTCTGCTTCCTCCG
The DNA here is from genome assembly GCF_045517775.1 of Microbacterium deferens. Classification (NCBI taxonomy): domain Bacteria; kingdom Bacillati; phylum Actinomycetota; class Actinomycetes; order Micrococcales; family Microbacteriaceae; genus Microbacterium; species Microbacterium deferens. Next base: position 1,968,827 of record NZ_JBEUWT010000001.1, read on the forward strand.
CGATTTCTCGGCCGAGCACGCGATGACGACGCTCATGGAGGCGCTGCCCTACAAGGCGTGGATCATCGGTGTCGGCCTCGACTCCGACGAGCGCGACAACCCGCCCGGAAAGTTCGCCGACGTCTTCGCCCGCGCGAAGGCCGAGGGGTTCTTCCTCACGATGCACTGCGACATCGACCAGGTCGGTTCGGTCGACAACATCCGCGCGGTCATCGAGCAGATCGGGGTCGACCGCATCGACCACGGGACGAACATCGTCGAAGACCCCGCGCTCGTCGCCCTCGCGAAGGAGCGCGGCCTCGGGTTCACCACCTGCCCCGTGTCGAACTCGTTCGTGACCGAGCAGATGAAGGCCGACGAGATCGTCGGGCTCCTGCGCGAAGGACTGCGCGTGACGGTCAACTCCGACGACCCGGCCTACTTCGGCGCCTACGTCGGCGAGAACTACGTCGCCCTCGCCGAGCAGGCGGGGCTCTCGCAGACCGACCTCGTGCAGCTCGCGATCAACTCCTTCGAGGCGTCGTGGCTCACTCCCTCGCGCCGGGCCGCTTTCGTGGCCGCGGTGGAGGCGTACGCGACCGACCACGGAGTGGCGCTCCCCGCCTGAGGCCGACATGACGACGACGGTCGAGGGAGCGGTGCACGACGAGAGGGCCGCGAGTCTGCGCCTGGGCGCGCACATCCGCCTCCTGCGTCACGCCCGCGCGATGACGCTGGTGCAGCTCGCCGACGCGACCGATCTGTCGCATCCGTTCCTCAGCCAGCTCGAGCGCGGTCTCGCGCAGCCCAGCCTGTCGACCCTTCGACGTGTGGCGGTGGCACTGGAGACCAGCCCGATCGAGCTGATCGCCGCCGCCGACGCCCCCGACGAGAAGGCGGCCGAGGTCGAGGTGCATCGATCGGACGAGCGGCTGGTCGACGACGGGTTCGCCGCGGCCCCGGCCCGCACCCTCGCGCACGGGACGAGGCCGATGCATCCGCTCGAGGTCGTGGGCGAGAACGTCTCGGCGGGCGAGGCGTACGTGCACGCCGAGGACGAGTTCGTCTACGTGCTGGCGGGAGCCGTTCGCGTCGACCTCGCCGGCGAGATCCAGACCCTCGGTCGAGGCGACTCGGTCTACTACCGGGGCGGGGTGGCGCACCGCTGGTGGTCGGCGACGGGGGAGGCCTACCGGCTGCTCGTGGTCAAGCAGGGGCCGAGCGGATGGCGCAGCGTATGATCTCGTACGCCGATTACCTGCAACTGCTGCCGAAGACCGAGCTGCACTGTCACTTCGTCTCCACGATGTCGGCCGCGCTGTTCGTCGAGCTCGCCGCGAAGCACGGCGTCGACCTGCCGTCGAGTGACCCGGCCACACTCTTCGACTTCGACGATCTCGTCGACTTCCTCGTGGCCTTCCGTTATGCGCACGACGTCATCCGCGACCCCGACGATTTCGAGCGGGTGGCCTATGACGGCGTGCGCTCCGCGGTCGCCGACGGCAACCTCCGCTACCGCGAGTACTACGTCAATCCGCAGTACTTCGCCGAGCGGGGCCTGTCGTACACGCAGGTGATCGATCCGATCATCACGGGACTCGAGCGGGCCGAACGCGATTTCGGCGTCGGCTTCCGCATCGTCGTCGCCATCAACCGTCGCGAGTCGGGCGACGCGGCGGTCGAGCTCGTGCGGCAGATCCTCGCGCACCCGCGTCGGGCGGTGGTCGGACTCGGACAGGACGACCTCACCCCCGAGAACACCGAAGACCCCACGCGGTTCGCCGACGCCTACCGCCTCGCCGCCGCGCACGGCCTGCTTCTGACCGCCCACGTGGGCGAGACGGATGCGGCGTCCCCCGCGGCCGTCCGCGAGGCGATCGAGGTGCTCGGCTGCCACCGGCTCGACCACGGCTACCGCATCGTCGACGATCCGGAGGTGGTCGCGCTGGCACGGGGTCGCGGCATCCGTTTCACCGTCACCCCGGTGTCGACGACGATCTGCTCGGGATGGACCCTCGACCCCGCCCACCGCATCCGCCGCATGATCGACGCGGGGCTCGCCGTAGCGGTCTCGACCGACGACGCGATGTTCTTCCGCACCGACCTCGGCCGCGAGTACCGCGAGGGACTTCTCGCCATGGGCGTCGACGCCGAGACGGCGAAGCGCATCGCGCTCGACGGCATCGACGCCGCGTTCTGCGACGACGAGCAGAAGCGGATGCTGCGCGCCGACTTCACCGCGCAGTTCCTCGCGCTCGACGCCCTCCTCGAGCGCTGACGCCGGTCGGGCGGTGCGCCGCATCCGTCCGTGGTTCACACGGGAGGAGATGTGCGCACGGGAGGTGCGTTCCGCCGCATCCGCCCTCCGGACTGCACATCCCCTCCGGTGTGCGCGGGCGCTCAGGCGCGCAGCAGCTCGGCGGCCCGCTCGGCGATCGCGACGGTGGGAGCCTGGGTGTTGCAGGTCGGGATGGTGGGCATGACCGAGGCGTCGGCGATCCACAGGCCCTCCAGGCCGCGCACCCGCAGAGCCGGGTCGACGACGGCGAGGTCGTCGGTGCCGATGCGGGCCGTGCCCGAGCAGTGGAAGAACGTGCCGATGTTCTCGCGCACGAAGCGCACCTTCGCCGCGTGGTCGAGGCCGTGCGGCGGGGTGATCGGGCCCTCGGCGAGATCGGCGTAGGCCGCCGTGGCGACGAGGTCGTGCACCGCGTCGACGGCCTCGACCATGGCGGCGAGGTCGGTCGGGTCGGCGAGGTAGTTCGGGTGGATATCGGCGCATGCTGCGGGGTCGGCCGAGCGCACGCGCACCCACCCGGTGCTCCGCGAGCGGTACAGCCCCGGCACGAGCGCGAACACGCGGTTGCCGGAGAGGTCGTGCGCGGCGTGGAGCGCCTCGTCGCCGCGCGAGCCGTGCGCGATGACGGTGTGCAGGTCGGGCCCGGCTTCGGCGTGGGAGCTGCGCCAGTTCAGCATCGCGCCCCCGCCGTTGCCGATCACGGGGCCGAGGTCGGCGCGGGCACGGAAGTTCATGCCGAGGATCAACGGGTGGTCCTGGAAGTTCTCGCCCACCCCGGGCAGGTCGTGCACGGCGTCGATCCCGGCGGCGGCGAGGCGCACCGGGTCGCCGATGCCCGAGAGCTGCAGCAGACGCGGGGTGTCGAGGGCGCCGGCGGCGAGCACCGTGCGCGCGGCCGTCGTGGTCACGAGCGAGCCGTTGACGACGTGCCGCACGCCGGTGACGACACCGCCTCTGACGACGACTCCGTGCACGGCGCTCCCGACGAGCGCGTGAAGGTTCTCGCGCGCGAGAGCGGGCTCGAGGTAGGCCCGGGCGGTACTCCACCGTTCGAAGGCCCCGTCCGCTCCGGCGACCGCGTTGTAGTCGGCGTAGACGGCTCCCTCGTTCGTCGCGCCGTTGGCGTCGTCGAGCACCGGCAGGCCGCGCTCGGCCGAGGCGGCGATGAGGGCGTCGGCGATCGGGTGCACGTCGGCGAGCGGGCCGACCCGCATGGGTCCGTCGGTGCCGCGGAAGGCCGGGTCGCCGCCCGCCCGCGACTCCGAGCGCCGGAAGGACGGCAGGAGGTCGTCGTACCCCCACCCCGTCGCCCCGGCGGCCGCCCACGCGTCGTAGTCGGCGCGGTTGCCGCGGTACCAGAGCATGGCGTTCGTGCTCGAGCTGCCGCCCAGCACCTTGCCGCGGGGCATCGCGAGCGAGCGCCCGAGCACGTGGTCTGTCGGGGTGGAGCGGTAGCCCCAGTCGTACGGCCCGCCGATCATGGCGTCCCAGTGCGCGGCGTCGAGGATCTCGCGCACCCCGCGGTGGTCGGGCCCCGCCTCGATCAGCAGCACCCGCCGGTCGGGGTCTTCCGAGAGGCGGGCGGCCAGCACGCTCCCGGCCGCGCCGCCGCCGACCACGATGAGGTCGTAGTCGGGCGCCGGCGCGGTCACCACGGGCATCAGTTGTGCTCGCTCGGGCCCATGATGCTGATGCCCTCGGTGGCCTCGACGTGTCGGACGAAGATGTACTTGTCTTCTCGGCCGTCGGAGTGCTTGCGTTTGATGCCGGGTTCGAGGATTCCGTCGGTCTTGGCGACGACGATGTACGGCTCGGATGCGGCGAGCCCGGCGGCGCAGTGCGCGTCGAACTCCTCGAGGGTCTCGGCCGTGTGCGCCTGGTCGACGCCGGCGCCGCGGGCGATCGCGGCGAGGTCGACGCGCCCCTTCGCGGTGTGGGTGGCCGGCCCACCGATGGATTGGTATTGCTCGTTGTCCCAGACCACGATGAAGAGGTTCTCGGGGCGTTCGTTGCCGAGGGTGGCGAGGATGCCGAGGTTGAACAGCAGTCCGCCGTCGGTGTCGAGCGAGACGATGCGGCGGTGCGGGAGGCCCACCGCGAGGCCGAAGGCCTCGGGGGTGACGCAGCCGAGCTGCTGCTGGAACAGGCTCGCGTCGCGCATGTGCGGGGCGGCGTTGTACCACTCGTCGACCGCGCCGCCGAGGGAGAGGATGACGAGCTCGTCGGCGAGACGCGCGCCGAGGAGCTTCATGGCTTCGAATCGGGAGTAGCTCATCGGACCAGGTCTCCTCCGAGGACGATCGCCGCGTGGTAGTACGAGGCGTAGGCGGTGTCGTAGGCGCGCACGATCGCGGTCTCGAGCTCATCGACGTCGCGCACGATCGTGTAGGGGGTGCGCAGTGCCTGCAGCAGCGGTTCCATCGTGATCCCGTGGGGGATCGCCCACCAGTTGTTCTCGCCCATCTCTCCCCGGTAGCTCATGATCATCACGACCGGGATGCCGGCGCCGAGTCCCATGCGGGCGAGGTGCTCGGTGGCGGCGCGGAGCCCGGAGTTCTCCATCACGAGCACGGCGCGCTTTCCCGACAGGAAGACGCCGCCGGCGATCGCCGCGCCCTCGCCCTCGTTCGTCACGGGGATCGTGCGGATGTCGGGGTCGGCGTCGAGCGCCGGGTAGAGCTCCTTCAGAAGCGAGTCGGGAAGATAGGTCGCGACGCTCACCCCGGCCCTCTTCAGGCCGCGGATGACCGCGTCGACGGCGTCGGCTCTCATTTCTCGGTGGCTCCCATCTCGTGGTCGTCGGCGGCGCGGGCCGAGAGCCCGTGCGCGCGGTGGGTCGGTGCGAGGCGCGGAGCGCCGGTGAATCTCTCGCGCAGCGTGAGGGGCGCGGCGGCGGTGGACCGTGGTCCGGTCGCTGAGCCTGTCGAAGCATCCAGACCGTTCCGTGGTCCGGTCGCTGAGCCTGTCGAAGCGTCCAGACCCTTCGACAAGCTGAGGGACCGGACGCGTGGATCGGGACCGCCCGCGCGGCCGCGCTCGACGAGGATCGGCAGCACGAGCTCGATGAATGCGCGGTAGGCGTCGAGGCCGCCGAAGGTCGGTTCGAGCATGATCCCGTCGATGCCGGAGCCGTCGACGATGCGCTCGATCTCGTCGGCGACTTCGACCGGCGACCCGGTGACCTGGAAGCCGCGGATCGCCTTCGTGCGGAACTGGTCGAGGATCTGCCCGACGCGCATGTCGGGGTCCTGCCGCGCGTAGCGCTGCACGAGCGTCTGCCCGAGATCGGTCTTCAGGTCCACGACCCGCATCTCGGGGTCGAGGCCCGTGAGGTCGAGCCCGGTGATGCCCGCGAACATCACGGCCGCGTCGTCGAGGCCGAGGAGCGCCTCGTACTCGGCGCGCAGCATCCGGGCCTCCTCCGAGGTGGGCGCCACCGTCACGGTCATGCCGGTGACCACGGCGACGTCGTCGGCCGCACGCCCGTTCTTCACCGCCTGCTCGCGGATGTCCTGGACGTGGGCGGCGGCCGAGGCGATCGTCTGCCCCTGGATGAAGACGGCCTCGGCGTTGCGGGCGGCGTACGCGCGGCCTCGGTCGGAGGTGCCGGCCTGGAAGAGCACGGGCGTGCGCTGGGGTGTCGGCGGCACGGCGAAGATGCCGCGCGAGCGCTGGAAGCGCCCCTCGACCTCGACGGGCCGCAGCTTCGCGGGGTCGGCGTAGACGCCGCTCGCCCGGTCGCGCACCTCGGCGTCGTCGTCCCAGCTGTGCTCCCAGTACCGCAGGCACGTGTCGAGGAAGGCGTCGGCGGCGTCGTACCGCTCGTCGTGAGTGAGCTGCTCGGTGACGCCGAACAGCTCGTCGGTCGTCGCCTGCGAACTGCCGGTGACGATGTTCCACCCGATGCGTCCGCCGGTGAGCCGGTCGAGGGTGGCGAAGCGGCGGGCCGTGGCGTACGGGCGCTCCACGGTGGTGGGCGACGTCACGACGAAGCCGAGGCTCTCGGTCTCGCGGGCGAGGGCCGCGATCGCGAGCATCGGGTCGAGGGCGGGAAACTGGATGCCGTGCGCCGCCACCTCTTCGGGCATCCGCCCGTCGAGGGTCGCATAGCCGTACGTGTCGGCGAAGAAGAGGAAGTCGAACCCCGCGGCGTCGAGCTCGCGAGCGAGCGTCACCCAGTGATCGAGGTCGTCCCAGTCGTCGCCGCGGCCGCGCGGGTCGGTCCACGTCGGCATCCCGTTGCTGGGGTTCATCATCTCGAAGACCCCGAGCCTGATCCGTTTCGTCACAGCACCATCACCACCGTCTTCGTCTCCAAGTAGTTCTCCAAGCCCTGGGCGCCGTTCTCGTAGCCCCATCCCGATTCCTTGTGGCCGCCCTTGGGGAGTTCCGGTCCGAGGAACGAGTGGCAGTTCACCCACACGGTGCCCGCCTGCAGGCGCGCCGCCACGCGGTGGGCGTCGCTGAGACCCTCCGTCCACACGCTCGCCGCGAGGCCGTACGGCGAGTCGTTCGCCCACCCCACCACCTCGTCGAGGTCGTCGTAGGGGGTGACGACCGCGACGGGGCCGAAGATCTCCTCGCGCATCAGGCGCATGTCGGCCCGCACGTCGGTGAGCACCGTCGGCGCGAAGAACGTGCCGGCGTCGCCCGAGCGCTCGCCGCCCGTGACGACGGTCGCGCCCTGCGCCCGGCCCTCGTCGATGAAGCCGGCCACCCGCTCGGCCTGGGCGAGGCTGACGAGGGGTCCGAGGTCGGCGTCGGGGTCGAGACCGTGTCCGAGCCGGAGCTTCTCGCCCGCCGCCGCGATCCCGTCGACGACATCGCGGTAGACCGAGCGGTGGGCGTAGACGCGGGCGCTCGCGACGCACACCTGGCCGCCGTTGTCGAAGATGCCGCGCGAGATGCCGTCCACGGCCTGGGTGAGGTCGGCGTCGGGGAGCACGAGAGCGGGCGACTTGCCCCCGAGCTCCAGGGTGAGCCGCTTCAGGCTCCCGGCGGCGGTGGCGACGAGGCGCTTTCCGACCGCGGTCGAACCGGTGAAGGCCACCTTCGCGACCCCGGGGTGCTCGGCCAGGGCCTGCCCCGCCTCGCCGCCGAAGCCGGTGACGATGTTGACGACGCCGTCGGGCACGCCCGCCTCCTGCAGCAGGCGCCCGAGGTACAGCGCCGTCAGCGGGGTGTTCTCGGCCGGCTTCAGCACGATCGTGCAGCCGGCAGCGAGCGCGGGGGCGAGCTTCATCGCCGTCATGATGAGCGGCGAGTTCCACGGCACGATTGCCGCGACGACGCCGACGGGCTCGCGCCGCGTGTAGGCGAAGACCTCCTTGCCCGGCGGTGTGCGGCTCAGCGACGTCGGAATCGTCTCGCCGACGATCTTCGTCGGCCATCCCGCGTAGTAGCGGAACTGGTTGATCGCGGCGGGCACCTCGCCGAAGCGTGAGGTGCGCACGCTCTTGCCCTGGTCGAGCGTCTCGAGCTCGGCGAGGTCGTCGAGGTGCTCCTGCATCAGGTCGGCGATGCGCCACAGCAGCGCACCCCGGTCGGCGGGCCGCATGTCGGCCCACGACGCACGGGCGGCGGATGCGGCGGCCACCGCAGCATCCGCGTCCGCACCCGATCCGCGCGCGACCATGGCGAGCGTCTCGCCGGTGGCGGGATCGAGCGTGGCGAAGGTCGCGCCGTCGTGGGCGGGGGTCCAGCGGCCGCCCACGAGGAGGCGCCCCGGGTCGTCGGCCAGGAACGCGGCGACGCGCTCGCGGAGCGCGCCGCGGGTGATCTCGATCGTCATGGGCTTCTCCGTCGCGAGGTGGGGGTCGTGGTCGTGCACGCGGTTGTTCGAGAGGCTACGAAGGCCGTGTTACGGCCGTTCGCTTCTCGTGTGTCAGCCGTGGAAGAGGCCGGTCGGGTCGTCCTGGGCGTCGAGCCAGGCCGAGCGGCGGGCGAAGAGGTCGGGCACGAGCGAGCGCACGCGGTCGATGATCTCGCCCAGGTCGGCGTGCACGAGTCGGCCGTCGCGGACGACGACGTCGCCCGCGACCATGGTCAGGTCGACGTCCGATCCGCGTACGGCGTGCACGAGGTTGTGGTGCACGTTCGCGTATCCGCCCGACGGCAGCAGCGGCGTCATCCGCGGGGTGTCGGTGCGGACGGCGACGAGATCGGCCTGGAAGCCGGGCGCGATCGCTCCGATGTCGCTGCCGCGGCCGATGGCCGCCGCGCCGCCGCGGGTCGCCATCTGCAGCACCTGCCAGGAGTCCATGGCCGCCGCATCCATCGTGCGGAGCTTGCCGAGGAGGGAGGCGACCTTCATCTCCTCGAACATGTCGAGGTTGTTGTTCTCCTTCTCGCCGTCGGTGCCCAGGCCCACGTTCACGCCCGCCGCGAGCATCTCGGCGATCGGCGCCATGCCGCTGGCGAGCTTCATGTTCGACACGGGGTTGTGCGAGACGCCGACCCCGCGCTCGGCGATGAGTTCGACCTCGGCCTGGTCGAGCCACACCGCGTGGGCGATCATCGCGCGCGGGGTGTCGAAGAAGCCGAGCTTCTCGAGCGCGAACATCGGCCGCACGCCGTAGCGCGAGACGAAATCGGCGACCTCGATCTCCGCCTCGCTGCAGTGCGTGTAGATGCCCGTGTCGTACGCCTTCGCGAGGTCCACGGCCCGGCGCTGCCCGGCTTCGTCGGCGTAGAACGGGTGCTCGAGGCCGACCCACGGCATGATGCGGCCGTTCGCCGCGCCGGCCCACTGCGTCAGCATCCGCTCGTTGTCGTCGAGGGTGTCGAAGTAGTCGAAGTCGGGGTGCTCGCCGACGTAGTTGACCGTGACCAGGCGGTTGCCGAGGGCGGATGCCGCGCGCGCCGCGCCGTCCATGTAGCGCCACATGTCGACCACCGTGGTGGTGCCCGACAGAAGCCCCTCCGCGTAGCAGAGCCAGGCGGCGGCCTCCGCCTCGTCGGGGCGGAGCACCCGGTGCATCGGGTCGATGTGCAGGCGCAGCCACTCCCACACCGGCAGATGCTCGGCGGTGCCGCGCAGCATGCCCGAGTGGTGGTGGGCGTTCACCAGGCCCGGCATGAGCACCCGGTCGGGCAGGTCGATCCGGGCGGCGCCGGGGTAGGCGGCCTCGAGGTCTGCCCGCGGACCGACGGCGACGATCGCGTCGCCCTGCACGGCGACGGCGGCGCCCTCGAGCACCGAGCGCTCGTCGTCCATCGTCAGCACGACGTCGGGGGTCAGCAGGATCGTGGGGGTGATGCTCATGGGGGTGCTTCCTGGGTGGGGTGCGGGATGCGGCGGAGGCCGGGCCGGGATGCGCTCCCGGCCCGGCGGCTCAGCGCGGGGAGGCGACGAGGTCGGGGTTCTCGGCGTAGACCTCGTCGAGCAGGGTGAGGTCGAACAGGTCGGCCGCGGTGAGCGCGTAGCCCGACGTGGCCAGGCTCGCCAGCGTCTGCTCCTGCAGGTCGGCCGAGATGGTGAACAGGCCGTTCTCGACCGTCTCGTCCGAGACGACGAGCAGCTCCGCCTGGGCGGTCGCGCTGGCCGTCGAGCTCTCGAGATCGAGCCCGAGGTCGGTGCCGTACTCGTCGACGGCGAGCTGGGCTCCGACGCCGGGGTCGGCCACGGCGTCGTTCCAGCCGCGGATCTCGGCCGTGAGGAAGGCTTTGAGGGCATCGCGGTCGGAGGCGATGGTGTCGTCGGTGACGGTGATGACGTGGCCGACGAACGGCAGGCCGTTGTCGGCGAAGAGCAGGTCGGTGACCTCGATCCCCTGCAGCTCGATCGCGACGGACTGGCTCGTGACGAACGCGATGAGCCCGTCGACTTCGCCGGTGGTCAGCGGTGCGGGGTCGTACTGCACGGGCACGATGTCGACCTCGGAGGTGTCGATGCCGTTCGCGGCGAGGAACGCGTCGAAGACGGCCCGGTTGGAGTCCTGCACGCCGATCTTCTTGCCGATCATGTCTTGCGGCGTCGTGATGTCGGCGCCGTCGGCGAGGGAGGCGATCGTGAAGGGGTTCTTCTGGAACGTCGCGCCGATGATCTTCAGCGGTGCCGCTTCGTTCGCGACGGCGGCGCCCACCGAGAGGGCGTCGGTCAGCGACAGATCGGCGGTGCCCGAGAGCAGCTCGGGCACACCGCTCGAAGGACCGGGTACGAGCTGCACCGAGGCGAGCCCCGCGTCGGCGTAGTAGCCCTCAGCGTCGGCGATGAGCTCGCCCGACCACTCCTCGTTCAGGATCCAGCTGAGCTGCACGGTCAGGTCGCCGAGGCCCGCGCTGTCGGCGGCGCTCTCCGACGGGGCGGATGCTGCGCCGCCGGCGCAGGCGGACAGCAGCAGGGCGCCGACGGCCACGGCTGCTCCCGCGGCGAATCGGCGAAGCAGGGGACGGGTCGAGGTCATGGCTCTCTCGCTCTCCTCGCGGCGCTCGGCAGGCGGGCGCGGCGGAACGGTGTCATCGCTGCGGGTGAAGCGACGAGGACCCGGGGAAGGCGGCCCTGCTCCGATAGTAAATACCTATCGTTGATTGCAAATAGCGATCACGTTACGTGTTCGTTTCGCGATGCGGGGATCTCAGTGACCGCCGGCGTAGACCAGCAGGATGCGCACGGGGTCGTCGCCGACGACCGACCAGCGGTTGCGCAGGGCCCCCGGGTGGGCGATCGCGTCGCCCGCACCGAGCTCCCATTCGCCGCGCCCCTCGATCGAGACGGTGATGCGTCCGGCGACGACGTAGACGGTGAGGTCTCCGTCCGACTCGAACCAGTCGCCCATGTACTGGCCCGGTTCGATCCGGTACTCCTGCACGGTCGCGGCGCGCGCGCCGGCCGAGGAGATGACGCGATGGACCCCCGTGTGGGCGACGTCGGCGATCGGCGCCCAGGTGCCCGCATCCGCCCTCGAGAGGTGCACGACCTCAGGCTCGGGCATCGCGGGCAGGAGCGCCGACGGAGAGATGCCGAGCACCTTCGCGATCCGGTAGAGCGACGCGAGCGACGGCATGGTCTGCCCGTTCTCGATCGTGCTGAGGAACGGCTGGCTGATTTCGGCTTCGGCGGCGAGGGCGCGCATCGAGAGCTTGCGAGCCGTGCGGGCCTCGCGGATCGCACGCCCCAGCGACTGCCCGATGAGGGCGTCGTGGTCGGGGGCGACGGGCACGGGCTCCACGATAGGCGCTGTCGTCACGCGGTGCCCTGCGCCAGCCGCCACACGCGGTCGCGCGAGAAGGGCTGCTCGTAGCCGCGCGTGCCGAGCGCGCGGGCGATCGCGTTGCCGACGGCGGGGGCGACGGGGTTGTAGGGCGACTCGCTCATCGACTTCGCCCCGAACGGTCCGACCGAGTCGTCGGTGTCGGCGAAATACACCTCGGTGTCGGGGATGTCGGCGAACTGCGGCACCCGGTAGGTGCGGAACACCGGGTTCTCGACACGTCCGTCGGGCTGGATGTAGACCTCTTCGTAGAGCGCGCTGCCGTAGCCCTGCGCGACGCCGCCCTCGATCTGGCCGCGGCACTGCGCCGGGTTCATGACGAACCCCGCGTCGGCGGCGTGCACCGACTGCAGCACCTTCACCGTGCCGGTCTCCACGTCGACCGCCACCCGCACAGCGTGCACGTTGAACGCGAGCGAGCGCACGTCGCCGTGCTCGCTCCCCTCGGCGCGCAATCCTTCGTCGGTGCTCTCGCCCGCAGCATCCACGATCTCGTCGAACGGAACGAGTCGCTCTCCGACCCGCACCCCGCCGGCTTCGAGCCGCGCCTCCTCCTCTTGCGTCGAAACCGCACGCTCTCGCAGCGGGGGGGAGGCGATCTCCCGCGCGACCTGCAGCAGGCGGTCGCGTAGCGACAGGCACGCGGCGTGGAGGGCCTTGCCGGCGACCGTGATGCCGGCCGAGGCGAACGCGCCGGTGTCGTGCGAGACGAGGTCGGTGTCGGCGGTGCGCAGGTCGAGGCGGTCGAACGATGCCGACAGATCGGATGCGGCGATCTGCCGCAGCACGGTCGTGGTGCCGTTGCCGAATTCGGCCGTGCCTGCCCGCAGCGCGAACGTGCCGTCGCGGCGGAGCGTGACCGAGGTGTGGGAGATGTGTCCGCGGGGGGCCATGGTCGCGATCATCGCGATCGCCATGCCCTCGCCGACCCGCCAGTTCTCGCCCGCGGGGGCTGCCACCCCGTTGCCGCGCTCCATCGCCGCCTGCGCGAGGTCGAGGCACTGGTCGAGGCCGTAGCTGCCCCAGACGAGGTCTTCCTCGTGGGGCACGTGGTCGGGGTGGAGCCGGTCGCCCTCGCGCACCGCGTTGATGCGGCGCAGCTCGAACGGGTCGATGCCCAGGCGCTCGGCGAGCATGTCCATCGCCGACTCCACGCCGAGCATGACCTGGCCGAGTCCGTACCCGCGGAAGGCCCCCGACGGCACGTTGTTCGTGTAGACCGCCTCCGCGTCGATGCGCCGCACGGGGCAGCGGTACACCGTGGTCGACTCGGCGACGCCGTGGAACATGACGCCGATGGCGTGGTTGCCGTACGCACCGGTGTCACTCAGCACGTCGACCCGCATCGCGGTGAGCACGCCCTCGTCCGTTGCTCCGAGGGTCACCGAGACGCGCATCGGGTGCCGCACCGAGGTGCGCTGGAACTCGTCCGTGCGCGAGAGCTCGTAGGCGACGGGGCGGCCGGTGCGCAGCACCGCGAGGGCGACGAGGTCTTCGGCGAAGATCTCCTGCTTCCCCCCGAACCCGCCCCCGACCCGGGCGGTCAGCACCCGCACGCGCGACGGGTCGAGGTCGAAGATGCGGGCGAGTTCGTCGCGCGTGAGGAACGGCACCTGCGTGCTCGCGCGGATCACCAGCCGTCCCTCGTCGTCGAGCCAGCCGACCGCGCCGTGCGTCTCGAGCTGCGCGTGCGAGACGCGGGCGTTGCGCCAGGTTCCGCTGACGGTGACGGCGCTCGCCGCGAGCGCGGCCCGCGTGTCGCCGTGCTCCTCGTGGAACGCCGCGACCACGTTGCGACGTGCCTCGGCGACGCGGTCGTCGGGGGTGCGGTCGGGATGCAGCAGCGGCGCGCCGGGGCTCCGCGCCTCCTCCGGCTCGAAGACGGCGGGCAGCGCGTCGTAGGTCACGGCGATCGCGCGGCACGCGGCCTCCGCGGCGGCGGAGGTCTCGGCGACGACGGCCGCGACGCGCTGTCCGATGAAGCGCACCGTGTCGTCCAGCATCCGTGTGTCGTCGGGATCGTCGGTGCGGTGCTCGTGACGCCCCGTGGAGTAGCGCATCGACGGGACGTCTTCGTGCGTGAAGACGGCGACGACGCCCGGAATGCTGCGGGCGGCCGTCGTGTCGATCGCGACGATCCGCGCGTGCGCGTGCGGCGAGCCCAGCACGCGCAGGAACAGGGCGCCCGGCACCGGTTCGTCGAAGGTGTACGGCTCGAGCCCCTGCACGATGCCGCGCGCCGCGGGCGGCACGGGCGACGCGCCGACGCCCTGGGGCTCGCTCGCGTCGTCTCTCGCCTGAGAGTCCACGACACCCGGAGCCGCGCCCTCGAGCGTCCGGGTGTTGTGGACTTTCGACGTCAGGCCCGCGCCGGTCTCGCGCACCGGACCCAGAACGGATGCTTCGATCGCCTCGCGGATCGGACGATAGCCCGTGCAGCGGCAGAGGCTGCCCTTCATGTGACGGTGCAGGTCGGGCAGGTCGTCGGGGGAGAGGGTCGACGCCGTGACCGACATGCCGGCCGTGCAGAACCCGCACTGGAACCCGAAGCCGGTCGCGATCGCCTCCTGCACGGGGTGCAGGTCGTCGCCGGGAGCGAGGCCCGTGGCCGTGGTGACGGCGGCACCCTCGACCCGCATGGCGGGGATGATGCACGAGTGCACGGGCGCGCCGTCGAGGATCACCGCGCACGCGCCGCAGTCGCCCGCGTCGCACCCCTTCTTGACCTCGGTGTGGCCGTGCTCGCGCAGCAGGGTGCGCAGCGACTGGCCCGGACGGGGCTCCGCGTCGACGCCTGCGCCGTTGACCTCGAACCTCATGCGTCCTCCTCCAGCGCCGCGCGGATGCGCTCGGCCAGCACGATGCTGACGCCCCGGCGCCAGTCGGCCGAACCGAGCGGGTCGGCGTAGTAGCGCGATGCCGCACCCACCGCGGCGGCGAGGGTCGCAGCATCCGGGAGCCCCTCGAACCGCAGCACGGTCGGCGCCTCGGTCGCCGCGGTGATCCCGAAGACGCACGCGCCGTCGGGATCGATGCGGCCGGTGACGACCGCGCCCGAGCGGCCGAGCTCGGCGAGCGCGATCTTCTGCAGCAGCATGCGCGAGCGGAGGGAATGCGCGGGGATCTCGATCGCCCGCAGCACCTCGCCGCGCGCGAGGGCGTTCTCGGCGTTCCCGGTCACCAGTTCGGCCACGGGCAGGCGGCGCTCGCCGCCGTCGGGCGTCCACACCACGGCGGTCGCGTCGAGACCGGCGGCGAAGGAGGTCATCGAGCCGGCCGCGAACGACTGGCAGACGTTGCCGCCGACGGTCGCGGTGTTCCAGATCTTGAAGCTCGCCAGCAGGGCGTTCGCCGCATCCGGCACCCGGGCGATGGCGGTCCAGTCGGCCGGCGCCTCTGCGCTGCGCGACCACGCGACGAAGCGGGCGATCGTGCAGGTGGCGGCGATCCGGAGGCCCTCTGGGGTGATCTCGAGATCGGGCCAGGGCATCGTGGTGAGGTCGACGAAGCCCGTGGTCCCGGGCTGCGGCTCGCTCATGAGCCAGGTGCCCCCGCCGAGGAACACCTCGCCGGGCGCGAGGACGAGCTCGTCGCGCGTGCGAGCGCGGCGGAAGCTCGTCACGGTGTTGATGTCCATGCCGCGCCCTTCTCCTGTGCGGTGCGGTCAGTCAACCACTCGCGGATTACTCCAATGTTTCCTGGGTCAACATCGGCGGGTGCTTCGGAGGTTCGGACGCGGATGCTGCGCGTCGGGGCGGGCTGCGCGGTGCGATGGTTCGTGCCGCATGCCCCGAGTCGTCGGCCTGCGGCCGTCGGCTCCCCGCCCGTCCCGGTGCCGGCGACTCGATCCATCGCACGGCTTCGCCGTCCGGGCGGGGGCGGTCCCTGAGCTCGTCGAAGGGTCCGCGGGGTGCTTCGGGGTCGAATCCTCTCCTCCACGGGGCAGGATTCGACGAGTTATCCACAGCGCGCGTTTTGGCCCCTGATCAGGGGAAGCAATGTCGGAACCCCTCGCCAGAATGGAGGCATGACACACACCGCTGCGGCGCTTCGCGACCTCGATGCGGCGCTCGCCGCCGTCGTCGACGCTCAGCTGCGTGACGGCGATGTGCAGGGCCTGGGTGCGCGCGATCTGCTGTCGGTGATGGATGCGGCGGCGTCGATCGTGCGGCGTGCCGAGGCGCTCGTGGTCGACACGATCGGTGAGGTCGACGCGCGCTCGGATCAACGTGACCTCTCGGTGCGCATGACGACGGCGTACGGGTGCCGTTCCGTGAAGGAGCTCGTACAGCGCACGACGAGGTTCTCGTCGCGCCGTGCGGGCGAGTTCGTGACGGCGGGTCGGAGTGTGCGCCGGTCGACCGCGCTCGCGACGGGCGAGGTGTTGCCCGCAGTCTTCCCGGCGATCCGCGATGCGCTGACCGACGGGTTCATCGGCGTGGACGGCGTCGTCGCCGTCGCGGGCCCGCTCGCCTCGTTGCCGGTCGGGCGCGAAGCGGTCCTCGCCGCCGACGAAGAGCTCGCGGCGGCAGCCCGGGGCGACGGCGCCGACGGCATGCCGCCGCTTGCAGCCGACGAACTGCGGGCGCAGGCCCTGGTGTGGGCGGCATATCTCGACCAAGACGGCCCCGAACCGCGCGATGCACGCGCGATGCGCAAACGCGGTCTCACCCTCGGGGTCTGCCGCGACGGGCTCGTGCCGGTGAGAGGCGCCCTGCTTCCCGAGACCGCGGGTCAGCTGCAGCGCATCTTCGACAGCGTCAACAACCCGAAGCTCGAGGGTCCCGCGGGCCCGCGCTTCGTGGAGCATGACGGCGCAGAAGATCCCGACGCGCACTGCCACACCCGTACCCGCGCTCAGAAGCAGCACGACGCGCTGGCGACCGCCCTGACGGTGGCCGCCGCATCCGGTCAGCTACCGACCATCGGCGGCGCGGCGCCCACCCTGGTGGTCTCGGCGCGCGAGGCCGATGTCGCCGACGGCGTCGGCACTGCGCACGTGCAGGGGATCGACGAACCGGTGTCCATCGCGGTCGCCCGTCAGATCGCGTGCACCGGCGGCGTGCAGCGGGTGCGGTTCGACGCGAACGGCCGGATCATCGCGATCACGGTCAACGACCGGGTCTTCACGCATTTCCAGCGCAAAGCGATCGTGCTCCGCGACGGGGAGTGCGTGATTCCCGGCTGCCACGTTCCGGCCGCCTGGTGCGAGATCCACCACGTCATCGAGGCGGCTCGCGGCGGACCCACGCACACCGACAACGGCGTGCTGTTGTGCTGGTTCCACCATCGAACGATCGATGCGGGCGGCTGGAAAGTCAGGATGAGAAACGGGGTCCCCGAGGTTCTCGGACCGGTCTGGTGGGATCCCGGCCAGCGATGGCGGCCGACCACGAAATCGCCGGTGAGGCGCCGAGACCTCGTCGAGGCCGCGCGTTCGGGGTGACGCAGGTCAGTCCTCCGCCAGCATCCGCATCATGTATTCGACGAACCTCCCGCGGTCGATCGCCTCGATCGCTGTGGCGTTCACCGGCGGCGCCACCGCGCGCCAGTCGAACACGGTCGCGCCGCGGGTGAGTTCGCCCTGCGTCTCGACGGCGACGAAGTACGCGCGTTCCTCGAGCACGAGAGCGGGCTCCAGCGCGACCAGCACCGACAGCGAGTCGCAGTGGATCGAGCCACCCACCCCGACAGCCACGTCGAAGTCGAAGGTCTGTTGGTTCGCCGTGACGAAGAAGTCGCTGCGGCGGGTGCCGAGGGCACGGATGCTGTCGATCCTCGCCTGATCGAAGACCACGTCGCGCAGCGACAGAGGGTCCCACGTCACGAACCGCACCGACGCGAAACCGGCGTCGAGCACGATCTGCGCGGCCTCGGGATCGACGTAGATGTTGTACTCCGCGGCCGCCGTGATGTTGCCGCGCGCGTTGATCGAGCCGCCCATGATCACGAGCTCCGCGACGTTCGCGGCGAACCCCGCATCGCGCTGCACCGCCAGGGCGATGTTCGTCAGCGGACCGATCGCGACCACCTTCAGCGCCCCCGCGTGCTCGCGCGCGAGCCGCACCAGCGCGTCGGGCGCGGGTTCATCCGCGGCCGGCTCCGACCCCTCGCGCTGCTGGCCGCCGACGCCGTCGCCGTGCACGTCCGACGCGCTCGCCCATTCGCGCTCGAGCGGCTGCCGTGCGCCGAGGTGCACGGGCACCTCGCCGCGACGCCCGACGACCTCGAGCGTGAGGAACGCGTTCTCGACCTGCTGTTCGAACCCGACGTTGCCGGCGACCATCGTGATGGCCCGCAGGTCGGCGCGCGGATCGGTGAGCCCGATCATCAGCGCGAAGCAGTCGTCGGCGGCCGTGTCGGTGTCGATCACGAGCGGAATGCGGTCGGTCATCGTCATAGCCTTCCCGCCAATTCTCTGGATGCTGCGGCGACCTCGGCCGCGATCGTGTGCTCGTCGGCGGCCGTCAGCATCCCGCCGTCGACCACGACGCGCCCGTTCACGAACAGGCGCTCGACGGGCGGCATCGCACCGAGCCCGAGAGCGGCCACCGGATCGAGGATGCCCGCGTGCTCCACCCCATCGATCCGCCACACCGCGATGTCGGCGAGCTTTCCGACCTCGAGCGATCCGATCTCGGCCTCGCGCCCGAGCACGCGCGCCCCGCCGATCGTGGCGATGCGCAGCCCGTCGCGCACCGAGAACGAGTCGGCGCCGGTGCGCAGGCGGTTCATGAGCACCGCCTCGCGGATCTCGATGCCCAGCTGCCCCGATTCGTTCGACGCCGACCCGTCGACGCCGAGACCGACCGGAACCCCCGCGCGCAGCATGTCGTGCACCGGGGCGATCCCGGCGGCCAGTCGCGCATTCGACGACGGGCAGTGCGCAACGCCCGTGCCGGTCTCGGCGTATCGGCGGATGCCCGCGTCGTCGAGCCGCACGGCGTGCGCCATCCACACGTCAGAACCCAGCCACCCGAGGTCACCGAGATGATCCGTCGGCGATTTGCCGAACGTGGCCAGGCAGTACTCGTCCTCCTCGGCGGTCTCCGACGCGTGGGTGTGCAGACGCACGTCGAGAGAGCGGGCGAGCACGGCAGCCTCGCGCAGCAGATCCTCCGTCACCGAGAACGGCGAGCACGGCGCGACCGCGACGCGCACCATCGACTCGAACGAGGCATCGTGGTACCGCTCCACCGCCTCCTGCGATGCCGCCAGCGCAGCATCCGTCGACTCGACGGCGAAGTCGGGCGGCAGCCCGCCCTGCGACTGACCGCGATCCATCGAGCCGCGCGTCGCGTGCAGCCGCACGCCGATACGAGCGGAGGCGTCGACGATCGACCCCACGATGTCACCGCCCCCGCGGGGGAAGACGTAGTGGTGGTCGCCCACCGTCGTGCAGCCCGAGCGCGCGAGCACCGACATCGCGCCGGCCGCGCCCGCCCCCACGAGGTCGGCGTCGATCCGCGCCCAGAGCGGATAGAGCGAGGTGAGCCAGTCGAACAGGATCGAGTCCTGCGCGTAGCCACGCGTGAGCCACTGGTAGAGGTGGTGGTGGGTGTTGATGAGCCCGGGCGTCACGAGGCACCCGCGGGCGTCGACGACACTCGCGCCCTCGCGCCACGCGTCGGGCGCACGGCCCGGGCCGACCGCGACGATGCGGGTGCCCTCCACGACGACGTGTCCGCCGTCGTACTCGGTGCCCACCGCACCTGCGCTGAGCTCCGTCGACGCGTCCACCACCGCGACGTAGCCGCCCTCGATGATCGTGCGCGCCATCACAGCTCCAGTTCGACCGCGGTCTCGAGCGCCGCTTCGATCGAGCGCATCCACCCGCCCTTGAGTGCGGCGTTCTTGTCGGAGTAGAGCGAATCGCCGTCGACCAGGTTGCTCGAGCAGGCGCAGATCATGCCGGCGCGCAGGCCCCGCAGGCGCGCGACGACGTACATCGCCGAGGCCTCCATCTCGATGTTGAGCACGCCCATGGCGCTGAGCTCGGTGATCAGGGCGGGCGTCTCGGCGTAGAACGCGTCACTCGACGTGCTGATGCCGGTGAACGACCGGGTGCCGGATGCGGCGGCGATGCGCTCGGCGTGCCGGGTCAGCGCGACGGTGAGCCCGAGGTCGGGAACGGCCGGGAACCCGCGCGGCACGTAGGCGTCGGTCGTGCCGTCGGCGCGGAGGCTTCCCTCGCTCACGAGCAGGTCGCCGGGGGCGATGCCCGGCTGGAGACCGGCAGAACTTCCGACGCGGATGAACGAGGTCACGCCGACGCGGGCGAGCTCCTCCACGGCGATCGCCGTGGACGGGCAGCCCATGCCCGTCGAGGTTGCCGTGATGTGGCGGCCCTTGTACCAACCGGTCATCGTGCGGTGCTCGCGATTGTGGGCGACCTCCTTCACGTCGGTGAGGAACTCGGCCACGAACGGCACGCGGAACGGATCGCCCGGCAGCAGCGCGACCGACGAGACCTCACCCGGCGCGATGCCGATGTGGTACTGCCGTTCGGTGAGTCCGGCCTGGGATTTGTCGACGGTGGACATGGTTCTCCTTCGAGGATGCAGTGACGTGATGTCGCCGCAGTCCCCGCCCTGAGCCGGCCCCGCTCGCGAGGAACCGGTCCGGTCATGGTGATAGGACACGCAGTGCCGCCGAGCCTACCGACCGCCTGTTGCGGTGTTGTTTCGGTGCCGCCGTCAGTCCCAGAAGCCGGCGTGCACCTCTCGGGCGCCCTCGACCTCGACGGGGCCGACGACCTCGATCGCGCGGCCGCCACGGGCGAAGACCTCGCGGCAGGGCATCGCCATCGTCGGCACGCCCTCCTGCTCGCGCACCATCTCGATGAGCTCGTCCTCGCCGATCGCGTACACGACGCGCCCGATCCCCGACCAGTAGATCGCCCCCGCGCACATCGCGCAGGGCTCGGTGCTGGTGAACAGAGTGGATGCGGCGAGCTCGACGCTTTCGAGCGCCTGACCCGCCGCGCGCACGAGGTTCGTCTCGGCGTGACCGGTGGGATCCCTCTGCGTGAGCACCGAGTTCATGCCCTCGACGATCGTGCCGGCCGGGGTCACCACGATCGCGCCGAAGGGATGGTCGCCGCGGTCGCGGGCGGCCTGGGCGAGCCGCAGAGCGTGGGCGAGGTGGTCGAGGTCGTTCATCGGGTCACGTCCTGGAGAGAGGGGATGCAGACGGCGTCGGCCGTCATCGGGCTGCGCCGGTGGAGGGGGCCGTCACCGTCGCGGAGGGAGGAGCCGGGCGCGCCGTGCCGGGCGGCGACGATCTCGGCGAGCACCGCGACGGCCGTCTCTGCGGGCGATGCGCCGCCGAGATCGAGACCGAGCGGGCTGTGCAGACGGGCGATCTCGCTGTCGGCGACCCCGCTCTCGCGGAGCAGGCGCGCGCGGTGCGCGACCGTGGAGCGTGCGCCCATCGCGCCGACGAAACCGACGCCGAGACGCAGCGCCGCGGCGATCGCCGGCACGTCGACCCGCTCGTCGTGGGTGAGCACGCACACGGCGGCGCGCGCGGGGTCGGTGACGAGCTCGCGCAGTTCGTCGGACGGCAGTCCGACGACGCGGCGGTCGGCGGTGGGGAAGCGCTCGGCGGTGACGAGCCGCTCCCAGACGTCGCAGACGGTCACCGCGAAGCCCGCGGCGCTGCCGACCCTCGACAGAGCCATGGCGTGGTCGCCGGCGCCCACGATCACCAGCGCCGGGCGGGGCCGGTGCACGACCGCGAGCACGTCGCAGCCGTCATATGCGTTCTCGAGCATGCGTGTGTCGTCGAGCGCGTCAGCGCCGGCGAGTTCGACGATCCTCCCCGCGTGAGGCCCCGACGAGACGAGCCCGACGGCGGTGGGTTCGTCCGCGGCCGCGGACACGAGCGCGGCGATCGCCGCCGCATCCGTCGGCTCGATCCGGTGCACGACCACCGCGACGCTGCCGCCGCAGGCGAGCCCGGCGGCGTGGGCGGCGTCGTCGCTGAAGCCGAGGTCGGCGGTGCGCGCGCGCCCCGTGGCCAGCACGTCGGTCGCCAGCAGGATCGCGTCGCCCTCGACGCAGCCGCCCGAGATCGACCCGATCACGTCGCCGCCGCGGGTGAGCGCCATCGCCGTTCCGACGCCGCGCGGCGCGCTGCGGGTGACCCGCACCACGGTCACGACGGCCACGGGCTCACCGCCGCGGAGCACCGCGAGCAGGGCAGACGCGATTTCGAGCATGCTCCACGGTAACCCCGTGATGTTTCGGCCAGGCGACGCGCGGCTGCGCGGGTAGGGTGAGGCGCCATGGGCGAGGCGGGGTGGATCTGCGGCATCGTGCTCGCGGCGGGCGCCGGAACGCGCTTCGGTGGGCCCAAGTCGCTCGCGCGCACTGCCGGCGGCGAGTCGTGGACGGTGCGCGCGGTCGACGCGCTCCGTGAAGGCGGGTGCGACGAGGTCGTGGTGGTGCTCGGGGCGGGAGCGGATGCGGCGGCCGATCTCGTACCCGACGGCACCCGCGTCGTCGTCGCCGCCGACTGGGCGGGCGGGCTCTCCCGCTCGCTGCGGGCTGGGCTGCGAGCCGCGGCGGGGGCGGACGCGGCGGTCATCGTGCCGGTCGACACCCCCGACCTCCCGGCCGCCGCCGTGGCGCGGGTCATCGCCGAGGCAGGCCGGGCCGCGTTGGTCCGCGCGGAGTACGACGGCCGGCCGGGCCACCCCGTGCTCGTGCGCGCCGACCACTTCGCCGCCCTCGCCGACGCGGTCTCGGGCGACGCCGGCGCCGGCTCGTACCTCGCGCGACACGGTGCGCTGCGCGTCGACTGCTCCGACCTGTGGTCGGGCGAGGATCGCGACCGACGCTGACCCCGCCGTCGCGAAGGTAGGACGATCGCGCCGGCGCAGGAGGATCGGCGCGAAATCGTCCTACGCCGGCGTCACCTCCTACCGCGGCGTCATCCCCCGGCGCCGCATCGGGCGGCTCAGCCTCCGATGACGACGTTCAGCGGTGGCTCTCCCGCCACCAGTCGGTCGATCTGGCGCCGCACGAGTCGCGCGATCCGCGGGCCCATCGCGCTCGATGCCCCGCCGACGTGCGGCACGACGAGGGCCCCGGGCAACGACCAGAGGGGGTGGTCCTCGGGCAGCGGCTCGGGGTCGGTCACGTCGAGCGCCGCCCGCAGGCGCCCGGAGCCCACCTCGGCCACGAGCGCGTCGGTGTCGATCAGCGGGCCGCGGCCCACGTTGACCACGAGCGCGCCGTCGGGGAGAGCGGCCAGCGCCGCGGCATCGAGCACGTGGCGGGTCGCGTCGCCGCCGGGGAGCGAGGCGATGACGATCTCGGTCTCGGCGAGCACCTCGTGCAGGTCGTCGATCGCGCGGACGGCGATGCCGTCTTCCTCCCGCGCCCGGCTCGCGACCGCGGTCAGCTCGACCTCGAACCCCGCCAGACGGGCGGCGATCGCCTTGCCCACCCCGCCGAAGCCGAGAAGCGTCACCCGACGATCGGCCAGGCTCTCCGAGAAACGCCCGCGCCAGGAGTGCTGGTCTTGTGCGCGCACGAACTCGGGGATGCGGCGTTGGGCGGCGAGGGTGAGGGCGACCGCGAGCTCCGCGGTCGACGCCTCGTGCACGGTGGAGGCGTTGGCGAAGGGGAGCCCGGGCGGGAGCAGCTCCTCCATGCCCTCGTACCCGATCGACTGGCTCTGCAGCAGGCCGATCTGCACTCCCCGCACCCGCTCGATGACGTCCGTCATCGTCATGTACGGCGGCACGACCATGTCGAAACGGTCGCGGGGCGCCGGGCCGTCCATCGGCCAGACGACGAGATCGACGCCCTCCGGCAGTGGCTGGAGGTCGGCGGCGAGCCGATCGGTGGGCACGGATACGACGATGCTCTCTCGGGGGGTCACCCTCTCACGCTACGGCGTGCGCCCGTCGACGTCGGGCATCTCGAAGTCGGCGAAGTCGAAACCCGGAGAGACGAGGCAGCTCACGAGGGCGTCATGATCGGCCGGGATGGTGCGTTGCCACACGTCGGGCGGCACCACGGCCTGCGGGGCGAGGCCGGCGCCCGCGTCGCCGACGACGAACGTCTCGCCCGGTGCGGGTTCATCGCCGTCGCCGCCGAGCTGCAGCGCCACCGGGCCCACGCCGCTCGCGATCCAGATCTCGCTCGACGAGACGCGGTGCCATCCCGAGGCCTCGCCGGCCGGCAGCAGGAAGAGGATGAGCGTGGCGGCGGGACGCGTCTCACCGCCGACGGTGACGGTGGCCGGAGACGTCCAGGTGCGCCGATACCAGCCGCCCTCGGGGTGCGGCTCGAGCGCGAGTTCGACGGCCAGGGAGGGCCGCGCCAGGCGCTCGATGAGCCGCCCGTCGAGCGTGCGGCGTTCGGCGAGCTCGTCGTCGGACACCGGATGCGGCGGGGTCAGGCCGCGGTCGCCACGACGGCGGCGATCGCTGAGGCGAAGAAGCCGATCCCGTCGACGCCCGAGCGCATCGCGAGCGACGTGGACGGGCCGAAGCCGGGCTCGACGGCGTGCTCGGGGTGCGGCATGAGGCCGACCACGTTGCCGCGCTCGTTCGTGAGCCCGGCGATGTCGTCGAGCGAGCCGTTCGGGTTGACGCCGAGGTAGCGGAACGCGACGAGACCCTCTCCGTTGACGCGGGCGAGCGTCTCGGCGTCGGCGATGTATCCGCCGTCGGCGTTCTTCAGCGGGATCACGATCTCATCGCCCTCGGCGAACTCGCTCGTCCACGCCGTCGATGCGTTCTCGACCCGCAGGCGCTGGTCGCGACGAATGAACTGCTGGTGCGCGTTGCGGATCAGCCCGCCCGGCAGCAGGTGCGCCTCGACGAGCATCTGGAAGCCGTTGCAGATGCCGAGCACGGGCATGCCCTTGGCCGCCGCATCCTTCACCTCGCTCATGATGGGTGCGAGGGCGGCGATGGCCCCGGCGCGCAGGTAGTCGCCGTAGCTGAAGCCGCCGGGGAGCACGAGGGCGTCGACCCCCTGCAGGTCGTGGTCGCCGTGCCAGAGCGCGACGGGTTCGGCCCCGGCGATGCGCACCGCGCGCTGCGCGTCGCGGTCGTCGAGCGAGCCGGGGAACGTGATGACGCCGATCCGCACCGTCATTCGACGACCTCGATGCCCACGACGTCTTCGATGACGGAGTTGGACAGGATGCTGTCGGCGATCTCGCGAGCGGCCGCGAGCGTCGCGTCGTCGACGGGTCCGTCGACGGTGAGTTCGAAGCGCTTGCCGATCCGGACGGACGAGAACCGCGTCTCTCCCTGGCGGGCGAGGGCGCCGGCGACGGCCTTCCCCTGCGGGTCGAGCAGCTCGGCCTTGGGCATGACGTCGACGACGATGGTGGGCATTTCGGCTCCGAGTGTCGCGGGAAGAGGGGCACCGCCCATCCTACGGGCGCGGGGTCGCCCGCATCGAATGTCATGGGAGCGCTCCCTTGACGCGATGGGAGCGATCCCATACGGTGGCCTCGAGCAATGAGAGCGCTCCCATGACCGCTTGCTCGCACCTGTTCCGATCATCGAAGACCCGAACACACCAGGAGTGAACCGTGAGATCACCTGCACTGCACCGCACCGCCATCGTCGCGGTGGCTCTGACGTCATCCGCCCTCGTCCTCGCCGGCTGCTCCGGCGGCGGCTCGACCGGGGAGGGGGCCGACGGCGACATCACGCTGACGGTCACCACCTTCGGCACCTTCGGATACGAAGACCTCTACGCCGAGTACGAGGAGCTCAATCCGAACGTGAAGATCGAGGCGACGAACATCGACACCGGCGGCAACGCCCGCACCGACGCTTTCACCAAGATCGCCGCGGGCTCGGGCCTGTCGGATGTCGTCGCGCTCGAGGAGGGCTGGCTCGGCGCGATCATGGAGGTCTCCGACCAGTTCGCCGACCTGCGCGACTACGGCATCGAAGACCGCAAGGCCGACTGGGTCGACTGGAAGTACGCCCAGGGCACCGACCCGTCGGGCCGCGTCATCGGCTACGGCACCGACATCGGCCCCGAGGGGCTCTGCTACAACAAGCCCGCCTTCGAGGCCGCCGGTCTCCCGACCGACCGCGAGGAAGTCGCCGCCCTATTCGACGGCGACTGGGAGAACTACTTCGACATCGGCCGGCAGTACCACGAGGCCACCGGCAAGGCCTTCTACGACCACTCCGGGTTCGTCTGGAACGCGATGGTGAACCAGCTCGACGAGGGCTACTACACGAGCGACGGCGAACTCAACGTCGAGGGCAACGCCGAACTGCAGGAGCGCTTCGAGCTGCTCGGGGCGGCCACCGAGGGGGGCCTCTCAGCCGCGCAGACGGCGTGGGATTGGAACGGCGGCAAGTCGTTCCTCGACGGCACCTTCGCCACCTTCGTCTGCCCTGGCTGGATGCTCGGCACGATGCAGGGCTCGATCGAGGGCGCCGGCGGCACGGCCGACAACGGCTGGGACTTCGCCGACGCCTTCCCCGGGGGCCCCGCGAACTGGGGCGGCGCGTTCCTCGCGGTGTCCGAGACCTCGCAGCACAAGGAGGAGGCGGCCAAGCTCGCCGACTGGCTGACCCAGCCCGACCAGCAGGTGAAGCAGTCCGCCGCGGCGAACAACTTCCCGAGCACCGTGGCCGCCCAAGAGACCCTGGCCGCCGAGGCGACCCCGAACGAGTTCTTCGGCGACGCGCCGACCGGCGCGATCCTCGCCGAGCGGGCGAAGGGCGTTGTGGCGCAGTTCAAGGGCCCGGACGACTCGGTGATCCAGGAGAACGTCTTCGGCCCGGCGCTGAAGGCCCTCGACCTCGGCAACACCGACACGCAGGGCGCGTGGCAGCAGGCACAGGACCTCCTGAAGGAACTGGTCGGCTGATCCGTCTCGGAGGTCGGGGCCTGCTCGCATCGCGCGCGGCAGGCCCCGACCCCCGCCAGCGAGAGGACCCCTCATGACCGCCACACTGCCATCGGTGGATGCTTCCCCCACCGCCCCCGCGCCACGCCGCCCGGCCGCGCACCATCGCCCCGCGTGGCGGATGCGCCTGTCGAAGGCCGATCAGAAGGGCGCTCCCTACCTCTACATCGCCCCGTTCTTCCTCCTGTTCGGACTCGTCGGGCTCTTCCCGCTCGTCTACACGCTCGTCGTCTCGCTGTACGACTGGGACCTCTTGAAGGGACAGGGCGACTTCGTCGGGCTCGGAAACTTCGTCGAGATCCTCACCGACGGCATGTTCTGGAACTCGGTGTTCAACACCGTCAGCATCTTCCTGCTGTCGGCCATCCCGCAGCTGGCAGTCGCCCTCGTCGTCGCGTACCTCCTCGACCGGGGTCTGCGCGCCCCCACCTTCTGGCGGATGAGCGTGCTCGTGCCGTTCGTCGTCACCCCCGTGGCCACCGCGTTGATCTTCTCGAGCATCTTCAACGACGCCGACGGCCTCGCCAACAACCTGCTGAACCTCTTCGGCATCGCCGATCAGGCCTGGAAGCAGGACCGCTACCTCAGCCACCTCGCGATCGCGATCATGGTCAACTTCCGCTGGACCGGATACAACGCCCTCATCCTCCTGGCCGCGATGCAGGCGGTACCGCGCGACCTGTACGAGTCGGCGGCGATCGACGGTGCGGGTCCGGTGCGACGGTTCTTCTCCATCACCATCCCGACCATCCGCCCGACCCTCATCTTCGTGATCATCACCGCCACGATCGGGGGGCTGCAGATCTTCGCCGAGCCCCGCCTGTTCGACGTCTCCACGGCCGGCGGCATCGGCGGCAGCGACCGGCAATTCCAGACCACCGTGCTGTTCCTGTGGGAGCTGGCGTTCTTCCGTCGCAACCTCGGCGAGGCCTCGGCGGTGGCGTGGCTGCTGTTCCTCCTCATCGTCGGCTTCGGCCTCGTCAACTTCCTCATCGCGCGACGCATCTCCACCGGCGATGCGCGCGTCTCACGCCGTGCGCGACGGGCCGCCGCCCGCCGCGAGAAGACAGGAGCGTCGTCATGAGCGTCGTCGTGCCCGAACCCCTCCCCGCCGTGCAGGTCGACGCGCTCGACACCGACCCGCCCCGCCGACCCGGTCGGGGGCGCCGCCCGCGCGAGACGGGCACGGCCGGCATCGGCAGCCGCCCCGGATTCCTCACCTACGGCCTCCTGGCCGCGTTCATCATCGGCAGCGTCTACCCGCTCTGGTGGTCGGTGGTCGTCGCCTCCGGAACCAACGCCACCCGCGGTGAGACCCTGCCGCTCGTCCCGGGTGGCAACTTCCTCGCCAACGCGGCCACCGTGCTCGATGCGATCCCGTTCTGGCTGGCGCTGGGCAACTCCGTGCTCATCTCGGCGATCATCACGCTCTCGGTGGTGACGTTCTCCACGATCGCGGGCTACGCGTTCGCGAAGCTGCGCTTTCGCGGTCGAAACGGTCTGATGCTCTTCGTGATCGCGACCATGGCGATCCCCACGCAGCTCGGCATCATCCCGCTGTTCATGGTGATGCGCGAGCTCGGGTGGACCGGCACGATCGGCGCGGTCATCGTGCCGACGCTCGTCACCGCCTTCGGTGTCTTCTTCATGCGGCAGTACCTCGTCGACGTCATCCCCGACGAGCTGATCGAGGCGGCGCGAATGGACGGCGCGAACCAGTTCCGCACGTTCCTGACGGTGGGGCTGCCCGCGGCCCGGCCGGCCATGGCGATCCTCGGACTGTTCACCTTCATGACGGCATGGACCGACTACCTCTGGCCCCTCATCGTGCTCAGCCCCCAGAACCCGACCCTGCAGACGGCGCTCAGCCAGCTGCAGTCCGGCTACTACATCGACTACTCGATCGTGCTGGCGGGAGCGGTCATGGCGACCCTCCCGTTGCTGGTGCTCTTCGTCCTCGCGGGGAAGCAATTGATCAGTGGGATCATGGCCGGGGCGGTAAAAGGATGACCGTGACCGTTTCGACGCCCCGACCGATGGGATCCCGCTCCATGACCCTCACCGACGCCACCACCGCAACGCCGCTGCGGCCTTTTCCCGCCGACTTCCTGTTCGGCGCGGCGACCGCCGCCTACCAGATCGAGGGCGCCGCGGCCGAGGACGGCCGACGCGACTCGATCTGGGATGCGTTCGCGCGAGTGCCCGGTGCCGTCATCAACGGCGACAACGGAGACGTGGCCTGCGACCACTACCACCGGTACCGCGACGACGTGGCGATGATGAAGCGTCTCGGTCTCCAGACGTATCGCTTCTCGACGTCGTGGTCGCGCGTGCGTCCCGACGGGGGAGCGCTGAACCCGAAGGGCGTCGACTTCTACGAGCGTCTCGTCGATGAACTGCTCGCGGCCGACATCCTGCCCTGGCTGACGCTGTACCACTGGGACCTCCCGCAGGCCCTCCAGGAGGAGGGCGGGTGGGCGAACCGCGACACCGCCGAGAAGTTCACCGAGTACGCCCTCGACATGCACGACGCCCTCGGCGACCGGGTCGGGGTCTGGACGACGCTCAACGAGCCCTGGTGCTCGTCGTTCCTCAGCTACACCGCGGGCATCCACGCGCCGGGTCACTTCTCGACGGGTGAGGGGATGCTGGCGGCCCACCACCTGCTGCTGGGCCACGGTCAGGCCGTGCGCGAACTGCGTGCGCGCGACGCGTCGCTCAACCTCGGTCTCACGCTCAACCTCACGGTCGCCGATCCCGTGGATCCCACGGTCTCGGCCGACGTCGACGCTGCCCGCCGCATCGACGGGCAGTTCAACCGGTGGTTCCTCGACCCCGTGTTCCGGGGCGCGTATCCGGCCGACATCGTCGAGGACTTCCGCCGCGTCGACGCCGAGGCCGTCACGACATGGGAGGCGGCGGTGCGGCCGGGCGACCTCGAGATCATCTCGACCCCGATCGAGACCCTCGGTGTGAACTACTACCACGGCGAGTTCGTCGGTGGCACTCCGCCCGTCGCCGCGCCGGGCGGCGGAGACGCGCCGACCGACCGCGTCACCCGGTCGCCGTTCCCGTCGATCGACGGGATCTACTGGCACGACCGGGGTCTTCCCCGCACCCCGATGAACTGGGAGGTGCAGCCCGAAGGGCTCACCCGTCTCCTGCGTCGCGTCGGCGAGGAGTACTCGGCCGCCGCGGGCACGGCGCTGTTCGTCACCGAGAACGGCGCCGCCTACGACGACGAACCGGTCGTGGAGGACGGCGAGCGCCGCGTGCACGATGGCGGCCGGGCCGATTTCGTCAGCGCCCACCTGGGCGCCGTGCTCGACGCGATCGAGCACGGGGTCGACGTGCGCGGCTATTTCTACTGGTCGCTGTTGGACAACTTCGAGTGGGCGTGGGGCTACGAGAAGCGGTTCGGCATCGTGCGCGTCGACTATGACACCCAGGAACGGACGCTGAAGGATTCGGCGCTCCAGTACAGTCGCATCATCGCCGCGCGCGCGCTCGAGGGCTTTCCCGCGTCCTCGTAGCACTCTCCGCCGGTCGGGGAGGAATGTCATGGTCATCAGTGCGTCGACCATCGAAGAGGTCGCGGCGCGCGCCGGGGTGTCGCGCTCGACCGTCTCGCGCGTCGTCAACGGCTCGCCCGCGGTCTCGGAGGTCGCCCGGGAGTCGGTCCGTCGTGCGATCGACGATCTCAACTACGTGCCGAATCGGGCGGCGCGCGCGCTCGCGAGCCGGCACAGCCAGGCGATCGCGCTCGTCGTCCCGGAGGATACGGCGAGGTTCTTCGGCGACCCGTTCTTCGCGGCGGTCGTCTCGGGTATCCAGGCGCGATTGGCGAGCACCGACTACATCCTCAACGTGATCCTCGCCACGGGCGATCCGGGTGACAAGACCACCGGCTACCTCCGCAGCGGCAGCGTCGACGGCGCGATCATCGTCTCCCACCACGACAACGACACCTTCATCGACCGCATCGCCGGGGCGATCCCCGTCGTCTACGGCGGGCGACGCGTTCGCGTGCGCGAAGAGGACCACGTCGTCGACAGCGACAACGTCGGCGGTGGCCGCACGGCCACCGAGCACCTCCTCGAGCGGGGCCGGCGGCGCATCGCGACCATCACGGGGCCGCCGTCGATGCGCTCCTCGCTCGACCGGCTCGACGGGTTCCGCGCCGTGCTCGACGAGGCAGGGCTCTCGCCCGTGGCCGTCGAGGACGGCGACTTCTCGGAGGACGGCGGAGCCGCCGCGATGCGCCGCATCCTCGCGAGCGGGCACGGGGTCGATGCGGTCTTCGCTGCGAGCGACCTCATGGCGCGCGGCGCACTGCGGGTGCTGCGCGACGCCGGGCTCGCGGTGCCCGACGACGTGGCCGTCGTGGGCTTTGACGATTCGATGATCGCGGCGACGACCTCCCCGGCCCTGACGACCATCCGTCAGCCCTCGCGCGGTCAGGGCGAACGCCTCGTCGAGATCCTCCTCGAGATCCTCCGAGGCGGTGCGCCCGAGCACGCCACCGTCCTTCCGATCGAGCTCGTGGTGCGCGCGTCGACCTGACCCGCGTCGGTCAGAACCAGGTCGTGAGCACCGGCTGGCGCGCAGAACGCAGCAGGCCGTCGGCGGCCGCCCCGTCGCCGGGGGCGCGCTCGGTGATGCGTCCGGCCGCGGCGAGGGTCGTCGCCGAGACGCCGCCGAACAGGAGCGGTGCGAGCAGGTCGACCGGAAGGTCGATGAGCGGGCCGGTGGATGCTTCGCCCTGCGACACCTGCGCCGTGCCCGCCGCATCCGTCTCGATCGAGAAGACGCCGTCGGCGAACCCGAGCGGGTCGTTCACGCGCAGGGTGAGGGAGCCCGCCCCGCCGTATGTGCGCGAGCCCAGCACGGCGGGCGCGTCGAGCACGCGCGCCCACAGGTGCTCGCGCAGCTCGAGGGTGCGGATCATGCGCGGGTTCGCCACGAGCCAGGTCAGCGGTTCGTCGGTCGAACGCAGCGACGCCTTGAGCGTGCCGATGAGGTCGAGTTCGAACAGGTAGCGCCAGAGCGCGCGGTAGGCGTCGTCGGTGGTCGTCGCAAGGTAGTCGACCTCGAGGATCTGCGCCGACCAGTCGTGCGGGTCTTCGCTCACGTGGTAGACGCCGAGCCCTCGAGGCGTGCCCGACTCGTCGTCGTAGCGCACGAAGCGGCGCTTGCGGCGCTCGGTGGCGTCGGAGGGGGCGCCGAAGAGGCGGTCGAACCGGTGCCCGACGATGCCGACGTCGCCGGGCGTCGCCCGACGAGCCTCGTCGAAGAGCGTGCGAGCGGTCGTCATGGCGATGTCGCGGCTGACCAGCTGCACGCGCCCCGGGGCGTCGGCGCCGACCCAGCCCGCGCGGCGCACGTCGACCTCGAACCGGCTCGCCCAGGTGACGGGGCCGAAGCCGTACCGACCGTAGATCGTCGCCTCCGACACCGTGAGCACGGCCATCGGCAGCCCCGCTTCGACGGCGGTGCGCAGCTCACCCTCGAGCATGGCCCGCGCGATGCCCCGGCGTCGGTGGGTCGGTGCGACGGTGACCGCGCTGATCGCCCACGCGTCGACCTCTCCGCCGGGGAGGGTGACGGGGGCGGGCCAGCCGGCGACCGTCGCGATCGGGATCGCGGGATCGGCGAGGGTGTCGTCGAAGACGCCGACGGTGCGCTGCAGCACGAAGTCGTCGCGCAGCTCGGCGAGGAACTCGTCGGTCGGAGCGCCGTCGTGGAAGCCGCGCGCGTCGGCTTCGACCCAGGCGCGGACGGCGGCGTCGTCGGAGGCGTCGATCGCGGACATCCGCAGACCGCGACCGGCCAGCGCGGCGGTCGACGTCGGGTCGGCGGGAAGGGTGGTGATCTCGGCGGGCATCCCCCGAGCCTAGCCGCGGGGCCTGTGCCGCTCCAGGGCGACCGGCGGAGCCCGCCGGCCGCCCCGCGGGTCAGACGAGCGGGCGCAGACCCGCGACGAGCGGCGTCGTCGGACGCCCGATGAGGCGCGTCAGCGTGCCGTCGGCATCGGCGAGGGCTCCGTCGCGGATGCCCGCCTCGAGCGCGGTCACGAAGCCGATCGTGCCGGCGTCGAGGCCCGCCGCCTCGAGGGCCGCGCTCTGCTCCTGCGTCGTCAGCGGCTGGTAGGCGACGGGGCGGCCGGTGATCTCGGCGGCGGCCGCGGCGAAGTCGTCGAACGTCCAGCTCGTGTCGCCGCTGAGTTCGTAGACCTCGCCGACGTGTCCGTCTTCGAGGACCACGACCGCTGCCGCGTCGGCGAAGTCGGCCCGGGTGGCGGACGCGATGCGGCCGTCGCCCACGCTCGACGCCACGACGCCGGTCTCGGCGGCCCGTGCGAGGTCGGCGGCGTAGTTCTCGGTGTACCAGTTGTTGCGGAGGATCACGGCGGGGAGCCCCGACGCGGCGATCGCCCGTTCGGTGTCCTGGTGCTCGGGAGCGAGCGGCAGCACCGACGTGTCGGCGTGGGCGAGGCTCGTGTAGACGAACTTCGACACGTTTGCGGCGACGGCGGCGTCGATGACCGCCTGGTGCTGCGCCGTGCGCTGGCCGATCTCCGACCCGGAGATGAGCAGCACCGTGTCGACGCCCTCGAGCGACGACGTGACGGTCGCGGGCGCCGAGTAGTCGAGCGCCCTGACGGTCACGCCGCGGGCGGCGAGGTCGGCGGCCTTGGCCGTGTCGCGCGCGCCGGCGACGATGCTGTGCGGTTCGGCTCCGCGGGCGAGGAGGCTGTCGATGACGAGGCGGCCGAGGTGCCCGGTCGCGCCGGTGACGAGGATGGTCATGGGGTGCCTTTCGTGTGTGGACACGAGCAAGAACCGACGGATGCGGCGAAACCATCCCTCACGGAGGTACCCACTTTTGCGTAAGGTACTGGCATGTCGGTGAGTTTTGCGGAAATCCGAGGCGCGACCGAAGGGGTCTTCTCCGAGGGGTGCAGCACCCGGACGGTGCTCGATCACATCATGAGCAAGTGGGGTGTCCTCGTGCTCTCCTCGCTGTCGGACGGGACGCTGCGCTGGGGGGCGCTGCGCCGAGCCATCGACGGCATCAGCGAGAAGATGCTCGCGAGCACCCTCAAGACCCTCTGTGATGACGGTCTCGTACACCGGGAGTCGTTCCCGTCGGTGCCGCCGCACGTCGAGTACAGCCTCACGCCCCTGGGACGTGACCTCATGGAGCGCATGCTGCCGCTGGTGGAGTGGGTCGCGCAGAACGCCGAGACGATGATCGGTCCCGAGACCCGCCCCGCGGCTTAGAGCGGATCGCCGCCGAGGGGGCCGACCGCGGGGATCGGTCCGCCGTCGTCGGCGCCGGTCTTGCGCAGGCGCGCGATGGCGTTGCCGAGGTGGTAGATGACGAGCGCGGCCACCGAGCCGAGCACGATGGCGCCGAGCTGGAAGTCACCCCATTGCATCGTGAAGCCGGCGATCGCGAGCACGAGAGCGACGGCGCCGGTGTACTGGTTGACCGGGCGCGAGAAGTCCACGCGGTTGTCGACCCAGATCTTGATGCCGATGATGCCGATGAGCCCGTACAGGGCGGTCGTGACGCCGCCGAGAACCCCGGGCGGAATGGTGTTGAAGACCGCGCCGATCTTCGGCGAGAGGCTCAGCGCGATCGCCGCGGCTCCCGCGACCCAGTACACCGCGGTCGAGTAGACGCGGGTCGCCGCCATGACGCCGATGTTCTCGCCGTAGGTCGTCGTGCCCGAGCCGCCGAAGAGGCCGGCGAGGGTGGTCGCCGCGCCGTCGGCGATCAGCG
The DNA here is from genome assembly GCF_045517775.1 of Microbacterium deferens. Classification (NCBI taxonomy): domain Bacteria; kingdom Bacillati; phylum Actinomycetota; class Actinomycetes; order Micrococcales; family Microbacteriaceae; genus Microbacterium; species Microbacterium deferens. The sequence continues at coordinate 2,003,012 of NZ_JBEUWT010000001.1, forward strand.
CGCGGCCGGTCGAACGGTTGACCGACGCATCCGTCATCGTCGCCACACCGCGCACGTGGCCGACGTTCTCGGCGACGAGAACGAGCACGACGGGGAGGAACATCGCGATGACCGACCAGGTCTGCGGCGAGGTGACATCCGCGAGCTGGAACTCGGGGAAGCCGATCCACGCCGCATCCGCCACCGGGGTGAAGTCGATCTCGTTCTGGATGAGGGCGGCGATGTACCCGACGATCACGCCGAGGAAGATCGAGATGCGCCCGAGGAAACCGCGGAACAGCACGCTGAAGAGGATCACCGCGGCGAGCGTGATGGTTCCGGTCAGCGGCGCCTCGCGGAACGACGTCCAGGCGACGGGGGCGAGGTTGAACCCGATGAGGGCGACGATCGCACCGGCGACCACCGGCGGCATGAGGCGATCGACCCAGCCGAGGCCCGCGAACTGCACGATCACACCGACGGCGGCCAGCAGCAGTCCGACCGCGACGATGCCCGCGAGGGCCGACCCCGTGCCGGCGGTAGCGGTCGCCGCGGTGATCGGAGCGATGAACGCGAACGACGACCCGAGGTAGCTGGGCAGCTTGTTGCGGGTGACCACGAGGAAGAGCAGCGTTCCGACGCCCGAGAAGAAGAGGGTCGTCGAGACGGGGAAGCCGGTGAGCACCGGCACGAGGAACGTCGCGCCGAACATGGCGATGACGTGCTGGATGCCGATCGCGACGGTCGCTCCCCAGTTCATGCGCTCATCGGGGGCGACGACGGCCCCGGGGGCGACGGTGCGGCCGTTTCCGTGCAGCTTCCATAGCGCCATGGTGTTCCTCCCGGAGATTCGCTCACGTCACCTTACCGACGCGGGCGGCCGCCGCCGTGCGAGAGCACGGACCGCCCCGCGAGCGCACGGCATGCGGCCGCCCCGATCCCGTGCGCCCGGGGGTACCCCGTGCGCTCGGCGTGCCCGATCGGTGCTCTACGGTATGCGGATGGAGATGCGTCGTCGGGGATCGTTCGTGCTCGCGGTGGGGATGCTCGCGTCGGCCGGTCTCTTGTCCGGATGCGCGCCGCTGATGACGTGGACCGCCCCGCCCGCCGCGCCGGCGGCCGGGGCGACCCCGGCCGAGAGTGTCGCGCCCGCGGACGGTGAGGGCGACGACTGGGTGGTCGTCTCCTTCGACGATCGGGAGGCCGAGTCCGATCTCGATCCGATGGACGAGCTGCTCGAGACCGAGCTCGCAGCCGACCAGGCGCTCGCCGACGCGGACGCGGGATGGATCGACGGGAACGACGTCGGCAACGGCACCTACGAGCTCTACTTCGTCGGGGACGACACGGAGGAGATGTGGATGCTGCTCGAACCGGTCTTCGCCGACGCCCCGGTCCCGTGGTCGGAGGTACGGCTCTACGACGGGTTCGACGACCCGACGCCTCGCGTGATCACGCCGCGGTGAGGCGCTCGAGCAGCTCGGCGTAGCGGTCGCGGGTGCGCTCGACGACGTCGGCGGGGAGCGCGGGCGGCTCGCCCTCGCGGTCGGACCAGTTCGCGGCGAGCCAGTCGCGCACGATCTGCTTGTCGAAGCTGGCCATGCGCTCCTCGGGCGTGGTTCCCGAGGCCCAGGCCGCCGCATCCCAGTATCGCGACGAGTCGCTCGTGAGCACCTCGTCGGCCAGCGCCAGGGTGCCGGCGGAGTCGCGACCGAACTCGAACTTCGTGTCGGCCAGGATGAGCCCGTGCTCCTCGGCGGTCGCCGCCGCGCGCCGGTAGATCTCCAGCGACGTGTCGCGCAGCTGCGCCGCGCTCTCGGCGCCGACGATCTCCACGGTGCGCTCGAACGAGATGTTCTCGTCGTGCTCGCCGAGGGGTGCCTTGAACGCGGGGGTGAAGATCGGCTCGGGCAGTCGGTCGCCGTTGGACAGGCCCGCGGGCAGGGCGATGCCGCACACGGTTCCCGACGCCCGGTACTCGGCCCACCCGGATCCCGTGAGGTAGCCGCGCACGACGCACTCGATCGGCTCCATCTCGAGCGAGCGCACCAGCATCGATCGGGCGACGACCTCTCGCGGGATGATCTCGCGAGGCTCCTCACCGACGAGCACGTGGTCGGCGATCAGGTGGTTCGGGATGCGAGGGCCCCCGTCGCCGCCGCCGAGACGGTCGAACCACCACAGGCTCAGCGCGGTGAGCAGCTCGCCTTTCTGGGGGATGCCGGGGGAGAGCACGTGATCGAAGGCGCTCACGCGGTCGCTCGCGACGACGAGCATGCGGTCGGTGGCCCCGTCGGAGCCGTCCGGCACGTAGAGATCGCGCACCTTCCCGGAGTAGACGTGACGCCAGCCGGGCAGTTCGGTCGTCGAGCTCATGCGCCCATTATCGCGGGGGCGGCGCGGTGCGCGATTCGGCGAGCCCGCCGGTGCGGTGGTGTCGCGCCACCCGAAGGCATATAGTCCACGTGGACTAGTCGAGATGGAGTGACCGAATGAGCGACGCCGCCCGCCTGACGCCCCTCGGGGTCGTCGTGCTCGCGCTCCTGCGCGAGGGCGAGATGCATCCGTACGAGATGATGCGGATCCTGCGTCAGCGCCGCGACGACCGGCTCGTGCGCATCCAGAACGGCACGTTCTACCACACCGTCTCGCGGCTCGAGCGGGCGGGGCTCGTCATCGAGGTGGGGGTCGATCGCGACGGCAACCGCCCCGAGCGCACCACCTACCGGCTCACCGATGCGGGTGAGACGGCCGTCGTCGAATGGGTGCGCCGAGAGCTTCCTCGCATGGATCGCCCGGCGGAGTTCCGCATCGCGCTCGCCGAGGCCCACAACCTCGACCGGGGCGAGGTCGTCGCTCTCCTCGCGGAGCGTCGCATCGCCCTCGTCGCCGAACTCGACGGACATCGGGCGGGGCTCTCCGACTCCACCACCCGGGGCGTCCCCGATCAGTTCCTCGTCGAGGTGAGCCGCCAGGCCGCCGTCCTCGACGCCGAGCTCGCCTGGCAGGACGCCCTTCACGCGCGCCTCGTCGACGGCTCGCTCCCGTGGGGGGTCGATGAGATCCCCGACCACGTACGTCACTCCAACGCCGCTATCCGAAAGTCCCTGTCATGACTTCACCGCGCACCGCGCCCGTCGCCACAGCCACCCCCGAGAGAAGCCCCTGGCCCGCGCTCTTCGCGCTCGTCATCGGATTCTTCATGATCCTCGTCGACACCACGATCGTCTCGGTCGCGAACCCCGCGATCAAGGCGGCCCTCGACCCCGCCACGACCAACCTCGACAACGTCGTGTGGGTCACCAGCGCGTACCTCCTCGCCTACGCGGTTCCGCTGCTGATCACCGGACGCCTCGGCGACCGCTTCGGCCCGAAGAACATCTACCTCATCGGTCTCGCCGTCTTCACCCTCGCCTCGCTGGCGTGCGGCCTGTCGGGCTCGCTCGAGGTGCTCGTGATCGCGCGCGCCGTGCAGGGGCTCGGCGCCGCGATGATGACCCCGCAGACGATGGCCGTCATCACCCGCACCTTCCCGGCGAACCGCCGAGGCGCCGCCATGGGCCTGTGGGGAGCCACCGCGGGCGTCGCGACGCTCGTCGGGCCTCTCGCCGGCGGGCTTCTCGTCGACGGATTCGGCTGGGAATGGATCTTCTTCGTCAACATCCCCGTCGGCGTGATCGCGTTCGTCGCGGCCTGGCGTCTCGTCCCGAAGCTCACGACGAGCCCGCACCGGTTCGACATCCTCGGCGTGATCCTCAGCGCGATCGCCCTGTTCCTGATCGTGTTCGGCCTGCAGGAGGGCGAGCACTACGACTGGGCGGGCTGGGTGTGGGCGATGATCGCCGCCGGCGTCGTCGTGCTCGCGGTCTTCATCTGGACGCAGGCCCGCACGAAGGCCGAGCCGCTCGTGCCTCTGGCGCTCTTCCGGGAGCGCAACTTCTCGGTGTCGAACCTCGCGATCACCACGGTCGGATTCACCGTGACGAGCATGACGCTGCCGCTGTTCTTCTTCATCCAGCTCGCCCGCGGGCTCACTCCGACCCAGTCGGCGCTCCTGCTGATCCCGATGGCGGTTCTGTCGGGCGTGCTCGCGCCCTTCGCCGGCCGGCTGCTCGACCGCACCGACCCGCGTTTCCTGCTGGTGCCCGGACTCGCACTCGTGGCCGGATCGCTCGTCTGGTATTCGACGCTGATGAACCTCGACACCCCGATCTGGATGTTCCTCCTGCCCTCCGCGATGATGGGCATCGGCAACGCGGGCATGTGGGGCCCCCTGGCGACCACCGCGACGCGGATGCTGCCGCGCGATCAGGCGGGCGCCGGCGCGGGCATCTACAACGCCACCCGCACGATCGGTTCGGTGCTCGGCTCGGCCGCGATCGCCGCGTTCATGCAGTCGCGGCTCGAGGCCAACCTCCCCGGCGCGTCGGATGCGACCAGCGGGTTCGCCGGCGGAACGCTGCCTGCCGCGGTGGCCGGGCCCTTCGCCGAGGCGATGTCGCAGACGATCCTGCTTCCGGCCGCCGTGATGGTGGTCGGCATCGTCGCCGTGCTCTTCCTCCGGCGCCCCACGGTGATCCCGGCCCGCGGGGCCGCGCGGGCCGATCGCGCGGTCGTCGAGAACTGACGCGATGCCGGATGCGGGGGGCCCGGCGCCGGGGCGTCGGTCCTCAGCATCCGGGATCGGCTCGTCTCACTCCTGGTCGGTCAGGGCGAGGAAGTCGTCGACGGCGGCGAGGTCGCGGCGGAGCTTCTCGCCGCGTGATCTCGCCGCTTCGGCGAAGTGGGTGCGGCGCTCGGGGCTCAGGGCGGCGAGCGGATGCTGCGGCGAGGCGTCGCGCGAGGCGGCGAGCTCGGCGATCTCGTCGAGGCTGAAGCCGAGCGGCTTCATGAGCATGACGAAGCGGCCCTTCTCCTCGTCGGCCTCCGAGTACACGCGGAAGTTGCCGTCGCTGCGCCCCGAGGGCGTGAGCAATCCGATCTCGTCCCAGTGCCGCAATGAGCGCTGCGAGAGACCGAGGCGGTCGGCGAGCTCGCCGATGTGCATCGTGCGGTCGCCCATGTCGCTCCAACCAACCCTTACGTAAGGGTAGAGTTTCTCCCGGCGGTCTCTCCGCCTCCTCCATTCTCTTCGCCCGGCGTGCTCGCGCCGCCCCGGCGCGCGACCCCATCCCTTCAGATCCCCGGGAGTCTCCATGTCCATCGCCCCCGCCGGCCCCGCGCGGCCCCGCATCGAACCCACCGTCCTGCAGGCGCTGCGGAGCCCGCGCCTGCTCACCCGCGAGGTGCTGGCGGGGCTCGTGGTGGCGATCGCGTTGATCCCCGAGGCCATCGCGTTCTCGATCATCGCGGGCGTCGATCCGCGCGTCGGACTCTTCTCTTCGTTCGTGATGGCCGTCGCCATCGCGTTCCTCGGTGGTCGTCCCGCGATGATCACGGCGGCCACCGGCGCGGTTGCGCTGGTGATCGCCCCCGTCGTCCGCGACCACGGCATGGACTACTTCATCGCGACCGTGCTGCTGGGCGGGGCCATCCAGATCGTGCTCGCCGTGGTCGGGGTGGCCAAGCTCATGCGCTTCATTCCGCGCAGCGTCATGGTGGGCTTCGTCAACGCGCTCGCGATCCTCATCTTCATCTCGCAGGTGCCGCACCTCATCGGCGTCCCCTGGGCGGTCTATCCCCTGACGGCCGCGGGCCTTCTGGTGATGTTCCTCATGCCGCGTCTCACGCGTGTCGTGCCGGCGCCGCTGGTCGCCATCGTGCTGCTCACGGCGGCCGTCGTCGTCTTCTCGATCGCGGTGCCGACGGTCGGAGATCAGGGCGAGCTGCCGCGGAGCCTGCCCGAGCTCTTCCTGCCGCAGGTGCCCCTCACCCTCGACACGCTCGCGATCATCGCGCCGTACGCCCTGGCGATGGCGGTGGTGGGACTCCTCGAATCGCTGATGACGGCGAAGCTCGTCGACGAGATCACCGACACCCACTCGCCCAAGACCCGCGAGGCGTGGGCACAGGGTGCGGCCAACATCCTCTCGGGAGCCTTCGGGGGCATGGGCGGCTGCGCGATGATCGGCCAGACGATGATCAACGTGAAGGCCTCCGGTGCCCGAACGCGCATCTCGACGTTCCTGGCCGGCGTGTTCCTCCTGGTGCTGGTGCTCGTCTTCGGCGACGTGGTCGCGATCGTCCCGATGGCCGCGCTCGTGGCCGTCATGGTGGTCGTCTCGGTCGCGACCTTCGATTGGCACAGCGTGCGCCTGTCGACCCTGCGGCGCCTGCCCAAGAGCGAGACCGCCGTCATGGTGCTCACCGTCGCCGTGACCGTCTGGTCGCACAACCTCGCGATCGGGGTGATCGTGGGCGTGGTCGCCGCCATGGTGCTCTTCGCCCGTCGCGTGGCGCACTTCGCCACCGTGACCCGCAGCGACGCCGGCGACGACGCGGTGCGCTACACCGTCGACGGCGAGCTGTTCTTCGCGTCGAGCAACGACCTCACGACCCAGTTCGACTACGCGTCCGACCCCGACCGCGTGGTCGTCGACCTCTCACGCTCGCACGTCTGGGACGCCTCGACGGTGGCGGCCCTCGACGCGATCGAGACGAAGTACGCCGCGCACGGCAAGAGCGTCGTCTTCGAGGGGATGAACGAGGCGACGACAGCGTTCCACCGTCGGCTCAGCGGGGGTCTCGGCGCCGGCCACTGAGGCCGGGCGTTGCCGCGCGATCAGTACGCGGCGACCCGCGCGGCGATGTCGGTGCGGTACTGACCGCCCTCGAGCTCGATCGCCTCGATCGCGCGGTACACGCTGGCACGCGCCTCGGCGAACGTCGTACCCAGCGCCACGACGCTCAGCACGCGGCCACCGGTGGCGACCAGGCCGTCGTCGACGCGGGCGGTCGCGGCATGCGCGAGGTGCACGCCGTCGACGTCGGCCGCCGCATCCAGCCCGCGCAGGGTGCGCCCGGTGAGGGGCGCCTCCGGGTAGCCGGCGCTGGCGAGCACGACGGTCACCGCGGTGGCGTCGGCGAAGGCGGGCCGCGGGTGGCTCTCGAGGGTGCCGGAGGCCGTCGCCAGCAGCAGCTGCGACAGCGGGTCGACGAGGCGCGGCAGCACGACCTGGGTCTCGGGGTCGCCGAAGCGCGCGTTGAACTCGATCACGCGGACCCCGGCGTCGGTGAGGATGAGGCCGGCGTAGAGCAGCCCGATGAACGGCGTGCCCTCGGCGTCGAGCTGGCGGACGACGGGCTCGGCCACCTCGCGGGTGACCAGGTCGACGAACTCCTCCTCGCCGCCGAAGCGCTCCGACAGCCACGGCAGCGGCGAGTACGCGCCCATGCCGCCGGTGTTCGGGCCGGCGTCTGCGTCGCGCAGGCGCTTGTAGTCCTGCGCGGGGCTGAGGGGTCGAACGGTGTCGCCGTCGGAGAGGAAGAACAGCGACACCTCCGGGCCCTCGAGGAACTCCTCGATCAGCACGGGGCCGCGGGGGAGGAACGCCTCCGCGTGGCCGATGGCCTCGGCGCGGTCGCTCGTGACGATGACGCCCTTGCCCGAGGCGAGGCCGTCGGCCTTGACCACGTAGGGCGCGCCGAACTCGTCGAGAGCTGCGGCGACGGCGGCGGAGTCCTGGGCGCGCAGGGCACGGCCGGTGGGCACCCCCGCCGCATCCATCACCCGCTTCGCGAACGCCTTGGAGCCCTCGAGCTGCGCCGCCGCCTTGCCGGGGCCGAACACGGGGATGCCACGCGTGCGCAGCGCATCGGCGACGCCGGCGATGAGAGGCGCCTCGGGGCCGACGACGACCAGGTCGATCGACTCGTCGTCGGCGAAGGCCGTGACGGCATCGGGGTCGTTCGGATCGAGGTCGACGAGGTGCGCGTCGGAGGCGATGCCGGCGTTGCCGGGCGCGGCGAAGATCGCGTGTGCCTCATCCTCCGAACGCAGGGCGAGGATGATGGCGTGCTCGCGCGCACCGGAGCCGAGGACGAGGATTCTCACCCGCCCACCCTATCGACCGCGTTTTCGCGCGCGCTTGTTCAGAACGCAGGACGAATCGACGCGCAGGCGGTGCAGGGGCCGCGGCAGCGCCGTCTCTCCTGCATTCTGCGCGTAGCGTGGGGGCCATGGCGCGACGCATCGAGACCGGCGACGGACGCGCGGCACTGGGGGCGGTCTCGGCCGCCGATGCCGCCGGCCACCCGCCGGCGCGCACCGACCTCGCAACCGCCGTGCGCTACCTGCTGCAGCTGCTGGTCGAGAAGGCTCCGGGCAACTCCGTCGAGGTGCGGGTTCCTCCGTTCGGTGCGGTCCAGGTGATCGAGGGGCCGCGGCACACCCGCGGCACGCCGCCGAACGTCGTCGAGACCGACGCCGCGACGTGGATCGCCCTGGCCACGGGCGGCGAGGAATGGGTGGATGCTGCGGCCGCGGGCCGCATCGTCGCGTCGGGCGTGCGAGCCGACCTCTCAGCCCTGCTTCCCCTGCGCCCCTGACGGCGCGCCCTCGGTCGTCGGCCCGGCCGCGCGCCGACGGCGGACGAGCATCACGGCGGCTACGACGAGCCCGGCGACGACCACGAGGAGCGCGACGAGGCTCCACGGCACGGCGGGCGCGGAGAAATCCGTAACGACGGATGCGAGCTGCCCCGCCCCGAGCCCGACGCCCTCGGGGTCGATGACGACCGCCCCCGATACCCACCCGAGGGCCGAGACGGGGAGGGTGCGGCGCACCTCGATCGTCGAGCCCGGGATGACCTCGTCGAGCTGCTCCGCGGGCGTGCGGCTCGCGAACAGTCCCACGGGGCCCGCGGCCTCGATCGCGCCGACGCCCGTCAGGCGGGTGTTGCCGGTGTTGCGGAGGGCGTAGTCGACCGTCAGCGTTCCGGCCTCGAAGGGGTTCCACGACGGTGTGTACGCGGCGCGCACGTTCTCGACCTGGGCGGCGGGCAGCAGGGTGCCGGCCACGCGGACGTTGATGCGGGTGCCCAGGCGGCGTTCCACCGACAGGATGGCCGAGGCGTCGGCGCCCGCGAGCGACGTCACGAGGCCCGCGGCGTGGTCGCCCGGCTGCGCGCCGTCGGGCACGGTGAGGGTGAAGGGGATCTCGGCCTGGGCGCCCGGTTCGAGCACGATCTCGGAGGTCGCCACGCTCACCCAGAGGCCGGCGTCATCGGAGTCGGACGCCTCGGCGACGAGGTCGATGTCGCCCCCGGCCGTGGTGAAGGCGTCGGCGGCGTAGACGTCGAGGGGCAGGGCGACGGTACCCGTGTTAACGACGACCATGGCGTCACTGACGGTGGCGCCCGGTTCGAGGTCGTAGCTGAAGCTGCCCCGCCCCGTCCCGTTTTCGCTGTCGACGGTCTTCACCGTCCACGCGACGCCGCCGCTGTCCGCCGCGATCGCGGGGGTGGCGAGTCCGAGGACGAGGAGGGCGGATGCGATCGCGGCGGCGAGCATCGTCGTGGAGCGCTGAGCGGGCACGGCGGGTCTTTCGGGTCAGGGGTCTGCGGGGGCGGACGCGGGGCCCCGGCGGTGGCCGGGACCCCGCGCACGCTCACTCCGACAGGGCGGTGATGGTGATGGTGCTGGTGTACTGACCCGCCGGGGTCGTGCCGGGAAGCACGAGCGACAGGTCGGCGCCGACCGTGGCGGTGACGGCCGCGGTCGACGATGCGAGGGCGCGCGAGGCCGCGAGCCCGGTGCCGCCGAGCTGGCTCGAGGTGACCGGTGCGCCCGCCGAGACGAGGCTGCCGCCGGCGACGATCTTCGGGGTCCAGCCGAGGAAGCCGGCCGTGAAGGTCTGCGCACCCGAGGTGAAGTCCGACGCCTGCCCGGCGATCGACCAGGTGTACGGCGACGTTCCGCCGGCGCGGGTGTCGGTCACGACGATGTCGGTGAGCGATCCGGAGGCGACGAAGTTCGTGCCCTCCTGCGCGGCGACGCCGAGGTTCGCGGGGCTCGAGCCCGCGAACGCCCAGCCGAACGAGCCGGTCGCCTCGTCGACCCACTCGGGGATCTCGACCACCACGTCGTCGGCACTCGTGAAGGTGAGCGGCGTGAACGTCTCGAACGGGGCGTACACGGTGCCGCTGCCGCCGTAGGTGTAGATGCCGTAGTTGCCGGCGAGCAGGTCGTTCGCCTCCGAGGCCGAGACGGTGATCTGGGCGGAGAATGATCCGTCGGCCTGCAGCGTGATCGCACCGGCGTTCGCGCCGCCGATCGTCGCCGCGCTCGCCTCGGGGACGGCCCACTTCTGCGTCAGCACCTTGCGCGCCGAGCTCGCCGCCCCCGCGGAGGGCTTCCACGCGTCGAGGAACTTGCCGAACACGACGTAGGCGCCGCTGAACTGCCCGGCCAGCGGCGGGCGGGTGCCGTCGGTGGCGGTGCCGCTCGGCACGAAGCCGGACCCGGTGACCGTCAGGGTCTCACCGGCGCGAGAGATGCCTTCCGTCTTCGAGACCGACACCGACGGTGCGGCCGGAGCGGCCGCGACGGAGTAGCTCACGCTGATCGGGCTGGCCGGCTTGGCGGCGTCTCGCGATCCGCCCGAGGAGTACCAGTAGCTCGACTGACCGGTGAGGTTCTGGAAGTCGACGTACGACTGCGGGAACGACCCCCAGTTCGCGCCGGTGCGCGCCTGAGCGGTGCCCGTCGTGGTGACCTCGACGCCCAGGTAGGCGGGCGTCGCCGTGAAGCCGGTGTCTGAGACCTGGCCGGCCGCGATGTCGGCGAGCACGATCTGCTGGTCGGCGATCGGCACCCACTGCGTCTGGTCCTCCATCGACGTGCCGTAGCCGCTGGCCGTTGCCGTCAGCTGACCGTTGCCGTCCGCGTCGAGCGAGAGCGTCGGGTCGGACGCGGTCCAGTACGTCAGGCCCCCGTAGAAGGCGACCGTGAAATCGCCGTCCCACGCGAGCTGTACCGAGCCGTCGGAGGCGACCTGGCCCTGGCCGTCGGAGATGGTGACCTGGATCTTCGTCAGCGACGTCGTCGACGCCGCGCTCACGGCGGTGCCGGAGGGGTTCTTGCACTTGTCGGCCCAGGCCACGGGCACCTGCGTGCCCGTGGCGTCGGGCTTGGTGACGGTGACGTTGCCCGCGGTGGTCTGGAAGAAGCCGTCGGCCTCGGTCCAGACGCGGGAGCTGCCGGTGTTACCCGCCTTGCCGGCGCTGAGGAAGTTGCAGCCGCCGAAGAATGCGCCGCCTCCCGCTTCGCCGCTCAGCCCCCAGCTGAGGGTGGCGTTGGTCACCGCCCCCGCGGTCGCCGCCTGCGCGGGCGCAGCGAAAGCCACCGCGCCGCCGAGGGCCAGCGCCGCGGCCGCGACGACGGCGGCCGCGCGGTTGAACCGCCGACGCATGGTCGAAGAATCCACGTTCGTTCCTTTCGTGATGCCATCCCGTGCCGCGCGGCGATGTCGGGTGCCGGGCGTCATCCTGAGAAAAGGATGTGGGATAGTAGGTGAGGCTTACCTAACCACGACCGAGCTCACTCGGGCAACATGGAAGTAAGCCTTACCTAACTTCGACCACCTTCCGACCCGCCCGGGGGCCGTCATGACCATCACCGAGAGACGTCGCTCGTTCTCCCTGTCCGCCGTGCTGCTCGTCGCGGCGCTGGCGCTCGCCGGGTGCACCGGTGCCGCAGCCGGCCCCGGCGACGCGGCCCCCGCGACCCCGCCGCTCGCGGAGGCCTCGCCGATCGCCGACCCGCTGTCGTGGCAGGGCCCGTCGACCGCGGTCGCCGCCCACGGTGCGATAGACCCCGTCACCGACGGCGCGGCAGCACTGCCCGCGACCGTCGTCGACGCGCAGGGGACGACGGTCACCGTCACCGACACGTCGCGCATCCTCGCCCTCGACATCTACGGGTCGCTCTCCCGCATCGTCTTCGAGCTCGGACTGGGCGAGTCGGTCGTGGGGCGCGACGTGTCGAGTGCGTTCCCCGAGGCATCCGATCTGCCCCTCGTCACCGCGAACGGTCATGAGCTGAGCGCCGAGGCCATCCTCGACGCCGCCCCGACCGTCATCCTCACCGACACCAGCCTCGGTCCGTGGGACACGGTCCTGCAGATGCGCGACGCGGGCATCGCGGTCGTCGTCGTCGACTCGCACCGTTCGATCGACACCGTCGGCGCATTGACCCAGCAGGTCGCCGACGCCCTCGGCGTGGCCGAGCGGGGGAAGACGCTCGCCGCACGCACCACGGCGGCCGTCGACGCCAAGGTCGCCGAGATCGCCGCCGTCGCCCCGGCAGACCCGTCGCAGCGGCTGCGCATGATGTTCCTCTACGTGCGGGGGCAGTCGGGCGTCTACTACCTGTTCGGCGAGGAGTCCGGCGCCGACACCCTCATCACGGCCCTGGGCGGCGTCGACATCGCCGGCGAGATCGGCTGGCAGGGGATGCGCCCGGTCACCGACGAGGCGCTCATCGACGCCAACCCCGATCTCATCCTGATGATGACCGACGGGCTCGCCTCGGTCGGAGGCGTCGACGGGCTCGCCGAGCACCTCCCGGCCGTCGCCCAGACCGACGCCGGCCGCAACCGCCGCATCGTCGACATGGCCGACGCGACGATCCTGAGCTTCGGTCCGAACACCGCGCAGACCCTCGACGCGCTCGCCGTGGCGATCTACGCGCCGGAGTCGGCGGGGTGAGCGCCGCGACCCAGGCGGTCGCCGTCGCCGCCCCCGTCGCCGTCCCGAGTCGTCGGGATCGCCGTGCGGTCACGATCACGACCTTCGTCGCGATGGGCGTGGCGCTCATCGTGCTGACGGTCGTCTCGGCCGGCACCGGGCAGCTCTCGATCCCTGCCGCTGAGGTGCTCGGGTCGTTCGCCCGAGGGTGGAACGGATTCGTCTCCTCGGTCGGCGCGGGCTGGATGTCGCTGCCGAGCGGTGCGGCCATGACGCACGTGAACGGCGAGGCGACCCTCTGGCTCGTCCGCCTTCCGCGCCTGCTCATGGCGGTGCTCGTCGGTGCCTCGCTCGCGACCGCCGGTGCCGTCATGCAGGGCGTGTTCCGCAATCCGCTCGCCGAGCCCGGGGTGATCGGCATCTCGTCGGGCGCGGCCGTCGGCGCGTCTGCGGTGATCGTCTTCGGGCTGTCGTTCGCCGGGCCTCTGACCCTGCCGCTGTTCGCCTTCCTCGGCGGACTCGCCGCGACCATCGTCGTCTACACCTCGGCGCGCGCCGATGGGCGCACCGAGGTGGTCACGCTCGTCCTCACCGGCATCGCGGTCAACGCGATCGGGGGCGCGGCGATCGCCCTGTTCACCTACCTCGGGTCGACCCAGGAGCGCGAGCAGATCGTGTTCTGGCAGCTCGGGTCGCTCAACGGCACGCGGTGGCAGGACGTCACGATCGTCGCACCGCTGGTGGCCGTGGGTGTCGTCGTCTGCCTGCTGCTGTCGGCAGACCTCGACCTGCTCGCACTCGGCGAGCGGCAGGCAGAGCACCTCGGTGTGCGGGTGGAGCGGTTGCGCGTCGTCGCGATCGTCGTCATCGCGCTCCTCACCGGGGCCGCGGTGGCTTTCTGCGGCATCATCGGCTTCGTCGGACTGGTGGTGCCTCACCTGATGAGGATGCTGCTCGGCCCGGGCCATCGGCTTCTCCTTCCCGCCAGCGCACTGGGCGGAGCGGTGCTGCTCGTCGCCGCCGACCTCGTCGCGCGCACCGTCGTGCCGAACTCGGAGCTTCCTATCGGCATGATCACCGCCCTCATCGGCGGCCCCTTCTTCTTCTGGCTGCTCCGGCGCACGCGGCGCCGCTCCGGGGGGTGGGGGTGATGGCCGCCGTGCTGCGTGCACGCAACGTCGGCGTGTCGATCGGCGGCCGCCGGCTGCTGGACGGCGTCGACCTCGACCTGCACCCCGGCGAGATGCTCGTGCTCGTCGGACCCAACGGGGCCGGGAAGTCCACGCTCCTGTCGGTGCTCGCCGGCGACCGCGTGCCCGACGACGGCGAGGTCGAACTCGACGGTCGGCGCCTCGAGCGCCACCGCGTGGAAGATCGTGCCCGTCGGCGGTCTGTGCTCACCCAGAGCAACGAGGTGTCGTTCCCCTTCCTCTCGGCCGAGGTGGTCGCCATGGGGAGGGCACCGTGGCGTCGGCGGCCCGAGGCCGACCGCGACGATGATGCCGTCCGCCTCGCGCTCGCCGCGAGCGAGGTCGAGGCGTTCGCGGCGCGTCCGGTGACCTCCCTCTCGGGCGGCGAGCGGGCGCGCGTCGCCTTCGCACGCTCGTTCGCACAGGAATGCGCGATCGCGCTGCTCGACGAGCCCACCGCGAGCCTCGACATCCGGCACCAGCACCGCGTGCTCTCCCACACCCGCGCCCGTGTCGCAGCCGGTGGCGCGGCGGTCGTGGTGCTGCACGACCTCGCACTCGCGGCGGCCTACGCCGATCGCATCGCGCTGCTCGAGGCCGGGCGGCTCATCGCCGTGGGCGCCCCCCGGGAGGTGCTCGATCCCGACCTGCTCACGCGGGTGTACCGGCATCCCATCCACGTCGTCGACGGGCCCGGGGGTTCGCTCCTGGTGATCGCCGACCCGTCCGCCACCCCCTCCGACTCTTCCGAGGAGCGCATCGCATGACCGCCAGCACCCACCGCCGAGTCCGACCGCTCGCCGCCCTCGCGATCGCCTCGGCGATCGCGACCTCGGCGATCGCGGCTGCGACGCCTGCCTGGGCGGCCGCGGGCGTGACGGTCACCGGTCCCGACGGCAGCGGCCTTCTGTCTGCCGAGTACGCGACGGAGGTGACGGTGAGCGGCACCGGCTTCCAGTCGATTCCGAAGGGCTTCGGCGGCGTCTACGTGCTGTTCGGCTGGGTCGATGACGCCGCCGGCGGGTCGTGGCGCCCGTCGCAGGGAGGCGGGGTCGGCAGCGACTACCGCTACGTCCCCGATGCGGAGTCGGCCGACAACGCCGGCTACCAGCGATTCCTCGCGTTCCCGGGCAGCCAGACCGAGTCCTCGGCCAACGGAGTGCTCGCCGCCGACGGGTCGTGGACCCTGTCGATGGTCGTGCCTGGCGCCATCTTCGAGAGCCAGGACCGCGACGGCCGGGTGTCGGAGGTCGACTGCCGCGAGGTCACCTGCGGAATCATCACGATCGGTGCGCACGGCGTGAAGAACGCCAACAACGAGACGTTCACGCCGGTGCGTTTCGGTGCGGCACCGGCGCCCGCCGCGGGCGGGGCGGTAGCTCCCGCGGCGGCTCCCGCGGCGGCTCCCGCAGGCTCCGTGCGGGTCGGACTCGCGTCGGGCTTCGTCGAGGCGGGCACCTCCATCGTCTTCACGGGTCAGGGGTTCACGCCCGGGGAGCAGGTGGTGGCCTCGCTCGACTCCGGACTCACCGCGGTCGGGCCGCTCACCGCCGGTTCGCTCGGCGAGGTCGCGGGGGCGCTCCCCGTGCCGTCCGACGCGCGCGACGGCACCCACCTCGTGAGCCTGCGCGGCGCGGCATCCGGGGTCGTGGCCGAGGCCGAGGTCACCGTCACCGGCAGCAGCGCGACCGCGGGCCTCGTCTCCGCGGCGACGCCCGATACGCCGCAGTGGGTGGTGGTCGTGCTGCTGTCGAGCATCGTGCTCGCCGTCGTCCTCATCGTCACGAGTGTGATCGCGGGGTTGCGTCGTCGTCACCGGCGCAAGAAGGCGCGGAAGGCGGATGCCGCGGTCGCGGTCGCAGCTGCGACGGCCGCAGCATCCGAACCCGTGGCCCCGTCCACGACGGCGATGGAGGTCGTGCGATGACCCGCCGTCTTCTGGCAGCCGTCGCCACCCTCCTCGCCGCGGGCGCCCTCTCGCTCGGGGGCGTCGCCCCCGCGGTCGCGGCGCCGGATGAGATCACCGTCACCGTTCCCGAGTTCGTCGAGGTGCCGGTGAGCCCGGGCGGCGGCACGACGATCACGAACGCGCAGCTGCGCTGGGGCCTCAACACCGAGGCGGGGGCCGGTGCCTTCGCCGGCGGGTGCAACTTCCTCAGCGCGGGGCGCGCCGGCGACGCCGGCAGCGCTCGCGTCTGGGGCGCGGGCGACGGGCTGTATGCGGCCCGTGCCGGTTCGGTGCGCATCGAGAAGCCCACCGCCGCCGGCGAGTGGGTGCCGGCGTCGTTCGACACCCGGTGCCTCGACCCGGAGGGTCGTGCGGTGACCACGTCGAGCGTGACCCGCGCCTCGGGGAACGCCGTGGTGATCGACGGCGGAACCGGCTCCGTCCGCGCCGACGGCGGCATGG
Source organism: Microbacterium deferens (assembly GCF_045517775.1). Lineage (NCBI taxonomy): Bacteria > Bacillati > Actinomycetota > Actinomycetes > Micrococcales > Microbacteriaceae > Microbacterium > Microbacterium deferens. The sequence continues at coordinate 2,019,217 of NZ_JBEUWT010000001.1, forward strand.
ATCTGCGCTGGAGCGGCTCGTTCACGGTCGTCTTCTACGGGGGCATGACCTACTGGTCGGTCACCGACCCGGTGCTCACGATCGACGCCTCCGGCGCGGGTCGCCTCGTGGGCACGGCCAGCGGGTGGGGCACGTCGATGGACGACACGACGAAGTGGGAGAAGCTCCCCGACCAGTCGATCGTGCTCGCCGAGGTGCGCGGCGTCGACTCCTCGGCAGGCGCCGGGTTCTCGGTGGTTCCGGAGTACCTGGGCGTCACCGTCACGGAGGGCCAGGCGCCCCGCACCGCGCAGAACCAGGTGTACTGGGGATCGTTCCCGCAGAGCTTCGTCGACTACCAGAGCCGCACGGGCCAGCGCGCATACTGGCTGACCTCCGGCGGGGTGCGCGACCCCGCCAAGCCCGCGACCGCGCTCACCGTCAGCTACGACGCATCCGCCCCGGTCACCGCCCCCGCGGCGGGCGTCGGTGGCGGCGCGCAGGCTGCCGGCGCCACGCCTTCCAACCCGGTGCGCAGGGCCCCGGCGATCGCGTCGCCCCCCGAGGTGCCGTCCGTCCCGTCACTGCCGATCGTCGCGACGGCCGCGCTGACGACCGTGCCGTCGCCCCGCGGGCTCGTGCCCGACACGGCGACCGCGATGTCGCCGGTCGTGGTGCCGCTGCTCGGCACGGCCGCGGCATTGGGGCTGTCGATCATCGCCGTGCTCGGTCTCATGCAGCTGCTGCCCTGGCAGCGCAGGACGATCTCCTAGGCGTCGAGACACCGGCGGCGCCACGCGGGGCGCGCGGTGCGACAATAGGGGTATGGCCGCCCAGCCCGAGTACGCACCGCCTCCCTCCGTCACCGACGAGGTCGAGACGGTCACCGTGCGCCGGGCCCCGAAGTACAGCGTCTTCCTCGTTGCGGGCGCCGCGCTCGGCATCGTCATGGCGATGATCCTGACGCTGGCGTTCTCCCGCCCCGCCGAGACCAGTCAGTACACGGGAATCGAGTACGCGCCCATGCAGGTGTTCGGCTTCATCGCCCTCATCTGCGTGCCCGCAGGGATCGCGATCGGCGGTGTCGTCGCGCTGATCTTCGACCGCACGGTCGGGCGACGAACGCGCGAGGTGGTCGTCGACCACGAGCGGGTGCAGCTGCCCGACTGATCAGGCGAGCTCGGCGATGATCGGGTGGATGGCCGCGTCGAACGCGACCACGTCGCCGCGCAGTCCGTCGGTCACGGCGACCGTGAGCGAACCGATCCACCACACCCCGCGCTGGGTCAGCGGAAGTACTTGCACGTTGAGCTCGAACGAGTGCGCGCGCCGGCCGACGCGACGCTCGTGCTCGGCGATCGCGCTGGCGTAGGCGCGATACGACACCCCGGGCCTGCCGCCCGAGTCGGACGAATACCGTGCGTTCTCGGCCCGCGCGTAGGCGAGAGAGGCCCTCGCGTGCGGCACGATCGCGGCCCGCAGATCGGCCGTTCCCTGGGCGGGCAGCGCGATCATGGTCTCGAAGTCGTCGACGAGCTCGAGCGGAACGGGCGAGGGGTGGGCCTGCGGCTCCACCGTCATCGCCCAGTACTCTCGCCACTGGCGCTCCAACCGGGACTGGGTCTCGTCGTCGCGCTCGGGGCCGGTGCGGGCGGGCACGCCGCGCAGGTGGGGCAGCTCGTCGGGGGAGCGCACCCCGATGGCCTGCCGGAGGTAGAGCGCGAGCAGCACCGCGACCCCCGCGTCCTCGCGGATCGTCCACTCCGGACCGCCGGTGCCCGCCATGCCGCCATTGTAGGTGCGCGCCCCGCCCCCGGCGGAGGAGATCTCACGAGCGGAGGATGCTGCGGACGCTCCGGGTCAGCCCCCGGTGAGAACTCCTCCGTTCGTGACACCGCCCGCTCCTCCCCAGCCGCTGCGCGCTGCGGTTCGTCCCCATCCCTCCGGCGCGTCGAGCGGAGGGATCCTCTCGTCGGTCAGGGTCGGGGGATGCGTGAACGCGATCTGGCACGACTCGTGACGGCTCTGCGGGCGGGAGGCGGTCTCGTCCGCAGCATCCGTCTGGTCCGGGAGGGTCATCCGCACCGCACCATCACTGCGGCGATCGAACGCGGGCTCGCCATCCGGGTCCGGCGGTCGTGGATCGCCCTGCCCGACGCCGACCCCGCCCTCCTCGAAGCGGCTCGGGCCGGGGTGGTGCTCTCGTGCATCACCCAGGCCCAGCGGCTCGGGCTCTGGGTGCTCGATGCATCCGAGTGGCACGTCGCCGCCCCGCCGAATGCGGGCCGCGTCGATGTGCCCGCCGGGGTGCACGTGCACCGGGCCCGGCCCCTTCTCCCGCGAGCCGCCGACGTGCTCGGCGATCCGATCCAGAACGTGCTCGCCCTCGTCGCGGCCTGCCAGCCGTTCGAGACGGCGCTCGCGGTATGGGAATCGGCGCTCCGCACGCAGCGGGTCGACGCTCTCGAGCTGCAGCGTCTTCCCTTCGGGGCGCGGGCGCGCGAGATCCTGGCTGTGGCCCAGCCGTTCTCCGATTCGGGGCTCGAGTCGTTCGTGCTGCCGAGGCTGAGGTGGATGCGGTTGCGCATCATCGCGCAGGCGTGGATCGCCGGGCGCCCCGTCGACTTCCTCATCGGTGACCGCCTGGTGCTGCAGATCGACGGCGGCCATCACGTTGGTGCCCAGCGCGAACGCGACGTGCGGCACGACGCCGAGTTGGCACTGCGCGGGTATCACGTGATCCGCGTCGGGTACCGGCAGGTCGTCGACGACTGGCTGTCGGTGCAGGATCTCCTCTCTCGCGCCGTCGCTCAAGGACTCCACCTCGCCGCCTGACGTGCAACCACGGGAGGAGATCTCACGAGGGGAGGACCCCTGGGGCCTGCAGCATCCTCCCCTCGTGAGAACTCCTCCGTTCGACGGCGGCGGTCACGGCGCAGACCGCGCCGCAGCGCGCCGGTAGGCTGTCACCGTGGCTGAAGCTCCCCGCAATCCCTACTCCGACGCCGGCGTGGACACGGCTGCGGGTGACCGCGCGGTCGAGCTCATGAAGGCCGCCGTCCGCCGCACGCACGGCCCCGAGGTGCTCGGCGGCGTCGGCGGTTTCGCCGGCCTGTTCGACGCCTCGGCACTGCTCGGCTACAGTCGGCCGCTGCTGGCGTCCAGCACCGACGGCGTCGGCACGAAGGTCGCGATCGCGCAGGCCATCGACAAGCACGACACGATCGGCCTCGACCTGGTCGGCATGGTCGTCGACGACATCGTCGTGGTGGGAGCCAAGCCGCTCTTCATGACCGACTACATCGCGTGCGGCAAGATCTTCCCCGAGCGCATCGCCGACATCGTCGCGGGTATCGCACGCGGCTGCGCCGAGACCGGCACCGCGCTCGTCGGCGGCGAGACGGCGGAGCACCCGGGCCTGCTCGGTCCCCACGACTACGACGTCGCCGGCGCGGCCACGGGCGTGGTCGAGGCCGATCGGATCCTCGGCGCCGAGCGCGTGCGCCCGGGCGACGTGGTGCTGGCCCTCGCCTCCAGCGGCCTGCACTCGAACGGCTATTCGCTCGTGCGTCACATCGTCTCGGGCCGCGGCATCCAGTACGGCGACGTCGCCGCCGACTTCGGCGTGACGTGGGGTGAGGCGCTCCTCGAGCCGACCCGCCTCTACACGACCCCTCTCCTCGGACTCGTCGACGCCCTCGGCGACGGCGTGCACGCGCTGACCCACGTCACCGGTGGGGGCATCGCCGCGAATCTCGCGCGCGTGCTGCCGCGCGGCACCTGGGTCGACGTCGATCGCTCGTCGTGGTCGCCGCCGCCGGTCTTCCGCGTGCTGGCTGACCTGGGGGCTCTCTCCCTCACCGAGACCGAGGGCACGTGGAACCTCGGCATCGGCTTCCTCGCGGTCGTCTCGGCCGAGAAGGCGGATGCTGCCGCCGCCCATCTGACGGCCCTCGGCATCCAGACGTGGCCGGTCGGCACGATCCACGACAGCGCCCTCCCCGACGGCGACTTCGAACAGGGCGCCAAGGGCGTCGACGGGGGAGCAGTGCGGCTCGTGGGCGCCTACGCCGACGGCTCATCCGAAACCGGAGCGAACTAACACCACATGTGCGGAATCGTCGGAATGGTGGGCCAAGGCCCGGTCAACCAGGAAATCTACGACGCCCTCCTCCTCCTGCAGCACCGCGGGCAGGATTCGACGGGTATCGCCACGGCCGAGTCGAACGGCATCTTCCACATCTCCAAGGCGCGCGGCATGGTGCGCGAGGGCTTCCGCACCCGTGACATGCGCACGCTGCTCGGCGGCATCGGCCTCGGGCACGTGCGCTACGCCACGAAGGGCACCGCGTCGAACGAAGAAGAGGCGCAGCCGTTCTACGTGAACGCGCCCTACGGCATCGTCCTCGTGCACAACGGCAACCTCACGAACACCCGCGAGCTCACTGACGAGCTGTTCCACCGCGACCGCCGCCACCTCAACACGAGCTCCGACACCGAGCTGCTCGTGAACATCCTCGGCTCCGAGCTGCAGTCCGAGATCGGCGGCCCCGACCTCGACCCCGCGCAGGTCTTCGCCGCGGTGACCCGCGTGCACCAGCGCGTCGAGGGCTCGTACGCCGCGATCGCGTTGATCGCCGGATACGGCCTGCTCGCCTTCCGCGACCCGTTCGGCATCCGCCCGCTGATCCTCGGCACCCGCGCGGCCGACCCGTCGGCGCCCGTCGGCGAATCGATCGGCGTGGAGCCGGTCGGGCACTCCGGCGCGTACGAGTGGGTCGTCGCATCCGAGTCGCTCGTGCTCGAGAACGCGGGCTTCGAGGTCGTCCGCGACCTGCTGCCCGGTGAGGCGGTCTTCATCACCCTCGACGGCACGCTGCACACGCGGCAGTGCGCACCCGACCCCCAGCTCGTGCCGTGCTCGTTCGAGTACGTCTACCTCGCCCGGCCCGACTCGGTGATGAACGGCATCGCCGTGTACGAGTCGCGGTTGCGCATGGGCGACCGCCTGGCCGACACGATCGCGAAGTACACACCGATCGAGGCCATCGACGTGGTCATGCCCATTCCCGACTCGTCGCGTCCGGCGGCCATGCAGGTGGCGCGCAAGCTCGGCATCGAGTACCGCGAGGGCTTCTACAAGAACCGCTACGTCGGGCGCACCTTCATCATGCCCGGGCAGGCGGTGCGCAAGAAGAGCGTGCGACAGAAGCTCAACGCCATGTCGAGCGAGTTCAAGGGCAAGAACGTGCTGCTCATCGACGACTCGATCGTGCGCGGCACCACGAGCCGCGAGATCATCCAGATGGCCCGCGACGCCGGTGCGAAGACGGTCACGTTCGCGTCGGCGGCGCCGCCCGTGCGCTACCCCCACGTGTACGGCATCAACATGCCCTCACGCGAGGAGCTCGTCGCCCACAACCGCACGATCCCCGAGATCGCCGAAGAGCTCGGCTGCGATTACCTCGTCTACCAGGAGGTCGACGACCTCAAGGCCGCGATCCTCGAGGGCTCCGACGTCACCGACCTCGATATGAGCTGCTTCGACGGTCGCTACATCACCGGCACGGTCTCGGCCGAGTACCTCACCTGGGTCGAGGGTTCGCAATCCTCGTGACCCGGTCGCGGTCGTGAGCGGTCCCTCCCGGCCGGTCGGCCGTGTGCTCGTCGTCGTCGGCGTCGTGCTGATGGCCGCGACCCTCCGCATCGCCGTGGCGTCGCTGTCGCCCGTCATCGATCGCATCGATCGCGATTTCGCCCTGCCGGCCGCGCTCGTCGGGCTCATCGGCATGGCGCCTCCGGCGGCTTTCGCCGTGATGGGGATGCTGACACCCGCCATCGAGCGGCGGGTCGGCCTCGAGCGACTCGCACTGGCGGCCGTCGCCGTCGGGGCCGCGGGGCTCGCCGCCCGCGCCCTCGCCTTCGACGCCTGGTCGCTGTTCGCCGTCACCGCCGTGCTGTTCGCCGCCGTCGGCGTCGGCAACGTGCTGCTCCCCGGCATCGTGAAGAAGTACTTCCCCCGCAGCGTCGGTGCGATGACCGCGGTGTACACGACCGCGATGACCGTGGCCACTTTCGTGCCGCCGTTGTTCGCCGTACCCCTGGCCGACTCGCTCGGCTGGCGGCTGTCGTTCGCGGTGTGGGCGGCGGTCGGGGCCGCTTCCCTCATCCCCTGGTTCGTGATCGCGCTGCGCGCCCGGCGCTCGTCCCGTGACGCGATGGCGGGGCCGCGCGTCGACGTGGTGCGTCGGCTCGTGCGTCTGCCGCTCGCCTGGGCCCTCGCCGGCACCTTCGCGGTGAACGCCTCGATCGTCTACGCGGCCTTCGCGTGGCTGCCGGCGATCCTCGTCGACGTCGCGGGCTCATCGTCCGAGGCAGCGGGAGCGTTGCTCGCGCTGTTCGCCCTGGTCGGGCTGCCCTGCACGCTTCTCGTGCCCCTGCTCGTCGCCCGCTACCGCGTGATCCGCAGCCTCTACGCGGTGGCGGTCGGCGGTGGTCTCGTCGCGATCGCCGGACTGCTCTTCGCGCCGGCCGCAGCGACGGCGCTGTGGGTCGTGCTCCTGGGACTACCGCCGCTGTTGTTCCCGATGATGCTGGTGCTGCTGGGGCTCCGCACGCGCGCGCACGACACCGCCGTGGCGACGAGCGGGTTCGTCCAGAGCGTCGGCTATGCTTTCGCGGCCCTCGTACCTTTGGCGATCGGGGTCACGCATGAGGTCACCGGCGGCTGGACGGCCGCGCTGGTGATCCTCGGCGTCGTGATCGCGATGGCCGCGCCCGCCGCGTTCTTCGTCGTGCGCTCCGGCACGGTGGAAGACGAGTGGGAACGACGACACGGTCCCTGGTGAGGAGTCGACGCCGTGTCGAGAAGCCTCAGCGGCTCACGTGCGGGGTGGACGACTGAGGAGTGTCTTCCTCTTCGCCTTCTTCGTCGTCGTCGAACTCGTCCGCCCACTTGTCTTCGTAAGCGTTCTCGTCGGCGTCGGGGTGCCCGAGCTCGCGCTCGAGTGCCGAGTAGTTCACCGACGGGCTGAACGACTTGAGTTCCCGGGCGATCTTGGTGTGCTTCGCCTTTTGACGGCCACGCCCCATGCGAGACCCCCTCATTTGACTGACGCGGGCTTGTCCAGCCCGGTATTCGCGGATCCGGATTGAAGCCGGTAAGAGTAGCATTCAGGATATCACGGTGGCCTCCTGCGCTTCCCGCGCCGGGGGGGCGAGAGGACGCGAGCGATGAGCGACGAAGCATCCCTGCTGCCCGACGGGCCGGTCTCCGGCTCGCCCGACGTGCCGCGCGGCGCGGTGATCGCCGGTGTCGCGCCGGGCGTGAGTCCCCGGGTCGTGGTCGAGGCCGCGCGATTCGCGAGGCTGTCGTCGGCGCCCCTCGCGGTCGTGCACGTCGATGTCAGCCGGTTCGTCACGTTCGAAGATCCCGACGGCTACGTCCACTCCTCGCAGGTCGAGCTGGCCGCCGACGCCGCCCGGGCCCAACTCGAAGAGGTCGAGGGAGCCGCCCGCCGCGCTCTGGTCGACACCGACGTCGCGTGGTCGGTGCACCAGCTCGTCGGAGATCCGGCGACGGCGCTGGCGCGACTCGGCGATCGGATCGACTCTCCTCTGCTGGTGGTCGGCACCCGCCGTCGGGGCCTCGGCGAGTCGATCCGCGAGTTCTTCACGGGATCGGTCGCCGCCCGGCTCACCCACCGGCAGCACCGGCCGGTGCTGGTGGTCCCGCTGGGTGAACCGGTGCCCGACGACCAGGAGATCGACTGGGGACTGTGATACTCAGCCCTGCATGGCCCGGGTGAGGGCGCGGGATGCGTCGTCGAGTGCCGCTTCCAGGGCGTCCACCGTCGAGGCGGTGAGCGTTCCGCCCCGAGCGACGCGGGTGCGCAGGTCGCTGCGGACCCGCGCTCGGAACTCGCTGACGAGGGCGTCGGCCCGGTGCAGCTGCTCACGGCTGCGGATGCGGGGATCGTCGTCGGCCGAGGGCGGCGCGGGCTCGGCGCGCTCCTCGCGGGAGGCGGCGGCGAGATCGGCGCGGAGGCTTCGCATCGCGTCACGGACGCTGCCGCGCACCTCCTGGGCGATGAGCCTCACGCTGTCTGCGAGGTCATCCTGGATGCCGCGGAGGTCGCCGGCGCGAGCGGCCACCTCGGTGCGACCGGCGTCGGTGATCTCGTAGACGGTCTTGCGCCCGTCGACGGTCTTCGTCACGAGTCCCTCCTCCTCGAGCTTGGCCAGGCGGGGGTAGATCGTGCCGGCCGAGGGTGTGTAGGTGCCGCCGGTGCGGTCGGACAGCGCCTGCATGAGGTCGTAGCCGTGTCGCGGCGACTCGTCGAGCAGACTCAGCAGATAGAGGCGCAGATCGCCGTGCGAGAACACCGGGCTCATCGCTCTTCCTCCGAGTCGTGCTCGTGTGCCGCGGGCGTCACGGCGGGCGACTCGGTCGAGGCGAGCGCCGGGCGGCGCAGCACCGTCAGATCGCCCGAGACGGCGTTGGTGCGGATGTCGACGAAGTTGCCCGCGAGCTCACCGGACGAGCCGGTGTAGTTGGTGGGCCCGGAGCCCGAACGCACGACGCCGTCGATCTGCACGCGTCCGCTCACGGTGCGCACGACGTAGTTCGCGGCGAGCCCCTCGTCGAGGCGCACGGTGGCGTTGCCGCTGACGGTGTTGACGTTGATGGCGTGGACGGGGCCGCTCGGGTCCACGAGCACCGATCCCGAGACCGTGTCGACGGAGGTCCGGGTGATCTCGCCGGTGGCGGCGACATCGCCCGAGACGCTGTTGGCGGTGAGTGCACCGCGGAGCTCCCGCACCTGCACGTCGCCGGAGACGGCGTTGAGGGTGAGGTCGCCGTCGAGTCCGTCGACGATGATGTCGCCCGAGACGGTGTTGAGCCGCGCCGAGGTCGTGAGGCCCGCCACGAGGGCGCTCGCGCTCACGACGCCGAGGGTGAAGGCGATGTCGCGGGGTACGGCCACGCTGATCTCCGCCTTGGGGCCGCCGGCCCCGAAGTTGCGGAACACTTCGAGGAAGTTGTCCCAGCGCAGCTGCGGGTGGTCGATCTCGAGCGCGTCGCCCGACATCTCGATGCGCAGGTCTTTCACCGTCACGCCGTGCACCTCGATGCGCACGCCCGGTTCGTCATGGGCGACGACGTCGATCTGGCCACCGACGAGGCCGGCCTTCAGCGAGCGCACCGTCTCGATGTCGATGACGCGCGTCTCGCCCGGGTGGATGATCCACTTCTCCACAGTCATGGTCGACTCCTTCACATAGTCGCGATATATCGCGTTGCGAAGAAGGTAACACGATATATCGCGTCTTACCAGAGTCATTGTCGATGAGTCGCGCGCGGTGGCTCGCGTGCGACGGGCGGCGCGTCAGGCCGGGCGGGTGAGGTGGATGCTCGCCCAGTCGCGGATCTGGTCGAGCGCGGGAACGAGGGCGCGCCCGCTGTCGGTGAGGTCGTACCGGACGCTCACCGGCGGGCCGGCCGCGACCGTCCGCGTGACCAGGCTGTTCGCGGCGAGTTCGCTCAGGCGCTCCGAGAGCATCGAGTCGCTGATGCCGTCGAGGGCTCTCCGCAGATCGGAGAAGGATGCTTCGCCGCCGCCCAGGACGGCGAGGATCATGCCGTTCCAGCGCTTCCCCAGCACGACGAACGCGTGGGTGAGCGCGGCGTCGCAACTCCGCGCGTCGTGAGGGCTCGCCGCATCCATGGAGTCAGTCTACTGTGCTATCTTTTGCGTGGTCACTAGTAATTAACGAGTGACAAGGATTCGAGAAGTGGAGAGTGCCATGGTTCTGTTCCGGTTGGATGCGAGCATCCGTCAGGAGGGGTCGCTCAGCCGTGAGCTGGGAGACGTGGTCGAGGCCGAGTGGTCGGCGTCGCACCCCGATGCCACGATCGTTCGTCGTCACGTGGGTGTCGATCCCGTTCCCGCGCACGCCTGGGCTGCGGCCGTCTCGGCCGGCGTCACGGCGCCCGAGCAGCGCACAACGGCGCAGCGCGACGCGGTCGCGCTCGCCGCGACGTTCGTCGACGAGCTGGTCGAGGCCGACGCGTTCCTCTTCGCCGTACCCCTGTACAACTTCGGGGTCTCGCAGCACTTCAAGTCGTGGGTCGATCTCGTCGTCACCGACGAGCGGATGCAGCCCGGTGCAACGACCCTGCGCGACCGCCCGGCCGTCCTCGCCACCGTTCAGGGCGGCAACTACCGCGACGGCACCCCGCGCGAGGGATGGGACCACGCGACAGGATGGATGCGGCGCATCCTCGCCGACGTCTGGGGAATGGACGTCCGCGTCGTGCAGCGGGAGTTCACCCTCGTCGGCGTGAACCCCGCGCTCGACCAGTTCGCCGATGCCGCCGCCGAGATCGCGCGGGAATCGCACGCTCAGGCACTCGAGCACGGCCGGTTCCTCGCCGACGCGCTCTCCCGCGCCGCCGCGTGAACGTGCTCGGCGCCGCGGTGTCAACCCCGCGGCGCCGAGCACGCTGCTCGCTCTACTCTCGGGCTCAGTTCGGTGACGGAAGGAGCCGCCATGCCCGGTGAGCGCGGATCGAGTCTCAAAGATCCAGACATGTACGAGGAGCTGCGCAAGGACGGCGCGTCGAAGGAGAAGGCCGCTCGCATCTCCAACGCCGCCGCGGCGCAGGGGCGCTCGCGCGTGGGATCGCGCGGCGGCCAGGCCGAGGACTACGAAGACCGCACGGTTCCCGAGCTGAAGGCCCGGGCCAAGGAGCTCGGTCTGAGCGGATACTCGGGCAAGAAGAAGGCGGAGCTGATCGCGATGCTCCGCGAGCACTGACCCCGTGGCGCGACTCCTGCGGGTGCGCCCGTACGAGGATCCCGGTTTCCGCCGGGTGCGGTCGGGCAGCGGATTCCGCTACGTCGATCACGCCGGCGGCACCGTCGCCGCGCACGACGCCGAACGTGCGCGCACGCTGGTGATCCCGCCGGCGTGGCGCGAGGTGTGGATCTCGCACGAGCCGCTCGCGCACATCCAAGCCGTCGGCACCGACGAGGCGGGTCGGCGCCAGTACCTGTACCACGCCGACTGGTCGAAGCGCCGAGACAAGGGCAAGTTCGCCCGTGCCCTCGCGCTCGCCGACACGCTGCCGCGCGCGCGAGGGCGCGTCACGCAGTCGCTGCGGCGCCCCGAGCTCGATCGTGAGCGCGTGCTGGCGGTGTCGTTCCGGCTCCTCGACCAGGTGGCGCCGCGCGTGGGCTCGGCGCGCTACTTCACCACCAACGGCAGCCGGGGCCTCACGACCCTGCAACGCCGCGATGCCACCGTCGAGGGATCGCACGTCGAGCTGTCGTTCCCAGCCAAGAGCGGCAAGCGGGCCTATCTCGAGCTCGACGACGACGACCTCGCCGCGGCCCTGGGCGAGCTGGCCGCCGGGCGGCCGCGTGCACCCCTCCTGAGCTTCCGGAGGGGGAGACGGCGTGTGGCTCTGCGCCCCGGCGACGTGAACGCCTACGTGCGGGTGCTGACCGGCGGGTCGTTCTCGGCCAAGGACTTCCGCACGCTCCGCGGCACGGTGCTCGCCGCGGAGGCCCTGGCCCGCATCGGCACCGTCGATACCGCGGGCGAGCGCAAGCGGGCGGAGCTCCTCGCGATCCGGGCGACCGCTGAGGGGCTCGGCAACACCCCGGCCGTCGCGAAGAGCAGCTACATCGACCCTCGCGTCTTCGAGCGCTACCGCACGGGCACACTGTTGAACCTCGAGGGCTCGCGCGACAACGCGATCCGCGCGCTCATCCTCGGCTGAACCGGAGTACCCGTAGGGTGGGGCCGTGTTCTCGTGGTCGCACCTGGGGCTGGTCGCCCTCGGCGGTGCGCTCGGCACGTCCGTTCGGCTCGCGCTCACCCTCGCTCTCGGCGATGCGCTGGGGGTGGCCCTCGTCCCCGTGATCAACGTGGTCGGGGCCTTCGCCCTCGGATTCGTCATCGGGTCGCTCGCCCGCCTCCCCGCCGGCCCCCGCGCGCGAGCCGCGCAGATGTTCCTCGGCACGGGCGTGCTGGGCGGGTTCACCACCTACAGCGCGCTGGCTCTGGAAGCATCCGATCCCTCGCTCCTCGCCTGGGGGATCGGATCGGTCGTCTTCGGCGCGGTCGCCGCGTGGGCGGGCCTGCGCGTGGGATACCGGGGCCGATCGTGAGTCCGCTGGTGTTCGTCGCCGCGGCCGTCGCCGGGGGGATCGGCGCAGCTGCGCGCTACCTGCTCGACCTGGCGGTGACACGGATGCTGGGCACCCGGGTCCCGTGGGGGATCCTGCTCATCAACCTCACCGGGTCGTTCGCGCTGGGCCTCGTGTCGGCCGGTGTCGTCGGCGCGACGGGCGTGTGGGTCCTCGGCGCCGGACTGCTCGGGGGGTACACGACCTTCAGCTCGGTCGCCGTGACCACCGTCGTGCTCGCGGACGAACGCCGTCCGACCGCAGCGACCCTCTACGCGGTCGGCACGTTCGTCGGGTCCACCGCCGCCGCCTTCGCGGGGTCGGCGGTCGGTGCGATTCTCGGCTGATCCCCCGGCCGGACCCGATGCCCGCGTGGAATACTGAATCCGATACATCTCTGTATCGTCCCGAAGCACCCGCGATCCGCGAAGGACCCCCGTGTCGAACCTCGCCGTCCTCAGCCTGAAGAACCGGGCGCTCATCGCCCTGGTCACCATCGTCGTCGCGGTGTTCGGAGGCCTGGCGCTGACGAGCCTGAAGCAGGAGCTCATCCCCTCGATCGAGCTGCCCGTCCTCTCGGTCGTGACGACCTATCCCGGCGCCTCGCCCGAGGTCGTCAGCAACGACGTCTCGACGCCCATCGAGACGGCCATCCAGGGGGTCCCCGGCCTCGAGTCGACGACCGCCACCAGCACGACCAACGCCTCGATCGTGCAGGCGTCGTTCACGTACGGCACCGACCTCGCCACCGCCGAGCAGAAGATCACCCAGGCGATCAACCGCATCACGGCGCAGCTCCCCGCCGATGTCGAGCCGAACGTCGTGTCGGTGAGCATCGACGACTTCCCGGTCATCCAGATCGCCGTGACCGGCTACGCCGACGCCGACACCGCACAGGCGACGCTCCAGTCGACGATCGTGCCCGACCTCCAAGACGTCGACGGGGTCAACGCCGCGCAGGTCGTCGGCGGCGTCGGTCAGCGCATCACGATCACCCCCGACCAGACAGCGCTCGCCGAACGCGGGTTCTCGCAGCAGGCCATCACCGACGCTCTCGATCAGAACGGCGTGCTCTTCCCCGGTGGCGAGATCACCGAGGGCGAGCAGACCCTGACGGTGCAGACCGGCGCGAAGATCACCTCGGTCGACGACCTCTCCGCCCTCCCGCTCGTCCCCACCGACGCAGCTCAGGTCGCCGCCGGGACGACGACCATCGCCGACGTCGCCACCGTCGAGCTGCAGGCCGACCCGGTGACCTCCATCTCTCGCGTCGACGGTGAGCCGGCGCTGACGATCGCGGTGACGAAGCTCCCCTCGGCGAACACGGTCGACGTCTCCCGGGGCGTGCTCGCGGCGCTCCCCGGGCTCGAGTCGTCGTTCGAGGGCGCGACCTTCACGGTCGTCTTCGATCAGGCTCCGTTCATCGAGCAGTCGATCGAGTCGCTCGCCCTCGAGGGATTGCTGGGGCTCGTGTTCGCCGTCCTGGTGATCCTCGTGTTCCTGCTGTCGGTGCGCTCGACCCTCGTCACGGCGATCTCGATCCCGACGAGCGTGCTCATCACCTTCATCGGCATCCAGGCCTTCGGCTACTCCCTCAACATCCTCACGCTGGGCGCGCTCACCATCGCCATCGGGCGCGTGGTCGACGACTCCATCGTCGTGATCGAGAACATCAAACGCCACTACGTGCGGGGTGCCGACAAGACCCAGGCCGTCCTCCTGGGCGTCCGCGAGGTCGCCGGCGCGATCACCGCGTCGACGCTCACGACCGTCGCCGTCTTCCTCCCGATCGCCTTCGTCGGCGACCTCACGGGTGAGCTGTTCCGACCGTTCGCCCTCACCGTCTCCATCGCGATGGCCGCCTCGCTCTTCGTGGCGCTGACGATCGTGCCGGTGCTGGCCTACTGGTTCCTCCGGCCCGGCAAACCGGTGACCGACGCCGACGGCCGCTCGATCGATCCCGAAGACCCCGCCGCGCCGCCCAGCGGGCTCCAGAAGCGCTACCTCCCGGTGCTGCGCTGGACGCTCGCCCACAAGGCGGTCACGCTCGTGCTCGCCGCGGTCGTCTTGGTCGGCACCGGATTCCTCGCTCCGCTGATGAAGATCAACTTCCTCGGCGACTCGGGCCAGAACACCCTCACCATCACCCAGGAGGTCGCCCCGGCGGCGAGCCTGGAGGCAGAGGACGCGGCCGCGCAGCGCGTGGAGACGGCCCTCGAGGGCGTCGCCGGCATCCGCACCGTGCAGGTCTCGATCGGCTCGACGGGTTCGGCTCTGCGCGATGCGTTCAGCGGCGGGGGAGCAGGCATCACCTACTCGGTGACGACGGACACCGATGCCGACCAGGAGGCCGTGCGCCGCGACGTGCAGAACGCGATCGCCGATCTCGACGACGTCGGCACGGTGTCCGTCGCCGCATCCGGTGGCGGGTTCGGCTCCAGTGACATCGAGATCGACGTGACCGCGCCCGACGGGTCGACGCTGCAGGAGGCCACCGACGCCGTGGTGACCGCGCTCGACGCGCGCGACGACATCGGTCAGGTCACGAGCAACCTGTCGGATTCGCTGCCCTACATCGCAGTGTCGGTGGATCGCGATGCCGCCGCGCAGCGGGGGTTGTCGGAAGTCGCGGTCGGCGGCCTCGTCTCGAACACGATGCAGCCCCGCTCGGCGGGCACGGTCGAGATCGACGAGACCTCGTTGACGGTCTACATCGCGGCCGCCCAGAGGCCGCTCACCATCGACGAGCTGGGGGCTCTCAGCATCCCGACCGCGACGGGCATCGTGCGACTCGACGAGATCGCCACGGTCGCCGAGACCCAGGGGCCGACCTCGATCACCACGGTGCGCGGTCAGCAGACCGCCACCGTGACGGTCGCGCCGGACGGCGACGACCTGACCGCGGCGTCCGCTGCGGTCAACGCCGCGCTCGCCGACGCACAGCTCCCCTCGTCGGCGGACGCCGAGGTCGGGGGCGTGCTCACCCAGCAGCAGGAGGGCTTCGCGCAGCTCGGGCTCGCGATGCTCGCGGCGATCCTGATCGTCTACATCATCATGGTGGCGTCGTTCCGGTCGTTGCTGCAGCCGCTGCTGCTGCTCGTGTCGATCCCGTTCGCGGCGACCGGGGCGATCCTGCTGCAGATCGTCAGCGGGATCCCGCTGGGCATCGCGTCGCTCATCGGCGTACTGATGCTCATCGGCATCGTCGTGACGAATGCGATCGTGCTGATCGACCTGGTCAATCAGTACCGGCGGAAGGGTCTGGACGTCGCCGACGCGATGATCGCGGGAGGCTCACGGCGACTTCGTCCGATCCTCATGACCGCGCTCGCGACGATCTTCGCGCTCACCCCGATGGCCCTGGGAATCACGGGGCACGGCGGGTTCATCTCCCAACCGCTCGCGATCGTCGTGATCGGCGGTCTGGTGTCGTCCACGGTCCTGACGCTCCTCGTGCTGCCGACGCTGTACGCCCTCGTGGAAGGGGCGCGTGAGCGGCGCGCAGCACGGCGGGGCGCACCGGCTGGGGGCGACGCGGAACGCGTGTCAGCGACTGCGTCCGGTTCTGCGGGCGGCTCGTCGGCCGCAGCGCACGCCGGTGCGAGCGCACCGCACGGTGACGACGCGGCACCGGCGTCGCGGCGGGAGTACCGACGGGAGCACCCGGAGAGCTGACGGTCTGCACGCGAGCCGTGAGGCTCCGCGTGAAGATTCCCGACCAGGCGAACATCGCGCTGGTGGCGATCACCTCGAACAACGCCAGGTTGATCGTCTCGGTGACGAAGAGCCACGCGCCGATGAAGATCACCACGAAGACGATGCTGGTCGTCAACAGCAGGCGCTTGGGCATGCGGTGCAGGAAGATCGGCGACGTCAGCAGGAGAGCGGCGAAGCCGAGCACCATGGAGCCGGCGACGTTGTCGTGCAGGGTCTTGTTCACGTTGAGCGGGATGCATCCGACCAGCGAGAGATTCACGCCCACGACCGACAGGCAGATCTGCGCCACCAGGGGCGCACCGCGGCGGACGTAGACACGACGGATCCGCCGCAGGTCGCGCCCCACGCTGCGGGCGTACAGGGTCACCGTGATCCCGGCGATGATCAGCGTGCCGTTGAAGAAGCTCCCCGAGGTGTCGCGGTACGTGCCCAGCTCACTGAAGTGCAGCTGCCACCACAGCGGCTCGGTCGTCGTGAGGACCGACAGCAGGATGCCGCCGACGAGGATCACGAGGGATGCTGCGCCGAAGTGCATCGTCGTCAGCCGCGCCGCGGCGGCGCGGGCCGACGGCACGGAGAATCGGAGGGGCAGGGGTGCAGCGACGCTCGACGCGGGCATTTTCCATCCAGGACTAACGGGGCGTTCTCCCCCCGCGGGACCCCCAGCCCCTTCTACCCCTACGGAAAGCGAACGCCGGGATCCATCCAGAATTCGCTCCCCAGCGCGACGGCAAGCCGTCGTGCACATGGTACCGCCCGGATGAGTCGGGCAGATGACGGGTCGACATCGAATCCGTGCTCGGCCGCGTGCGCGGCGGGGCATGGCCCCCGCGAGAGCGCGGAGCTAGGCGGTGAGCTCGATGCCCCACTCGAGGGCCCACGTCTCGCCCGGTGCGAGACGGCGCAGGTCGGTGCCCGAGTTGAACGCGTTCGCCGGGGCCGTCATCGGCTCGATGGCGACGGCCAGGGCTCGGTCGGGGTAGCGGTCGGTCGTGAACACCTGGGCCCACTCGAAGCCGACCCCCTGCCACAGCGTCGACACCCGGCCGTCGGGCGCGGTGAGGGTATGCCGGATGCGTCCGTCGGCGTCGCGCGCGAGCCCACGGTAGGCGGTGTCGAGCGAGAGGTCGCCGATGCGCCGTCCGTCACGCAGATCGGTGCCGGCATCGACGGGCTGCTCGTCGACCGGGATCTTCCGATCGTCGAGGACGAGTCGGGTCGTGCCGCTGGAGCGGATGACGAGGTCTGCCGTGTCGACACCGCCGATCTCCAGGAACGGATGCGTTCCGAGCGCGACGGGCGCAGACCCCGTTCCCACGTTCGTCAGCTCGTGGGACACGTGCACACCGGTCGCGGTGAGGGTGTAGGTCACGGTGGTCGCGAGGTGGAACGGATATCCGGTCTGGGGGTAGACGTCGGCGCGGAGCGTCACTCGATCGGTCGCGTCGGAATCGGCCGCGTAGGGCGCGAACCGCAACAGACCGTGGCTGGCGTTGCCGAACGCGGGCTCGCTCACCGCGAGGCGTCGTTCCTCGCCGTCGTCGTGCCAGATTCCGTCGCGGATGCGATTCGGCCACGGCACGAGCACGACACCCGACGCCGACGGCGTCGGAAGCTCGTCGGCGTAGCGGGAGACGAGGTCGGTGCCCCCGACGGTGAGGGCGCGCAGTGATGCGCCGACCTGCGCGATCTCCGCGATGACGTCGTCGCGGCGGAGGACGAATCGGCGTCCGGTCGGATCGGCGGTCATGGGGTGCTCCTCGGTTCGGGCGGAGTGCGAAGCATCCGCTCACCACAGCGTAGGAGGTGGCGGGCGCCGCCCGGGGGAGCCGCGTCGTCAGACCGTCGGGCGCCTCACAGGCAGCTGGGGTAGCGTTGGCAGGTCGGCGGAGGACACCGCGCCACGGGCGCGGGCATCTTGTGTGAGTCCTCGGGGCCGATTCTCGGGGCCCGATCCGCGGCCCCGGACCATCTACTGGAATGGCCCCCCGGCCGACGACCGCCCGGGTTTCCCGCTGCGCGCGGGCGCTGTTCTCGTGTGAGAACCGAGAAGGACAACCTCCCATGCCCAAGAGCAAGAAGCCGGCCGGCGGCCGGCCCGCCAAGAACTTCGAACCGCGCTACGGCGACAAGCCCGCGTACCAGGATCGCAAGCGCCACGGCGACGGGGCCTCCGCCTCGAAGCCCGGAAGCAAGAGCCCGAGCCACCGCGGATACCGCGCGGCCGAGTCGACCGAGGCGGCACCCAAGCGTCGCTGGACGGCGCAGGAGCGCGCCGGCCGCGACGAGTCGCGCGGCATCCGCACCCAGGCCGGCGGCGCGGGTCGCAGCGACGACCGCCCGCGTCGCTCGTTCGACGACCGCCCGGCCCGTTCCTACGACGATCGCCCCGCGCGGTCGTCGGAGCGTCCCGCCCGTTCGTACGACGACCGCCCCGCCCGGTCGTCCGACCGCCCGTCCCGCTCATTCGAGGGGCGTCCGGCTCGTTCGTTCGATGACCGTCCCCGTCGCGACGACCGCCCCGTGCGCACCGACCGCGTCGACCGTACGGAGCGTCGCACCACGGGCGACGCGCGTCCGTCGTACCGCGACGACCGTCCCCGTCGTTCGTTCGACGACCGTCCGGCGCGCTCGTCCGATCGTCCGGCTCGGTCGTTCGGCGACCGCCCGGCGCGCGATGACCGTCCGGCGCGTTCGTTCGATGACCGTCCCCGTCGTTCGTTCGACGACCGTCCGGCGCGTTCGTTCGACGAGCGTCCCGCCCGTTCGACCGATCGTCCGGCTCGGTCGTTCG
>NZ_JBEUWT010000001.1:2038003-2168519 GCF_045517775.1 Microbacterium deferens
CGTTCGTTCGACGAGCGTCCCGCCCGTTCGACCGATCGTCCGGCTCGGTCGTTCGATGACCGTCCCCGTCGCGACGCCCGTCCGGCTCGTTCGTTCGACGAGCGTCCCGCCCGTTCGACCGATCGTCCGGCTCGGTCGTTCGGCGACCGCCCGGCGCGCGATGACCGTCCCGCCCGTTCGTTCGACGACCGCCCCCGCCGCGACGACCGTCGCTCCGAGGGTCCGGGTCGCTCCGACTGGTCCTCGGCTCCGAAGCGCAGCGCGCAGCAGGAGCAGCACGTCGACGTCGTGCACGAGCGGCTCCAGGCCGACGCCGTCGACGCGGCGAGCGTCACCGAACTGGGCTTCGCCGAGCTCGGCCTGGGCGAGAACATCGTCCGGGTGCTCGCCGACCTCGGCGCGTCGAGCCCCTTCCCGATCCAGGCCGCGACCGTGGCTCCGATCCTCCAGGGCCGCGACGTCCTGGCACGCGGTCGCACCGGTTCGGGCAAGACGATCGCCTTCGGCGCCCCGCTCGTCGAGAGCGTGCTGCGTGCCGGCGCCGGAACGAAGCGGGCCTTCGCCCGTGCGCCTCGCGCGCTGATCCTCGCGCCGACCCGTGAGCTCGCGCTGCAGATCGACAGCACGGTGCAGCCGATCGCGCGCAGCGTCGGACTCTTCACCACGCAGATCTACGGCGGTGTTCCCCAGGGGCGCCAGGTCGGTGCGCTCCGCAAGGGCGTCGACATCGTCATCGGCACCCCCGGGCGCGTCGAAGACCTCGTCGAGCAGGGCAAGCTCGACCTCTCCGAGGTCAAGATCGTCGTTCTCGACGAGGCCGACCACATGTGCGAGCTCGGGTTCCTCGAGCCCGTGCAGCGGATTCTGCGCCACACCGCGGCCGGCAGCCAGAAGCTGCTCTTCTCGGCCACCCTCGACCGCGAGGTCGCCGCGCTCGTCGACGAGTTCCTCGTCGAACCGGCCGTCTACGAGGTCGCCGGCGAAGACCAGGAGTCGGGCACGATCGAGCACCGCGTGCTCGTGATCGATCACCGCGACAAGGCCGAGATCCTCGTTTCGCTGGTCGACCGCGCCGGGAAGACGCTCGTCTTCGCCCGCACCCGTGCGTACGCCGAGATGCTCGCCGAGCAGTTCGACGACGCCGGGATCTCGGCCGTCGCGCTCCACGGCGATCTGAACCAGGCCAAGCGCACGAGGAACCTCGAGAAGATGACGTCGGGCCGCGTGGCGGTTCTCGTCGCGACCGACGTCGCGGCGCGCGGCATCCATGTCGACGACATCGACCTGGTCGTCCAGGCCGACGCGCCCGACGAGTACAAGACCTACCTGCACCGCTCGGGCCGCACCGGTCGCGCGGGCCGGTCGGGTCGCGTCGTGACGCTCATCCCGCGTCAGCGCCGTCGCCGCATGGTCGAGATGCTCGAGCGCGCCGAGATCGACGCGCCGTTCGAAGACGCCCGCCCCGGCGACGACCTCCTCGAAGAGATCGCCGGCCGCCAGATCGCGAACGTCACCGGCTGACCCCTGCCCCGGTTTGGGGCGCGATCTTCGGGTTGGGGCGTGGAATCCCGCGCCCCAACCCGATTTTTGCGCCCCGAGCCGGCCGCGAGAGGCTCAGAACAGGGTCGCCGGTGCGACGGCGGGCCGCACGGTCGGCGTCGCCAGCGGCGTGCGGGCGGCGAGACCCGGCTGCGGTCGACCGCGCGGATGGTCGTCCTCGTCGTGTCCGTCGAGGCGGTGCATCCGCAGCAGTGGCCGCACCCGCTTCGACAACCACGTGCGATAGGCCTTCGGCGCCGACGTCGAAACACCCGGGTACAGCCCGCGGTACGACGAGACGAGCTCGGGGTGCTCGCGCTCGAGCCACTCGAAGAACCACGGTTTGACGCCCGGACGCAGGTGCAGAGCACCGTAGACGACCCGCACTGCTCCGGCCTCGCCGATGCGCCGCAGTGCGTCGTCGAGCGCCGCGATCGAGTCGGTCAGGTGCGGGATCACCGGCATGAGGAACACCGTCACCCGAAACCCCAGCTCGGTCGCGGCCCGCACGGTGTCGAGTCGCGCCTGCGCGCTCGGGGTGCCCGGTTCGATCGAGTGCTGCAGCGCGTCGTCGAACACGCCGATCGACATCGCCAGCGAGACGCGCACGGATGCTGCGGCATCCGCCAGCAGCGGAAGGTCGCGCCGCAGGAGCGATCCCTTCGTGAGGATGGAGAACGGCGTTCCCGTCTCGGTGAGCGCCGACGCGATCTGCGGCATCAGCCGGTAACGGCCCTCGGCGCGCTGATAGGGGTCGGTGTTGGTGCCGAGCATCACGGGCTCCCGGGCCCACGAGCCGCGGCGCAGCTCTTTCTCGAGCACCTCGGCGACGTTGATCTTCACGATGATCTGATTGTCGAAGTCGTTGCCCGCGTCGAGATCGAGGTACTCATGGGTGCCGCGGGCGAAGCAGTTGTGGCTGATGACACCGTTGGCGACGAAGTCGCCCGTTCCCGTCGTGATGTCGATCATCTCGATCTCAGTTCCGAGGTCGTCCACGCCGGTCACGCGGAGATCGGCGAACGTCTTCACCGCCGTTCCGACGATGTCGAGCTTGCGGGTGATCGAGGGAGTGGTCAGCGAGAAGAAACGCTGGCGCACGGGGAGCCCTCCGAGCAGGCGAACCGTCGATTCTCCGTTCGCCCGCGGAGGCTCCTGCACGTAGGGAAGGTCGAGTGAGGTCAGGGCCTCGCGCACCATCCGCAGGATGTCGGGGTCCCCGTTGGAGATGCGCACGATGCCGCGGGAGCACGACCCTTCTGCGTCGAACATGCCGCTCAGGTATCCCGCGTGCCAGTCACGCGAACGTACGGCGGGCTCGGCGGTGAGCTCTTCCACCCGCCGCACGTCGGCGCCTTTCGCCGTGTGAATGGCGGTCATCTCTCGTCGAGCCGAGGACGCCTGGCTGAACGGGCGGGTATTCGTCGCGATCCCCTCGTCGGCGAGCAACGTGCGGGTGCGGTCGAGTGCTTCGGTGTCGGCGAGAGCGAGGCGGAAGCGATGCACCGTCCGCACGCGGCGTCCGTCGTCGTAGGTGCGGTGGAAGATCATCCCGTCGCCGCGGATCATCCCCGCCAGGTATCCACGGCGGAAGTCTTCTCCGAGAGGCGGATCGATCATCGGGGGGCCGCCGATGCCGAATCCCTGCAGCCGGTTCTGCGGTGTCAGGTAGGGGCGCCGGGCGGCTCCTGCCATCGTGCCGGTGACGTACTTCCAGCCTCGCTCGCTGAGGAATCGGTGGTCGCCGCTCGCGACGATCTCGGTACCGTCCGCGAGGGTCACCCGATGAGCGCGCTTACGCGTGCGCCAGGTCGCTCTCACCGTGGTGCGCACGTACCTCCGGTAGGCGCCCGACTTCTCGGTTCCGATGATCTCGTCGCCGGGTCGCAGCCCGGACAGAGGGCGTTGCCGACCGTCGGCCATCATGATCAACGTGTCGGGGGAAAGGCAATACGTGCACGCGTGGCTGCACCCCCGATACGGGTTCACGGTCCAGTCGAACGGCATCGCCGAAGCGCCCGGAACGCGGTTGAGCGCCGTCTTCGCGAGCACCTCGTGGAAGGTCATGCCGGCGAACTCCGGGGTGGTGACCGATCGCACCAGTCCGTCCATGCGCTCCAGGCCGGGCAGGGCCGCAGCATCCGTCACGCCCAACTGCTGTCCCTGCCATCTCATGTCTCCATGGGAACAGAAATGCGAATGTTAAGCAACCTTGCGGCGATGCAGTCTCGAAGGGCGCGCCGCTCCTTCGTTTCGTCCCGACCGATCGGCGACAATGGGCAGGTGACGGAACCCGGCCCGTTCTCCCCCCGCACGCGCCGAGAGGCGCGGGTGGCGGCCGAGCGCGCGTCGAGCGCGCCGCGCACCCTGGCCCGACATGCGCGGGGCCGCCGGGCTGCCCGACTGAGGACGATCTTCGCCGTCGCGGCCTCTGCCGCACTGCTCTTCGGTGGGGCGGGAGCCGTCACCGCCGCCGTTGCGGGAGGGGTGATCACCGAGGGTGCGGCCGTCTCCGCGCCCGATCCCGTCGAGACGTCGAGTGAACCGTCGCCGAGCATCGACGCGATGATCCAGGCGATGCCCGTCGAAGGGCTCCCGTCGCCGACGATGGACGCGACCACCGCCGGACGCGCGCTCTGCGATGACCCGGCGTTCACCCAGGTGCTGGCCTCCGGAGGCGACGGCGCGGTGATCGCCGCCGCGGGCGGCGCCGAGGCCTTCCGCTCGGCGGTCGCTGCGGGCGCGGCGCCGTGCATCGTCCTCGGCGACCCGAACCGCACCTGGGTCGTGGTGAACAAGCAGCGACCGTTCTCGCCGATCGACTTCGGTCCGTCGCCCCTCGCGCTCCCGGAGGGAGTGAAGAGCCTCTCCGGCGGAGAGTTGCGGGCGGATGCGGCGACCGCCCTGTCGGCGATGATCGGCGCCGCTCGTGAAGCGGGTGTGGGAGATCTCGCGATGGAGAGCGGGTACCGCTCCTACTCCACGCAGCAGTCCACCTACCGCGGCCACGTCAGCGACCGCGGTGTCGCCGGCGCCGACCTCGTGAGCGCGCGCCCCGGTTTCAGCGAGCACCAGTCGGGCCTCGGTGCCGACGTCGTCGCGTGCGATACGTCGGGATGCGGCTCGCTCGACGACCTCGCCGCCACCCCGCAGGGCGCGTGGGTCGCGGCGCACGCCTGGGAGCACGGCTGGATCGTCCGCTACACCGACGGGCGCACCGACGTCACGGGCTACCTCCCCGAGCCGTGGCATCTGCGTTACGTCGGCCCCGAGCTCGCCCGGGCGTACCACGACGGCGGCTGGACGACGCTCGAGGAGTTCTTCGGCCTCCCCGCCGCCCCCGGCTACGCGAGCTGACCCCCGCCCGGCGCTCCTCGCAGCATCCTTCGCCCCGGCCCCGGCCCCGGCCCCGAGCCCGTGAGCGTGCGGGTTCGCCGCTCAGGCGGTGCAGTCGCGACCTTCGGGTTGACATACGCGCCGGTTGGTGGAAACGTTTACGCCGCGGGTGTAAACGTTTCCACCCACGCATCTCAAGGGAGAGAATGTGCCTCGAGCCACCATCACGCAGGTCGCCGCCCTCGCCGGCGTCTCGATCGCCTCGGCGTCCAGGGCGCTGAACGGCCAGATCGCGAGTGCCGAGACCGTAGCGAAGGTGCGGCGAGCCGCGGAGGAGCTGGGCTACGTCGCCGACGCCGCCGCGCGCTCGCTCAAGCTCGGTCGCACCCAGCAGCTGGCGTACGCGGTGGCCGATATCGGCAACCCCGTCTACGTCGAGATGATGAGCGCGGTCGAGCGGGTCGTCTCCGACTCCGGGTACCGCCTCGTGATCTCCTCGACCGGCACCGCGTCGTCGTCTCTCGACGTCGTTCGCGACCTCGGTCGCGGGTACGTCGACGGCATGATCCTCTCGCCCCTGCGGGTCACCCCCGAGCTTCTCCAGGCGCTCGCCGACGTCCCGGTTCCGGTGGTCATGCTCGGTGTCGCCTCGGAGGGGTCGGGCCTGGACACCGTGCAGGCCGACTCCGTGACGGGCATGCGCCTCGCTGTCGACCACCTCATCGCGGAGGGCCGCCGGAGCATCGCCTTCATCAACGGTCCGGTCGACACCACCCCCGGTCGCCTGCGCCTTCGGGGTTTCGAGGAGGCGATGCGCGATAACCCGGGCATCGGCAGCCGCACCGTGATCGCCGACGACTTCACCATCGCCGCCGGTCATCGCGCGGCCCTCGAGGCGCTGGGCGACTCCGAGGGATTCCAGCCCGACGCCGTCGTCGCGGCCAACGACCTGATCGGCATCGGCGTGCTGCACGCCGCCGATGACCTCGGCCTGTCGGTGCCTGACGATCTCGCCGTCACCGGCATGGACAACACCGAGCTCTCCCGCGTCGCCCGCCTCGGGCTGACCAGCGTCGACCTCGGCGCCCATGAGCGTGGCCGGGTGGCCGCCGACCTGCTCCTCGCCCGCATCGCCGAACCCGGGCGCGCCGCCCACACGGTCACCGTCGCGCCCTCGCTGGTCGTGCGCGGGTCGAGTCGTCGCGGGCAGGCATCGCTGCGGATCGTCGAAGAGGAGGACGCGGTATGAGCGCGTCCACGCGGGAACGTGCGGCACCGACGAAGGTGCGCCGGATCGGCCCGCGAGCGCGGGCGGAGCGGCGCGAGGCGATCGCCCTCGTCGTGCCGGCGCTTCTTCCGATCCTCATCTTCTCGGTCGTCCCGCTGGTCAGCGGTGTGGCGCTCGGCTTCACCAACGCCACGCTGCGCCGTGACGCCGAGATCGGCTTCATCGGGCTCGGCAACTTCTTCGAGCTCGCCGGCGATCAGCGCTTCTGGGGTTCCTTCGGCATCGGACTGGTCTGGGCGGGGTCGGTCGCGCTCCTCACCCTCATCTCGGCGATGGGGCTCGCGCTGCTTCTCAACAGCAACCTCCGGTTCAAGACCCTCACCCGCGTGCTCGCGCTCATCCCGTGGGCCATGCCGCCGGTGGTCATCGCGATCGTGTGGCGCATGATCTACAACCCCAACTCCGGCCCCCTCAACGCGACGCTCGGGTGGTTCGGTCTGCCGGGGGTGAACTGGCTGGGCGACTTCTCCACCGCGCTTCCCGCGGTCATCGTCGTCGGCGTGTGGTCGGGAATCCCGCAGACCACCGTTCTGCTCTTGGCGGGCATGCAGTCGATCGCTCCCGAGCTGCACGAGGCGGCGGCGGTCGACGGCGCCGGCGCGCTGCGGCGCTTCTGGCACGTGACGCTGCCGGCGCTGCGCCCGATCATCATCGCGGTGACGATCCTCGACTTCATCTGGCAGTTCAACTCCTTCGGGCTCATCTACGTACTCACCGAGGGCGGCCCGGGCGGACGCACGATGATCCCGCCGCTGTTCACCTACCTTGAGGCGTTCCGCAACCGTGAGATCGGCTACGCCTCGGCGATGGGCGACGTGCTGGTCATCGCGATCATGCTCTTCCTGTCGATCTACCTCGTGCATCAGTTCCGCCAGGCGAAGGGCGGTCGCTCATGACGAAGCGTCCCTGGTACACCACCGGCATCATGTACGTCGCCCTCGCCGGGTACCTCTTCTTCCTGGGGTTCCCGCTCCTGTGGCTGCTCTCCGCCTCGTTCAAGACCTCGTCCGAGCTGAACTCGCTCGCGGTCAACCTGCTGCCCGCGGTGTGGGAGTTCGGCAACTACGTGACCGCCCTCGAGCGGCAGAGCCTCATCTCGGCTGCGGGCAACTCGCTGCTGGTGTCGGTGAGCACGATGGTGATCACTGTGCTGCTGTCGATGCCGATGGCTTACGCGCTCGCGCGGCTGAAGGGCAAGCTGCGAGCCGCGGGCACGGTGTGGATCCTCACGAGCCAGGTCTTCCCGTCGATCCTCATCATCATTCCGCTGTTCCTCGTGCTGCGCACGATCCAGCTCAACGACACCCTCCTCGGCCTGATCCTGGTCTACGTCACCTTTACGATGCCGTTCACCCTGTGGATGCTGCAGGGGTACGTCGCCGCGATCCCTCGAGAGCTCGAGGAGGCCGCCGAGATGGACGGCGCCGGCCGGCTGACCATCCTGCGACGGGTCGTGCTGCCGCTGCTGGCCCCCGGTCTGGTGGCCACGGCGATGTTCACCTTCGTGTCGGCGTGGAACGAGTTCTTCCTCGCCCTCGTGCTCATCCAGAGTCCTGAGCTGTACACCCTGCCGATCGCTCTGCGCTCGTTCCTCGGCGCCGAGGGGCAGACGCAGCTGGGTCCGCTCGCGGCCGGGGCGATCCTCGCCACGATCCCGTCGCTGATCATCTTCAGCATCCTTCAGAAGAAACTCACCGGCGGAATGCTCGCCGGTGCCGTCAAGGGCTAGTCCCCCCACTGGGAGAAAGAAAGGTCATCATGTTGAGAACTACCCGAGGCATCGGCGCCTTGGCCCTCGCGGGCATCGCCGCCCTCGCCCTCAGCGCGTGCCAGCAGGGCAGCGCGAGCGGCGGATCCACCAGCGAAGACGGTGTCGTCACGCTGCAGTTCCAGTCGCTCTCCGACCAGCCGGCCACGCAGGCCGCCATCACCGAGATCGTCGACACGTGGAACGCCGACAACCCCGATATCCAGGTGCAGATCGTGCAGGCCGGCTGGGACGGCACGTACGACAAGCTCATCACGCAGTTCACCGGCGGCACGGCGCCCGACATCATCCACTACGAGGCGTCGTCGATCACCTCCTTCGCGCTCGACGGGTACCTCGCCGACCTGACCGATCTGATCGATCCCGAGCTGCGCGACGACATCTCCGACGGCATCTGGGATTCGGTGACGGTCAACGACCAGATCATCGCCTACCCCTCCACGCTGCAGTCCTACATGGTCTTCGCGAACACGGCGCTGCTCGAGCAGGCCGGCGTCGAGATCCCCACGGGCGACTCGATGACGTGGGACCAGCTGCAGGAGATCGCCCGGGCGACCACGACCGACGGCCAGTACGGCCTCGGGTGGGGGCTCGCCTCACCCACCGCGACGATGATGAGCCTCTCGCTGGGCTTCGACGGCGGCTACTTCGACGGCCAGGGCGAGGGCGCGTCGATCGACGTCGGCAGTGACGAACTGGCCGTGCCCGAGCGCATCCACGCGATGGCCTACGACGACCTCTCGCTCGACCCGACGTCGCTCACGCAGTCGGGGTCGGAAGTGCTCGCCTCCTTCTACGGACAGAAAGTGGCCCTCACGGTGCAGGGCTCGTTCCAGGCGACGAACATCGCCAGCGACGCACCCGAGGGCTTCGAGTGGACGGTGCTGCCGCCGCTGGAGGGAAGTGCCGGTGCCATCCAGGCGGCGAACCCGCAGACCTACTCCGTGAACGTGGACTCGGAGCACGTCGAGGAGTCGGCGCAGTTCCTGAACTACTTCATGGGCGCCGACAACCTCGCTGAGATCGCGTACGCCGACGCGCTCATCCCCTCTTCGCAGGGCGCTCGCGACCGCGTCACCGAGCTCGCCGGCGACGCCGTGGGCTGGGAGCAGATCCTCGCCTCGGGTGACGGTCTGGTCGGTCCGCCGTTCCTCAAGGTCGACGGCTACACGGAGTGGAAGGACACCATCGCCACCCCCGCGTTCCAGCAGTACCTCGCCGACCAGATCTCGGCGGATCAGCTGGGCACGCAGCTCAGCGACGGCTGGTCGGAGATCACGGGTTAGACGCGCACGACACGGGGGACGGGCGCAGGGCTCGTCCCCCGAGCAAGCCGGCAGGAGACGAACGGATGAGGGATTCAATGGATGCGTTGCAGGATCGGGTCGCGGGCGTGCTCGCGGGCGCGGCGGTGGGAGACGCCCTCGGCGGTGCGACCGAGGGGTGGACCCCGGAGCAGATCGAGGAGAGGTACGAGGGGCGGGTCACCGGGATCGTCGGTCCGTTCCTGGCCGATTGGCGTACCGCGCGTCCCATCGCGCCGTACCACAAGGGCGACGGGCACGTCACCGACGACACCCTCATGACGCACGCCCTCGTGCAGGTCTACGACGCACGGCGCAGGCACCTCGGCGCCTACGACGTCGCCAGCGACCTGGTGCCACTGATGATCGGCGAGCGCCGCTGGGTTCCCGAGCTCGAAGACGACGTGCTGATCCTGCAGCGGGTCTTCCTCGCCGAGAAGTGGATCGTCGCCAAGCTCCACTACGGTCACGTCGACCCGCGCGAGGCCGGGGTCGGCAACATCATCAACTGCGGCGCCACCATGTACATGCCGCCCGTCGGGCTCGTGAACATCGGCGACCCCCGCGCGGCGTACGCGGAGGCGATCGACATCACCGGTGCCCACCAGGCCTCCTACGGCCGCGAGGCGGCGGGCGTCTTCGCCGCGGCGGTCGCCGCCGCCGCCGCGCCTGGTGCCACCGTGGCCTCGGTGCGCGAGGCCGCACTGTCGGTCGCGCACGACGGCACGGCCGCCGCCCTTCGCGCGGTGCTCGACGCCGTGGACCGCTATCTCGCCGCGGGCGGGTCGGATGACCCCCGCGAGCTCGGCCGGGTGGTGCGCGCGGCCGTGTCGCCCTTCGACACGGTGGGCGACGCGTACCGCGCGCCGGCGATGGACGCGCGCCTGCCCTCGCGGACGAAGTCGATCGAGGAGCTGCCGGTGGCGCTCGCCTTCGTCGTCGCGCACGGCGGCGACCTCGCCGCATCCGTGCTCGATGCGGTGAACTACGGACGCGACTCCGACTCGATCGCCGTCATGGCCGGCGCGATCTGCGGCGGTCTCGGCGGCCGCGCCGCGGTGCCCGACGAGTGGGTGTCGGGGGTCGCCGAGGCGAGCCGTCTCGACCTCGACGGGGTGATCGAGACGATGACCTCCGTCGTGCGCGAGGTCGCCGCCGCCGACGCCGAGCGCGCGAAGACCCGCGGTGGCGCGCTCGAGGCGATGCTGTCGGGGCAGTGGGACGGCGGAGCCTCCGCATGAGGTTGACGTGGGCCCAGCCCGAGGATCTCGTCGCGGCCGAACTGGTCGCCCTTCGCGAGCAGGGGGTCGCCGCCGATGACCTCGCCGACGTCGCGCGACGGTGGCACGACGCCGGGGGCTCCACCGTGCTGGCCCCGAGCGGGGCGAGCGCGCTGCCCGCGGCACCGCCGGTGCGCGAACTCGCGAGGCGGTTGCTCGATGAGCTCGACACCTACAACGTCGACAGCGCCGAAGAACCCGACGACTGGGACGCAATCGCGGCGTCGATCAGGGCGCGACGACCGGATGCTGCGCGGCGGGCCTCGTTCGACCGGGTGCACGGCGCGTGGCTGGGGCGCGCGGCGGGCTGCCTCCTGGGGAAGCCGGTCGAGAAGATCCCTCGTGCAGGAGTGGAAGAGATCGCGCGCAGCACCGGCAACTGGCCCATCGCGGGCTACTTCACCGCCGTGGGGCTGCCCGGGGACGTCGCCGAACGGTGGCCCTGGAACCGGCGCTCCGCTCCGACCTCGCTCGTCGAGAACATCGACGGGATGCCTGAGGACGACGATCTGAACTTCCCGTTGCTCGCGCTCGACCTTCTCGAGCAGCACGGACGCGCGCTGACGACCGACGACGTCGCACAGGCCTGGCTGGCGTCGCTTCCGGCCGGTCGGGTGTTCACCGCGGAACGCGCGGCGTATCGCAACCTCCTCGACGCGCGCCCCGTGCCCGAGACCGCGACGCACCGCAATCCCTTCCGCGAGTGGATCGGCGCACTCATCCGCGCCGACGTGCACGGGTGGGCGAACCCCGGCGACCCGCTCGCGGCCGCCTCCTCGGCCTGGACCGACGCGCGACTGAGCCACACCCGTAACGGGCTGTATGGCGCGATGTGGGCCGCGGCCCTGTGCGCCGAATCGCTCGTCGCGGACTCCGCCGCCGAGACCCTCGACGCCGCTGACACGGTCGTGCCGCCCGGGTCGCGCCTCGCCTCCGCGGTGCGCCTGGGTCGCGAGCTCGGTGCCGACCTCGGCGCCGGCCGGCGCACGACGAACGAGGCGCTCGACGTGCTGCACGGGGAGTTCCGCGGCATGCACTGGGTGCACACCCTCAACAACGCCGCCCTCATCGCCTGCGCGATCGAGGGCGCCGACGGCCGCTTCGGAGCCGGTGTGGCGCTCGCGGTGGCCGGTGGGTGGGACACCGACTCCGCCGGTGCCACCGTCGGGTCGGTGCTGGGCGGTCTCGTCGGATCGGAGGGGATCGACCCGCAGTGGACCGCGCCGCTGCGCGACAGCATCGCGACCTCTCTCCCGGGCGGGGCGGAGCGCTCCAT
Source organism: Microbacterium deferens (assembly GCF_045517775.1). Lineage (NCBI taxonomy): Bacteria > Bacillati > Actinomycetota > Actinomycetes > Micrococcales > Microbacteriaceae > Microbacterium > Microbacterium deferens. The sequence continues at coordinate 2,049,795 of NZ_JBEUWT010000001.1, forward strand.
TCGCGCGCTCGCCGAGCGCACGGCCGCACTCCCGGAGAGGATGAGGGCATGAACGTCGTCGTCGTCGGAAGCGTGAACCGCGATGTGGTGGCGCGGGTGGCCCGCATCCCCGCCCCCGGTGAGACGGTGCTGGCCTCGGGCCTTGCCCGCACCGGCGGAGGGAAGGGCGCGAACCAGGCGGTGGCGGCGGCGCGCGCGGGAGCTGCAGAGGTCGCCTTCGTCGGCGCCGTCGGCGACGACCCCGACGGCACCGCGCTGCGCGACGGGCTGAGCACCGACGGCATCGACGTCGCGGGGCTCGAAGTGGTCGCCGATGCGACGGGGACGGCGCTCATCTCCGTCGCCGACGACGGAGAGAACGCCATCGTCGTCGTCGCGGGGGCGAACGCCGCACGGACGCGACTGAGCGAGAGCCAACGAGCGATCGTGGGCGGCGCCCAGGTGCTGGTCACCCAGCTGGAGGTTCCGGTGCCACTCGTCCGTGCGGCTGCTGCGGCGCGGGGCGACCGTGCGTGGCACGTGCTCAACGCCGCACCGTCCTCGCCGCTGGTCGCCGACGGGAACGCCCTCCTCGCGGAGGTCGACGTGCTCGTCGTCAACGAGCACGAGCTGCGCGATATCGCCGGCGCTGCGGAGGTCGACCACGCGGTCGACTCCCTCGCCGCGCGCCTGCCGGCGCTCGTGGTCACCCTCGGTTCGCGAGGGTGCCTCATCGTCGTCTCGGGCGCGCGCCGCACGGTCTCGGCGCACCCGGTCACGGCGGTGGACACGACCGGTGCGGGGGATACGTTCTGCGGAGTGTTCGCCGCATCCCTCGCCCGCTCCGGTGCGCTCCCGGGTGACGGCGCCCTCCTCGAGGTCTTCGCGGAGGCGGCGCGGGTCGCCAGTGCCGCGGCGGCTCTCGCTGTCGGACGCCCGGGCGCGCAGGACGCGGTGCCCACGGCCGCCGAGGTCGCCGAGGTCATCGCACGTTCGGAGGAGAGCCGATGAGCGGTGGATTCGACCCGCTGCATCCGCGGGAGATCGACCTGCCCACCGCCGTGCCGCTCGACGGCGACCTCTCCGAGGGCGAAGCGGCCGAACGCCTCGACGATGCCAAGATCTTCGCCGCTCCCGACGACCCGGCCGACATCCCGCGCTGGCGGGCGCAACTGGCGGCCTGGCGCGAGGGGGCGCGTCGGCGGTACCCCGCGCCGACGCGCTACGACGACCCGGCCTCGGCCTGGGCGAGCCGGTGCTTCACCGTCGCGCAGGTGTGGCTGTGGGACGAGCTGTTCTTCGATTTCGATACGCAGCGCTTCACGCCGGAGCGGTTCCTCGACGACGCCCGCGAGCGCTTCGGGGGGCTCGACGGGGTGGTGCTCTGGCACGCCTACCCGGTCATCGGCATCGACGACCGCAACCAATGGGACTACTACCGTGTGCCGGGGCTCGAGGAGGCCGCCGCGGCTCTGCGGGACGCGGGGGTCGCGGTCTTCGTCGACTACAACCCGTGGGACACCGGCACGCGCCGGGGCGGTGACGACGCGGCCGAGCTCGCCGAGGTGGTCGTTCGTCTCGGCGCCGACGGGGTGTTCCTCGACACGCTGAAGAAGGCCGAACCCGAGCTGGTAGCCGCCCTCGACGCGGCGCGCCCCGGCATCGGCCTCGAGGGGGAGTCGAAGCTCGCCACGGCGCGCATCGCCGACCACACCCTCTCGTGGGCGCAGTGGTTCGCCGATTCCGAGACCCCGGGAGTCCTTCGGGCGAGGTGGTTCGAACGGCGACACATGCAGCACCACATCCGGCGCTGGCATCGCGATCACGCCGGGGAGCTGCGCTCGGCCTGGCTGAACGGAGTCGGTGTCATGGTGTGGGAAGTCGTCTTCGGCGCGTGGGTCGGGTGGAACCGCCGCGACGCGGCGACGCTGGGGCGGATGCTGCCGGTGCAGCGACTGCTCCACCGCTGGTTCGTGGAGGGGGAGTGGACGCCGCTGTCGGTGCTCGAGGGCCCCGTGACCGCCTCCGACTTCGCTCTCGACGGGGTGACTCTGACGGTGCTGGCGAACTCCGGCGACGCCGACGCCGTCTACGTGCCGTCGATCGACGTCGGGCAGGCTTCCCCGAGCGCGCGGGAGGTGCCGGCTCCCGTTCGGTGGATCGCCCTTCACGAGCCCGATGCCGCCCTGACGACCGACCCGCCGGCCGTCACCGTACCGGCGCAGGGGATCGCGGCCGTGCTCCGTATCGAGGGCGACGCCCCGACGCCGAGCGAGCTGCGCGACCTGGTGATCGCGTTGGCCGGTCGCCCCCACGTGGCAGACTCCGCGTTCCCCCACCGCAGGGCGCGTCGACTCTTGCCCGCCCCGCGCGAGGCCGGGTCGGCCGATGCCGACGAGATCGCCCGAGCCTCGGCGGGGGCACTCGTCGTCGCACCGGGCGAGCACGTGCTGACCGTGCGGTACCGCGCCCGGGAGACCGGCATGCACGAGGGTGCCCCCTACGTGGACGAGTGGAAGCCGCTCCCGCCGCGCCTGCACGATCAGCGCACGCTCGAGCGCGTCGCCGTGCTCCCCGCCCCCGTCCGCGTGGCGGTCGCCGAGGTCACCGAGGCGGCGTTCGGCCGCTATCTCGACGCGATCGGGGAGGCCGGAGCATCTGACCACCCCCGTTCGGAGCGCCCGGTCACGGGGGTGACCCTCGCCCGCGCCCGCGACTACGCGGCCTGGGTGGGCGGACGCCTTCCCAGCGAAGACGAGTGGCAGCTCGCGGCGGAGCAGCCGGGCTTCGAGCGGCGCCGGCCCCTGGTGTGGAACTGGACGGAGTCGGAGCACAGCGACGGCCGCACCCGCTTCGTCATGCTCAAGGGCGGGAGCGACCATCGCTCGGAGGGGTCGGACTGGTACTTCGACGGCGGCGCCCAGCATCCGACATTCGCGGCGAAGTACCTCTTGCCCGGGCTGGGGATCGATGCATCCCCCTCGATCGGCTTCCGCGTCTGCTGGGACGGCGAGCGATGACGCCCCTCGACGGACTCCGGGTCATCGACGTCTCTACGCTGTTCGCCGGGCCCATGGCGGCCATGCACCTCGGCGACATGGGCGCCGAGGTGATCAAGGTGGAGCACCCCACCCGCCCCGACCCCTCGCGCGGTCACGGGCCCAGCAAGGACGGGCACAACCTCTGGTGGAAGACGCTCGGGCGGAACAAGCGCACGGTCACGATCGACCTGCACACCGAGGGCGGCCGGGAGGCGTTCCTCCGTCTCGCGGCCACCGCCGACGTCGTGATCGAGAACTTCCGCCCCGGAACGCTGGAGCGCTGGGGCCTCGGTTACGCGGAACTCTCGGAGGACAACCCGGGTCTCGTTCTGGCCCGGGTGACGGGGTTCGGCCAGATCGGTCCGTACCGCTCGCGGCCCGGGTTCGGCACCCTCGCCGAGGCGATGAGCGGATTCGCCGCCGCCACGGGCGAGCCGGACGGGCCGCCCACCCTTCCTCCGTTCGGCCTCGCCGACGGGGTTGCGTCCCTGGCCACCGCGTACGCGGTGATGGTCGCGCTGCACGCCCGCGATGCCTCGGGGCGCGGGCAGGAGGTGGACGTGGCGATCATCGAGCCCATCCTCGCCATGCTGGGTCCGCAGATCACCCGGTGGGACCAGCTAGGCACCGTGCAACCGCGGACGGGCAATCGTTCCGGCAACAACGCACCGCGCAACGCCTACCGCACCGCTGACGGCTCGTGGGTGGCCGTGTCGACCAGTGCGCAGTCGATCGCCGAGCGCGTCATGACGCTGGTCGGAAGACCCGAACTCATCGATGAGCCCTGGTTCGCCTCGGGCGCCGAACGCGCCGCGCACGCCGATGTGCTCGACGAGGCGGTGGGCGGGTGGATCGCCCGACACGACCGCGCGGAGGTGATCGCCGCCTTCGACGCGGCCGAGGCGGCCGTCGCGGCCATCTACGACGCGAGCGACATCGTCGGTGACCCCCAGTTCGAAGCCATCGGTACGATCCGCCGCATCCATGATCCTGACCTCGGCGAGATGGCGATGCAGGGGCCGTTGTTCCGTATGTCGCAGAGCGAGTCGCGTGTGGACTTCACCGGCCGCGGCCACGGAGCGGACACCGAACGCGTGCTCGAGGAACTCGGGTACACCGCCGCGCAGATCGCTGCGTTGCGCGACGAAGGGACGATCTCATGACCATCGTGGCGCTCTACGTTCCGGGCGATCGTCCCGAGCGGGTCGTGAAAGCGCTCCGCTCCGGGGCGGACGGCGTCATCGTCGACCTCGAAGACGCCGTCGCGCCGGCGCGCAAGGCCGTCGCGCGAGAGATGCTGGCCTCCCTCGCCGGCGAGATCGACGCCGCTGCGCGTGAGGGATCGGTCGTGGCGGTGCAGGTGCGGATCAATGCTCGCGGCTCCGCGTGGCACGATGACGATCTCGCGGCGCTTCGGCCCCTCCCGGCCTCGATCGGCGTGCGCTTGTCGAAGACGCAGTCCGCAGACGACGTCGTGCACGTGCGGCAGGCGCTCCCGGGCCGCGATGTGCACGCCCTCCTGGAGACGGCGCTCGCCGTGGAGCGGGCGTTCGAGATCGCCACGTCGGGAGCGGCGTCCATCTCCACGGGCGAGGCAGATCTGCGCGCCGAGCTCGCCGTCCCCGAGGGCGAGGAGGGTGAGGCGGGGCTGCGCTGGTCGCGCAGCCGCGTCGTCAACGCCGCGGCTGCGGCGGGTCTGCCCGCCCCTCTCCTCAGCGTGTACGCCGACGTCCGCGACCTCGATGGGTTGGAGCGCAGCTGCCGGGAGGGGGCACGTCTCGGGTTCGGCGGACGCACGGCTATCCATCCGCGCCAGCTCGCGGTGATCCGCTCGGTGTTCACTCCCACCGAGGCCGCTGTGCGACGGGCGGAGGAGATCATCGCGAGGGTCGGCTCCGCTGCGGGCGACGGCTCGGGAACGGTCGTCCTCGAGGACGGCACGTTCCTCGACGTCGCGATGGTGCGCGCGGCACACCGCATCCTCGCCGCTGCGCGCCGCTGATCCGCCGTCTTTTCCGCCGCTCAGGCGGTGCAGGTGGCCTGGTCGGCCTTCGAGCCGTTGACGTTCCCCGGCAGCGCGACCGACTCGTCGGACGGCGCAGAGGTCGCCGCATCTGTCGGCTCGGGCGCGTCGGACGGGGGTGTCGTCTCGGTCGCGTCGGACGGGGGTGTCGTCTCGGTCGGGGCTGCCTCGACGACGCCCCCGTTCGCGCCGAGCTGCCCGGTGAGCTCGAGCGGCCTGTTCTGCGCGAGGGCATCCCAGAGCTCGGCGGCCGCCTGCTGATCGGGGATCACGTGGTTGGTGTTGCTGGGGTCGTCGAACACCGGGAACTGCACGAAGGTGATGTCGGAGGTCGGAACGTCCTTCGCCGCGAGCGCGAGCTGCATGATGCGGATCGGGTTGGCCAGGCTCGAACTGGGCGTGATGTTCTCGGATGCGGCGGTCGCCAGGCGCAGCACCGCCGCGGGATCGGAGAGTACGCCGCCCGTGAGCTTGCGGGAAAGGCTCGACAGGTACTGCTGCTGGTTGCCGATACGGGCGAGGTCGCTGCCGTCGCCGACGCCGGAGCGCACGCGCAGGAACTGCAGCGCCTCCGCGCCCTGAACGGTGCGGGGGCCGGCCGGCCAATCGATCCCCGTGTTCTTCGGGTCGCGCAGTCCGCCCTCACCGATGCAGACCTCGACCCCGCCGATGGCGTCGGTGATGGCGATGACGTTGCCGAAACTGGCCTTCGCGGCGAACGGGATGCTGAGCCCGCTCAGTGCCGACACCGTGTTGACGACGCAGTTCAGACCGCCCTTTCCGTAGGCGGCGTTGAGTGACTCCTTGCTCACCGCGGCATGCACGACTCCGTCGTCGTCGGTGCATTCGGGGATCGCGACCTGCAGATCGCGGGGGAACGATACGACGGTCACGCGGCGGGGGGCGTCTGACACGTGCACGAGCATGTTCACGTCGTTCAGGCGACCGTCTGCGTCGGGTCCTGTGCACCGACCCGGGAACAGGTCGATCAGAGCGGGCTCGCACTCGTCGGTGCCGACGATGAGCACGTCGAACGGTCCCTCGTACGCCCCGACGCTGGGAGGCTGAGCCACCTCGGTGTCGAGGTCGACGGAGTTCTCCTCGATGGAGGCCGCCAGGCTGTACGCGGTGTATCCGATCGTGCCCGCGCCGGCGACCAGCACCACCGCGACGATCACGCCGACCAGCGTGAGCAGCTGGGCCACCAGGCTCGGCGATCCGAGGCGCGCGTGCTGCGCCACGGTCTTGCGTCGTCGAGCCATGGTTCCCCTCGTCGGTCTCGAACGAGTCTATGCAGAGGTCGTGGCGGCGTCCCCGCTCAGCCGACGAGGGGCGTCGCGCCCGCCCACACGAACAGGGCGGCGGATGCTGCCCAGAACGCGACGACGAACACCACGTCTCGCGCGCGGAACGGCACGAGATGGCGCTCGGTGCGCGTCGAGTGGGCGCCGAAGGCCCTCGCGTCCATGGCGAGCGCGACCCGCTCGGCATGCCGGATCGCTCCGGCCAGGAGCGGCACGACGTAACCTCCCCAGCGCGCGGCGGCGGCGAAGGGCCCTCGGCCACCGTGTGCTCCGCGCACCCGATGCGCCTGGCGGATGATCTCCAGCTCGTGCCCGAACCTCGGCACGAAGCGGAACGCGGCCAGCGCCGTATATCCGATCCGGTAGGGCACGCGCAGCTGTTGCACGAGTGAGCGCACCAGATCGGGGCCGGTCGTGGTGAGCCCGCCGACGAGCGCGAGCGCGACGATCGCGCCGAGGCGCAGCGCCGTCGAGAAGCCGGTCACGAGAGCGCCGCCGTACAACGTCCAGCCGCCGAGCTGCAGCACGGTCACCGACTGGTCGATGCGCGCGGCGTCGGCCCAGACCGAGAATCCGAGGCCGATCACGAGCACCGAGGCGGGGATGGCCAGGGCGAGCAGCCCCAGCATCCGACCGCTCAGCCGGGCGCCCACCAGCAGGGCGGCGTACGCGAGCACGAGGAACGCCAGCGGCGTGGCGAGATCTCGCGCGAACACCAGCGCGATCATCGCGGGCAGGGGCGCGGCGATCTTCGCGAGCGGGTTCAGCGCGGGGAGGAAGCGCAGCCCGCGTGAGGGAGCGGCCTCGGCGTACGGATCGATGACGGCGGTCATCCTCGCGCCCCGGGGAGATCGGCGATGCGCGCCACGGACGACAGCGACGGATGCTGCGTCAGCCCCCGCAGCGCCCGCCGCAGCGGAGGCGGGCGCAGGCCCGCCCGTTCGATGAGCGCGTCGTCGGCGAAGATCGCGGCGGTGGGACCTGCGGCCGCGATGCGCCCGTCGGAGAGCACCACCGTGCGGTCGGCGTAGTCGGTCACGAGCTGCATGTCGTGCGTCACCACGACCACGGTGGTGCCCTCCGCGTGCAGCCCCTTCACCAGCGACAACAGCTCGTCGGCGCGAGCGCGGTCCTGGCCGAACGTCGGCTCGTCGAGCACCAGCAGGCGTGCGCCGCCGATCAGCGCCGTACCGACCGACAGTCGCCGTTTCTGTCCTCCCGACAGCAGGAACGGATGAGCCTGCGCGCGGTGCTCGAGCCCGAACCGCGCGAGCATGTCGTCGACGCGGCGGTGCACCTCGCCGTCTGGCAGGCGCTGCATCCGGAGTCCGTGGGCGAGCTCGTCGAACACCGAGTTCGCCACGAACTGGTGCTCGGGGTTCTGGAAGACGAATCCGACCGAGGCGGCGAGGGCGCGCGCGTCGGTGCGGTGCACGTCGCGCCCGGCGAGCTCGACCGTGCCGCGGGGTGGTCGCACGACACCCGCGAGCGCTTGCACGAGGCTCGTCTTGCCGGCGCCGTTCGCGCCGACGATCGCGACGAACTCGCCCGCGGCGATGTCGAGGTCGACGTCGTGCAGCACGGGGGTGCGCCCGCGTGTCAGGGTGAGCCCGCGCACCCGCACGAGGGGGGCGGAGGCGGCGGTCGACGCAGCCTCTCCGGCTCTACCCGGATCGGCCGCCATCGGGGCGCGTGTGGCCGCGGGCGGTGTGTTCCCGCCGATCGCACCGATCTCGCCGGGCGCCTCGATGGCCGGTTCGACCTCGAGCGCGGCGTGCAGCTCGGTGGGGGTGAGGGGAAGCGGATCGAGCGACATCCCGGCGCGGCGCAGGCGCATCGCGGCCAGCGTGGAGGTCGGCAGCCACACCCCGAGGGAGAGCAGCTCGTCGGCGCGCCCGCGCATCACGGCGTCGACGGTGCCGTCCATGACGAGGCGGCCGAGGGCGTCGATCACGACGACGCGGTCGACGAGCCCGACGGCGGCGTCGAGGTTGTGCTCGACGAGCACGATCGCGCGGTCGCCCTCGGCGACGAGCTCCGCGAGCGCCGCGTAGACCTCTTCGATGCCACCGGGGTCGAGGTTCGCCGTGGGCTCGTCGAGCACGAGCAGGGGCGACCCCATCGCCAGCGCGCAGGCGATCGCGAGACGCTGACGGCCGCCGCCCGACAGCAGATCGGGGTTGTCGGTGCGGCGGTGCCAGAGTCCGACGCGCCGGAGTGCCGTCTCGGCGCGCGCGAGCACGTCGTCGGCCGGCAGCCGCAGGTTCTCGGGTCCGAACGCCACCTCGTCGAGCACGGTGCCCGTGACGAGCTGCGCGTCGGGGTCTTGGAACACCATGGCCACCCGCGTGCTGAGCTCCGCCACCGGGGTGGTCGCCGCATCCGCGTCTTGGACCCGCACCGTGCCGACGACGGTGGCGGGAACGGCGTGGGGGATCAGTCCGTTCAGGGCGAGGGTGAGGGTGGATTTGCCCGAGCCGCTCGGTCCGAGCAACAGCACGACCTCGCCCGGTGAGACGTCGAAGGTGACGTCGGCGGGGGTCGCCGTCGACGCCTCGTCGTGGGTGATGCCCACCCCGCGCACGCGAAGGAGCGGAACGGACGTCATTCGTCCAACTTAGCCCACCCTAAGTTCGCGGGTCGGGGCTCAACGATGGCCGGGGACCCGGCCGACTCCGGTGCGGCGGAGGGCGGCGCCGACGGCGAGAGCGACGGCCGTCCACGCCACCGGTCCGAGCACGGCCAGCACGAGGTAGGACACGCTCGCCCAGGGCGCCATCGTCGACAGGTGCGCGATGAATCCGACGGCGACGGCGATGACGGCGCCGATGATGATCGCCGAGATGAAGAACCGCCACGACCGCCAGACGCGGTAGCGGGTGAGCGCTGCGACGCCCTCTTGGATGCCGCCGAACAGCAGCGCCGTGCCGAGGAACGACAGCGCGAACTGCGGGGCGACGGCGCTGGAGACGAGAGCGGCCAGCACGTGCGTGATGAGGGCGACGAGAGGAAGGCGCAGCACCTCCTGCGAGATGATCCCGGGGATCACATGCACGCCGAGCACGAAGCCGTAGATCACCGGAATGCCGGCGATCACCGCCGGGGTGACCCAGCCGGCGACCGCACCCAGCAGACCCGTGGCGACGCCGATGGCCGCGCACACCAGCAGGACGCGCGTGGAGAGTCGGGATGCTGCCACCACGGCTCCAGCGTATCGCTCGCGGTCTGTCCGCGGGCCGGGCGGCCGGGTCGCTCGAGAGTGCCCGAATCGGCCGGTGGTGCCCGAAGTTTCGCGCACGATCGGCAGAATCGGGCACCCTCGGTGCGGGTCGAAGAGACGGATGCGGCGTGGTCAGCCGCGGGGCCGGTCAGGGCGACGGCGCGGGGTGAGGCGCACGCCGGGGATGGGCGGGGCGGGGATGCGCTCGTCGGCGTGGTCGACGACGTGGCCGAACCGGGCGGCCGCTGCCTCCCAGTCGTCGCGGGCGTCGACGATCTCGTCGTGGGTGCGCCCGACGAAGTTCCACCACATGACGATGTCGGCCTCGAACGGCTCGCCCCCCAGGAGGAACACCGTCGCGTCGGTGTCGCTCGAGACGTCGACCCCGTCGCGCGACGTGCCGAGGTAGAGCAGGTGCGTGCTGTCGAGCACCACGGATCCGGTCGGCTCTGACGCGACGCGCGCCTCTCCGAAGCATCCGACCACCGCGTGCTCCCAGTCGGGGCGCAGCGGGATGCGCACCGTGGATCCGGCCGGAATGCGCACCTCGGCTCCGACGATCGGGGTGTGAACGGTGGCGGGCGACGAGACGCCGGCGAGCTCGCCCATCACGACGGTGGCCTCGCCGCCGGCGCCGGCGCCGAGGGCCTCGAGCGCGACGACCGGCAACTCCGCGTGCTGCTCGAACGCGGGCGCACCGTGTCGGCGCGATTCGGGGAGCGCGACCCACAGCTGGAGGGCGTCGAGGGGCACGGGGTCGTCACCGACCGAGTATTCGGAGTGCGAGATGCCCGCGCCGCTCGTCATGAGGTTCAGCGCGCCGCGTCGGACGACCACGTCGCTGCCCACCGCGTCGCGATGCCGCACGTCTCCGACGAACGGCCAGGTGACCGTTTGAAGCCCGATGTGGGGGTGCGGCTCGACGCGCATCTTCGTCTCCTGCGGACCGAACCGGTCGAGGAAGCACCAGGCGCCGACCATCGGCAGCGCGCGCTGCGGCAGGCTGCGATGCACCGACATCGCCCGCACCCCGCCCAGCGGCACTTCCCGTGCCTCGAGCAGCAGGCTGCGGGGTCCGTCGCAGGCGACGGGGCCCTCGGTCTCGGGCGACCGGCCGGCGGCGCCGTCGGTGTCGAGCCGGGTCACGACGACTGTTCGCCCGGGGTGGCCGACTGCGCGGCGTCGGCGTCTTCGGGCCAGTCGACGACGAGGCCGGCGACCTCGTTGCCCGTGAGGTAGTGCGCGATGAACGGGCATCGCGGAACCACGACATCGCCGCGACGGGCGAGGTCGGCGAGCGCCTCGCCGGCGAGGATCGACCCGAGCCCCTGGCCCTTGAACTGCGGGTCGAGCTCGGTGTGGGTGATGATGACGCGGCCGCTGCGCGAGGTCAGGAACTCGGCGAAACCGCCGACGGCGTCTCCGACGTGGATCTCGTACCGCGACGTCTCGTCGTTGCGGGTGACGCGGGTCTCGAGGGTCATGCGGATTCCTTCCTCAGGCGGTGGTTCCACCGTAGGCGCGTGGTCCGACATCGCGCCAGAGCCGCGCGCCCTCGGGCGACTCGTCACGGCGGGAGGGGATGTCACGGCGGGAGGACCCGTTCGCGCCGAGCGGTCCTCCGGCGGTGAGATCTCCTCCGCTCGTGACCGCGCGCAGGTCGGTGTCGGGGGCGCGGGTTATCGTGGGCGGGTGACTCCCGGACCCGATCGCGACCCCCAGGCGGGCGTGGCGATCGACCCGTACGACGGCTACGAGTGGAATCCCGACGAGCTCGCGCCACCCGACGACTTCGACGCGCCGCCCCCGCCCGAGCCCGAGGGCTTCGGCGGTGCTCCCGCCCGGAAGGCCGGGCCGGGCGATGCCGGCCGCCGCGCGTCGAACGCGCCCGAGTCCGCGGCATCCGTCGCCCGACGGGCCACCGCCCGCCGCGACTTCACGGGGCGCGACCCGCGCGAGGTGCTGCACGAGGTCTACGGCTACGACCTGTTCCGCGCCGACCAGGCCGACATCGTCGCCCAGGTCATCGGCGGAGGCGACGCCGTCGTGCTCATGCCCACCGGCGGAGGAAAGAGCGTCACGTACCAGGTGCCGGCACTCGTGCGCCCGGGCACGGGGCTCGTGGTGAGCCCTCTCATCGCGCTCATGCACGACCAGGTCGAGGCCCTCATCGCCAACGGCGTGCGTGCCGCCTTCCTCAACTCCACCCAGGGCGCCGACGAGCGCCGCGCGACCGAGCAGGCCTACCTCGCCGGCGAGCTCGACCTGCTCTACGTCGCACCCGAGCGGTTGAACACCGCGTCGGCGCTCTCGCTGCTGCAGCGCGGAAAGCTCAGCGTCATCGCGATCGACGAGGCGCACTGCGTGTCGCAGTGGGGCCACGACTTCCGACCCGACTACCTCGCTCTCGGCGACCTCGCCGAGCGGTTCCCCGGCGTTCCGCGCATGGCGCTCACCGCCACGGCGACTCCCGCCACGGCGCGAGAGATCGTCGAGCGACTGCAGCTGCCGAACGCCCGTCGCTTCGTGGCGAGCTTCGATCGGCCGAACATCCAGTACCGCATCGAGCCGAAGGTCGACCAGCGCCGGCAGCTCGTCTCGTTCATCCGCTCGGTGCAGCAGACCGAGGGGGCGGATGCCGCGTCGGCGCCGGCGGGCATCGTCTACGCCCTCAGCCGCAAGAGCGTCGAGCAGACCGCCGAGTACCTCCGAGGGCAGGGCATCGACGCACTGCCGTACCACGCGGGGCTTCCGACCGAGGTGCGCGCGGCGAACCAGTCGCGGTTCCTCCGTGACGACGGGGTCGTGATGGTCGCCACCATCGCGTTCGGCATGGGTATCGACAAACCCGACGTGCGATTCGTCGCCCACATCGACCTGCCGAAATCGGTCGAGGGCTATTACCAGGAGACGGGCCGAGCCGGTCGAGACGGCGAGCCGTCGGTCGTGTGGATGGCGTACGGCCTCGGCGACGTCGTGCAGCAGCGGCGCATGATCGACCAGTCGCCGGGCGACCGCACCTACAAGATGCGCCTCGGCCAGCATCTCGACGCGATGCTGGCGCTGTGCGAGACGGTGGCCTGCCGGCGTCAGAACCTGCTCGACTACTTCGGCGAAGCATCCGAACCCTGCGGCAACTGCGACACCTGCCTGCAACCCCCCGAGACGTGGGACGGCCTGGTCGCGGCGCAGAAGCTGCTCTCCACGATCGTGCGTCTGCAGCGCGAGCGGGGGCAGGCGTTCGGTGCGGGCCATCTCATCGACATCCTGCGCGGCGCGAAGACCGAGCGCATCACGCAGCAGGGGCACGACAAGCTCGCGACCTACGGCATCGGCGCCGACCTGTCCGACCAGGACTGGCGCAGCGTCGTGCGGCAGCTGCTCGCGAGACAGATCCTCGTCGCCCAGGGCGACTACGGCACGCTCGCCCTGAGCGAGGCCAGCGGGGGAGTCCTGCGTGGCGAGGCGCCGGTGCCGCTGCGCCGAGATGTGCTCGGCCGCAGTGCCGCGGCGGGCGGTTCGCGGGTGCGCAAGTCGTCGTCGGCCGATGCCGTCGACGCGGGCGACCGCGACCTCTTCGAGGCGCTCCGGGCATGGCGCGCCGAACAGGCCCGCGAGCAGGGGGTCCCCGCCTACATCGTGTTCGGCGACGCCACGCTGCGCGCGCTGGCGGCGGCGCGCCCGGGGTCGCTCGCCGATCTCGACGGGGTCACCGGCATCGGCGCGAAGAAGCGCGAAGCCTACGGCGAGGGCGTGCTCGCCGTCGTCGCCGCGCACGGAGCGACACCCCGGTGATCGCTCCGCGCGCTCGCTAGACTCGGGCTCGAGCCACCCGACCGACGAACCGCTGAGGGGGACCGGTGAGCGACTTCGAGCTGGATCTCACGGAGCTGCGTGCGGCCAAGAGCCGGGTCGTCGGTGCGCTGGCGACGTTCCAGAGTGCCGATCGGGTGGGTGATGACCTCGGGGCCCTCACCGGCGAGTATCGCCTGGAGCGCACCGTGCGCGACTTCGCCGGCAACTGGGACCACAACCGCGGCAAGCTCGAGGAACAGCTCACGACCGTCCGTGACTGGCTGCAGGCCATCGACGAGACGATGACCGAGCTCGACCGGAGCATGGCCGAGGCGAGCGACACGGACGGCGCCCCGTGAGCTCGGGACTCGCCGTCGACTACGAAGACGTCTTCGCCGGGCGTCCCGCCGAGCTCGAGACGCGCGCGCGAAACCTCCAGCTCACCGCCGAGGCCATCTCGCGCGCCGCCGAAGCTCTGCTCGACCTGGTCGACGGGCAGACCGCCCAGTCGATCGATGCCGTCCGAGGCTCGGCGGACGACGCATCGGCCGGGCTCCGGCGCGCACACGGTCGTTACGACGGAACGGCGACGGCGCTGACCACGTTCGCCGTCGAACTCGAGACGATCCAGGCGACGGCACGCAGCGCGGTCAGCGATGCCGACGCCGAGACCGACCGCTCGTACCGGCTCGAATCCGAGATCGGCGACCTCCGCAACGAGCTCGTCCAGGCCGAGGCGGCGGGCGAGTCCACGACCGCGCTCGACGAACGGATGCTGTCGGCGGCGGGTGATCTCGCCGATGCCCGCGGTGCGGTCGACGCTGCGCGACGGGTGCTCAACGATGCGCGTCAGCAGATCTACGACGCGGCCGACCGGGCGATCGGCGCGATCGAGACGGCGATCGAGGACGGCGCCGACTCGTTCGGAGACAACTGGGACCAGTTCTGGTCGCCGGTCGGGGATTTCTTCGAGATGGTCGGCGAGTGGGCGTCGCAGGTGCTGTCGGTCGTCGTCGACGCGCTCATGGAGGCACTCAGCGCGCTCGTCTCGGCGCTCGTGGTGATCGCTCTGCTGCTGGTCGCCGCGCTCGTGGTCGGGCTCGTCGTCGCCTCGTTCGGTCTGGTCGGTCTCCTGCTCCTCGGAGGTCTGCTGGCTGCAGCGCTCCTGCTCGCGGTGCTCTCCGAGACGGTGGGGCGGTCCCAGCAGACCTCCGGCGGATGGACCAGCGGGGCGCCGACGGACGATGCCGATGCCGACGCCGACAACGATCGGCTCGAAGCACGCGACTACCAGGGCGTCATGGCGCAGCTCGCCGAGCAGGATTCCGCGAGCGCCGACGGCACCAGCACCGAGATCCGCGTCGTCGCCGTCCGCAACGCCGCGGGGGAGATCGTCTCGTGGCGGGTGCAGCTGCCGAGCACGCAGAACTGGAACCCGCTCAACAGCGGCGGCTCACTCAACGATCTGCGCGCCGACGTCATGCTCTCGATGTTCCCGGGCGTTCCGACCCAGTATGAGCACGCGGTATGGGATGCGATGACCGAGGCGGGCGTTTTCGAGAGCGACGCGCCCATCATGTTCACGGGGTGGTCGCTGGGCGGCATGATGGCGGGCGACCTCGCCACCGACCCCCGCGTCGTCGATCGGGTCGACTCGGTGTTCGCCGCGGGCTCGGCGATCGACAAGCACTACTCGGCGATGCCGCCCGACGTGCGCGTCACGCAGATCAACAACGGCATCGACCCCGTGCACACGCTCGAGTTCCTCGGCCTCGAGCCCGTCGACTACGTGCGCCTCGACAACGACTGGCAGACCTACCGCCCGCTCGTGTGGCCGATCCACGACTCGACGATGTACGGCGCCGAGGCGGAGCGGTATCTTCCCGAGCCTCGTCAGGGCGACGAGATCTTCTTCGCCGACCCCGACGAGGGAAGCTATGAGGACGTCTATTCGGCGTCCTACACGAGAGGTTCCTAGACGCATGAGATCGATCCGAGTCGTCCTGGGCGTCGCACTGACGCTGGGTGCCCTGTCGCTGGCGGGATGCGCGGCATCGCCGGACATGGGCGATCTCGCGGCCCACCTCGAGGAGGTCGACGGCGTCAATGCGGTCTCGGCCGACGTGGGGCATCCGGGGGCACCGTGGAACACCGAGGTCGTCGTGCGGCTGTTCGTTGACGACCCGAGCGACGCCGAATTCACCTCGGTCATCCGAGGAGCGATCCCCGCCCTGGCCGATGACCCCACGACGGCCCGTCACGGGGCGACGGTGATGTTCATCGACGGTGTCCCGGGCGACTACGACAACAGCGGCCAGGAGCTTCGCGGCAAAGTGAGGCCCAGTTCGAAGGTCTACGACGAGCTGGGGCTCGAATTCGGCGAGTCGATGCGCCTGTCACCCGAAGACATCGCCCGTCTGGCCGAGGGCTCATGAGGTCGATCCGCGCGCTGATCGGCGTCGTGACCGTCGCCGGGATGCTGGCGCTGTCGGCCTGTGCGGCCGCCGATGTCGAACTCGGAGACCTCGAGGCCGAGCTCGCGGGTATCGGCAACGTCAACGACGCGACCGCGACACTCAGCCACCCCGGCGCGGGGCGCACGGAGGTGGCCGTCGCCCTCTACCTCGACGACGTGACCGATGCCGCGGTGGTCGGTGTGGTGCGCGCGGCGGCGTCGGTGCTGGCCGCCGACCCCGAGGTCTCGCGCCACCGCGTCTCCATCGGTCTGCTCCAGGGTGCTCCGTCCGACTTCACGAGCGATCAGCAGAGGTCGCACGCCCGCATCCGTCTCGACGACACGACCGCCGCAGAGCTCGGCCTGCGGTCGGGCCACGAGTTCATCGTGCTCTCGCCCGACCGGCTCTCCCGGCTGGCGGGAGAGGGATGAGCGGTGCGACCCCGACGCGTCGGCCGCCGGCGCTGACCTTCCAGCTCCCCGGGCGCTGGCTGGCGCTCGACCCGCGCGACGGCGCGTCGGCCGCGGCCGAGGTCGATGCGGTGACCCGCGAGGTGGTCGGGGTCGCCGACGACGCCGTCCTCGCCCGTCGACGCATCCGCGACGCGCTCGAGCGGGCAGTGGATGCGGCGAGGGATGCTGAGGCCCACGCTCTGTTCCTGTGCCTCGAGATCGTTCCCGACCTGGCCACCCCGGCTGCGCTCACGGTGCACGCTCCGTCGGGCATGCGGATGAGTCCCGCCGTCGGTACCTCGCCCGACGCCGTACTGGGTGCGCTGCTGCGCAGCTTCGAGACGCTCGAGGTCGACGGCGTCGAGACAGCCGCGAGGCTCGACGGCCCGCGCGCGAGCATGCTGCGTCTGGAGCGGACCTACGACGAGACCGTCGTCGACGCAGACGTCACGGCGACGGCAACCCGGTTCGAGGCGGACTACTGGTTCGCGGTACCCGGTTCGAAGCAGGTCGTGCTCGCGAGCTTCACCACACCACTCGGCGAGATCCGTCACGCGATGCGCAACCTCTTCGATTCGGTGGCGCTCGCCGCCTCGTTCGCGAACGCGCAGTAAGGGGCGCGCATCTGTCGGGACCGCACAACCGGTCCGTTCGCACGGGTCCGAAGGCGTTGTAGAGGGTAACCAAGGGTGTTGATGGAGCGTTGTGGGAGTCCTACCGTTGGACCATCCCGTTTCGCCGAAGAAGGTGCTGTATATGACCGACGCCGCAGTCCGTCCTGAAACTCCGTCCACCGCGAGGCGCACCCCGGCCGGAGGCGCGCCGACCGCCGCGCACACCGCGGCCGAAGCATCCGAGCCGCGCATCGACACCGAGCGCGTGACCGATCTGCTGCTCGGCACCTGGGGGCACGTCCGCCGCCAGGCGCGCGAGATGATCAAGGACCCCGCCTTCTGGCGCATCGACGGACAGACCGTGGCCGAGCACCGCGAGCGCGTGCTCGGACAGTTGCACCTCCTCGTCGAGAACAAGGCCGTGCACCGCGCCTTCCCGACGCGATTCGGCGGTGACAACGACCAGGGCGGCAACATCGCCGGCTTCGAAGAGCTCGTCGCCGCCGACCCGAGCCTGCAGATCAAGTCGGGCGTGCAGTGGGGACTGTTCGGCGCGGCGATCTACCAGCTGGGCACCGAGGAGCACCACGAGAAGTGGCTGCCGGGTGCGATGAACCTCGAGATCCCGGGCGCATTCGCGATGACCGAGACCGGCCACGGTTCCGACGTCGCCGCCATCGGCACCACCGCGACCTACGACCCCGAGACGGAAGAGTTCGTCATCCACACCCCGTTCCGCGGGGCGTGGAAGGACTACCTCGGAAACGCCGCCCTCCACGGCATCGCAGCGACCGTGTTCGCGCAGCTGATCACCAACGGCGTCAACCACGGCGTGCACTGCTTCTACGTGCCCATCCGCGACGAGAACGGGCAGTTCCTGCCGGGCGTCGGCGGCGAGGACGACGGTGTGAAGGGCGGCCTCAACGGCATCGACAACGGCCGGCTGCACTTCGACCAGGTGCGCGTCCCCCGCACGAACCTGCTCAACCGCTACGGCGACGTGGCCGCCGACGGCACGTACTCGAGCGCGATCTCGAGCCCGGGGCGTCGTTTCTTCACGATGCTCGGCACGCTCGTGCAGGGCCGCATCTCGCTCGACGGCTCCGCCGCCTGGGCGTCGGCGCTCGGTCTGAACATCGCCGTGACCTACGGCAACCAGCGGCGCCAGTTCGACTCCGGCCTCGGAACGCCCGAGGTCGTGCTGCTGGACTACGGCAAGCACCAGCGCCGGTTGCTGCCGCGCCTGGCCACCACCTACGCCGAGATCTTCGCGCACGACGAGTTCCTGAAGAAGTTCGACGGGGTCTTCAGCGGTCGCACCGACAGCGACGCCGACCGCGAAGACCTCGAGACCCTCGCCGCGGTGCTCAAGCCCCTCTCGACGTGGCACGCGCTCGACACCCTGCAGGAGGCGCGCGAGGCGTGCGGCGGATCGGGCTTCCTCGCCGAGAACCGCCTCACGGGCCTGCGGAGCGACCTCGACATCTACGTCACGTTCGAGGGCGACAACAACGTTCTGCTGCAGCTGGTCGGAAAGCGTCTGCTCGCCGATTACGGCCGGCAGTTCAAGGGCAAGGATGCACGCGCACTCGCCGCGTACGCCGTGGGGCAGACCGCGGGCAAGCTCTTCCACGGAGCCGGGCTCCGCCAGCTCGGACAGGCCGTCACCGACTTCGGTTCCACCGCCCGCGCGGTCGAGCGGGGTCTTCGCGGCGACCAGCAGCACGAGCTGCTCACCGACCGGGTGCAGCAGATGGTCTCCGACGTCGCCGGACGACTGCGCGCAGCATCCAAGCTCCCTCGCGATGAGGCAGCGGCCCTGTTCAACCAGAACCAGGCCGAGCTCATCGAGGCGGCACGCGCGCACGGCGAGCTGCTGCAGTGGGAGGCCTTCACCGACGCGATCGAGAGCATCGACGACGCGGGGACGAAGAAGGTGCTCACCTGGGTGCGCGACCTCTTCGGGCTCAGCCTCGTCGAGAAGCACCTCGCGTGGTACCTCATCAACGGGCGCCTGTCGACGCAGCGGGCGGGGGCCGTGTCGAGCTACATCGACCGGCTGTGCACGCGTCTGCGCCCCCACGCGCAGGACCTCGTCGACGCCTTCGGATACGAGCCCGAGCACGTGCGGGCACCGATCGCCTCGGGCGCCGAGGGCGAGCGTCAGCGCGAGGCGGAGCGGTACTACGCCGACCTCGAGGCGTCGGGCCGGGCGCCGATCCCCGAGAAGAAGGCCACGGCGAAGTAGGCACGAAGACGGCGGATGCTGCGAGCAGGGGAGGGGTCGCAGCATCCGTCATTCGTCGATGAGCCTCCAGGAGCGCACGAACTCCTCCACCGTCATCGTGGCGAGGTCGCGCCAGGTGTGCTCGAGCAGGTGGCCGGCCTCCTCGAACTGACCCGCCCTGACCCGCAGCACCTCGGCGCCGGTATCTCGCCTGCTCACCACGAGGTCGAGGCCCGGCAGCAGGTCGTCTCCCGCGCCACCGCTGACCGTCGACACGGCGAAGGCGAGGGCGTTGCGCCCCCACCGCAGGGCGGTCGGCATCTTCGCGCGATCGAGGCGCGCCTCGAGGACGTCTTCGGCGCGGGTGCCGGGTGCGTCGTTCATCGCTCTACTGTGCCCGATTCCGGCTCGGTGCTCGCCGAGAGTGCCCGAACGGGCCGAAGGTGCCCGACTATGCGGGCACTCTCGGCGCGAACGGGCACCTTCGGCGGTGGCCGGTGGGCGTCGGGGAAAGGGCGGCGGACGGGTGGGTGAACAGGTGGTGCCGAACGGACAGCCCACGGCGCTCCGTTCATAGGTTGGGAGGGTCGCTATGTCCGCGGCGCCCCCTGTCGACCGAATCACAGGAGTCACTGGTGCGAAACGCACGAATCACCGGATGGGGCGCAGCGGCGATCGCCGCGGTCCTCGTCGCGACCGCAGCAAGCCCCGCCGGCGCTTCCGTTCTCGAGGATGCCGCGACCGAGACGCCCGCTCCGATCGAGACCGCGGCTCCCGAGGCGTCGGAGTCTCCCGAGCCCGCCCCCTCTGCCGAGCCCGTCCCCTCTGCCGAGCCGATCGAGGTCGCGGTCGAGGACGTCACCGCCGCTCCCGCATCGCTCGCCGAGGCCGCGGAGCGCACCGTCAACGCCGCGATCGCCGCCGCCGCGGTCGGAGACCTCACCGTGACGGTCTTCGAAGACCGCTACCAGGACGGCGTGTTCGACGCGTCGAAGGTCGGCCGGACCGGCCAGAGCGACGCCATCCGGCAGTACCTGGGTGCCCCCACGCTCATCGCGTCGGACGGTTCCACCTGGACCGCCACCCCGCTCGGCGACACGTGGTTCTTCGACGACGTGCCCGCCGGCGGCGCCCGGCTGCAGGTGCAGTACCCCACCGTCCCCGTCAACGCCATGCTGTTCGATGCGACCGACCCGGCGAACCTCCAGAAGCTGACCCAGGTGGGCAGCAGCTGGGACCCGAGGGCCGAAGCATCCGTCACCGTCGGCGACGGGACGAACACCGCGCGCACGATCGGCATCTCGGGCATGCGCGTCGTGGCCGATGTGAAGCTGCCCGACGGCAGCCCGGCGACGGGCGCGACGGTCGAGCTCGGCGCGAACGGGGAGTGGCTCCCGGCGACCGAGTACGACTTCCAGCCGGGCAGCTACGAGCACCTCGACGGCGGGTACGTCTACCTCCTTCCCGGCGAGTTCGGAGTACGCGTCACCGCACCGGCCGGTTACCGCGTCGGCGAGGTGACCGCCGTCTCCTCCGGCGGCAACATCGACCCCATCCCGGTCACGTCGAGGGACGGTGCGTACTGGCTGCAGACCACCGACGCCTCGACCTACACATCGAACCCCACCTTCACGGTCACGCTCGAGGAACTCCCGACCGCCGACCTCGTTGTCACCGAGTTCCACGACTACTACGCCGACGGCGTGTACGACCCCTCCAAGACCGGACGCGACGGACGTTCCGACGCGAAGCGCGACCTCGGCCCCCGCATCCGCCAGTCGGACGGCACCTGGCTCGAGGCCACCCGCAACGCAGACGGCGACTTCGTCTTCGCCGACCTGCCGATCGGTGAGAAGAAGGTGGAGTTCCTCGATCCGAACAGCTACGTCAGCGCCGCCTTCTTCGACGCGACCGACGCCGCCAGCGCCGACGACATCGAGCGACTCCCGCTGGGCGGCTCGACCGGCTCGCCGACGGGGGTGGCCACGGTCGATCTCGACGAGGACGGCGCGAAGCTCGTCGTCGGCATGACGGCACTGCGCGCGGTCGCCGCGGTCGAGTACGCCGACGGCTCGCCCGTGCGGGGGGCGACGGTCGAACTCGGCTCGGCGGGGGAATGGTTCCCCGCCACCGAGTACGACTTCGCGGGCGGCCAGGGCACCTACGAAGCCTTCGACAGCAACGGCTACGTGCGCCACCTGCCCGACGAGCTCGGCGTGCGCGTGACCGCGCCGGCCGGCTACCGGATCGGCGCGGTCACCGCGGCGGACGGCGGAGCGATCGACGTCGTCGAGCGCGGCGGTGCCTACTGGATCGACACCGTCGACGCGTCGTCGTACTTCTCGAACCCCACCTTCACGGTGACGCTCGCCGAGGTGCCGACCGCCGACGTGCGCATCACCTCGTTCGACGACCGCTACGCCGACGGCGTGTTCGACACCTCCAAGGTCGCGAAGGACGGCCGCTCCGACGAGACGAACGCGCGGATCTCGCGCCTGGTCACGGCACAGGGCGCGATCATCTCGCCGACGACCGAGGCGAACGGCGACCAGGTCTTCGAGGACGTACCCGTCGGTGAGGCGAAGGTGTACTTCGTCCACCCGAACTCTGCCTTCGACAGCATCTTCTTCGACGCGACGGACGCCGAGTCGGCCGACGACATCGAGCGCCTCCCGAACGAGAGCGGCTCGGCGTACGCGCAGGCCGTGGCGACCGTCGCGGTCGACGAGCAGGGGTCGGCGCTCGAGGTGGGCTTCACCGCCCTGCGCGCGACCGCCGAGGTGGAGTACGCCGACGGCGCGCCGGCATCGGACGTCGAGGTCGAGCTCGGCTCGGACCGCCGGTGGTATCCGGCGACGGAATACGACTTCACCGGCGGCGAGGGCACCTACGAGGCGTTCGCCGATTCGTACTACGTGCGCCACCTGCCCGATGAGATCGGCGTCCGGGTCACGCCTCCGGCCGGGTACGCGGTCGCCGAGGTGACCGCTCGCGAGACCAACAGCGAGGGCGCCGGCGAGATCGACGTGCGCGACGAGGGCGGCACCGTCTTCTGGCTCGACACGGCCGACGCCGCGTCGTACTTCTCCGCTCCGACGTTCGTCGTCACGCTCGAGGAGATCCCCACGGCTTCGGTCGATGTGGCGTACTTCCTCGATGTGGCGCTCGACGGCGTCTACGAATCGGGCACCGACACCGCGGTGCCCGGCGCCGAGGTCTACCTGCAGGATGCTGCGGGCGACTGGTGGGCGACGACGTCGCTCGACGGCACCTACGCCTTCAGCGGCATCGCGCCGGGCGAGGCGACGGTCTACGTCGAGATCCCCGAGACCGTCGAAGCTCCGGAGGCCGCGGGGCTTCCCGGCCTCGAGCTTCCCGAGGCCGCTCTCGCGGTCTGGGACGCGACGGATCTCGCGTCGTACCGAGACGTGGTGGAGGCCGAGACGACCACCGTCTCGTTCGAAGGCTCGCTGATCGCCGCGGACGGCACGACGACTCCGATCGTCGTCGAGGATGCTGGGGTCGGCGCGATCCCGATCGAGGTGGCAGCCGACACCGAGGACTCCGACGTCGCGCAGGTGTTCGTGGGCGCAGCCGCGGTGCTGCAGACCGCCGCGGTGGTCGATGCGACATCGCTCGGCTCGGTGCCGGGCGCGCAGGTCGAGTTCCTCGCGAACGGCGCGACGGCCGCGGGGTCGGAGCTGGCACCGGGTTCGGGGGCGTTCATCGCCGCCGAGGACGACGGTGAGGTCGCCGTGTTCGGCGCTGCCGAGTACGGCATCCGTCCGACGGTTCCCGCCGGGTTCCGGGTGGTCGACGTCGCGGCGGTGAGCCTGACGGGCACCGTCCTCGAGGTCACCGCGCAGCAGGCGGCTCCCGCGACGGGCCGTGCGGCGCTGTTCGCCGCCGCCAGCGAGTACCGCGTGGCACCCGAGGAGGTCGGCGGCCCCGTCGGCGGCATCGTCTGGGCCGTCGCCGTCGCACCGATCACGGTCGCCCCGCCGGTGGTCCCCGGCGTCGACCTCCCGCCGACGGTCGGCCTGCCCGCGGGGTCGCCCGCGGTGCTGCCGGCCACGGGCTCGGACGTGAACCTCTGGGCGCTGGTGTTCGGCGCGAGCCTCCTGCTCGCCGCCGGCCTCGGCACGCGGATGGTCGCCCGACGCCGCGCGGCCTGACGCTGAATCACCGGCTTCGGGCTCGCCGAGAGTGCCCGTTCCTGCCGAGAGTTCCCGAACTTCCGGGCACTCTTGGCGGAAACGGGCACTCTCGGTGCGGTGTCGTTGGCCGGGGCTAGGGTGGCGGGCGTGGACGGAGACGTGCGGGTCGGCAGCGACGGTGTCGCGCGCTGCGCGTGGGCGGGCGACGACGGCGAGTACCAGCGGTACCACGACGAGGAGTGGGGCACCCCGCTCCACGGCGATCGCGCGCTGTTCGAGAAGATGAGCCTCGAGGGGTTCCAGGCCGGCCTCAGCTGGATCACGATCTTGCGCAAGCGCCCGCGGTTCCGCGAGGTCTTCGCGGGGTTCGAGCCCCGCGCCGTGGCCGCGTTCGACGACAGCGACGTCGAGCGACTCATGAGCGACGCGGGCATCATCCGCAACCGCGCCAAGATCCTGGCCACGATCGCGAACGCGCGGCTCGTCGAGGCCATGGCGCCGGGCGAGCTCGACGCCTTCGTGTGGTCGTTCGCCCCGCAGCATCCGTCCGCGCCTCCCGCCACGTTCGCCGATGTGCCGGCGACGACGCCCGAGTCGGTCGCGCTGAGCACGGCGCTGCGCAGACGGGGGTTCCGCTTCGTCGGCCCGACCACGATGTACGCCCTCATGCAGTCGGGCGGAATGGTCGACGACCACGTGGCAGGATGCTGGCGCGCAGCCTCACTCGTCGCCGACCGCTAGACTGGAAGCACTGCGGAGCGAATTCTGCTCCCTGCGTCGTCGAACGCAGCGGCGATCCCGCCCTTGACTTTCTACGGCGAACGGATGCGTCGACCCGACGCCTTCGCCATTTTCTCGCTCGCGCTTCTCGTGCGCGGCGAACCTATCCCGGACTGCGTGCGTTCGCGCGTGCAGCCATGGAGACGCATGTCCATCGATACCCCCACCACTTCTCCCGCCACGTTCGCCGAGCTCGGGCTCCCCGTCCCGCTCGTGCGCGTGCTCGCGGAGCAGGGCAAGAACGAACCGTTCCCGATCCAGTCCGACACCCTCGTCGACACCCTCTCCGGGCGCGACGTGCTCGGTCGCGGCAAGACCGGCTCGGGCAAGACCCTCGCCTTCGCGCTGCCGCTCGTGGCCCGCCTCGGTGAGAACAAGACCGCGCGCAAGGCCCGCCGGCCCCGCGCCCTCGTGCTCGCTCCGACCCGCGAGCTCGCGAACCAGATCGACGCCGTCATCGCGCCGCTCGCCGCCGCCTACGGCATGAACACCACCACGATCTACGGCGGCGTCACGCAGTCGCGCCAGGTCGCCGCGATGAACGCCGGCGTCGACATCCTCGTCGCCTGCCCCGGTCGCCTCGAAGACCTCATGGGCCAGCGCTTCGTCTCGCTCGAAGACGTCGAGATCACCGTGCTCGACGAGGCCGACCACATGGCTGACCTCGGGTTCCTCCCCGTCGTCACCCGCATCCTCGACAAGACGCCGAAGAACGGGCAGCGGCTGCTCTTCTCGGCCACGCTCGACAACGGCGTGGACAAGCTCGTGCGCCGCTTCCTGCAGAACGAGGTTCTGCACTCGGTCGACGAGGCCACCTCGCACGTCGCGGCGATGACCCACCACGTGTTCGAAGCCGCCGACGCCGAGGCCAAGAAGCACCTGGTCAAGACCCTCGCATCGGGCTCGAGCCGCCGCATCCTCTTCACCCGCACGAAGCACCAGGCCAAGAAGCTCGCCCGCACCCTGACCGACGCGGGCATCCCGTCGGTCGACCTGCACGGCAACCTCTCCCAGCCGCAGCGCGACCGCAACCTCGCCGCGTTCAGCGCCGGAACCGCCCGCGTGCTCGTGGCGACCGACGTCGCCGCACGCGGTGTGCACGTCGATGACATCGCGCTCGTGGTGCACGTCGACCCGCCCGTCGAGCACAAGGCGTACCTGCACCGCTCGGGCCGCACGGCTCGGGCCGGCAGCGCGGGCGACGTCGTCACGGTGATGCTCCCCGAGCAGCGCCGCGACACGCAGGACATCCTGCGCAAGGCCGCCATCAAGGTGACCCCCACCCCCGTCACGCACACCTCGCCCCAGGTGACCGCGCTCGTCGGAGACGTCGCCGAGTACGTCACCCCCGCGCCCCGTCAGGAGCCCCCGCAGCATGGTGGCGGCGGACGCTCGCAGGGCGCGAACGCGCAGCGCAAGCGCGCCGTTCGCTCCGGTGAGGCCCCCGCCGGTCAGGGCGGCGGCCGTAGCCGCCGCGGCCGCGGTCAGGGCGGCGACGCCGCTCGCACCTCTTCCGACGCGCCCCGCGGCGCAGCATCCGGTCGCTCCGACTCGTCTGCCGGCCACGCCGGTCGCGGCGGTTCGGGTGGCGGACGCTCCGGCGGCTCCGGTCGCGGCGGCGCGGGTCTGAAGGGCGCGGGCGCGCAGCGTCCGGCCGCCGGTCGCTCTGCCAGCGGTGCCCCCACGACCGGCATGGTCGTCGGCTCGCGCAGCCCCCGCACCAACCGTCGCGCGCAGGGCTGACCTCGCGCGCTCGCACCGCTCACGCGGTGAGATGCCACAACACCCGGACGTGCAGCACGCTGCGTCCGGGTGTTGTGGCATGTGAACGGGGAAAACGCCGGGAGCGGACGCGGCGAACCGGTCACGAACCGAGAAGCACGGCGTCGGCGGGGTGCGTCACACTGTGGGGATAGGACGAACCCGGGAGATCCCATGGCCGCCGCATCCGAAGCATCCGTCCACGTCGCCGACGCGCATGAGGTGATCCGCGTGGTCGGCGCGCGTGAGAACAACCTCAAGAACGTCGACGTCGAGATCCCCAAGCGACGGCTGACGGTGTTCACGGGCGTGAGCGGGTCGGGCAAGTCGTCGCTGGTGTTCGGCACGATCGCGGCGGAGTCTCAGCGCCTCATCAACGAGACCTACCCCACCTTCGTGCAGCAGTTCATGGGGCAACTGTCGCGCCCCGATGTCGACGCGCTCGAAAATCTCAGCGCGACGATCCGCGTCGACCAGGAGCGCATGGGGGCCAATGCGCGCTCGACCGTCGGCACGGCGACCGACGTCCACGCGATGCTGCGCATGCTCTTCAGCCGACGGGGCACGCCGCACGTCGGTTCGCCTCAGGCGTTCTCGTTCAACGTGCCCTCGGTCAAGGGCGCGGGGGCGATCACGATCGGCACCGGACCGAACAAGGGCAGGAAAGAGCGCCGGTCGTTCGAGATCACCGGCGGCATGTGCCCGCGCTGCGAGGGGCTCGGCGAGGCCACCGCGATCGACCTCGACGAGCTCTACGACAAGACGCTCTCGCTCAGCGGCGGCGCGATCAAGGTGCCGGGCTACACCGCCGACGGGTGGATGGTGCGGGTCTTCGGTGAGTCGGGCTTCGTCGACGCCGACACGCCCATCCAGGACTACACCGAGCAGCAGCTCCACGACTTCCTCTACAGGGAGCCGGTCAAGGTCAAGATCCAGAACACGAACATGACCTACGAGGGTCTCGTGCCGAAGATCACGAAGAGCATGCTGCAGAAAGACCGCGATGCGCTCCAGCCGCACGTGCGCGCGTTCGTCGAGCGCGCCGTGACTTTTCGGGCCTGCCCCGAGTGCGGCGGCACCCGGCTGAACGAGGGCGCCCGGTCGTCGAAGATCGGCGGGGTGAACATCGCGGATGCTGCGGCGATGCAGATCACCGATCTCGCGGCCTGGCTGCGCACGGTCGACGCGCCCGAGGTCGCCCCGCTCATCCAGGGTCTGCGCGAGACGGTCGACTCCTTCGTCGACATCGGCCTCGGCTACCTCTCACTCGACCGCGCGAGCGGCACGCTCTCGGGCGGCGAGGCGCAGCGCACGAAGATGATCCGTCACCTCGGCTCGAGCCTGACCGACGTCACCTACGTCTTCGACGAGCCCACGGCGGGCCTTCATCCGCACGACATCGAGCGCATGAATGCGCTGCTCCAGCAGCTGCGCGACAAGGGCAATACCGTTCTGGTCGTCGAGCACAAGCCCGAGGTCATCGCCATCGCCGATCACGTGATCGACCTCGGCCCGGGTGCAGGCCGGGCCGGCGGCGAGATCCAGTACGCCGGCGAACTCGCCGGTCTCCGCGCCTCCGACACCCTGACCGGGCGGCACCTCGACCATCGCGCGCAGCTGAAGCCCTCGACGCGGGCACGGAAGGGGGCGCTCGAGATCCGCGGCGCCACCCAGCACAACCTGAAGAACGTCGACGTCGACGTGCCGCTCGGGGTGCTGACGGTCGTCACCGGAGTGGCCGGCTCTGGCAAGTCGTCGCTCATCCACGGGCACCTGCCGCGCTTGGACGACGTGGTGGTCGTCGACCAATCGGCGATCAAGGGGTCGCGGCGCAGCAGCCCGGCGACCTACACGGGTCTGCTCGACACGATCCGTGCCGCCTTCGCCAAGGCGAACGGCGTGAAGCCGGGCCTGTTCTCGGCGAACTCCGAGGGCGCCTGCGTCGCGTGCAAGGGGCTCGGGGTCATCATCACCGATCTGGGGTTCCAGTCCACGGTCGAGACGCTCTGCGAGGTGTGCGAGGGCAGCGGCTTCTCGGATGAGGTGCTGGAGTACACCCTGGAGGGCAAGAACATCGCCGAGGTGCTCGACATGTCGGTGGGTGAAGCCGCCGAGTTCTTCCCGAAAGGGCCCGCACAGGTGACGCTCGCGCGCCTCATCGACGTCGGACTCGGCTACATCACCCTCGGCCAGGCTCTCAACTCGCTATCGGGCGGCGAGCGGCAGCGCCTGAAGCTCGCCATCAACATGGCGAAGAAGGGCGCGGTGTACGTGCTCGACGAGCCGACCACGGGCCTGCACCTGGCCGACGTCGACAACCTGCTCTCGCTGCTCGACCGGCTGGTCGACGCCGGCAACAGCGTGATCGTCATCGAGCACCACCAGGCGGTGATGGCTCACGGCGACTGGATCATCGACATCGGCCCCGGCGCCGGCCGCGACGGGGGAGAGGTCGTGTTCGAGGGCACACCCGCCGATCTCGTCGCCGCGGGGAAGACGCTCACGGGAAGGCACCTGCGTCAGTACGTCGGTGCCTGAGCGATTACCACGCCGCGCAGAGGCATGACAAGGAGTCGCCCTCGGTTCCTCGGCGTCGATGTCGGAGGTTAGGCTGTCCGGGCACATCACCGCCCGCGCTCCTCTGCGGGCCGCAGAGTCTTTTTCAGGCCCCCGGGGGAGGACGCCGCCATGAGATCTTTCGCATGGCTCCGCCGACGACGCCGCGCCATCGCGTCCGCGAGCATCGTCACGGTGTCGGCGGTCGCGATCGCGACCCTGGCGGTGGTCTACGAGGGCAACCCGACCACCGAGGTGGATCTCCACGACGGCGGCGTCTGGATCACCAAGCAGTCCTCGCTCATGGTCGGCCACTTCAACCACGAGTCACGCGTGCTCGACGGAGGCTTCCGCGCCGGCAGCGACGACTACGACGTCGCCCAGAACGGCTCGACGGTGCTCGTCACCGACGAGCAGAGTGTGACCACGGTCGACCCGGCGATGGTCGTGCTGACCGACTCCGCCGACATCCCCGCCGGCGCCAAGGCCGTGCTGGGCGGATCGACTCTCGCGGTGCTCGACCCCGCGTCCGGCTCCGCGTGGGTCCTGCCGTCGGCGGGGGTGTCCGGATTCACGGTCGAGGGCACCGAGCCCACGATCGAGCTCGGCGAGGGCGCCGACATCACGGTCGGACAGGATGGCACGGTCTACGCCGTCTCGCCCGAGTCGCGCGAGATCGTCACCGTGCCGCTCGACGACGCCGGTGAGCCCGGCGACCCGCAGCGACGGGGTCTGGACGGGATCGAAGCCGACGCCGAGCTCACGGTCACGGTCGTCGGCACGACCGCCGCCGTCCTCGACGAGAGAACGGGCACGGTCTACACCTCGGGCGGCACCCGCACGGAGGTGCCCCGCGCAGGCACGGCCGTGCTTCAGCAGCCGTCGCCGGCGGCGACGTCGGTGACGGTGGCGACCGCGACACAGCTCGTGAGCGTGCCGCTCGACGGATCCGAACCGGTCGAGACCGATGCAGGCGGCGACGGCACGCCCGCGGCTCCCGTCTTCCTCGGCGGCTGCACCTACGGCGCCTGGGGCGGGTCGGCCCGGTTCGTCCGCGACTGCTCCGACGAGTCCAACGACCTCGCGGTCGACATCGAAGACATCGATCCGACCGCGCAGCTGACGTTCCGTCAGAACCGCGACGTCGTGGTGCTCAACGACATCATCGGCGGCGCGGCGTGGATGGCCAGCGACAGCATGCAGCGCGTCGACAACTGGGAGGACATCACTCCCCCCGAGGGCGACTCCGAGGAGGACGAGCAGACCACCGAGCAGACGGTGGAAACGACGCTGCCCGAGCGCACCGAGAACAACACCCCGCCCGTCGCGACGGACGACGACTTCGGGGTGCGCCCGGGTCGCACGACGGTGCTGCCCGTGCTCGACAACGACACCGATGCCGACGGTGACGTGCTCACCGTGACCCTGCCCAACGGCAGCCCCGGGCTCGGCAACGTGCAGCCGATCAACAACGGCGCAGCCCTCCAGATCGCCGTGCCCGAAGACGCCTCGGGAAGCGATTCCTTCGTCTACCAGATCGACGACGGTCGGGGCGGCACCGACACCGCGACGGTGCGGCTCGACGTGCACGGCTGGGAGATCAACTCGCCCCCCGTGCAGAAGCGGGTCACCGCGGTCGTGGTGGAGGCCGGTGCGGCGGTGTCGTACAACGTGCTGCCCGACTGGACCGACCCCGACGGCGACGAGGTGTTCCTTCGCAGCGTCACTCCCGACGGCGGCGATGAGGCCGACTTCACGTCCGACGGGCGCATCTCCTATCGCGCCATCGGCGGCGCTCAGGGGCGCAAAGACGTGCCGATCGTCGTTTCCGACGGCACCGACGTCGGCGAGGGCGTTCTCCGGGTCGACATCCGTCCGCCCGGGTCGACCGTGCCCGTCACGAACGCCGACCACGTCGTCGTCCGCGTCGGCCAGACGGCGACGGTCGCACCGCTGACGAACGACACCAGTTCCAGTCGTGAGCCGTTGCGCCTCACTCGCGTCGACGAGGTCGCCGGCGCCGAGATCGTCCCCGACTTCGCGAACAAGACATTCACGTTCCGCTCCAACGCCCCCGGCACCTACTACGCGCAGTACCTCGTGTCGTCGGGCGCGAACGCCGTACCCGGCCTGGTGCGCGTCGACGTGCTCCCCGACGCGGACACCGATCTCCCGCCGATCGCCGTCCGCGACGTCGCTCTCCTCACGAGCGGCGCCGACGTGCTCGTGAACGTGCTCGCCAACGACATCGACCCCTCCGGCGGCATCCTCGTCGTGCAGTCGGTGACCGTCGACCCGAACAGCGGAATCTCGGTCGCCGTGCTCAACCACGAGACGCTGCGCATCACCGATCAGGCGGCGCTCGGCGAGCAGACGCGCATCGGCTACCGCATCTCGAACGGGTCGCAGACCGCCGAGGGCGAGGTGGTCGTGATCCCCGTGCCCGCGCCCGAGCAGCTCGAGCCGCCCGTCGCCAACGACGACCAGGCGGTCGTCCGCGCGGGCGACATCGTGACCATCCCCGTGCTCGACAACGACACGCATCCGAACAGCGACACGATGCACGTGGCTCCCGACCTCGTCGAGCCCCTCCCGACGCCCGAGCAGGGGCAGATCTTCGTCTCGCAGGACACCGTGCGCTTCCGCGCGAGCGATCAGCCGGGCACGGTCTACGCGACCTACGAGGCGGTCGACTCTACGGGGCAGAAGGACGCCGGGTACATCACCATCCAGGTGCTCCCGGCGAACCTCGAGACGAACCAGGCGCCGCGTCCGCGCGACATCACTTCGCGCGTGCTCAGCGGCTCCGAGGTGCGCATCGCCGTGCCGCTCGACGGTCTCGACCCCGACGGCGACTCCGTCGAGCTCGTCGGCCTCGACTCCGCGCCGACGAAGGGGCGCGTCTCCGAGACGGGCGCGAACTTCCTCGTCTACCAGGCCTTCGACGACGAGACCGGGGCCGACGCCTTCACCTATCGGGTGCGCGACCGCGGCGGGGCGGAGGCGACCGCGTCGATCCGCGTGGGAATCGCTCCGACCGAGGTGACGAACCAGGCGCCGTATGCGGTGAAGGACTCCGTCATCATGCGCCCGGGGCGCGAAGTCGCCGTGCCGGTGCTGGCGAACGACTCCGACCCCGAGGGCGATGCGATCTCGCTCATCAGCAACGGTCTGATCCTCCCCGAGGTCGACGGCATCCAGGCGAGGGTCGTGGGAGACCGCGTCGTCGTCACGTCGCCGAACGAGCCGATGGAGACCTCGCTCCAGTACACGATCCGCGACGCCCGCGGTGCCGAGGCGCGCGCGGTGCTGCAGGTGACGGTCGCCGATGACGTGCCGTTGCAGCGACCCATCGCCCGCGACGACCGGGTGCGCGCGCAGGACGTGCAGGAAGACGAGTTCGTCGACCTCGACGTGCTCGCAAACGACGAAGACCCCGACGGCACGACCGACGCCCTGCGCATCACCGTCGACGGCTCGGCGACCGTCAACGCCGACGGCATCGTGCGCATCCCGATCCTCGACGAAGCCCAGCTGCTCACCTACGCGTTGACGGACCAGGACGACCTGACGGCCTCGGCCTTCATCTTCGTGCCCGCGCTCAGCGATCTGCCGCCGACGCTCATCTCGACCGAGGGTATCGAGGTGCAAAGCGGTGAGACGGTCGACGTTCCTCTCGCCGACCATGTGCGCGCCGCGGGAGGGCGCACGGTCGTGATCACCGAGGCGGCGAAGGTCGCCGCATCCCACGCCGACGGGTCCGACCTCGTCAAGGATCAGACGACCCTGACCTACACGTCGGCGGCCGGATATTTCGGTCAGGACGCCATCACCTTCGAGGTCACCGACGGCACCGGGCCCGACGACCCGGAGGGGCGCAAGGCCACGCTGACCCTCCCGGTGACCGTGCTCCCGCCCGACAACCAGCAGCCGACGTTCGTGAACGGCCAGATGGATGTCGCGCCGGGGGAGGACCCCACGGGCCTCGACCTGCGGGCGCTCACGACCGATCCTGACGAGGGCGACCTCGACGGGATGCAGTACTCCCTCGTCGGCGGTGCGCCGTCGGGCTTCAGCGCCTCGGTCGACGGGCAGACCCTCCGCGTCGGCACCGACTCCGGCACGCCCAAGGGCACCACGGTCGATGTGCGCCTGCGCATCGACGACGGCGAGACCGAGCCGATCGAGGGCACCGTGACGGTGCGGGTGACCGCCTCCACGCGTCCGCTCGCGACGGCGAACGACGACATCGTGCCGCAGTCCGACCAGGGCAAGACGATCACCGTGCCCGTGCTGGCGAACGACTTCAACCCGTTCCCCGAGACGGCGTTGAAACTGACCTCGGCCGTACCCGAGACGGGCAGCGGCACGGCCGATCTCGCCGGTGACCAGGTGGCCGTCACCCCGGCGGCCGACTTCTTCGGCACCATGGTGGTTCGCTACCGGATTCAGGATGCGACGGGCGACCCCGACCGCGAGGTCGAGGGCCGCATCCGCCTCACGGTGCAGGGCAAGCCCAACGCTCCCGGTACGCCGACGGTGTCGAGCGTGCAGGACCGCACGGTCGTGCTGTCGTGGACGCCGCCGGCGAACAACGGCGCCGACATCACCGGATACGCGGTGACCTCCACCTCGGGCGCGTACACGAAGCAGTGCGCCTCGACGACGTGCACGCTCGACGGCCTCACCAACAACGTCGAGTACAACTTCGTGGTCACCGCCACGAACCGCGTCGGCGAATCCGACCCGTCGGCGCCGTCGGCCGTCGCCCGTCCCGATGCCCGCCCCGACACCCCGCAGCCCCCGACCCTCACGTTCGGTGACAGATCGCTCGAGGTCGCGTGGGTCACCCCGTCGACCCCCGGCTCGCCGGTCGAGTCGTTCACGCTCGAGATCTCGCCCGCCCCTCCGTCGGGACTCACGCAGCGGGCGGGCCTGACCGGCAACACCGTGGTGTGGGATGGTCTGGAGAACGGCACGAACTACCAGGTGCGCGTGCGCGCCCACAACCGCGCGCCCGAGCCCTCGAGCTGGAGCGGCTACTCGGCGGGCGAGGTTCCGGCCGGGCCCCCGTCGGCCGCCTCGGCGCCGACGACCCAGCGGCTCCAGCCCGTCGGGAACCAGGCTCAGATGCAGGTGACCTGGAACGCTCCCGCCTCGAACGGCGACGCGATCAGCGGCTACCGCCTGAACGTGATCCGCGGCGGTTCGGTCATCAACACGATCTCGGTCCCCGCGGGTCAGACCTCGCAGGCCGTCGCGGTCGATCCGAACCAGACCGACTACACGTTCACCGTCGCGGCGAAGAACAAGGCCGGATGGGGCGCCGACAGTTCTCCGTCGGCACCACGACGTGCCTTCGTCGCCCCCGGGCAGCCGACCGGGGTCTCCGCGGCGACGCCGACCAACGACAGCGCGATCGTCGTGTCGTACACGCCGGGCTCGACGAACGGTGCCAACAGTTCGTCGGTGAAGTACCAGTACAACGTCGGCGGCGGATGGCGCGCGGACTGGGACGGCTCGCGCATCACTGCGGGGATCTCCAACGGCACCCAGTACACGGTGCAGGTGCGCGCGGTGACGACCCAGGACGGCGCGACGTACGAGGGCGCTGCTTCCGCCGCATCCAACGCCGCGACTCCGTACGGACCCGTCAACCAACCGGGCGCGAACGCCGAACGTGCCGGCCAGTCGGTGCGCGTGTCGTGGAGCCCGCCCGCGGAGAACGGACGCCCCATCAACCGGCTGGAGATCCGCATCGACGGCGGCAACTGGGAGAACGTCGGCCCGGGCGGCGGGTCGCGCAACGTCGGCAACGGCTACGACCAGACCCACTCGATCACCGTTCGCGCGATCGACTCGGAGGGCAAGATCAGCCCCGAGAAGTCGGCGTCCGCGTCCACCGAACCCAAGCCCCAGCCGCGGGCCTGGGTGACGAAGGGCTCCTCGGCGCAGGGGCAGACCAACTGCACGTCGTCGTCGTGCGCCTACCTGGTGCTCAACACGAAAGACTTCCCCGCCGGCACGTACACGGTCTCCTGCGTCAACAGTCGGGAGGGCCGGTTCACCAGCGGCAAGTCCTACCGCATCGAGGCCAACGCGAGCATGCAGCTCACCTGCTACTTCGGCTACCCGGGCGAGCAGGCGTGGGTGCAGATCGACGGATTCGGCGAATCCGAACGCCAGACCTGGTAGCGCGAGAAGACAACGAGAAGGACACGACACCGATGACCATGACACCCGAGCAGGCCGCGTGGTTCGAGAGCACCTTCACGAGGCTCGTCGACAACGTCGACCACGCCCTGATGGGAAAGCGCGACGTCGTCGGGCTGGTGCTGGCCGCGATGCTCGCCGAAGGCCACGTGCTGCTGGAAGATGCGCCGGGTACCGGCAAGACGAGCCTCGCCAAGGCGCTCGCGGCGACCGTGCAGGGAACGAGCCAGCGCATCCAGTTCACCCCCGACCTGCTGCCCTCCGACGTCACCGGCGTCACGATCTACGACCAGGGCACGCACACCTTCGAGTTCCACAAGGGGCCGATCTTCGCCTCGATCGTGCTCGCCGACGAGATCAACCGCGCCTCGCCCAAGACGCAGTCGGCCCTTCTCGAGGTCATGGAGGAGTCGCGCGTGACGGTCGACGGCGTCACCCACGAGGTGGGCCGGCCGTTCCTCGTCATCGCGACGCAGAACCCCATCGAGCAGGCGGGCACCTACAAGCTGCCCGAGGCGCAGCTCGACCGCTTCCTCATCAAGACCTCCATCGGCTATCCCGACCTCGACGTCACCGAGCGCATCCTCGCCGGTGCCGCCGACCGCAACCCCTCCGCCGCGCTGACGCCGATCATCACGACGAACGCCGTGGGCGACATGGCCGACCTCGCCGCCTCCGTCCACGTCGAGCCCGCGGTGCTCCGCTACACGGCGCAGCTGGCCGAAGCCACCCGCTCCGACCCGGCCACCCGGGTCGGCGTCTCGGTGCGCGGCGCGATCGCGATGATCCGTCTCGCGAAGGTGTGGGCTGCGGCATCCGGTCGTCATTACGTCATCCCCGACGACGTGAAGCTGCTCGTCGAGCCTGCCTGGACCCACCGCCTCGTGCTCGACCCCGAGGCCGAGTTCGCCGGCACGACCGCCGGCTCCGTCATCTCGCGCGTGCTCGAGGCGGTCGCAGCTCCGCAGGCGAGGTCTGCCGCCGCATGACGACGGAGTCGCTCGGGTCGACCGTCCCCGCCGGGACGACCCGCACGGCCCTGCGGGAGGTCGCAGCTCCCCTCGCCGCACGCGCCCTGCGCCGTGCCCGCGGCATCCTGCGCGTCGCCCGGCCTCTCGCGTGGGTGCTGCTGGCGACGGCGGTCGTGCTGTTCGTCGCCGGCCGCATCCTCGGGTGGCAGGAGCTGGTGATCGCCGCGGTGGTCGTGGCGACAGTGCTCGTCCTGTGCACGTTCTTCCTCATCGGCCGCACCGACTACGACGTGGGGCTCGACCTGAACCGCACGCGCGTCGTCGTGGGCGAGCGCGCGGTCGGCGCGCTGTCGCTCGCGAACACCGGCTCGCGGGCGATCCTGCCCTCGCGCATCGTGCTCCCCGTCGGCGCGGGCCGCGGCGAGTTCGCCGTGCGGCGGCTCGCCCCCGGCGAGGAGGCGGAGGAGATCTTCGCCATCCCCACGCAGCGCCGCGCGGTGCTGAAGGTCGGGCCCGTCAGCGTGGTGCGCGGCGACCCCCTCGGGCTGTTCGAGCGCGTCCAGCGCCGCGACGAGCCCGTCGACCTCTTCGTGCACCCGAAGACCGTTCTCTTCGACGGCCAGTCGCTCGGTTTCCTCCGCGACCTCGAGGGCATGCCCGCGACCGATCTGTCGCGCGACGACGTGTCGTTCCACGCCCTCCGCCAGTACGAGCCGGGCGATGACCGCCGTCACGTGCACTGGAAGTCGACCGCCCGCACCGGCGACCTCATGGTGCGCCAGTACGAGGAGACGCGCCGCTCGCACTTCGTCATCGGGCTGTCGCGGCATCCGTCCGATTACCGCGACCCCGAGGAGTTCGAGCTCGCCGTCTCGGCGGCCGGTTCGCTCGGGCTGCGCGCGCTGCGCGACTCGCAGCGCGTCGACGTGCGCTCGCAGGGGGGCGCGATCGCGGCCGAGAGCGGCAAGCGTTTCCTCGATTCGCTCTCGGGCCTGGTCTACTCGCGCCCGAGAGAGGTCGACGTGGTCGGGCTTGCCGGCCTCATCGCCTCCACCCTGCCCCTGGCGAGCATCGTCGTGCTGGTGTGCGGAAGCACGGTGGATGCGGCGCGCCTGCGCGTCGCGTGCAGCCGGCTGCCCTTCGGGGCGCGGGTGCTCGCGGTGGTCGCCGAGACCGGGGCGTCGCCGTCGCTGCGGCGCATCGCCGAGGCCGACGTCGTGACGGTCGGAACCCTCGACCAGCTGCCGGTGGCTCTGCGGAAGGTGCTCGGATGAGTGCGCTGACCGCCCGCCGCTGGGCGCTCGATCTCGCCGCGACGGCGGTGCTGCTCGCGGTGCCCATCATCGGGTTCGCCCCGACGTTCGACAGCCCGGTGTACCTCGTCGCCGCGGTCGGTGGTGCCCTGCTGGGGCTGGCGGTCGCCGCCGTCGGGGCGTGGCGTCGTTTCGGCGTACTGCTGATGGCGGCGCTCACGATCGGCGTCTACTTCGTCTTCGGCGCCGCCCTCGCTCTGCCGCACACCGCGATCCTCGGGGTCATCCCCTCGATCGACACGCTCGCCCAGCTGGGCGCGGGGGTCGTCACGTCGTGGAAGGCCCTGCTGACGACGGTCGCGCCCGTGGCCGCATCCGACGGGCACCTGCTCGTGCCCTACCTCATGTCGCTCATCGCCGGTGTGCTGACGGCGAGCCTCGCGCTGCGCGCCCGCCCGCCGGCGTGGGCCGTGATCCCCGCGGCCGCGTTCCTCGCGGCGCAGATCGCCCTCGGCACCGCGCAGCCCGCCGCGCCACTGGTGCAAGGACTCGTCTTCGCGATCGTCGCCATCGCCTGGCTCGCCGTTCGTCAGGCCTGGCAGCCCGCGCGCGCCGCGATCTCGATCGGCGAGGAGGGCGAGCCCGCGTCGTCGGGCGTGGCCACCCGCCGGCTGGTCGCCGGCGCCGTCGTGCTGGCCGTGGCCGCCTCGGCCGGTGTCGCCACGAGCGCGCTCGCCGCGGCGAACGAACCCCGCTACGTGCTGCGCGACGTGGTCATCCCGCCCTTCGACATCCGCCAGTACCCGAGCCCCCTCCAGTCGTTCCGCGCGTACGTGCGCGACTTCCCCGACGAACCGCTCTTCAGCGCGACCGGACTCCCTGAGGACGCTCGCATCCGTCTGGCCACCATGGACGCCTACGACGGCACCGTGCTGAACGTCGCCGACGACAGCGGCGCCGGCTCGTCGAGCGCCTTCTCGCCGGTGCGGGGCAATATGTCGCCCGAGGCGACCGGTACGCCCGTGACGATCCACGTCGAGGTCGACGCCCTCGACACCGTGTGGCTTCCCGATGCCGGGCAGATGACGTCGGTGGCCTTCGAGGGCGACCGCGCGGAAGACCTGCGCCGCAGCGCCTATTACAACGACGCCACCGGCACGGCGGTCGTCACGGCCGGGGTGCAGCGCGGCGTCGCCTACACGTTCGACGCGCTGCTGCCGGCGACACCGAGCGACGAGCAGCTCGCCGACGCCGATTTCGCGCCCGTGCGCATGCCCGATCAAGACGACGTCCCCACCGAGTTCGCCGAGATCGCCTCTGACATGGTCGCCGATGCGAACACGCCGATCGAGCAGGCCCGGGCCCTGCAGCAGAGCCTGTCGCAGGACGGCTTCTTCAGCCACGGCCTCGAGGGCCAGGTGCTCTCCCGCGCGGGCCACGGCGCCGAGCGCCTCACCACGCTCCTGGGCGGGCAGCAGATGATCGGCGACGACGAGCAGTACGCCGTCGCGATGGCGCTCCTCGCGGGCCAGTTGGGCATGCCCGCCCGCGTCGTCATGGGCTTCTACCCCGACGAGGATCAGGCCGGGCCGGTCTTCACCGCGACCGGCGACACCCTCCACGCCTGGGTCGAGATCGCCTTCGACGGGTTCGGGTGGGTTCCGTTCGATCCCACCCCGCCCGAAGACCAGGTTCCGAACGACCAGACGACCAAGCCGCGCGCCGATCCGAAGCCGCAGGTGCTGCAGCCGCCGCCGCCCGAGCAGCAGCCCGTGGACCTGCCGCCGACGGTGCCGGATGAGCGCGGCTCGGAAGACGAAGAGAACACCATCGCGAGCCTCATCGGGTTCATCCTGCTGATCATCCTGATCGTGCTCCTCGTCGTCGCTCTCCTGCTCGCTCCGTTCGTCGTCATCGGCGGGCTCAAGAGGGCGCGCCGCCGTCAGCGTCTGTCGGCCGACAGGTCGGCCGACCGCATCAGCGGAGGGTGGGACGAACTGCTCGACCGGTCGTCCGACTACGGCACCCCGGTGCGCCCGGGCGGAACCCGCACGGAGGACGCCGTCGTGGTGGGCACCGCCTTCGCCGCACCGCAGGTGAGCACGCTCGCGCGCCGCGCCGACGCCGACGTGTTCGGCCCTCGCGACCCGTCGCCCGAAGAGGTCGAGGAGTTCTGGCGCGAGGTCGACGGCATCGTCGGCGATATGCGCCAGCGGGCGGGATTCTGGCGCAGGCTCCGCGCGCTGCTCGACGTGCGCTCGCTCCTCGCGGGCACCCGGTTCGCGCTGCCGGAGCGACGTCGACGCCGTGCGCCCCGGATCGATGCGGATGCGGCGCCCGAGCCCGTCGACGCTGATGCGGCCGATGCCGATGCCGACGGCGCTGCGACCGACGGAGCGCGGTCGTGACCGCGGGTCCGGTGACGCTGGCCTGGGGTGCGGCGACCGACGTCGGGCTCCGTCGATCGCTCAACGAAGACAGCCACCTCGCCGCGCCGCCGCTGTTCCTCGTCGCCGACGGCATGGGCGGGCACCAGGCGGGCGAAGTGGCCAGTGCCACCGTCATCGAGGAGTTCGCGCGCCTCGTCGGGCGCCCCAGCCTCACCGTCGACGACGTGCAGTCGAGCGTCGCGGAGGCGCGTCGTCGCGTCGACGCGCTGCCCGAGGGCGGCGGCGCGGGTGCCGGTACGACGCTCGCCGGGGTGGTCGTGGCCGACATCGACGGCGACGGGTACTGGCTGGCGGTGAACCTCGGCGACTCACGCACCTACCGGTTGAGCGAGGGAGTGCTCGAGCAGGTGAGCGTCGACCACTCGGTCGTGCAGGAGCTCGTCGACGCCGGGGAGCTTGACGCGGCCGCGGCGGCGGTCGATTCGCGACG
This sequence comes from Microbacterium deferens, assembly GCF_045517775.1. Classification (NCBI taxonomy): domain Bacteria; kingdom Bacillati; phylum Actinomycetota; class Actinomycetes; order Micrococcales; family Microbacteriaceae; genus Microbacterium; species Microbacterium deferens. Next base: position 2,089,477 of record NZ_JBEUWT010000001.1, read on the forward strand.
CAATGTCATCACGCGTGCGCTGGGGGCCGGCAGCGACAGCGAGCCCGATTACTGGCTGCTGCCCGCCGAGGAGGGCGACCGCCTCCTCATCTGCTCCGACGGCCTGCCCACCGAGCTCGACGACGCGCGCATCGACCTGATCCTCCGCTCCGAGCAGCATCCGCAGACCGCCGCCGACCGCCTCGTGCGCGAGGCCGTGGCCGCGGGCGGCCGCGACAACGTCACGGTGCTCGTCGTCGACGCGCTCGATGTGCGGGCCCGCGAACGCCGAGACGCCACGGCGACCATCCCCGTCGCGGAGTTCGGCGAGGATGGGGAGGAAGACACCCTGCCCCGGGTGCGAACGCGCGACGAGGGAGAACGCTCATGACCGAGGTCCGTTACGCGCCAGGCACGCTTCGCGTCGTCGTCGCCGGTCGCGGTGTCGCCGTCCTCGGCGACGGGACGACGGATGCGGCGACCCTCGCCATTCGCGACCGGCTCGTCGCCGGTGAGGGCTTCGGTGCCGTGGTCGACGTGTTGGCGGCCGGTGGGTCGCTCTCCGCGCTTCCCGCGTTCGTCGTGGTCGTCGACGAGGACGACGTCTGGCGCGTGAGCGCGCGCGGCGACCTCTCCGCCACTGTCACGACGTCGTCGGGAACCGAGACCGTCGACGGGACCACCGCCTCGACCTGGTCGGAGCGCAGCATCCGCGATGTCTCGCGCCTCGAGATCGGCGATGCCGGGTCGACGATCCTTCCGATCACCGATGGCGTCGTGCTGGCGTCGGCCGTTGTGGTCTCGGCTCGCGCGTTCGACCGCGAGAGCCCGGCCGTCGCCGCACCAGAGCACCCGGCTCCCGCCGACTCGTACCGGCCCGTCGAACCCGTGCAGCCGCACAGCGTCGACGAGGTGCTCGACGTCGCGCACGAGCCGGCGGATGAGGTGCGCGGGCCCGAACTCCCTCCCGCCGATCCCGAACTCCCGCCCGCCGTGCCCGCGCTCCCGGCCGCCGAGGAGGGCATGCTCATCGACTCGATCCCGCCGTTCATCCGCGGCGCTGCGCTGCCGGTGCGACCCGCACCCGTGGTGGCGAAGAAGCCGACCGCGAGCGCTCCCGCGGTGCCGGCGGCCCCTCTCGACGATGTCGAGGCGACGACGGTGATCGGCAGGGGAGAACGCGACGTCGTCGCCGAGCCCGCCCCCACCCCCGCACTCCCCGCCGACACGGGCGCGCCGGCCCCCGGCGACCACGACGGCGAGACGCTCTCGCTCGAACAGGCCCGCCGATTGCGTGCCGGCGGAGGACTCCCCGTCCCGCCGCCCGCTCCCGCCATTCCCCCGGTGCCGCCGCCGCCCCCGACCGGACCGATCGGCCGGCTGCGGCTGTCGACCGGGCAGGTCGTGCCGCTCGATCGCACCGTCATCATCGGGCGGCGGCCGAAGTCGGCCCGTGCCTCCGGTGCCGACCTGCCGCACCTCATCGGCGTCGACAGCCCGCAGCAAGACATCTCGCGCAACCACGTCGAGGTGCGCGCGGAGGGCGACAGCATCCTGGCCGTCGACCTGCAGACCACGAACGGCACGACCCTGCGCCGGCAGGGGTCGGCGCCAACGCGCCTGCACCCCGGCGAGGCGACCATGCTCGTTCCGGGTGACGTGCTCGACCTCGGCGACGGTGTGACGGTGCTCGTCGAGGCACTGTCGTGACGAGGACCCCGTCGTGAGCGGTCGTCGCGCACCCCAGGCGCCCCCCGAGCTCGCCGGATTCACCCCCGTCGAACTCCTGGGCTCCGGCGGCTTCGCCGACGTCTTCCTCTACCAGCAGCAGCTTCCGCGCCGCCGGGTGGCGGTCAAAGTGCTGCTGCCCGACCGCTTGGCGACGGGATCGATCGACGAGTTCACGGCCGAGGCGAACGTCATGGCGATGCTCTCGACGCATCCGGCGATCGTCACGATCTACCAGGCCGGTGTCGCCGAGGACGGGCGCCCGTACCTCGTCATGGAGTACTGCCCGAAACCGAACCTGCAGGTGCGGTACCGGGCCGAGCTCTTCTCCGTCGCCGAAGCCCTCCGCATCGGCGTGCAGGTCGGCGCGGCGGTGGAGACCGCGCACCGCGCCGGTGTGCTGCACCGAGACATCAAGCCCGCGAACATCCTCGTCACCGAGTACAACCGCCCGGCCCTCACCGACTTCGGCATCGCCTCGGCAGCCGGAGCCGGCGACGCGGGAGGTCTGTCGATCCCGTGGTCGCCGCCGGAGGTCGTCGCCGAGAAGCCGACGAGCGACGCGCGCTCCGACGTCTGGTCGCTGGGGGCCACCGTCTACAGCCTGCTCGTCGGGCGTTCGCCGTTCGAGCTCCCCGGGCAGCGCAACAGCGGTGTCGAACTCATCACCCGCATCGAGTCGGCGCCCCTCGCGCCGATCGGTCGCTCGGACGTGCCCCCGTCTCTGCAACGGGTGCTGCAGCGCGCGATGTCGAAATCACCGGCCGACCGCTATCCGACGGCTCTGGAGTTCGCCCGGGCGTTGCAGAAGGTGCAGATCGAACTCGCGCACTCGGTCACCCCCATCGACATCCTCGACGACGGCGCCCCGGCCGGTGTCGTGGACGACGCCGACGACGGACTCACCCGCGTGCGTGGCGTGGTGAGCATCGACCCCGCCCCCGCTCCCGTGCCGGCCCCGTCCGCGCCCGAGCAGTGGGCGCCCGACGACGCGACCCGGCGCTCACGTCGTGAGGCCGCGGCCCCGCCACGCTCCGGCGACGGCGACGCCACGGTCGTGCGTGTGGCGGCGATCGACCCGCTGCCGGCCGGTCCGTCGCGGTTCGAGACGGTGCCGCCGCCGTCCGCCGCGCAGACGGCGGCGCCCGCGGCACCCCCGTTGCCTCCGACGAGCGCGACGGCCGCGGCATCCGCGCCCCCCGTGGCGGCCCGGTCGAAGCGTGGACTCTGGTTCGCACTCGGGGCCGCCGCGTTCGTGGTCGTCGTCGGGGTGATCCTCGCGCTCTCGCTGCCGGCCGTGCTCGGCGGCCCGGCCGCGCCCACGCCCGAGGCCTCCCCGTCTGACCGGCCGATCGACGTGGTGCCCGTCGCGCCCGGCGCCCCCGAAGGACTCGCCGGCTCCGCCGGTCCTGACGGCGTCACCTTCGCGTGGACGAACCCCGCCGCCGAGGACGGCGACGAGTACCTCTGGGGGGTCGTTGCGCGTGACGGCTCCGAACCCGTGCTCGAACGCACGGCCGAGACGAGCGTGACGGTCGCCGCCGACCCCTCGGGGACGACCTGCATCCAGGTGCTCACGCGCCGTGCCAATGGCCAGGCCTCCGCACCCAGCACGGCCTGCACGAGCTGACGCGGGAGCGATCCCGCTCCTCGGTCCGCGTCACTACACTGGCATTCGGCTTCCCCGGATACACAGTGACTTCCCACACCAGCACCTCTTCCTCTTCTCGCACGCCCGTCCGACGCGACCTTCAGGGTCTGCGAGCACTCGCCGTCGTCGCCGTCGTGCTCGCCCACCTGATCGGCTGGCCCCGCGGCGGGTTCGCGGGTGTCGACGTGTTCTTCGTGATCTCGGGGTTCCTGATCACCGGTCTGCTGCTCCGCGAACTCGCGGCGACGGGGCGCATCTCGCTCCGCGACTTCTTCGCGCGGCGTGTCCGCCGCATCCTGCCCGCCGCCGTGGTCGTGCTGGCCGCGGTCGTGATCGTCGCCTTCGTCGTCTTCAACCGCACGCGGGCCGACCGCACGCTGTTCGACGCGCTCGCCGCCCTCGCTCTCGTGGCCAACTGGCGGTTCGCCGCCGAGGGCACCGACTACTTCCACGCGGCCGACGCCGTCTCTCCGCTGCAGCATCTCTGGACGCTGTCGGTCGAAGAGCAGTTCTACCTCGTCTGGCCGGCTCTGCTGGTTCTGCTCGTGCTGTTCCTCCCGGTCGCGGCGAGGCGGACGGGTGCGGCGCGCGCCGTGGTCGGGGTCGCCGCGGCCGCGATCGTCGTCGTGTCGGGGGGATGGGCGATGGTGCAGACGGCGGGGGATCCCACCGTCGCCTACTTCTCGACGGCGACCCGCGCGTGGGAGCTGGCGATCGGCGCGCTCCTGGCCGTCGCCGTGCCCGCGCTGGCACGCATCCCCGCTGCCGTCCGCTGGATGCTGGGGTGGTTCGGCGCGGCGGGCGTGGTGTGGTCGTTCCTGATCGTCGACCCCGACACGATGCCCTTCCCCGCGCCCTGGGCTGCGCTCCCGGTGGCGGCTGCCGTGCTGGTCATCGCGGGCGGCGTCGGCGGCGACCCCCGTCAGCGTCACCTCTTCCCCCTGACGAACCCCGTCAGCGTGTTCGTCGGCGACATCTCGTACTCGCTGTACCTCTGGCACTTCCCCGTCATCGTCTTCGCCGCGGTGCTCCTGCCCGTCGGCGCGGAGTCGACGCTCATCGTCGTGACGACGATCGTCGTGCTCACGGCGAGCGGGTACTTCCTCGTCGAACAGCCCCTGCACCGCTCGCCGTGGTTGCGCGGGACGGCGGCGGATGCTGCTCCCGCGCCGTCCGCTGTCGAGCCCGACGCCGTGTCGCCGGCCGTCGAGCCCGAGGCGGCACCGGTCATCGCGCGCCTCCCGTCGACGCGTCCCGAGGGGTGGACCCCGGGAACGCGGTACTACCCCGGCTCGCGGCCGCGCCCGGCCGCCCCGCTCGCGATCGAATCGGGGGCGTCACCGGAGGCCCACCTCGCACGACCGCCGATCGCGGAGCCCCCGCGCGCGTCGGAGACGGTGGCGCGCGCCGTCGTCGCAGCATCCGCGTCGTCTGATCCCGGCACACCGCCCACCTCCTCCGCGTGGGCGCAGTGGCGTGCGCGTTTTCGACCGCAGTTCGGCCTGGGCGCGGCCGGACTCGCGATCGGTGCGGGCGTGGTCGTGCTGATGACGATGGTGACCTTCGGCTCGCCCACGATCGCCCCGATCGCTCCCGTACCCGCCGACACTGTCGCGGCTCCGGCGGACGACCCCGTTGCGACCGTGCAGGCCGAGCTCGCCGCCGCGGTGTCGGCGACGCAGTGGCCGGCGCTGCGGCCGTCGCTCGACGAGGTGATGCAACGCTCATCCAGCGCCAACCCCGCGCGCGACTGCTTCTCGCCCGACAGCGGCATCGAGCTCGGGCGCTGCACCTGGGGCGACGGCGGTGCGCCCCGGCACATGTACCTCGTGGGCGACTCGAGCGCCATGGCCTACGCGCCCGCGTTCAAGAAGCTGGCCGAGGAGAGCGGCGGTCAGTGGCGCGTCACGACGGTCGGCCTGTACGGATGCCGCTTCACCGACGTGCTCGTGCAGAACGACGGCGCGGGCGTGATGGCCGCATGCCCCCAGCGCAAGGTCGACGTGCGCGCCATGATCGCGGCCGACCCGGCCGACCTCGTGGTCGTCTCGAACGCCTACACCCTCGCCCACACGATCGACGGGCGCAACCTCTCGGCCGGCGACCTCCTCCGCGCCTCGCGGGCGGAAGTCGGTGCGTACGGTGCGGCCGGGCGCACCGTGTATCTGGCCCCGCCGCCGAGGGGCGGTGACCTGTCGCGCTGTTACTCGCCGCTGTCGGCTCCCGCGAACTGCACCACGGCCGTCGACCCGACGTGGAACGACATGCAGGCCGCCGCCGAGGCCGTCGCCGCCGAGACGGGCGACCACGCCATCGCATCTCTCGACTTCAGCTGCGTCGACGGGGTGTGCCCGGCCTTCGCGGGCGGCATGCCGATCCGCTACGACGAATCGCACCTGACGGTCGCGTACGCCGAGCACATCGTGCCCGTGCTGCGCGCGGACCTCTCCGCCACCGGGCTCTTCTAGCCGCGGCGCTCACGTCGCTTCGATCGACCGTGCGTTCGGGAGGAGATGTGCGTTCCGGAGGGCCGTTCCGTCGCATGCACCCTCCCCAGTGCACATCTCCTCCGACATTGCTCGCAGCCCGGGCGCCTTCGGGATACCCCGAAGAACCGCTCCGGATGCCTCGGCGGCCCCGGCGCGGCGCGCGTCCTACCGTGGGGGTATGAGTTCGCAGACGACCGCCCCGCCGCCGCTCCCGGCCCCCGCCGCGGCTTCCCCCGCAGCATCCGCCCCCGTGGCGACCCGGCGCGACGACCCCGCCGTGTCATCGACCGCCCGCCCGCTGCGCGTCGCGGGTGCCGCGGCGCAGCTCGCCGCCCTCGGGCTCGTCGGACCGTTCGTCTTCATCGGCCTCTTCGCCGCACTGGCGAGCGGGTTGGGTCTCGTCTTCGCCGCCGGTGTCGGCATCATCGTGCTCATCGCGCTGGCCTACGTGCTGTTCGCCGTCGCGTGGCTCGAGAACGCCCGGATCGACGGCCTCTACGGCTTCGGCCTCCCCCCGCTGTCGGCTCGCAGACCGACGCAACCGGGCTTCGCCGGGGTGCTCGGCATGTTCTGGCGTCAGGCGATCGACCCCTCGGTCTGGCGAGCGATCGCGAACCTCGCCATCTCGACGATCCTCGGTGCGTTGGTCGTCACCCTGGTGACGGTCGCGGCCACGGGCGTCACCATCGCCTTCGCACCCCTCTACGCAGACACGGTCTCGATGTTCGGACTCGACGTTCCCGTCACCTGGGCGCCGCTGGTCGGACCGATCGTCGCGCTGTTCTCGGTCGCGGTGATCATCGGCCTCGCTCTACTGCACGGCGTGCTGTCGCGTCTGATCATGGTCCCCTCGCGAGAGACCCAGCTGGCCGCCGAGGCGCGAGAGGCCGGGGCTCAGCGTGCCGGCGCGATCCGGGCCTCCGAGGTCGAGCGCACGCGCATCGAGCGCGACCTCCATGACGGCGTGCAGCCACGGCTCGTCTCGGTGGGAATGACGCTGGGACTCGCCCGGCAGAAGATCGACGACGACCCGACCGCGGCCAAAGCGCTCATCGAAGAGGCGCACACCTCGACGAAGGCCGCCATCACCGAACTCCGCCAGCTCGCGCGGGGCATCCACGCCTCGGTGCTCGACGACCGGGGGCTGGATGCTGCGCTCTCGGCGCTCGCTGCTCGCTCGCACGTGCCCGTGCATCTCGACGTCCGCATCGACGGGCGATGCGGACGCACCGCCGAGGCCGCCGCCTACTTCGCGATCGCGGAGTCGCTCACGAACGCGGCGAAGCACTCCCGGGCGACGGGCGTGCGGGTGGTCGTGCGCAGCCGCGAGGACGGCAGCCTCTGGGCCCGCGTCGAGGACGACGGACTCGGCGGCGCCCGCATCCTTCCGGGCGGAGGCCTCGACGGCATCGCGAACCGCATCGCCGCCGCCGGCGGAACCTTCCGCCTCGATAGTCCGAACGGCGGCCCGACCGCCCTGGAGGTGAGCGTCCCGTGCGCATCGTGATCACCGCCTCGATGACCGAAGCCGACGCGACCGACGTGAGGACCGTGCGATGCGTATCGTGATCTGCGAGGACTCCGTGCTCCTTCGTGAGGGCCTCGTCCGTCTGCTCGACGACTCCGGCCACGAGGTGATCGCGGCGCTCGCCGACGCCGACGGGCTCGACCAGACGGTCGCCCGGGATGTGCCCGACCTCTGCATCCTCGACGTGCGGCTCCCGCCGTCCTTCACCGACGAGGGCATCCGCGCCGCGGTGCGGCTGCGTGCGCAGCATCCGACCCTCCCCGTCGTGGTGCTCTCGCAGTACGTCGAGGAGCGCTATGCCAGCGACCTCATCGCTGGGGGAGGGGGCGCCTTCGGCTATCTGCTGAAGGACCGGGTCGCCGACGTCTCCGACTTCCTCGATACGCTCCGCCGCATCGCCGAGGGGGCGACGGTGCTCGACCCCGAGGTCGTCGCCCAGCTGCTCGGTCGGCGCAGCCGCGATGCGCGGATGCAGCGGCTCACCGATCGCGAACGCGCGGTTCTCGCGCTCATCGCCGAGGGGCGCTCGAATCAGGCGATCGCCGGCGCGCTGTTCGTCTCAGAGGCGAGCGTGGAGAAGTACATCACCGCCATCTTCCAGAAACTCGGACTCGAGCAGGACGAGTCGGGCAATCGCCGAGTGCAGGCAGCGCTCGTCCATCTCGAGCACGGCGGCACGACGCCGCAGACAGGAGCAGCACGATGACCACCGAGATCTCCCCGCCGCCGCCGGCGGACAGCCCGCCGATGCGGGCCCCCCATCACGGCGGGCGCACCGCGCCGAGGGTGATCGCGCTGCTCACCGCCGCCCTCGGGGTCGCGGTCGTGGCGGCCACCGTCGCGAGCGCCGCGGTGCCCGCTCTCGCTTCCGCTTCGGGGCATACAGGCACGACGTCGCTCGACGTCGCGGGCGTGCGCTCACTCGATCTCGATGTCGATGCGACGTCGTTCTCGGTGCGTTTCGGCACCGCCGCCGAGGCGACGCTCGATCTTCAGAGCGTGCGAGGCAGCGACTGGCGTCTCGAACGGCAGGGCGACACGCTCCGGGTGGTGTCGCCGAATACCTTCGGGCTGTGGTTCGGCGGGGGCGGCGGCGGTACGGCGACCCTGACGCTGCCTCGCTCGCTCGAGGCGAGCGGCATCGATGCGAAGGTGTCGTTCGGCGGGGGCGGGCTCAGCCTGGAGGGGGCGTTCGATCGGCTCTCTATCGACATGGGCGGGGGGCAGGTGACCGCGTCGGGAAGTGCCGAAGACCTCACCGTCGATCTGGGCGCCGGCGCTGCCGACCTGGAACTCGCGGGGGTGCGCACCGCCGACCTGTCTATCTCGGCGGGCAGGCTTCAGGCCGTGCTCGATGGCGCGGCGCCCGATGACGTGCGGCTGTCGGTGAGTGCGGGCGCGGCGACCCTGACGCTGCCCGACGCGGAGTACGCCGTCACCGCGAACGTGGAGGCGGGCTCGTTCGACAACCGGCTGCGGACGAACACCGGTTCATCTCACTCGGTGAGCGTCGACGTGGCGGCGGGCACGGCCCGCGTCACCTCCGACTGACGAAGCGGTCAGCGGCCGGTGTCGAACAGATGCCGGCCGCCGTGGCCGAGCACCTTCACCATGACACCCCGGGCGTGCAGGTCGGCGACGGCCCGGGTCTCCTGCTCGAGCGTCGCGCCGAGGGCATGCACGTTGGCGACGACCAACACGTCACCTCGCGACAGGGTGTCGAAGAAGCGGGTCAGGCGGTCGGGCCACACCTCGAGCGTCTCGGGCGACGGGTGCCGGAATCCCTCGATCGGCACCCCGAACCGCGTCAGGTCGTCGCGCTGCTCGACCACGGAGGGCATGCCGGGGCGTGAGACCACGAGGCCGACGAGCCGAGATCCGGCCGGACGGGCGAGCCACCAGTCGCGGTCGCGCTGCAACTCGGTGAAGCACTTCGGGCAATCGGCCGCGATGTGGGGCAGGTGGAGGGGGCTCGTCAGTGCGTCGTCCGTCACCGGACCGTGCGACTGCGCAGCATCCGTCGTCTTCGTCATGACACCCTCCCGCTCCCTCCATTGTGCGGGACGCCACCCCCGATCGCACTATCGAGCAGAGGGGGTGATGCTATTCGGCGTTGTCGAGGCGCAGCTCCAGGCTGAGCTGGTCGGCGTCGAGCTCGGCCAGCGCGTGTCGGAGCGCCGCTGTCGCGTGTCGGCCGTCGTGCGAGAGCTCCCCGAGGCGTGCGCGCATCACTTCGATGATCGCGAGACGCAGCTCGAGCACCTCCTGCGTGCGCGCGTCGACGTCTTCGTCGGGCGGCTGCGTCATGCGCGCCCCGACGACCCGCACGATGTTCTCCGGGAAGGGTCGCCCGTCGCGTCGTTGGAGCTTGCCGGCGGCGACCGCCTCGCCGGCGGCCACGCGCAGTTCGGCGTTCAGCGCCTGCTGCTCCTCGCGCGTGGGGCCCTCGGCCTTGTCGTCGGTGAGGCCGAGCATGCGCACGAGCCCCGGCAGCGTGAGCCCCTGCAGCAAGAGGCTGAAAACCGCGACGAGGAACGCGACGAAGATGAGCAGGGGCCGCTCGACGGTGTCGCGGGGGAGGGTCTGGGCGGCCGCGAGCGTGACAACGCCGCGCATGCCGGCCCAGACGATGACCGAACCGTGCCGCCAGTTGAGCGGGGTGTCGCGGTAGTAGTCGAGGTCGGCGACGAGACGCCGCAGGCGCGAGCGCCCCATCTCGAGACGGCGCCGCGCGTGGGCCATGTCGAACCGCCGCGTCGGGCGACCGCCACCACGGCCCGGGGGGCGGTCGGCGTCGGTGGGGCCGGCGTCGAGTCTGGCTTCGAACTGGTCGAGCCGGCCGTCCATGGCTTCGACGCGTTCGCGGGTGCGCCCGTGACGCCTCCGCCGTCGCCCCTGCAGCCAGATGAGCATCGCGACGTAGGCGCTCCGCACGATCAGCACGATGGCGAGAGCGGCGACGGCCAGCCACGCGCCCTGCCAGAGACCCTGGTCGCGCTCGAGGTTGCGCTGCACGATCTCTTTGAGCTCGAGACCCATCACGAGGAACACCGCACCCTCGAGCAGCAGCTCGACCGTTCGCCAATTGAGGCGGTCGGAGATGCGTTCATCGGGGGTGAACCAGCGTGCCGCGCCCTGTCCGGTGACGATGCCCGCGACCACCGCCGCGACCAGTCCCGATCCGCCCAGGTGCTCCGACGGCAGGTAGGCGATGAACGGGATGGTGAAGCTGAGAGCGGTGTTCGCCGCGGAGTGGGCCACCCAGGCCCGCACGCGCAGGTTCACCCAGCCGACGACCGCGCCGACGAGCACGGCCACGAGTACGGCCTGGGCGAAGGCGAAGACGGTGTCGCCCAGGGCGAATCCGCCGGCCACCGCCGCGATGGCGGTGCGCAGCAGCACGAGGGCCGTGGCGTCGTTCAGCAGACTCTCGCCCTCGAGCAGGGTGACGACCCTGGTCGAGATGCCCAGACGTTTCGCGATCGAGGTGGCCACGGCATCCGTGGGGCTCAGGATGGCGCCGAGGGCGATCCCGAGAGCGATGCCGAGGCCGGGGATCAACCAGGCGAAGAACAGGCCGAGCACGATCGAACTGACCACCACGAGAAGCACCGAGAGCCCGGCGATCGGTCCGAAGTCGCGGCGGAACTCGATGGCCGGCAACTGCACCGCGGCCGAGTACAGCAGTGGCGGCAGCACGACGACCAGGATGAGCTCGGGGTCGATCTCGAGCGCCGGCACGAACGGCAGCAGGCTGACGCCGAGGCCGAGCGCCATGAGGATCAGCGGGCCGGCGAGGTTGAAGCGCGGGCCGAACGCGGTCGCGAGGCAGATCACGACGACCGCGCCCACGAAGATGAGGAGGGGGTCGAGCACGACACGAGCATAGGACCCGCACGCGCGCGGCGTTGTTACGCGTCGACCCCGGAGTGTGGTCGAGTTCACGCACACAATGCAGGAGAAATCGCCGTCGGGGGTGTCTGCCGTGCCCCCGAGGCCCGATTACTCCTGCATTCTGAGGGACGAGGGCGCCTGCGGTATGCGGGGAGCCTCCGGCGGGCCGCTAGGCGCGGAAGGCCCGAGCAAGGGTCACGAGCAGACCGGGCCAGCTGCGGCGGGCGCGGAAGCGCGCGAGTCCTTCGCTCACCGCGGTTCCGGTGCGCGCGGTCACGAACCACGGTGGCTTCGGCAGCACGGTGAAGACGCCCTTGCGCTGGATGAGCGCCCCGATCGACCGCGGGAACGGCCGGAAGGGTCCGCGCAGCACTGACCGCTCCACACGATCGAGCAGCAGCGCGTTGTGAACGACGCCGAGGCCGCTGCCGACGTCGTGCAGAGAGCCGCCCGGGAAGGCGCCCCAGCTCAGCTGCGGCACGGTGAACGACACGCCCGTCCACGCGTTGATGGCGATGCCGCCGTACCGCAGCGACGCGATCGCCCGATCGAAGCCGGCGCCGAGCGATGCTTCGGTCGCGGGGTCGATGAGCACGTTCGCGCCGAGGGTGCCGGTGAGACGCTCGTTCGCGTGCGCGACGGCCGCGTCGAGGAAGCGCTGCCCGGTGCCGGCGAGCGAGACCACCCCGAGAACGGGGGCGAAGTACTCGGTGGTCTCCAGGGCGGTCGGGTCATCGCCTGCATGCAGTTCCACCAGCATCCGCGACCCGTCTGCGTCGCGCCGCGCGGTCGGGTAGTCGGATGCCGCGGAGTGCACCTTCTCGTCGCTGCGCGGGTACCAGACCGGTCGCGCAGGGGCGGCGTCGTAGGCGGTGCGGAGTGCGTCGAGGAACGCCGCCCGCTGCGGCCACTCGGAGCTCACGATGACGACCTGTCCGGCGATGCAGTTGTGCCCGCTGTTCTGCAGTCGCATCGTCGCGATGTGCGCGGCCTGGAAGCGCAGGTCGGCGTCGCTCCATCGGCCCGGCACGACGATGACCGGCGCGACCCCGCCGAGCTCGGCCGTGATGGGCGTGGTCAGTTTCGGGTCGTCTGCCTCGCGTCGACGGGCGGCCTCGTCGCCGGTGCCCCACACGATCGCGTCGAATGTGGCCGCCGACCCCGTGATGTGCACGTGAGAGAAGGCCGGATGCTGCGTGAGGTACGCGCCCACGTCGCCGCCGCCGCGGACGATCCGCAGGAACCCCGGCTCGATGAGCGGCGCGAGGGCGCGCTCGAAGACGGGCACGAGGGCGTCCTGCGTCGGGTTGACCTTCAAGAGCGACACCCGGTTGGCCGACAGCAGCTCGTACAGCACGTCGAGCACCGGGATCGATGTGACGTTCCCCGCGCCCAGCACGAGCCCGACCCCGCCCGACGCGTCAGGGTGCAGCTGTGCGAGGCCCGCGGCATCCTGGGCCTCCGCTCGCGAGGTTCCGGGTTCGAGCCAGACGTCGCCGCGGAACCCCGAGAGCAGCAGTCGGTCGATCGGCTGCGCGGGCAGCACGCGTGCGCGGAGCCGGCCGCCGGGGGCGCCGTCGAGGCGCACCCCGTCGAGGGGAGCGCGGCCCGCGGCGAGCTTCTCGAGCGTCGCCCGGGCGGCCTCGAGCGCGCCGAGCGTCGCATACGGGCCGGTGAGCCATTCCTCGCCGCGGAGCGGGTGCTGCCGACCGAGCTGCTTCGACGTTGCGGCGACGTCGGCCCACTCGCTCGCGACCGCGCCGACGGTCTCGTGCAGACGGCCGAGCAATCGCGCGCGCTGGGCGACCGTCAACACCGTCCACAGCCGGGCCCCCGTCTCGAGCGCGGCGATGTCGGCGTCGATCCGATCGGCGTCGGGGACGATCTGCGCTGTCGATTCCGCCATCACGCGCTCCGGGTGTCTCCGGCGGGAGCCTCAGATGAGGGCGAGCTCGCGGAGCTTGGCCTCGACGTCGGCGTTCGACGGCTCGACGTGGTGCGACGAGTCGGGGTAGACCACGACGGGAATCTGCGTGCGGCCCGAGATCTCGCGGGCGACATCAGCGGCGGCGGGGTCGGCCTCGAGGTCGACGTATTCGTACGAGATGCCGAGCTCGTCGAGCTGCTTCTTTGTGCGGCGGCAGTCGATGCACCACTGGGCGCCGAACATCTTCACGGGAGTATCCGAAGTCATCGCTCCAGGCTACGCCGGGTTGGACGCCCGCCGGGCGATCGGCCTCAGCCGAGGAATGCGCTCGGGTCGAACTCGTCGATCGGGATGACGCGGATCCGCGGCAGCGGGGCGTCGAACACCCGGGCGTCGTATTCGAGGTCGAACTTCTCCAGCCCCGGGATGGAGGCGAACCCGGCGTTTCGGAACTCCGAGAACGCGGCGATGCCGACCCGCCGAGGAGAGCCGATGAGGTCGGACAGGTCGTGCAGGAAGTCACCGTCGTGGCTCACCAGCATCACGTCGGCGTCGCGGTCGCGCATCGCCCGGAGCGTGCGCTGGATCGCGATGTCGACGATCTTCTCGTCGGGCCCGCCCGACAGCGGCACGACGACGTAGTCCATCGCCTTCAACGCCTGTACGAACGGCATCGGGATTCCGGCGGAGGCGTTGAGGAAGAACACTCCCTGCGCGGGCTGCGCCCAGACGCGCTCCGAGAAGGAGACGAGGCGGTCCCACCGGGGCCGCTCGTCGGGCTGCGGCCGCCGGCCGAGGATCGAGGCGCCCAGGGTGGCGTCGATGTTCTCCCCGTCCACGAGCACCCAGGTCGTCCGCGAATCCGTATCCGGCACTGCGTCCCCTTTCGTGGGAGTTCCAGCCGCATCCTATGCGCGCCGCTCCCGTGGCAGCGATTCGCGTCGCGCACGCCGGCCGAGCCGCGGGCTTTCGGGCGGGGCACGGGCACTGCGCGCGGCGAAGCCCGTGTGCGGGCCGATTGCCCGCGTCTGGAGGAGGGCGAACGCGGGGCGTGATCAGCCGCGGCGACGCTGTCGTCGGCTCGGGTCGTGCTGCCGACGGGGCGGGGCGAAGTCGGTGTCGGTGTATCGACCGAAGGTGCGGATGCTGGTGGCCGTCGTCGTGACGTAGCTGCCGCCGAGCGGGGTCACCTCGACAGGTTCGGCGTCGTCGGTGGGCAACGATTCGTCGATCGTGTGTTCGCGCATGGCTCTCCTTGGGGTGCGCGGAAGGTGGGGCGGGCCTCAGTAGAGGGTTTTCGCGTACTCGATCTCGAGGTCAGCGTCGATGGCGCGCATCTCGTCGTCGGTCTGTGGAGCGCCGGTGGTCTGGTCGAGGATCATCTTCGACAGGGAGGGCAGCTCTGCGCGGTCGCGGAAGCGCGATGCATCCCACAGGTGCGACCGACGGAATGCCTTGGCGCAGTGGAGGAAGACCTCTTCGACCTCCACGATCATGGCGAGCTTGGGGGCGCGGCCCTTCGCCTCCAAGCCCGAGAGGATGCCCGGATCGACAGTCAGCGTCGCTCGCCCGTTGACCCGCAGTGTGTCGTCGAAGCCCGGGATGATGAAGAGCAGCCCTACGTGGGGGTTGGCAAGGATGTTGACCTGGCTGTCGAGCCGGTTGTTCCCGGGGCGGTCGGGTACCGCCAGGGTGGTGGGGTCGAGCACCTTCACGAAACCCGCCGGGTCTCCGCGAGGGCTGACATCGGCGTCACCGTCAGCGTTCTGCGTGCCGATGCACAGGAACGGCGACAGTGCGATGAACGCTCGCGCATGCGCATCGAGGGAGGGAAGGCTCTTCAGCGTCGCGAGCGGAGTGACGTCGTGGAACCTGCTTCTGAGGAGTGCCTCGTCGGTGATGACGAAGTTCGGATCGATGAGTGACGAGTTCATGGAGCATCTTTCGCGGGTCTCGGCTGCACTGCCGTCTATTCGTTGTGCTCCACAACTTATTCGTCGACGGGTCGTTTGTCCAGCGCGAACCCCCGGCGATCGAAGCCCGTCGTCGGGCTGCCCGCAGGCCCCGTCTCGCCGGCGTCGCGAGACGCGGGCCTTCGGGCGGGGCGCGGGCATTGCGCGCGGCGAAGCCCGCGTGCGGGCCGATTGCCCGCGTCTGGGGGAGGGCGCAGCTCGCGAAGCCCGCGTGCGGGCGACGGCGGCGTTAGAGGGCGAGTTCGTCGGCCAGAGGAGTCTGCGACTCCTCCGCCTTCGCGCCGCGCTGCTTGCGGGGTGCGTAGACCACGAGCGCGTGGAAGAGGAACCGCACGACGAACGCGGCGACGAGCGTGAGGGCGGCGGCCAGAACGCTCGGGATGTGCGTGCGCTCGACGAGCACCCACAGCACGGGGATGCGGACGATCGCCTCGAGGCCGTTGAACGTGAACGACTTGAGGAAGCGATGCCGCATGAGTCCCGAGTCTTCGCGCATGTCGGCGAAGACGAGGTACTCGAGCAGCAGGAAGTTTCCGATGATCGTCACGATGCTCGCGACGATCGAGGCCCAGATGTACTCCATGCCGAAGCCGATGAGGGCCCACATGATGCCGAGGTTCGCCAGCGCGCCGACGCCGCCGACGAGCGCGAAGGCCGACATGCGGCCGAAGCGCAGCATCGTCAGCTGCGTGAGGAAGCGGATGCCCTGCGTGAACGACGCCTTCGACTCGCCCGCGTAGCGCTCGGCGAAGTCGAACGGCACCTCGGCGACGCGCATCTGCTTGCGCGCGAGGATCTCGAGGAGGATCTTGAATCCGCGCGGGCGCAGCGATTCGACGTCGATGGCCGGGCGGTTCACGAGGAAGAAGCCGGTCATCGGGTCGGAGCAGCCGTGCAGCTTGCGGGGGAACATCGCCTTCGTCAGCAGCGTCGACGCGCGGGAGACCCCGGTGCGCACCGCGTTGGCGAGTCCGTCTGACGTGCCGCCGGCGGTGTACCGCGAGGCGACGACGACGTCGGTGTCACCGCGCTGGGCGCGGGCGAGCATGTCGGGGATGACCTCGGGCGGATGCTGCAGATCGCCGTCCATGACGAGGCACCACTCCGACGTCGACGCCTGGATGCCCT
Source organism: Microbacterium deferens (assembly GCF_045517775.1). Classification (NCBI taxonomy): domain Bacteria; kingdom Bacillati; phylum Actinomycetota; class Actinomycetes; order Micrococcales; family Microbacteriaceae; genus Microbacterium; species Microbacterium deferens. Next base: position 2,105,774 of record NZ_JBEUWT010000001.1, read on the forward strand.
CGACCACGGCGCCGCCGAGGCCGCCGGTGGGGTGCTCCCGGTGGATGAGCCGCACCGGGGTGTCGGTCTTCGCCGCGGCCTCGCGGATGATGTCGGGGGTGCTGTCGGTGGAGTCGTCGACGAACACCACCTCGAACGCGGTGCCGGTCAAAGCTGCGTCGAGGCGTCGGAGAAGCTCCCGAACGTTCGGCCCCTCGTTGTACGTGGGGACGATGACGGACACATCCATAAAGGACTCTCGATCTGCTGGTGCCAAGGACGGTTCAGCCTAACGGGGGTTCCTGAGACGCGGCTATGGGCGCCCACAGGTGGGAAAAGGGCGTCTTTCCGCGGGCGCGGGCGATCAGCCGATGAGACCGGCCAGATCGTCGACGGTCATTCCGTAGTTGATCCGGATGCACGGGAGGGCGAGTTTGTCGGTGCCGATCCGCACGTATCCCTGCTCGATCGTGCGCCCCATCTCGAATCCGGCCTGGGCGACACCCCGCTTCGTGGTGTCGTTGTAGTGCCCGAACGGGTAGGCGACGACCTCCTTCACCCCGAGGATCTGGGCCGATTGCTCGAGGTCGGCGGCGATCTGGTCGGCGGTCCAATTGACCATCCGGCCCTTGCCGTTCTCACCGGCCTCGTGCATGTCCTGGGTGTGAGAGCGCTGCAGCACGTAGGGGTTGGGCGATCCTTCGGTGCGCCACTTCGTGATGACGAACGACGTCGTCATCACCTTGTACTTCTCCACGACGGGAGCGGCGAGGTCGAGCCACGTCTGGTGCGCGTCATCGTCGGTCACGATCACCGAGTGCTCGGGCAGGAAGAGCGCGCCGTCGATGAACGCGCTCAACTCGTCCCAGGTCGGGAGGTAGAACCCCGACGAGGCGATGTAGGCCATCTGCGCATCGAAGTCGCCGATGTAGGCGTAGTTCAGCTTGAGCGAGTTGTTCTCACCCTCGGGGTTCGCCGTGAACTGGTGGTACATGAGGATCGGGATCCCCGCGTCTTTGGCGGCGTTGACCTCCGGGGTCGTCCACGCGCCGTGCAGCGTGACCTGCCGGTCGACGCATGACACCGCGTCGGAGCCGTTCACCCGCGCCGCCGTCGTAAGGGCCGCAGCATCCGCCTCGCTCGCGTACCAGCCCGCGAAGACCTTGCCCTCCGCGCGGGGGATCGGGAGCGCGGAGTACAACGCCCCCTGGGTCTGCAGCACGGGGTCGTGCGCGATGGCCTCGCCGGCGAACTGCACCGCACAGGCCTGCGGGTCGGTCGTGGAGGCGAGCAACGTCTGGGCGGGGGTGAGGGGCGTCTCTTCGGGAACCGGAGTGGACGACTCGGATGCTGCGGGCTCGGCCTCTGCCGTCGCACCCGACCCCGCGGACTGGGCAAGGGCCATGGCGGTGAAGATGCCACCGGCCGCGAGCACGATCACCGCGGCGAGCGATCCGAAGACCCACAACCGGCGCGCCCGGTAGACGGCGCGTCGCGCGCGCACCCGTTCACCGCGTGACGACGTCATCGTTACCCCCCCATTTCCCGCCTCGCGATCATATCCGCGCGGGTCCACCGAGCTCGGCAGGCGTGCGGATGCGGCGTCACGTCGCCCGAGTCCGGTGGCGCGTTTCTCAGCTGCCGAGCACGGCCCAGCCGTGCGGCGCGAGCTCGACCTGGGCGCCCGCGATCGTCGCCGTCCCCGCCGCCACCGACGTCGCGCCGGCCGCCGGGAGCGATACTGACTCGTCGGCCAGGTTCAGCACGGTGACGAGCGCGTCGGTGCCGGTGGCGGTCCGCAGCGACACCGCGGTGTTCGCCACGTGCACCACGTCGGTCTGCGCGGTGCGCAGCCACGGGTGCCGTCGTCGGAGGGCGACCAGCTCCTGGTGCACCGCGAGCACGGCGGCAGCATCGGACTCCGCGCCCGGCAGCGTCGTCGGATCCGCCGGGGGTGCCGGGGGGAACTCCGGGCGCACCGCGTCGTCGCCGCCGAGGCGTTCCTCTTTCACCGCGCGCAGCCCGTACTCGTCGCCGGCGTAGATCATCGGCGTGCCCGCGAGGATGCAGAGCAGCACGACGGCGTGCGGAACGTGCCGCGCGTCGCCGACGGCGGAGGCGATGCGGGTCACGTCGTGGTTGCCGATGAACGTGGTGGGCACGAAGGTCTCGAGCAGCGCGTTGTTGCGCTCGATCGCGTGCGTCGTCTCGAAGAGGTTCGCGTCGGAGAGGCCGTGCCAGATCCCCTGCCACAGCTCGTACTGCGTCAGGGAGTCCATCGTCGATTCCGTCACGATGGCGGCCGCGTCGCCGTGGATGACCTCGCCGGTGATCCAGACATCCGGATGCTGCGCGCGCACCCGGGGGAGCACGCGCGCCCAGAACGCGGGGTCGACCGCGTAGGCGGCGTCGAGACGCCACCCGTCCGCGCCGCGGTCGAGCCAGTGCGTCATCACGTCGACGACGAGCTGTTCGACGGCCGGCGAGGAGTGGTCGACGACGACGAGGGCGTCGTGCCCCTCGAACACCTCCGCCGCCACGGGGGCGCCGGGCTCCCACCCGTTCCAGTCCACGCGGAACAGGTCGGCCGTCGCGGCATCCGGTCCGCTCTCCTCGAGCGCACGGAAGGCGGGGTGCGCGCGACCGACGTGGTTGAAGACCCCGTCGAGCAGCACCCGCATTCCCTTGTCGTGCGCGGCGGCGACGAGTCGGTCGAAATCGGCGTCGTCGCCGAGACGGGGATCGATGCGGAAGTGGTCGATCGTGTCGTAGCCGTGCGTGGTCGAGGCGAACACCGGGCCGAGGGCGAGACCGTTCAGCCCCAGCTCGACGATGTGGTCGAGCCACCCGCCGATGCGGTCGAGACGGTGTTGCGCCGCATCCGTCTCGTTACCCTCCGGACGAATGGGGGCTCCGACGAAGCCGAGCGGATAGACGTGCCACCACATCGCGTGGTCGACCCAGAGTGCCATCGGGCCAGTCAACACGGAGATCGCGCCCGACCGCGCAGGGTTGCGCCGTCGGCCCGCGCGACCTATCGGGTCGCGTCGGCAGGGTCAACCTCCACCTGCTCGCGTCTCGCGCGCGGATACGATCGTGACCACCTGAATGCTGTGCTGTGCTGCCTGGGAAGGACCCTCCGTGGACGAACCCATCGAGCGCGACTCGACACCCGTCGAGGACGAAGACATCGTCGAGCGTGATACGACCGAGATCAGTTACGACGAACAGCGCTACCCGGCGAGACCCCGCCGGCTCCGCCCCCGCGACCAGATGCGCGGCGGCACGCTGCGGCGCTTCGCGACCGACCCGCGAACCGCGAACGGAACGAACCCCGCCTACATCGAGTGGCTCGTGCGGCAGTCGATGCTGAAGGACGCCGATGTGCTCGGACGGCAGCTGTCGGGCCAACCCTCGATGTGGCGCAACCCCTACGCCCGCCCCGATGCCCGACGGGCCATCGAGACGAGCGACGTGTGGTTCACGGCCTATCCGCTGTCGCTGATCACCCGCCCGGGCGAGTCGTTCCTGCACGCCCTCGGCGACGAGGCTCTGTGGGAGGCCTTCGAGCAGGTCGGCATCACCGGCATCCACACCGGTCCCGTCAAGCGTGCCGGCGGCATCACCGGCTGGCAGGAGACCCCGAGCGTCGACGGGCACTTCGACCGGATCAGCACGCAGATCGACCCGGAGTTCGGAGACGAGGCCTCGTTCCGGCGTCTCGCCGACGTGGCCGACAGCCACGGCGGCAGCGTCATCGACGACATCGTGCCCGGGCACACGGGCAAGGGTGCCGACTTCCGCCTCGCCGAGATGGCGTACAAGGACTATCCGGGCATCTACCACATGGTCGAGATCCCGCCGGAGGACTGGGGGCTGCTCCCGGTCATCCCCGACGGCCGCGACTCGGTCAACCTCGACCGCGACCAGGAGCGCGAGCTCAGCGAGCGCGGGTACATCATCGGCGAGCTGCAGCGCGTCATCTTCTACACGGTCGGTGTGAAGGAGACGAACTGGAGCGCCACCGCGGCCGTCACCGGTGTCGACGGGGTCGAGCGCCGGTGGGTCTACCTCCACTACTTCAAGGAGGGGCAGCCGTCGATCAACTGGCTCGACCCCACCTTCTCGGGCATGAAGCTCGTGATCGGTGACGCGCTGCACTCGCTCGGCGATCTGGGAACGAGCGCCCTGCGGCTCGACGCGAACGGCTTCCTCGGCGTGGAGAAGAGCACCGAGGGCCTCCCCGCATGGTCGGAGGGGCATCCCCTCTCGCACGCGGCCAACCACATCATCGCGAGCATGGTGCGCAAGGTCGGCGGGTTCACGTTCCAGGAGCTCAACCTCACGATCGAAGACATCCGCGACACCGGGGCCGTCGGCGCCGACCTGTCGTACGACTTCGTCACCCGGCCCGGCTACCACCACGCTCTCGCGACCGGCAACACCGAGTTCCTGCGTCTCGCCCTGAACACCGCGCTCGAGATCGGTGTGGAGCCCGCCCAGCTCGTGCACGGCCTGCAGAACCACGACGAGCTGACGTACGAGCTGGTGCACTGGGCGACCACGCACCGCGACGACGTCTACACGTACCGTCACCGCGAGGTGACCGGGCTCGAGCTCGCCGAGGAGGTGCGCGCCGACCTCACGGACAGCCTCACGATCGAGGCCGACTACAACCTCGTCTTCACGCAGAACGGCATCGCGTGCACGACGGCGTCGCTGATCGCCGCCACCCAGGGCAAGGCGCGACTCGACGACATCACCGACGACGACATGCCCGCCATCCGCGATGCGCACCTGCTGCTGGCGAAGTACAACGCCTGGCAGCCCGGTGTCTTCGCGCTGTCGGGGTGGGACCTCACCGGCACCCTGACCCTTCCGTCCGAGCAGGTGGGCTCGCTCATCGCCACCGGAGACACGCGGTGGATCGAGCGCGGCGCGCACGACCTTCTCGACGTGGCCCCCGAGGCGACGAGGTCGCTCGCAGGGATGCCGCGGGCCCGGTCGCTGTACGGATCGCTGCCCTCGCAGCTGACCAACCCCGAGTCGTTCGCGGTGGGTCTGCGCGACGTGCTCTCGACGCGCCGCGCGCACGACATCGCGATCGCGTCGCAGATCGACATCCCGCAGGTCGCCCACCAGAGCATGCTGGTGCTCGTGCACCGGCTCGACGGCGGCGACAAGCGGCGAGACGACGCCCCGCTGCAGATCACGGTGCTGAACTTCTCGGGAGAGACCATCGAGGGCACCGTGCGCTCGAAGAGCCTCACCCCGCGCAGCGGAGTGATCGACGCCGAGAGCGGCGAGACGCTCGCGCGCGTCGACGACCTGCAGAGCTTCCCGATCGAGCTGCCGCCCTACGGGGGGCTGTTCCTGCTGTTGGGTGAGCCGGAGCCCGAACCCGAACCCCGGCCGATGACTCGCGCGATCCCGATCATCACGGGTTCGTAAGCGAGAACGACGAGAGGGCGACCCCGGGTGGACGGGGTCGCCCTCTCTTTTCGCGGTGCGTCAGCCCTGGGCGAGCTTGGCCACGTCGTCCCACTCCTCCCACGTCTTCAGACGCGAGGAGTAGTCGGCCTTGGCGATGTCGATCGGAGAGGCGCCGAAGAAGACGCGCAGGGGAGGCTCGGCAGCATCCACGATCCTGAGCACGGCGGCGGCGGATGCTGCGGGGTCGCCCGGTCCGCTGCCGGCGCGCGCGCTGCGGGCCTTCTCGCTCGCCTCGCGCAGCTCGTCGTACGCCGGGTTCTGGTCGGAGTGGTGCGCGCTCGGGCCCGCCCAGTCGGTGGAGAAGCCGCCGGGCTCGATGAGCGTGACGTGGATGCCGAAGCCGGCGACCTCCTGCGCGAGCGCCTGCGAGATGCCCTCGAGCGCCCACTTCGACGCGTGGTAGGCGCCGACGTTCGGGAACGCCGAGATGCCGCCGATCGACGAGACCTGCAGGATGTGGCCGTGGCCCTGCTCGCGCATGATCGGCAGAGCCGCCTGCGTCACCCAGACCGCGCCGAAGAGGTTGGTCTCCATCTGGTCGCGGAGTTCTTGCTCGCCGACCTCCTCGACCATGCCGAAGTGGCCGTAGCCGGCGTTGTTGATGACGATGTCGAGCGAGCCGAACGTGTCGTGCGCCTTCTTCACCGCCGCGAAGTCGGCATCGCGGTCGGTCACGTCGAGGGAGAGAGGGAGGATTGCGTCGCCGTACTTCTCGACGAGGTCGTCGAGCGAGGAGGTGTCGCGGGCGGTGGCCGCGACGCGGTCGCCGCGGTCGAGGGCGGCGATGGCCCATTCGCGTCCGAAGCCGCGGGAGGTGCCGGTGATGAACCAGGTCTTCTGTGTCATGGGGTCAATGACGCTGCCGGCGCCCGCGGTATTCCCGCCCGGCTGTCGTCAGTTGCCCCGAGTCGGGCTGTCCGGCGTCGCGGAGGGGCCCGAACGAGGCAACTGACGGAGGTCGGCCGGTGTCAGTGGGCCGAGTAGCCGCCGTCGACGAGGTGGTAGCTGCCCGAGATGAAGGATGCGGCGTCGCTGAGGAGGAACAGCGTGAGCGCGGCGACCTCCTTGTCGGTGCCGAGGCGGCGCGAAGCGTGCTCGCCCTCGAGAGCGGTGAGCGCGTCGGCGGAGAGGCTGGAGCGCACCAGCGGGGTGTCGATGAAGCCCGGGCCGACCGCGTTCGTGCGCACGCCCTGGGCGGTGTACTCCAGCGCTGCCACCTTCGTGAGGCCGACGAGCGCGTGCTTGCTCGTGACGTAGGCGGCGTTCTGGGCGATGCCGACCGAGCCGAGCACCGACGCCATGTTGACGACCGCACCGCCGCCGGCGGCGACGATCGCGGGGAGCTGGAACTTCAGGCCGTAGAAGACGCCATCGAGGTCGACGGCGCGCACGCGGTCCCACGCGGCGATGTCGTAGTCGCCGATCGTCTGCGGGGGAGCACCGATGCCGGCGTTGTTGACGGCGAGGTGCAGGGCGCCGTAGGTCTTCGTCGCGAAGGCGACGGCGGCCTCGGAGTCCTCCCACTTCGCCGTGTTCTGCGTGAAGGGCGACGCCGTGCCGCCCGCGGCGGTGATCTCGTCGACGACCGTCTGCGCCGCATCCAGGTTGATGTCGGTCACCACGACGGATGCGCCCTCCGCCGCGAGTTCACGCGAGATCTCCGCGCCGATGCCGCTGCCGCCACCGGTGACGATCGCTACCTTGCCGTCGAAACGAGCCATGAGACTACTTCCCTTCACTGCCACGGGGAGCGGATCTCACACCCCGCGCTTTTCATGCGTGTGTATAGAGATGCAACGTGCTCGCTCGCCGTGCATTCCGTGCGCGGACGAGACGGATCGGCGCCGTCGGGGTCAGAGGGACGGCCGGCGGTCCGCCTCGGTCCGGCGTGCCCGGCGCGTACCGGACGGCGCCCGGTCGTCGCCGCGTCCGGCTGACGCGCTCGCCACGTGCGCGGGGCCATCGGCGTCGGGCACGGTCGGGGTGCGCGGCCACCAGAAGGTGTCCTTCGTGATGAAGGCCAGGGCGGGAACGACCACCGTCCGCACGAGCAGGGTGTCGATCAGCACGCCGATGCAGACGATCGTGCCGATCTGCGTGAGGGTGATCAGCGGCAGCACGCCCAGCACGGCGAAGACGGCGGCGAGGAGGATGCCGGCGCTGGTGATGACCGCGCCGGTGGCGGCGAGGGCTCGGATCATCCCCTCGGTGATGCCGAGGTGCTCCGACTCCTCCTTCGCTCGCGTCACCAGGAAGATGCTGTAGTCCACGCCGAGGGCCACGAGGAAGAGGAAGCTGAACAGGAGCACGTTCGTGTCGATGGCGGGGAAGCCGAACAGCGGCGACTGGAAGATCCACCAGCTGAGTCCGATCGCCGAGAAGAAGCTGGCGACCACCGCGAGCAGCAGCAGCAGAGGGGCAACGATCGCCCGCAGCAGCACGACGAGAACGACGAAGACCAGCACCAGGATGAGCGGGATGATGAGCGCCTGGTCGCGGGCCTGCGCATTCGAGACGTCGAGGGCCTGGGCGTCGAGGCCGCCGACCAGCCCTTCGCCGCCGCCGACGTCGTCGAGGGCCGCGCGCATGCTCTCGACCGTCGCGAAGGCCGCCTCTGTCTCGGCTCCCGCGTCGAGCGTGACGTTGATCTGGGCGAGATCGTCGGTCGTCTCGCCGACGGTGGCCGTATCGACGCCATCGAGGTCGGCCAGGGCGCTCGCCGCATCCTCGGCCTCGTCGAGGGGCACGATGACGACGGCGGGCGACGTGGTGCCGGCCGAGAACGCCTCGGCGAGCACCTCCTGGCCCTGCACGGCCTCGGGCTTCTGCAGGAAGCGGTCGTTCTGCGACAGCCCGGTCTGCACGAAGAACAGCCCGCTCGCCATCGCGCCCAAGACGACGAAGCCCGCCGTCGCGACCACCACGGGTCGCCGCGAGACTCCCCGACCGAGCTTTCCCCACACGCTGCGCGAGATGGCGTCGGCGGAGCCGTACCGCGGAATGTAGGGCCAGAACAGGCCGCGGCCGAACAGCACGAGCGCTGCGGGGAGCACGAACAGGGCGAAGACCATCGCGACGACGATGCCGACGGCGCAGGCGAGGCCCAGCGCGCGGTTGCCGGCGAGCTCGGCGAGAAGCAGGGTGAGCAGCGCCAGGGCGACGGTCGAGCCGCTGGCGATGATGGCGGGCCCTGCTCCGCGCAGCGCCTCCTGCATCGCGATCCGGCGGCTCTCGTAGAGCCGCAGCTCGTCGCGGTAGCGCGCGATGAGCAGCAGCGCGTAATTCGTTCCCGCGCCGAACACGAGCACCGAGAGGATGCCGGTGATCGACGCATCGAGCTGCACGCCGACGGCACTGGCCACCTGGCGCGCGACGATACCGGCGAGAGAGTCGGCCAGACCGATCACGACGAGCGGGACGAGCCAGAGCCAGGGGCTCCGGTAGGTGACGAGCAGCAGGATGGCGACGACGATGACGGTGGTGAGAAGCAGGGTGAAGTCGGCTCCGGCGAAAACCGCTGCGATGTCGACCTCGAACCCCTCGGCTCCGGTGAGGTACACCCGCACCCCGTCGAGATCGGAGGCAGCGGCGTCGCGGATCTGCTGCGCGCGCTCGGTCTGTACGGCGACGTCGGGCTCCGGTTCGAGAGGAACAACGAGCAGCGCGACGGTGCCGTCCTCCGAGACCTGCGCGGGCGGCACGAATCCGTCGCGGGAGACGTCGGCCAGCTCGCCGAAGGCCTTTGCGTCGATGAGGGCGAGGGTCTCATCATCGAGTTCGCCGGAGTCGGAGGCGAAGACGAGGAGGGCCGAGGTGCTGTCGGCGCTCGGGAAGTTCTCGCGCAGCTGATCGACCTGCACCGACTCGGCGCTGTCGGGGAGGCCGACCGAGGGTGCGGTCTCGGACCCCTCCGACCCGGCGACGCCGAACAGCACGGCGGCGGCCAGGGCCGCCAGAACGAGCATGATCCACGACGTCTTGGCAGATGTCAGGAAGCGACGGAGTGCGCTCATGGTCTGTCTCCCGGCTGGTAAGAACGTTTGAGCGTCGGATTATTCGACTATCGAAAGAGATTAGCGATATCGTGGAGCCCATGCAACCGACCGGTTCGCTTCCCCCCGATGCCGACGTGGCCGCCTTCGCGCCCACGCGTCCGGCGACGGTGCTGCTGCGGGAGTTCATCGAACTCAGCGAGCAGTTCGAGCGGTCGATCGGCGAAGAACTCGAGGTCAACCCGACCGACCTCCAGGCGATGGAGCATCTGCTCATGGGCGGTCCGCTCGCGCCCGGCGAGCTCGCCCGTCGGGTCGGGATCTCGGCGGGGGCCACCACGACCGCGATCGACCGCCTCGTGGCGCTGGGCCACGTCACCCGCGAGCCGCACCCGACCGATCGACGCGGAATTCTGGTGGTGCCGCAGGAGTCGTCCCGGCAGCGCGCGATGGGGCGCCTCATGCCCATGATCATGGGGGTCGACGCCGAACTCGACGCGTTCACGCCGTCGGAGCAGGAGACGATCACGAGGTATCTCGCCCAGGTGGTCGAGCGATTGCGGGGTCACGCCGAGAGGCGCGCGCCCGAGGAGTGAGGCGACCGGCGTCGGCGCAGACGCCCTCCGCAACGCCCAGCTCCACGACGCATGAGTTCTCGCGCGATCGGGCCGCTCATGCGCGGGTCCAGGTCTGGTGCGTGACGCCGGAGGGAGACGAGACGACCTCCACCGTGAACCGGCTTTCGATCCCTTCGAGGCCGTGCCAGAGGTTCTCGCCGCGACCGAGCACGATCGGCACCACGGCGAGGTGCATCCGGTCGACGAGATCGGCCTGCAGGAACTGGCGGACGGTGTTCACGCCTCCGCCGATGCGCACGTCGAGTCCTCCGGCCAGTTCGCGCGCGATGGCGAGGGCCTCGGCGGGTTCGGCGTCGACGAAGTGGAAGGTCGTGCCGCCCTCGAGCTCGAGCACCGGGCGAGGATGGTGCGTGAGGACGACGACCGGGGTGTGGAACGGGGGATTCTCGCCCCACCAGCCGATCCATTCCTCGTCGGTCCACGGCCCGCGCTGGGGTCCGAACTTGTTGCGGCCCATGATCTCGACCCCGATGCCGGTGCCCCAGTTGCTGGCGAAGGCCTCGTCTATGCCGAACGATCCGGCATCGCCGCCCTGCATCGCCTGGAACGTGCGGGTGCCGAAGAACCACGGTTGCATGAGCCGCGCCTGCGCGTGGCCGAACGGAGCCTCGAGGGTCTGTCCCTCGCCCGTGCCGTACCCATCGATCGAGACGGCGAAGTTGTGGACACGAACCTGCGACATGGGCACTCCCGAGAGGACGGATGCTGTCTGCAACCGTCTCGGAGCGTAGCCGCCCCCGCGTGGGCGTACCAGGTGCCCGAGTGCAGACCGCAGCATTCGAGGGGCATATCGTCGAAAGGCGTGATCGGCGCACACGAGAGGAACCTGATGCGGGCTGTGGTCTTCGAGAAGTTCGGCGAGATGCCGCGGGTGGCCGACGTCGCGATTCCCGAGCCGTCGCCGGGCGGAGTCGTCGTGCGGGTCGAGACGACCGGGCTCTGCCGCAGCGACGTGAGCGCGTGGCTCGGGCACGACTCGGGCGTGACGGTGCCGCACGTGCCGGGGCACGAGTTGTCGGGCGTCGTCCATGCCGTCGGCGAGCGGGTAACGCGCTTCGCGGTCGGTGATCGCGTTACGGTGCCGTTCGTGTCGTCCTGCGGGTCGTGCGCGCAGTGCCGTGCCGGTCAGGGGCAGGTGTGCCCGAACCAGACGCAGCCGGGGTTCACCCACTGGGGCTCCTTCGCGGAGTATGTCGCCCTGCACGACGCCGAGGCCAACCTGATCGCCCTGCCCGACGCCATCGACGGCGGCGTCGCGGCGCTTCTCGGATGCCGCTTCGCGACCGCCTTCCGGGCTCTCGTCCACCAGGGTGAGGTGGTCGCCGGCGAGACGGTCGTGGTGATCGGATGCGGCGGGGTCGGTCTCAGCGCGATCATGATCGCTCGGGCGCTCGGGGCGACCGTCGTGGCCGTCGACATCAGCGCCACCGCCCTCGCTCGGGCTCGCGAGCTCGGGGCGGCGTTCGTGATCGACTCATCGGGGCTGTCGCCCGAAGCGATCGCCGCCCGTGTCCGCGACGCCGTCGACGGCGGCGTGAATGTGTCGGTCGACGCGCTCGGACGGGAGGATGCGGTGATCGCCGCCGTGCTCTCCCTGGGCCTGCAGGGGCGACACGTGCAGGTGGGCCTCCTCGCGGAAGATCCGCGCATCCCCATGTCTGCCGTGATCGCGGGCGAGCTCACCCTGCGCGGATCGCACGGGATGGCAGCATCCGCCTATCCCGAGCTGATCGAGATGGTCGTCTCGGGTGCTCTACGACCGGCGGATCTCATCACGCGGCGCATCGGCCTGGACGAGGTGCCGGAAGCGATCGCGGAGATGGCCGAGGGTCGCGCCCCCAGCGGGATCACCGTGATCGACGTGGGTGCGCGAGAACGACCCGTGGCTTCGTCCGACTGAGCGCCCACACGACGGCGCCGGAGGCGACGATCGCGGCGATGAGACCGACGATGTGCGCCGTCAGCGACGGGAGCCCGCGCCCGGGGAGCAGGAACCCGTAGGGCACCCACCCGTCGGTGACCCCGCGGATGAGCACGACCGCGAGCCAGACGGCCGGGTACGGGAGGAGCGTCCACAGCACCCGCCACGGCAGTCGCGATCGATCGCCGATGAGTATCCAGTCGAGCAGCACCACGACGGGGAACACCCCGTGGAGCAGGAAGCTCACCCACGGGGGTGCCGAGCCGGTGCCGGGGACGACGACGTTGTAGACCACGGCGACGACGATCAGGTAGGCCGTCACGACAGCGCGGGCGGTCGTGAGCCACGACGGGACGGGCCGGCCGGCGACGAGGCGGCCACCGACGGTGCCGAGAACGATCGCGGCGAGCAGGCTCGTCTGGTTCGTGAAGTACCCGAAGAAGTCGAACGGGTTCGAATCGCCGGCTCCGATCCGCAGCGCGTAGGCGTACACGAGCACCAGCACGACCGTGACTGCGACCCCGACCCGCACCGCCCCGATCGTGCGAGCGCCGATGTGGAGGGGCGGCCGGTGCGTCACGGGCGCCAGCCTATGTCGGCTCGTCGGTGCCCTCGGCGGGGAGCGGCCCCGGTCGCCTCGTTGGCCGGGGCGTTCCGAGTTTCATAGGGTGGCCGGTATGGATATCGCATCGATGATCATGGGCGGCTCGATCGCGTCCATCGCCTGGATCGCGTTCTACCCGTGGGCGAAGCTGCGTCGTCTGCGCGAGCTCGAGGCCGCCGAGGACTGACTCCGGCGCAGCGGCGAGCTCGGTCTATGGCTGCGGCGTATGCGCCTCGCTGTGCAACGAGGCGAGGCGGGCCGCGGGTGGTGAGCCATTCGCGTCGACCGCACAAGCGAACTCGCTGACAGGGAAAAGCAAAACCCCCGCCATGTAGAAGCTAGGCGAGGGTTTCTGGGATGACTGTAACGGTCATCCGTGTGGCTCCGACGGGCGTCGATCCCGTGACCTCACGATTTTCAGTCGTGCGCTCTACCAACTGAGCTACAGAGCCGCGCGGCATGTGAAACGCCGCGTCCTAGACGAAAGGCTCTCTGTCTTCCCTCGAAAAGGAGGAACAAAGAGCCTGTCGCTCGGAGCGACCCTGACGGGACTTGAACCCGCGACCTCCGCCGTGACAGGGCGGCACGCTAACCAGCTGCGCTACAGGGCCATGCTTATTCAGTTATATCGGTTCGAGTGACCCCAACGGGATTCGAACCCGTGCTACCGCCGTGAAAGGGCGGCGTCCTAGGCCGCTAAACGATGGGGCCGAGCGACTCTGCAGGCTTACGCTTGCCGACGCTCAAGCATACGTAATCTGTCGCCGATGCGCCAATCGAGGGCGCGTCGTGCGTCGATCCGCGGGTTCGGCGCCCAGGATGAACCTGGCACGCGCCCGATAATCCGCCCTGTTGTCGGTGTGACGGGTGTTGCTAGTGTGTTCGAAGTTAAGACCCCCTCGACGATAGGCATCTTGTGACGCTCGAGCGCTTGGACGACGCAGACGACTGCGGATGCGCGCCGACCGAACGCGAGCGCCGCACTCTGTGGCCCGCGGTCAACCGGCGCACCCTCCTCACCTCCGGCGGCCTGAGCGTCGTCGCGCTCGGCGCGATCGGCGGAGCGGTGGGTGGCCCGATGATCCCCAGCGCCTTCGCCGCGACCTACCCCTCGTGGGCCGACGTCGAACGCGCGAAGGCCAGCGAGGCTGCGAAAGCCGCCGAGATCACTCGCATCCAAGGCCTCATCGCGGGCCTGTCGGCCGACGTTGCGCGCACGGAGGCCGAGGCGAGGACGGCGTCCGACGTCTACTACGCCGCTCAGCAGGCCTTCCTCGACGCCGCGTATGAGGCCGACCAGCTGCAGGCCCAGGCCGACGCGCAGGGCGCAGAAGCGACCGCTGCGGCGAACCAGGCCGGACGCGTCGCAGCCCAGCTGTACCGCAAGGGCGGCGACGACGCCTCGCTCGAACTGTTCTTCGCCGGTTCCGCAGCATCCGCCGATGACCTGCTGTCGCGCCTCGGCACGATGGACAAGCTTCTCGAGCGCAACCAGTCGGTGTACGCCAACGCGGTCGCCGCCCGCAACGCCGCGCAGAACCTCACGAACCAGGCCGAAGACAAGCGCGCCGAGCGCGACCGCCTCAAGCAGGAGGCCGAGTCGAAGATGGTCGCGGCCCAGCAGGCGTCGGATGCTGCGCAGGCAGCCCTCGCGGCGCAGCAGGCCAACCAGGTGACGCTCACGGCGCAGCTCGCGGCCCTTCAGGACAATACGGCGAAGACCGTCGCCGACTACGAAGCCGGTGTCGAAGCCGAGCGCCAGGCCCGCCTCGCGCGGGAGGCCGCCGAGCGCGCAGCCGCCGAACAGCGCGAGCGTGAGCGTGCCGCTGCTGCAGCCGCCGCCGCTGCCGCGGCAGCCGCCGCAGCTGCAGCCAACTCAGGTGGCGGTGGCGGTGGCGGAGGCGGCGGAGGTGGCGGCGGCGGCGGCAACTCCGGTGGAGGCGGCGGCGGAGGCGGTGGAGGCGGCGGCCAGGTCGTCGGGTCCGGCTGGTCTCGTCCGTCGTCGGCGTGGGTCAGCTCGTGGTACGGCCCGCGTTCCTCGCAGTGCACGCCGAGCTACTGCTCGACGTCGTACCACCTCGGCCTCGACTTCGGTGCGGGATGCGGAGCATCCAACTTCGCGGCCAACAGCGGCACGGTGACCTACGCCGGCTGGAACGGCGGCTACGGCAACTACGTGCGCGTCGACCACGGCGGCGGCCTCGCCACGGGGTATGCCCACAACAGCCGCATCCTCGTCTCGCGCGGCCAGTGGGTGTCATCCGGGCAGGCCGTCGGCCTCGTCGGCCTCACCGGCAACGTCTTCGGCTGCCACCTGCACTTCGAGGTCTACCAGAACGGCAGCACCATCGACCCCGCGCCGTTCCTGCGCGCCCGAGGCATCTCGGTCTGATCGTCGAAACGAGAAGAGCCCGGTCGTCGCCGACCGGGCTCTTCTCGTTCCGACGTGTGTCAGAGCGTGCTCGGAGCCTCGCCCGCACCCTGCGTCTTGGTCTGACCCTCGTGCTCCTCGAAGCGCGCGAACGCCTCCTGCACGAGACGCTCGGCCTCGGCCGCGCCCGCCCACTCGTCGACCTTGACCCACTTGTTGGGCTCGAGGTCCTTGTAGTGCTCGAAGAAGTGGCCGATCTCGTTGCGGAGCTCCTCGGCGATGTCGCCGACGTCCTGGATGTGCGCCCAGCGGGGATCCTTCGACAGCACGGCGACGACCTTGTCGTCGCCGCCCGCCTCGTCGCTCATCTTCAGAACGGCGACGGGGCGAACCTTCGCGACGACGCCCGGGTAGATGTCGTGGTCGAGCAGCACGAGCACGTCGAGCGGGTCGCCGTCCTCACCGAGGGTGTTCTCGAAGAAGCCGTAGTTGGTGGGGTAGCCGAAGGCGGTGAAGAGGATGCGGTCGAGGAACACGCGCCCCGTGCCGTGGTCGACCTCGTACTTCACGCGGCTGCCGCGCGGGATCTCGATGACGGCGTCGTACGCACCCATGCTCGTGCTCCTTAGATCAGTGGATTTCCGCCGCCCAGCCTAGTGCGGCCGACTGTCGTCTCTCAGGCGGCGAACGACTCGGCGATGACGCCGATCGCGCGCTCGCGGTCTTCGGGTCCGCCGCCCTCGTGCCCGTTGTAGGGCCACACGTCGATCGTCTTGTCGGCCGAGGCGTTGGCGTTGAACCCGGCGAAGACCGTCGACGGCGGGCAGATCGGGTCCATCAGCGCGACGGAGTAGTGGATGCGGGTGCGCACCCGCCGAGCGAAGTTGACCCCGTCCACATACGACAGAGTCCGCACGACCTGCTCGACGCGCGACCGCTGCGAGGTGAGGTACCCCGCGATCTCGGAGTAGGGCGCGGCATCCGTGATGAGCGTCGCGCGCGCGGCGTCGGACAGGAAGGGCACGAAGGCGACGGCCGCGCTCACGTCGGGTCGGAGCGCCGCGGCGGCGATCGCCTGGGCGCCGCCCTGGCTGCCTCCGACGACGGCCACGCGATCGGGGTCGATGCCCGGCAGGTCGCGCGCGACGTCGACGGCTCGAACGGCATCGGTGAGCAGACGGCGGTAGTAGTAGGTGCGCGGGTCTTCGATGCCTCGCGTCATGACCCCCGGGTGCGCGGGCGCCGAGCCGTGCGGGTCGGGGGTCGCGCCGACCGCCGACCCGCGTCCGGCGCCCTGACCTCGCACGTCCATCACCAGGTGCGCCCACCCCGAGGCCGCGGCCCACAGGTGGGTGATCGGGCGTCCGCGCCCGCTGCCGTATCCGGCGTACTCGATCACGACCGGCAGCGGCTCGTCGGCGTCGGCCGGCGTCACGAGCCAGGCGCGCACCGGATCGCCGGCGTAGCCGCTGAAGGTGACGTCCGAGACCCTCACGCGCCGCATCCCCGTCTCCACCGTCTCGAGCACGGTCGGGGTGGCGCGGTCGGCCGCCTCTTGGAGGGTCTGTGCCCAGAAGTCGTCGAAATCCGCCGGATCTTCGACATCGGACTGGAACGTACGCAGCTCGGAGAGCGGGCGATCGGTGAGCATGCCTACATCTAACCGTGGGCTCGACCCGGGGGTGTGTTGCGCGGTCGCGCGCCGTAATTCAGGCTGATCGCGCCGCCCGGCGGCGGCCGCCCCGCGATCCCGGCGATGCGCCCGAGGGCCGCCCCCTCCAGCCTGAGTTGGTGCGAGAGGCCGGTTGCCCCGGCCGTGCGTCGTGGGCGCGCGAGCGGGCCGGTACCGTGAGCGGATGCCCGTTCGTCCGAGCCTCGACCCCGCGGTCGCCGACGTGCGCCGTGCCGTGCGCACCGCGCTGCAGACCTCCCGCCCCGCATCCGTCGTCGTCGCCCTCTCGGGCGGACCCGACTCGCTCGCGCTCGCCGCGGCCGTCGCCTTCGAGGCGCCCAAGCTCGGCATCGCCGCCACGGCGGTCACCGTCGATCACGGGCTGCAGGAGGGATCGGCGGATGCTGCGGAACGCGCCGCCGCCGCCGCTCGCGCTCTCGGCCTCGACGCCGTGGTGGTCGCGGTGCAGGTGGGCGCCGAGGGCGGCCCCGAAGCATCCGCCCGCCGCGCCCGCTACGCCGCGCTCTCGCACGCCGCCCGCGAGCGCGGCGCCGAGGCGGTGCTGCTCGGGCACACCCTCGACGACCAGGCCGAGACCGTGCTGCTCGGGCTGGCGCGCGGCTCGGGGGCGGCGAGCCTCATGGGCATGGCGCCCGAGCGGGTCGACGACTCCGGACGGTGGTGGCGTCCGCTGCTCGGGGTGCGTCGTGCGACGACGGTGGCCGCGTGCGCGGCGGAGGGGCTCGATCCCTGGCACGACCCCCACAACGCCGAGCCCCGCTTCTCCCGGGTGCGGGTGCGCGAGCGCGTGCTGCCCGTGCTCGAGGCCGAGCTGGGCCCCGGCATCGCCGAGGCGCTCGCGCGCACCGCCGAGCAGCTGCGCGAAGACGCCGAGGCCTTCGCCGAGATGATCGACGAGACGATCGAAGACATCGTCGAGCACGCGGAGGCGGGCATCTCGGTCTCGGCCGCGGCCCTGGCCGCGAATCCGGCGGCGCTACGCCACCGCATCATCCGCCTCGTCGTCTCGAGCGAGTTCGGCGAGAGCCTCACGCGGTCGCAGACGCTCGATGTCGCGCGTCTCGCCACCGACTGGGCGGGACAGGGTCCGATCGATCTGCCCGGCTGCTCGGCACGCCGCATCGGCGGGCGGATCGTGTTCGCGGCCACGGGGCACGCCCCGGCCAGCGCCTAAACTCGATCCATGCGCGCCGACCAGATCTCTGACGACATCACCGAGGTACTGATCACCGAGGAGCAGATCCAAGACAAGCTGGCCGAGCTCGCCGAGCAGGTCGCCCGCGACTACGAGGGCGAGAACCTCCTCCTCGTCGGTGTGCTGAAGGGCGCGGTCATGGTCATGGCCGACTTCGCGCGCCACCTCCCGCTGCACATCCAGATGGACTGGATGGCGGTGTCGTCGTACGGCACGGGTACGCGCTCGAGCGGTGTCGTGCAGATCCGCAAAGACCTCGACACCGACCTCCATGGGCGCCATGTGCTCATTGTGGAGGACATCATCGACTCGGGCCTCACCCTCAGTTGGCTGCTCGAGAACTTCGCCTCGCGGGGGGCGGAGTCGATCGAGGTGCTGGCGCTTCTGCGCAAGCCCGACGCGATGAAGGTGGAGGTCGACTGCCGCTACGTCGGGTTCGACATCCCCAACGAGTTCGTCATCGGCTACGGCCTCGACTACGCCGAGAAGTACCGCAACCTGCGCGACGTCGCGGTGCTCGCGCCGCACGTCTACAGCTGAGGCGCGTACGCCGTGGGCGAATGCACAGTCCGCCCATAGAGACCCCGCTGTACCCTGATTTCACCGTAAACCGGTGGAATCCTGACGAAAGGGGCCCGGGCGTCGCCCCGCACCATGGACTTCAAGAAGCTCACGCGCAACCCGATCCTCTACATCGTCGTGATCGGTCTGCTCCTTCTGGTCGGCTTCTGGCTCATCACGAGCCTCAACGGCGCTCGGCAGATCTCGACCCAGGAGGGCCTCGAGCTCCTCAAGGGCGGCACCGTCTCCGAGGCCACCACGACCGACGGCGACCAGCGCGTCGACCTCACGCTGAACCAGCCCTACGAGGGCGCCAACGAGGTGCAGTTCTACTACGTCTCGGCGCGCGCGATCGAGGTGGTCGACGCGATCGACACCGCGAACCCCGCTGACGGGTACAACGACGTCGTGCCGCGGCCGTCGTTCTTCGACGGCATCCTGTCGCTGATGATCCCGCTCCTCATCCTCGGTCTGCTGTTCTGGTTCCTGCTCTCCAGCGCTCAGGGCGGCGGCAGCAAGGTCATGCAGTTCGGCAAGTCCCGGGCGAAACTCGTCTCGAAGGAGAGCCCGACCGTCACGTTCCAGGACGTCGCGGGTGCCGAAGAGGCGATCGAAGAGCTCGAAGAGATCAAAGACTTCCTGAAGGATCCCGCGAAGTTCCAGGCCGTGGGCGCCCGCATCCCGAAGGGCGTGCTGCTGTACGGCCCTCCCGGAACGGGTAAGACGCTCCTCGCCCGTGCGGTCGCCGGCGAGGCCGGCGTGCCGTTCTACTCGATCTCGGGTTCGGACTTCGTCGAGATGTTCGTCGGCGTCGGTGCCAGCCGTGTGCGCGACCTGTTCAACCAGGCCAAGGAGAGCGCCCCGGCGATCATCTTCATCGACGAGATCGACGCCGTCGGCCGTCACCGCGGCGCCGGCATGGGCGGCGGGCACGACGAGCGCGAGCAGACGCTGAACCAGATGCTCGTCGAGATGGACGGCTTCGATCCCAAGGCGAACGTCATCGTCATCGCGGCGACCAACCGCCCCGACATCCTCGACCCCGCGCTTCTGCGCCCGGGCCGCTTCGACCGCCAGATCGGTGTGGACGCGCCCGACCTCAAGGGCCGCCAGCGCATCCTCGAGGTGCACGGCCGCGGCAAGCCCCTCGCCGACGGCGTCGACCTCGAGGTCGTGGCCCGCAAGACCCCCGGCTTCACCGGTGCAGACCTCGCGAACGTGCTGAACGAAGCGGCGCTCCTGACCGCGCGCTCGAACGCGCAGCTGATCGACAACCGCGCCCTCGACGAGGCCATCGACCGCGTGCTCGCCGGTCCGCAGCGCCGCACCCGCGTGATGCGCGACAAGGAGAAGCTGATCACGGCCTACCACGAGGGCGGTCACGCTCTCGCGGCGGCGGCGATGAACCACACCGACCCGGTGACGAAGGTGACGATCCTTCCCCGCGGCAAGGCGCTCGGCTACACGATGGTGCTGCCGCTCGACGACAAGTACTCGATCACCCGCAACGAGCTGCAAGACCAGCTCACCTACGCGATGGGTGGCCGCGTCGCCGAGGAGATCGTATTCCACGACCCCACCACGGGCGCGTCGAACGACATCGAGAAGGCGACGAGCATCGCGCGCAAGATGGTCACCGAGTACGGCATGACCACCGACGTCGGGCCCGTGAAGCTCGGGTCGTCGTCGGGCGAGGTCTTCATGGGCCGCGACATGGGCCACGGCCGTGACTTCTCGGAGCGCATCGCCGAGCGGGTCGACGCC
The DNA here is from genome assembly GCF_045517775.1 of Microbacterium deferens. Taxonomy (NCBI): domain Bacteria; kingdom Bacillati; phylum Actinomycetota; class Actinomycetes; order Micrococcales; family Microbacteriaceae; genus Microbacterium; species Microbacterium deferens. The sequence goes on from NZ_JBEUWT010000001.1 coordinate 2,125,985, forward strand.
GAGGTGCGCGCGCTCATCGAGCAGGCGCACAACGAGGCGTACGAGGTCATCAACTCGAACCGCAAGATCCTCGACCGCCTCGCGCTGGAACTCCTCGAGAAGGAGACCCTCGACCACCTCGAGCTCGCCGAGATCTTCACCGACATCACCCGCCTGCCCCCGCGTCCGCAGTGGCTGTCCTCCGACGGCCGCCCCGTCTCGCAGCTGCCGCCGGTCGACGTGCCCCGTCGCGCTCAGCCGGCAGGGGTCGCGGCGAACACCGAGGCCGAAGCGCAGACCGAGAAGGCCCCGCGTCGCCAGCCGAGCGGACAGGCTCGACCGGCGACCGCGTAGGCCCGGCCGATGACCGTCGACCGGGAGCGCGTGCGCTCTCTTGTCAGGGAGCTGCTCGAAGCGATCGGCGAAGACCCCGAGCGACCGGGGCTGCGCCAGACGCCCGAGCGGGTAGCCGACGCCTACGGAGAGTTCTTCGCAGGGGTCGGTGAGGATGCTGCGGCTCCGCTCGCGCATACGATCTCGATCTCGCGGGGTCCGGCGCCCGAGACCGTACCGTCGGGCGCGGTGATGCTGCGCGGGGTCGACTTCCGTTCGATCTGCGAGCACCACCTGCTGCCGTTCCGCGGGGTGGCGCACCTCGCCTACCTTCCGGGGGAGCAGGTCGTCGGCCTCGGCGCCCTGTCGAAGGTCGTCGAGGTGCTCGCCGCCCGCCCGCAGGTGCAGGAGCGCCTCGGCGAGCAGATCGCCGACACGATCGCAGCGTCGCTCGACGCGCGCGGGGTGCTCGTCGTGCTCGACGCCTCGCACGAGTGCGTCACGATGCGCGGTGCGCAGCAGAAGAACGCCACCACCGTGACGATCGCCGCCCGAGGCGAACTGGCAGACCCCGCCGCGCGCGCCGAGCTCATCGCGCTGATCTCCCTTCGACAGGCTCAGGGACCGCAGGTGCAGGCTCCGGGGCCGCAGGCGCAGTCTCCGGGGCCGCAGGCGCAGTCTCAGGGACCGCAGGCGCACGCTCAGGGACCGCAGGCGCAGGCTCAGGGACCGGAGGCGACGTGACGCTCATCATGGGGATCGTCAACGTCACCCCCGACTCGTTCAGCGACGGCGGCCGCTACGTCGACCCCGACGTCGCCATCGGTCATGGCGTCCGGCTGCGCGCCGAGGGCGCTCACATCCTCGACATCGGCGGTGAGTCGACCCGACCGGGAGCAGAGCGGGTCGCCCCGCGGGTCGAGCAGCAACGCGTGCTGCCGGTGATCGAAGCGCTCGCCGCCGCCGGTGCCGTCGTCAGCATCGACACTCTGAACGCCGACACGGCCCACGCGGCGATCGCGGCCGGAGCCCGCATCGTCAACGACGTCTCGGGCGGACTCGCCGATCCGGCCATGCTCGAAACGGTGGCCGTGACCGACGCCGACATCGTGCTGGGGCACTGGCGTGGCCCGTCGGCCGACATGTACGCCCGCGCCGACTATGTCGACCTCGTGCGCGAACTCTCGGCCGAGCTGATCGAGCGCGTCGACGCGGCCGTCGCCGCCGGCATCGCCCCGAGCCGGATCGTGCTCGATCCGGGAATCGGTTTCGGCAAACGGGGGCCCCAGAACTGGGAGACCCTCCGCGCCCTGCCCCAGCTCGTGGGCCTGGGCCCACGGGTGCTCGTCGGCACCAGTCGCAAGAGGTTCCTGGGCGAGGCGCTCGGCGACGACGCATCCCTGGCTCGTCGCGATCTCGCGACCGCCGTCACCAGCGCGCTGTCGGCGCGCGATGGAGCCTGGGCTGTGCGGGTGCACGACGTCGCCGCCACCCGAGACGCACTCCGCGTCGCGGCGCTCTGGTCGGATGAGAACCTGGAGGGAATATGGACCCCGTAGACGAGATCACCCTGACCGGCGTGCGCGCGTGGGGTCACCACGGCGTGTACGACGACGAACGCGCGCAGGGTCAGGAGTTCGTCGTCGACCTCACGCTGCGGATCGACACCGCCCCTGCCGCCGCATCCGACGACGTCGTCGACACGGTTCACTACGGCGAACTGGCCGAGCGGATCGTGGCGCTCGTCGGCGCGGATCCCGTGAACCTCCTCGAGACCCTCGCGGCGCGGATCGCCGACGACGCGCTGACCGACCCCCGCGTCGAGCAGGCCGTCGTCACGGTCCACAAGCCGTCGGCGCCGATCACGGTGCCGTTCGCCGACGTGTCGGTGACGATCCGCCGTACGCGGCCCGCCCCCCGCGCCCTGCCGTTCGGATTCGGAGTCGCGCCGTGAGCGACGTCGCCGTCGAGGGCCGGCCGCAACCCGCCATCGCCGTCGTAGCTCTGGGCGCGAACCTCGGCGACCGCGAGGCGACCCTCGATGCCGCGCTGACCGACCTCGCGGCACTACCGCTGACCGACCGGGTGCGCACCTCTGCCGTCATGGAGACGGTGGCGGTCACCACGAGCGGGCCGGATGCTGAGGCGCCGCGCTATCTCAATTCCGTCGCTCTGGTCGCGACCCGGCTCGCCCCGTCGGTGCTGCTGACCTACCTGCACCGGATCGAGGCCCGCCACGGGCGCGAACGGGGGGAGCGGTGGGCCGATCGCACTCTCGACCTCGATCTCGTCTCGTACGCAACGGTGGTGTCGGACGACGCCCGGCTGATCCTTCCTCACCCGCGCGCCGCCGAGCGCGAGTTCGTGCTCGCTCCGTGGCACGAGGTGGACCCGGAGGCGGAGCTCCCCGGCGTCGGGCGCGTCGAAGATCTCCTCGCCGATCTTCGAGCAGACCGGTGAAGCGCACCGGCGCGGGAGTTCTCGTCGGTGCGGCCATTCTCGGCATCGTCGTGGGGTTCGTGCTCGACACCGCGCTGAGCTCGGCGGGTCGGCCGACGTTCGCACCGGCCGTGACGCTGCCGATCCTTCTCCTCCTGGTGGGAGGAGCCGTGATCGCGCTCGCCATCCCGATCCGGCGGGCCACCCGCGGGCTCGCCACCACCGCTGTCAATCCGTTCCGGGCGCTGCGCATCGCCATCCTGGCGAAGGCGTCGAGCATCGTCGGCGCGGCCATCGGCGGCGTCGCGGTCGGGCTGCTGCTCTTCCTCTTCACCCGCCCGGTGACCCCCTCGGTAGGCTCGATGGGCACGACGATCGCCACGGCGATCTGCGGCGGCATCCTCGTCGCCGCGGCGCTGGTCGCCGAGCACCTGTGCACCATCCGGAAGGACGACGATGACGAACAACCCGGAGGCGACTCCGCAGGCGTCGCCCACTGAGCCCACCGACGACGCGCGTGTCCGCGAGACGGCGGCCGTTCTCGACGAGGACTCGTTCACCCGCATCATCGAGCCCCGCTCCGATGCTCGCCTGCCGCTCGGCGACGGGACGTGGCACCAGCTCGCCCGCGCCTACGTCTGGGTGCAGATCATCTCGACCGGCGTGTTCACCCTCGTCGTGCTCGCGGTGGCGATCGGTCTGCAGCTGTGGCTCAACCAGCCGTGGACGTGGATCCCGGCCGGCATCGTGCTGCTCGTCTGTCTCTTCTCGCTCGCGATCACGCCGCGTCAGGCGCGTTCGTACGGGTACCAGCTGAGGCGCGACGACCTCGTGTTCCGCCGCGGCATCCTCTGGCAGCGCATGGTGGCGGTGCCCTACGGGCGCATGCAGCTGATCGACATCACGCACGGTCCCCTCGACCGCGGTTTCGGGATCGCGCAGCTGAAGCTCGTCACCGCCGCAGCCTCCACCGGCGTGACGATCCCGGGCCTGACGCAGAAGGCCGCCGAGAACCTGCGCGACACCCTCGTCGACGTCGCCGAGACCCGTCGGACCGGCCTGTGAGCGAAGCATCCGCCCCGTCCGCGCCCCCGGCAGACGAGGTGCGCTCGCCGCTCAGCGACGGCGAGTGGCACCGGATGCATCCGCTCACCCCGCTCCTGCGCGGGGGACTGTTCCTGCTCGTGGTCGGGGGTATCGCGATCGCGAACCTCCGCGAGCGGCTCGTCGAGTGGCTGCTGCCGGCTTTCGCCCCGGAGTTCGGCGACGGCGAGTTGCCGCCCGACCCGATCGACTACCTCGTCAGCCGCAACCTGCTCCTCATCGCCCTCCTCGCGGTGCTCGGCACCGTCGTCGTGCTGCTGCTGCTGTTCTCGTTGTCGTGGCGGTTCCACACGTTCCGCATCACCGACGACGACGTCGAGGTGCGCTCGGGCGTGCTCTTCCGCACCCATCGGCGGGCCCCGCTCGACCGCGTGCAGGGCGTCAACCTGACCCGGCCGCTCGTCGCGCGTCTGCTCGGGGTCGGGAAGCTCGAGGTCGTCGGGGCCGGCACCGATTCGAACGTGAAGCTCGAGTACCTCTCCACGTCGGACGCCGAGACCATCCGCGCCGACATCCTGCGGTTGGCCTCGGGCCGACGTCTCGGCGGGAGCGCGGCGGCACGCAGCGGCGGAACCCGCGTGCGGCAGGCTGCCTCGGCGGTCGGAGCGGGTCTGTCGGGTCTCGTCGATGGTGACGACCAGGGCGACGTCGAGCCCGAGTCGGTGGTGCACATTCCGGCCGGCCGACTCATCGCCTCGCGTTTGCTCAGCGGCACGACCCTCGTGCTGATCGCGCTCATCGCGGCGATCGTGGTCGGGTCGATCGTTGGATCGATCTGGGTGCTGTTCTCGTTCGTGCCGGCCGTCCTCGGTTTCGGCGCCTACTACGTGAGGTCGGTCACGCGGGCGCTGCGCTATTCGATCGCTCCCATGCCGAGCGGCACCCGCATCACCTTCGGTCTCTTCACGACCGTGAGCGAGACCCTGCCGCCGGGGCGCGTCCACGCCGTCGAGGTGCGCCAGTCGATCTTCTGGCGGCCCTTCGGCTGGTGGTCGATCACGGTCAACCGCCTCTCTGGCCGGTCGTCCAGCGACACGAACGCCGATCAGTTCACGACCGTGCTGCCGGTGGGCACACGCGCCGACGTCGAGCGCGTGCTCAAGCTGCTCCTGCCGGCCCTCCCCGACGAGGACTGGCCGTTCGTCTTCGACCAGGGCATCCTCGGCCCCCGTGCCGACGATCCGTACGCGACGACGCCCGCGCGCGCCCGGCTCCTGCGCCCGCTGTCGTGGCGACGCAACGGCTACCTGCTGACGCCCGACGCGCTCTTCTTGCGCCGGGGTTTCATCTGGCGCGCGCTCGGCGTCTTCCCTCTGGCGCGCATGCAGAGCGTCGGGATCGCGCAGGGCCCGGTCGACCGCATGCTGGGCGTGGCGAACCTCACCGCGCACGTGGTCGCCGGATCGGTGACGACCACCGTGGGGATCCTCGAGCGCGATGATGCGCTGCGAGGATTCCAGGATGCTGCGCACGGGATCGTCGCCGCATCCGCCGGCGATCGCAGCCACCGGTGGGCGTCGTCCGAGCCCGATCAGACGCCCGCGGGCGAGCCGGTCGTCGAGCCGGGTGCGGCGCCCGCTGACCCCGCGGCCCCGGCATCTGACCCCGCGGCCCCGGTCGCCGACCCCGTCGAAGCGCCGGATCGGACTCACCGATGAGCGGGCCGGGACGCGACGGACGACTCGGCGTCGGCATCATCGGGGCGGGGAAGGTCGGTCCCGTGATCGGATCGGCGCTCGCCGGCGCGGGGCACGCTCTCGTGGGCATCACCTCGGGGTCCGACGACGACCGGGTCGAGGCCATCCTTCCAGGAGTGCCGGTACTGGCCGCCGACGAGGTCGTGCGCCGTAGCGAGCTCGTCGTGATCGCCGTGCCCCACGACGAGCTCGCCGGGCTCGTCGCCGGTCTCGCGGAGGTCGGAGCGTGGCAGCCGGGCCAGCTCGTCCTCCACACCGACGCCGCGCACGGCATCGCGGTGCTCGAACCGGCTCTGCGATCCGGCGCGATCCCGCTGGCGATCCATCCCGCGATCAGCTTCACGGGCACCTCGATAGACCTCCGGGCTCTCAGCCAGGGCTACGCCGCGGTCACCGCTCCAGGGCCCGTGCTGCCCATCGCGCAAGCGCTCGCGGTCGAGCTGGGATGCGAGCCGGTCGTGGTCGCCGATGCCGATCGGCCCGCGTACGCCGAGGCGATCGCGACGGCCACGGAGTTCTCGCGCTCGATCGTGCGACAGGCGGCGGGCATGCTCACCCGCCTGGGTGTCGACAACGCGGGAGGCTATCTCTCCGCCCTCGTGCGTTCGACCGTCGACCAGGCGCTCGCCGAGGGAGCGCCCCCGCACAGGGACCCGCTCGGTCCCGACGCTACGATCGACGGATGATCCGCTCCCTCGACGCGCTGCGTTCCCGCCTCACCGAGCTGCGCTCGGGCTCCGAAGGCGGCACCGCGTCGGTCGCACTGGTCTCGACGCTCGGCGCCCTCCACGAGGCCCATGTCGACCTCGTCGAGCGGGCGCGAGAGAGCGCCGACCTCGTGGTCGTCGCATCGTTCGTGAACCCTCTGCGCTTCCGCACCTCCGCAGACGTCGAGGCCTACCCGGTGCGACGCGCGCAGGATGACGCGCTCCTCGACAGGCTCGGCGTCGATGTCGTGTTCGCACCCGACGCGGCGGAGCTCCTTCCCGCGGGTATCGCGACCACGCGCGTCTCGGCCGGAGACCTCGGTCTGCGCTACGAGGGGCGCACGAGGCCGTACTACTTCGACGGTCTGCTCACGGCCGAGGCGATCCTCTTCCACCTGATCCGGCCCGATATCGCGGTCTACGGCGAGCGCGATCTGCAGCGCGTCTTCCTCGTGCGACGGATGATCCGCGACCTCTTCTTCGACATCGAGGTCGCCACGGTGCCGACCGTGCGCAGCGACGACGGGCTGCCGATCTCCAGCCGTGTCGACCTTCTCGAACCCGCCGATCGTCGAGCCGCCGCGCTCCTGCCCCGCGCCCTCGAGGCTGCCGCCTCGAACGCCGATCGCGGTGTCGACGCGTGCATCGCGGCGGCGCAGTCGTCGCTCATGGGTGAGGAGCGCATCCGCCTCGAGTATTTGAACGCCGTCGATCTGGCGACCTTCCTCCCCGTCGACGAGGCGCACTCCGGGCGCGCTCTCGCGCTCATCGCGGCGACCGTTGCCGGGCACCGCTTTATCGACAACGCCGAGATCTCGCTGCCCTGAGGCGGCACTGCGGCGAGGGGCCGCGCCCGAGTCGGTCGACGCCGCTCGGTAGGATCGAGAGCATGACCGACGCGCCCGACGCCGCCCCTGAAACGCCCGACGACGACGTCATCGAGCAGAAGGCCGTGCGTCTCGCCAAGCGCGAGCGGCTGCTTGCCGAGCGGACGAATGCTGCGGGCGGGCCCTACCCGGTGACCGTGCCCGTCACCGACACCATCCCCGCGCTGCGCGAGCGGTTCGCCGATCTCGAGGCGGGCGACGAGACGGGCGTGACGGCCGCCGTCGCCGGGCGCATCGTCTTCAGCCGCAACACCGGCAAGCTCTGCTTCGCCTCGCTGCAGTCGGGCGACGGCAGCCGCATCCAGGCGATGGTCTCGCTGGCGTCGGTGGGCGAGGAGTCGCTGCAGGCCTGGAAGGATCTCGTCGACCTCGGCGATCACGTCTACGTCTCGGGCGAGGTGATCTCGAGCCGCCGCGGCGAGCTGTCGATCATGGTGGCCGACTGGCGCATCGCCGCGAAGGCCGTGCTGCCGCTTCCGAACCTGCACTCCGAGCTCAGCGAGGAGAGCCGGGTGCGCAGCCGCTTCCTCGACCTCATCGTGCGCGACCGCGCCCGCGAGACGGTGCTCGCCCGCGCGAAGGTCAACGCGAGCCTGCGTCAGACGTTCTCGGGTCACGAGTTCGTCGAGGTCGAGACGCCCATGCTCCAGGTGCAGCACGGCGGCGCCAGTGCTCGCCCGTTCGTGACGCGCTCGAACGCCTTCGACACCGAGCTCTTCCTCCGCATCGCTCCCGAGCTCTTCCTCAAGCGCGCCGTCGTCGGCGGCATCGACCGCGTGTTCGAGATCAACCGCAACTTCCGCAACGAGGGTGCCGACTCCACCCACAGCCCCGAGTTCGCGATGCTCGAGGCCTACCAGTCGTATTCCGACTACAACGGCATCGCCGATCTGACGCAGGAGCTCGTGCAGAACGCGGCGATCGCGGTGGCCGGGTCGACCACCGTCACCTGGGCGGACGGCACGGAGTATGACCTGGGCGGTCAGTGGGACCGGATCTCGATGTACGGGTCGCTGTCCGACGCATCCGGTCGCTCCATCACCCCCGAGACGACGGCCGACGAGCTTGCCGCCTTCGCGTCGGAGGTCGGCGTCGACGAGCCCGCGCACCCGACGCACGGCAAGTGGGTCGAGGAGCTCTGGGAGCACTTCGTGAAGCCCTCGCTGACGCGCCCCACCTTCGTCATGGACTTCCCCGTCGACACGAGCCCTCTGGTGCGCGAGCACCGTTCCATCGCCGGGGTCGTCGAGAAGTGGGACCTCTACGTGCGCGGCTTCGAGTTGGCCACCGGGTACTCCGAGCTGGTCGACCCGGTGATCCAGCGGGAGCGGTTCGTCGAGCAGGCGCAGCTCGCGGCTCGCGGCGACGTCGAGGCGATGCGCATCGACGAGGAGTTCCTGCGGGCGCTCGAGCACGGCATGCCGCCCACCGGCGGCATGGGCATGGGGATCGACCGTCTGCTCATGGCGATCACGGGCCTCGGCATCCGCGAGACGATCCTCTTCCCGCTCGTCAAGTAGTCGCACGCGCGCGCCTCAGATCACCTGCGTGACCGGCCCGCGCGGCACCGGACGTTCGAAGACCCACTCGGGCAGGTGCGCGTTCGCGACGAAGGTCAACACGATCTCGCTGAGACCGTGCGCGGGGTCGATCTTCACCGCCTCTCCGGCGTAGGCAGCCGCGTGGGTCGATCGCCCGAGCGCCCACGACAACCAGGCGCACGCGGCCAGCGCGCCCGGCCGATCGTCGCGCGGAACGGCGGCGGCGATCCGCCGCGACAGTTCGAGGGCGTGGCTCAACCTCTCCGGATCGGGCCGCGGCCCTTCGCCCCACATCGACGCCGCGAGCTCGTCGGGATACGCCTCGCCGTCCTGCCAACGAAGCTGCGCCTCGGCGGCACGGTCTCCGGCCTCGAGTCCGCGGCACCACTGCGTGAGCGCGATGTCGCGCAGCGCGGGCCGCGCGAGCGACCACCCGAGGGTGGCGGCCTGGAAGGCGTCGAGACGGGAGGGATCCCAGTCGAGGGCATCCTCGAGGAGGAGGGGGAGATCATCGAGAGCCTCTGCGGCGGCGAGGGCGCGCGGGTCGATCCGCGCGGGGTCGTCGGGCAGGTCGGGGTCGGCCCAGGTCTCGTTCTGCAGCACCGACACCGCGAACGACAGATCGTGAAGCGCTCGCCCGACGCGCTCCTTCTCGGCGAGATCGACCGGCGGCAGCGCGTGGCCGGTCGACTGATCGCCCGGGTCGAGCGGAAGGTCGTCGAGCTCCGCGCGATCCAGACGGAGCTCGGCGAGGTCGCGCCCCTCCGGTGGGCACCCGGGATCGATGTACGACCCCCAACCGTCTGACGCGACGCAGAGCGCGTCGCGCACGTCGAGACCGCAGATGTCGGCCCGCGCCAGGAGTGCGCTCATCAGGCGGTCGTGGGGGAGGCCCTCGGATTCTGCGAAGCCGGCATCGGTGTAGACGACGGGTGCCAGGGCGTCTGCCGTGGCGATCCGACAGATCAGCCCGATGAACGTCGACGCCACCCGTTCGACGTCGTCGGTGTCGTCGGGCAGATCGAGTCGCATCACACCGAGCGTGCGATTGCCCGCGAACGGTACGAGAACGAGGCTTCGCGAGGGGGAGAAGCCCGCGAGGCGGGGGACCAGGGCGAGGAAGTCGGCGGCGGTGGTGGCTTTGAAGATCGGAGTCATGCACCCACCGTCGTGCGCGGCGCGCCCGCCCGAGTCGGTGCGAGGCGCGGATGTGGAGGAGTGCGGGGATCGCGAGCTTGGGGAGGAGGCGGCGAACTGCGGGTATCCTTGGGATGTGGACTCCTACGCCGCCGCCGTGATCTGGTCGCTTCTGCCGACCGTGGTGGTGTCGGTCGTGTTCTACTTCGTGATCCGCAACGTCATTCGCATGGATCGCACCGAGCGCAAGGTCTACGCGAAGATCGAGGCCGAGGAGCGCGCCAAGCGCGGACTCGCCCCCGTCTCCTCCTCCGCGCCCTCCGCCGACAGCTGAGCCGGCCGACCCCGCCCGCCGTGCGGGCTCCCTCCCTCGCGCCGCTACGCTGAGGGCAGCAGCTCGCCGGGAGGTCTCGTGATCAGCATCACGTTCGATGCGACGTGGTGGGTCGTCGCGATTTTCGTCGTCGATCTGATCATTCGCATCACCGCCATCATCGTCGTGCCCCGCAATCGACGGCCCACGGCCGCAATGGCGTGGCTGCTCGCGATCTACTTCATCCCGTTCATCGGGGTGCTGCTGTTCCTCCTGATCGGGAACCCCCGGTTGCCCAGGAAGCTCCGACGCAAGCAGGCGGCGATCAACGAGTACCTCCACGATACGAGCGACTCGCTCGACTTCGGAACGCTCCGCCCGGATGCCCCGCACTGGTTCACCGCGCTGGTGGGCATGAACCGCAACCTCGGCGCGATGCCTCTGGCCGGCGACAACGACGCGCGCATCATCCACGACTACCAGGAGAGCCTCGACGCGATGGCCGAGGCCATCGGTCGCGCCGAACGCTACGTGCACGTCGAGTTCTACATCCTGCAATCGGATGCGGCGACCGAGGGCTTCTTCCGCGCTCTCGAGCAGGCCGCGGCGCGAGGTGTCGTCGTCCGCGTGCTGCTGGATCACTGGGCGAACCGCGGCAAGCCCTTCTACAAGCAGACCCTCCGGCGACTGGACGCGATGGGGGCTCGTTGGCACCTCCTGCTGCCGGTGCAGCCGCTGAAGGGGAAATATCAGCGACCCGATCTCCGTAATCACCGCAAGCTCCTCGTCATCGACGGCGACCTCGCCTACATGGGTTCGCAGAACGTCACCGACTCCACGTACAACCTGCCGAAGAACATCCGCCGGGGCCTGCACTGGGTCGACCTCATGGTGCGCGTGCAGGGTCCGGTCGTCGCGAGCATCAACGCCGTCTTCCTCAGCGACTGGTACAGCGAGACCGACGAGATCCTCACCGAAGAGATCGACATCGCCAGCGTGCAGTCGGGCCCGGGCGACCTCGACTGCCAGATCGTGCCGTCCGGCCCGGGGTTCGATTTCCAGAACAACCTGAAGCTGTTCCTCGGCCTCCTCCTCGCCGCCGAGAAGAAGATCATCATCGTCAGCCCGTACTTCGTGCCCGATGAGGCTCTGCTGCTGGCGATCACGACCGCCTGCCAGAAGGGCGTGCACGTCGAGCTGTTCGTCTCCGAGGAAGGCGACCAGGCCATGGTCTACCACGCGCAGCGGAGCTACTACGAGGCGCTCCTGCGGGCGGGCGTGAAGATCTGGATGTACCGGAGGCCCTACATCCTGCACTCCAAGAGCCTGACGATCGACGACGACGTCGCCGTCATCGGATCGAGCAACATGGACATGCGCTCCTTCGGTCTCAACCTCGAGATCTCGATGCTCGTCCGCGGCGACGAATTCGTCCGCGACCTCCGTGCCGTCGAGGACATGTATCGCGATCTCAGTCGCGAGCTCACGATGGAGGAGTGGCGCACGCAGCCGCTGCGCTCCACCGTGCTCGACAACCTCGCCAGGCTCACCTCCGCGCTGCAGTAGCGCGCAGCATCCGCGGCCCTGGGTCGTGCGTCGCGGGGGCTTTCTGTGCAGGATGGGAGGACGCCCCCACCCGGAAGGTCCGCCTCCATGACACGCACGACGTCGATCCTGGCCGCAGCCGCCTTGCTGCTGCTCGCGGGCGGAGGCCTCGCCGCGTGCGCGACCCCCACCGGCTCCGGGGCGTCCTCAGAAACCCCCGCGGCATCGCCGTCGAGCGAGACGAGTACGCCGGTCGACGCCGACATCGACGCGGCCTGGCTCAGTGGCGGAACGATGATCGCCGTCCTCACGCGCGGAAGCTCGACGTGCGTGCCCGTGGCCTCCGACGTGGCCTTCGCCGACGGGGTGCTGAGCGTGGAGCTCGCCGATCCGCCGGCCGATCAGGCCTGCACGCGCGACTTCGTGCTCCGCGCTTTCGCCGTGGTCGTGCCCGAGGGTGTCGACCCCGCCGAAGATATCGAGATCGCCGTGTCGGGCTCGGAGGCCAGCGGGTCGGTCGAGCTCGCGGGGGTCGCCGGGCTCGTCCCCTCCGACGGACTCCAGGACGGTGGCGTGCCCACCGCGGGGTGGAGCAGCGCCGACGGCGTGTTCGCCCTGCTCACCTGGGGGTCATCGGGATGCCCGCCCGTCGTGCAGGACGCCCTCGTGAGCGCCCCGGGCGAGATCACCGTGACGCTGGCCGAGTCGCCCGCCGACCGCATCTGCACGAGCGACTTCGCCCCGCGGGTCACCCTGGGGGAGGTTCCCGGCATCGAGAGCGACACCGCTTACGAGCTGGTGCTCCAGGGCGACGGTCTCGACGGAACCCGCGTCCCGATCGCCGGCGTGAACTGACCGCGACGACCAGGACACGCGTCAGGCGCCCGGCGCCTCCTCGGCGTCGGTCGTGTCGTCGGCGTCTGCACCCGTGCGGATGACGGCGACCTCGGCCACGCGGCGCCTCTCCATCTGCTGCACGCGCAGGGTCGCATCGGGCACCGCGACCGTGTCGCCGACGGCCGGGATGCGACCGAGACGATCCATGATGAAACCCGCCAGGGTGTCGTAGGTTCCGCGTTCCAGCTCGACCCCCGACGCCTCTTCGAAGTCCTGCAGGTTCAGGCGCCCGTCGAACGTGCCGCCGGCCGGGTCGTCGGGATGGGCGGCCGCCTCGACGTCGTACTCGTCGAAGATCTCGCCGACGACCTCCTCCACGAGATCCTCAAGGGTGACGATCCCGTCGGTTCCGCCGTACTCGTCGACGACGACGGCGATGTGCAGCTCTTCGGCGCGCATTTTCGTGAGCGTCGGCAGCACCCGCGACGACGCCGGCAGGTAGCTGATCTCGCGTGCGATCTCCGACACGGGGCGCTTCGGGTCGGGGGATGCGGCGTCGTACAGGTCGCGCACGTGTACGAACCCGATGATGTCGTCGATCGACGAGTCGGTGATCGGGTAGCGGGAGTACGGGAGATGCTGCACGCGTTCGACGGCGTCGGCGATGGTCATCGCGACGTCGAGGGCGATGACCTCGAGCCGCGGGCGCATGACCTCGCTGATCTGCCGGTCGCGCAGCGACAGCACGTCGTCGAGGATGCGACGCTCGTCTTCGGGGAGTCCGCCGTGGCTCGAGACGATGTCGCGCAGCTCGTCGTCGGTCATCTCGTCGGCGTTCTTGTCCGGGTCGCCGCCGAGGAGTCGCACGAGCGCATTCGTCGACACCGAGAGCAGCCAGATCACCGGGCGCATGAGCACGGCGAACCCGTTGAGCACGGGGGCCACGGCGTAGGAGAACTGCGCGTTGCGCTGGATCGCCAGGCGCTTGGGCACCAGCTCGCCGAGCACGAGCGAGAAGTAGGCGATGACGAGCGTGAGCACGACCGTCGAGACACCGTCGGCGACCTCGGGCGTCATGCCGATCGCGACGAGAAGGGGTTCGAGGTAGGGCGAGATCGACGACGCACCGTACGCGGCCGAGAGGAACCCGGCGACGGTGACGCCGATCTGCACCGCAGAGAGGAAGCGGTTGGGGTTGCGCGCGAGGGATGCCACCTTCTCGCCGCGCTTGCCGCGCGCGGCGATGGCGTTGAGCTGGCTCTCGCGAAGCGTCACCAGCGCCATCTCGGTGGCGGCGAAGACGCCGCCGATGAGCACGAAGATCAGAACCAGAACGATGTTGAAGATCAGGTCGCCGCTCACAGCGCGACTCCGATCGTGCGGGATGCGCCCGAATGGGCGCCGGCTCTATGGCTGTCGGGGTCTCGCTTTGCGCGTCGATTCATGGGGCAACGATATTCGGCCGCGGGTGCGAGTAGCCGAGTATTCCCCGACAGCCCGCCCGTGCGCTAGTGCGCAGCATCCGTCGCAGTCCATCACCCACCGCGGCGCGTGCGCTCTGCTGTCGCAACGGGCGGGTGTGACGCGCCATTCGCGGCAGGGGAACCTGTAGCACTCCGCTCCCCTGCCGCGAACGGCGGGTTCGGCGCACCATTCGTGACGGGGGAGTGCACTGGGGCTGTGGAACCGTGCGCTCCTCCACAGCTGAGAATCGCGGGCGGTCTGTCCACGATGACGGCGGAAGGAGTGCATCGGCGGCGGATGCTGCGCCACAGTCGCCGCATGAGAAGAACAGGCCTGCCCTCGTCGCTGGGCGATCGGTTCACCACAGCGGATGCCGCGGCGGAGGGAGTGCCGCCGAGCCGGCTGAGGGCGAGCGACCTGCGGCGCCCCTTCCACGGTGTTCGGGCGCGCGCAGCCGATCTGCCCGAATTCCTCCTCACCGACTCGCGCGGCATTCCTCGGGGCCGTGCAGAGGTCGACCATCTTCGGCGCGCGCTCGACTATCTTCCTCGGATGGCCGCCCACGAGTTCTTCTGCAGCGTCACGGCGGCGATCGCTCACGGACTGCCCCTACCCGCTGCGGTGATCGATCGTGCCATCGATGTCGCCGTGTTCGCACCCCGGCGGCTGCCCCGCACGTCGGGAGTGAGAGGGCACGAAGCGTCGACGAAGACGGTGCGATCGTTCATCGACCCCGTGTCGGGCCTGAGGATGACGACCCCCGCGACGACATGGGCGATGCTCGGGGCGGTGCTGACGCATCCGCACGACCTCATCGCGGCCGGCGACGCGGTGGTTCGGCAGTGGCGAGTTCCTGCGCCGCTCGCGACGCGGGCGCAGCTGCAGGCGGCGGTGGATTCGGGTCGTCGGGTGGGGGTCGTCAAGCTCCGCGAGGCGCTCGTCCACGTGCGAACGCGGTCGGCGTCCAGGCCCGAGACGAGATGTCGCCTCGCCCTCACCGACGCGGGCCTTCCTGAGCCCGAGTCGAACTTCGATGTCATCGAGCTCGGAATAGCGCTGGCGTGCGTGGACCTGGCCTACCCTGCGCTGAAGATCGCCATCGAGTACGAGGGTGAGCATCACTTGCTCGACCCCGAGCAGTGGGCGCACGACATCGATCGCTACGACCGTCTGCGAGAAGCCGGGTGGATCGTGATCCGGGTGACGAAGGCGGAGCTCTTCGGTGCTCCGTCTCTCGTGGTCAGGCGCGTGCGTCGTGCGATCGCCTCGCGCTCCTAGCCCATTCCCTTCGCGCTCCCACCCTGCGCGGCTCGCGCTCCCACCCCGCTCCCTTCGCGCTCCCACCCCGCTCCCTTCGCGCTCCCACCCCGCTCCCACCCCGCTCCCACTCTGCGCTCCCCTGTCGCATCTGGTGGGTGCACCTCGCCATTCGCGTCAGGGGAGGGCGCTCTTCATCGTTCCCCTGTCGCGAAGTGCGGGTTGGAACCGCCGAACGTGACAGGGGAGCAGGGTGCGTGCGGCGCGGCCGAGCGGATGCTGCGGGTCAGTCGCGCGCGAGCACCAGCAGGTCGCCGGGCTCGCAGTCGAGGGCACGGCAGACGGCCGAGAGGGTGGAGTACCGGATCGCGCGGGCCCGATCGTTCTTGAGCACCGAGAGGTTCACGACGCTGACCCCGACGATCTCGCTGAGGCGGGTGAGGGTCATGCCGCGCGCGGCGAGCAGTTCGTCGAGCCGGCAGTGGATCCCGGTGGGGCCCTCGTCCTCTGCCGCGGGGCTCATACGAGGCCCGCTGTCTCGCGCTGCAGCCGCGTGCCGATCTGGAACGCCGAGGCGACGAGACCGATTCCGAGGCCCCACCCGATCGGGCTGAAGTCGAGGGGGAACCAGAAGCCGGCGAAGCCGCCCGGCCCTGTCATCTGGTCGGCGGGCCCGAGGAAGAGCACCGTCTCGGCGCGCGCAATCGCACCGACGAGCTGCGACGCCATACCGGCGACCATGATCACACCCGCCAGGACGGCGAGTGCCCCGGGGAACAGCCTCGTGAAGGGGCGTCCTCGCAGCAGCGCCGCCGCCAACCAGACGATCGCCGCCGAGATGGCCAGTGCGGTGAGGATGGGCAGCGCGGTCTCGGCCCAGAGCAACCCGCGCACCCCCGCGGGAAGATTCGCCACCTCGACCCACGCGGTCTCGAATCCGCCGTCGACCGGGGCGTCCGAGCTGCCCAGGACGGGCGGATACTCGCCCCCGGCGGCTAGGGGCACCCCGTTCACCCGCACTGCGGTCGCCCTGAAGATATGGAGAGCGGATGCGACGAAGGCGATGATCGACAGCACGCCTGCGACGAGCGCGCCGCCTCCCACGATCCAGGTGGCGACGCTCTCGGATGGCTTCAGGTGACCGGTGGTCTCGCCGACCATCAGACGAGCCCCTCGGTCTCGCGCTGGAGGCGTGCGCCGACCGTGAAGACGGTGCTGGCGAGGGCGGCGATGAAGGCCAGCAGAAGCAGCGGGAACAGGTCGACCGACATCACCGCGTTGTCGAACGTGCGATCAGAGATCCAGGCGAACGCCCCGTTGGCGCCCATATTCGCGAAGAAAGGCACCGCGCAGAAGCCGACTAGGCCGGCGATCCCCGCCGTCGAGACGAGCGCCGTGTTCGTGCGGGAGAAGATCGTGCCCCGCACGATGTTCTTCGTCAGCCAGAGGAGCGCCCCGACCACCACGAGAACCGTCGCGACGAGCGCGATCTGTTCGAGCACGAGCGCGGCGACGGAGGCGACGGGCAGTTCCGGCGCGATGAGCCGGCCCGTCGCGAGCTCCACGGTCACGGCCGCGCCGTCAGGGCCGATCGGCGCTTGGGCCGGCGTGCCGTCGAAGACGGCCGTCACCGGCACGTCGCGGTTCGGGGCCACCTCGAGCACGCGCAGGACGGCGGTGACCACCACCCACACCGCGATGATCGCGCCGCTGACCACGAACCCGATCAGCGCCGCGGCGTCGGGGCGGGAGAGCGCGCGTTCCGTCTTCGTCTGGGGGGAGGTCATCTCGGCTCCATATCGATCAGCGCTAGTAACGAATATCGATAACAACGATAAACGATACGGTCGCGGTGTCAACCGCGAGTTCCGCGACCAAGACGAACGCCGCTATGCCCCCAGCGAACACGGGTCCTCAGCTGTCGGGCCGTCGTTACTCTCGATGTACGGCGCGGGGCTGTGCGCCTGCCACCCCCACAACGCCTGTCAGCCCACACCGGAAAGGGACTGAGGATGTTCGAGAGATTCACCGACCGTGCTCGTCGCGTGGTTGTGCTCGCCCAAGAAGAGGCGAAGATGCTCAACCACAACTACATCGGCACCGAGCACATCCTGCTCGGGCTCATCCATGAGGGTGAGGGAGTCGCCGCCAAGGCCCTCGAATCGCTCGGCATCTCGCTCGACGCGGTGCGCGAGCAGGTACAGGACATCATCGGCCAGGGTCAGCAGCAGCCGACCGGCCACATCCCCTTCACGCCCCGCGCGAAGAAGGTGCTCGAGCTGTCGCTGCGCGAAGCGCTGCAGTTGGGCCACAACTACATCGGCACCGAGCACATCCTGCTCGGGCTCATCCGCGAGGGTGAGGGCGTCGCCGCGCAGGTGCTCGTCAAGCTCGGCGCCGACCTGAACAAGGTGCGCCAGCAGGTCATTCAGCTGCTCTCCGGCTACCAGGGCAAGGAGCCCGCCGCCGTCAGCGGCGCGGCGAACGAGTCGGGTCAGGCCGCTCAGGGCGGTTCCGCCGTTCTCGACCAGTTCGGCCGCAACCTGACTCAGAGCGCCCGCGACAACAAGCTCGACCCCGTGATCGGGCGCGAGAAAGAGATCGAGCGGGTCATGCAGATCCTCTCGCGTCGCTCCAAGAACAACCCGGTCCTGATCGGTGAGCCCGGCGTCGGCAAGACCGCCGTGGTCGAGGGCCTCGCGATCGCGATCGTCAAGGGCGACGTGCCCGAGACGCTCAAGGACAAGCAGGTCTACTCGCTCGACCTCGGGTCGCTCATCGCCGGATCCCGCTACCGCGGCGACTTCGAAGAGCGCCTGAAGAAGGTCACGAAAGAGATCCGCACCCGCGGCGACATCATCGTGTTCATCGACGAGATCCACACCCTCGTCGGAGCCGGCGCCGCCGAAGGCGCGATCGACGCCGCATCCATCCTGAAGCCGCTCCTCGCCCGCGGAGAGCTGCAGACGATCGGTGCCACGACGCTCGACGAGTACCGCAAGCACTTCGAAAAGGATGCTGCGCTCGAGCGCCGCTTCCAGCCGATCCAGGTCGCCGAGCCGAGCCTGCCCCACGCGATCAACATCCTGAAGGGGCTGCGCGACCGCTACGAGGCGCACCACAAGGTGCAGATCACCGACGGCGCGATCGTCGCCGCGGCGAACCTCGCCGACCGCTACATCTCCGATCGCTTCCTCCCCGACAAGGCCATCGACCTGATCGACGAGGCCGGCGCCCGCCTGCGTCTGTCGATCCTCTCGAGCCCGCCGGAGCTGCGCGAATTCGACGAGAAGATCGCCAAGGTCCGCCAGGACAAGGAGGTCGCCTCCGAGGAGCAGGACTTCGAGAAGGCCGCATCGCTGCGCGACGAGGAGAAGTCGCTCCTCGCCGAGCGCCTGCGTCTCGAGAAGCAGTGGCGCACGGGCGACGTCGCGTCGCACGCGATCGTCGACGAGGGTCTCATCGCCGAGGTGCTGGCGCAGGCCACCGGCATCCCGGTCTTCAAGCTCACCGAGGAGGAGTCGAGCCGGCTCGTCTTCATGGAGAAGGCGCTGCACCAGCGCGTCGTGGGCCAGGAAGAGGCGATCTCGGCCCTCGCGAAGACGATCCGTCGTCAGCGCGCCGGCCTCAAGGACCCCAAGCGCCCCTCGGGCTCGTTCATCTTCGCCGGCCCCACCGGTGTCGGTAAGACCGAGCTCGCCAAGGCGCTCGCCGAGTTCCTGTTCGACGACGAGGGCGCGCTGATCTCGCTCGACATGTCGGAGTACGGCGAGAAGCACACCGTCTCGCGTCTGTTCGGTGCCCCTCCCGGGTTCGTCGGATTCGAAGAGGGCGGCCAGCTCACCGAGAAGGTGCGGCGCAAGCCCTTCTCGGTCGTGCTCTTCGACGAGATCGAGAAGGCGCACCCCGACATCTTCAACTCTCTGCTGCAGATCCTCGAGGAGGGTCGTCTGACCGACGGTCAGGGCCGCGTGGTCGACTTCAAGAACACGGTCATCATCATGACCACCAACCTCGGTTCGTCGGCCATCGCCGGCGGCCCGGTCGGGTTCCAGGTCGAGGGCAACGCGCAGACGAGCTACGAGCGCATGAAGGGCAAGGTCGACGAAGAGCTGAAGCGGCACTTCAAGCCCGAGTTCCTCAACCGCGTCGATGACGTCATCGTCTTCCCGCAGCTGTCGAAGGACGAGCTGGTGCAGATCGTCGACCTGTTCACCAAGCGTCTCGCCGACCGTCTGCTCGACCGCGACATGACGATCGAGCTGTCGCAGGCCGCCAAGGAGAAGCTCATCGAGATCGGGTTCGACCCGACGCTCGGTGCACGCCCTCTCCGCCGGGCGATGCAGCGCGAGGTGGAAGACCGCCTCAGCGAGCAGATCCTGCACGGCGAGCTGAACTCGGGAGACCACGTCAAGGTGGAGCTCGAGAACGGCAAGTTCACGTTCGAGACGACTCCTCGCGGCGACAAGGTGGCCGTCGGTGTGGCCACCGGCGGAGAGATCACCGCGACGCCCGACATCACCGCGTCGAGCTGACACGACCACAACGAACGGAGGGGCGGATGCTGCGAAGCATCCGCCCCTTCGTCGTTCCGGTCTGTGCCGGGCGTAGGGTTGCAGGATGACTTCGTACACCGTGCGTCCGGCTCGCACGGGTGACGTGCGAGCCATTCGCGATCTGCTCGAGCCGTTCGTGCAGCGGCGGATCCTTCTGGGCAAAGACCTCGTCGTGCTGTACGAGGCGGTGCAGGAGTTCGTCGTCGCCGAAGACGCCGACGGTCAGATCATCGGATGCGGCGCTCTCCACGTGATGTGGGAAGACCTGGCCGAGGTGCGCACCCTGATCGTGGCCGATGGATGGCTGCACCGCGGCGTCGGCCGGCTGATCGTCGATGCGCTCGAGGATCGTGCGACGACGCTCGGTGTGCGACGCCTGTTCTGCCTCACGTTCGAGGTCGGCTTCTTCGAGCGACGGGGATTCGCCCCCATCGGCGAGCAGGTCGTCGATCCCGATGTGTACTCGCAACTCATCCGCAGTCCCGACGAGGGTGTCGCCGAGTTCCTCGATCTCGCGCACGTGAAGCCGAACACGCTCGGCAACACGCGAATGCTGAAGACGCTCAGAGCCTAGGCGCGCCGAACAGGTGCTGCGCGCTTGCGCGCCTACCCTGAAAGCATGAGTGGTCCCACCCCTCGGCGCAGAAAGCACTCGCCCGCCGTCTACCGGCGTCGACGCCTCGTCGTGCTGCTCACGGCGTTGATCGTGGTCGCCGGTCTCGTGTGGCTTTTCATCGCGCAGCCGTGGCAGAGTTCCGCATCGACAGAGACCCTGCCGGTGCCGTCGTCGTCGTCATCATCGTCGTCACCGCCATCATCGTCGACGAGCGAGTCGGCCGCACCCGAGGCTGACGCCGAGACGCCTGTGCCGGAGGCCGACGCCGAAGAACCGGCGCCCGACCTCACCCCCAGCGCGGAACCCTGCATCGCCGCCGATCTGCTCATCGAAGCGGTGACCGATCAGGCCGTCTACGCCGCCGGACAGAATCCGCAGCTGTCGATCCGTTTGACGAACCAGAGCACGACCGACTGCACGCTGAATGTCGGCACGAGCGCTCAGGCGTTCACGATCTCGAGCGGGCCCGACATCTGGTGGCGCTCGACCGACTGCCAGACCGAGCCGAGCGACATGACGGTGCTGCTGTCGGCCGGTCAGCAGGTCACCAGCGCGACCCCGCTGACGTGGGATCGCACCCGCTCCTCGGTGGACACGTGCCAGGGTGACCGACCGCCGGCCGCCGGCGGTGGGGCCACTTATCGACTCAGCGTCGCGATCGGCGGCCTTTCGTCGTCGAACACGGCTGCTTTTCAGCTCAACTAGCTGTTTTGTCCCCCAAACGGAGGACAGACGGGCCGGATGGCCGTGGATATTCTTGGAATGTTCCCCGCAACGGGCGTCTCGTCACTGTCCCCAGCAGGTAGCACTCGACCGTCCCCAACGGCCCGAGTTCGAGCGTTCGCGGGAAGCAGTGGGCCCTCTCGAATCTTTCAGCCCCCAACTGGGCGATTCGAGAGGGCCTTTCGCGTCGTACGCAACGATGCGATCGGGTCGACGGTACACGCCGCCTCCGGCCGTGTCGAGGGGGCTCGTCGTCGTCGGAGGAGCCCCGCGCCTCCGCGGGTAAGTTGGTGTGATGCCCGGAAAGAAGCGCGGAAGAAAAGCCTCCGACCTCGAGTTCCGCAATACCGCCCTCACCGACGCCCTGCAGACGCAAGACATGGCCGCCGTCGCCTTCGCGCTGCGGCACGGTCCGACCGTGGCGCCGCTGATCCGGGTGGGTGCGCTCGACGACCCTCTCGACGCCGGTGATGTGTGGACCTATCGCGACCCGAACACGGGCGACGTCGCGCTGCTGCTGTTCAGCGACGCGGCGCACAAGCCCGAGACGCTGCCGCCCGACGTCGCGCTGCAGTCACCCGCGTGGCTGCGGGCGTTCCTCACCGCTCACGAGAACGAGATCACGACGGTGTTCCTCGATATCGCGGGGCCGCACCCGCTGCAGTCGTCGCCGACCGATCTGCTGGCAGCGCTCGAGGCCTGAGCTCGCCCCGGGTCGACCCCGCTGCCCGTTCGTGGCAGACTCGGCCCAATGGAGTTCCTGATCGTGGGCGCCGTGTGCGCCGCAGGCCTCGTTTTTCCGGTGGCGCTGAGTCTCGCCGATCCGCGACGGCGGCGTCCGGGGCGCAACTAGCCCCCACCGCATCACCGACCCGCGTCGATCAGAAGTCGGGCGTATCGCCGCGCCGAGGGGCGTGACGCACCTGTAGGTCGTTCAGGGCGCCGCTGAGACTCTTCGACCTGTCGTCGACGAGATGGCGGTAGCCGAGTCGCGTGGCTTCCGACCTCCGCTGCGCCGACTGCGTGACCGGGCGGATCTCACCGGCGAGGCTGAGCTCGCCGACCGCGGCGGACTGCGGCGGAGTCGCCCGATCGTTCATCGCTCCCGACACGGCGATCGCGATCGCGAGGTCGGCGGCGGGCTCCACGAGCCGGACCCCGCCGACGGTCGAGACGTAGACGTCGTTCTTCGAGACGTCGAGACCGGTGCGCTTCTCCAGCACCGCGAGCACCATCGCGACCCGGGCCGCGTCGACGCCGCTGACGATCCGCCGCGGGTTGGGGGCCTGGGTGGGGATCGTCAGAGCCTGCACCTCGACGGGCAGCGCGCGGCGCCCCTCGAGGGCGATCGTCACGCAGGTGCCGGGCACGGGGTCGCCGTGGCCGAGGAAGAGACTGCTGGGGTCGGGCACCTCGGTGATCCCGTCGCCGGTCATGTCGAAGCATCCGACTTCGTCGGTGGGGCCGAAGCGGTTCTTCAGCGCCCGCACGAAGCGCAACGACGTCTGGCGATCGCCCTCGAACTGGCAGACCACGTCGACGAGGTGCTCGAGGATGCGCGGGCCCGCGATGGAACCGTCTTTCGTCACGTGGCCCACGATGATGACGGGGAGCCCGCGCTCTTTCGCGGTGCGGATGAGGGTCGAGGCGACCTCGCGCACCTGGCTCGGCTGACCAGCCGCGCCGTCGGACATCGACGACGACACCGTCTGCACGGAGTCGACGATGAGGAGCTCGGGCGCGACCTCGTCGACGTGACCCAGGATCGTCGCCAGGTCGGTCTCGGCGGCGAGATACAGCTCGTCGTGCAGGGCGCCGGTGCGCTCGGCGCGCAGGCGCACCTGTGCCGTGGACTCTTCGGCGCTGGCGTAGAGCACGCGTCGGCCGGCACGGGCGCTCTGGGCGGCGACCTCGAGAAGCAGCGTCGACTTGCCGACGCCCGGCTCGCCGCTGAGCAGGATCGCGGCACCGGGAACGATGCCGCCCCCGAGCACCCGGTCGAACTCGCCCACGCCGCTCGTGCGGCGGGGTGCATCGGTGGTGTCGATCTGTGTGATGGGTCGTGCAGCGCGTGATGCCGTGGGGGCGACGGCGCTGATGGAGCGCAGGATGCCGGTCTGCTCGGCGACCTCGACGACGGTGCCCCATTGCTGGCATTCGGCGCAGCGCCCCGCCCACTTCGACGTGGTCCACCCGCACTCGGTGCACCGGTACGGCGCGGGCGGAGCGGAGCGTCGGGTGGCCATGGGATCAGGCTAGCCCGCGCCTCGGACATCACGGCCGGTGTGCCGCCGCTCTTCGATCGCTCGCCGATGCGCGAGCGGGCCGCAGGACGTGGTTTGCTCGAGGGGTGCCGGGTCACGCACGCGGCCGGCAGATGCGCGGAGGTAGATGATGGGGCCCACGGCCGAACTGCACGTACACATAGAGGGCACCCTCGAGCCGGAGCTTCTCGTCCGCCTCGCGCGCCGCAACGGGATCGACCTGCCGACGTACGACGTCGACGAGCTGCGGGCGACCTACGCGTTCACCCGTCTGCAGGACTTCCTCGACGTCTACGAGGCGAACACCGCGGTGCTCCGCACCGAGGAAGACTTCGCGGAGCTCGGCGATATGTACTTCCGCCGCGCAGCGGCCGCGGGAGTGGTGCGCGCGGAGGTCTTCTTCGATCCTCAGGCCCACGTGCGGCGCGGAGTCCCGATCGAGGCGGTGGTCGGGGGTCTCGGAGCGGCCGTCGATGCGGCGCGCTCGCGGGGGATGTCGGCCGATCTCATCCTGTGCTTCCTCCGCGATCTCGGACCCGAGGCCGCGATGGAGATCTTCGAGGCAGCGCTGCCGTTGCGCGACCGGTTCATCGGGGTCGGGCTGGACTCCACCGAGGTCGGCTATCCGCCGTCGCTGTTCCGCGACGTCTATGCGCGCGCCGCCGCAGAGGGACTCCACCGCGTCGCGCACGCCGGCGAGGAAGGCGGGCCGGACTACGTATGGGAGGCGCTCGACGTGCTCGGAGTGGAGCGGATCGACCACGGCAACCGTGCCCTGGAAGACCCGGCGCTCGTGGCGCGGCTGCGCGACGACGGCGTCGCGTTGACCGTGTGCCCGTTGTCGAACCTCGCCCTGCGCACCGCCCCGCCGGAGCTGTCGGCGCATCCTCTGCCCGTCATGCTCGAAGAGGGGTTGCTCGTCAGCATCCACAGCGACGACCCGGCGTACTTCGGCGGCTACGTCGACGACAACCTGCGGCAGGTGCGCGATGCCCTGCGCCTGGACGACGAGACCATGCGGCGACTCGCGGAGAACAGCTTCGTATCGAGCTTCGCCCCCCGCGCGCAGGTGGAGGGGTGGATCTCGCAGATCCGCGCCGGAGCGGTGGGCTGACGTGCGGGCGGCGAAGGTCACGCTGGGGCGACGGTGGATGCTGGTGCTGGAGCCCGGTGACGAGGTGCTCGCAACGGTCACGCGGTGGGCGGAGCGGGAGGGCGTCACCTCTGCCACGGTGGACATGTTCTTCGGCGTGCTGCGCAGCGCCCGCCTGATCGCGACGAACGGGTCGATGGACGACCCCGAGCCGCCGCTCCCCGACCAGGTCGAGGTTGCCTATCTCGAGGGCGTGGGAGCCGGATCGATAGGAACGGTAGGCGGTCGGACGGTCGTGCATCTGCACCTCGCCGCCGGCGCGAAGGGGGAGGGCGGGGCCGCGTACGCCGGCCACCTTCTCGCGGCCGAGACCCACTACACGCTCGAGATGGTGGTGCAGGAGGTGCTCGATCCGGTGTTCCGGCTCGAGCCCGACGCGGTGTTCGGCATCAACTGCCTGCACTTCGACGAAGCGACGGCGGTGTCGTGAGCAGACGGCGTGGCAGACCCGCCCTGATCTGAACCCTCCGACGAGAGACTTCGGACAGCGCCCCGGGCTACGCGCCGCGCAGCGACTCAGCCACCGTCGACAGGGCGTCGGCCGAGCGGCGCAGCAGCGTGTGCTCGTGATCGGAGAAGGAGGTCTCGGGAATGGGGACCGCACCGGCGGCACTCACGATCGAGGGCACCGACAGGGCGACGCCGTCGAGGCCGTGGAATCCGTTCAGCACCGTGCTGACGGGCATGACCGCGTGCTCGTCTCCGAGGACGGCCTCGACGATCCGCGCGCTGGAGAGGCCGATGGCGTAATTCGTCGCGCCCTTGCCCTGGATCACCTTGTAGGCCGCGTCGCGCACGTCGATCGCGATCGCGTCGAGTTCGTCCTGTGTCATGCGGGGGTGGCCGGGGGCCTCCCACTCGAGGATCGGCACCGTGCCGATCGTCGCGCGCGACCACAGCGGGAACTCGGTGTCGCCGTGCTCGCCCACGATGTAGGCGTGCACGCTCGACGTCGACACCCCGGCGCGCTTGGCGAGGATCCACCGCAGCCGCGAGGTGTCGAGCACCGTGCCGGAGGCGAAGATCCGCTCGCGGGGGAGGTTCGTCGCCTCCTGCGCGAGCACTGTGAGAACGTCGCAGGGGTTGGTGACGATCACGTAGATCGCGTCGGGTGCCGCTTCGAGCAGCTGCGGCATCATCGTGCGGAGGATGCCGGCGTTCGTGGCGGCCAGTTCGATGCGCGACTGCCCGGGGTTCTGCTTCGCGCCCGCCGTGACCACCACGACGTGCGAACCCTCGACGACCGACAGGTCGCTGCCGCCGATGATGTCGCTCGTGCCGGTGAACTGCGTGCCGTGCGCGAGATCGAGCACCTCGGCCTCGACCTTCGCGGTGGCGATGTCGTAGAGGGCGACGTGCCGTGCCGACCCGCGGATCAACGCGGCATAGGCCACGCTCGATCCGACGCTCCCGGCACCCACGACGGTCAACTTCGAGTTCTCGATCACGCTCATGCGCTCAGTTTCGCAGGGGGCGGGTCGCGGCGCAGGTCTTTTGTCTCGACGGTGACCGACCGCCCCGAGGCCCGGGGCCGTGGGCTCGTGTGGCGGAGTCCGTCCCTGTCCGTGCGGCGTGATCGCGGGGCGGCGGAGGTCGTCGAGATGGGCTGAGCGGATGCTGCGCTCGCCCCGGTTCGCGCGAGCCCGTGGCGTGTCGTAAGCTGGTCGGCGGTGACGTGTCCGAGCGGCCGAAGGTGCAACTCTCGAAAAGTTGTGTAGGGTAACCCCCTACCGTGGGTTCAAATCCCACCGTCACCGCCAGTTTTACCAGATCAGCGCCCCTTTTGCGGGCGCTTTTCTGCGTCCTGGGCGCAAACTGGGCAAGATCTTCACCCGAATGGCCGGCCAGCTGCCGGCCGGTGAGCTCGCCGGAGCGGAGCAGTGCTGGTGGCGGTAGAAGTTCCCTCACGTGCGATCGCGCCTATTTCCGCCGATGACCCCATACCTCGTTCCAATAGGAGGCGTCGACGCTCGAGACACGGAGCACCTCGTCGAGAGCACGGGGGGCAAGCCAGAGTTGAATCAGGTACCGGTCGACCACACCTTCAGCGAACTCACCATTTGCTCCGGCATCACGGCCCTGCGCACTCACTCGTACCCGGTAGCTCCCTGACGGGATCGGCAGGGAGCCCGCCGACTCACCGGCCCACGTCTCCCACCCGATAGGCGAGCTCGGGCGGAACACAGTCGACACCTCCACCACGTCCTCCCAGTCCTCCAGGGGAGGTTCCTCTTCCCATCGTTCGATCCGAACCTCGGACCCTCCCGAGCGCCTCGCCAACACGACATGCACGACCCCCGGAACGCCAGCACCTACCCAACCGTTCACCTGGCCGGCAAAGAAACGGTCCGCGTCACCGTCGAACGACTCCCTGCCCTGCCCCAGAGTGAACTGCCCGTAGTCCGTCGACACGACCGTGTCCATCAGCACCGACATCACGGCCGAAGCCTAACCGCACGCTCATCGCCGCCCGAGGATCGATCCGTCGCCGAAGTGGGTTGACGGGGTTGGCGACTCGAGCCGCTGCCTGGTGGTATCTCTCTGGCTGCAATCACACAGCTGAGCTGGCGCGCTCTGGAGCGATTGACTCGCTGATCCCTCGCCGTAGGTGCGACTAGGCGCGAAGTGCTCGCGCTGCGTGTTCGAGAGCTTCGGGGGCGACGCGGTAGTACGCCCAGCGGCCGCGTTGTTCACGTGTGGCGAGCCCCGCATCGACGAGCAACTTCATATGGTGGGACACGGTTGGCTGGCCAAGACCGACGGGTTCGGTGAGGTCGCAGATACAGGCCTCGCCGCCGTCCGACGCCGCGATGAGTGAGAGTAGTCGCAACCGTGTGGGGTCGCCGAGCGCTTTGAAAGTGCGGGCAATCCGCTCGGCCTCGCCCGGGCTCAGGACTCCCGCAGTGACCGGGGCGCAACAGGTGGCCACAGGTGGAAGAGGGAGCGTCGTGGGCATGCGAAGAGTCTGCCAGGTCACATTGACATCTGTCGATACATCGACAAGCATCGATATACCGCCTACCCAGTGATGCCTAGAGGGGCTCTCATGAACATTCTGCCTGTCGTCGTGATCGGTGCCGGGCCGCAGGGGCTCGCCGCCGCAGCCCATCTCGCGGAGCGCAATATCTCGACCGTGGTCTTGGAGGCTGGGAGCGGTCCGGCCGCGGCGGTGGCCGAGTGGGGCCATGTGCGGTTGTTCTCTGAGTGGCCGGAGCTGGTTGATCGCGCCGGGGCCCGTCTTCTCGAGTCCACGGGGTGGTCGACGCCCACGACGGGATATCCGACGGGTGCCCAGTGGATCGCGGGGTATCTCGCGCCCCTGGCCGCAGCCATGAGTGACCGGATCCGTTACGGGGCTCGAGTCGTGGGGGTGTCGCGGCTGGGCCGCGATCGTCTTGTCGACGCGGGCCGGGGTTCGCAGCCTTTCACCGTGCACGTCCAACCGGCTGACGGGGAGGAATACCGGTTGCAGGCTCGAGCGGTCATCGATGCCTCGGGCACCTGGTCGTCCCCGAATCCGGCCGGCGCTGATGGTCTGCCGGCGCTGGGGGAGAAGGCGGAGTCTGACCTCTTGTCGTACCGCATCCCTGACTTCCGCGATCGCGGAGGATTCGAGGGCAAGCACACCGTCGTCGTCGGCTCGGGTCACTCCGCGATCACCGCGGTCCTCGCGCTGGCACGGATGGCTCGACGTGACCCGAATACAACCGTGACATGGGCGCTACGTCGCGCCACGACGGGCAACGCCTTCGGTGGTGGTGAGGCGGATGAACTGCCCGCCCGCGGTGCGCTCGGGATCAAGGCGAAGGAGTTCGTCGACGCCGGCCTCGTCTCCCTCGTCACCGGTTTCCGCGTCGAGCGCGTCGTCCGTGACGGCGAACGCCCCATCCTGGTCGCAGAGGATGGCCGTACCCTCGCCGCCGATCGCGTCGTCGTGCTCACCGGGTTTCGGCCCGACCTCTCCTTCCTTTCGGAGCTGCGGCTGGAGCTGGACCCCACCCTGCAAGCCCCGGTGCGGATTGCGGCGGAGGTTGACCCCAACCTGCACTCCTGCGGTTCGGTCGCCGCGACGGGTGCCGTCGACCTCGCGCAGCCTGAACCTGATTTCTACCTGGTGGGCGCGAAGTCGTACGGACGCGCCCCGACGTTCCTCGCGCTGACCGGGTACGAGCAGGTACGCAGCGTGGTTGCAGAGCTCGCGGGGGACCGGGAGGCCGCTCGGCGTGTCGAGCTCGTGCTGCCAGATACCGGTGTGTGTGGTGGGGCGGGCTTGTTCGATGCCACGGGGGCATCGCTCGGCGGCGCCTGCTGCGCACCACCCGCCCAGGTTCTGCAGATCGGGCGCATCTCAGCATCCGTCTGACGCGAGAGCGGGAGGGCGGCGCGCACGCGCTCGGCCCTCCCGTTGTCGCAGTTATCGGCTGAGGATCGTCGTCTGGATCTTGTCCGACACGGCTTCGCGAAGCGGCCGCACGGCGTCGGCGTCCCACGCCTCCGGATTGGGGAACGACCACTCCAGAACCTCGCCCCGCGGGGTTGAGGGAAGCGCCAGCCCGGGCTTCATCAGAACCACCACGTCGGCTTCATCCAGATCTGCCACCGTGACGGCGCGGGGGACGCGGCTGGTGATGTCCATGCCCAGCTCAGCGACAGTCGCGGCAACGGCAGGGTTCACCTCGTCGGCCGGGGCCAGGCCCGCTGAGGTCGCGGTGAATCGGTCGCCCGCGAGGTGCTCGAGGAGCGCCGCCCCGAGCTGCGAGCGGCCCGCGTTGTGCTGGCAGATGAACAAGACGGTGGGGTTGTCGTTCACGGGTGTGATTCCTTTGTGGGGTGGCTGAGGTCGGTCGTGAGTCGGGGAGCGAGTTCGGCAATGCGGCGCTGCAGTTCGCTGTAGGTCTCGTCGAACGCGGCGTCGCTCCCCACTCGAACGGGATCCGGGATAGACCAATGCAGGTGCCCAGACACGCCGAGTTCTTCGTGGGCGTTGTCGCAGACGGTTACGACGAAATCAGAGTCCGTCAGGACGTCGTCGAGCGCGTGGGGGTGCTGGTCGGCCAGGGGAAGGTTGCGTCGGGTGGCAACCTCGAGGGCTCCGGGGGCGATTTCGGCGGCGGGGTGGGTCCCACCCGAGGCGGCTGGAATGTCACTCACCGTGGCCCACAGCGCCGCCGCGAGTTGCGACCGCGCTGAGTTTGCCGTGCAGACGAACACCACGCGTCGCGCTCGCGCGACCTGCCCGGGGGTCAGGCCCTCGAGGGCGTCGTCGGTGAGATGAACGTAACTGCGCCGCCTGTCGGCCTCGGACCGGGACCGGGCGATCATCCCTGCCGATTCCAGCACGTTGAGGTGATGGCTGATCAGGTTCGAGGGAATCGCGAGGGCAGTCCGAATCTCGGTGGGGGACAGATCCCCCATCGTCAGCAGATCGATGATCCGTAGGCGCGATGGATCGCTCAGCGCTGCGTGCTTAGCTGCCCGCGCCTCCAGCTTCCGAGTTCGCTCAACGTTCATTGGTTCAATCTTGACTGAAACAGTTCGGCCGGTCAAGATGGGCAAGCCATGAACATCTCTGACTCCTCCGCCGCGCCGCCGCGCCCACATGTCTTGCGCCGTGCGTCGGCCGAGTTCCTTGGAACAGGTCTGCTGGTCACCGTGGTGGTGGGTTCGGGAATCGCCGCACAGCGGCTCTCCCCGGACGACGTCGGACTGCAGCTACTGGAGAACAGCCTCACCACAGCCCTCGGGCTCGCTGTGCTGATCCTCATGCTCGGGCCGGTTTCCGGTGCGCACTTCAATCCGGTGGTGTCGATCGCAGACTGGCTGCTGGGCCGTCGCGAGGGCACCGGCCTGCCGCTACACGACGTGGCGCCGTATCTCATCGCGCAGATCCTGGGCGGGGTCGGTGGGACGCTGCTCGCAGGCGTCATGTTCGACGTCGCGCCCGCTCTGTCATCGAATGCGCGCGCAACGGGCGGGCATCTTGTCGCAGAGGTGGTCGCTACCGCGGGTCTGGTGCTCTTGATCTTTGCTCTCGCCCGTACGGAGAAGGGCGCGGTTACTGCCGCGGCGGTCGGTGCATATATCGGCGCCGCGTATTGGTTCACCAGCTCGACGTCGTTCGCGAATCCCGCGGTGACGATCGCCCGCATGTTCACCGACACCTTCGCCGGCATCGCCCCCGGATCGGTGGCGCCGTTCATCGTCGCACAACTCCTCGGTGCCGGCGTTGGCCTGGCTCTCCTGCTGGTCTTCTACCCGGCGGCCGCCCGCACAGCGAGCGACGTCCTCGTTCCTCGTCATACCGAAACTCAGCCCTGAAAGGCACAGTCATGCACCTCGTAGCGATCGGCGGAAGCGACGCCGGAATCTCCACCGCACTCCGAGCCCGCGAACTCGACCCGTCTGTCGACGTCACCGTCGTCGTCGCGGACGCCTACCCCAACTTCTCGATCTGCGGCATCCCGTACTACTTCTCCCGGGAGGTGCAGCCGTGGCAGTCCCTCGCCCACCGCACCCATGCCGACCTCGAGGCCACGGGTATGAATCTGCGCCTGAACACTCTCGCCACCGGGATCGACGTAGGGGGTCGCATGCTCACCGTCCGCGACGCCGACGGCGCCGAGTCGACCATCGCGTACGACGAACTCATGGTCGGCACCGGTGCGGGACCGTCGACGGCGGGAATATCCGGCCTCGATGACCTGGGCCCCGAGGACGGCGTGCACCTCCTCCACTCGATGGGCGACACCTTCGCGCTCGAGCGCTATCTGGATGAGCATCAGCCGGAGACGGCGATCATCGTCGGCGCGGGCTATGTCGGGCTGGAAATGGCTGAGGCTCTCACTGTCCGAGGCCTGAAGGTGACCCAACTGCAGCGTGGTCCCGAGGTGCTCTCCACTCTGGACCCGGAGCTGGGGGCTCTTGTCCATGACGAGCTCACCCGCCACGGCGTCGAGGTCATCACCGGAACCCGCGTGGCCGCTGTGTCCCGAGATGGCCGGAGGCTCGCCGTCACGGGCACCCGCGAGGGGGAAGAGTTCTCACGCAGCGCCGAGCTGGTGCTCGTCGTCGTGGGCGTCCGACCGAACACCAGCCTCCTCACCGCCGCCGGTGCGACCACCGGTGCGGGTGGGGCGGTCGTCGTCGACGAGCAGATGCGCACCGGCCTTCCCCACGTGTGGGCAGCCGGAGACGGAGTCATCACGCACCACCGTCTCTTGGGCGTGACGTACCTTCCGCTCGGCACCACGGCGCACAAGCAGGGCCGCGTCGCCGGCGAGAACGCGATCGGCGGTGACACCCGCTTCGCCGGGAGCCTCGGCACACAGGTCGTGAAAGTCTTCGACGTCGTTGCTGCCCGCACCGGGCTACGCGACCACGAGGCGCTGGCGGCCGGATTCGCACCTCGCAGTCACACCGCTGTCGCGGATGACCACAAGCGCTACTACCCCGGCGCGACACCCATCAGCATCCGTATCACCGGCGATGACGGCGACGGGCGCCTGCTCGGGGCGCAGCTCATCGGTACCCGCGGGGCCGAGATATCCAAGCGTGTCGACACGTACGCGACCGCACTGCACCACAGCATGACTGTCGAGGCGATGAGCGACCTGGACCTCTCCTACACGCCCCCGCTCGGCTCCCCGTGGGACGCAGTGCAGGTTGCGACCCAGGCGTGGTCCCGCTCGGCAAGCACCTCGCCCATGGGGTGACGCCGCGTCTGGGGTGGTGGGCGTCGTGCCCCCCACCCCGCCCCTATGGGGTGGAAACGGCCGAGTTCGGGCGTCCTCGCTCGACGTCGGTGGGCGCCAGATCGAAGACCAGATCTTCCACGAGAAGCTGAACCTCGTCCCGAAGCGCCCTCACTCCGTCGAGGGAGAGATCGGCGGGGTCCGCCAGGTGCCAGTCGAGGTAGCGGCGGCCCGGGTAGATTG
Organism: Microbacterium deferens; assembly: GCF_045517775.1. NCBI lineage: Bacteria > Bacillati > Actinomycetota > Actinomycetes > Micrococcales > Microbacteriaceae > Microbacterium > Microbacterium deferens. The sequence continues at coordinate 2,158,471 of NZ_JBEUWT010000001.1, forward strand.
CGCACGCGTCGCCGCATCCCATCGTGACCACCGCGTCGGCGGCCCGGATCACGTCGTCGGTGAGCGGCTTGGGGAACTCCTCCGACACGTCGATTCCCTGTTCGCGCAGAGCGGTGACGACGTTGGGGAGCAGTGCCTCCCCGGGCTGTGAACCTGCGGAACGAACGTGGACCCTGTCGCCCGCATAGTGCCGGGTCAGCGCGGCGGCCATCTGACTGCGGCCCGAGTTCTGGACGCAGACGAACAGGATCTCCGGGACGCGCTTGGCGATCAGCCCCCTGGATTGAGCCAGAGCGGTGAGTCGGTCGCGAGCGAACTTCTCCGCAAGCGACGGCAGGAGCGTCGACACCTTCGCCGTTCGAGCAAGTGCGGCATAGGACTCGAAGACCACGCGTTCGACCGTCTCGCCGCTGACCATGCCAGCGAACTGGCGGGCGAGTTGCTCGGCAGCGCGTGTGAGGACAGCATCCGGTGCGAGAAGGCCCGCTTGACCGCGCCCCTCGTGGATGTTGCGGTGGCCCTCGGATCGCTCTGGAGGACGTGGTGGGGTGGTGGGCGGGTTGTTCGACATTGGACCTCCTTCGCCACCTAAATGATAGATGTACGTCTATATGTTTCGCTAGGGTGAGCGCGGGTCCCATAGATCGTCGTCTATCTCTCCGTAGGATGTCGCTATGCCGTTGTCTGCACCGATGCCCGCCGCCTCGGAGCCGGGGCGCTCGCCGTTGGGCCGGTCTTCCGCGGAGGAATTGGCACGGACGCTCCGCGCGGTCGCTGATCCGACGCGGTTGCAGTTGTTGAGCGTCGTACTCGGTTCTGCTGATGGCCGCGCCACGGTGGGGCAGGTCGCCGAGGCGTTGGGGTTGCGGCAGCCGACGGTGACGCATCACGTGCGCATTCTGGTGGAAGACGAGCTTCTGGTGCGCGAGCGGGAGGGGAAGTACGTGTGGCTGTCGGTGGCCGCTGACCGGCTTGCCGCAATCGAAGATCTGCTGCGATGACGGAGCAGGCCGCGCACCATCGAGTGGGTCGACCGCTGGATGCTGAGGCGGCTGAGAGCCGGGCAGCGCAGGCAGCGGTGCTGGCGGACGTGCTCGCGCTCCGAGCGCTCAGTGCTCTGGCTGCGGGCGCACCAGAGGCAGACTTGCCGGGGTTGTTGCACGTTGAGCAGTCGCAGGTTCGCGCCGCAGTGGGGCGGCTCCGCATGGTGGACATCCTGCACATCGACGGTGACGGCCGCCCGACGCTCACGGCTGAAGCGTGGGTGCGTTTCGGCAGACTCCTGGTCGGCGGCACACCCGCCCTCCCCGCTGTCGCGGACGGCCCGGCAATGGCTGCTCTCCCCGCGGCGATCGAAAGCGTCGCTCGCGATCTTTCCTACCGGTTCAGCTCGACGTTCGGGGCGGAGACTGTGTCGCGATACGTCGCGGATAGCTACAGATTGCTCAGCCGACGCGCGCGCGTTCACTCTCAACTCTCATCGCTCACGGCGCGCTACTCAGCGGATCGCCTCGACGCCCTCGCCTCCGCGCGAGGATTGGTGCTGCGCGGAACCCCGGAGGTCCTCTTCGTCTGTGTGCAGAACGCGGGGCGATCTCAGCTGGCGGCTGCCTACCTGCGTCATCTGGCCGGGTCTGCCGTGCATGTCCGGACTGCGGGGTCGGAGCCGGCCGGGGAGGTGGATCCGCGCATAATCGAGACGCTCGCGGAGGTAGGGGTGCCGCTGACGGACGAGTATCCCAAACCACTCACGGACGAGGTTGTGCAGGCCGCGGACTACATCATCACGATGAGCTGCGGAGAGGCGTGCCCGGTGTACCCGGGGCGCCGTTACATGGACTGGGATCTGGCCGATCCCCTCTCGCTCGATGACGCTGGGCTGCGCGGTGTGAGAGACCGCGTGCGCGAGCTCGTCGAAGATCTTCTCGACGAGATGCGTGTGAACCCCGTCGCGTCTTGAGGCGGTAGCCAATCCCGCGGATCGTTTCGATGCCGACCGTGCCCTCGCACGATCCATCAGGGTGCGACGGACGGCCGTGTCCAGCCGGCCCGATCTCTCTCTTGCGGAGCGCTCTTCTGCGATTCGGGCACCATCCGTGGTCGAATGTCACCGGAGCGTGCTCACGGGTCGAGTATCGAAGCATCGAGAAGGGTTGATCATGGCAACGATCGCGATCGTCGGAGCAGGTCCTGGCCTGGGTGCGGCCGTCGCCCGCCGGTTCGGTCGGGAGGGCCACGCGATCGCACTGATCGCGCGCGACGCCGCGAAGCTCGACGACCTGGCCGCGCAGCTGCGGAGCGAGGGCTTCGAAGCGCGGGGCTACGCGGCGAGCGTGCTGGATGCTGACGCCCTCGACAACGCGTTGGCGAGCGCGGCCGCCGATCTCGGCCCCATCTCGGTGCTGCAGTACAGCCCGCTGCCCTCGCGCACATACCTCGAGCCCGTGCTCGATCTCACGCCCGAGCTGGCCATCGAGGCGCTGCGCTTCTCAGCCATCGGCCTCATCCATGCGGTGCGGGCCGTGCTGCCCGCGATGCGCGAGGCGCGCGCCGGCAGCATCATCCTCATCAACGGCGGAACCTCGGTGAAGGCTCGTGCCGGGTTCTCCGGAACGTCCGTGGCGTTCCCCGCCGAGAGCGCGTACGGCGAGATGTTGCACGACGCGCTCGCCGACGAGGGCATCGGCGTCTCGCAGCTGGTCATCCCCGGCGCCATCCCGAAGCTGAACCTCGACAACGGCATCGACGACGTCGCCGAACGCATCTGGGAGCTCCACACCGCGCCGGGTGATTTCAGGACGATGCTGATCCCCCTCGAGGACGGCCGAGAATAGCGCTTCCGCGCGTGGGCTGACGCGCGGTCGAATGATCGGTCAGCCTCCCGGGCCGCCCGGATCGATCGGAGCCCCGTCGCCGTTCTCGGGAAGGTCTCCGCGCTCCACGGGTGTGGGAGGAACCTCGGGGGCATCCGAGAAGAGGAGGTCGAGTTCGGCCTCCGACGGCACGTGCACGGCCCTCGCGGCCGCCCGCAGGTCGGCGGGCGGCGCCTCGTTCATCCCGGCGACCCAGATCGATGCGCCGTCTCGGGCGGCGACGTACTCGTCCACGCCGCCCGCCGCTCGGTGCCAGATATCGCCCTCCTCCTCTGCGCACGTCACGGGCGCACCGGGTGTCTCCCACAGCGGCGTCTCGGCGCAGGTCGCGGCGGTGAGCTCCGTGCGATCCGTGCGGATGGTGATCATCGACCCGGTGGCCTGGTTGAACCATGTCGCCGACATCCCGTCGATCGCGCCCGGGCCGACGGACTGCGGTGCCAGGTCGTAGCCGTCCACCTCGGTCGTGTAAACGAGGTCCGCCGCGATGCCGACCGCGCTCGCGCGCTCAGCGATCACGTCGGCGGCCGCCGCGTCGGCACCCGGTGCCGCCGACGCGCATCCGCCCAACGTGACGGCGAGCGCGACGCCGGCCGCGTGGATCGTGACGGTCGATCGCGACGAACGATGTCGGGGCATGGCAGCATCCTCGCCCATGATGCGCGGTTCTATCCAGCGATGACGCGACGCACGGCGACGCCGCCGATCGCGGCGGATTCGTGGCGGTCGGGATCGGGTCGAGCAGTCGCGTAGGCGCCGACCCGACGTGGCCCGGTGGCGGAGCAAGACCGCGTGACGGATGTTTACGACTCGGATTGCGGGTGCGAGACCGACTGGTGAGGATCGGAACCGTGCGTCTCATCTCTCCGTACTCTCCCGCTTTCTCCGTCGAGCGCACCCGCTTCGACGTGGACTACCGCCCCTCGGGCAATACCCGGCTCACGACGAACTTCGCCAACCTCGCTCGGGGCGAGTCCCGCGAGCAGAACCTTCGAAATGCGTTGCGGATGATCGACAACCGTTTCAATGAGCTGGCCCACTGGGACAACGAAGACGGGGATCGGTATTCGCTCGACCTCGACATCGTGTCCGTGGAGGTGGATCTCGACGAGCACGGCGCCGGCGATGGTTTCCCCATCATCGAGATCCTGCAGACGACGATCGTCGACAGGGTTGCGGGCGCGCGTATCCCGGGTGTCGTGGGCAACAACTTCTCCTCGTACGTACGCGACTACGACTTCAGCGTCGTCCTCCCGGCACACAACGAGGGGCGTTCCGACCTCGTCGTGCCGGCGGGTTTCGGGGAGTTGCACGGCACTCTCTTCCAGAGCTTCCTGCGCTCCGATGTGTACGCGCAGCACTTCTCGAAGCGACCGGTCATCTGTCTGAGCGTCTCGAGCGAGAAGACCTACCATCGCACCGACAACCGCCATCCCGTGTTGGGCGTCGAATATCGCCAGGACGAGTTCTCGTTGACCGATGAGTACTTCGCGAAGATGGGCATGCAGGTGCGGTACTTCATGCCGGCGGGGAGCGTCGCACCGCTGGCCTTCTACTTCATCGGTGATCTGCTGAGCGACTGCACCAACCTCGAGTTGATCTCGACGATCAGCACGATGGAGACCTTCCAGAAGATCTACAGACCGGAGATCTACAACGCCAATTCGGTCGCGGGCAAGAGGTATCGACCGAGCCTGAGCACCGCGGACTACTCCACGACCCGGATCGTCTACGACAGGGTGGACAGGAGCCGGCTCGCCGTGGAGCAGGGGAGGTTCGCCGAGGAGAGGTTCATCGAGCCCCATCGGGAGGTTCTGGAGGAATGGTCTTCCCGCTTCCGCGAGCAGCAGGGAGGGCAGTCATGACGAACCTGCTCCCCACATCGACTGCCGGGAGCCTGCCCAAGCCGTCATGGCTCGCCCAGCCCGAGACCCTCTGGTCCGAATGGAAGCTGCGCGACGACGAGTTGGCGGAGGGCAAGCGCGACGCTCTGCGTTTGTCGTTGTCGGATCAACGAGCGGCAGGCATCGACATCGTGAGCGATGGCGAGCAGACGCGGCAGCACTTCGTCACCACCTTCATCGAGCACCTCGGCGGCGTGGATTTCGAGCAACGTGAGACCGTCCGGATCCGCAATCGCTATGACGCGTCGGTTCCCACGGTCGTCGGGGCGGTGAGCCGCGAGAAGCCGGTGTTCGTGGACGACGCCCGCTTCCTGCGCTCGCAGACCGATCAGCCCATCAAGTGGGCACTGCCCGGCCCCATGACGATGATCGACACCCTCTACGACGCGCACTACGGCAGTCGGGAGAAACTGGCGTGGGAGTTCGCGACCATCCTCAACCAGGAGGCCAGGGAGCTGGAGGCGGCCGGCGTCGACATCATCCAGTTCGACGAGCCCTCCTTCAACGTCTTCTTCGACGAGGTGAAGGACTGGGGCGTCGCCGTGCTGGAGCGGGCCGTCGAGGGCCTCACCTGCGAGACCGCCGTCCATATCTGCTACGGGTACGGGATCACGGCGAACACCGACTGGAAGAAGACCCTGGGATCGGAATGGCGCCAGTACGAGGAGACCTTCCCCCAGCTCCGGGGGTCGAGCATCGACATCGTCTCGTTGGAGTGCCACAACTCCCACGTCCCCATGGATCTCTTGGAGCTCATTCGTGGGAAGAAGGTCATGGTCGGGGCCATCGACGTGGCCACCGATGCCGTCGAGACGCCCGAGGCCGTCGCCGACACCCTGCGGAGTGCACTGCGGTTCGTCGATGCCGACAAGCTCTACCCCTCCACCAACTGCGGCATGGCGCCGCTGCGCCGGAGCGTCGCTCGCGCCAAGCTGGTCGCGTTGGGAGCCGGCGCCGAGATCGTCCGACGAGAGGTCTGACTCTCGCTCGGTTGGCTACCATTCGGGGATGGCATCTTCTGGTCCCGTCGACGACGTATCGATCGGCGGTGACGGCATCCGTCTCGGGCAGTTCCTGAAGTTCGCGGGTCTTCTCGACTCCGGGGGTGACGTGAAAGAAGCCATCATCGATGGCTACGTGGCCGTGAACGGCGAGGTCGACCGCCGTCGGGGCCGTCAGCTGCAGCTCGGCGACATCGTCACCTTCCAGGGGCGCGGCGTCCGCGTCTGCCCGTGAGCGCCGCACCATGGCGCCCTCGCGCGCGTCGCAGGCGGCCGCCCGCGTCACGCAGTGTTTACATGAGCGGTGCATGACGCAACATCCCCGAAACAGGGGATGTGGGGGATGGAAACGGTGATTCGTCACTCTGTGTAGACCCGACGCACTTCTTGCGTCCCCGCAGAGAGGTCCTCGAGATGGATCAAGGCAATACCGCATTCATTCTCATCGCAGCGGCGCTGGTGCTGTTGATGACACCCGGGCTCGCGTTCTTCTACGGCGGCCTCGTGAAGGCCAAGAGCGTGATCAGCATGATGATGCTGAGTTTCGGCGCCATGGGTCTGATCGGCGTCCTCTGGGTGCTCTACGGCTACGCGATCGCGTTCCCGGGCGCTGAGGGAACCGTCGCGCCCTGGGCGATCGACTGGTCGGCCGTCGGACTCACGAGCCTCCTCGAAACGCCTGAAGGAGCGGCGTACCCGCCGCTGGCGTTCGTCGCCTTCCAAGCCACCTTCGCCATCATCACCGTCGCGCTGGTCTCCGGCGCGATCGCCGACCGGGCCAAGTTCGGGTCGTGGATGATCTTCGCCGGCATCTGGGCGACGGTCGTCTACTTCCCGGTCGCCAGCTGGGTCTTCAACTTCGGCCTCGCCGAGGAGGGCGGCTTCGCGTACGGCGGATGGATCACCCACGGTCTGCAGGAGTGGATCGGCGTCGGTGCGATCGACTTCGCCGGCGGAACGGCTGTGCACATCAACGCCGGAGCGGCGGCCCTCGCCCTCGCGCTGGTGCTGGGCAAGCGCGTCGGATTCCAGAAGGGCGTCCACGTCCCCCACAACCCGCCCTTCGTGCTGCTCGGCGCGGGCCTCCTGTGGTTCGGCTGGTTCGGCTTCAACGCGGGCTCCGAGCTCGCCGCCGACGGCACCGCGGCACTCGCCTTCGTCAACACGATCGCGGCCCCCGCGGCAGCCCTGCTCGCGTGGCTCGTCGTCGAGAAGATCAAGGACGGCAAGCCCACGTCGGTCGGCGCTGCATCCGGTGCGGTCGCCGGTCTCGTCGCGATCACCCCGGCCTGCGGTTCGCTCACCCCCGTGTGGGCCATCGTGCTCGGCCTCATCGCCGGTGCCGTCTGCGCCCTCGCGATCGAGCTGAAGTTCAAGCTCGGCTTCGACGACTCGCTCGACGTGGTGGGCATCCACCTCGTCGGCGGCATGATCGGAACCCTGTACCTCGGCTTCTTCGCCATCGACACCGGCCTGTTCATGGGCGGCGACGGAACGCAGCTGCTGGCACAGGCGATCGCGGCCTTCGCGGTGCTGATCTACTCGTTCGTCCTCGCCTACATCATCGGCTTCGCCATCGAGAAGACGATCGGCTTCCGCGTCAAGAACGAAGACGAGATCGCGGGCATCGACACCGTCGTCCACGGCGAAGAGGGCTACGTTCTCGCCGACGGCAGGGCCTGATACACACACGCACGACAACGGTGCACCGGGTGGCTTCGGCCGCCCGGTGCACCGGTCGTCGGTGGGCGCGACGGGCGTCCGCCTCCCCCGCGACTTCAGAGGATCGACCCCGTGGACGTTCTCTCCTTCCTCCGGTTGCCTCCGCAGCATCTGAGTGACGGCATCGGCACCCTGCGCGACATCTGGACCGACGGCGGCTCCGGAGCGAGCCTGCGCTGGCTGCTGCGCCTCGTCGAGCTGCGGAGCCCTCACGGGAAGATCTATGCGCCGGCCGGCACAGAGCAGCTGATCGTCGGCATCTCGGGTCCGCAGGTGCGGATCGGAGCCGGTCGGGGCGTGCCCCTGCGTCGCGACAGGGCGCTGGCACAGGACGCCGCCCTGATCGAGATGCATCGGCCGGTCGACCGGCCGGGTGGCACGAGCCGCTTGCTCGTGCTGGCCTTCGATCCGCGTGTCGTCTCGGCCAGCGCCACGTTCGACGATCTCGACGGGGACCGCGCCGTCGAGATCGGCACCGAAGCGATCGTGGTTCTGAAGGGACACGTGGAGCACGACGGCAAGCGTCTCGATCCGCAGTCGGTGTCGATCCTGCGCGCCCCGGTCTCCGATGCGCTGCACGCCCAGGGCGCCCGCATCCTCGCCCTGAAGTTCACAGACGTGCGGGAGACCGTGCGGGGCTGACGTGCGAGCGGATCATCGCTCATTTCGACGCAGTGGCGATCCACGATCGCTGCGTGTACGCGATGTCCATCGTCGGTCGGCGGGTCTCTGGCGAGAATGGCGGGGAGTCACTGTCGCCCGCGTTCGAACCGAAGGAGTCCCGTGTCAGACAACAGAGAGTCCGAGCTGCTGGCATCCGTTCCCGACGGGCTCTTCATCGCCGGGGAGTGGCGCACCGCCGAAGGCGGCAAGACGCTCGATGTCGTGGACCCCTCGACCGGCGCCGTCATCCGAACGATCGCCGACGCGTCGATAGCCGACGGCGAAGCAGCGATGGATGCTGCGGTCGCAGCTTTCCCCACGTGGGCCGCCACCCCCGCGCGCGAGCGCGGCGAGATCCTGCGTCGCGCGTTCGATCTGCTTCAGGCGCGCAAGGAGGACGTCGCGCTCCTGATGACACTGGAGATGGGCAAGCCTCTCGCCGAGGCGCGAGGCGAAGTGGTCTACGGCGGTGAGTTCCTGCGCTGGTTCAGCGAGGAGGCGCCGCGTATCCAGGGGCGCTACGGGCCCAACCCCGAGGGCACCGGACGGATGATCGTGTCGCAGCATCCGGTCGGCCCCTGCTTCCTCATCACCCCCTGGAACTTCCCGCTCGCCATGGCCACGCGGAAGATCGCACCGGCCCTCGCCGCCGGGTGCACGGTCGTGATCAAGCCGGCCGAGCTGACCCCGTTGACCACCCTGCTGTTCGTTCGCCTGCTGGAGGAGGCGGGTCTGCCCGCGGGGGTCGTCAACGTGATCACGACCTCGACGTCGGGAGCGGTGTCGGAGCCCATCATTCGCGACCCCCGCCTCCGGAAACTCTCGTTCACGGGTTCGACGCCGGTGGGACGCAAGCTCCTGGAGCAGGCGTCGGCGGGCGTGCTGCGGACGTCGATGGAGCTCGGCGGCAACGCACCCTTCGTCGTGTTCGACGACGCGGATCTCGACAAAGCCGTCGACGGGGCGATGGCCGCGAAGTTCCGCAACATCGGGCAGGCCTGCACGGCGGCGAACCGCTTCATCGTGCACCGCTCGCTCGCCGGGGAGTTCGCGCGGCGGGTTACCGAGCGTGTGGAGCAGTTCCGCATCGGTCGCGGGACCGAGGACGGCGTGACGATCGGTCCGCTCATCGACCAGCGGGCGGTCGACAAGGCATCCGCGCTGGTGGGCGACGCCCTGGAGAGAGGCGCGACCCTGAACACCGGTGGCTCCGCGATCGCGGGATCCGGCACGTTCTACGAACCCACGGTGCTGAGCGACGTCAGGGCGGGGAGCGACATCCTGCGCGAGGAGATCTTCGGACCCGTCCTCGCGATCGTCCCGTTCGACGACGAGGATGAGGCCGTGCGGTTGGCCAACGACACCGAGTACGGACTGGTGTCGTACGTGTACACCGAGAGCCTCGCCCGAGGTCAGCGAATGATCGAGAAGTTGGAGACCGGGATGATGGGCCTGAACGTGGGCGTCGTCTCGAACGCGGCGGCGCCGTTCGGCGGCTGGAAGCAGTCGGGGCTTGGCCGAGAGGGGGGCGCGGAGGGCATCCACGAGTACCTCCAGACCAAGTACACGCTGACTCCGAACCCCTCGGCCTGAGGCGCGACACGCCCGGGACGCACCGTGATTGGACGAGTGCGGGATCCCGCCTTAGAGTTATATCTGTTCGCCCCAAAGGGTTGAGCGGAGAGGCCGACAGGCCCCGCCCCCTCAAGTGGACGAACATCCCGATCTGGTCAGGCTCTTGAGCGTGACCGACCGCAAGGTCTATGATCAGGAGCCCGGTCACTCCGACCGAGTCAACCAACACTCTTCTCGCTTCGGCGGCTGAGACGCGGATTTGACAGTCGGTGTGGGTGGGATAAGGTAGTGAAGTTGCCCTGCGGGCGAGG